>CAWEMY010000015.1:0-50409 GCA_963810305.1 uncultured Acidobacteriota bacterium
GGTGGACTCAGTCCTGTCCGCGGACGGGAGGCGCCCTGCAACGCCTGGCCATCAAGCTAGCACAGATGCACGCAGTGCGATACTTTCAGCCGGCGTTCACACTTGAGGAGATGGAGGATGCATACATTGCGCAAGGGCGTCTGTGCCGCCGCGCTCGTGCTCGCGTCGCTCGCCGCGTTGCCTGCTCGGCAGCAGGGCGGCCAGGAGGGCAGCCAGGAGGGGGGAATGCTCCCGGCGATGTTCGCTGGACTTCGCGTGGCGGCCGATCGGGCCGATGCGTGCCGGCCGGACCTGCACCGTCGCCGGCCACAAGAGCCATCCGTACACCTTCTACATCGGCGTCTGCAACGGCGGCGTCTGGAAGACCACCGACGCCGGCACGACGTGGACGCCCATCTTCGACGATCAGCCGACGCAGTCGATCGGCGCGATCGCGATCGCGCCGTCCAATCCGCAGATCATTTACGTCGGCAGCGGCGAGGGTCTGCACCGGCCGGACCTGTCGGTCGGCGACGGCATCTACAAGTCGACGGACGCCGGACGAACGTGGACGCATCTCGGCCTTCGCGACGGGCAGCAGATCACTGAGATCGCGGTCGATCCGCGCAACCCCGATCGCCTGTTCGTCGCGGTCCTCGGCCATCCGTACGGCCCGAATCCCGAGCGCGGGATCTACCGATCGACGGACGGCGGACGCACGTTCACCCAGGTGCTGACCCGCGGCGAGAACATCGGCGCCCGCGACGTCGACATCGATCCGTCGAATCCGGAGATCGTGTACGCGACCTTCTGGGAAGATCGCCAGGGTCCGTGGGAGAACGCTGCCTGGAACGGCACCGGCGGCGGCATCTTCAAGTCCACCGACGGCGGCGACCACCTGGCGGCCGCTCACGAACGGCCTGCCGCAGGGGCTGCTCCATGCCGAGATCACCATCGCGCCGAGCCGACCGCGGCGCCTGTACGCGATCGTGGCGACGGCTGGCGGCGGCCTTCGCAGGCTCAGGGCAGGCGGTCGCGGCGGCGGTGGCGCTGCTGGCGGCGTGTTCTATCGATCGGACGACGGCGGCGAGACGTGGACGAAGCCGACGACAGACAACCGCGCCGGCAACCAGCGCGTCTCCGAATCCAATGTCGTCGTCTATCCCGACAATCCCGATGACGTCATCGTCACCGACATCGTGACCTTCAGATCGACTGACGGCGGAGCCGGACGTGGGTGCCGTTCAAGGGCGCGCCCGGCGGCGAGGACTATCAGGACGGATGGATCAACCCGGACAATCCGCGAATCATGATCCTCATCGCCGATCAGGGCGCGGTGGTGACGCTCAACGATGGCGAGACCTGGACTTCCTGGTACAACCAGCCGACGGCGCAGATGTATCACATCGCCGCAGACGCGAACTTTCCGTATCGCGTGTGCAGTGGTCAGCAGGAGAGTGGATCGGCGTGCGTCGCCTCGCGCGGCAACTTCGGCGCGATCTCGATTCGTGACTGGCTGCCGGTCGGCGTCGACGAGTACGGCTACGTGGCTCCCGATCCGCTGAATCCGCAGATCGTCTTCGGCGGCCGCAACGTGACTCGATTCGACTATCGGACGGGCCAGACCTCGACCGTCGGTCCTCGCGCGGGCCGCGGCGACGCTCCTGCGCCGTTCCGCCAGGTGCGGACGCATCCGGTGGTGTTCTCAGAGGCCGACCGACGAACGCTGCTGTTCGGCAACAACTTTCTCTGGAAGACGATCGACGGCGGCATCACGTGGCGGCGGATCAGCGACGATCTCACGCGCAGCACGCACGACGCGCCGCCCAGCATCGGCACCTACACGCCGCAGGCGCAGCCGCAGTTGGACAGCAACGGCGCGCGGGTCATCTACACCATCGGTCCTTCGCCGCTCGACGTCAACCGGATCTGGATCGGCACCGATGACGGCGTGATCCAGACGACGCGCTGATGGAGGACTCAAGTGGGCCGACGTGACGCCGCCGGGCGTGCAGTCGTACTGGAAGGTATTCATGATCGACGCCGGCCGATTCGACACGCGCACCGCCTACGCCGCGGTCAACACGCTGCGCGTGAGCGACATGCGTCCGCACATCTATCGCACGCACGATGCCGGCCGGACCTGGAAGGAGATCGTCGCCGGCATGGACGGACGCCGGCCCTGTCAACGCCGTGCGCGAGGATCCGAAAAAGCGAGGGCTGCTCTACGCGAGCACGGAGAAAGGTGTTTACGTGTCGTTCGACGATGGGGAGCAGCTGGCAGTCGCTGCGTCTGAACCTGCCGGCCAGCTCGATCCGGGATCTGATCGTCAAGGACGACGACCTTGCCGTCGCGGCGCACGGCCGCGGGTTCTGGATCCTCGACGACATCGCGCGGCTGCGTCAGATGCGGCCGTCGACAGCCGCCGAGGACGTCGTGCTCTTCAAGCCCGCCGACGCGTGGCGCGTCCGCTGGAACCTGAGCACCGACATGCCGTGGCCGAAGGACGAGCCGACATTGCCGAATCCTCCCGAGGGCACCGCGATCGACTACTACCTGAAGTCGGCTTCGAACGGACCGGTCACGCTGGAAGTGCTCACGGCGACGGGTCGGCTCGTTCGGCGTTATTCGAGCACCGACACACCGGCGCCGATTCCGGACGTCTCGACCGCGCCGGTGCCTCTCTACTGGTATCGCCCGCCGCAGCCGCTGGCGGCGACCGCCGGCATGCATCGGTTCCACTGGGATCTGCGGTATCAGCCGCTCGCCGAGGGCGGCGGCGGACGCGGCGGCCTGGCCATTCAGGCCGATCCCGTTCAACAGCACACCAGCGCCGACGACGCCGCTCGTGGCTCCCGGCACATACACGGTGAAGTTGACCGTCGACGGCCGCAGTTACACGCAACCCGTGAGCGTCAAACAGGATCCGCGTGTTCCGACGCCGGCCTTGAATCTGAGCCAGCTGTACACGCTGATGCGTGGCAGCTACTTCGACGCGGCCAGCGCCCGTACCGGGCTGGATTCGATTCGCCAACTGCGCGAAGAGGTGGAGAAACGGCGTGCTGCGTCACCCGACGCGGTCAAGCTCGCGCTCGAAGCATTCGACAAACGGCTCGAGGATCTCGTGGGTGCGCCGGCACCTGCCGGCCGTGGCGCCGGACCCGCGCAGTCTCCGGATTCACTCGCAGCCGTCGTGGCGGCGCTCGCGGCGGTGGCGCGGGAGCTGGGTGCCGCCGACGTTCAGCCGACTGCGGAACAGGTGAAGAACGTTGCGGCCGCACGGGCGGCTGCCCGACGCGCGATGCTCCGGTGGCAGTCGCTGCGCACGACCGAACTGACTGCGCTCAATGCGGCGCTCACGAAGGCGGGGCTCTCGCCGATCAAGTCGCAATAAGGCGACCACACCATGGGTCCGACGAGAGCGATGCGATGGAGCGTTCCGCTTGCACTCCTTGTCTGCGTTGCCTCCGTCTTCCCGCAGCGAGCCGACCCTTCGACTCGCTCCGCTCGCTCAGGGCAGGCCCCACAGCTCCGGAGCTCGTTCGCCAGCCTGGTGGCCGAGCTGTCAGAGCCGCCAGGGTATTTCGACACTGACAATCTCATCTCGAACGAACGCTCCTATTTACATGTCGTGCCGGAGCTGCGCGCCCTTGCCGGCCACAACGGACGCGGTGTGTACCTGGGGGTCGGCCCCGATCAGAACTTTTCGTACATCGCGCATCTGCGTCCATCACTGGCGATCGTGATCGACATCAGACGCGAGAACCTGCTGTTGCACCTTCTGTTCAAGGCGCTCTTTGCCGAGGCACGGACTCGTGTCGAATACCTGGCGATGCTCACCGGCCGTCCGACACCGCTTCCGCTCACCGACTGGAGGCAGCGCTCGATCGAGGAGATGGTCGCCTACATCGATCGAACCCGACCGCTCGGCGAGGCCGATCTTCGCGCGATACGCGTTCGACTGACACGCCTGGTCGACTCATTCGGCGTTCCCCTTGACGACAGCGATCGCGCAACGATCGATCGGTTCCATCGTCGCTTCATCGACGAGGGTCTTTCGCTGCAGTTCAATACATTCGGCCGGCCGCCACAGTATGGCTATCCGGACTTCCGTGGTCTGCTGCTCGAGGTCGACAGGCACGGCACGCGACGCAGCTACCTCGCGTCGGAGGACGATTTTCAGTTCGTGAAACGGCTGCAGACCGAGGATCGGATCGTGCCGATTGTTGGCGACCTGAGCGGCGCAACGGCGCTTGCGGCGGTGGCGAGATTTCTGTCGCGGGCGAACCTGCAGGTCGCCGCGTTCTATACGTCAAATGTGGAGTTCTACCTGTTCCGCGCCGGCCGGTTTGCGGACTTCATCGCGAACATCCGGCGTCTGCCGCGGCTGCGCGGCAGCGTGATCGTTCGCAGCGTATTTGTGGGCGGCGCTGGCGCTGCACGTCGTGCGGGTTACAACAGCGTCTCGCTGACGCAGCCGGTCGACACGCTGGTCGACGGATACGCGAAGGGGCACTTTCGTGATTATTTCGAATTGACGCGATAGGGACTATCGAACGATCCTCGCGGTCTTCTCGTATCTAAAACGACGGCGCCGCGACAATGCGCGCGTCGGCGCGACTGTCTCGCACTCAAATGTTCAACTTCCTCTACGACTTCGTTCATGCGGCTCGCACGCTCGCCAGGGCACGGGCGTTCACGGCGGTGTGCGTCACCTCGCTGGGCCTCGGGATGGGTGTCGTCATTGCCATCCTGCTGCTGATTCGGATGGTTTTTGGCACACCGCCCGGCGTCAACGACGACGGGTCTGGTTGAGCTCGTAATTCGGCCGACCGGTCCGCTGCTGGCACAGGCTGGCGGCGACATCGTCGACACCTGGACGTACGCGGACTACCTCGATGTGCGCGACACGGCCACCAGCATCGGCATGGTCACGACGGGCTGGAGCCGCGACGACAGTCTCTTTCGACTGGCCGACGGGGGCGGCGCCATACCGGTGCCAACGATGTACGTGTCGAGCAATTATTTCTCGACCGTCGGGCGTCCCGCTGGCGCGCGGACGGGGCTTCAGCCCTGTGGACGATGCGTCGCGCGCCGATGCGGAAGCGATCGTCAGCCATCGGATGTGGCAAGTGCGCCTCGGCAGCGATCCCAACATCATCGGGCGCGCGATCACGGTCAACCAGTCCGAATACGTCGTCGTCGGCGTGACGCCGGAGAAGTACCGCGGTCACGTCGGCGGCCTCGACGGAGACAGCACTCATCTGTGGCTGCCCCTGTCGCTCATCAGCGTCTGTCGGACCGAGAACGCTCGCGTCAATCGCGAGGCCGATTGGGTGCGCGTGGTCGCGCGGCTGTCACCGGGCACGACACTGGCGCAGGCGGATGCGACGGTTCGATCGGGAATGGCGGCGCTCGCCGCGCGCTATCCGGCAAGCAATCAAGACAAGATTGGCGGCGTCGAAGCCGTACTTCCCGCCCGGGGCGCGCATGCGTTCCCAGGTGACGTTCGCGCGGATGCTGGTGTTTGGACTCGTCAGGCATGGTGCTGCTCGTCGTCGGCCTGAACATCTCGGGCATGATGCTGGTCCGCAGCGCGATGCGCGAGCGGGAACTGGCGATCAGACTCGCGATCGGTGCGAGCCGCTGGCGTCTGATGCAGTATCACCTGAGCGAGGCCTTGGTGATGGCCGTCCTGGGCGGCAGTCTTGCGTCCGCTCTTCTGTTCGGCGGCCCGGTGGTCGTTGCCTGGGCGTACGATTTCTACGGGCCGGAGCTCGATCTGTTCAAGCCCGATGCCTGGCTGGTCCTGCAGTGCATCGCCCTCTGCTTCGTGACCAGTTTCGTGTTGGGACTGCTGCCGGCGCTTCGCTTCAGCCGGCCGGCGATCCTTGCGGCACTCAAGAACGACGCGACCGGCAGCGGCCGGCGCGTCGGCCGCCTGCAGCGGTTCACGGCGGCAGCGCAGGCCGGTCTCGCCGTCCCGTTCCTCGTCATCGGTGGCGTCAAGCTCGATCAGGCGCGTGTGACCGCGATGGCCGAACTGGGATTCAAGCCGCAGGGTCTGTATGCCGCGAAGCTGAATCTCTCCGCGATCGGCAAGACGGAAGACGATCGACGGCTCTTCGTGCGGACGGTGCAGGAGAATCTCGCGCAGGCGCCGGGTATCGTCTCGGTGAGTGTGGCCGACGGGGTGCCGCTCGACTTCAACTATCGCGACACGCGCGTCGCGCGCGAGCGCGAGTCGACGTTCGTCGCCGCGCACACGACCCGCGTCGGGGCGGGATACCTGGAAACGCTCGGCATCCGCCTGCTCGCCGGTCGCACGATTGACGCGAACGATCGCGCCGGTGCGGAACGCGTCGTGCTGTTGTCCGAGCCACTGGCACGGCAGCTGTTCCCGACCAGCAATCCGCTCGGCGAGCGTGTCGTCTTTGCGCTGGAGGGGGACGAGCGGCAGACCTACACCGTCGTGGGCGTGACGGCCGATGTGGTTTCGACGCAGATGGGCAATCCGCGGCCGCAACTCTTCGTCTCACTCGCACAGCATCCAGCGTCCATGGTGCTCGCGATCGCACGCGGTGCGGCCTCCGATCCGTCGGTGCGGCGCGCGTTCGAGAATGCGATCACGGATGCGAATCCGGATGTCGCTGGTCGATCAGGCCGCCATGGAGCGGGAAGCGAACCTGATCACCGGCGAAGGCCTGGTCGAGGGCAATTATCAGGATCTTCTCACGCATTCCGCGGTGGGCGGCGTGCTTGCCAGTGTCGCCCTGATACTCGCCGCGCTCGGCGTCTACGGCGTCATCGCGTTCATGGTGGCGACGCGAACACGTGAGATCGGCGTACGTGTGGCGCTCGGCGCGTCACGCGCGCGGGTGCTGAGAGACGTGCTCGGCGACGCGCTCAAGCTCGTCGTGCCTGGGATCGGTGTCGGGCTGGTGGCGGCAGTTCTCTGGGTCCGCGTGGCCGATCCGTCGTGGTATCCGCTGGGCGGGGTCGAGCCGCTCGTCTACTCGCTCGCCGCGGCGATCGCGTTTGTCGTCGCCGTGCTCGCCGGCATTCCCTCCGCGCGCCGCGCCGCCGCGGTGCAGCCCATCGTCGCCATGAGAGCGGAGTAGGAAGAGAGCGACCGACAGAGCTCTACTTCGTCAGATGCCAGCCGAGCACCGCGCCCAGGACTGCACCGATCGGCGCCCCGATCATGACCCCTTTCAGACCGCTGGTGTCGTCGTACGGTCCCCGCTTCGGCGTAACCTCCCAGCCGACGCGCGCGCCCGCCATGAATCCGAGGCCCGCGCCGGCACCGACCACCAACGCCCTTAGGGCTGGGTTGAGCCGCTTCTCCGTCGGGCCCTGCACGCGCGCGAATGACGTCGGCTGCCATACCGGTCGAGATTGTTCGCGCAACGACGTGGCCGGGGCATCGGGAAGATTGAAAGTGAAGGCGCTGGGCGCCACCCGCGGCCTCTCCCCTGCGGGTAGTCCGGCGGTTGAAGACACCAGGATCGCCATTCCTAGAACAATTCCATCCATCGTCTGCCTCCCTGATCCATAAGGCGCAGGACACGACGGCAACGGCTCACACATCAGGTCACTCTCCGTGGCGGAAGGCTCGACGGCGCGGGCGATGCGGCATTTTGTACGATCGTAACAGGCCGCGGTCTTCGCCTCGATCTCTTTGACGGGCGGCCAACCTTCTGGCCGCAGGGCGCTGCTCTTGACGGTACCGAACTATCATCGATGAATGCGTCGAATTCTCTAGCGCGCGATGAAGTTCGTCATCGCCATTCTCACCGTCGTCTACGCTTGCATTGCTGCTGTCTTTGGAGTCGGCTCGTTGTGCCTGATGGGTCTGGCGGCGATGGAGTTGTGGCAAGCAGTCGCTCCAGGGAGCGGCGTCACGCTGGGCGCCCGGGCGGCCGCTGCCATCGAGAGCATCGGGCTCGTCACGGTTTCGCTGATGTCGCTGGAGATGGCGCAGACGGTCGTCGAGGAAGAAGTCGTGCGCCGCGTACACGTCAGCTCGCCGACTCGCGTCCGGCGGTATCTTTCGCGCTTCCTTGTGGTCGTCGTCGTGGCGCTTTCGATCGAAAGCCTGGTCGGCGTGATCACCGCCCTGCATGGCAACCCGGGCGATCTGCCGCGGGCTGCCTCCGTCGCCGCCGGTGCTGCGGCCCTCCTGGCGGCGTGGGGAGTGTTCGTCCGATTCAATCGCGTGGTAGAGGATATCGAGCCGGAGGGCCTCAGGCAGGCTACGAGCGAGGACGCCAAAGTTCAGGACTGAAGGCGTGAACACTCCGTTCGACGGCAAACGATTCGTCAATTGGGGATCGCCTCACCTCACTCTCCTTTACAGCTTAGGGGAACGTTCCCCGGACTCCTATCGTAGTTAGGAGAGATGGACAGCTCCGCCGACCTCTTACCCGGCACACTCGACCTGCTCATCCTTAAAGCCGTTTCGCTCGGCAGGCTGCATGGCTACGGGGTGCTCCTCCGCATCCAGCAGATCTCCGGCGGCGCGCTCGAGATCCAGCAAGGTGCGCTCTACCCGGCGCTCTACAGGCTCGAGCGGCAGGGGCTGATCGAGAGCGAATGGGGGACGTCCGAGAACAATCGGCGCGCGAAGTTCTACCGGCTGACGGCCGGCGGACGCGCGCGCCTTGGTGAAGAGACGGCCGGCTGGAACCGGCTCGCCGATGCCATCGCGCTGGCACTGAGCGCCACGCGCCGGGAGATCTAGTTTGCGGGAAATACCGAAGCGTGTCCGGATGATCTGGCGGGCACTGTGGCGGTCGAAGCAGGTGGAGGCCGAGATGCGCGACGAGATGCGCCTCCACATCGAGTTGGAAGCCGAGCGCCTTCGGAATAACGGCCTCGACCCGGACGAGGCGCGGCGTCAGGCACACGTCCGGTTTGGTGGCGTAGAAAAATTCAAGGAGGAGGGACGGGACGCGCGCGGATTCGCGTGGCTCGACTCGGTTTCGCTCGACGCACGCCTCGGTGTGCGCATGCTCGCGAAGCACCGATGGCTGACGGGGGTCGGCGGCGTCGCGATGGCGGTGGCGATTGCGCTTGGCGCCAGCGCGTTCGAGGTAATCGGCGTGCTCCTCCGCGACGATCTCCCGTTCCCCGGGGGCGACCGTGCGATCGCGATCAGATACGTGTCCTCCAGTAGCGCGGGCGCGGACGAGCGAGTTCTTCACGCCTTCGCCGCGTGGCGCGGTCAGGTGAAGACAGTCGAGCACCTTGGCGCCTTCCGGACGCTGCAGCACAACTTGATTGCGCCCAACGCCCCTCCCGAACCGATTGAAGTTGCCGAGATCAGCGCTTCGGCGTTCGTCCTGGTGGGTACGCCTCCGCTTCAAGGACGGTACCTTCTGCCCTCGGACGAGCAGGAGCAGGCCGCGCCCGTCATCGTCCTTGGCTACGACGCATGGCGCCGGCGATTCGGCGCCGATCCAGCGATCGTCGGACGCACGGTTCCACTTGGCGGCGTCCCGACCACCATCGTCGGGATCATGCCCGAGGGGTTCGCGTTCCCGATCAGCCATGAGTTCTGGATTCCGCTGCGCCTCAATCCGCTGAAGTGGCGTCCGTGGGAGGGACCCGCGCTCGACCTGTTCGGCCGTCTCGCACCGGGTGCGACCCTCGAGCAGGCGCAGGGAGAGCTGGCCTCGATTGGCCGCCAGGTCGCCGACCTACACCCGGACGGCGCCGGACGCGTTCAGCCGGTTGTCCTGCCGTTTCCCGAAGCGCATCGCGACCTCGAGGGACCGCTCATCGTGTTTCTGATGCGCGCAGCTCAGTTCCTGGTTGGCGCGCTGTCTTTCCTGGTCGCAATCAACCTGGCGGTGTTGCTCTACGCGCGCACCATCACGCGCCTGGGGGAGATCGCCGTCCGCACCGCGCTCGGGGCGAGCCGCGGCCGCATCCTCTCGCAGCTGTTCGTCGAAGCGCTCGTGCTCACGACACTCGGCGCGGCCGCCGGTCTGGTAATCGCACGCATCGCGCTGCGGCAGGTGGAGGCGATGGCGGGTGTGGTTCCGTTCTGGTGGAAATACAGCCTCGGGCCGAGCACCATCCTCTACGCGTTCGTGCTCGCGATCGTGGCGGCGCTGATCATGGGTGTGCTGCCGGGACTCAAAGCGACCGGGCAGCGCCTGTCGGCGAATCTGCAGGAGCTGCACGGGCGCACCGGCACGCGTCTCGGCTCGATGTGGTCGACTCTGATCGTCGCGCAGGTGGCGGTCGCGGTGGCGATTCTGCCGGCGGCGGTCTTTCTGACGTGGTACGTGCTGCGGATGGAGTTCGCCGGACGCAGCGCGGTCGTCGATCGGCTCGTCGTGGCCAACATGGTCCTCAGTGACGAGGCCGCCGCGCGTAATCAGGGGATGGTCAGACAGCGGCAGGATGCGCTGATGTCACGGCTGCGTGGGGAGCCGGGTGTCACTGCTGTCACGTTCTCATCCGCTCTCCCTGGTCTCGGGCCGGACCGGCGGATCGAGTTCCAGCCGTCCACGAAGATCCGCGACGCCGGCGATCTGGAAGTCGCCAGCTTCCGCGTCGACGTGGACCTCCTGCGGGTCTACGAGGCGCGCCTGCTGGCCGGCCGCGGCTTCGAGGCCAGGGATGTGGGAGCGGCACGCGCCGCTATCGTGAACAGGACGTTCGTGGACGATCTCCTCGAGCCGTCCACCGGAGCGCTGGGCACGCAATTCCGCTATGCGGCGGATCGAGACGGCGGCGCGCCGTCCGACTGGTACGAGATCGTCGGTGTCGTCGACGACTTTCCGCGCCTGCCGCGCGCGCCAGGTTCGGGAGGGGAACCGTCGGTCTACCACCCGATGCAGTCAGGCGCCGCGCACCCCCCCGTGCTGTCGATCAAATTCGGCACCACGCCGCCTGCGAATGCGATCCAGCGTGTGCGCGAGATCGGCGCCGAGATCGACCCGTCGCTGCAGATGCGCCGCGTCGTGCCGCTGTTGGTGTTCTACGACGAGGCGCGGTCCGCTTTTCAGGCGTTGGCGCTGGCCGTCGGGTTCGTCACTGGCGCCGTGCTCCTGCTCTCGGCCGCCGGAGTGCACGCGATGATGTCGTTCACCATCGCGCAGCGCACGCGGGAGATCGGCATCCGCTCGGCGCTCGGCGCGCAGCCGCGCCACCTGCTGCTCGGCATCTTCAGGGGAGCGATGCGGCAGCTCGCGCTTGGCATCGCCGCTGGTTCGCTGCTGTCGGTCGGCGCTTTTGTTGCCGTCGGGACCGGCGTCCGGTCTGGAACCGGGCTGCTGGTTACTGTGGCGGTGTTGATGGCGGTGGTGGCGTTGCTCGCCGCGATCGGCCCGGCGCGGCGGATCCTGCGGCTCCAGACCGTCGAGGCGCTGAGGACCGAGGGTTAGCGCGGACCTGTCGTACGCGATCTGTTGACAGTCGATTGCGGTCGTGCAAGCATGGTCTCATCGTGTTCGGGATGCAGTGTTGCGCGTGTTGTTGTCCGGGGCTCCCAGCCTCCGATGCCGCGCTGTGTCTCTCAGGAGTGACCATCTCCTAGTCGACTAGATCCATCAAGGATACGCAGTGCAAAGGCCCGGGAGGCTGTGAGCTTCCCGGGCCTTTTTCCTTTTCCCAACACGTTTCACACGAGGCACGACATGAGCGCACATCGTCCGATCGGTATTTACTACGAGCACCCCGACTGGTTCCGGCCGCTCTTCGCCGAGCTCGATCGCCGTGGCACACCGTATCAACGCATCGACGCCGAGCGGCATTCGTACGACGCGACCGACGGTGACGGCGCGCAGTTCGGGCTCGTGTTCAATCGCATGAGCCCGTCCGCATATCTGCGTGGCTGCCGTCACAGCATCCTCTACACCCTCAGCTACCTGGCGCATCTGGAGACGCTGGGGGTCCGCGTTGTCAACGGGCTGAAGGCTTTTCGCGTCGAGACATCGAAAGCGTTGCAGCTGGCGCTGCTGAAGTCGCTGGATTTACCCTTTCCGGCCGCACGCGTCATTCACAGTGCGGCGCAAGCCGTCGAGGGGGCAGACGGACTACGATTCCCGGTTGTTGTGAAGGCCAACATCGGCGGCAGCGGCGCCGGCATCGTCCGCTTCGATTCGCCGGAGGACATCGCACGCGCCGTCGACGAAGGCAGAATCGACCTGGGCATCGACGATACGGCGCTAGTCCAGGAGTACATACCTGCACGGGGCGGACACATCACCCGCGTCGAGGTGCTCGGCGGCCGCTATCTGTATGCGATCAACGTCTACAGCAGCGGCGAGAGCTTCAACCTGTGCCCGGCCGACATCTGCCAGACCAGCGACGGAGTTTCGCTCGAGCGCGCTGCCTGCGCGGTGGATGCACCGAAGAACAACCTCCGCGTCGAAGGGACGACGCCCCCATCGGACGCGACTGCAGACGTCGAGCGGATCATGGCCGCCGCGGGGATCGAAGTCGGCGGCGTCGAGTACATCGTCGACGATCGTGACGGACGCCGCTACTACTACGACGTCAACGCGCTCTCGAATTTCGTCGCGGACGCACCCCGGGTCGTCGGCTTCGATCCATTCGTGCGGCTCGCGGACTTCCTCGAACAGGAGGTGCGGTGATGCGCTTCGGGTACTGGCTTCCGGTGTTCGGAGGATGGCTGCGCAACGTCGACGATGAAGGGATGGCGCCGACGTGGGAGTACGTCAGGAGGCTGGCGGAGAAGAGTGAGGCTTGGGGCTACGACGTGACCCTCATCGCCGAGCTGAACCTGAATGACATCAAGGGGGTGCAGGCGCCGTCGCTCGATGCCTGGTCTACGGCGGCGTCGCTCGCGGCAGTCACCTCGACGCTCGAGCTGATGGTGGCGGTGCGTCCGACGTTTCACGAGCCGGCGCTGCTGGCGAAGCAGGCGTCGAACATCGATCACATCAGCGGCGGCCGCCTGTCGCTCAATGTGGTCTCCTCGTGGTGGGCAGAGGAAGCGAAGCAGTACGGCGTCCAGTTCGACCAGCACGACGAACGCTACGCCCGCACGCGTGAGTGGCTCACGGTGGTCGACGGCCTCTGGCGTGAGGCGGAGTTCTCCTTCCACGGACGCTTCTACAACATCGAGAATGCGATCCTGGAGCCGAAGCCGCTCTCGCGGCCGCGGCCGACGATCTACGCAGGAGGGGAGTCGGACGCCGCGCGCACGCTGATCTCGAGCCTCTGTGATGCCTATGTGATGCACGGGGATCCCCCGGGAGTGATCGCCACGCGCGTCGAGGACATGCGTCGTCGCCGCGCTGCGACCGGTCTAGGCTCGATGTCCTACGGTGTGGCGGGGTACGCAATCGTGCGCGACTCCGAAGCCGAAGCTCACCGTGAGGTTCAGCGGATTACGGACGTCAAGCAGTCGGCGGCGGGATACGGCAACTACCAGCAGTGGATCGCCAACACCCAGCTCGAGCGACGCCTGTCGCTCGAGGAGTATTCGGTGTCCAATCGCGGACTTCGCTCGGGACTCGTGGGCACACCCGAGCAGGTCATCGGGCAGATCGAGGCGTTCGAAGAAGCAGACGTCGACCTGCTCCTTCTGCAGTGCAGTCCGCAATTGGAGGAAATGCAACGCTTCGCCGCGCAAGTCATCGCGCCGTATCGCGCAAAGCGTGAGCCGCGCCAGCCGCACCTGTCAGCTGCGGAGATGACCGGAACGCCGGGCTGAAACGTCCCGCGCCACTTCAGGGACGCGCAGGGCTGCGCCGACGATTTCCCTAGACAACTAGGCTTAGGCGACGATACCCTAGCGATCAAGGTATGAGCAAAGCCTCGCCGTCTCTGCCGTACGGGACGCTGGATCTGCTCGTGCTGCGGACGCTCGCCGGCGGTCCGCGGCATGGGTACGGAATCCTGGTGCAGATCCATGAAGCCTCCAACCAGCTCCTGCGCATCGAGGAGGGTTCGCTATATCCGGCACTGCATCGCCTCGAGACCACCGGGCTGTTGAAAGCTGAGTGGGCCCTGTCCGAGAACAACCGCCGCGCGAAGTACTACAACTTGACGGCCAGAGGCCGCCGGCAGCTCGCCGAAGAAGAACGCAACTGGGAACGCGTCGCCGAGGGGGTGTCGCGCGTGCTCCGGTTCGCGTGAAGGAGACCACGCATGTCCTGGATGCGGCGGCTGACGAACACCTTTCGGCGGGGCGCGCTCGATCGGAAGATCGACGAAGAGTTGCAATTTCACGTCGACATGCGCGCCGCGGACCTCGAGCGGGCCGGGATGACGCCCGAGGAGGCGCGGCGGACGGCGCGACGGCTGCTCGGGAATGATGCCGCGCTGCGCGACCGCACGCGGGAAGGGGATGTCTGGGTGCACCTCGAGACGGCGCTGCAGGACGCGCGCTACGCGGTCCGCATGTTGTGGCGCGCGCCCTGGTTCACGGCCGCGGCGGTACTGACACTCTCGATCGGCGTCGGCGTCAACACGGCAATGTTTGCCGTGGTCTACGGCGTCCTGATCCGACCGCTGCCCTACGCAGACGTCGATCGCCTGCACTTCCTCTTCCAGAGCAGTCCTCGCGCCGGCCGGACGCGCATCACGCCGCTCGACTTCGTCGACCTGCATGCGCAGGTCCGCTCTATGCGTACCGCGGCGATCGTCGGCAACGGATTCACGTTCACCGGCCACGGCGATCCGGAGCTCGCGGTCGGACACCTGGTGAGCGGGGAGTTCTTCGACCTCCTCGGCGTCACGCCGGCGTTGGGACGGACGTTTGGTACTGCCGAGGAAGCCGCGACCACCAACGATCTCATAGTCTTGAGCCACGGCTTCTGGCAGCGGCGATTCGGTGGCGATCCCAACATCATCGGCCGGACGATCACGGCGAACAACCGGTCGTTTACCGTCCTCGGCGTGATGAAGCCGGACTTCTCGTTCCAGGGGCCACGCTATCAGTTCTGGATGCCCCTGCCGCTCCGCGGACCGAATCCCGACAAGCTCCCGATCAATCGGAATTCGCGCTTCGTGCAAGTGCTCGCGAAGCTCAATCCGGCAGTGTCGCCCGACGCGGCCGCGGCGGAGCTGCGCTCGGTCGCCGCCGCGCTCGGACAAGCGTACCCGGAGGCGCTCACCAATACATCGTTCCTGCTCTCGTCGTTGACCGAGGAGACGGTGGGCAACGTTCGTAGCGCACTGCGGCTCTTGTTCGCGGCTGTCTTGCTGGTACTCCTGGTCGCCTGTGGCAACGTCACCAGCTTGCTCCTCGCGCGTTTCACGGTGCGCGGAGACGAGGTTCTCGTGCGCGCCGCGCTCGGGGCGAGCCGGGCCCGGCTGGTGCGGCAATTCGTCATCGAAACACTCGTGCTCTATACCGTCGGCACCGTCGTGGGGATCGTGTTGGCGGCGTGGCTTCTGAGCCTGCTGCGAACGTTCGGACCGGCCGCGATTCCACGCGTCACGGGCGTCGAGCTGGTGATGCCGGTCCTGGCTTTCGGCTGTCTCGCGTCACTTGTGGCCGCATTGGTGTTCGGCATCATGCCAGCCTTGCAGGCGACACGCGGCGCCTCTGCATCGGGCATCCGGGTTCGAACCGCGACCGCGGCGCGATCACATCAGCGCGCCCGCTCGACGATCGTCGTTGCGCAGATCGCCGTGGCGCTGTGCCTGCTCGCCGGCGCGAGCCTCGTCGCCCGCAGCCTGATCAATCTCGAACGCGTGGACAAAGGCTTCGACGCCACAGGCCGCATCACCTTCAACGTCGTCATGCCGGCCACGAGATTTCCCGACGCACCCGCGATGCACGCGTTTTACCGGCGGCTCGTGGAGGCGATCGCCGCGCGGCCCGAATTCACGAGCGTGGGTACGACGACGGCATTTCCCTTGAGCGGTCAGGACCTCGAAAACAGCTTTGCGGTGGATGGATACGTGGAAGCGTCGCCCGAGCAGGAGCCGGTCGCGGCACTGCGCGGCGTGAGCCATGGCTACACGACGGCCATGGGGATCCCGCTCCATTCCGGGCGCGCGTTCACGCCCGCCGATGACGAACGTGGCGCGCCGGTGGCGCTCGTGAACGAAACATTCGTGCGGCGCTATTTTGGCGGCCGGAACCCGCTTGGCGGCCGCATCTCCGTCGGCGGTGCAGAGGGCCCATGGCGAACGGTTGTCGGGGTCGTTGCGGACGTCAGGCATCGGGCGCTCGCGACGGAGGCACGTCCCGAAGTCCTGCTGCCGTGGCTGCAGTTGGACGCCGGCTTTCTGACTGCCTGGGCGCGCGGCAATTACTTCGTGGTGCGCAGTGACATGGAGCTGGCCGCCGCAGCCACCCTGATCCGATCGCAAGTGCGTCAGGTGGACGCGAACACCCCGGTCATCGAGCTGCAGCCGGTCTCGGCGCTCGTCGAACAATCCGCCGCTGAGCCGCGGTTCCGGACGTTTCTGCTGTCGTCGTTCGCGCTGACCTCCGTGTGCCTGGCCGCCGTCGGCATTTTCGGCGTGCTGTCGTATCTGGTCTCCGAACGCACGCGCGAAATTGGAATCCGCATGGCGCTGGGCGCGAGGCCGCGCACCATCTTTCGTGACGTCCTCGCGCAGGGTGGCTGGCTGGTGGCGATCGGAAGTGTGCTCGGTCTCGCCGGTGGTGCCGCGCTGACGCGGTGGATTCGTGGGTTGCTGTTTCAGGTCAGCCCCGCGGATCCGTTGACGCTGACGGTTGCCACTGTGGGGCTGGCGCTGGTGGCGCTACTGGCGGCGCTGATTCCGGCTCGCCGCGCGACGCGGGTGAATCCGGTGATCGCGCTCAGGACCTGACAATTTCCCGCTGCACGAGGCGCTCCGCAGCATGGTTCACGCCGGTTCGCGGCAGCTTGATGTCCCAGGCGAGTCCGAGGGCTTGCAGCGTCCGAATGCCTATCCAGTTCGGATCGAGCTCGTACCATGCGAGGCCGTGGCGGGCACTCGTCGGGTACGCGTGATGATTGTTGTGCCAGCCTTCACCGAACGTCAGCAGCGCTACCCACCAGTTGTTGGTGGAGTCATCCCGCGTCTCAAACCGCCGCGAACCCCACTTGTGGGTGGCGGAATTTACCAGCCAGGTCGCGTGAAGACCGACGGTGGTGCGGAAGAAGATTCCCCAGAGCGCGTACGGAATACCCCCGAAGGCCAGGAGGCCGAACCCGACGATCACGTTCGAGGTCCAGTGCCAGCTGGAGAGCGCGAGGTGGACCCGATCCCGGGCGAGGTCAGGAGCGTAGCGCGCGAGCGCGCCGGCGTCGTGGTGGAGCCCTTCGCCGCGCAGAATCCATCCCGCGTGTGCCCACCAGGTGCCCTCCCGCGGCGTGTGCGGATCTCCCTCACGATCCGAGTGCTGATGGTGGATCCGATGCGTCGCGACCCAGAAGATCGGACCACCCTCCAGCGCCAGGGTGCCGCACCACGTCAGGAAGTACTCCACGCCTCGATAGGTCTTGTATCCACGATGTGTCAGCAGTCGGTGATAGCCCATGCCGATGCCAAACATCCCGGCGAGACAGTAGAGGACAACGGCCGCGGCGATTGCTCCCGCGTCGACAAAGAAAAACGCCGCGACCGCGCCGACGTGGAAGGCGCTCATCGCGACGGCCGTCAGGACGTTGTATCCCCTCTGATACTTTCGTCCGTACATCAATCCGGGCGCTGGCATTCCCCATTCGGTTGCTGCCTGCAGCCACGAAACGCTTCGAGGAACTCGCTGGCGGGCAGCAGCGTCCACGCCTTGACCTGCAGATCGGGACGGCTTTCCAGGTACCCGTTCACGATCTCGAAGCCGAGGCGGTAGCCGGCCCATCGCGGCATTCCCTCGGCAAGGCCGAACATGAAGTCCTCGCGAAACCGGTCGGTCGGCGCTGCGAGGTACTGCTGAAACGCGTCCCATGTCCGCTGTCTTTCGTCCGGAGTGAGCGCATCGGTGTGCGGCGGACGGAGGGTGGGGAAGAGGCGGACGGCGAACGCATCCGCCTTGCCCTCCGCGATCATCGATTCGAGCGGATCGCGGCTCCAGCCCGGGTCGAGATGCATCCGGGCCACCTCGTGGTGATATTCGTGGGCCGCCGTGTATTCGACCCGGGCGAACCCTGCGATCGTCGGATGCACGAAGATCTTGATGCGTCCGCCGAGCGACACACCGCCGACTCCACGCATGTGCTCGATCGCGCGATTGAACGCGACCGGCTGGATGCAGACGGTCGTCCGCTCTGCACCGGGCAAGGCCGCTGACGCGCGCTTCAGCCCGGATTCGACCAGCTCGCGAACGCGTCCTTCCTCGATGCGGCGGACGATGTCGAGCGCCTCACCGGGAAAAGTGTCAGCCGGCAGACGGGTGAAAGACCCCATGGCCCCGGCGCACGCGTCGGCGTGAGCGTCGACGACCAGACGCTGGTACAGCGCGTCCCGCTCGGTCGGACTCTTGCGGACGGCCAGCGCGAATTCACGCAGGCCGTCGTAGGCCGGCACGATGTTGAAGGCAGGCTCGGTCGCAAAGCCTGCGGCCAACGCAATCATCGCGGCAAGCAGTTTCGTCACGTTGTTGATCCGAGGGAGCGTGATTATTATCCACGATTGACGCCCTCATGGATAGACCTTTTGACCGGCGCAACCGGAACCTCGCTCCGGTCCGATAAACTCGCCGCGCGAGCGGAGCGGGGCGTAAGGGGCCCCCGCGAGCGAGCGCGTAGGGGGGTCTGGCGGGGCGAAGCCCCCCAGATCCCGATGCTCAATACAGTTTCTGCAGCGCAATGCCGCTGTAGTACTTCTTCAGGATCTCCTCATACGTCGCTCCCGCCAGCGCCATGCCGTAGGCGCCCACCTGGCACATGCCGACGCCATGCCCCCAGCCGCGGCCGAAGAAGGTCGCGCCGACGACGGTACCGGCCGCGTTGCGCTCGACGTCGTACGAGAACAGGCTGTCGCGCAATGACAGCAGCGTGCGGAGTCGCAGCGCGCGGACGGTGGCGCGTCCGGTGGTGCCGATGATCTCGGTGCTGACGAGACGCTCGGAGAGGCCGCGCTGAATGACGCGCATGTCGCTGAACTCCCCGATCTTGAGCGGCCGGAATGCCGCATCGAGCTCCGCTTTCGTCTTGTGGACCTGCCAGAGCGCCAGGCGCGAATAGCGATCGGCTGCGGGATTGGCGAAGTTGATCCGATAGATCAGCATCGGGATCACGTCTCCGTTCGCGCGAAACTCCACGAGCTCTCCGCCGATCCACGAGCCCTTGCGCAACGGCAGCCGGCTGTCGCCGACACGGTGATACACGAGCGCATCGGGGGCGAGCGAAAACTCCTTCAACTGCCCGGCGACGAGGAGACGCATCCTCCGTTCGCCGGCGTCGAACGACTCGAGCACTCCCTGCTGCCACTCGAAGGCGGACTTCTTGTCGATGAGCCGGAAGAGCAGTTCCTTGCGGGGCACCACCTCGCCGGCGGACAGAATTCCCTGCTCCCTGACGAACGAGAGATCCGATGCAGTCAGCACCGAGGGATAGAACGTCTCGCGGATGAATGCGGAGAGAGTTGCCGCATTGGTCGACGCCGGTTCAGGGCGATCCGCAAGGCCCATGAACCGCGCGGCATCGCTGAAGTTCTTGACGCCCGCAACCGCGAGCACGCCGTCCTTCCAGTCGGGAACCGCTCGCGAGGTTGCGAATGCCATCTCTGGGTGCTTGTACTCGCAGCTGACGGATACCAGGTACGGGACCTTCTCGTTGAAGATGTGCTCGGCGTCCTCCGTGCGGCCGCCGCAGGTGGAGCTGTAGAGCGCGTTGATCGGCCGCTCCTCGTGCGTCGCGACGACGCCGCGCGTCTCCATGACCGCCTGCGTCGCGAGCGCAGCTTCGGTGAGCACGCCAAGGTACACCTGGCAGGCGTCGGTCGCGCAGATGTCGTAGCCCTCCTTCTTGTACTGGCCGATGTTGCGGTGGATGTAGGTGCGCGCCGCCACCGCCTGCGCTTTGAGCGCTTCGAGTTGACCGAATGCGGCGGGATTGAGCTCGTTCGGGACGACGCCCCGAAGGTAATCCTCGAGCGGCAGTTCGTTGACGACGGTGAGGGTGCGGCGACTGTTGCCGAAAATCTCCAGCGCGCCGCGGTAGGCGCGCGCCTCGATTTCGAGCGGCGAGGCCGGCGGCTCGATGCGCACGCGCGCCTCAGCCGGCATCACCACGGTTGCGTCGTCGTCGAGCTTCACGGTGATCCGGTACTGCAGATCCGCCGCGGCAACGGGTCCGTTCGCAGCAGGATTGACAGCGAGGACCGCAGCGAACGTCGCGGCCCGCGTCATGCGCCCTGCGATCCATGAACGTCTCCGCCGAGCGAACAGTGACTGTAGCGGCGTTCTCGGTCAGGCCGATCCGAACGATCGGCTCGACAGAGGATTGCGGGGTGACCGGGACGAGCGTGAGGACGACGCCAAGGAGAATCTGACGCATGTCCGATCGTAACCTCGTAAACTTCAGATCGAGTCATGACCAACCCGTCACGACCGAACCGGATGAGAACAGCGACGAAGGTCGATCAACGATGATCGGCCAGACAATCCAGCATTACCGGGTGGTGGAGAAGCTGGGCGCCGGCGGCATGGGTGTGGTCTACAAGGCCGAAGACACCCGCCTGCACCGCTTCGTCGCCCTGAAATTCCTGCCCGAGGAATTGGCTCGGGATCGCGAGGCGCTCGCACGCTTCCAGCGCGAAGCCGAAGCCGCGTCAGCGTTGAATCATCCCGGCATCTGCACCATCCACGACATCGGCGAAGACACGGGCCGCGTCTTCATCGTGATGGAACATCTCGACGGCGCGACACTCAAGGATCTTATTTCCGGCCGGCCGCTCCCGCTGGAGCAACTGCTGAATGTGGCCATTCAGCTCGCCGACGCGCTCGACGTGGCGCACAGCTCGGGGATCGTCCATCGCGATATCAAGCCGGCGAACATCTTCGTGACCAGGCGCGGGCAAGCCAAGGTCCTGGACTTCGGTCTTGCCAAAGTCACTCAAGGCGAGCCCTCGCGCTCGGAGGCGGGAGCTGCCGCGACCTTCAGCGACCGCCAACTGACCAGCCCCGGCGCGGCGCTGGGGACGGTGGCGTACATGTCGCCCGAGCAGACGCTGGGTAAAGAACTCGATGCTCGGACGGACGTGTTCAGCTTCGGAGTCGTGCTGTACGAGATGGCCACCGGCGTGCGACCGTTTTCCGGCGCAACGTCGGCGGCTATTTTCGACGCCATTCTGAATCGTGCTCCGACGGCTCCAGTGCGCCTCAACCCAGACGTCCCTGCGGAGCTCGAACGGATCATCAACAAGGCGCTGGAGAAAGACCGCGACCTGCGCTACCAGCACGCGTCTGACCTGGGCGCCGACCTGAAGCGCCTGAAGCGCGAGACGACCGTCTCCAGCAGCGTTGGAGCTCTCACCCCGTCGTTGGGCCGCTGGAAATGGCTCGCTCTTCTCGCGACAGTCGTGGTGGGCGCGACCATTGGCGGCGGTCTGTGGTGGTTGCGCCAACGCCCTGGCGCACCGTCCGTAGCAGCGTCGATTGCGGTGCTCCCCTTCGTCAACATGAGCGCAGACAAGGACCAGGAATATTTTTCGGATGGTCTGACAGAAGAGATGCTGAGCTCTCTGGCCAAGATCCCCGGCCTGCATGTCGCCGGCCGCACGTCGTCGTTCCAGTTCAAAGGCAAGCACGAGGACCTCCGCGTCATCGGCGAGAGGCTCAACGTGGCGACAGTGCTGGAAGGCAGCGTTCGTCGCGAGGGTCAGCGTGTCCGCATCAGCGCCCAGCTGATCAAAGTCGACGACGGCTTTCATCTGTGGTCGGAGACTTACGACCGGCAGCTGAACGACATATTCGCGGTGCAGGAAGAAATCGCCCGTGCGGTGGCCGGGTCGCTGAGGGTCGCGTTGCTCGGAGAGAAAAGCGCTACGCCGTCGTCCCGAGGCACGAGTGCCGAAGCCTACAACGCCTACTTGCAGGGACGCTATTTCCTGGAACGGCGCAGCCAGGAGAACTCGGACAGAGCGGTCGGCTACTTCGAGCAGGCGATCAAGCTCGACCCGCGTTACGCTCCGGCATGGGTAGGCCTGGCGACAGCCCACAATCGTGAAGCGTCTTTCGGTTACGCCCCTTTCGCTGACGCGTTCCGGAAGGCACGGGTGGCGGCTGAACAAGCTCTCGCTCTCGATCGCAGCCTGGCTGGCGCTTCGGCCGAAATGGGCATGGTCCAGATGGCGCAGGATTTTGACTGGGCTGGCGCGGAGGCGTCCTTCAAGCGCGCGCTGGAGCTGGAACCTGGGAACGTAACGGTAGTGCTTCACGCGGCGGAACTGTCGCTCGCGCTGGGACGTGTTGATGAAGCGCTGACCCTGAATCGCCGGGCAGTGGAATTGGACCCGCTCAGTGCGGAGGCTCAGTTTTATGTCGGCGTCGCGGCGCTGTACGCGGGTCGGCTGGAGGAGGCCGCCGCAGGGTTCACGAAGGCGCTGGAACTCAACCCGGCCTACCCGAGCACGAGGACTTTCTTCGGCCGCGTCTATCTCGCCCAGTCGAAGCCGCAACAGGCCCTCGCCGAAATGGATCGCGAACCGGAGGTCATTTGGCGTCTGTACGGGCAAGCGCTCGCTTATCACGCGTTGGGACGCAGGACGGAAGCCGACGCCGCTCTGGCCGAACTGACCGTGAAGTACGGTGGACTGGCACCCTTCCAGGTTGCCTGCGTGTACGCGTTTCGCGGGAACGCCGATCGTGCATTCGAGTTTCTGGAGCGGTCCTACACGCAGCGTGACACCGGCCTGATCTGGTTGAAGGCCGATCCGCATCTGAAGGCTCTCGAGCGCGATCCGCGCTGGGCCTCCTTCCTGGGAAAGATGCGGCTTCCGTCATGACATGCGCGCCGCATGGGCTCACGGCATCTGCAGGGTCCGGACCTCTATGCGTGTGGGATCGCCGCCGGTGGTCCACACCGCCACGAGCCCGGCGTCTGTAGCGGCGAGGACGGGATAGACCGCATCGCCCGTCGGGGACAGCATCACAACGTCGCCGAACACGGGTGCGCGATCTGGCTGAAGCCGCAACTCCCGCAGGGCCGAGACGCGGCGTCCCTTTACGCTCTCGTCCCACGCGACGAAGATGCGTCCGGCACGGTCGGCGACAATCTGAGGGTGCGACGGTTTGGGTCCGCCGAGCGTTGGGATGCGGACGCGTGGTGTGAAGCGCCGGCCATCGCGTGTCGATGTGTAGAAGATCGCGCCTTCCGGCTTGACTCCATCGATCACTGTCGGCCACGCCAGATGAACCTCGCCTCGTCCGTCCACCGCAATCGCCGGCCCATCGTCGGGGCACCCATTGACCGCCCATCCGTCCTCGCTGATACGGACGGGGGGTGAGAAGGAGAGTCCTCCATCTCGGGACATCGTGAAGGCCATGTCGCGCAGGTTTCCGGGGTAGACGTGGCGCCAGGCGGCATACAGCGACCCGTCCGCGCCGGCGGCCAGTGCCGTCTTGCAGCAGTAGCAGACGCTGTTGGTCAGCTCTCGTTCTGGCGAGGCTCCGTCCGCCATCGAGGCGTAGTAGAGACCGGACTTCTGAGCCATCGCGACGCCGTCGTGCTCACCCTTATGACCGGAGTGGTTCACGCCCGTCGCGCCGTCCTTTGCCAATCCGCGATGATCGAGCCAGATGGCGTGAATGTTGGCCTGATGATCGAGCGCGACCGCAGGCCAGCCTCGATCGCCGCCGGCGCCACGGGATTGCAGCGTGACGGGCGCGGCGAAACTTCGGCCGCCGTCGCCTGATCTTGCCACCTTCACTTCAGTCGCATCGCGGTGAGCCGTCCAGAGCACCACGATCTCCGGAATCGAACCGTCGCCTCTCGATACCAGGGCGACGCGAGGAGGGAGCTCACCGCCAAGGCGCGCCTCGCCGGCGATCGCGTTGACCTGAACTGGCGGACCAAACGTGGAACCGCCGTCACGACTCACGGCCAGGAACACGTCGGTTTTCCCGCTACCTCTGGCGCCCCATGCGACGGCGACGAACGACCCCTCCGCTGCTACCCACGGGTTCGCGTCAGCGCGGTCCGGCACGTCGAGTGACACCGAACGTGCAGACCGCTGCCACAAGACGCCGACCGTGAGGGCCGTAACCAGGCCGACGAGGACCGCACCGATTCGCAAAAGGATTCGACTATTCATGACACGGGGTACTTCAAAATCATACCCCGCGCTCGGCCAGCCGCCGCCAAGGGAGCGGCTCAGAGCTTCGACTTACTTGGCTTTGGCGCGCCCGGCGTCGACTTTCGCGCTGAAACTCTCGCCGTTCAGCTCGGCGAGCATCTCGCCCTGAAGGCGATCCTTGACGAGCTTCAGCGTGAACGTTCGCAACGGGCCGTCCGGCTGCTGCACTCGGAACGTGACCTTGTCACCATCGGCGGTGCCCTTCTCGATCGCCCACTGCCGTTCCGCGTTGGGGCCGACGGTGCCGGTGAGCACCTTGCCCTTCTGTGTCAGATCGAACATGAAGTCGATGGACTGAGTCCTGCCGTCAGGTGCGGTTCGCGTCATCGTTCCAGTCCATTTGCCGGTCAGGCTGGTGGCCTGCTTGCCGGTCGCGCTGGTGGTCTGCGCATGGGCTGGAGCCATCGTGAACAGGAGAACAGCGACTGCTCCGAGAGTTTTCATGGTGCTTGTTGACGATTTATGCAAAAGATTAGTTCCTTGGCTAGATCGCGTCCGACATCGATGTGAACGTGAACGATCCCAGCTGGAGCGGCGGCACCATGAACGGCGACAGCCGCTGCGATGCGCCCACCGCTTCGACGTTCCAGGGCGCCAGCATCGCCAGCACGCTCTGATTGAAGCGGAGGTTCCGGACCGGATGGCGAACCTCTCCGTTCTCGATCCACCACAGCCCGTCGCGTGTGAGCCCGGTCAGGACGATCATGCGCGGATCCACCAGCCGGACGTACCAGAACCGCGAGATCAGAAGGCCGCGCTTCATGTTCTTGATCATGTCGGCCAGGGCAACCGGCGGCTGCGTGCTCTGCATGATGTAGTTGACCGGCCCGGGCGTCGGCTCGCGTTTACGCTCCTGCGCCCAGAAGCGTGAGTACTGGAGGTTCTCGAGCACACCTTTTTCGATGAGCGACAGTCGCGAGACCGCGATGCCTTCGGCGGTGGTCGGTGCCGCCGGAAGATCCGGGTGCGCCGGATCGCTAAAGAGATTGATCCGGTCGCTGAACAGCGCCTCGCCAACGCGGGTCTTCCCGTCCTTGCCAGAGAAGGGGCTGCGTCCCTCGTCGGCTGTCCGCGCGTCGAAACTGCTGGTCAGGAAGCCGATAAGATCCGCCACCGCCTGAGGCTCGAGGATGACCGGATAGACGCCCGGCTCGATCGCTTTCGCCCCCTGCGAACGAACTGCCTTGTCGACCGCCTGCTCGGCGATTCGACGGACCTCGAGCCGGGCGAGATCGAAATGGTCGCCGGCGAAGTATCCGGAACCAGTGCCGCTGGCGGTTCGGGCCGTGACGCTGAAACTGCCTTCGCTGGACCGGAAATATCTGCGATTGCCGTTCGCTGTCGCTGCCGCCGTCGCGGAGCCGCGGGCGACGTGGAACCCGGCGCCGGTCACCTTGGCGGCGCGACAGGACGCCAGCACGGCTTCGAGCGCCGCAGCGCGCGCGGCGAGATCGACATTTGCCGTCGCCTCGCTGAACCCAAGCGCTTCGGGGTAGCGGATCGGCCCCAGCGTCGGAACGTACTCCCGATGCACAGGAGAGAGGCGCGCCACCTGCACCGCTTCGGCGGCCAGGCCACGCAACGCTTCGGCGCTGCCGTCGTTGCTTCCGGCCGAACCTCGCCGCCGATCTACCCAGACGGTCGCGGTGATATCGAGATCTTCACCACGGCCACTGGTGGTGATGCGGTTGTCGGCGAATCGGGCATGCGATTCGACCGAACTGTTCAGGGTGACCATCGCATCCTCGGCGCCGGCAGCCTTGGCGTGCGACAACACGTCCTCGGCGATGCGGAGCGCTTCCTCGCGCGTGAGCATCAGTCCATTATGCGGCCCGACACGAAAACTATGTACTCGTTGCGGCGAGCCGCATAAGGGACCTAGGCGCGCACGGCGCGCCTGCGAGGGAGCGGCGCGGGGCATGGGGCCCCCGCAAGCGACCGAGCCGGGGTCCGGGGCGGAGCCCCGGTCTAGACGGACCCCGTGTTGATCACCGTCACCTGCCGGAACCGTGCGGGTGGACACCCGTGGCTGACCGCGTTGGTCTGGCCCGGTTCCCCCTTGCCGTCGGCCGACGTGCCCCACAGGCGATACGTGGACTGGTCGCCCACGCCGTCGCATGATGCCCAGAAATCCGGCGTCCTCGACTGATAGACAGCGTCACGCACCATGGCGCCCGGCTTCCCGTTTGTGATCTCTCGAATAACCGCGCCGCCGAACTGGAAGTTGTAGCGCTGCTGGTCGATCGAGCTGCTTCCGCGTCCGACGATGAACAAGCCGCGCTTGATGCCGCTGAAGAGATCGTCGAGCGAGACCGCAGCGGCAGCAGGTTCCAGCGACACGTTCGGCATCCGGGGAAACGGCACGCTCGCCCAGCTGTCGGAGTGCAGACACCCGTGCGAGCGCTGCTGGCTGACCAGCGGCGCCAGCTCGCGGGTCGTCTGCCAGTCCACGAACATTCCATCGCGCACCACGTGCCAGCGGTCCGCCTTGACCCCTTCGTCGTCGAAGCCGGTTGTTGCGAGACCTCCGATCTGGGTGCGATCGGCCACCAGGTTGACGATCGGCGCGCCGAAACGAAGCGTCCCGGCATCGGCCGGCTTGATGAAGCTGGTGCCTGCCATGTTGGCTTCCCAGCCGAGCGCGCGATCGAGCTCGGTCGAATGGCCGACCGACTCGTGGATCGCAAGGAACAGCTGCGACGGATCGACGACGATGTCGTACCGTCCGGGCGACACCGGTTTGGATTTCAGCTTCTCGACGACTTCGTGGCCGGCGCGCTCGGCGTCGGCAAGCCACGGGTAGTCCTCGACGTACTCGTAGCCGACGAGTTGCGCGCGGTCGACCACTGCCCGCGTCTGGAAATCGCCCGCCGCCCGGTCCGCCGCCGTGGTGCTGAACTGCGGATACGTGCGCACCAGCCGCTGGACGATCCGCGATCCTTCAGACGAGGCAAAGAACTTCTGTTCGTCCACGAACAGGATCTGCGAGCTGACGAAGCTCACGCCCGGCACGCCCAGTGCGGTTTCATTCAACTTCATCAGGAAGGCCGTCTTGGTCTCCAGCGGTACTTCGAAGGGATCCCGCTTGAAGGAGCTGGCCCACGTCGTCACAACTTTTTCGGCATCGGCGAGCACCACCTTGCGGCCGACCAGCCGCGCGTTCGCGCGCGCGATGGCGACAGCCTGTTCCGCCGTCGCTCGTGCTGACGCCGGTTCGACACGGTTGCTGGCGGCGAAGCCCCACACTCCGTCAACCAGCACGCGAAGGCCGAGGCCGTAGCTGGTCGAGCGCGAGACGTTCTGCACCTGCCGTTCGCGGGTGGCAATTGATTCGCGGCGGTAGCGGTTGATGCGGATGTCGGCGTACGACGCGCCGAGAGCTACCGCACGCGCGAGTGCGATGTCGGCCGCCTCGGCACGCCGCTCATCGGCTGAGGCGTCCTGGTCGAAGATCTCGGCCCATGCCGGGACGGTAGTGGTGGCAAGCAGCGCACTTCCCGCCGCAATGAACTCCCGTCGAGAGACTGGAGGCAGTGGCATCGGCCGCGATTATATCGACACCCGATCGGCCTCGATGCCGTTCCGCAGCCGCTCGAGCGCGTATGGGATGAGTTCCTCCACTGCCCCGGGCTCGCGCAGCTGGCCGTCGATGGCGAGCATTGCCACGCCGTGCACCACGGCCCAGACGAATCTCGCCATCTTCACGGTGTTATCGGTGCGTACGATCGCGTCACGTTGCAGCGTGGCGAGCGCGTCCACCAGCGCCTGGAACGCACCCGCAGCTTCCACGGCGAGCCCGGGCTCGCAGGCCTCGGGGTCGACGAAACCGCCGAACATCACGCGGTAGTGCGACGGGTTGGCAACGGCGAAGCGGATGTAGGCCACGCCCATCGACTCGAAGGCCGCGCGCCCGCGACCACCCTCCTCCCATGCACCGACGAGTTGCTGTCTGAGGGTCCGGAATCCGTCGGTCGCGACGGCATCGAGCAACGCTCGCTTGTCGGCGAAATGGCGATACAGCGCGGTACGTGAAACGCCAACCCGGGCGCCGATTTCTCGCAGGGTGAGGCCATCAACGCCTTCGGCACTGATGGTAGCGAGCGCCTCGTCCAGAAGCGCGCGGCGCAGGTTGCCGTGATGGTAAGTGCGGCTCGGCTTGCGCGCAGCTCGGGTGATTCGGCCCATATATAACGATCTTAACTGCCGAAGTTGACATCGTCAACATTGCGGGGTATCTATGTTGACAGCGACAACATCTGAGAGAGTCCCATGAATTCACGACAAACAGACAGCCTTAAGGGAGTGAACAACGGGACAGACAGCCCTAAAGGGCTGGACTACGAATTGGACAGCCCTAAAGGGCTGGACTACGAGAGCGGCAGCCCTAAAGGGCTGGACTACGGAGACGCGCTCGATCGGCTGTGGCGTGGGAGTCCCCCACTCACCGCGGTGGGCCTGGTGATGCTCGTCGCTGCGGTCGCTTCATTAGTGGGCGTCTTCGTCGATCCGCGAGTCATCACCGGTGCGCCAGCGTGGTTGAAGCCCTTCAAGTTCGCCATCTCAACCGCTGTCTACAGCCTGACCCTCGCGTGGATCTTCGGATTTCTGACTGACTGGCCACGCGTCCGCCGAGTCGTGGGCTGGACGACCGCCATCGTCTTTGTGCTGGAGGTCGCACTCATCGACATGCAGGCCTGGCGCGGGACGATCAGCCACTTCAACGTCTCGACACCGCTCAACGCCACGCTGTTCGGGGTCATGGGTGTCGCCATCCTCCTGCAGACGCTGGTGAGCGTGGCGGTCGCGGTGGCTCTGTGGCGGCGGCGCTTCGCCGATCGGGCGCTCGGATGGGCGCTGCGGCTCGGCATGACGCTGACCATCGCCGGGGCGTTGACCGGCCCGCTGATGACACGCCCGACGGCGGCGCAGCTTGCCGACGCCCGCGCCGGAAAGCGCATGACGATTGCCGGTGCCCACTCAGTCGGCGGTGTGGACGGCGGTCCGGGCTTGCCGGTGACGGGGTGGAGCAGAGAGCACGGGGATGTCCGCGTTGCACATTTCATCGGCCTGCACGCGATCCAGGCGCTTGCCTTGATCGCCGTGGGCCTTCAGAGGTGGCGCCGGCCCGAAGCCGTCCGGGTCAGAGCCGTGCTGGCGGCGGCCGCCAGTTATGCGTCGCTGTTTCTCATCCTGCTCTGGTCGGCGCTGCAAGGCCAGAGCCTCGTGGCACCGGATGCGACGGTCCTGACATCGCTGACAGCCTGGATGGTGGGAACTGTGCTCGCCTTTGGCTGGATCGGCCGCCCGAATGCAGGGCACCCGCGCGTCCTTCAACGTTCCAACTGAACACGCGCACAGCCGCGCGACCTCAAGGAAGATGCGACGCGACCTCGCTAACGAACTGGACGATGCGATGGGCCTGGCTGCCGTCCGGATCGAGGTCTGGATTGTAGATGACAAGGCTCCAGCCACGACACCCACCGGTTTCAAGCGCCGCCACCACAACTTCCGTGAGTGCCCGCCACGTCAATCCTCCGGAAAGCGCCACCTCCCCAGGAGCGCCGCATGCGGAGAACTCCCGTCCGTCGAGAACGTCGAGGTCGGTGTGGAGCCACCAGTTCGATGCACGCGAGCGAATACGCTGAACCGCTTCCTTCGCCATCCGCGCCGGATCTGCGGACACCTCGTTAGAATGCAGCAGCGACACACGGTCCGCGATAGTTCCAACGCCAAGTGGACGCCGGAAGGGATCGTCGTGCGGCCCAAGCATCACGAGAGCCTCAGATTTCAGGACGCCGACGGCCGTCCGCAATGGTTGCGGCAAACGATGACCGGTCATGCCCAACAGAATCGCGATCTCCATGTTGGCCGCCTCGCCATCAGGCGACTGCTCCATGAGAGTGGCGTCTTCGTGTCCGTCGATGAACAGCAACCCCGGTTCACCTACCGTGTCCCGCAGCGTCGGAAGCGCCGCCAGCAGAACGGAACAATCCGCTCCGTAGACCAGCGGGAATTGACCAGCAGATATGGCGCCGGTCAACTCCGGACCGAGCGCCTGAATCATCGTCAGCAGGGCAGCTCCGTTGAGCAAACCCGATTCGGGATCACGTTCCGCGCGAGCCGCGGGCACGGCAAGGTCAGGCCGTAAGACAATCTCGCGTCGAGAGAACGCTGCCTCGAACCCAGCCTTGCGCAGCGCTGCCGGTGCTCCAGCCTGGCCGGGGTTTCGTCCCATGCCATCGAACGGTACGCCGACAAGCCTCACGATCATGCGGTCCGACATCTACTTGTCGGCAGCGTAAATCAGCGGCAGGCCGGACTTCGGGTTACCGACCACGATCACCTTCGAATTCGTGCTGCGGGCCAGCTCGATCGTGGCCTCGATGCCCTTCCACTGGAGCAACTTGTCGCTGATGCCCTGCGAGACGATGTCCTGGAAGTCCTTGATGCCGGCTGCCTCTACGCGCTTGCGTTCGGCTTCCTGGCGCTCTTTCTGGAGCACGAACTCCATCCGCTGTGCGTCCTGTTGGGCCTGCTGCTTCGCCTCGATCGCGTGTTTCAGTGTCTCGGGCAGCTGGAGGTCGCGCAACAGCACGTTTTCCACCACCACGCCGCGCGGCTGCACCTGGCCCTGGAGTTCGGTGCGGATCTGCTGCGCCATCGCCTCTCGCGAATCCGAGTAAAGCGCGCTCGCCGTGTTCGCCGCGGTCACGCTCCTTATCGCCGAACGGAAATTGGGGACCAGCAGCACCTCTCTGTAATTCGCCCCGATCTTCTGGAACAGTTCGGCCGCGCCGGCAGGGTCGAGATGATAGAGCACGGAAGCCTCGAGCCCCATGATCAGGCCTTCCCTGGACGGCACCGCCGCGCGCTCCTTGATCTCCTGACTCTTGATGTCGAGTTGATGCACCCGTGCAACCGGATTGACCAGATGGATGCCTTCACCCATCGTCCGGCCGGTCACCCGGCCAAACATCGTCACCACCCCGACGTGACCAGTGCGCACGCACGAGACGGAGTTTGCAGCGCCCAGCGTCAGGACGCCGAGCAGCAGAAGTGCCGCACCGCTTCTGCGGACCAGCCGTTCGCGACGCCCGCTTCGTTCCATGGTTGATTCGGCCATTCATCCCTCCGCCGCCCGGCTGTTGATGAGCCCGGCAGCAGTCCGATGATATCGACCCGATATTTCAGCCGGGTTTCGGCCCGACCATGCGGTCTAAGATCAACTGTCGGCAGGACTTAGACGCGATGGCCCGACGACGAGCAGGCTCAGCGATCCCTTCGAATGGTCTCCGTACTGAGCAACTGGAGCGCCTGAAGAACTCTGAGGGTCTGCCGATTGACGACGCCGGCGAGCGCGACCCCACACAGCGCGCCAAGCGTCAGCAGTCCGGCGACCGACAGCAACAACAGCACATGGGTTCGATCCTTGAAATCAGCCATCAGCAGGAAGGTGGCGAGAAACGCACCTTCAAGGAGGACCGCGGCGCCGAATGCCATCCTGGACCGCTGCTCCATCGAGCGCATGCGCCGCAATGTCTCTGCTACTGCACGTTCATCGAGTTGTTCGTTCATGGAACCTCCGTCAACGTGCAAGGGTCAGCGAGGATCTGCTTCGCTCCAGTCTTTGCCTCCCGGCGCATCGCCGCGAGACCGTATGCGAGCCGGGATTTCACAGTCCCCACCGGGACGTCGAGTACCACAGCCACTTGTTCGAGAGACATCTCCTCGAGGTAATGGAGAGCGATGACGATCCGGCTTCGCGGTGAGAGGCAGCGGAGCAGGTCTTCGATCACCTCCAGCCGCATCGGGTCCGTCGGCTGGGGCGGCGCCGCCACATCCTCGATGTTTTCGTCCGGAATGAACGGCCATAAGCGCCGCTCGCGTTTCAGGTGCTTCAGCGCCGCCCGCACCGCGATCCGGTAGATCCACGCGCGGAAGGCCTCAGGGCGGTCGAGCCACTGCAGCTTTCGGCTGACGATCCACAGCACTTCCTGCAGGATGTCGCTGGCCTGGTCACCGACGACCCGCCGAAGCACCGGACTGGCGATCCTCGCCGCTTCCCGCAGCACTCCCTCGAGCGCATCGGTGTCGCCCGCTTGTGCGCGAACGATCAGCCAGCCGACTGGAGTCCCCGAACTTGTCGTCACGACCTTCTGCCCATAGAGAGCCCCGGAACCGTCCTCGGGTTCGGTTTGTCGAGGGCGGCTCTCCAAATTCGCACGCTTGTCCCGCCGTAGCGCGAAGCGCGAAGGCGGATCGCAGTGTCCGTCGCACGTAGAATAGATACGCGAATGCCTCGTACCATCGCGCACTACGCCATCACCGGCACGCTCGGCGAAGGCGGCATGGGCGTCGTCTATTCGGCCCGCGACGAGCGTCTGGGGCGAACCGTGGCGATCAAGATGATCCGCGGCGCCGTGAACGAGCCGGCTGCTCGCGAGCGGCTGTTTCGCGAAGCGCGCTCCGCGGCCAGCCTCAACCATCCGGCGATCTGCCAGTTGTACGAGATCGGCGAAGCGGATGGCGAGTTGTTCCTCGCGATGGAGCTGCTCCAGGGGGAATCGCTCGCGTCGCGGCTGACGCGGGGCCCGATGTCGCTCGGCGAGGCGGTCTCGACCGCCCTCGGTGTGCTCGGCGGGATCGATGCGCTGCACCGCCAGGGGCTCGTCCACCGCGATCTCAAACCATCGAACATCTTTCTGACCCCGCACGGCGTCAAGCTGCTCGACTTCGGGCTGGCGACGCCGACGAGTGATCCGGACATGACGGCGGCAACGGAAGTCCGCCTTACCGCGCCCGGCACTGTTCTGGGCACGCCGCATTACGCCGCGCCCGAGCAACTGCAGGGAGGTGACGTCGATACACGCACCGACCTCTTTGCCACCGGCGCTGTCCTGTACGAAATGCTCACCGGCAAGCCACCGTTCTCCGGGTCATCGCCGGTGGAGGTCTTTCACGCGATCCTCTACGATCAGCCGCCGGTGCTGACCGGAGGTCCCGCTGTGTCGGCGCTCGATCGTGTGGTGCACCGGGCGCTGGCGAAGAGGCCGGGTGAGCGGTACCAGACGGTGGAGGCGATGGCGCAGGACCTGCGCGAAGCGCTCGCGCTCGGCGACACCGGCAGCGGCGCGTCGGCGCGCGCGCTGACCCGGCTGATCGTGCTGCCGTTCCGCATCCTCAGGCAGGATCCGGAGACCGACTTTCTTGCCTTCAGCCTGGCGGACGCGTTGACGAGCTCGCTTTCCGGCCTCCAGTCTCTGGTCGTCCGCTCGAGCGTGGCGGCGTCGCGCTTTGCGTCGGACGCTCCCGACCTCAAGGCGATCGCCACCGAAACCGAGGTCGACCTGGTGCTGCTGGGCACGATCCTGCGCGCCGGCCCGCAACTCCGCGTGACGACGCAACTGGTAGACGCGCCTGGCGCCACCGTCGTCTGGTCTCATACGGCGCAGGTGCCGGTGGGGGATCTCTTCAGCCTGCAGGACGATCTCACCACGCGGATCGTCGAATCGCTGTCACTGCCGCTGACGGCGCGCGAGCGCCGCATGCTCAAACAGGACGTGCCTTCGTCGTCGAATGTCTACGAGACCTACCTTCGCGCAAATGAAATGAGCCGCGATGCACGCGGCTGGCGGACGGCCCTGGAGCTGTACGAGCGCTGCCTGACGGAGGATCCCCATTACGCCCCGGCGTGGGCCGGCGCCGGGCGCATGCACCGGATGATCGCGAAATATGTGGAGGGGGAATCCTACGACCGGCAGCATCGTGCCGAGGCGGCGCTGAAGCGGGCGCTGGAGCTGAATCCCGACCTGTCGAGCGCTGAGAACGTGCTCGCACACCTCGAGGTCGACCTCGGGCGCGCGGAAGAATCGATGGTCCGGCTGCTGCGCCGCGCCAAGGACCGCGCCGCTGACCCCGATCTGTACGCGGGTCTTACTCACGCCTGCCGGTATTGCGGACTGATGGCGGCCTCGCTCGCCGCCACCGAGCAGGCGCGTCGTCTCGATCCCCGCATTCGAACCAGCGGCGCTCATACGCACTTCATGCTCGGCGAATACGAGAAGGTTCTCGAGTTCCAGCCGGAGAGCATTCCATACATGCCGAATCTGGCACGGGTGATGCTCGGCCGGTCCGACGAGGCGGTCCGTGACCTCAAGCGGATCGATACGGGTGTCGCCACCCGGCTCGTGTTCTTTACCGAAGGTCTGCGACTCCTGGTCGAAGGGACGCGCGCGGAGGCTCTCGAGAACGTCCGGCGGCTCACCACCATACCGGACCCCGAAGGTCGCTGGTACGTCGCGCGCATGATGGTTTACCTCGGGGCGAATGACGAAGCGCTGGAGCTGCTTGGTCCGGTCGTCGAACAGGGTTTCTTCTGCCTGCCCGCGTTTACACGCGACCCGTGGCTGGACCCGATCCGCGGCACGCCGGAGTTCACCGCCATCGTGCGGCGTGCCGAGACGCGGCACCGCCAGGCGCTGATCAGTTTTCTGAACGCCGAAGGAGATCGCATCCTCGGCGTCGCGCACCCCGTTTGATACAATGAACAATTGCCAGTTGTCAGTCACCAGTTGTCAGGGAGAAGTAATCAAGCAGATTACTGTGAACTGTCCACTGCATCGTACTGATTACTGGTAACTCGACGGGGCGCGTCGAATCGCGGCCCGGAACCTGTGCAATCTCAGCCTGCGAACCGCGTCAGGGCCGGAAGGCAGCAGCGCTAAGTAGTCACTGACATGTGCCGCAGGCCTCCCGGGTCGCGGTTGGACGCGCCTCACTTCAGCATCCAGCATTGTCTTACCAAGTTCTCGCTCGAAAATGGCGCCCGCAGCGGTTCGATGACGTCATCGGGCAGCGCGGGGTCACGCAGACGCTGCGAAACGCGATCGCCGGCAACCGGATTGCCCAGTCGTTCGTGTTTGCCGGGCCGCGCGGCGTCGGCAAGACCACGACCGCCAGGATCCTCGCGCGCGCGCTGAACTGCATGAGCGGCCCGACCGCCGACCCGTGCGGGGCATGCGATGCCTGCATTGAAATCGCCGAAGGCCGAGACCTCGACGTCGTCGAGATCGACGCCGCCACCAATACCCAGGTCGACAAGGTGCGAGAGGTGATCATCTCCGGCCTCGGCGTCCGGCCGGCGCGCGATCGCTACAAGATCTTCATCATCGACGAGGTCCACCGCCTATCCGGTTCCTCGTTCGACGCGCTTTTGAAATCCATCGAAGAACCGCCGCCCCACGTCGTCTTCATGATGGCGACGACCGAAATCGACAAGGTGCCACCGACGATTCAGTCGCGATCGCAGGTGTTCGAGCTGAAGACCATCGGTCTGAAGCAGATCGCCGATCAGCTGCGCACGATCGCCGCGTCGGAACAGATCGATATTGACGAAAGCGCGCTGATGCTCGTCGCCAGGGTGGGGGACGGCAGCATGCGCGACGCGCAGAGTGCTCTCGATCAGGTCATCGCGTTCGCCGGCCAGAAGATCACCGCTGACGATGTGTCGACGGTGCTCGGGCTGGTGCGCCGCGACCTGCTGCTCGATATTGCGGACGCTGTTGCCAGCGAAGATGCCGCGGCGGTCTTCGCATTCGCCGGTCAGGCGGTGGAGTCGGGTTACGAACTTCGATCGGTGGTGCGCGAGCTGGCGCGGCTCACGCGCGACCTTCTCATCGTCAGGATTGACGCCTCGCGGGCCAGCGATCCTGAGATCGCGGCGGACGCCGAGCGCGACCGTCTCCGCTCGCTCGCGACGAAGTTCTCGTCCGAAGATCTGATGCGCGCTTTCGACGTGCTGACCAAGGCGGAGTACGACATCCGGGCGTCCTCGAACCCGCGCTATCACCTGGAGATGGCGCTCCTCCGCTGGGTGCATCTCCGGAAGCTGGTGCCCCTCAGCGAGCTCATTCAGGGGCTCGATAAGACGCGCCCGACGCCTGCACCGGCGACGCCGCGGCCGGCGATGGCGCCGGCCCGACCGAGCATCGCCTCAGCGACGGTGAAGGCGGTCGAGGCGCTTCGCGCGGGCACCGAGATCCATCCGGTGGCTGCGAGCGAGATCAAGAACGCTTTTCTCGAAGAGATCCGCAAGGCAAAGAAGTTCTTCTACGGCACTGTCGTCGCGCAGGCACAACGGATAGAGGTCGAGGCGGAGCGGATCGTGTTCGTGTTCGCACCGCAGCATCGCGCGCTTCGCGGCCAGCTCGATCAGACGCGCGCGTACCTCGAAGACCTGGCGACGCGTCTCGCCGGTCGCCGCATGACGGTCGCTTCGGACGAAGGCGCCCCAGCCACGTCTGCGAAGCAGTCCGCCGATACAGCACCTGGTGCGGGCGTAGCCGCAGCCAACAACCCGGTGAAGGCCGCCGCGCCGCCACGTTCTGAAGAGGACCGCGGAGCCGATCTGAAGCAACAGGCGTTAGCCGATTCAGGTGTCCAGGCGATGCTCGACGTCTTCGCCGCCGAAATCAGGGATGTCAAAGAGCGATGAATCACGCGCACGTACGCACGTTCGCACGTCGCACGTGAGCCCGTTCGCACGTAGCACGTGCGCACGTTGACAAGGATCTCCTATGAACATTCAGCAAATGATGAAGCAGGCCCAGCAGATGCAGGACCGGATGCAGAAGCAGATGGCCGAGATGAAGATCGAGGCCACTGCTGGCGGCGGTATGGTGACGGTCGTGATCAACGGCGCGAAACAGCTGCAGTCCCTGACCATCGATCCCGAAGCGGTCTCGAAGGATGACGTCGAGATGCTGCAGGACCTGATTCTCGCTGCGATCAACGACGCTCATCGCAAGGTGGACGAGGAACTGTCGAAGCAGATGAGCGGCATGATGGGCGGCATGAAGATCCCCGGCATGTTTTGATGACACGTCCCGATCCGCTGACCAGGCTGATCGAGCAGCTTCAGCGCCTGCCCGGCATCGGCGCCAAGAGCGCCCAGCGGCTTGCGTTTCACATCCTCAAGACACCGCGCGAAGAAATCGATCGTCTCGGCGATGCGATGCGCGAGGTCAAGGACCGCGTCACCTACTGCTCGGTGTGCAGCAACATCACTGACGTCGATCCCTGCTATTTCTGCACGCATCCGGGCCGCGACCATCGCCTGATCTGCGTCGTCGAGGAGCCGGAGAACGTCAGCGCGATCGAAAAGACCCGCGACTTCAAGGGCGTCTACCACGTCCTGATGGGAGCGCTGTCGCCGCTGCACGGAGTCGGCCCTGACGATCTGAAGATCAAGGATCTTCTGACCCGCGTCGGGAACGGCGGCGTCGAGGAAGTGATCCTCGCCACCAATCCCAATGTCGAAGGGGAAGCGACCGCGATCTACCTGGCCAAGCTCCTGAAGCCTCTAGGCGTGCGGGTGACGCGCATCGCGATGGGAGTGCCGGTCGGGAGCGACCTCGAATACGCCGACGAGGTCACCATGCACAAAGCCATGGAAGGCAGGCGGGAGGTCTGAGCGCCGCGATCCTCTCCTCGCGATCGTCCCTCAGCAGGTCCTTCAACTTCAGCGCAAGACTCAGCCAGTACACGTTCGAGCCGATCGCCGCGAGGACGAGGACGACCCGGCAGCAGGTCGAGAACAGCGAGTACGAAGATCCCGTAAGGCATTGCGGCGCGCGTGCAGACGAAGGAGAGCCTTCCAGATCAACTTCGTCCACAACGATGGATCCGCCTTGAACCGCGTTTTCGCGATCGCGTGAAGCCGGGTCGGCTGACCGGAGGTGATGCGGGCACGCAGGTAGATCAGCAGCGCAAACGTCAGCAGTGTGCCGGCCAGGGCCAGCAGGCCGATCCGGAAGAACAGGACCGATCCTGTTTCACGCACCACCCCGACGATGATGCCGATGAAGACCGCCAGATAGTACGAATAGTCGCCGACCGTCTCGATCCAGCAGCCGAGCGCGGACTCCTGATATTTGAGCCGCGCGATCTCTCCATCGCAGCCGTCGAGGATACTGGCGGCGAGCGACAGGGACGCAGCCAGGACCGCGGCCCCGTAATTGCCGACACTGAAAAGCCATCCCGAGTAGAAGCCGACTGCGACCAGCACCACCGACAACTGGTTCGCTGTCAGCGGGGTTCTGATCAAGGCAATGCTGATCGGCAGCGAGATCGTGCGGTTGAAGCGCGCGATCTTCACGTCTGTGTCCTTGTAGCTCGAACGGCGGAGGGTGCGATCCGCGGGTTCGATGTCGGCCGGGCTGATCATCTGGATGGCAAGCTGGCCGCGGCCGTGCGACACGTCCTCTCCCGACGGCCGGGAAAGGTCCGCGCGTCGTGCCGCAAGCGCGGCGCCCACGGTCACAGGATCCGCTGCGTCTGTCGCAGTCAGTCGGATGACACCACTCACCGGCCACGCGGGTCCGGCGGGCACGTCCACGGGCGCCCCGCTTTCCGCCGTCAGCAGCGCGGCATGCGAAAACAGTGTGGGTGACGCGATGGTGCCGGCGCCGACGGCAGTCAGGACCGTTTGCGGCTCCAGCCCGGCAACCGCCTCCTGCCAGTCGTCGCATGACCGGATAACCCTCACGCCCTCCAGCTCGCGGGCCAACTTCTCCAGAAGTCGCGACTGTCCCGTTCGCGGAGGATCCCAGATCAGGATTCTGGCGTATCCCGCCCGCAGAGCGGCGCGGACGATGCGCTCGCCAGCGGGCATGCCGCATATGCGGACGTCCGGTGAAACCGGCACTGAAGCGTCGCGAGGGATATACAGCAGGACCGAGCGTTCGCGCGCATCACCGGGATCGGCCGAAGGAGACGTCGCTGTCATCTCGCCACTCGAGTTGACCCGGCGCTCGGTGCCGCGCGGATAGATCGCCAGCCCGATCCCTGCCCAGAACAGGCCGCGCAGGCGCCGCGCCAGCGCCAGGGCGGCGCCCCCGCCGCTGACGCCGATAACGGCGACCGCCGCGATGCTCGACGCTTCGAGTGCGCCGAGGTTCGCCGGGATGAATGCCGACGCGAAGCTCGCAACCCGCGAGAACGTCTCGACCGTGAGCGCGTCGAGGGTCGAGATGGGTGTGCCGCTCGCGCGCAGGATCACCCACGCCTCGAGCGCCATCGACGCGTAGGCCGCGACGGTGGCGCTCATCAGCACGGCAAGCCGACTCGGATTGCTGCGGACCAGGTCGAGCATCTGCCGTTCGACGGCGTAGATGAACTGGCTGACGCGTCCACCGCCGAGTGATGTCCCTAAGCGCCGGTCGACGCGCGCAAAGAACGACCGCACGTAGGTCCCTCGTCCTGAGATCACTATCCCGGTCAGGATTGCAATCACGGCGGCACCGATGGCGAAACCGCGGAACACTCGGAACCACAGCCGCGTCAGCGGCAGGACGGTGATCGCGATCACTGAGAGGATGCCGATGATGACCGTCGTGCCGATCATGTACGCCACGCGCTCGAGGGCGACGGCGGCGGTCGCTTCACGCGGATCGACACGATCGCTGAGCAGGACGACTTTCAGCGGCTCGCCGGCGATCCCGCGCAACGTCAGGTAGCTGAACGCCTCCGCAGCAAGACGCACTCGCGCCAGACGCAGGAACGGAATCTTCCGGCCCGGCGGGAAGCACCAGGCCCACGCCCAGGTGCGCACCAGGTGCCACACGCCACTGAACAGCAGCGCGAGCGGCAGTGCGACCCCAAGACGTCGGATCGTACTGACGGCGAGTGAAAAGTTGATGTAGTAGAGCGCGGCCGCGAAAAGAACGATGCCGATGGCGAGCGCGCCCCACCGGATGGCGTTGCCTCGCGCTCCCGGCGTCATGCAAGTCTGCCTTCGCCGCTCAGAACACTCTGCGGCTTCGGCAGGGCACAGCTCGGGCTCCGCTCGGATCAGCGTCTCGGCGGCGCTCGAGATCGGCCATCGTGTCGATGTCGCACCACGACGCACCGGGCACGTCGGCGCCGATCATCCGGCCCTCGGCCGCGAGCCGTTGCACGCCGGCGCTGAGCGTCGTTTCACCGGCCGTCCGCGCGTCTTCGAGCGCGTCGAACAGCGACGGGGCGAACACGAAGACGCCGGTGTCGAGTGCGTCCCACGGGTCGACGCTCTTGCCGATCGCCGTGATCCGGCCGGCCCTGCATCCGGACCCGCGTCGCTTCGGCGGCGATGGAGGGATCCGACGGCAGCGAGTCCACCGCGAGTACGGAGTCGGTCGACGGCACCTCCATCGCGAGCACACGCCGCAGCACCGAGCTGTCGAACAGGTGATCCCCCATCAACAGCGCGAACTTCTGACCGTCGCAGTACTCGCGCGCCGCAAGCGCCGAGACCCCGTTTTCGAGATGCCAGTGAGGGTTGTAGACAAACTGCACGGCGGCGCCGCGCGGATGGTGTAACTCAATCAGCGACCGGACGCGATCTGCCTCGAAACCGACGACAACGCAGAATGACGAGACGCCCGCGGACGCCGCACGCTGGAGAGTCCGAAGAATCAACGGCTGCCCGGCGACAGGGTGGAGGAGCTTCGAATGATGTCCGTCGTTCTTGAATCGGTCGCCGTTGCCTGCGGCGAGAATCACGGCCCGGGTCGGCGCAACTGAACTCACGAACTCCTCGAATCTCCAGCGCCCGGGAATGGCCGGGCTCCTTTAATTTGACGCGCATTCCCCTTGTGTCGTTTCCCGCACTCGGGGCATCACATCCGGGTACTGCGTCATGTCGACCCGATTTGGCTCATCGTCCAGCGGGACGATCGCCTGAATCCGTGTCACTAAAGCCGTGCCGGCCGAGCAGAGCCGCCCCGACAATTGCCCATGCCGCCATGCGCCCCTTGCGGATCACGGCGGCGGTGACGCCGATGGTCGACCCAAGCCCGAGCACGTTGGTTACCGCTGCCGTTCCGAGCTCGCCGACCCCCATCTGAAACGGGACGACCTTGAAAAGGACCGTCATCAGCCGTTGGGCCGTCTCGAGGATGAACGCCGTCACAATCAACGGCGGCTCCCCGGTGATTGCCTGGAGTGTGATGTATGCCTCTACGACACCGAGCGCATGGAAGACACCCTCACATCCCGCAACCGTCGCCAGCGCGGCGGGGCGGCGTACTGCGAACGTGTAGACCTGTTGCTCGAGCGCGCGCACCCTGTCAGTCTGGGAATGCAATGCTGAGCCCTCTTTTGCGATCAGCGGGATCCACCGACTCAAGAGTGCGGGGCGCCGCCACAGCAGGACCAGGGATATCGCAAAGAGCGCGATGACGGCGCCGATGGCAATCTCGCCGAGTTGGCGCATCTGCGGTGGAGGTTCGAAGGTGAACAACAGCGCCAGCGTCCCCGCCGCGATCATGGCGGCCGCCGACAGCGTGTAAAGAAGGTTCTCGATGGCCAGCGCCGTAAGCGCGACCGTGCCCGGTACCCCGCGACGGACGTATGCGGCCTTCGCGGGTTCTCCCAGGACGGGGCCGAGCGGGGTGAGATTGCCGATCGTGTCACCGGCGAGTACGCCGGCAAAGGCGGTCACGATCGGCAGCGAATGGGGTGGTTCGACGCACGCGCTCCACGCAGCCGCGCGCGCGAGAAATCGCAGCCCGCCGACGACGACGATCGCGGCAAACCACCAACCGAGGCTGGTGATCCCCTGCCACACCTGGCGCGGATCGGCGCGCCAGAGCACCACGGCGAACAGCGCCGCACCTGCGATGACGCCGAACAGGCCGGCCGCGTTGAACGCCGCGCGGCGCGGGTGTTCCGCCACTTCGTGCATCATATAATCGGCGGATGGTTGCTCCGCGAACGAGCGCAGCGAGTGAGCCACGCGCCGGAGCGAGCCGGCGAAGCGGCGAGCGAGGACGCGTGTAGGGGGGTCCGGCGGGGCGAAGCCCCCCGGATAATCGGATGCTCCCCGCGTCTTTCCAGACGCCTGCGGCAGTCATCCTCCTGATCGGCGGACTGCTCGCGTGCTTCGCCGGCTATCGCATCTTCCGGATCGTCCTCGGCATTTACGGCTTCATCGGCGGCGCCCTGCTCGCGAGCAACATCGTCGGCACGGAGAACACGATGGTGATGATCGGCGCCGCGATTGCCGGAGGTCTGATCGGCGCGCTGATTCTGATCGCGGCTTACTTCATCGGTGTCGCCTTGATTGGCGCCGGCCTCGGCGCGGTGGTTGCGAATCTGATATGGGCGGCGATCGGCGGAGAACCGCACATCGCGATCGTCATCGTCCTCGCGATTGCCGGAGCGCTGGCGGCGCTGGCGTTGCAGCGTTACGTCATCATCGTTGCCACCGCGTTCGGTGGCGCGCAGACGGTGGTGGTTGGGGCGGCGGCGCTGATGGGGAACCGCATCGCGTCCGAAATCGCAGCAAAGGCGGTCTACAGTGTTTATCCGCTCAACCCGATGCCCGGGACCGTCATCGATGCCGCCGCGGCGTTCGTCCTCGGCATCGCCGGGCTGGCGGTGCAGCTGCTGGTGACAGCGAAAGGGAAGAAGTGAGTGATCAGTAATCAGTGATCAGTTATCCAGTGGTCAGTTTTCAATGGGAACTCATTGATGTACTGATCACTCATTCATTGATTACTTCAAGCGAGGACTCTGATGGCGACGTTTTCGAGAACGGTGACAGTGGACTGGTCGGGGCCGATCATGGAAGGTAAGGGGACGGCGAAGGCGGGGAGTGGCGCGTTCAATCTGCCGGTGACGTTTCCCTCGCGCGTCGGTGAGCCTGCGGGGATGACCAGCCCGGAGGAATTGGTGGCCGCGGCGCATGCCTCGTGCTATGCGATGGCGCTCAACGCGACGCTCGGACGCAAAGGAGGCGCAGCGTCACGCACGGTCGTTACGGCCACCGTGACGGCAGACAAGGGTGACGCCGGGATCAAGCTGACGACTTCGAAGTTGCACGTAGCTGCTGAAGGCGTCAGCGGGATGGACGCGGCTCAGTTCAAGGAGGCCGCGAAGGAAGCCGAAGGGAAGTGCCCGATCTCCAACGCCCTGCGCGGCTCTCTCGATATTCAGCTCGAGGTCGACGTTCGCTGACCTGTTCAGCCGACCCGTCAGTCCTGGTTCTCATCCGGACAGCTGTCGTCGATCTTACGGATCTGGTGCACGTTCAGCTGCTTTAGATCGAGTTCGGTTGCCGTGGAGACTGACGGCGTTCCGCTCGTTCCAGTGGCCTTGCGCGTCGGTTGAGCGCTCGTCTGTGTCGTGACTTCCTGCTGAGCCACGATCACGCCGCTGACCTCGACTTGCTGGCCGACGTGGTCGGCAAGTGCCACGCCCTGTTGTGGGTTGAGCTGGTAGGTCGCGGTCTGCTGGCCCTTTGCCGCCCGTTCACCCGTCAACACGTATGTGTCGGCGGCGTCGCCTGCTCGCAGACATCCTTTCACAGTGGTTGGCTGATTGGCTGCCGTCACCGGCGTTGCGGCCTGTGACTCGGCGACTGGCGCCCGCGCTTCACGGTTACATGCGGCAATCGCGAAAAGCATGAGCACCAGGCACGAGCCGTGAGAAATAGAGGTCTTGAGTCCGCTCATGAGCCCTCCTTTTGATCCCTCAGACGCACGATGTTTGCCAGCCGGTCGGTGGTACAATCGTGTTTTTCCTGCCTCTTCTGATCCTCGGTAGCTCAATGGCAGAGCATCCGGCTGTTAACCGGAGGGTTGCTGGTTCGAGTCCAGCCCGAGGAGCCAACTTTCCTAGGAAATTCGATCACGTTGCGTCGCGATGACCTGTCCCTACCAATAACTCCATCCGAATTGTGAAACCTACTTGGCGATCCTGTCGGCGATGCTTCCAGCATCGCTCGCGTTTGAATCGCGAAGCGGCCTCGACTGTCACTCGTGAGTCCGAGAACGGACGGACGTGTGCGCCGCAAGCAATGGCGAAGAGTGGCAGGGGAGTGGCGAGATTACGCGGCGCGCCGCTCGTAGCGGTGGTGCAAGCCGCCGACCTGTGGAATGGCGATCACACGGCCCGCCGTCAGCGGCGCGACAGGACGTGGAAGGGGTGCATCCTTGTCCAGCCCGAGGTGCGTTCGTGTTCGCGAGTAGTAGGCGACGTACTCGTTCAGCACGCGGCGAAGGCCGGCAGCCGTCAACACGATGACGTGATCGAGGCACTCGCGCCGGACCGATCCGATGAATCGTTCGACGTAGGCGTTCTGCCAGGGGGAGCCAGGCGCCGTCAGGACTTCCTGAATGCCGATGGTCTTCACGTGATCGAACGCATGATCACGATCGCGGAGGAGATATCGAGGCACCTCGTCCCAGGGGAACGCGTCGCGAAACTGTTGCACGGTCCACGCGGCCGTGGGATGCTCCGTGACGGCGACATGCACGACGCGCCGGCGATCATGGGCGAGCAGCACCAAGACGAACAGCAGCCGGCACGTCGCCGTCGGCACGACGAAGAAGTCGGCCGCGATCAGCTGTTGCGCATGGTTCGTCAAGAACGTCCGCCACGTCTGCGAGGGCCGTGGCCGGCGGCGGACCATGTATGTGGCGACGGTCGTTTGAGAGACGGTGAATCCCAGTTTCAGGAGCTCACCGTGAATCCGAGGCGCACCCCAGAGGGGATTCGCGGCCGACATCGTGCGAATCAGGGTGCGGACCTCGTGAGGGACGGTCGGCCGACCCGTCCGATGGCGGCTCTTCCACGTCCAGAAGAGACGGAACCCGCGCCGATGCCAGGCGATGACGGTTTCGGGTTTGACGATGACGAGCGCCGTCCGCCAGTGACACCAGACTCGCGAGAACCAGACCCAGAGCAGCCGGTCGACGCGCGTCAACCGAAGCCGACGCGCATGCGATCGTTCAAGCACGTGAAGCTGGTGCCGTAGGGCGAGAATCTCGAGCTGCAAGGCCGCGCGCGAGCGGGCACAATCTCGAAGCGTCATCAGGAGGGAGATGAAGACGGACATCGCTCAGAAGGCTACTCATCGTCGGCTGCAACAGCAATGGTTCCAACAAGAACCGAGTTTCTGGTAGGGACAAGCGGCAAACGGCAGCAAAGGGCGGCACAAAGCGAAACCGGAAACCGTTCGATTCTGGCGGGGACGATGCCTCATCCCGCAGCGTCCAACACGCTGCCGCAAAGCCCGGCTAACGACGCTTTTTCCGCCCGTTAACCGGAGGGATGCTGATTCGAGTCCAGCCCGAGGAGCCACCTCGTTAATCTCGTCGCGTATGCGCCTCGGTCTGTTGCCGTCGGACGTCCCGCCGACTCAATGCTGGTACGAGCCGGCGTATCTACGAGCGATCCCCGATCAGAATCTGATCGTCTTCGCTGACCGCCAAGACAACTCAGCTCGTCACGTGCCTTCCGCATATCACCGGGTCACCTTGAAGACACGAGGGGGTTTCTCGCCGCGCGTCATCGGTATTGGGGACTGTGGGGGAGCGGCAGGCGGGGGAGCGGCGGCATCGCACGTGCACGGATTAAAAGCTCGGCGCTCCGGCCACCGACCGAGTGACGGTGTCGGCGAGCTGCAACGAGTAATCCGCCGCGGTTAACGTGCCGCCGCTGACAGACGTCTCGCAGACAGACCCTTCCGGATCGAATCGTCCGAACGGCTGTGTGCCGGGAAGGTTACGACCAATTCGACCGCATGGGGAGGCATGGCCCACTGCTGGGAGGCCGCATGTCAGCCAAGGAGGGTGCCTGCGCGGTACCGTGGCACGACATGCACGCTGACACTGGATTATCGACCGGTCCGTTGAGGCGACCGTCAACGCCGAGATGCGCCTTTGCGTACGCCGGGGCTGAAGGATTGATCCACGATTCCGCGATCGGAGGGCTGTCGGGATCGTTGCCCCACATCAGACCGACCGGAACCATCTTGCGCCAGCACGGAGTCTCCGGCCACGGTCCGGTCGTATGCGTACGTCGCAAAATACCAGCCCGTTGCATCCGCGCGCTCATCCTTCACGGCAATGTCAATCTGAAGTAGCCGCACGTTCACGGGGGCACCGCTCCCATTCGGGAGAATGCTCAGGGTGAGGGAGCCCATGAGCAAGTCTTGATCCTGCGGAAACTGATTGGGTTGCGCGGCGCTGTACAACAATTTGTAGACGAGCCCGCCAGCGGCGATACGCATCGCCGTCCGGTCCACAGCGTCCACTCCAGGGGTCGTCGTTTTCCACACCCGTGCGTACGTCCGAGCGCCGCGTGCGTCGTAGAACGCGACCGCGTAATTCCGGAACGGGCTGATGTTTGCTCCAAGCTCATTGACACCGACCGTTCGCTCGGCCGTCATACCCCGAGCCGCCTCCCGCGCCCCCGAACCGGGTGTGCCGGGATTCCCGTACATCATTCGAGGCGCCGGGTACCACTTCTGCGTTCGCTGGTCAGTCGGCACCGTTCCACCGGTCGCATCCGAGTAGTCGCTGTCTGCCGTGAGCTGGGGCGTCAGACTCCGCACCGGGTTCGCTGGCAAACGCGTAGTTTCTCGGGGCAAGCAGATACGCCAATCGCTGGCTCTCCTGCCTCGGGTCAAAGTCTCGCCAGGGTCGCACGCCGGTTGGAACGCCGGTGTGCGCCTGTTCAATCAAGTTCGGTTGAAACCACGGCCCGTTGTAGTTCACAGGAATCGTGACGCGCGGAACGATAAAGTCTGCGAACTCACCCCGACATTGCGCGACCGACGCGCCGTTTGCCTGGGGGCGGCCATCCGCCGACACGCGAATCCAGCGGGTCCCTGGAGCGCACCCGATGCCATCCGAAGGCAGGAGTGCAGCGAGAGCCTCTGCTGACCGGATGGGAGGGGCCGGAATGTTGTCGTCTGCGGGGTCTGCATCAGCTGCGCTGGTGGCAGACGGTGGCTGTGGCATCGCTGAGGGCGGAGGAGGTTGCGGGGACTGCCCGCGACAGGCCCACGACAGGGCACAGGCCGCGAGCAACACAAAATATCCGCGGGGCACTACGAGCATGGCAAACTCCCTTTACGTCACAACGTTGACCCGTTCTGAACGCGCAAACCGAGAAAGGGGTACATGACGATGAAAACGATGCGAATGCCTCTGAGTGGTCGACCTTTACCGGCTCCGTTGAATCTGTCGCGCACAGGCATGCCTGCTGTCGATACCATTCACGACGCGCGGCGGGTTATCAAGTCGGGCCAACGCCGGTTCCGGATTCTGCGGACCACGGAAGTTGACGAATACGAATCAACACCTACAGCTGTGTCGCTGCGCAGCGCACTGCGTGGGAAGAAACAGCCGTCTATCGCCGCACTCACAGCAGCACTCAAGAAGAAACCGACTGGAGAGAAATTCGCCGGGACGGCACGGAAAGCCGCGAAACTTTCGATTGCCGCCGGTGCGGTGACGTCATTCAGTGACCTCAAAGCCCTCATCGCGTCCCTCGCATCGGACGACGCGATGATCGCACACAAGCCAAAGATCAAGACCACGGCGTCGCAGGGCCGCGTCAAGGAAGAGGACAAAAACGTCAAGGTGAAGGCGTTTCTCTACGCCGCGAGTCGCGAGGACGATAACGACTTTCATCTGATCATCGGTCGCGCCCCGACCAAATCGCCTGAGATGTATATGACGATGGAGTTGTCCGGCTTGCCTCCGGATAATAGTCCTGCGCTGAGTCAGCTGACGCAAGCACGAAGCGACTTCAAGACGTTTTTTGGAAACGACCTTCCAGGGTTCTCCTACGACTTTTATGACCCGCCGATTCCGGTGACCATCGCGGGTTCACTGTTTTTCGACATGAACCACGCGACTGGCCAACGGCCAGGGCCGGCGAGTCTCAAGAGTCGAATGCCAACCGTGTGGGAGGTCCACCCCGTGACGGAAATCAAACTGGGGTAGCGGATGGCTCGAAAAAGGCCGGCTAGTCACCGCGCCAAAACCAAAGCCACCACGTCCAGGGATGCCGGCTCAGGACTCCGTGCGCGAAATCGTCAACAAGGTTGCGCCCGGGGGCCTCCGGTTCCGAATCCTCAAGACAACGGAGACCGATAGTTACGACCGCCCGCCGAAGCTGCGAAAGCCGAGACTCAAATGATCGAGGTATTCGCGATTACGTTTGCCACGGTCCTGACGGCTGAACTCGTGGGTGACAAGTTCCTGTTTACGACAGGAAACCGCTGCCAATGCTGGAACCCTTAGCCGGTGGGAGCTCTTCGGGGAATTGTCTGCGGCACCCGATCGCATCGTCGGCTACTGGGAATCGACTATATCAGCAGGTCACCACCGGCGGATGCGCTGACTGGCGTCGATGCGCTCGTGCACGTCAAACTGCGCAACTGGTCGCTTCGGGCGGTGTGCTCCCTCGATTACGGCCTGCAGTCGGGCAGGGTGGCAGCTGAGAATCTCTTGTCCTTAAAGACACATGCGGCCAATGAGGTCGCGGCAGACGGGGGACATGGCATGAACCGCGAAGACATCTTCAGTATTCACTTCTTGAACCTGACGAATGGCTTTTGCCGGGTGCGATTCACCTCAAACGCGGCAGAACACGGCAACAACTCCTAGAGGATCTCGATAGTCCCCACGACAGCCGCGTATTCGGGGAATCTGATAGGATGGACTGCTGAAATCTAGACAATATGGAATGACCGGCTCTCCATCGTAACGTTGTAGTGCCTCGCAGCACTCAACACGGTGGTCAGAGCCACCAGATCGCGGGTTAGCGCCCGAGAGCGCCAGAGCCGCATCGAAGGGAGCCGGTCATGAAGACACGTTACTACGTACGTGGGCATCGATGCACACAAGAAGGATCTGTTCGTCGCGATGCTGATTGGCCACGAGAAGACGCCGGTGACGTGGCAACTGGCGAACGAGCCGAGGGCGGTGCATCGCCTGGTGCGGAAGCTCGAGCGCGAGACGCCGGGGCCGATCCGCGTCTTCTACGAGGCCGGGCCGTGTGGGTACGCGTTGCAACGACAGGTGACGACGTCGCGGGTGAGCTGTGACGTGGTCGCGCCGGCGCTGATCCCGCGGAAGCCCGGCGAGCGGGTGAAGACGAATCGCCGCGATGCGCGGAAGCTGGCGGAGCTGGGCCGCGCGGGGTTGCTGACGGCCGTGCAGCCGCCGACGCCGGAAGACGAGGCGGTGCGGGACCTGGCGCGGGCGCGGGATGATGCGCGGGAAGATCTGCAGCGGTGTCGGCATCGCTTGGGCAAGTTGCTGCTGCGGCGCGGCCTGCACTTCGCGGGTCGCAACTGGACGCGCGCGCATCGCCAGTGGATCGACACGCTGACGTGGACGCATGCCGCCGAGCGCGCCGTCGTCGACGACTATCTGCTGGCCATCGATCACACCGAGGCGCGGCTCCAGGAGCTGGATGCCCGGCTGGCGGAGATCGCGGAGACCGAGCCCTATCGGGAGCCGGTCGGGTGGTTGCGGTGTTTCCGCGGCATCGACACGTTGACGGCGATGCTGATCCTCGCGGAGCTGCATGACTTTCGTCGGTTCGCGTCGGCGCCAGCCTTGATGGCGTATCTCGGGCTGGTGCCGGGCGAGGACTCGAGCGGCGAAAAGCATCGGCGTGGCCGCATCACGCGGACCGGGAACGCGCTGGTCCGACGGCTGTTGGTCGAAACGGCGTGGCACTATCAACATCGCCCGAGTGTCGGCGTGGCATTGACGCGGCGGCGCAAGGGACAGCCAGGGCGCGTGATTGCGATTGCGGACAAGGCGCAGCAGCGGCTGTGTCGGCGCTTCCGGAAATTGGCGGCCGAACATAAACCGGCACCGAAGATCGCCGTCGCGATCGCGCGGGAGCTCGCGGGGTTTCTGTGGGCCGCGCTGCAACCGGTGCCGGTACCGGTGAAGTAGCGACACGCGCCGACAACATTGGTGACGGCGTGAGGATGCGGTTCGGTGACGGACCGCGAAGACGGCGGATGATCAGAGGCACGATTGCGAGGATCGGCGAGCTAGCAATGCGATACGGACATCTGTCCCAACTCGCGACTCTAGACTGCACGTCCTCCCGACGAAGCACTGTCATGTGTGCTCTGCCGCGGGCGACCGCGGTAACCACCGTATATCAGCGTGACTCGTCGTCGAAGCGCCCTCGATCGTCCGTCGTCTTCGCGGCCCGCGCACCGACGGCGTCGGAGATACCACGTGGCGGACACGGCGTCCAGGGCTTCGCGCCCGCGGGCGGCGCCTGCGGCGCCCCTGGACACCGCGCCCGCCACGTGGTCAGAGGCTCTTATGCCAGCAAGCTGACGCTTGCTGGCATATCGCCAAGCCACCATCGAAAGATCGGGGCTTGACAGAGGG
>CAWEMY010000016.1:0-248673 GCA_963810305.1 uncultured Acidobacteriota bacterium
GGAGTGATGGCGACGGCGCCGCTCGTTCGCCGGACTCCTCATGGCCTTCTTGTCGCCGGAGCGAGCCTATCTTCGGCAACATCGTCGCCGGAGACCGGCATCATTTTCTCATCCGCCTTCGGCATGATCTGGCGCGACGTCGACTGGATGGCATCGTTCAGCCTACCTCGACGCCGGCCACACATGCTGGCCTGAGCCGAGCGCCTTCACCCGCTTCGCAATTTACGCCTTCATCGGCTTCACCGATCCGGTCTTCACCATCTTCATGTTGACCTCCGGGTCGAAGAGCAGGGATACCGGCTGCGCCCATCAGGCTGAATCGCGTCATGGTAGTAGTGGTGGACGCCCTCGCTTCCTCCTGCCACGAAGAGGTGAGTCGGTGGCGGTTCGTCGCCGACCTGCCAGTTGCCGTTCCCCATCTGAACACCAGGTAGCCTTCTTGCCTTTCGGCACGACCAGCGCGAAGCAGGTGAGACGCACGGATGGTGGAGGGGAGGCATTGTGCACGTGACCGCTGACGGATCGGCATAGGCCCGAAGGTGCTGGATCTGCGCCGACGCCGGGTGTGGGCATGGGAAAGGCCGTCGGCGACATGTTCGTGCCGGTACGCCGACCGGCAAAGTTATTGGCAGACGGAGGGATCACGCCGCCGAAACGAAACCCGGCCGCTCGACGATGCTCTGTTCTGGATGAAAGCGACATCTCGGCCAGGCCACGCCTTCCGCCAGCTCCTTCGGCGATGAAGTACGCAGCCAGCACCTCAGGAGCTACGCTTCGCCGAATAGATGCCCACGTGGTCGCGGCTGCCGCCCATCGAACCACGCCGGCGCTGCATGATGCACGCGGCCCGTATCGGCGCATCGTCTCGTTCCTGAGCGTGGGCTGACCGGCGCCCCCGACCGCGGCGCGCAGCCGAGCCGCTGGTTCATCAGCGCTACCAGAACACCCCAACGCACCTGCTAATCCTCGCACCTCCCCGGCACCCTCCACACTCCCAGCACCCCTCCGCACTCCCACACCTCCGCACCCCTCCGCACGCCTCCGCACTCCCCCGCGCACCCTTCCGCACTCCGCTATAATCCCCCTGCCGTCCCGTGGGAGTTGAAGCCGGCCGGCGCGTCGGGCCGTTGTACCGGATCTTTCCGTCATCGGCAGCGGTGGCATGGGTCCGGCGTACTCGCCGTCGACACGGCTTCGCCGTGACGTCGCGCTCAAGTCATCAACCCGACCCCACGACGGATGCGCAGGCGATCGTAGCACGGTTATCGAACGAAGCCGCGCCGCCTCGGCGCTCAACCATCCCGAACGTCTGCCATGTCCACGACGTCGGCGGCGAGAGGCCGTAGTCGTGGATTGCGATGGAGCACGTCGAGGGACTCACCTGGCCGGAGCTGGTGGCTGCCTGCCGGACTGCCGATGCACGAGGTCATCCGCCTTGTGTGCAGATCGCCGACGACTCGCGCACGCACATAGCCGGGGGATCTCCATCGTGATCTGAAGACTGCCAACATCGGCTGCGATTCAGGCGGCCGGGCCCGGACCCTCGATTTCGGGATTGCACGGAGGCTTCCGGCCGAAGTGTCGGCCGATTTGCAGCATGACCGCTGTGCCTGTTCGACTCTGGCTCCGCCGGAACCCTCGCTCATACGGCGCTGGAGATGCTCAGGTGAGAACAGGACCAACGCTCGAGCCTCGACTCGGCGTCGTGTTGTACGATACGGCAACCGGCAAGGCGCCGTTGGCCAGGGCACCAGTCGGTCGACGTCGCGGCCGCAATCGTCCGGGATCCACCGTCGCGTTGCCTCGTCGACCTACTCGCGTCGACCACCGAGGTCGCCTTCCTGCTGAAGTTCCAGTGGAAAGGTACGCTACTGCGGGCGAAGTCGCCGGCGGCGCTGCAGCTCCTTCCCACGCCGCAGCCCCACCCTTCAGCGTCCTTGCGCCATCAACTCTCGCTGGCCGAGGGGCGGCACAGGCCGTCCTCGTTCTTGAGTTGCCGCGCTGGCGCTTCTCGTTTGGCGGCGTGACGCTGGAAACCTGAGAATTACACAACAGCGGCTGCTTCCGCTGCGGGCACGCTGGACAGAGGTTCCGGCTTCTCACCGGATGGATCGCGGATAGCCTTCAGGCCAGCGACGGATGCGGCGGGTGTCGTCAGGTACTGGGTTCGAAACATCGGGCACGGGGAGACTCCATTCAACTCACGCACTCGGACCGCTCCGGCGGGCCGTTCGGCGGCGTGGTGGTCTGGAGACCGATTGCTCTATGGGGTCGCCGGACAGGGCCGTGGGTGAGTTTCCGCGCTGGAGGGAACGCGGTCTCGGCTGATCGAGCGCGGAGCAAATCCACGGCGTTTCCCGTGACGGCCGTCGCATCGTCTTCGAGGTGCGGTCGGCGGACAGAGTGGCCTCTGGACGGCGGCTTCCGACGGTTCTGACCTCCGACAAGTCAGCGGTCGCGCCGCTGTATTAAGATCGTTCCAATGGGCCGGCGCTTTCGCCTGACGGGTCGCACGTCGCGTACTTTTCACGCCGCGACTGGACCGAACGGCGGCTTCTGGGTTGATCCCTCGGCGGGCGGGGGCACGCCGAGGAGGCTGACCTCTGATCTCCGTGAGGCCGGATGGCCGTACTGGACGCCGAGGGGAATCCAAATAGTGATTCTCGTCGGCCGCGCCGGCAGCCGCACGTTATCGGCAGTACTCTGCATGGCGGCGAACCAACGCCACTCACCACTGGGCCGGCGAAGACGATCAACCGGATGTCACGCCGATGGAAGACGACTGGCGTACACGAACGTACGCCATGTATGGGAGCTGAAGACCAGAGAACTCTCAACGGGCGGCGATCGAACGCTCATCGTCGGCGTTCGAAACGCTCTATCGATGTTTTCACCCGATGGCCGCCGTATCACCGTACATCGGTCGCGCCGACGAGGCGGTGGCGATTACCATCGGTGCCGACGGGTTCGGATCCGCGGCAGCTCGACGGCGGCCGCGAGCTGAATCGACCAGCCGCGCTGGGGCCAAACGGGCAGGATATCTACTTCTTCAGGTGCAGCCTGTGCTCGGCCCTTCGACGGCATTCCTTCGCTCGGCGGGCCGGCACGGCATTGCTTTCTTGGGACTGGCAAGTGGAGAACGCGCCGTACTTCGACTCGTGGGACCGAATTTATCGTGCATGCACCAGCGCGACCCCTCGGAGCACCCACTTCACAGCCCGAACAAGTACTGTGATTCACGAAGTCGCCGACGGGTCACGATCACACACGGCCCCAACCTCACACTCACCCGACCGTTGGTCACCAACTGGCGATTCGGTCATCGGCTGGCAACATCACCCGGAAGGCGGACTTCCGATCATCGCGATCTGCCGGGTTGCGGACGGAGTGCTGCCGACCGGTTGCACGGGGGAGAGGACCGAAATGGTCCCTCGCCGACGATCGGATCTATTTCACGAGGGCGCCGGGGACTATCGATGCAGCTCTGGTCTGTCGCGACGGACGGCAGCGACGAGCGGTACATCGGCGACCTCGGCAACGTTTTCGGTGCTCGCTCGTTTCTTTGACGTTTCGCGGGACGGTGGTGGTGTGGGCGCCGTCGCTGCCGGGCCGCCAGGAGCTATGGACGGCGACGATAACGACGGCGAGGCGATGCGGGTGCGGGCGCAGGTGCGGGATGCGGGATGCAGGGCGGGGCGCGGTGCGGGACGCGGGGCGCGGGGTGCGGACGCAGGGCGCGACGGGGCCAGGTCACGGCACTGGTCGACGTCACAACCGTCGAGACAAAGAAGACAGCTGTGACTGCGGAAACGAGGCCCGTGCGGCGACGCTCGATTGACCGACGGAGCCCATGAAGCATCTGACCGGTCTGATCGATCTGCGCTAAGAGTGCAGTCGCGCGCTCCGCCGTAAGAAAGCCCAGTCGGGCGGCCGCCTCCACCTCTGTGGAGAGTTCGGCTCGCGAACCGAGCGCGATGCGCAGATGATTCAGGAACACGCCGTCGCTGCGACGAGCATGTCCTTCGGCCACATTCGAGGGGATCGAGACCGCTGCCCGACGCATTTGCGACGTGAGACCGTATTGCTCGGTTCGCGGGAAGTCCTCGGTCGCTCGATAGACCGACACCACCAGGTTCATACCACGCTGCCAGACGTCCAGGTCACGGAACGAAACGACCTTTCCCAATTTGCCCTCGCAATTTCTGCTACGGGTGGCAACTTAGGATTCGGCAGGATCTGCCGAATCTCGCCGCCAGAACCCGGACTGCAGAACACCGAAGCAACTTCCGATCCCCCATTGCGACGCCGCGCCCCGCCCCGCGCCCTGCGACCGCGCGCCGCACCCGCGCGCCGCACCCCGCGCACAGCGCGCCGCGCCCCGCGCACAGCGCCCCACGCCCCGCCCGCCCACCGCGCCCCGCGCCCCGCGTCCCGCGCATACAATGATTCCCAACGCCCGATGCCCGCGAAGACCGGCTTCCTCGACTACGTTCGTTCGGCGTTCAACGCCCGTCCGTTCGGAATGTTTGTCGCGCCGAACTGGATCGGGCTGGGCGTGTTCGGCCTCCTCGGCCTCATGGACCCGGGATTCTGGGTGCTCGGCGCCGGCCTCGAGCTCGGATACCTGCTCACGCTTTCCACCAATCCACGTTTTCAGCGCGCGATCTCATCGAAGCCGCTGTCAGCGGCACGCTCGGAATGGAACGACCGCATCCAACGCCTGACCCAACAGCTCAACGACGAAGACCAGGGACGTTACGCCGCGCTTGCCGAGCGCTGCCGCAGCATCATCGATCTTCAGATGCAGGGAGCGAGTGATGTCCCCCACGGCATGGAGTCGCAGGCCGACAGTCTCGGACGACTCTCGTGGATGTTCCTGCGGCTGCTGGTGGCACGCGGCACTATCATGTCCGTCCTCGGCGGCGGCGAGGACGATGAGGCACTCGACCAGCGGCGGAGCGCGCTCAAGCGTCAGGCGGCGGACGAATCCGCCGCGCCCGAATTGAGGCGCAGCCTCGAGGGGCAGATCGAAATCCTCGAGCAGCGCATCGAACAGCGCCGGCAGGCGGAGAACAAGCTGGCTTTCATCGACGCCGAGCTCGCGCGAATCGAGGAGCAGGTCGAGCTGATCCGGGAACAGGCGGCACTCTCCACGGATCCCGAGCTGCTCTCGCGCCGCATCGACGAGATCACCGCGACGCTTGGAGGGACCGGACAGTGGATTCGCGATCAACAGCGGGTCTACGGCGCGATGGAAGATCTAATGAGTGAACCGCCGCCGCTGACACCTGACGCGCGCGCGAGGGAGAGTCAATGAGCGAGCTGCCTCGCTGGGCCACCGAAATGCGGGACCTGTTCCGCTCCGGATCCGCCGCCCAGTTTCTGATCCACGGCAATGTCTTCGACGTCATTCCGAACGGCAACCGCCTGCTGTCGCTGCCGGCCTTCCTCGACGAAGTGATGTTCAGCACCTACGACGTCGTCCTGCGCTACGACCGCAGCCGAGGCGTACGCGCGACTCGGGGCGGCGAAGACTGGGGGGCCTGGCTGGACGATGCCCTCGGGCAACAGGGGAACCTGCAGTCTTTGCTGCGCGAGCCGGGATCCGCCCTGGAATTGATCGACCGATATCTGCTGCGGACGTTGAATCTGCAGGCGCTCGCCGCCTCGCAGGCAGGCCGCGTGGAAGGCCGGCTAAAGCCGGCCTCTACATCGCCGAGCCCGGAGCCCCCAGCCCGGAGTTCCCATCCCGCATCCCGCATCCCCCATCCCGGCCGCGAAGCGCATTGCCGTCGTCGTGGAGTTTGCCGAGTTCGTGGTGCCGCGCGGTGACGCGCTGCAGCTCGGCGGCCCGTTCGCGGCGAACACGGTGAAAGTGCTTGGCTGGGCCAACGATCCAGCCATCGTCCAGTCGAACATCGTTACCGTCCTCCTCAGCGAGGCACTCCACGACCTGAACAGTCTGGTGGTGGACAACCCGCATGCCGCGGCGCTGCACGTGCCGCTGCCGAACGAGGCAGAGATGACGGCCTACGTGCAGACGCTGGCGACGACGCAGTTTCCCGAGCTGCCGGCGAAGACCGAAGTACCGTTCGAGACCCTGGGCGCACGACTGACGGGCTTGAGCCGCGTCGGCGCACGGACGACGATCAGCCTCGCGCTGAGGAACGACAAGGCGATCACCTCCGCGTGGCTGGCGCAGATCAAGAAGGAACTGATCGAACGGGAATGCCAGGGGTTGCTCGAATTCATCGAATCCCCGTTCACGCTCGACAACGTCGCCGGCCACGAGGCCGTCAAGGAGTGGCTGCGGCAGGACACGGCGCTGCTCAAGCGCGGCGCGCTGCGGGCCCTGCCGATGGGCTACCTCATTTCCGGCCGCATCGGGACCGGGAAGACGTTTCTCGTCCAGTGCTGGGCGGGGGAGATCGGCATCCCCTGCGTGGTGCTGAAGAACTTCCGCGACCGCTGGGTGGGAGCGACCGAGTCGAATCTCGAGAAGATTTTCGCCGTCCTCCGCGCCGTCGGCCAGGTCGTCGTGTTCGTCGACGAAGCCGATCAGGCGGCGGGGAAGCGCGAGGGGGGTGACAACGACAGCGGCCTGTCTGGACGTGTCTACTCGATGCTGGCGAAAGAGATGTCGGACACGCGCAACCGCGGCCGGATCATCTGGGTGTTCGCGACGTCGCGGCCGGATCTGCTCGAGGTGGATCTGAAACGGCAGGGCCGGCTGGACGTGCACATCCCGCTGTTTCCTCCGGAAACCCCCCAGGAGCGCGAGGCGCTGCTCCTGGCAATCGCGAAGAAGCTGAAGTTTCCGCTGACTGCCGGTGATCTGCCACCGTTTACCGATGGCCAGGCTCTCGGGGGGAACGAGCTGGAAGGGGTCCTCGTCAGAGCGTTGAGACTGCACGAATTGAGTGAGGAGCCGCGGCGTGCGATCCGTGAGATCCTTGCGGACGTTCTGAAGGAAGTGCGGCCGAACCCACACACACGCAAGCTGGAATACATGGATCTGGTCGCGGTGAAGGAGTGCACGGATGCGCGCTTTCTGCCGCCGCGCTTCCGGGAGTTGACGCCGGAAGAACTCGAGACGAAGATCGACGCACTACGAAGGTTTGTATAGACCGGGTTCGCCCGATCGGTGTAGGGGCGGTTCGCGAACCGCCCCTACGAAAAGGAGACACCATGTTTGCGCGCATCGGACGACTGTTCCGGGGCTTCGTCGGCCTGTTCATCAGCGGCATCGAAGAGGCCAATCCCGAAGCACTGATGGAGGCTGCCCGCACCGAGTTCCGCCAGAAGATGACGCAGTACAACCTCGCACTCGCGCGGATGGCGGGGGTGGCGGAGCGTCTCAAGGGACAGGTGAAGGCAAAGGCCGCCCGCGCCCAGGAACTGGAGCGGCGTATCCTCGCGAACCACCGCGCCGGCAACATGGAGCTGGCCGGCACGCTCGCGCGCGAGCTCCAGGAGCTGAAGGCCGACCTCGGCGTCGACACCGCGGAGCTGAAGGAGACCGAAGAGGCGTACGACGCGAACCTCCGGCAGGCCAAGCTCGCCCAGCGGGAGTTCGAAGACAAGGTCCGCTCCGTCGAGAAGAAGATCTCGCAGGTGAAGATCAAGGAGGCCCAGGCCGAAGCTGCCGCGGCGCTCTCGAACGTGGCCTTCAAGGTCGGAGATCTCGGCGACACGATGAAGACCGTCGAAGACATTCTCGAGAAGCGCTACGAAGTGTCTGCCGGCAAGGCGCGCGTCGCGCGCGACATGGTCGACATGGAGAAGGTCGAGGAGAAGGAGAACGAGCGCAAGGCGCTCGAGCAGGTGGCACTCGCCGAGTTCCTCGCGAGCCAGGGCATTCAGACACCCGCAGCCGCTGAAACGCAGACGCCGTCGACGGCCAAGGAGATCGGACCGCAGCAATGAGCGATCAGCCTCAGCCCCGCTTCACATTTCTCGGATGGATCGCGTCGATCGTCCTGATCGCCGGTCTCGTGGCGCTCGGGGCGTTCATGGTCCTGCGCAACCGCGGCGGCGCAGCGACGCCGGCCGGGGATGCCACCGAGGGTGAAGCCCCGGCGGTGAGCGAAGTGAAGGCGGAAGTGCCGAAGCTCTCTCCGCCGGCGCCGTTCCAGCTCAAAGACAACATCATCCCGATCGAGATCAGCGAGTACGCCGGATATTCAGGGCTGATCGCGGCCAACGGCGGTCTCGAGCCGAGCGAATCGTCGTGGTTCTTCAAGAATCACGGCTTCAAGGTGAAGCTGACCGTCAGCGAGGACGAAAACTGGTCCGAGTTGAACGAAGGCAAGCTCGCCGGCTCGGTGACCACCGTCGACGTTCTTGCCGCGTACGGCCGCCAGCTCCATGCGGTGGTGCCGGTGCAGATCGGGTTCTCCCGCGGCGCCGACGGCGTCATCGTCCGCAAGGACATCAAGCGGATCAATCAGCTGAAGGGCAAGACGATCGCAACGGCGCAGTTCACCGAAGTGGACTTCTTCATCCGCTACCTGGCGCAGGAATCCGGCCTGGCCATCCACACTCTCGCCAGCCTCGACGCGACGCCGCATCCGGAGCGGTTGAATCTCGTATATACCGAGGACGGGTTTGGCGCCGGCGATCTGTTCGCGGCCGATCTCAAGTCCGGCAAGAACCGTCTTGCCGGAGCGGTGACCTGGGAGCCAAAAGTCTCGGAGGTCGTCGAAGCCAGCGGCGGGCAGGCACACGTCCTCACGACGAACCGGAATCTCCTGATCATCGCCGACGTGATGATCCTGCACCGCGGCTTTACCGAGCAGCATCCGAAGATCGTCGAAGGCCTCGTTCAGGGACTGCTCGAAGGCAATCGCATGGTTCGCGATCGGCCGGACTCGCAGCTCGATGTGATCGGCCGCGCCTTCAAGTGGTCGCGTGATGAGACCAAGTCCGAGCTAGCCAAAGTGCACCTGTCGAACCTGCCCGAGAACCGGGCGTTCTTCTCTGGCGCGATCGACGCGGCCGGAAGCTTCGGCGGGATCTATCAGTCCGCCGTGCTCGCCTACGGCAGTGACCTGATCAAAGATCCGCCGGACCCCGGCAAATTCGTGGTCAGCCAGCATCTCGACGCGCTCGAGAAGGCAGGGATGTTCAAGGAACAGGCGATCGCGATTGCACCGATCCGCAGCGGCGGCGGTGCCTCAGTCGAAAGCGATCCGCTCCTGAGCAAGGACATCAGGTTCCTCTTCGAGCCGAACTCGGCGACGCTCGACCTGGCGAACCAGGAGAACATCCGCAACCTCGAAGCCATCAAGCGCATGCTTCAGGTCAGTCCGGGCTCGACGATGCTTCTGCGCGGGCATGTGGACAACGCGAGGGTGGAGGACTTCCGGAAGCAGGGAGGGGAGGCATATGTCCGCCAGCAGGCCCTGCGCGCCATGGAGTTGAGCAAGAACCGCGCGGCCGAAATCAGAAAGCAGCTGATCGACCGATTTTCCGTCGACCCGAAACGCCTCGACATCGTCGGCCGCGGATGGGAAGAGCCGTCGGGCGGCGATTCGGCGCAGAACCGTCGCGTCGAGGTGCAGTGGTTCACGATCGAATGACGTGCAGGGGCCGCTCGCGAGCGGCCCGTGACTGGAATGCCGGCCGTGCAATGTCGGGCTGCGCCATAACTGGCGCCTGACACTGAGGACTCATATGCCCAACCTCTACTCAGCACTTCACCGCCGTTACGGCAAGCCGGACGGCATCACCAGGCGGGAGATGATTCAGCGCTCGCTGGCGGCGGCGGGCGTGCTGTTGATCAGCGACCGGTTCGACCTCTCGGCGCAGAAAGCGGGTGCGCGCGTGGTCGTCATCGGCGCCGGCTTCAGCGGCCTCGCGGCGGCGTACGAACTGACCAGGGCCGGCTACGACGTCACGGTGGTCGAAGCACGCAACCGCGTCGGCGGCCGCGTCATCAGCTTTTCCGACATCGTCCCCGGCAAGAACGTCGAGGGAGGCGGTGAACTGATCGGATCGAACCATCCGGCCTGGGTCGGTTATGCGAAGCAGTTCAAACTCCAGTTCCTCGACGTCGGCGAAGAGGACGCCGAATTCCCGATCGTGCTGAACGGGAAGCGTCTTTCCTCCGAAGAATCGGAAAAGCTGTGGGAGGAGATGGAGGCGGCGTTCGCACCGCTCCTCGTGGACGCGGCGAAAGTGGACGCCGACCGGCCGTGGACCGGGCCGGATGCGGCAGCACTCGACCGCCGCTCGATCGGCGCCTGGATCGATGGCTTGAGCGTGTCGCCGACCTGCAAGGCAGGCCTGCACGCCTTGACGACTGCCGACAACGGCGTCGTCGCCGAGTGGCAGAGTTATCTCGGCAATCTCGCGATGTGGAAGGGGGGCGGCCTCGAGAAATACTGGACCGACTCCGAGGTGTACCGGTGCCGGGGTGGCAATCAGTTGCTGGCGACGAGGTTCGTATCGGCGATCGGCGCCGCGAAGATACTGACCCGTACTCCAGTTCGATCAGTCACTCTGACCGACAAGACAGCGCGTGTGGCCCTGGCCAATGGCAAGACACTCGAGGCAGACCGCGTCATTCTCACCGCGCCACCGTCAACCTGGAACCGGATCGCATTCGATCCCGCGCTGTCGCCGACACTCCTCCCGCAGATGGGCGTCAATGTGAAGTTTCTGATGGGTCTCAACGGCCCGTTCTGGCGACGCGCGGAACTGGCTCCCGATCTTCTGAGCGACGGTCCGGTCAACATGACGTGGCATGCAACCGAGAAACAGGGAGGGACCGGCGACGCGCTCGTCGCCTTCTCCGGCGGACCGTCGGCGGAGATGTGCCGCGACTGGGGTCCGCGCCGCGTGGAGAACTACCTCAACGAACTCGGCAAGGTGTACAAGGGCATCCGCGGCAGTTACAGCGGCAAGGCGCGGTTCATGGATTGGCCGGGTGACGCATGGAGCAAGGCGTCCTACTCGTTCCCGGCTCCCGGGCAGGTCACTTCACAGGGTCCGACGCTCTACGACGGTATCGGCAATCTCCACTTCGCCGGCGAGTACTCGAGTTACGCGTTCATGGGGTTCATGGAAGGGGCGTTGAATTCAGGCGCGGCAGTGGCAAAGCGAATTGCGGTGAAGGACGGCATCGTCAAGGAGGCCGCGGCGTGAGCAGGCCGGCTGAAGCCGGCCTCTAGCGTTGCCGGCCTCTACGTTGATGCTGCTGGCCGCTTGCCTGACCGTGGGCGCCTGTAAGCGAGATCCCGACCCGAAGCCCGGGCTGCACGCGATGAGCCGGGAAGACCGGCGGATCGATGACGCGCTCGCCCCTTCGACACCCGGCGCGCAGCGCGACGGTCTTGCGGCTGCGATCGTCATCGATGTCTCGGGCAGCATGAAAGACAGCGTCCGCGGCGAAGATGGGCGGAAGGAGCGCAAGATCGAGATCGCACGCCGAGCGGCGCGAGACCTGGTCGAACAGTTCGCGCGGTACGCGGACGAACACAAGGACGAACCCGTCCTGCTCGGGATCTACGAGTTCAGCGAGCGTTCGGGTGAAGACGACATGCGTCCGATCATTTCGATGGGCCGCCCCGATCGGTCACGCGCGGAGTCTGTTCTGACGCGCCTGCGCGCCGATGGCGGTACCCCCATCGGCAACGCAATGATCGCCGCGAAACGTGAACTGGACGCCACCGGGCTGACGCGACGCCACCTGCTGCTGGTGACCGATGGCGAGAACACCGACGGCTACGATCCCGAGAAAGTCGCGGCGGCGATCAACCGCCGGCCAGAGGCCGAACGCCCGTCGATCTACTTCGTGGCCTTCGACATAGGAGCCAACCGGTTCGAAGGCGTGCGTAATGCCGGTGGCCTCGTGCTCGGCGCGGCGAACGCGAAGGAGCTCAACGACACCCTCGACGCGCTCCTCCGCGGTCAGATTCTCGTGGAGAAGTGACTTAATGGCTCAGCTGGCGCTTACCGACTCCAGATCGTGGGTCCGTCCGTTTCCTGACGTCGCTGCGTAGCCAAGCCCGACAGCCAGCGCCGTGCTGCCGAGGCAGACCAGCGCTTTCGTCGTCGGCGACCATGAGCTCTGCATCAATGCCGATCGGCGTCCTGGCTGCGTAAGGTCGCCTTGTAACGACGGGACATGCTCGGTGGTGGCGTAACGTTCGAGCCTGTCATCGACCTCCTGCACTCCTTTGACCGATTGAATTGCCGAGATCGCCGAATCCGCCTCTTCCATCAGCACGGGCCCGGTAAGACAGACGCAGCCGTCCGCCGACACGTAGACGTCAACCGCCTGAGGGTGGGACACGACGCGCCCGAGCTCCGCGCGCACGCGCTCCTGAAGCTTGCGCGCATTCGATGAATCGGCGCGCATCCGGCTTCGCGTTTCCGCCGCGAGACCCCGCGCCCGGTTCGCCGCATCGCGGCCGAGCGCATCGAGCGCCCCCCCGGTCTTGTGCGTCGCCCGGACCACCTGATCGCGTAGCAGCGCGCGCCGCCGTGCTCCCGTACGTGGATCCATGAGGTACATGGCGCTCGCCCCGAGCACCGCTCCGCTGAGCAGCATCCAGTTCTGGTTGTTCACAGCTCTAATCTCCTTGAGGTATCGCCGGGGCCCCCTGCACCCCGGCTGGCGGCCTTCACTCGCTGCCGCTCCGTTCCGGCCGCGACGCTACGGTGGCGAGCAAGGGATGTGCCGGTGCCATATCGAGCCGCTGCTGAGCGACAATCGTCTGTCATATGCCCGCGTTTGGCTGGCTTCTCCTGTGCGCCGCTGCATCGGCACCGCAAGCCCTGCCAACAGTCGCCGCCCCACAGACAAGTAGAAATGTCACGATCCCGCGCGTGGCCACGCCACCGACGCTCGAGGACTACATTGACGGCATACCCCGGCCGGACGAGGCCGCGATCACGACCTTCGTTCAGCGCGAACCCGGCGACGGGGTCCCCGCCAGCCAGCCGACCGAGGCGTATCTCTCGTACGACCAGTCGCACCTTTACGTCGTGTTCGTGGCTCGGGACGCTGAGCCCGGACGGACCCGGGCATCCCTGACCAGACGCGAAGGCTTCGGCAACGACGACTATGTCGGCATCGTCCTCTCGACGTTCGACGACCGGCGGCGGTCGTATCTCTTCATCGTCAATCCCCTTGGCGTGCAGCTCGATGGCGTGACCGACGAAGGGGGGGACGACGATTTCAGCTACGACACCATCTGGGAGTCGGAAGGTCGTTTGACGCCGTTTGGCTACGTCGTGTGGATGGCGATCCCGTTCAAGAGCCTGAGATTTTCCAACTCCGACGAGCAGCAGTGGGGGATCGCGCTGGCCCGTAACATCCGGCGGAACAACGAGACCTCGTTCTGGCCGTACATCACGCGCCGGATAGCCAGCGTCGGACAGCAGCTCGCGACCGCCTCAGGAGTGCGGCAGATCTCGTCGGGCCGGAACCTGCGGTTCATCCCTTACGGGGTGTTCACGCGCGCCCGGTTCCTGGACGACTCCCAGCCGGCATTCGTCACTGACACAACCGGACGGGCAGGCATCGACAGCAAGGTCGTCGTGAAGGATGCGTTCACCGTCGACCTGACGCTGAACCCGGATTTCAGCCAGGTCGAATCCGACGAACCGCAGGTGACGATCAACCAGCGGTTCGAGGTGTTCTTCCCGGAGAAGCGGCCATTCTTCATCGAGAACGCGTCCTACTTCGAGACGCCGATCAACCTGTTTTTCTCGCGGCGGATCGCGGATCCGCAGGTCGGCGCGCGCGTGACCGGCAAGGCCGGCGATTGGGCAGTGGCGGGGCTCGCAATCGACGACCGCGCACCTGGGCGCGCGGTTCCGCCGGACGATGCTGCGCGCGGCGACCGGGCGGGCATCGCCGTCCTGCGCCTCCAGCGCGATCTGCCCGATCAGTCCTCGATCGGGATGCTCGCCACGAGTCGTAATTTCTCGTCGAGCGAGACCCACGTGGTGTCTCTGGACGGCCGCTTCAGGCTGAGTGACACCTGGGTGGCCATGGCGCAGGGCGCTTTCAGCAATTCGCGGGACCTGGAGGGGCCGTCGCAATCGGGGTCCGCCCTGTCGCTGGTGCTGGATCGTACCGGCCGCAACTGGGGGGCGTTCTTCCGCTACGAGGACATCAGTCCGGACTTTCGCGCACCGCTCGGCTTCGTCCCGCGCGTGGACTTTCGCAACGTGCGGCCGTTCATCCGATACACGTGGTTCCCGGAAAAAGGGGCGCTGGTCAGCATCCGTCCCGAGCTTTCCGGCGGCGGGCTCTGGGACTACGGCGGCACGATCCAGGATTGGGATGTCAACGCGGAGCTGCAGTTCGAGCTCAAAGGGCAGACGAACATCGAGATCGGCTACACCGAGTCCATGGAGCGTTTCGAAGGCGTGGAGTTCCGCAAGGGTGACGTGTCATTCGCGTTCGAGACCGCGTGGCTCACGTGGCTCGAGACTTCGTTCGGGTACGATCGCGGCCAGGAGATCAATTTTTTCCCGTCGGAGGAGTTGCTGCCGTTTCTGGCCAACGGCACCGAGACAGAACTCTCCCTCACGTTGAAACCGACCCCGCGACTCCGGCTCGATCAGACCTATCTGTTCACGCGGCTGGCGACGCGCGACGGGCTGCCGTCGACAATACGCGGCGGGGTGATCGTCGATAACCACATCTGGCGGTCACGCGCGTCCTACCAGTTCACCCGAAAGCTGTCGCTGCGGGCCATTCTCGATTACGAAACCGTCCGGCCCGATCCGCTCTTGATCGACCTCGAACGCGAGAGAGAGCTCACGGCGGACTTCCTTGCGACATACCTGGTGAACCCCTGGACGGCTCTGTACGTTGGATACACCGACGGCTACGGCAACATCGAGATCGACCCACTCTCACGCGACCGCTTGCGCATCACTGACTCGACCCTCCATTCGACAGGACGGCAGGTCTTCGTCAAAATGAGCTACCTCCTGAGGTTTTGAACATGCCACTTCGCCTGATTCTGATCGTAGCCATCCTTTTCTCGACGGCGACATCCGCCCAGGAATCCGTCATTCCGGATCGCGTCCGCTCGGCCGCCGACAGCATCACCGCGGAGCAGTTGAAACAGGATCTCGACTTCCTTGCCTCCGATGACCTCAAGGGGCGCAACACGCCGTCTCCGGGATTCGACACGGCCGCTGAGTACATCGCCGCGCGCCTGAAGAAAGCGGGACTCAGGCCGCTCGGCGACGATGGCACTTACTTTCAGCGCTATACGATGCGCGAGGCACGCGTCGACACCAATGACGCTTACATCGAGGTCGAGGGCAGGAAGTTTCCGTTCGGGGACGCCATGGTCCTTCGCTCGTTCGCCGGGCCTGTCGCAGGAGCCTTCCCGGTCGTGTACGTGGGCCACGGATGGGTCGTGCCGGACCGTGGGATCGATCCTTACGCGGGGCTCGACGTGCGCGGGAAACTTGTCGTGGCGCACGGGCCGCGGGCGTTGCCGAAGGGTGTGGAGATTCGGCAGATCGGCCGTGTCGCGGTCGGCGCCAGCAGCCCGCAGGAAGAGGCCGCGCGGCGTGGCGCCGCCGGGGTCGTTTTCATTCCACAGACCACCGCGCTGAAGAACTGGGAGCAGATGCGGGGGCAGAGCCTGTCACGCCGGGAGGTGGAGCCATCAGTGCCGTCGGCGTACGCCGCCGCGGGGATCACGTCGATTCTGCTTTCAGCGGCGGCGGCCGAGGCGTTGATGGCGGGCGAAGCGCGGGGCGGCGCCGACATCGTCGCACGCGGCGACGCCTCGGACTATCCCGCATCGTTCGAACTGACGCGCAAAGTCACCCTGAACATTCCAATCGCGTCCTCGGTCGATCATCGCCCGTACAACGTCGTGGCGATGATTGAAGGGAGCGACGGAGCGCTGAAAGACCAGTACCTGACCGTGGCATCGCACCTCGATGGCGCCGTCGGCACGCGCACTGTCGACGGGGATGCGATCTACAACTCCGCCGACGACAATGCGTCGGGAAGCGCGGGCACTCTCAACATCGCCGAACGGATGGTGGCGCTGCGGCCGAAGCGGTCGATCATCTTCATCTGGGACAGCGGAGAAGAGCAGGGGCTTTGGGGCACGAGATACTTCGTCGCCAACCCGCCGGTGCCGCTCGAGAAGATCGTGGCGCATTTCAACATCGACATGATCGCCGCCAATCGCGCGCCGGGGTCCGCCGATGCCTCGTCGAAGACGGTGGCGGGGCCAAACGAAGTCTACCTGGTCGGGCCCGGCGTTCTGGCCGCGTCCGCCGATGCGCTCCTCGATCGTGTGAACACCGCGTATTTGAAGATGACGCTCAACCGCGATTTCGACAAGCCCGATCACGAGTTCTTCTATCCCCGGACCGATGCGGGACCGTATCTCGAGCGCGGCATCCTGACGATTGGTTTCTTCACGGGTATCCACCCGCGTTACCACCAGCCGTCAGACGAAGCGCGGCACCTGGATCCGAAGAAGATGGAGGCGATCACCAGGACGGTGTTCGCCAGTGTCTGGGCATTCGCCGACGTCGCGGAACGCCCCCGCATCGACAAGAGCATCCCGGCGACCGTGCCTCGACACAAGTGAAATGCAGACAACCACTAACTCCAAACTCCTAACTCCTAAATTAGAAGTTAGAAGTTAGAAGTTAGAAGTTGATTCAGTCCAGCCGATTTCGGCTACACCGAATGGCCGGCGATCCGCCGGGCGCCGCCAGGGCGCTGAAGGACTGCGGATCACGGTCGATGTCGCGGTTGCCTGATGGACGGCGGTAAGCGATCGACCCGTGCAGCCGCTCAGCGGCGGTGAAGTTGATCGTGGGGCAATTCACGAAATCCTCGGCCTGCATGATCCCCGACGTGACGTGCCAGAAGCCAAGCGCATGTCCGATCTCGTGAGCGATCAATTCGGGGCCGAGCGAGTCCCCCCCGCAAGCCTCTGAGCAGCGTCCGTAGTTGAAGGACACCGAGCCCGGATTCGCGCCGACGAACGTCTCCCCGCAGAAGTCGTCGTTCGGCTCGTACACGATGTCGATGTTGATCGTCCCGACCCGCTCAGGTCTCGCCGCCACTCCTGTGTCTACAGTCCCGACGCTCAACAGCCCGCCGCTGATCTGGTTGACCGCTTCCCTCACGCTCTGGATCAGCGCTGCGGCTTCCGCGGGGGTCAGCGGCGCGCCGGTCTTCGGATTCAGCGTCCGGAGATAGATGTTCGGATTCGTCGTCCACCGCCGCACGGGTTCGAGTGCATTCGGACTTTCGAGACCGTCCCGCACCAGTTGCCGGTAGAAAGCCAGTGAGAACGGGGGCCGATCCGGCAGCATGTCGATGACCACGTCCTGGCGGCCGCCGTTGGCCCATGCGACATACGTTTCCCGAGGTTGATAGCCACCGGCTGTAATGGTCGTCAGCAGTCGATCTGTCGTGGGAGCGCCGACCTCGACACGCCACGAACCGTCACCACCCGTCGTCACCGCCGCTGCGCTGCCGACGAGAATCCGGGCGCCCGGGACGGCGGCGCCCGTCAGGAGATCGGTGACCCGCCCGGTAATCGACTGTGTCTGCCCGGATGTCGGCGGCGGTGTCGGACTGGATGGCCCCGTCGGTGTGGACGACGAGCCTCCGCACGCGGCAATGAGTACGACAGTACCGGCTATCAGGGATCGGCGCATGACTCCTGCCGTTCGTGGGACCGGAATTGGCTGGGGATTAACAGTATAACCGCTGACAGCTATCCGATATAGCGCAGCGCGAGAACGGTGATGTCGTCTTCCTGCGGCGCGCCGGCGGCGAAACCGTTTACCGCTTCGACGATGTGATGGACGATCTCTGCGACCGGTTTCACGCCCGTTTCGCGCAGCGCGTCGATCAGGCGGGCGTCGGAAAACAGTTCTCCCGATCCGTTGATTGCCTCGGTGACACCGTCGGTAAAGAGGAGCAGCAACTCTCCGGGCTCGAGCTGCAGGTCACCCTCCTCGTAAGTCGCGTCCTCCAGGATGCCGAGTGCGATACCGCTTTCGACTGAAGCCAGCGGCTCGACGCCGCCGCTGGCGGATACCCGCAACGGAGGCGGGTGACCGGCATTGCTGTACGAGAGCCGTCCTGAGCTGAGATCGAGCCGCCCGACCAGCGTTGTTACGAAGAACTGACCTTCGTTGTCGCGCGCGAGCTCCGCATTCATTCGTGCCGTTACCGACCGGACGGTCGCCCCGCCCTGCGCCACCGCCCGGAACAGCGTGCGCGTGACCGCCATGAACAGCGCCGCGCTGACCCCCTTGCCGGCGGCGTCCGCAATGACGAACCAGAGCGCGTCATCGATCAGCAGGAAGTCGTAGAGGTCACCGCCGACCGCGCGCGCGGGGATGATCGTTGCCGCCATATCGACCTCCGGACGCTCGGGCATGCGCCGCGGCAGCATCGCCATCTGGATGTCGTGAGCGAGCGCCAGCTCGCGGTCCTGCACGCGTCGCGCCGCAGCTTCCTCGGCCAGTTCGACGTTGCGGATGCGGAGCGCCGCGACCGAGGCGAGCGAGACGAGCAGCTCGAGATCTTCCTCGCCGAACCGCCGGACGTGGGCGCGCGAGTAGATCGCCACCATCCCGAGGCAGCCGACTGCGTCGCTGATCGGCGCCGCCAGAATGCTGCGGATGCCGGATCCCATCATGCTGTGCGCGCTCGCAAAGCGCTCGTCGATCGAGAGGTCGGACACCAGCGCCGCCGTCCCTTTTTCCACGACCTCGACCGCCAGCCGCCGCGATACCAGCAGATCCCCTTTGGCGCCCGGAAGCCGCCGGCTCGCGGCGGTCGCGAGGGTGCCGTCCGGTTGCTGGAGCAGAATGACCCCCTCCTCCGGATGCAGCGCCGAGAACAGCCCGTCCAGCAACCGTTCGAGGAGCTCGTCGAGCGTAATCGGGCCGGCCAGCGACCGATGGAAGTCATTGAGCGCCTTCAGGCGCGCGGCGACGCGGGCGGGGGCGGCTCCTACTCCGGGGATCGTCCCGTCGGTAATCTCGGTCGCCGACCGGAAAATCGACGACGCCAGATCACTGCTGCCGAGCGCGTCGTCCGGCTCTCCCGCCGGACCGCTGACGCGGACGAGCGTCGCACCCATCTTGATCACGTCACCGGCGGCGATCGCACGGCGTTCCTGCACGCGCTCGCCGTTTACGTAGGTGCCGTTGCGCGCGCCGAGGTCCTCGATCGCCCAGCCGTCCCCCTCGACGAGGATCCGGGCGTGATTACGCGACATGGAACCGTCGTTCACGACGATGTCCGCCCCGGCGCCGCGGCCGAACGTTAGCGGGCCATCGACGCACTCACGGTCCGATGGCGCTCCGGTGGGAGGCTCGATGTGAAGCGTGATGGTGCTCACGAGTGCGCGGCGAAGCGCGCGAGCGCGGTATCCCTCGATGGCTCGACGCTGAATAGCGGCAGGAACCCGGCGAGATGAAACACCTGGCGGACCGGCTCGGGCATGCCGCAGAGCACGAGACGGCCCTTCAGGTCCCGCATGCGTTTGGCGAGGACCAGGAAGACGCGAAGGCCCGCGCTGCTGATGTAGTCCACCGAGCTGAAATCGATGACGAGGTCACGGGCGCCGCCGTCGACGGTTTTACGGACGGCTTCGTCGAGCGGACCGCTGGTCGTCGTATCGATCCGCCCTGCCGGTGCAATGACGGTGATGCCCTCAACTACGTTCTGCTGAATGTTCATCTGGCCCCGCTTCGCCCGGCCCGTTGCCGGTACCGATCCGCTTTCGCATGGTCAATACGTTCCGTGTCGTGCGCTCGTAGCGCACGTCGTCCATCAGTGACTTGACGAGCATGATCCCCAGCCCGCCCGGCTGGCGCCCCTCGAGCGGCAAGGTGACGTCCGGGTCCGGCCGATCCAGGGGATCGAAGGGCGGCCCGTCGTCCGCCACGACGATCTCGATATTTTCACCGTCGCGCCGGAACCACACGTCGAAGGCCCGGCCGCTGTTTCCGCCGGCGGCGTGCGAGACGATATTGGCGACGACCTCGTCCAGCGCTACCTGGACGGGCCAGAGGGCGTCACGCGGCACACGCTGGGCCGCGCCAAAGGCGTCCAGCGCGGCAGCGGCCCGCCCGACGGCCGCCGTCTCCACGTCGAAATGGTGCCGCCCCGCCGGCAATTGGGGGTCCTCCACTGAAGCGCCTCATCATATCTAAGGACGGCTATCAGCTATCAGCTATCAGCTATCCAGCTCTCAGCTTTCAGCTATAACCCCGAGCCCCGAGCCCCGAGCCCTCCGGCCTCCGCCCAAGGCTTCGGCGCGACAGGCCGAGCCCCGACCCGCAAGTTTTGCCCGTTGTGCTATAAGTCCGGCTCCAACTTTCCGGGGACCTTCGTGTATTTACAGGTAGGCACAGAAGACGAGGATGGGCTGATCGGCCGCTGCCTGGAGGGCGACAGTGCAGCGTTCGAACCGTTGGTGGAGCGCTACCACGGCCCCCTCTTCCGGGTGGCGGCCAGGCTGCTGGGTGACCGCGAGGAAGCGCGTGATGCCACCCAGACAGCGTTCTTGAAGGCTTATCAGGCGCTGGCGACCTGCGATCGACAGCGGAAGTTCTTCAGCTGGATCTACCGGATCCTCATCAACGACTGCCTGAATACGCTTCGGGCGCGGCGCCCGATGCAGGGTCTCGACGGAACGATGGCAGCGCCGGCCGAACGGACAGACGCCGTCGAATCCGCTGAGACCCGCAGCCGGGTGCGGCGGGCGCTCCTCCAGCTCACGCCGGAGCAGCGCGACGTGATCGTCCTGAGGCACTTTGCGGAGATGAGGTACGAGCAGATGGCGGTGTCGCTGGGAATCCCCGAGAAGACGGTCAAATCGAGGCTGTTCAGTGCGCGCCAGCGTCTGTGCGAGCTACTGGCGGGTGAAAGGATCTAGGCAGGAACGATGTTGGATCGAGACGACCTCCAGCTCATAGAGAGACATCTCGACGGTGAACTGACGCCGGCGGAGGAGGGTCGTCTGAAGTCACTCCTGGCGGGCAGCGGCGAGGCGCGGACGCTGGTGGCCGCGCTGAGGTCGTTAGACGAAGGCGATCGGGAAGCTGAGATCCCCCCGGCTGACGCGGTCCCGCAGATCATGACGAGGGTTCGACAACTGCCGCGCCCGCAGCAGGCGGGACTGCTATCCAGAGTGTGGACGAACGCGGCGCGGGCGATGGCGGCGCTGATGGAGACGTCGGGGTTGGCGACGGGAACGGGTTCCCACATGGAGGATGTGATGTCAAGCAGGGCGAAGATCGTATTCGGAATCAGCGGCGCGGCCGTTGCGCTGCTGATCGGTGTGTACATGATGGGGTTCTACCCGCCGGTCGATGAGGGCGCGGCCACCATCGGCGCGGCCAAGCGCTACCAGGCGCCGCAGATCGCTGCGAAGGACGTGAAGCTTGGGGACACCCAGGCGCAGTCGTTCATGCAGAGCGAGACGTTCGACCGCATCCTCAAGGATCCGAACGCGCGGAAGCTCCTGGCGAACGCCGACCTCCACTCATTCTTTGCGGATGCGGAAATGAGCGCGGCGTTGAAGCACTCGGAATTCGCCGCGGCGTTGCAGATGATCGCAAGCGACGCGAACCTGGCGAAGATCTTCGCGGACGCCGAGTTGAGCGCCGCGCTTGGCAAGGCTGAAGTCGCCGCCGCGCTTGGCGACGCCGAAATGCACGCGGCACTGGCGGACGACAGGGTCGAGGCAGCCCTGGCGCAGGCGGAAATCCGTGGCGCGTTTGCCGACGCGCAGCTGAAAGGCGCCTTTGCCGACGCGAGCCTGATGGCAGCACTTGCCCAGTCCGAACTGCAGCAGGCTCTCAAGTCTGCCGACTTTCGCGGTGCGCTCGCCCAGGCGGACTACCAGGCTGCGCTGGCGGCCCTCAAGGGGGATGCGGCGCTGACCGCGGCCTTCAAGAATGCGGAACTGCAGGCAGCACTGGCGCATCCGGGCATCAAGGGGGCATTGGCCGATGCGGAGATGCAGGCGGCCCTCGCGCAGCCGGAGATGCTCGCGGCGTTGTCGTCCAGCGCCTTCCAGTCGATGCTCAAGGACAACGCCGTGCGTGACGCCTTCATGAGCGCGGAGCTGCAGGCGGCATTCGCCGATGCGGCACTCGTGGCTGCGCTCCAGTCGGCATCGTTGAAGGGTGCGCTGGCGTCGGCAGAACTCGGCGCGGCACTCTCGCGTGCAGAGTTGAGCGCGGCCCTGGCCGATTCCAAGCTGGCTGCCGCCATGGCCTCGGCCGAGTTGCGCGGCGCCCTTGCGAGCGCGGAATTCAAGGCGGCCATGCAGTCAGCCGCGATGCAAGCGGCGCTGAAGGATGCCAACTTCGCGGCGGCGCTGCAGCAGTCCTCCTTCGCCTCCGCCCTGGCGAAGGGCGACCGGTAGAACGAGCATCCGTCGCCATCCTTAACGCCGGGCTGCCAGTGGCAACCCGGCGTTTTCTTTTTTGCGGCTCGCCAGCGTCCTGCAGTAGCATTTGCCGTCCACCGAGACAACCTGATGCGATACATGCGAGTCGTGGCCGGCGTCACGATGGTCTGCGCGGCAATCCTTTGCCCTTCATCCGCCACCGCCCAGTTGAGCACGCAGGAGGGATCGCACCTGCGGATGGTTTACTTCGAGGGGGCTGAGTCGTACCTGGTCCCGTACGCCACGCGCACCTTTTTCAATTCGCTGGCGTTCCAGTTGAAGCTGCTCGGATACGAGCCAGACAAAGACATTACGGTGCTGCTCGCGGATTTCGAGGACTCCGGCAACGCCGGCGTCTCCGTCGTACCGCGGAGCACGATGATGGTGCAGGTGTCCCCCCTCAGTTTCGCGTTCGAGACACTCGCGGCCAACGAGCGGATGAACACGATCATGAACCACGAGCTGGTGCACGTCGCGACGATGGACCAGGCGACGAAGCGCGATCGCATGTTCCGGAACCTGTTCGGCGGCAAGGTGAATCCGATCGCCGAGCAGCCGGAGACCATTCTCTACATGTACCTGACGGCGCCGCGCGTCGCCGCCCCCCGCTGGTTTCACGAAGGTATTGCCGTTTTCATCGATACCTGGATGGCCGGCGGCATGGGCCGGGCGCAGAGCGGCTACGACGAGATGGTCTTCCGGTCGATGGTCCGTGACAACGCCCATTTCTACGATCCGCTTGGTCTCGTGTCCGAGGGCACGAAGGTCGACTTTCAGCTCCAGATCAATTCGTATCTTTACGGCACGCGGTTCATGATGTGGCTGGCCAACACGTATGGACCCGACAAGCTGATCGACTGGGTCAGGCGGCAGGAGGGCAGCCGCGCGTATTATGCCAATCACTTCAAGAAGATTTATGGCCGCTCGCTCGGCGACGCCTGGCGCGCGTGGATCGACTGGGAACGTGGCTTCCAGCTGAAGAACCTCGAAGCCATCCGCAAGTACCCAACCACACCCTACCGCGACGTCTCGCGCCGCGCGCTGGGATCCATATCGCGTGCGTATTACGACGAGAACGCAGGGAAGCTGTACGCGGCTTTCAATTATCCGGGAGTCGTCGCCCACGTCGGGTCGATCGACGTGGCGACGGGAGAGCTCGAGCGGCTGGTCGATATCAAGGGCCCCGTGATCTACACCGTGACGTCGCTCGCCTACGACCCTGACGCGCAGCAGTTGTACTACACGACCGATAACGGTGCCCACCGCGACCTCGTGCACCTCGACCCCCGCTCGCGCAAGACGCAGCAATTGATGAAGGACGCGCGGATCGGGGATCTGGTCCTGAATCGCGCCGACAAGACGATGTGGGGCATCCGGCACCTGAACGGCATCGCCTCGCTGGTCCGCCTGAAACCTCCGTACAAGGAGTGGACGCGCGTTCATTCCTTTGCCTACGGCACGGTCGTCTACGACGTCGACGTGTCCCCCGACGGCACACGACTCTCCGCGTCTTTCGGTGAAATCGACGGGAAGCAGACGGTGCGCCTGTTCTCAACCGAACGGCTTCTGGCGGGGGACGTGACTCCTGAGGCGCAGTTCGACTTCGGGCCGTCCGTGCCGTCCGGGTTCGTGTTCACCAGGGACGGCAAATCCCTCGTCGGCAGCTCGTATTACACAGGTGTGTCGAACATCTTTCGCTACGACATCGAGTCGAAGGACGTCTCAGCGCTCACCAACGCCGAAACCGGCTTTTTCAGACCTGTGCCGCGGCCGCAGGACGGCGATCTCTTCGTTTTCAGGTACTCGGGAGAAGGGTTCGTCGCGACGCGCATCGAAGCGAAGCCGCTGAACGACGTCAGCGCGATCACCTTCTTCGGCGAGCGTCTGGTCGAGGGTCACCCGACGTTGAAGAGCTGGATGATCGGTTCCCCGAACGACATCAAGCTGGACGAGAAGGCGCTCGTCAAGGGCAATTACAAGCTCGCGGGCGGCTTGCAGCGCGAGTCCATCTACCCCGTTCTCCAGGGCTACAAAGACACGGCCGCCATCGGCGTCCGCGCCAATTTCTCCGATCCGCTGCAGTTGAACCGGCTGAATCTGACGGCATCCTACAGTCCGACGACTTCGCTGGAGGCGGAAGAGCGTCTCCACCTGCGGGTTGACTACCAGCGGTTCGACTGGCGCGCGCGCGCGACCTGGAACGACGCGAATTTCTACGATCTCTTCGGTCCTACGAAGCGGGGCCGAAAGGGGTACACGCTGGGGCTCGGGTATCACCGCACCCTGCTCTACGACGAGCCGCGCCGCATCGAGCTCGATACCGACGCAATGTTCGCGGGCCAAATCGATCGTCTGCCGCAGTACCAGAACATTGCGGTGGATGTCGACCGGCTGTTCGCGTTCGAGGCGACGCTTCAGGGCAGGTACATCCGGTCGTCGCTCGGCAGGGTCGATGATGAAAAAGGGCGGAAGTGGTCGGTGACCCTCGATGGGAACCAGGTCGCGGGCCAATGGTACGGCCGGACCCACGCGACGTTCGACCTCGGCACACCGCTGCCGATCGACCACTCTTCCGTGTGGCTGCGGACGGCGGCCGGAGCGTCACCGGGCTCACGTGACGATCCGTTCGCGAACTTCTTCTTCGGCGGCTTCGGCAACAACTACGTGGACCGGCTGGACGAGAAACGCTACCGGGAGTTCTACGCCTTTCCCGGCGCCGAGCTCAACGAGATCGGCGGGCGCAATTTTCTGAAGTCGACGCTCGAGTGGAATCTCCCGCCACTGCGGTTTCGAAGGCTTGGTACTCCGGGTTTCTACCTCACATGGATGCGGCCGGCGATCTTCGTCGGCGGCCTGGCGACGAATCTCGACAACGAGTCGTTCCGGCGGGTGGCGACCAACGTCGGCGGTCAGCTCGATTTTCAGCTGACGACGTTGTCACAGCTCGACATGATGTTGTCGTTCGGAGCGGCCGTGGCGATCGAGGACGGCTACGACGCGCGCCGCGAATGGATGGTGTCTTTAAAGGTCCTGCGATAATTTCCTCTCCAGATGTTGAACGCCCCAGCCGCGCTGGCGCCGGTCCTGTGTCTGCTGGCCCTCCTGGTGATGATGGACAGCTTCAAGCTGGTCCCGATCCGGTTCGTGGTCCAGGCGCTCGTGGCCGGCGCCGCGGCGGCGCTGGTGGCGATGGTCGTCAACATGCAGCTGCTCGACGCCGGTGTGCCGCTCGCAATATTGACGCGCGCAATCGCACCGGTCGGAGAGGAACTGCTCAAGCTGATTTTCGTCGTCTACGCCGTCCGCAGCAGACGTGTCGGATTCCCCGTTGACGGCGCCATCCTCGGGTTTGCCGTCGGGACAGGTTTCGCGGTGGTTGAGAACACCTACTATCTCAGCGCCGTCCGCTCCGGCGGCGTGACCCTGTGGCTGGTGCGCGGATTCGGTGCGGCGATCCTGCATGGCGCGACGACGGCGATTGCGGCTATCGCGGCGCAGACCCTCGCCAGCCGTCGTCCACAGCCGGGGATTTCGGTGTTCGTACCGGGCGCGCTGGCGGCGATCGCCATCCATGCCGTCTTCAACCAGTTCGTCCTGCCGCCGGTCATTGCGACACTTGTGCTGATCGCCGCGCTCCCGCCACTCGTTCTTCTGACGTTCTCACGGAGCGAACACTCGACGCGCGACTGGATGAGCGGCGGGCTGGATCTCGACGTGGAGCTGTTGCGACTGGTGCTCTCCGACGATTTCGGGCATACGCGACTGGGCGCCTACCTGCAGGAGCTGCGCTCACGCTTTCCGGGACCGATCGTCGCGGACATGTTCTGCCTGATGCGACTCGAACTGGAGCTCGGGATCCGCGCAAAGGGAATGCTGATGGCGCGCGAAGCCGGCCTCGACATGCCGCTCGACCAGGAATTGATCAACGGCCTCGCCGAAGTCCGCTACCTGGAGAAGTCCATCGGTCCGACCGGGCTGCTCGCACTCACGCCGCTGCAGGTTTCGAGCGACCGCGACGCCTGGCAGAAGTTCCTGCTGCGCGAGGCGAAGCAGGCGTCGCGGAATCCCTGATTCAGAGCGCCGGGCGCCGCTCACCCAGAGAAACCGAGAATACAGAGAGGGTTGCGCCCGCCTTCGTCCGCCTCCGCCTGGCTACGGCGAGATCCGCCTTAAGCGCTTCGCGCGAAGGCGGACATCCCGCACCCCGCATTCCGCATCCGCGTTGTCACGGCTCGTACTTCAGCGCCGCCTGTTTCGCGGCGATGGCGTCGGCCGCGCGTGCCGATGATCGCGCGCTCCCATGAGCCGTAGGTCGGATTCGGCAGCATGATCCAGCGGCGCCCCCACCACTCGGCCTGCGGTGCGGTGCGCGCGGCGCGTTGTTCCGGAGTGCCGGCCGCATCGGCGACGAAGTCGCCGAGGTCGTCGCCGATCAGCAGCAGCACGCGGTACGTCGCGGCGACGTGGGCGCGCCGGGCGCCTTTCGGCGATGGCTGCCACTCCGGACGTTCACCTCGTGTGAGCACCGTGTCGAGACCCGCGCGCAGCGGAAAACCGAGGGCCTCGAGATTTCTGCGCGTTGCGTCCTCGACCTTGGCCGCCCGGTTGGTGATGTAGAAGACGGTTACGCCGCGCTTCTCCGCATCGCGGGTGAACTCCAGCGCTCCGGGGATTGCCGTCGCTCGCGCTTCAAGACACCAGCGGTCCCACGTCTCGGCCGCGAACGCCGAGTGATCGCGCACCTGCCGCGCCTGGTAGTAGGAGTTGTCGAACACGGTCTCGTCGATGTCGAGAATTACCGCCGGCGGCAGCTTCGACGCGTCCGCGGTCTGTTCGAGTGCCGCGCTCCACGTCGCGTCTCTCAGCGCGTCTTCCACTTGCCGTGTTGCCTGCCGATACGCCTGCACCGCCGACGCTTCGTACTCGAGTGCCCTCTGCATCCACAGCACGGCGTTGAGGTTCTCGTGCGGGCGACTCACCGATGGCGCGGCAGGAGATGCCGGCGCGCTCGTCGGCGCGGAGCTTCGTGGCGCACAGCTTCCGGCAGCAAGCAATGAGAGCGCGAGCAGGAAAGGTCTGGTCATCGGCGGATTGTAGCGCGCACATCGCGCCCCGCGCCCCGCGCACTGCGCCGTTCTCCCGAGATCGGTGTCTATTCATTCTGAAGAGCATTGGAGGTGAAACATGTCCCGTGACCTGTTCGGTGAAGTGGTCCGCCCTTCGGTCAGAGTTGGATCGCGCGCGTGGTACACCGTGCCGCTGTCTATTACGGTCCACGTCGCGCTCGCGGCGCTCGTCGTCGTTGTGCCGTTGATGGCGGCAGACGTTCTTCCGAAACCGGCGAGCATTCACAACGCATTTGTGAGCCCGCCGCCGACTCCTCCGCCGCCACCAGTGGCGCCGGCACCGAAGCCGCAGGCGCCGCACCCGCAGCTGAGTCACGACGCCGCTCCGATCGACGCCCCGCCGCGGATCGAGAAGGAAGTGCCCGCTGCCTCGGTGCCGAATGTCGGACCGGTGGCCGAAGGTGGCCTGCCGGCCGGGCTGGTCAGCGGAACCGGAATCGAATCCGTTCCGCTCGTTGTTCCCGCGCCACCGCCGCAGCCGACCCCGGCGAAACCGGTTCCGGTCGGCGGCCACATCGCTGTCCCGACCAAGATCAGAGACGTTCGGCCTGACTATCCACCGATGGCTGTGGCAGCGAAGGTGTCTGGCATCGTCATGATCGAAGCGACAATCGGGGCAGACGGGCGTGTGACCAACGCGCGGGTCATCAAGTCGGTCGCGCTCCTCGATCAGGCTGCGCTGGATGCGGTCAAACAGTGGCACTTCACACCGACCCGACTCAACGGTGTGCCCATCCCGGTGATCATGACCGTGACGGTCAAGTTCGCGTTGCAGTAAGAGGACGGTCGCGGGGCGCGGGGCGCGGGTCGCGGGGCGCGGGGCGCGGGCGCGCAGTGCGCACATTCGCACGTGGCACGTCCGCACGTCTGCACGTGGCACGTCCGCACGTCTGCACGTGGCACGTCGCACATCGCACGTGGTATCCGTCACCGTCAACCGGTCATATAATCGCGGCCGATGTTGACCTGGTGTTTCCTCGCATCGCTCTGGATCCTGCAGCCGGCGCTGCCGATTGTCGAAGGCGACTTCGTCCTCAAGGACTTTCAGTTCACCTCTGGAGAGTCGCTGCCCGAGCTCCGGATCCACTACCGGACGCTGGGGCAGCCGCGGAAGGACGAACGCGGCGTCGTCCGCAACGCCGTGCTGGTGATGCACGGCACCGGCGGCAGCGGCGGCCAGTTCACCGGAAGGAACTTCGCCGGCGAGCTGTTCGGCCCCGGCCAGCTCCTCGACGCGTCGAAATACTTCATCATCCTGCCCGACGATATCGGTCACGGCCGATCGAGCAAACCGAGCGACGGACTGCGCGCGAAGTTCCCGCGGTACGGCTACGTCGACATGATCGAAGCCGAGCACCGGCTGGTGACTGAAGGCCTCGGGGTCAATCACCTGCGCCTGGTGATGGGGACGTCGATGGGCGGCATGCACACGTGGATGTGGGGCGCGCGTTATCCCGACTTCATGGATGCCCTGATGCCGCTCGCGAGCCTGCCGACCGAGATCGCCGGACGCAACCGCGCCTGGCGTCGCGTCGTGATCGATGCGATCCGCAAGGATCCCGAATGGAAAGACGGAAACTACACGGCGCAGCCGCAAAGCCTTCGTGTGGCCGCCCAGATGCTGTGGCTGGTTGGCAGCAACCCGATCCTGCGCCAGACTCAGGCGCCGACGTTGGCCGACCTGGACCGCGTCCTCGACGAGTACGTCGCGAGCTACTTCAAGACCGGGGACGCAAACAATATCCTCTATGCGCTCGAAGCCTCGCGCGACTACGACCCCGGCCCCGGGCTGGAGAAGATCACTGCGCCGCTCATCGCGGTGAACTCGGCCGATGACATCATCAATCCGCCGGAACTGCAGATTCTGGAGCGTGGTATCAAGCGCGTCAGCAAAGGCAAGGCTGTCGTCCTGCCTCTCAGCGACAAGACGACGGGGCATGGCACGCATACCCAGGCCGCGATGTGGAAGCAGTATCTGGAAGAACTGCTTCGCATCAGCGAGCGATAGACACGAGCGATCGTAACTGGAGGACTTCGATGAACGAGAATGACGCACTGTTCGCGCCGGTCAGAGGGGCCGAACACCGCGATCTGCCGGGTGTCCAGATCGATATGACCGCGGTCGGCAGCGGGCGCGTGCGGCGAGTCGTCTACCAGCCCGGCTTCCGCTGGTCGACGCACATGAAGAGTCACGTCAACACGCCCCTGTGCATGCACGCACATGTCGGGTTCATCGTGAGCGGTGAGATCGGCATCGAGTATGGCGACGGATGTACGCTCCGGTTCGTCGCGCCGCAGGCCGTCGCTATCGAGCCCGGCCACGATGGCTGGGTCGTCGGCGATGCTCCCGCCGTATTGATCGAAGTGGACTTCGAGGGGAAGACCGCTTCGCAGTTCGGCCTGCCTGCCGTGCACAGCCACACGAAAAACGCAGGCGCGTGATTCGTGCCGAGCTGCGGGGCGTCATTCTGCTGGCGATCCTGCTGGTGTTCCTGCGCTCGGCGGTGTCGATCTTCTGGGAGGCGTCCTTCAACTCCGACCAGGCGGTCGTCGGCCTCATGGCCAAGCACCTGAGCGAGCTCCGCGCATTTCCACTCTTCTTCTACGGCCAGAACTACATGCTCGGCGTGCAATCGTGGATCGCGGTGCCGTTCTTCTGGCTGGGCGGTCCGACCGTTGCGATGTTACGGCTGCCGCTCCTGCTGATAAACGCTGGCGTCGCCGCCGCGCTTCTGGTCGTGCTCACGCGGTTCGGGCTCCGGCCATTTCAGGCCTTCGTCGCGTCATTGCCGTTCGTGGTGACGACGCCGATCGTTTCGGATGCACTGGTCGAAGCGCTCGGCGCCAGCGTCGAGCCGTTCGCCTATGTGCTGATTCTCTGGGGGTTGCGGCGGCGGCCGGCGTGGTTCGGCGCCGTATTCTGCGTCGCCCACCTTCACCGCGAGTTCGTCATCTTCGCCGCGCCCGCTCTGGCGCTGACGCAGTGGTTCCAGCGCAGCTGGTGGACGCTGGCTGGCGCCGCTCGCGCGGTTGCCTCGTTCGCCGGCGTGTGGATCCTGATCGACGTCCTGAAGCGGACGGTCAATGCCTACGGGCCCGCCGGCGGTGATTACGTGGCGACGCCGTTATCGCTGCAGGCACAGCAGATACTGAAATGGCTGTCGTTCGAGCCAGCAGGGTATTTCGGACGCTTGCGCCAGGCGCTTGCCGAGGCGCTGCCCGACATGTTCGGTGCGTCACGTCATTCGCTGAGCCACTACGGCGTGGTCGGTGGGCTGGACGCTGGTTCTGCGATCGCTGGGGCGGCGCTGGGTGTGGCCCTCGTGACGTGCGTCGCACGGCTGACAACGCACTCGCGAGCAGCCCGTGAGAGATCAGACGCCGACGCGTTCGTTCTCTATCTGGGTGTGATCGGCGTCCAGACTCTGCTCACGTACGGACTGAACACCGGCATCCCGCCGGCCGATCCGCCGGTGATTCGTTACCTGCTGTTCACTTTGTTGCTGCCGGTTGCGCTGCTCACTCGTTTCTTGCTCCTCGAGCAGCAGAAGGCCTGGCGCACCGGTGTTGTCGCCCTCATCTGCTCATGGGCAGCCTTCAACGTCGCCGACAACGTCCGCCTGGTCCGTCGCTACATCCAAGCTCCGCCGCCGACGCCGCATCGAGAGATCGCCGACTATCTCGTGGCGGAGAACATCCAGTACGCACGTGCCGGTTACTGGGACGCGTACAACATCACATTCTTATCGAGGGAGAAAGTGATCGTGGCCTCGACTGAGAAAGTGCGCATCACCGCGTATCAGGCGGCTGTTGCGCAGAACTCATCCAGCGCCGTCACGCTGTGGCGCAAGCCGTGCCGGTATCAGCCGCAGGTGTCGGCGTGGTGTATTCAGAAACCATGACCAGGCGCGCACGGCGCGCCTGCGAGCCGGGGTCGGGGCGGAGCGCCGTCTAATGAAGTGGCTCAGCGGAAAAACCAGAGCGCGGCAGGGATCACCAGCCACAGCAATCCCTTCCCGAAGAAAAACAGAAACGCGATCAGTCCGAAGTCCCGACCGGAGAGCGCCATCTCGCAATAGCGTATATCACGCCCCGTAATCCATCCTAGCGGGTCTGTCGGAGCTTGGGCTCAGCTGGCGTCTGCACCGTCGGCAATCGCAGGTACGAGGGGTGTGTCGAGCTGTGATGCACGCCGTTCTGTGCCACCAGCCACGTGGTCTCATCGTAGTTGCGCCCACCGGTATTGAGATTGCGGTCAAAGCGCGGGAAGCTGCTGCTGGTGACCTCGAGGCGGACCCGGTGTCCCGGGCCGAAGTAGTTGCTCGTCGCCTTCAGATCGATGCGCAGCTTGTAAACGTTCCCCGGTTTCATCCACACCTCACGCGTGAAGCCATCCCGGTAGCGCGCACGCAGAATCGCCTCCTGAATGTTGAACGCGCGCCCGTCCGGATACACATCCACGAGCTTGGCGGCGAAATCCGTGTCACGCGCCGACGATGAGACGAACAACACGGCTTCGAGGGGGCCTGTGACTTCGATGCCACGAGCCAGCGGAGGCGTGCTGTAGACGAGGACGTCGTTGCGGGTTTCCACTTCTGACTGGTCGAAGGCGCCCGAAGGAGCCTCGGAGGTGCCCGAGCAACAGCCGGGACCTCCGACCGAGGGGACGGGAGCGGCCGGATCATAGCTGAAGGAGTCCGGCGGCTCGTCTTTCGGCAAGTCCGGGCTGAGCGAACCATTACCAAAGCGGCTGTTCGCACGCCCCTGGCTGTGCAGGTAGTAGTTCACGTAGTTCGTTCGCGCCAGCGGCCACTCCTGCTCGTCCCGCCACTGGTTCAGGCCCATCACGAACAGCCGGACTTTGGGCATCGTCGTCACGCCGTTGTCGGAGCCCTTCAGCCAGTGATCGAACCAACGCACGTAGAGGTCCCAATAACGGAATCGGGCATCGCCGAGATCCCGTTGCCCGACGCGGGTGCTCTCGGTCGCGCCTTCCGACCGGCAATGTTCGGTCGGCGAGACGATCATGAACTGGTTGTCGCGCGCGCGCGCACTCACGGCATTGGTTCGGAACTGGTTGAACTGCTGCAGCGTCTCGGCAACGCCGAAGTCGTACCACGAGTTCACCTGAAGGCTGGGGACGTCGAAACGGTCCTCCGGTTTGATGAACCCGAATTGGTCCCACCAGGGGTCGCCGGGCGGATGCGAGACGAACGCCTCGAAATCGGTTGGCGGCCCGCCGGCCTTCTTCATCATGTCCACCAGAGGCAGGCTGCTCCAGATGGTGCGGTAATCGGCGATTGGCGGGGGAGCGGGGGCAATCTTGAACTGCTGTCGCATCGCCTGCGGCATATCGTCTGGATAGCGCAGGTATCGTTTGCTCCCCCAATCGCGAAACCATCCGAACGCACCAGCGAGCTCGAAGACGCCGCCATCGACACTGCCGAAGTACCTGTAGTGGATGGAGCTGCCCGCTGCCTGCGGGAGCATGGCGGCATGATGCGGATTGCGGACGCGCGCCTGCATCACCTGGGTGTCGCCGAGATACGAGCAGCCGTAGGTACCGACTTTTCCGTTCGACCACGGCTGAGTGGCCAGCCACGTGGTGGCGTCGGATCCGTCGTGAACGTCATCTTTCGAGATGGTGTAGTCCCCCTCCGATTCGAACTTGCCCCGAACGTCCTGGACGGCGACGACGAAGCCCTGGCCGGCGAAGGTCCAGGCAGCCGATGTTCGGGCACGGTGGCTGCGCTTGTCGTACGGAGTGCGGATCATGATGACCGGCATCCGCTCACCCGCATGCTTCGGCACGTAGAGGTCCGTGGAGAGCCGCACGCCGTCACGCATCGGCACCCAGAGGCTCTCGCGAAGTTCGACGTCGAATTCAGGCGCGGGCCGATCCGGCGGGCGTCCGCCCTGCGCGGCCGCAACAGCGGACACGGCAGCAACAACGACCGACACGAACATGCCGCGCGTCACCGTCATACACGTCCGACCGGCAGAGGCATGCCCAGTATTCGTCTGGCTTCCGCGGGACTTGCTATGTCACGTCCGACCTCGCGCGCGATTCGTACCGCCCGCTCGACGAGTTGCGCGTTGCCCGTCGCCAGCTCTCCCCGCCGGTAGTAGACGTTGTCTTCGAGACCGACGCGGACGTGGCCGCCGAGGAGCAACGCGAGCGTAGTCATCGGCAACTGGAACGGACCAATTCCTGAACAGAGCCAGACGGTATCCTCGGGGAAGTCGCGCAGCATCGTCAGAACGTGGTCGACGGTCGGATAGCTGGAGGTCTGATAACCCATCACCGTCTGAATCCAGTAGGGCTTCTCGACCAGCTCCTGATCGATCAGCGCACGGATCACCCACGCGCCGCCGGGGTGGTACGTCTCCAGCTCCGGTTTGATACCGCGCTTTTTCATCTCGCTCGCAAACCAGAACACCAGCTTGTATGACACCGGCCAGCAGTCGTCGTACTCGAACCGCGGGCGCGGATGCGGCAGCGGCGCGGCGCGTTCCTTCAGCACGAACCGGCTCATATCCGGCACCAGGTTGAGGGACGCCATATCCGGCAGCACCTCCAGACACGCAAGCCGCTCCTCGTCGGTTACTCCCGGCCCACCGCCGGTCGTGTTGTTGATGATGATGTCGGGGCAGCTCTCGCGGATGCGATCGACCACTTCGCGCCAGTGCTCTACACGCTTGGCCGGTCCGGGCAAATATTCCGGATCCCTGGCGTGGACGTGCACCATCGCGGCGCCAGCCTCGTAGGCGGCCCGGACCGAGGTTGCGATCTCGGCTGGTGTTTCGGGAATGGCGGGGTTGTACTCCTTCCCCTGCAAGCCGCCGTTGCAGGCGCAGCAGATGATGACGGGCGGCATGCCCTCGCGGACGCGCCGCATGAACTCATACGAATCGGTGTAGCGCCAGGCCGCCGGTATCGTCAACGGGCTTCCTCCTGCTCGACATGCAGTGCATTGGCGGTCTTCAGCCGCCTGATCTCCATCACCATCCGGTCGCGCCACGCGCGCATCTCCGCCCGCGGCGTCGCCCCGCGCATCTGGTCCAGTTCCGTTCCGAGCCGCTCGATGAGAGCGGCGTCGATCCGCGGCGTCGGGCCCAATTGATTCATCAGGTCCGTGATCCACTGTTCGTAGCCGCCGAAATATTCCCGCGCTCCCTCATCCTTGTTCGTATCCGCGACCGCGAAGGGTCCCATCAGCGCCCAGCGGAGCCCGAGGCCATCGCGTACGACGGCATCGATCGCATCGACGTCCGCGACGTCGTTCTGAAGCAGATGCATCGCCTCGCGCACCAGCGCGAACTGCAGGCGATTGAGCAGGAACCCGTGGACATGCTTCTTCAGAAGCACCGGCACCTGTCCGACCTCGGTAAGAAAACCGACCGTCCGCTGCACGACTTCCGGTGCCGTCCGGGCGCCGCCCAGCACCTCCACAACGGGGATCGTGTGCGGCGGGTTGACCGGGTGCGCCACAACACAGCGTTCCGGGTGACGCACGTCCCGCGCGATCTCGGTCATGTCGAACGCCGAGGTACTGCTCGCGAGGATGACCTGCGGGTCCGCCCGCGCGTCGAGGTCGACGAATATGCTCTGCTTCAGCGGAAGCCGTTCGAAACCGGATTCCTGCACGTACTCGGCGCCCGAGAGCGCCTCGTCCAGAGAAGCCGCCGTGCGCAGGGAGCCCGAGACCCTGACCGGCTGTTGCCGGATCCACTCTGCCGCGCGGTCGGTCTGTTCGGCACTGAGATCGAAGACCGTCGTCTCGCATCCGGCCCTGAGAAAGACGAGTGCCCAGCTTCGGCCGATGACCCCGGTGCCGATTACCGCTACGCGCCGGATCCGACGTTCCCCACTCATACGGTTTCTCCCGCTGCTGTCTCGCCCACGATCCGCCGCCGTCGTTCAGCTTCGGTGATCGACGTTCGTGTCGCGCGGCTGGCGATCCAGAGTACTGCCCCCGCCACGCCCCAGCCGCCGAGCACATACCACTCGACCGGGATGCCGGACCCGAACGCCGGCTCGATCAGCGCCCAGCCGACCATCCAGAGGCAGACGATCGAAGCCGCGGCAGCGGTGGCGCTTCCTCCCGCGACCCTGTACGGTCGCACCGCCTCGGGCGAGATGCGGCGGTATCTGATGACGCCAATGCACACGAGGAGAGCGGCCGCGGCCAGGCAAATGCCTGCGACATTGACGATCGGGATCAGTGCGCCGCGGCCCAGGGGCACAGCCGCCGCCGACACGATGCCGACAAACAGAACCGAGACTCCCGGTGAACCGTGACGCGGATGGGCCTCGCCGAACGCCGGCGGCAGTGTGCGAGCGCGGCCGAGCGTGAACAGCACTCTGGATGCGAACATGAAGACGGTGTTCCAGGTGGTGAGGAGCCCGAGTGCCCCGGCGCCGAGCACAACCTGGGCCAGGAGTTCGGAATCGAGTGCGCGCCTGAATCCTTCGGCGGCCGGCATCGGCAGCAGCACCAGCTGCTGCCAGGGCATCACCATCGAACAGCCGATGATGACCAGTATGTAGAACAGGCCGGCCACCGCAATCGACAGCAGGATCATCAGGCACGCGGTCCGCGGCGATGAACCCGGCGCGCGTTCGCCCATCATCTGCGGGATGACGTCGAACCCTGCGTACCAGAAGGGGGCGGTCGCCATGACGCTCAGGACACCCCGCCACACGGGCCGATCCGAAACCGCGCCGAACAGCGGCTTCAGGTTCTCGCCGGAGCCGGCCCAGATCCCGGCAATGATGAACCATGCGGACGCGGCAAGGAGGGCCCAGGTGAGGACGTCCTGGAGCCGCGTGGCCGCCCCGGCGCCGCGGTAATTGAGCCAGGTGAGAATTGCCGTCCCGGCGATACCGACGACCAGTGTGCCGACGTTCACCTCTGCGCCGGCGAACGAATAGAGCGCCGGCCCCTGGAGCCCAGGCATCATCGCGCCGACGACCCATCCCAGAGAAATCGCTTCGAACGCCGTCGTCGCGATGGACGACAGGGCGAGAAACCAGCCGGTGACGAAACTGGTGCCGGTGCCGAAGAGGACGTACGCATACGCCACTTCGCCGCCGGTGACCGGCAGGCCGCCGGCGAGCTCGGCATAGCAGACACCGACGAGCATCATCGCGAGCCCGCCACCGAGGAAGGCGAGCGCTGCACCTCCCGGTCCGGCTTGACCCAGCCAGGCGGGGAGCGCCGCGATCCAGCCGACACCGATGATGCAGCCAAAAGACAACGTGAAGAACTGAGCCGCGCTGATGCTGCGTTGCAGCTCGTGATGGGCCACGGGTCCTTCACGCCCTCCACAGCGGCCGGGTCAGGCAGGTCGGCCCGCCCGTGCCCTTGAGTGAGATCTCACTCCCCTCGTACTCGATCACCGTCGCTCCTGCGGCTTCGAGAAGCTGCCTGGTCACCGGGCTTCCGGCCGCCATCATGCAACGGCGCGGCGCCAGCGCGAGCACGTTGCAGGCGAGCCGGCTGTGCTCCTCATCCGATACGTCGATGAGGGTATAGGCGCGATCCAGGAGCCACTCACGCATGAAGACCGGCAGCGCGCGTGAGTATGTGACTGCCAGATCCGTGTCAACCAGGCTGATGAGACCCATCAGGTGAAGACAGGCGCCCGGACCACGCCAATGTGGCAGCGGCACCACGATAAAGGTGGTGACCGAGGATCCCAGGATCTGTCGCAGCTGGCGGATCCCTTCGTCGTTCGTCCGGTAGCCGCGCCCGACCGCGAGCGTCTCGCGATCGAACCAGATGACATCACCTGCTTCGAGCGTGCCGGGCGGCTCAATGCGACCGAGTATCGGGATCCCGAGTCTCGGCAGGAACTCGCCCGCGACCTCCGCTTCCCCGCGGCGTCGCTCCTTGCCCATGTTGCAGAGGATGGCGCCTCGCTCGGTGATGAGAACGGGATCGTAGGCGTAGATCGAATCCAGGCCGGTGCGTGCATCCGCAGGCAAAAAATCGAGCTGGGGGACGTGCGCGCGAAGCGACTCGAGGAAGGCATCGGTACTGGACGATCGCCTCTGGCAGGCGCGGAGCGGCGGTGTAGCCAAGCGCTTCCCACTCACTGTCGATCGCGGTCGCATCGCGGTAGGCGTCGCGAGCGTGCTTCAGAAGCACGCGACCGAGCGGCGCAATCATCGATTGCGCCCCGAAAACGGTGGTCATCTCGACGCGCACCACGTGTCAACCATCAACGCGAGCACCTTGCTTGCGGTCACGACCTCATCGAAGTCGATGAACTCGTTGATCGTATGGGCATGCGCGACGTTCCCGGGGCCGTACAGGACGGCTGGGATACCCGCATGGTTCGTGAACAGCCGCAGATCGGAGCCATACGTAACGCCCTCTGTAACCGCTCCACTTCCAGTCACGTCCGCATGACACTTCGCCAGCTCCCGCAAGACCGGTTCGTCACGGTCCGTCTCCCCTGACTCGAACTGTCCTTCGAACCATTCGAGCGACGGTGGATGATCGCGAAGCCAGTCGTCGGCCGCCGCCGCTTCATGGATCGCCTCATGGAAGCGGCGCTTCCCGTCGGCCACCGACTCTCCCGCGAAAATCCCGAACCGTCCCTCGATCACCGCCTCTTGCGGCACGGTGGAATGCCAGTCGCCGCCGGCAAGCGTCCCGACACTGATAGGCGCGATGTTCAAAGGGTCAGGGTAGTACGGGTTGGGGTGGGCGAGGTGGCGTGCACGGTCGAATGCATTGAGGCGACCGATCAGATAACACGCTTTTTCTATGGCGCTCACGCCCAGCCGTTTCATGCAGGCATGGATCGAATGACCCTGTACGACCATCCGGAACGTCAGCGCGCCCGACTGGATGGGACACAGCTTCAACTGTGTCGGTTCCATGATGATGGCGGCGTCGGCACGGTAGCCCTTGACGATGGTGGTCAGCGTCCCGACGCCCCCGCTTTCTTCGCCGCTCACCGTCTGGAGCAGGACATCGCCGCCCAGGCGCTGGCCCATCTGAACCAGAGCCTGGACCGCGAAGATCGCCGCGGTGACACCGCTTTTCATGTCGCACGAGCCGCGGCCGAACAGACGCGTGCCTTCGACGACGCCGCTGAACGGCGGATGGGTCCACAGCTCAGGGTTCCCCGGTGAGACCACGTCGAGGTGGCCGTTCAGAATCAGCGAGCGCGACGTTGCCGGGGTGACACCAACCCATCGGCCGACGATGTTGATTCGCCCGGTGCGCGGCAGTCCGTCGTCATTGAACGCAGGGTGCCGGTCCAGATCGTCGAACCGGCTCTCGAGCACGTCGACGTCCAGCCCGATCTCTTCGAGTTTTGCGGCGACGTGCTGATGCGCCTTGTTCTCGTCACCGGGGAGGCTGGGGATCCGCACCAGCTCCTGGGCAAAGGCCAACATATCGGACCGCAGGCCTTCGATGGTCGCGACAATCTCGTCGGTACGTCTCGTGGCCGCGGCGTCGCCGGCGGCGAGCCTTTCACTCATGAGTCCTCTCGGTCATCAGCGCGATTCCCTGTCCCAGTAGGAGGTCGAACGATCGTCCGTAGAGAGCATCGACGGATCTTTCCACCAGTGCGGCCCGAACGGGCGCGCCGCTGGCCAGATCTCGTCAAGCGACGCCGCTTCGTACAGGACGCCCGCTTTCATCACGTAGCGAAGAGAGGTCGTGTTGCGGATGTCCTGTAGCGGATCCTTCTCCAGGACAATGAGGTCGGCCAGCCGCCCGGGCGCGACGGCCCCCAGATCTTCGTCCAGGCCAAGCGCATGCGCGCCATGGGTCGTCGCAAACTGCAGGGCGCGCAGATTGCCCGCGGCCTTCGCCAGCATCCAGATTTCCCAGTGCGTCCCGAGGCCATGCTGATCGCCGTGGCCTCCGACCGTTCCGTAACCGCCGTGGTCGACGATGTCAACGAGTCCCTGGGCGAGGATTGGATAGGTGTAGTCGGTCTCAGGTCGCAACCATCGCGTGCGTGTGTGCGGCAGGAACATCGCCCATGGCAGCCACTCGCGCTGCTTCTCGTCGCGCCAGACATCCTGCTGCTGCCAGAAGAACTCCTCATTGAGAGGACCGGGCCCATCCGTCATCAGCGTGATGGAGTAAATCGCGCCCGCCTGCCCGAAGAACCGCGCGACGTCGTCGTACACCGGGGTGTAGGTGAGGTCGTGCTCCCAGCCGCTGTGGCCGTCCATCACCATCGACAGGTCGTGCTCGAGCGAGGCTCCCTCGCCGGTCAACAACACCCCGTGGCGTCTCGCCGCCTCGGCGATCCACTGGCGCTGACGACGCGTAGAAACGAGGAAGTCCTTGAGCGAAATCGCGCCCCACGCGGCGCGCCGCCGCACTTCGCGGTCGGCGGCGTCCAGTGAATCAACCGCAGCCCCGTAGGTGGTGGTGACCGAGAGCAACGTTTCAGCGGTTCCGTAGGACCGGGGACCGACGGCGAGACCGGCTTCCACGGCTTCGGCCGCGGGGAACAAGTTGAACGAAGAGGGTGCGGGGTCGATCGTGGATGTGATCCCGTAGGCCATGTAGACGGCCGCCTCATAGTTGTGAGGCGGGATGATGCCCTGGTGCTGGACGTGCCGGTGCGCGTGCGTATCGACGATGCCCGGCATCACTGTTGCCCCTGCCAGATCGACCGTTCGCGAGACGCCGGACGTCTCGCAGCGGCCGACGCACGTAATTCGGTCCCCGTCGACGACGATCGTTGCGCTGGAGAGCACCGCGTCCTTCTGCATCGTGAGGACACGGGCGTTGGTGAACGCGAGGCGGCCGCGGCCGATGTACCGCGGCAGCTGCGCGTCGAGCTTGCGAGGAGAGGATCGCCGTTCGGCAGCGTCGTACGTATACAGGATGGGGCCGGAGACGAACTCCAGCTGGCGCGCACTGCGCCAACGAGGGTAGAGGCCACCTTCAGGGGATGCCACCACGCTCTTGGCGTTTGCCAGCTCCGTCGCCGGAGCCGTCGTTCCAGGCGGCAGTTGGGCCACATGCACGAGCGCCCCTTCGACGAACGCGACGCTCGACCCGTCCGCGGATACCGCGGCATCGTCCGCAGACCGAAAGCGGATGTGCTCGCGCCGATCGGATCCATCGAGGCGGACCGACTCGAGCAGCGATGGCGACCGCTCGCGCCGGCGCTGGTTCACGAAGTACACGCGGCCCTGGCCGACCGAGGGACGCACCACCTGGCCGAGCTGCTGGTCTTGCGCGCGCGCAAGCACCCGTTCATCGCCGCCATTGCCCGGCATCGACACGATGTCGTAGTACGCGTTGTCGGACCATGACTTGCCGCGGAACGTGGCGCCCGATCCTCTTGCAAAGATCAGGGTGCGCTCGTCGGCCCACACGGGGTTCAGGTACTCGCCGGGTTTCCGCGTCAATCGTTCCGGAGGCGCCGTGCGATCGCTGAGCACGCGCCAGATGTGTCCGCCGACACCTTCCGCCCACGTTGCGAACGCAATCCATCGACCGTCGGGTGACCAGGCAGGCGACAGCTCGAGCCCGAGTTTGTGATCCGGGAGCAGCGGCGCCGTGCGACCGCCGGTCGAAACCCATACTTGACCGAACGCCTCAAATGCGACCGAGGCACCGTCTGGCGAGGTGGCCGGCCATCGCACGAATCGGGAGGTCACCGGTCCCGATGGAGCGCGCCGCGTCACGTACGTCGACTGCGAGATCTGCCGGTGCACGCGGGCGCGAAACGGAATCGTCTGCACCGTGCCATCGCTGACCCGCAGCCGGCGGATGCGCCCACCCTGCGAAAGTACGATGGTGGTGCTGTCACGGGTCCACGAGTAGGTCGGCAGCAGATGCATGGCGTAGGGAAGGCCGTGCGCCAGGTCGGTTTCGATCGGGTCCATCACGACCCGCTCCGCGCCGCGCTCGAGATCCCTGAGCCACAGCGCGTTGCGGGGGCCGTACTTGTGCCCCTTGAACGAGATGGTCCCGTCGGGAATCCGTCGAGCAAACGCCATCCATCGGCCGTCAGGGGAGATGCTCGGTGCGATTGCGCTGCCGTTGGAGTCGCGGCTCCACTGCGAAGTGAACGATTCACCGTAAGTGACGTTCTCGATTTCTCCTGAACGCAAGTGCACTCGTTTCACCTGCATGCAGCCCCGCAGGAGGTCGTTCCGTCCAGCGTGATAGCCGGGGCACACCGCGTAGTGGTAGTAGAGCCAGTCGCCGTCAGGTGAAACTGACGGCCAGCCGGCAGCCTGTTCCGACTCCTTCACGATCTCGCGCGGCTGCCCACCGGCAACCGGGTAAGCCCAGAGGCCCGAAGCGAACCAGTTGCCCCGGTGGCAGGTGCGCTGCCGGCGCACCACGATGGCCGATCCGTCGGGCAACCACACCGGTTCGACGACACAGACCGCGTCGTCCTGGTAGACAGCTCGCGCGCCGGATCCATCCGAGTTCATTACCCACAGGTTGTTCTGGCCGGATCGATCGGAGATGAAGGCAATGTGACGGCCGTCGGGCGAGTAGCGCGGATGAAAGTTCAACGCGATGCCGCTCGATCCGGTCAGCAGTTCGGCTTCGCCGCCGCCAATCGGGAGCCGATAGACGTGGCCGAGCAGATCGAAGACGATCCAGCGACCGTCGGGTGACACGTCAGTGGACATCCACGTCCCCTGGTCGGTCGTGAAGTCGATCGTACGCGTTACCCCCCGTGGGGCGGTCACATCCCACGAGGAGTCGCGCTGCAACGCTGCCGGCGAGCCGGTCGCTGCGAGAATGAAGCAAAATGCTGCAGCCCCGAAAGCGACCCTGAGCATCGTCAGAACCGGATCTTGGCCCCGAGCATGACGATGCGAGGATTGACGAAGAACGCCGGCGTGCCGAACGCCGACGATGTCCCCACGTCGCTGGCGACGCTCTGGTAGGTGTCGCTGTTCATCGCGTTCAGGATGTCGACGAATACGCCGGTGTGGCTTCGGCCAACGCTGAAGTCCTTCTGGAAACGGAGGTCGAGTGTGTTCCAGTCGGGTACACGCCGTGAACCGTCGATCGACTCCGCTCGAATGGTGACGGGAACGCCAAGTCCGCTGACATTGACCCGCCGCCCCCACGGACGTCCGGTTTGATGCTGGAAGGCACTTGCGGCGGTGATCTGCCATGGCAACTGGACCACGCCCTGCAGCTTGAAGAGCACCGGGCGATCGCCGATCAGCCGTCCGTCGGTGTTGACGAAGTCATTTGGATTGCGGCCGAACGTGCCGGCAAGCGACGCCTGCGATGCCGCGGGGCCGCCGCGGCTCGAGCCGAGACGTCCCTCCGACTTGGAGAGCGTGACCGAGCCGCTCAACTGCCATCGGTCGGCCATCTGCTTGGTCGCTTGAAGGTTGAAACCCGTATAGCGCGTGTGCATCCCCTCCGGGTTCGTAAGCTCGAAGACGCGTTCCCCAGGCGGACTGGTCAGCCGGAACACTTCGATCGTCTCGTTACTCGCGTCCGTGCCCACCCGGTCCACGTAACTGACTGGCACATAGGTTCCGGCCGTGTCCTCGTAGGCGCTCCCGCGCTCGCCGCGTTTGTGAATGAGCTGCGCTGACACTCCGATTCGGGATGAAATCTGTTGCGCCACTCCCAGGATCCACTGATCGGTATAGGGGTTCTCGTAGTCCGGGTCGATGCGCAGGTTGCGGTTATCCGAGAGCAGGCTCTTGCCGAGCGGATTCCCGGCCGCGTCGTAGGTGCCGCTGAACAGGTACAGCGGACTGACGGATGGCGAGGCTCCCGCGAACTCGAGCGTGATGAGCCCGCGGTAATAACGTCCGTAGTGACCGGACAGAACGGTTGAGCCCTTCTCGGTCAGCCGCAGGTTGAACCCGAGGCGCGGAGACCAGCTGGTCCAGACGAAGAGATCGTCGTTTGCCGGCGTTGTCTGACCGGTCGGCTGCGCGGCGCGATCAAGCTGTTCGAACTCGCTGAAGTAGGCGCGGTTGCGGTCGACGCGAGCACCGAGCGTTACGGTCAGCCGCGGCGCCACCCGCCAGGTGTCGTCGGCATAAAAGCCGGCGGTCCGGTTGTAGCCGCCGGTGACGTAGGGATCGCGGGTGAGCCCGTAATAGGGCTCCGCGCCGAGCGTATATACGAGATCGTTGTAGCCGGCGGTAATCTTGGAACCGCCATCCGCGATCTGCGCACCGAACCGGAGCTCGTGACTGCCGGCGAAGTTCTCGGCGTAGTGCGTGAGCTTCACCGACCCACCGGTGCGGCGGATGCTCAGGTCGTACCAGAGGCCGATCCCGCCCGTGAGGCGGCTGGTCGTCAGATCGAAGAACGCAGGCTTGATCCGCGGCTCACCCGCGAGGAGCGGATCGAGGTGATCCGAGACATAGAAGCCGGTATAGCGCGCTTCCAGGAACGTCTTGTTCGAGAGTACCGACGTCCACGTTACATTCGGGGCCGGATCCACGCCGTGTTCGTCCGCGACCGTGCTGGGCGCCTGGAGCGCGCTGCCTCCGCCGCCCGTCTTGTACCACTCGTTGGCGACACTCCCGACGAGCCGGTGGTTGGGCGCGAGCTGCCAGTTGATCTTCCCGTAGATGCGGTGCACGTCGACGCGGGTGGGGAAGGCGGCATCCGTGCCTGGCAGTGAGCTGCGATCGAGACGGTATTGGTAGGACCCGAAGAACCACGCCCTCTCCCGCTTGATCGGCCCGCCAAGCTGAAGGGTGACGTCGTTGTACTTGTCGCGGTGAAAGGGTTTGCCGTCATCCTGTTCGTCGGTCGTGTTCCTGGAGGTGAGCCCCTGCGTCTGCAGAAAGTAGTTGACGTCTCCCTGGAACCGGTTGCTACCCTGCCGCCCAACGAGGTTGAAGACTGCGCCGGCGAGATTCCCGAACTCCGCAGGCGCGCCAAGCGACAGGATCTCGACTTCCTGAATCGTGTCGACGTTCAGCTGGGTCCACGGTGCGCCGGTGTTCGGCGCGGTCAGTTCGTTGCCATCCAGCTGATAGGTGTTTTCGTTGGTGGCCGAGCCGAACGCAGTGGATCGATCGCTCGCCGAGTTGGCCTGGCTGATCCCTGGCGCCGCATTCAGAAAGTCGTAGAGGCTGTGACGCTTGACCGGCGCGTTGGCGATCCAGTTCCGGTCGAACGTGGTGTGGACCTCCGCGGTCGTGGTGTTCACGGTCGGCGTCCCGCCACTGACCGTCACCGTCTCCTGCAACTGGTTCACGGAAAGAACGACGTTCAACTCGGTGGTGCTGCCGACCGAGACGAGGATGTCGGTCCGGACCAGCGACTGAAACCCTGACATCGAGAAGTTCAATTGATAAACGGCCGGGGCAAGGTCCGGAAAGCGGTAGGTGCCATTGTTGGTTGTCACCGCCGTCGGCTTGCCGAAGACCGCCGGCCCCTCGAGTATGACCGTTACTCCGGGCAGCAGCGCGCCGGTCGCGTCAGTCACCGCCCCGACGATCGCTCCGGTCGTGCGTTGCGCCTGGGCGGCGCGCGCGACGAGCAGCAGGCAGACGCAGATCACGATTACGCGTCGAGACATGGCGTTCCTCCTGAACGGACGCAGTGTGCCCGAAAGGCGTACTTCAAGTCCTTCAGAACGTTTATAATTTCTGAAAATTTCCTAAGATGCCGCCGCTCCCTTCGGCCCGCGTCGTGTACGAATTCGGGCCATTCGCCCTCGATCCCGTGAAGCGTGTGCTGCTTCGGCACGGACACAGCGTCACCGTCCCGCCCCGCGCGCTCGACGTGCTGATCGTGCTGGTCGAACGGCGCGGCGCGGCGGTCACGAAGGAGGATCTGCTGTTCAGGGTCTGGGGAGATGCGGCGGTTGAGGAAAACAACCTCTCGGTCAGCATTTCGACCCTCCGCAAGGCGCTCGGCGAGGGGATCCGCGATCACCGGTTCATCCTGACGCTCTCGCGCCGTGGCTACTCATTCGTTGCGCCGGTGACGGAACGCTCAGACGGCGGGACCTCCGAGGATCTCCGTGTCGGTCGCCTCGGCAATCAGGTCTTGCTGCTTCCCTTCGAACCCGTGGGCGACAAGCGGATCGCAACCACAGAGAAGCGGCTCGGCCGGCTGATCTGCGAGGGGGTGGCGGCCCAACTGGCGGCAAGCCAGCACGTCACGCCGGTCACCGCGCCGTCCGCCGCCACTCCGCCCGCTGCGCAACTACTGACGCTTGGACGTCGAATGCGGGCCGCGTTCATCATGACCGGCAGCGTCCAGGTCGACGGCTGTCGCCTGCGCGTTCTCGTCCGGCTGCTGCGAACCAGCGACGGCACCACCGCGTGGGGACTTTCGATAGAAGAAACGGCCGAAGATCTTTTCAGCGCAGAGGGGCGGGTCGTCGCCCGCCTCAGTCACGGGCTGGGGGCGCACTTCCAGGAAGAGATGAATCAGCGTTCCGCGCGAAGAACCACGCAGAGCGACGAGGCGCACCGTCACTACATCCGGGGACGTTACTTCTGGAACAAGCGCAGCGAGCAGGGGCTGAGAACGGCCATCGAGTACTTCGAGCGCGCCATTCATGCCGATCCGGGTTATGCGTTGCCGTACTCCGGCCTTGCAGACTGCTTTCTGCTGCTGAGTACGTACGGGGCGATCTCACCCCGCCAGGGTGTCCCGAGGGCGGTCCGGGCGGCCACAACGGCGTTGGAGATCGACGATACCGTCGCCGAGGCGTACACATCGCTGGGCTACGCGCGCTTCGCCTATTACTGGCAGCCCGAGCAGGCGGAAACGTACTTTCGGCGCGCCATCGAGCTCAACCCGGAGTACGCGACTGGACACCACTTGTACGGCGATCACCTTGCCGCCGCGGGCCGCTTCGACGAAGCGATCACGGCGCTGGAGCGGGCGCTGGCGCTCGAGCCACTGTCGCTGATCATCAACACGGATCTCGCGTGGATCCTGTACCACGCACGTCGCTGGGCGCAGGGCATTGACCAGTTGAAGCGGACCATCGAAATGGACGCTGCCTTCACGGCAGCGCACTGGGTGCTCGGGTTGACTCATCACCAGGCTGGGGAGCTTGACCTCGCTGTCGCGGAACTCGAACACGCCAGACGTCTGGCGCCGGAGAGCGCGCACGTACTTGGGTCGCTGTCGGCCGTGCTCGCGACCGCCGGCCAGGAGGAGAAGGCATCGGAAGTGGTCACTGAACTTCAGCGGCTGAGTGAGCAAAAGTACGTCTCGCCCTATCACTTCGCTGTCGCGTCAATCGGATCGGGACGAATGGACGACGCGATCCGGGCACTGCGCGATGCCGTCACGGATCGCGCGCACTGGGTCGCGTACTTTTCGGTGGCCCCGATGCTCGACCGGTTACGGGACGAACCCGAGTTCCGATCGCTCGTCCAGAGCGCTGATGCCCGATAGCGGACCTTACTCGGCGCGTAATGCGTCCATCGGATCGACACTTGCCGCCCGGCGCGCCGGGATGGCGCTGGCGATCAGTGCGGCCAGCGACAGCGACACAATGGCGACGGCAAACGCGCGCGGATCCTTCGCGTCCAGCTGAAACAGAAACTTCTCGGCGGTCCTGCTGAGGAGCCAGGCCCCGGCCCCGCCGAGCACCAGACCGACAGCGACGAGCAGACCGGCGCTGCGCATCACCATGCTGACCACGCGGGACCGGGTGGCGCCGAGCGCCATTCGGACCCCGATCTCACGCGTCCGCTGAGCGACGACGTAGGCCATCACGCCATAGATGCCAACGGCGGATATGACGAGGCCAAGTACGCCGAACAATCCGAGGAGCAGCATGTTCAGCCGCCGCTGCGCGACTCGTCGTTCGTAGACCTCCTCGAGCGTCCGCACGTTGCGAATCGGGACGTCGGGGAGTGCCTGGAGAACCGCCGACTTCACCGCCGGCAGGACGTCATACGGATTGCCATTAGTGTGGATGACGAGTTCACCTGACAGGACGCGGTACTGCGCGACCGGAACGTACACCTCGGTGATCGGCGCCGTCTCGAGACTTACCTGATACACGTCGCCGACGACGCCCACGACTGTCCGATCCGTATCGTTGACCTTTACCGTCTGCCCGACGGCATTCTCACCGGGGAAGTATTTCTTTGCCGCGAGCTCGCTGATGAGGGCGACGTTTGGTGACCCGGTCCGATCCGTAGGTTCGAACAGCCGTCCTGCCTCGAGCGGGATTCGCAGGACGCGGTGATAGTCTGGCGTGACTCGGCGAATGCTGATGCCAGTGGGGTCGTCCACCTTCCGCCCTGGCACGGTCATCGCGGTCGAGCTCATGCTGCCGCCGAGCGGCATCCCTCCGGAAATCATGGCGGCGTGGATGACTCCCGGCGTCTGGCGTACTCGCTCGACGATCTGCTCGAATGCCGCCGCGGCGTTGACCGTGGGCCCGATCGGGCCCGGTGGATACCGCGGCGAGACCTGCACCGTCAGCACGTTCTCTGACTGGAAACCCGGATCGATGCGCATCAACGACATGAAGCTGCCGATGAAGAGTGCAGCGCCGACCAGGAGTACCACTGCGAGGGCGACTTCGATCACCACGAGAGCACTGCGCATCCGCTGACGCGCGCGGCCGCTGCTGGCGCCACGGGCCCCCTCTTTCAACGCCGCGGTCAGGTCCGGCTTCGATAGCTGCAGCGCCGGAAAGATTCCGAACAGAGTTCCGGTGATCAGCGCCATTGCCGCCGAGGCGGCGAGCACACGCAGATCGACGGCGATCGCCGCGACGCGCGGCACTCCGTCGGGCATCGAGGTCCTCAATACCTGCACCGCCCACCACGCCAGCACGGTTGCCAGCACGGCACCGAGAATCGAGAGGACGAGACTCTCGACCATCAGCTGCCGGATCAGACGCCAGCGTCCCGCGCCGAGCGCCGCGCGGATCCCGACCTCGCGCTCGCGCGCAGTCGCGCGCGCGAGCAGCAGATTCGCGACGTTTGCGCAGGCGATGAGCAGCACGATACCGACCGCCCCGAGCAGCATCAGCATCCACGATTTGGTGCGGGCCCCGAGCATGTGATCGATCAACGGCCGGACGCCAATCAGGTGATCCTTGTTCCACACCGGGTTCGCGTTCAGTACCGCCGTGCCGACCTGCGTCATCTGAGCCTGGGCCTGCTGGAGCGACACGCCCGGCTTCAGCCGCGCGATGCTCTGCAGGTAATAGCTGCGCGAGCCGATCACACGCGTGCGTTCGTCCGGCGGAACGACGTACGGGATCCACAGGTCGGTTGGGCGCAGCGATCCGACCGGATACTGGAAATCGGCCGGCATGATCCCGACCACTTCGTAGGCGCCCCCCTCGAGCGGAATCGTGCGGCCGACGATGCCGGGGTCGCCACCGAACCGCCGGCGCCACAATCCATCACTGAGGACGACGAGTTTCTGCCGTCCGTCGACTTCGTTGTCGGCGGTGAACGCCCGGCCAATCGCAGGGCGGACGCGGAGCACGTCGAAGAACCCGGCGGTGACCCGTTGCGCGCGGAGGTCCTCCGGTTCCGCCCCGGGCTCGCGCAGTGTGACGGCGCCGCCGGCGATCGCCGCGATCGACTCGAACACCTGTTGTTGCGCGATCCAGTCGGCGTAATTCTGGGGCGCGATGCTGCTGATGGAATTCGGATCCCGATTGGGGTCGGGATTCGGTCCCGGAGTGCGCCGTTCGCCGACCGCAACCAGGCGGTCGTGCTCGTCGAACGGCAGTCCGCGCAGAACGACGGCATCGACAACCGAGAAGATCGCGGTGGTTGCGCCAATGCCGAGCGCCAGGACGATCAAGGCGACGGCCGTGAACGTTTTCGAGGATCGCAGCGAGCGAAGGGCGGCTTTAAGATCGTCTGTCACCGGCTCGTACTCTAGTGCTACGTCGCGCCGAGTATAAGACGGTTACCTGCCCTCCAGGGTTGGGCCGGCTTTCGCGTCAATCCCCGTAAGCCGCGACGAGGATCAGGAAGACGGTGAGCACCGCTCCGGCGGCCGCGGCGGCGCCGATGCCGATCGTCTTGGCGACGTTGGTTCCATTCTTGTTGTCCGGCGTGACTCGAAGGATTTCGCTGAACGGGATCTCGATCGCCGGTTCCGGAATCCGCGTCTTCTCCTGAAACGTCAGCGACCGGTCGGTCACCTTGAGCAGCATGCCGCGCAGCGACCGGCCGTCCACGCGTTCAACCCGGATTGTCTTCCCGAGCGGCAGCGTCTTGAGGTAATCAGCCAAAGTCGCCGGATCGACCCCCTGACCCGGATCCGGAGCTGATGCGACGGCAACTCCGGCGTGGTTCAAACGCGCCGAGGCGCAGCCGGGCGCCGCCACCGTTACGCACAGCGCGAGCACGATCATTCTCCGCAGCAGGCGGGTGGTCATTGTCATCTCCATCTAGAAATCCACGCCATCTAGAAATCCACGCCGAGTCCAAACCGCAATAGCGCTTCCTCGATCCGGCTCCTGAAGCCGATGCGGAGATCGGTGCGGAAGAACGCCCGTCGTGTCATGTAGGCCTTGAAGCCGGCCGCGGCGAAAGGACGCACCACGAAGTCGGTTTCGGGCCCTTCCACGCGCGGCGCCTCTAATTGGCGCGAGATGCGCGTCACCGGGTCGTAGCCGTAGACCGCCTGGATGTCGTCGGTATGCGTCTCCCACGCCAGGTGCACTCCGGCTGCGAGGTGCGGATGGAACCAGGCATTCCGGAAAAACTGGTATTGCTGACTGACGCCAACGTTGCGCCTGGAGAGCCGGCGGTGAATGCTGCGCTGAACCGGCAGGCCGTTGACCAGACCCGAATCGCCCAGATAGGCCGTCCCCTTTGTGCCGCCAAAGTCGAGCTCTGTCTTCAGATGGTCGGTCCAGTGCCAGCCGGTGCCGACGGCACCAAAAAGGTTGCTTTCCCACGGGTTATAGGTGAATCGGCCGGACCCCGAGCCGGTGTCGACGCCGAGCCATCCGATCGTCGCGCTGACATCGGCGCGGATCAGTGGCCGCGTTTGAGCGGAGGCGGCGGTCGAGAACGCCAGCACCAGCGCGCCGGCGCCCACGATTCGGAACGAAGGATTGGTTCTCACACCCTGGAAGGCGAAAGGCCGGGCAAAATCGGCTCACGACGGCAGCGTAGTCCAGCCCTTTAGGGCTGCATCAGCGTCAGGGCGCCCAGCCCTCCAGGGCTGTGGAGTGGGCCCCGTAGTCCAGCCCTTTAGGGCTGCATCAGCGTCAGAGCGTCCAGCCCTTTAGGGCTGCATCAGCGTCAGGGCGTCCAGCCCTTCAGGGCTGTGGAGTGCCGTATAGTCATCCGATGTTCAGCCACTGGCGTCTCCTGTCAGCCGCTGCGCTCATCGCCACCGGCGCCCTGCCCGCCGTTAAAGCCCAGGGAGCCGCTAGTCAGCCCGGCGCGGCACAGCCACTCGCTCCGCGCATCCGCGCCTTCGTCACGAGCGAGTTGGCACGTCAGAAGATTCCCGGCGTTGCGGTCGGTGTGGTCCAGAACGGCGTCGCCACACTCACGGAAGGGTTCGGTCTCGCAAACATCGAACACGACGTGAGGGCGACCCCGGAGACCATCTTCCAGTCAGGCTCGGTCGGCAAGCAATTCACTGCCGCGCTGGTGATGTTGCTGGTGGAGGACGGGAAACTGTCGCTCGACGATCCGCTGACGAAATACTTTCCCGACGCGCCGTCGCACTGGCGCACCATCACCGTGCGGCACCTGTTGACGCATACCTCCGGCCTTCCTGATTACACCGGGGGGACGATCGACTACCGCCGTGACTACACCGAAGACGAGCTGGTGCGGTTTGCGTACGGGTTGAAGCTGGAATTCGCGCCAGGAGCTCGATGGAATTACAGCAACACCGGGTATGTCGTGCTCGGGGCAACCGTCCGCAAGGCGTCCGGACAGTTTTACGGTGATCTGCTGCGCGATCGTGTCTTCGGTCCGCTCGGAATGAAGACTGCACGGATCATCACAGAAGAGGACATCGTTCCCCATCGTGCGGCCGGGTACCGACTGGTTCGAGGAACACTCAAGAATCAGGAGTGGGTTGCGCCGCGACTGAATACGACCGCGGATGGATCCTTGTATTTGTCACTGCAGGACATGCTTGCGTGGGACGCCGGGATCCGGGCGGGCCGCGTGCTGAAGCCTGAGAGCTGGCGCCAGGTATTCACGCCGGTCTCCCTGAACAGCGGCAAATCCTACCCCTACGGATTCGGCTGGAGCACAGATGATTTCGCCGGACGGCCGACGCAGCGCCATGGCGGATCGTGGCAGGGGTTCAAGACGCACATACTGCGTCTGCCCAAAGACAACCTGACGATCGTCGTCCTGGCCAACCTCGCTCAAGCGGATCCCGAAGTGATCACCGAAGGCATCGCCGCCATCATCGATCCATCGCTGACGCGTCCGGTCCTGAAGCCGCTGACGGCGACCGACCCCGCGATGGACGCGCGCGTCAGGCGGCTGCTCGCGGACGCCGCGACCGGAAAACTCACGGCGGAAGAATTCGCGTACGTTCGCGCCGGATTCTTCCCTGATGGACCGAAGAGGTACGCGACCCTGTTGCGCGAAGCCGGAGAAATCCGCACGCTGACGCTTCTCGACAAGCGCGAGCTCGGCGACGATCGGACCTACGTCTATGATGTGGCATTCGCGCAGCGGACGCTCAGGCTCCGGCTGGCTGTCGCACCTGATGGGAAGTTTGCCGCGTTCAGTCTCAATCCACCGCCAACGACGGACAAACCACAATGATCCAGCCACGCCTCGCCGTGTTTCTGCCCCTCGGCGCGATACTCGTTCTCGCCGGGCTCCGCGACTCGAGCGCCACCCGTCAGAACCAGGCCGACCGCAATCGTCAGATGTCGCACGACGCTGAGACGCGCGGTCTGGCCGAGCCGTTCAAGGGGATCACCACCGACGGCAGGATTGTCCCTGATCTCGTCGCGATCAGGTCGACCGGCGTTTCGACAGCGCCAGTCGAGAAAGCGGCGTCAGCTTTTCTACGCGCGCTGACGGCGGAACAGCGCACCCGCACTTCGTTCGCCGTCGACGATGACGAGTGGCGGAAGTGGATGAACCAGCACTTCTACGTCCGTCAGGGCGTCAGCTTCAAGGAACTGAATGACACGCAGCGGGAAGCCGGTCTGGCGCTGCTGCGCGCGTCGCTCAGCGCGAAAGGGTTTGAAGCTGACTCGCGACATCATGCGTCTGAATCACACGCTCGGTGAATTGAGCAACAACGACTTCGAGCAATACGGTGAATGGCTCTATCACCTGACGGTCATGGGCGAGCCGTCAGCGCGGGAGCCCTGGGGTTGGCAGCTCGACGGCCACCACATCATCGTCAATTACTTCGTTCTCGGCGACCAGGTGGTGATGACACCATTCTTTGCCGGGTCCGAACCGGTGACTGCGACATCGGGAAAGTTCAAAGGAACGACCGTTCTCCAGGAGGAGCAGGCGGCGGGCCTCGCGATGATCGGCGCGCTCGACGCCTCCCAGCGTCAGAAGGCAACGGTGGCGGTATCCAAGACCGGCAACAACAACATGACCGAGGCGTTCAAGGACAACGTCGTCCTCGATCACGCCGGCGTGCGCGCCGGCGAGCTGGCAACCGACGCAACGCGAACGCCTCTATCGTCTCGTCAAGCTCTTCGTCGACAACATGGACGACGGCCATGCCCGCGTGAAGATGGACGAAGTGCGCAGGCATCTCGACGATACGTGGTTCGCGTGGATCGGTGCGACCGACGCTGATGCGGTTTTCTATTTCCGCATTCAAAGTCCGGTGATCCTCATCGAGTTCGACCACCAGCGGCCCGCCAACCTGCGCCATCTCGCGGCGGATCCCTCGAAACCATCGCGGCAGCACATTCACGTCGTCGTGCGGACGCCGAACGGCAACGATTACGGCAAGGATCTGCTGCGCCAGCACTATTCGAAACATCCACACTCGCATCAGCGATGAGACCGGCGGTTTTCTTGTGCGTGGTCTTCGCCATTGTGGCGGCGCTTCCCGGTAGGCCGGCCGGCGGCCAGACGACCTCGCCGCCGCCACGCGTGGCACTGGCACAGCAGCCGTTCTCCCCGACGGGTCTCTCGAAGGGTCCGGCGACGATGGCCGACGGCGGAATCGGAAAGATGCTGGCGGACATGGGCGTCGAAGTTCGAGTCCAGCAAGCCGCGCTGACGCCTGAGGAAGAAAAGGAATACGGCGGCTGGAAGCGCCTCGGGATGGCGCTCGGACACTACGCCGATCTGGTCGCGGCCAACGAACGCGAAGGGTATCTGACGGTGGGTTTGCTCGCGACCTGTCCGTCCATGCCGGGCCTGGTCGCGGGCCTGCAGAAAACCGCCGCGGGTGCGGCTCCCGCGCGCGTCGCCATGCTGTGGCTCGATGCGCATCCCGACTTCAATACGCCAGAGACGACGCGCAGTGGATCCCTCGGCGGGATGCCGGTTGCAGTCGCGACCGGCCGGGCCCTGACGCGTCTGCGCATGGACGCGAAGCTCGATCCACCGCTCGCAGACGAGCTGGTCGTAATGGGCGGTGTGCGGCTGACCGATCCGCTCGAGCAGGAGCTGCTGAACTCGTCTCGTATCCAGCAAGTGTCGGTAGAAGACCTGCGGCGATCGTCACAGGCAGTTTTCGATCAGCTCGATCGTCTGGACCGGATTGCGGACAAGATCTACGTTCACATCGACATGGACGTCCTCGATCCTCGCGAGGTGATGGGACACGGCAACAAGGTCCCGGGCGGGCCGTCGAGTGAAGAGCTGGCGAAGCTTTTTGAAACAATTTTCCGGCGCTACGCAAAGGCGTCCGCGATCGGCTTCGCAACGATCCCGTCGACTGACGAAGGTGGCCTGTCGCTTGCGGCCGTCAACCGGATGATCATGGCTGCGGTAAAAGGCGTGCAGGCTCGCGCGCCAAAGAAATAGCCGCGCTATCATTCGGTGTCCGCGCTGGAAGGTGAGGCGGGCAGGACGCCGTTCCTTGAACGTCCGGCATGGGAGGCAATGATGGGCTTCATTTCAACGCTGTTTCTCGTGATTGTCAGCGTCGGGGCCGCGCAGGCGACCGATCCGGCGACGACTGATCTCGTCAAGAAAATGGGGGACTACGTCGCCGGCTATGGCGAGCAGACGTCCGCGATCATTGCCACGGAGAAGTACTCGCAGCTGGTGACGCTCGAGGGACTCGAGCCTCTGAAGCCGCGGCGGCTCGTTGCCGAGTTTGCCATCGTCCGTGCGGGCGGCGGCTGGACCGGTTTCCGCGACGTCGTCGAGGTTGATGGCAAGAAAGTCGAGGAGCGGAAGGACCGGCTCGAACGCCTGCTGTCGGAAATGACGGGCAGTGAGGCGGATCTGATGCGCATCGCACAGGAGAACGCGCGATTCAACGTCGGACCGATCACCCGGAACCTGAACGTCCCCACGGCGGCGCTTGTTTTTCCTTCACCCGTCCAATTTGTCGCGCTTCAGCTTCGTGAAGAAAGGCACGAAGAAAATAGAGGGTGTCGAGACAACGGAGCTGGAGTTCAAGGAGACGCAGCGTCCGACAATCGTGATGCGACGCAGCGGCGCCGACGTGCCGATGGAGGGTGTTGTCTGGGTCGTGCCGGCGGACGGCACCGTCGTCCGCACGCGTCTCAGGCTGAAGAACTTCGCTGACACGATGGCCATGCCCGGGCAGCAGGCACCGGCGACTCGTCCGCCGCCCAACCCCAATGTTGCCACCGGCGGCAAGCCACAGGAGACGGGCCTCGACGCCGTGTCGTCGCGCGACCTCGAGACCAACGCTGACATCGAAGTGACGTACAAGAAGGTGGCGGAGATGGGCCTCTGGCTGCCGACGGAGATGAGCGAACAGTACCAGGGGCCGATCTACGGCCTGAAGGCGCCGGTGGAGGGACGCGCGTCAACCAAGGCGACTTACTCGGATTTCAAGAAGTTCGGCACGGGTGCCGCCATCAAGAAATAGGCTGGAGGAACCATGCTGCGAGAATTCCGCGAGTTCATTGCGCGCGGGAACGTCATCGATCTTGCGGTGGCGGTCGTCATCGGCGCGGCATTCGCGAAGATCGTGAACACCTTCGTCGAGGGAGTCCTGATGCCGCCGCTCGGCATGGTGACGTCCCGGGTCGATTTCGCCGGCCTGTTCTACGTACTCGACACCTCGCGCGGCATGCCCACATCGCTTGCGGACGCGAAGGCCCGGAGCATTCCGGTCATCGCGTACGGGCAGCTGTTCATGGACATCGTCCAGTTTCTGATTGTCGCGCTGGCTGTCTTCCTGATCGTCAAGCAGGTCAATCGATTCAAACGCGCGCCAGCGACAACGACCAAGGATTGTCCGTTGTGCTTCAGCCCCATTCCTATTCAGGCGACACGCTGCGCGCACTGCACATCCACGCTCTGACGTATGCGCTGGTTCGACCGCAAGTTCGACCTGGGCCTGCCGGCCTCCGCGTTCCCGCCGATTCTCGGCAGGCTTCGCAGCTTCCCTGATCGGCTCGAACGAGAGGTCCGACGGGTTCCGGAAGAGCGGCTGACCGTTCGCGTCGGGGACGGCTGGTCGATCCAGGAGAATGTCGGTCACCTTTTCGATCTGGAAGCGCTCTGGGAGCAGCGGCTGGAAGACTTTGACGCCGGCGTCACCGTCCTTCATCCTGCCGACCTCGAAAATCGCAAGACTCACGAGGCGGATCACAACTCCCGCCGCATCGATGACCTGTTGACCGCCTTCAGAGATGCGCGCCTCCGCATCGTCCAGCGGCTCGAGCGCATGTCCCCCGCGGAACTGTCGCGCGTCGCGCTGCACCCGCGCTTGCAGCAGGCGATGTCTGTGGTTGACCTCGGCTTCTTCGTCGCGGAGCACGACGACCACCATCTGAACACGATCACGACGCTAGCGTCATGACTCCGAAGTTCTTCGCGTCGCGCGAGAAGTTTCGCGCGTGGCTGGCAGAGCACCACTCGGCCGTGGCGGAACTGTGGGTCGGGTTCTACCGCAAGGCCTCGGGACGCGCCACCGTCACCTACGACGAGGCTCTGGAGGAAGCGTTGTGTTTCGGCTGGATCGACGGCGTCCGCAAGCGGCTGGACGATGAGGCGTATGTCCAGCGATTTACGCCGAGAAGGACCGGCAGCTACTGGAGCGCCGTCAACGTCAGGCGCGCGAACGGTTTGATCGCACAGAAACGGATGACCGCGGCCGGCCTGCGAGCGTTCGAGCGGCGCGATCCCGCTGCGACCGCCAAGTACAGTTTCGAACGCGCCGCGCCAAGCTTCACGCCCGCGCTGCTGAAAGTCTTCCGATCCAATCCCGCGGCGTGGAAGTTCTTCCAGTCACAGCCGCCAGGCTATCGCCGTCTCATGACCTTCTGGGTCGTCAGTGCAAAGAAAGATGAGACGCGTGTCCAGAGGCTGGCGAGGCTGATGAAGGAATCAGCTGCCGGACGCCGGATTGGGCTCCTCACGTCGAAGAAATCCACCTAACCGACTGTCGCCGCGTGGCGGTACGCGGGATCCAGGCTTCGCGCCTTCAGCCCGCGTGCTTCCATGGCGAGGTAGCGCTCGGTGATGTCCTTCGTTATCCGCCCGAAGACGTCTCCGAACATTCCCTCGAGGTTCAGCGACAACGTCGCGCGGCTGCCGCCGACCGTAGGCTCGACCTCGTGGTGGCCGGTGACTCGCAGGCCGGGTGCGACGCTGATCCAGGTGAAGCTTCTGCCGGGTTCTATCGACGTGATCTTCCAGAATGCCGGCGGAAACTTTGGCTGACGGATCATCGCCCGCGTCCCGACAGCGAATGGCTTGTCTCGCAGCCGCTTCACACTGGTGATCGACGGCGTCCATTCATGCCACCGGTCGATGTCGCTCATGACTTGCCAGACGCGTTCTGCCGGCGCCGCGATGTCAGTGCTGAGGCTGAATTTCATATGGTGGTGTTGGGTCCGCACGAGCCGCATAGCTATCCTCGCCGACTTGACTCGGTCCGGACCGAGCTTGGTCGAGTTTGGAGCCTGAGCAAGTCTGACCCAAGAAAAACGAGATGGACCTTAGAAACTCTTGACACGTTTTCCAATGTGGCCCCGGTCAGATCCAGGAGCTTTCGCCAAAGCCCTGAAGGACCGCAAACGCGGCGCGCTGTCGCGCGATCGGGCGGCAATTCAACTCGACGAGAGGCATGGCGTCCGATTGTCGCGCAGGCGCGATCGTGGCGTTGCAGAAATTGCGATGCTACACAGGAGTATGCAAGCGACATATCTCTCTCGGGCAGCTGTCAAACAGTGAAGTCATCGCAGCTGTCTGTACGGCTCGCCGGCGAGGAACGGAAGGCGACAGCACAACTGATCGCCGCTCTCGCGGAGCTCGATGCGCGGCGTCTGTATCTCGGCGAAGGGTGTTCGTCCCTCTTCACCTACTGCACGAGCGTGCTTCATCTCTCGGAGCACGCTGCATACAGCCGGATCGAAGCGGCAAGGGTCGGCCGACGCTTTCCGGCCGTCGTCGATCTCCTCATCTCCGGCGACGTTACGCTGACGAACGTCGGGTTGCTCGCGAAAGTGCTGACCGAGGAGAACCATCGGGAGGTTCTCTCGCGCGCGACGCACAAGAGCAAACGGCAGGTGGAGGAACTTGTTGCCGAACTTCGCCCTCGCCCCGACGTGGCGACTTCCGTGAGGAAGCTGCCGCATCCGGCGGGAGCGGAGAGCGGAGCGTGCTCCGGGTCCGCGTCTTCACCGTCCTCGGCTCAGACCGATGCTCCGAAAACGCTCCTCGAGCCGCGGGCTGGGGCGCGTCCGGTGATCGCACCGTTGGCGCCCGAGCGATACAAAGTCCAGTTCACCGTCGATCGCGACACCTACAACAAGCTGCGTAGAGTTCAGGACCTGATGCGCCACTCGGTGCCGGACGGCGATCCGGCGGTTGTGTTCGACCGTGCGCTGACCGTGTTGCTCGCTGAGTTGGAGAAGTCGAGAATCGCCTCGGCATTCAGCGCCCACGAAATGCAGTCGCGCGCGGGCCTCTGAATCACGTCATGTTCCGGCGCCGGTGAAGCGGGCGGTCTGGAGGCGCGACGGAGGTCAATGCGCGTTCCGGGGCACGCGTGGACGGTGCGCCGAAACCGGTTTTCTAGAGTTCCACCACGTTCGCCCGTTCGCTGTCGGCGGGGAGGCGGACACGCGGAATATCGAGCTGCGCTGCCGCGGGCATAACCAGTACGAAGCCGAACTGTTCTTCGGCGTTAGGCAGGACGGGATCGTTCGCGAGTCGTCTGCCGACTTCTATGTTGAAGCTAGGTCCGGACCGAGTTGAACGGTGCGTCACCGGCGCGCGAGTCGCCGCCGGTAGTGCGGTCTCGGGTGGAGCTCAATCAGCTGATCGAAGTTACGGTTGCCGACTTCACTCGCCATCGACCGTCGACTTTACGGGGTTCGCGTTGCGGTACTCTGGAAGGATCGTCGCGTCGAGAACGGCGGCGATCACCAAGGATCGTCGCTGGTGCGCTCAATCTGTACAGCCGAACTGCCCTGCTGCGCCAGCAGTCCGATCGTCAAGAGTGCGGCAATGCCGTCGGCTTCCGCGATACTCCTCGCATATGACTCACTTCAGCAGCTTGAACGCGTGGGTCCATTCCTGCCTGAGGAAGCCGGGGATGCACCAGAGAATGCACAACGGTTCGATGGCACGCGCGCCCTCGGCGGCGCCCATATCGGCGACTTCCCAGCCGAACTCGTCGAGGATGCCCGTCACCTTCTTCTTCGCCGCGGCATCATTGCCGCAGATGAACATGGTGGGTTTGCCGCCGTCGAATTTCGGATTCACCATCCTGGCATTGCCGACTGAGTTGAAGGCCTTGACGAAATGCGCGTCCGGGAATTCACGCTGCAGCCGCTCCATCAACGACTCGTCCAGGCTGGTGAAGAACTTGAGGACGCCGTTGGCCGGAGGGGCATCGGCGATCGGGTTCGTAGCGTCGATGATGGTCTTACCGGCAAGGTTGGCTGCACCCGCCGCCCGCAACGCCTCCGCCGCGACGGTGCCCTTGACCGCGAGCACGAGCAACTCGCCGAATTGGCGGTCTCTGCAAAGCTCCCGGCCGAGCCTTTCGGATTCTCGCCGAGCCAGTTCTTCAGCTTGCCTGGATCCCTCGTGCCGAGCATGGCTTCGTGGCCATGAACGAGGCAACCCTTCGCCAGTGATTTCGCCACATCCCCCGAACCTAGAATTCCAATCTTCATCGCGTAGTCCTCACGGTGTCTGATTCATCCTCGCGGGCTTCCTGCGCGGCCGCACCTTGTATCCGGTCTCGAGTTTTGACGTCACCTCCCGACGGACACGGGATGCAAGACGGCCGTCCTCTTTTCGAAGGAAGCGCCGTACGCTTTCCGGATCGCGCTTGGCCAGCTCTCGCAGCGCCCAGGAGAGCGCTTTGACCACCATGTCGTCGCGATCGTCGAGCAGCGCGCGGCAAATAGTCAGCGTTCTCGGAGTGTCTCCCGCGCCACCGCGGGCGCGTGAGTTCAGCGGGATGGTGGCGACAAGCGCCAGCCGGCGCCGCCAGCGATCCGGGGAGTGCGCCCAGTTCATCAGCCGTTCCTCGCGGACCCGCCCTTCACGCCAGGCCGGGCCGGCAATCGTGACGCCATAGAGGTCGATCGCGGCCCAGTCAGCAAGCCCGTTCGCCCATCGATTGACAGTAGCTTCGCTCAGGCAATCGATCGCGTCGCGTCGGGCATTGACGAGCTCGCACCCCACGAGGCGTTCTGGCCAGCGTCCATCAGCAAACAAGGCGCTGGCGATCGCGACTATCTGCTGCGCCGGCTCGCGCGAAAGGGTGCGTGAGTACCGCCGCCGAATCTCGCGCACTTCCGCTGTCGCCGGAGCTCTGAGTCTGGCAAGATCCTGGCGAATCGCGCCGACGGCATCGGCAACTGGTGGCGGGCGGTCAATCCGCATCGACGGTCTCGGTCAGCCAGCTTCCGGGATGGTATCGAAGAAGTCAACCACGCCCGTGTCCAGCGAGTACTCCGCGCCGGCGATGAACAGCCCTTCTTGCGCGATGAGATCCTCGAGGACTTCAGACCCATGTCTGAGATGGTTCACCGACGCACAGATATTTGCCCGGACTGCCGCGCGGAGGAGCCCGTCGCGATCGGCGCCATGCTCGACCGCAAGCAATGGTCCAACGGCCGGCCGGATGCTATCGACGATGAACCGCAGATTCTTCGACTGGTTCTGCGACGGCTGGTGCAGCTCCTCTAATGTCGCCTGAACCGCGCCGCACTGCGAATGTCCCAGCACCACCACGAGGCGCGTGCTGAACCGCGCCGCCGCGAATTCGACGCTCCCGATCTGTGATGCCGCAACGATGTTACCGGCGACGCGGATGACGAAGAGATCACCAAGACCCTGGTCGAAGACGATCTCTGCCGGGACCCGCGAGTCGGAACAGCCAAGGATGATCGCGAAGGGCTCCTGAACGCTCGCGAGCTCGTCGGGCCGCGGCGGCGTGGTCAGCGCCCGGCCGGAGCGAACGTTGGAGACAAAGCGACGATTTCCCGCCTGGAGGCGTTCGAGTGCGTCACGCGCCGGGATCATCCGCCACCGAGCGACAAACGGATGTCCTGCGTTTTCTTTTCACCCGGCGCCAGCGAGATCCGCATCGTCGCTGCATCGACCTGCTGAAGAAACGCCGCATCCTGTGAAGCTCCCGGCTCGATGTCGAGCAGCGTCGCGATCTTGTAATCGCCTGGCGGGAGATTCCGGATCGTATAGCGGCCGTCAGTACCCGGGCGCGCCGTCTGAATCCTGCGCGACGACCCGGTCCAGTACTTCTGATCGGCCGGGAAGATCAGCAGCGTGTAATCGATGACCGGCTGGTTCCGATTGTCGACGATCACGCCGGTAAGCTCGGTCTGGCGGTCGGTCAGCGTGACGACGACGCCGCTCACGTGTTGATTCGGCTTTACCTCGAACGGGAAATCGAGCACGTCCACGCCGCCAACGCTCGCCGACTCGAGGAACCAGCCGGGGGCGCCGCCCGCCGTCAGACGATATCGACCTGGCGCCAGGCTGGGGACAACGAAACGGCCGCTCGGATCGACGCGTCCCGCGTTGTTGCCAAAGCCTTCTCCCGGATCGGCGGACATGACCGTCACGCGCATCCGGGTCAGGTCCGCCGGAGGGGGCGCGGCACCTTCGAACTGCAGCTGTCCTGAAACCGTCATGCCAGGCTGAAGCGACAGCATCACATTTGAAACGTTGCGCCCGTCGACGACGAGATCCGCGGACGCCCAGACAGTGACCGGTTCGGGTCGTCCGGGCTGCGCCCGGCCACCGCCGCGGGCGGCGTTCACCTCGAGCGCGGTTGTCGGCCCCTCGCCTCGCTGCGGGCCGCCGATGCGTCCGCGGGCGGTGAGCTTGTACTGACCGGGGGCGACACCGGGAATCGTGAATCGTCCTTCCGCGTCCGCCCCGCGTCCGCTGTTCATGCCGAGCGACATGCCGCCAGCCGCTGCATCCTGGAGCGACACCTGAATGCCTTGCACCTGCGACCCGGTCGAATTGATGACAGTCCCTTCGATCCGCGCCAGAGAAACGAGCCGAAGTTGAAAGTCCACCCCCGGACGCTCTTCGGCTACGGCGAGGGGAATTGGCGCCGCTTCGGAGAGCGCCGTCGTACCCGGATAGCAGACGGAAGCGTAACCGTTCACCGTCTCTTCGGCCTCTTGCGGGGCCGACGCCTGAATGGCGACGATGCGCTCCTGGAGCGCGCGAGCCATGGCTTCCGGTACGGCCCCCGGTGCGGCCCCCGGCTGGGTCAACTGCTGTCGCAAGGCCTGGATCTCCACCTGCGCCCGGTCGAACTCGTTGACGTTCGCGTTCCGGGGTGTGGCGCACACGGCGTACTCGCCAGGCTGCAGGCCGTAGATCCGGTAGATCCCGCGATCGTCGGTTGACGCGCTTCCAGACGATTGCAGAGTCCGCCGGCCGTTCTGGACGACGAACCGCATGGCGCGGACGTTGGTGCCCGGTGTCGCCTCACCGTGTTCGTCGAGGACGACGCCGGTGATCACGCTGGCACGGGGGATCTGAAGCTGTGCCTGGAACTTCTGTCCATCTGACAGCTGGATGGGAGTGCCCTGTGATCCGGGACGCCGCTGCCCGAAGGTGACCGACAGATGGCCGGGCTTGTTCGCCGAGAGGTTGTAACGACCGGCCGGCAGCGCGGTAAACGAAAAACGCCCCTGGTCGTCTGTAGTCGTTGAGCGGCCGCCGCGTAGTTCGGCTCCCGACAGGGTGACGCGCACCTTGCGCGCGGGCTGACCACCCGCCATCAGCACCGAGCCGGTGATCGTGGCAGTTCCGGTCACAGCAGGTGGCGGACCGAGGCTCGGGTCACGCGGTGGCTGCACCTGCTGGGCCGGCCGGGCAAGAACCCCAGCAGTCCCCAGGATGATCAGCATGGCCAACCGAACAAGGGCCGGCAGTTTCGTAGACATAGGATTCAACACTGCTTCCGTCATTCGCTGACGGGCGGAGCCCCACCTGATTTTAGACGCCCGCCACGGTCCAGCCGTTTGCCGGGTCCACATCACTGAGGTATCGTTTTGCACCTTTCCTCGCAGTTATCCGGAGGCAGTATGACGAAACGCGTGGGGCGCCTGGCGCCGGCCCTGATTCTGGCATTGTGTCAGTTGTCGTTGTTTGCGCAGAGTACCGCGCGTCAGAACGGCGCCTCCACGTCATGGGCGGATGAAATCCTCAAAAAGGAAACATACGCCACGCCGCCGCCGGAGCTGGCCGACGCGGTGCTTGCTCCGCGCCACCTCAATGTCTCGCTGACCAATGCGAGCCCCGACAAGAAGTGGTTCCTCGACGAAATCGGCGACGGGCCGGTCGCCATGAAAACATTCTCGAAGCCCTTCCACGAGCTCGGGGGAGTGTTCATCGACCACAGGGCGAACCGCGCGCGGGCGCTGACGATCAGAAACAACGTCGGCATCCAGCTGATCTCGGCGACCGACGGCACCCGCAAACCGATCCAGGTCCCCGCTGGTGCGCGGGTATCGAACGCCACGTGGGCTCCCGACAGCGCGTCGGTTGCGTTTTTCGTCCACGGAGAGGACGCGACGCACATCTACGTCGCGGACGTGGCGACCGGCAAGTCCCGGCAGGTGACGAAGACGCCGGTGCTGGCCACGCTCGTTTCGAACTTCGAGTTCACCGACGGCGGCAGGCAGATCGCGACCGTCCTCATTCCCGACGGGCGTTCGCCGCTGCCTGCGGCGCCGACTGCGCCGACTGGCCCGACCGTCAAGATCGCCGATTCGGACAAGAACCGCCTGCGCACGTTCCCGAGCTTGATGTCGTCGACCTACGAGAAGGAGCTGCTCAAGTGGCACGCGACCGGTCAGGCCGCGCTCGTCGACGTTCAGAAAGGCGCTGTCCGAAAGATCGGCCAGCCGGCAATGATCCGGGCGATTGACTTTGCCCCGGATGCGAAATACGTGCGCGTGACGCGCATGCTCGAGCCATTCTCGTACGACGTTCCGGTGAGCAGCTTCGGATCGATCGAAGAGATCTGGGATCTGGAAGGCAAGGTGCTCGCCAAGGTGACCGATCGCCCGATCAACCTCGGCGTGCAGGACGATACGCAGCCGCCGACGCCGCCGGATCCCGGCGCGGGGGGCGGGCGCGGCGGCAATCAGAACCAGACCGGCAAGCGCGAATTGGCGTGGCGCGCCGACGGCCAGGGCGTCACCTATCTCGAACAGGAACCGGGTCCGCAGGGCGCGGGGCGCTCGGGGCGCAGGGCGCGGGGCGCAGTGCGCAGGCCGCAACGGGCGACGACGCGCAGGACGACACCGCGCGTGGCGGCCGCGGCCAGCAGGCGCAGCGCAAGGACCGGTTGTACCACTGGCTGCCGCCGTTCGACGACAGCAGCAGGAAGGTGCTCTTCGAGAACAACACCCGCATGACCGGGCATCGCTTCTCCCCCGACATGCAGGTCCTGTTCTTCACCGAGCGTGCCGGTCAGAACACGATCGATACGGCCGTCTACCTGAACGACACGGCAAAAAAGTACACGCTGGCGCGTTACCGCGGCGATGACATCTACGCCAACCCCGGATCGATCGTCTCACTGCGCGGAGGAGGCGGTGCCGGCGGACGCGGGGCGGTGGCGGTGGCGGCGGCGGACGCGGTGGCGGGGGTGGCGGCGGCGGTCCGGTGATGCTGTCGGCTGATTCGCAGCACGTGTTCTATCAGGGAACGACGTATTCGAAGACGCCGAACGAGGTCGGCCCGAAGACGTTCATCGACAAGGTGGCGATCAAGACCGGCGAGAAGACCCGCGTCTACGAAAGTGACAACACCAACGTGTACGAGCGGGTATCGACGATCCTCGATCCGGATGCGGCACGGTTCATCATCACGCGCGAAAGCCCGACTGAAGTCCCGCAGCAGTATCTCCTCCAGAACGGGAAGCGAGTCCAGCTCACGCAGAACAAGGACGTGACTCCCGATCTCACCAGAATGAAGGTCGAGCGCTTTACCGTGGAACGGCCCGACGGCTTCAAGTTCCGCGTCACGGTGAATCTCCCGCAGAACTTCGTCGCCGGATCGAAGCCGCCCGCGCTCTTCTGGTTCTATCCGCGCGAGTTCGCCGATCAGGACTCCTACGATCGTCCCGACCGGACCTTCAACCGGAACACGTTCCAGAATTTCGGGACGCGGTCGATGGAATTCTTCACGCGTCTCGGCTACTCCGTGGTGGAGCCGGACTCGCCGATCGTCGGCCCGCAGGGGCAGATGAACAACAATTACGTCAACGATCTGCGGAACAACCTGGCCGCGGTCATCGACGAGCTCGATCGTCGCGGGCTGGCGGACCGCACGCGTCTTGCGATCGGCGGCCACAGCTACGGCGCGTTCTCGACGGTGAACGCGATGGTGCACACCCCCTTCTTCAAGGCGGGGATCGCCGGCGACGGCGCGTATAACCGGACGCTCACCCCCCTCGGATTCCAGAGCGAGCGCCGCGATCTGTGGGAGGCGCCGCACGTGTATCTCGCGATGTCGCCGTTCCTCTACGCCAACAACATGACCGGCGCGCTGCTGATGTATCACGGTTATGCCGATCAGAACGTCGGCACGGACCCGGACAACTCGATCCGCCTGTATCACGCGCTCAATGGTCTGGGCAAGACGACGGCTCTCTACATGTATCCGCTCGAGGACCACGGGCCGGCGTCGCGCGAGACACTGCTCGACCTGTGGGCACGCTGGGCGGCGTGGCTGGATAAGTACGTGAAGAATCCTCAGAAGGCGGAGCCGGCAAAGAAGATCACGACTGATTCAGCCTCGCGGTAGGATTACGCGCAGGGTTTGCCGCTTTACCTGCGAGAACTGACGAACGCTGCGCTCATCCTCGCCGGCATCCTGTCGGCGGGCCTGGGCATTCACGGCTTTCTGTTAGAGAGCGGCCTGATCGACGGCGGCGTTACCGGCATTTCGATGCTGCTGTCGCGGGTGACCGGCTGGCCGCTCGCGGTGCTGCTGCCTCTCGTCAACCTTCCATTCATCTTCATCGGATACCGCCAGCTTGGCCTCGCCTTCGCGGTGCGCGGTGCGCTGGCGATTGCCGGCCTCTCCCTCGCGCTCGCGTTCGTCCACTTTCCCGTCGTCACCGCCGACATGGTCCTCGATGCCGTCTTCGGAGGATTCTTCCTCGGCGCCGGGATCGGCCTCGCGGTCCGGGGCGGCGCGGTGCTCGACGGCACTGAAATCGCCGCGCTGCTGATCAGCCGTCACAGTGCGCTCGTGAAGGTTGGTGACCTCATCCTGATCTTCAACGTCGCCCTGTTCGTCACCGCGATGGCGGTACTCGGCGTGGAGCCGGCGCTGTACTCGATCCTCACCTACATGTCGGCGGCCCGGACGCTCGACTTCATCATTCACGGCATCGAGGAGTACACCTCGATCACGATCATGTCGGATCACAACGAGTTCATCCGCCGTCGGATCACCGGTGAGCTGGGGCGAGGCGTCACCGTCTACCGTGCCCGCGGCGGCCTCAGCGGCGACGAACGCGACATTCTTTATTGTGTCGTCACGCGGCTCGAGGTCGGGCGGGTAAATACGATCATCCGCGAGACCGATCCCCGCGCCTTCGTGATCCTGCAGCCCCTGGCAGATGTCCAGGGGGGCACTGTCCGTCGACGAGTCCATCACTGAGCGTGCCGCGTAGGGGCGGTTCGCGAACCGCCCCTGCACCGAGCGAAGCCGTCGGCGCATCCCACGGGGGTAACATACTGCGCGGGTTCTGGAGGAGTTTGTAATGAAGAAGTGTTTACAGCGTTGACGCTCCCGTGGCTGGTGATCCCCATTCTCGCCGTCGCGCTGAACGCTTCGCCCAACGGCGAGCCGACCAAGCTCCTGCGGTCGCCGGCGGTCAGCGCCAGCCACATCGCGTTCGCATACGCGAACAACATCTGGGTTGTCGACCGAGCCGGTGGTAACGCGCGACGGCTGACCAGTTTTCAAGGGCAGACCACCAACCCGCATTTCTCACCTGACGGGCAGTGGATCGCGTTCAGCGGCGACTACGCCGGCAATACCGACGTGTACGTTGTCCCGAGCGAGGGCGGGGAGCCGAAGCGGCTGACGTGGCATCCGGGTGGCGATACGGTGCAGGGGTGGACGGCAGACGGCAAGTCGATCATGTTCGCGTCCACACGTGCGTCGTGGGCACCGAGCGGAGCGGCACGCTTCTGGACCGTTCCCGTCGAGGGCGGCGTCGAACAGCCGCTGGCGATTCCGCGCGGCTACCAGGGGAAGATTTCTCCCGACGGCAGCCGGATCGCATACCGCATGAACAGCTCCTGGGATGAGGAGCGGCGCAATTATCGTGGCGGCCAGAACCGCCCCGTCTGGATCGTCGACCTCAAGACCTACGACCTGGTGACTCCTCCATGGACCGATTCGAACGACAAGGACCCTGTCTGGGTCGGTGATGCGGTCTATTTCCTCTCCGATCGCGATGGCGTGTCCAACGTGTGGTCGTTCGAGCCGCGGACGAAGAAGCTGACGCAGGTCACGAAGTTCGACGACTTCGATGTGAAGACACTCAATGCGCAGGGCAATACCGTCGTCTTCGAGCAGGCGGGACTCGTGCACATGCTGGACGCGAAGTCCGGCCGCGCGCAACCGGTGAATATCCGTGCCACCGGCGACTTTCCCTGGATGATGCCGCGCTGGGAAGACGTGACCAGCCGGATGAGCAATATCGCGCTGTCTCCCACCGGGCGTCGGGTCGTCGCTGAGGCCCGCGGCGAAATCTTCACCATCCCGGCGGAGAAGGGTGACGTCCGCAACATCACCGCGTCGGCGGCATCCGCGGAGCGAGAACCGGCATGGTCCCCTGATGGAAAGTACGTCTCATATTTCAGCGACAAGTCGGGTGAGTACAAGCTGGTCATCGAGGAGCAGGAGGGGCTGAAACCGCCGCGCGAGATCGCGCTTGCGAAGCCCACCCACTACTACACGGCGTCATGGTCGCCGGACTCGAAGAAGCTGCTCTATTCGGACACGAATCTCAATGTGTGGGTGCTGGATGTCGCGAGCGGCCAGGCGAAGATCGTCGGCAGCGATCCCTGGATGGTGCCGCAGCGGACGCTCAATCCGAGCTGGAGTCCGGATTCGAAGTGGGTCGCGTACGCGAGCCGCTTGAACTCGCTCTACCGCGCGATCTTCATCTCGAATGTCGAGACCGGCGAGAAGAAGCAGGTCACCGATGGCCTGGCCGACTCGATGTTCCCGGTCTGGGACGCGGGTGGCAAGTACCTGTGGTTCCTCGCATCCACCGATTTCGGGCTTCGATCGCAGTGGCTCGACATGACGTCGTACGACCGGGAGGAGACGTTTGGCCTGTACTTCGCGGTCCTGAAGAAGGACGAACCCAGCCCGCTGCTGCCCGAGAGCGACGAAGATTCAGGGGTCGGCAGCGGTGCCCCGGAGGCGGAGGCCGTGGCGGCGGCCGCCCTTGACAGGCTCAGGGCAGGGCGGGCAGCCGCCGGCGGGAGCCGACGCCGGCGCGCAGGGGCAGGAGCAGCAGCCCCCCGCACCGCCGAGGCCGCGCACGCCGGTCACGGTGCAGATCGATTTCGACGGCCTGCAGCAGCGCATTCTGGCGGTGCCCGGAGTTCCCGAGCGCCAGTACTCGCAGTTGAAGGCAGGGCCGGCGGGGACGATCTTCTACCTCGAAGCATCCGCCGCAGGGGGCGGGGGTCGAGGCGGTGGCGGTGGCGGTAGCACACTGCACCGCTACCGGCTGACCGATCGTCGTTCCGCGCCGTTCATGACCGGCGTCGCCGAGTACGACGTGAGCGCGGACGGCCGCAAGCTGCTCTACCGGACCGGTGGTGGCGGCGGCGGTCGCGGCGGCCGCGGAGGCGGTGAGGCGGTACCAACCGGCGCAGGTCTGTTCCTCGTCGACGCCGATCGCAATCCGCCGCAGGCAGGTCAGGGACGTCTCAACGCGACGCTGCGGATGTACCTCGAGCCACAGGCTGAGTTCAAACAGATCTTCAACGAGGGCTGGCGGAATCAGCGCGACTACCTCTACGTCCAGAACGCGCACGGCAGCGACTGGCCAAAGATGAAGGAGATGTACGGGACGCTCCTCCCGTACGTCAAACACCGCGCCGACCTCAACTATCTGCTCGACAACATGGGGGCCGAGATCGCGATCGGGCACTCATATGTTCGCGGCGGCGATATGCCGGACGTCCCGGCCTCCCCGGGAGGCCTGCTCGGCGCCGACTTCGTAATCGACCAGGGGCGTTACAAGATCACGCGCATTTACGACAACGAGAGTTGGAACCCCGACTTGCGGGCGCCGCTGTCGGCTCCCGGCGTCAACGTGGCGGTAGGCGATTACATCCTCGCGATCAACGGCATCGAGCTGCGTGCGCCCGACAACATCTTCCGGTTGCTCGACGGCACAGCCAACCGGCAGACGGTGCTGGCGGTCAACAACAAGCCGGTACTGGAAGGGGCACGGCAAGTCACCGTCATGCCCGTAGCCACCGAGCAGGCCCTGCGCGGTCGCGCCTGGATCGAGTCCAACCGGCGTCTGGTCGACAAGTTGTCGAACGGTCAGCTGGCGTATGTCTACGTCCCGAACACGGGACAGCCTGGCTACACGTCCTTCAATCGCTACTACTTCGCCCAGCAGGACCGCAAGGGAGCGATCATCGACGAGCGCTATAACGGCGGTGGATCCGCGGCCGACTACATCATCGACGTCCTGCAGAGAGACTTCGATGGGTACTTCAATAACGTCGCCGGGGACCGTTATCCGTTCACCAGTCCGGCGGCGGGCATCTGGGGCGCAAAGGTCATGATCATCAACGAAATGGCGGGTTCCGGCGGCGACCTGATGCCGTATATGTTCAAGCGTCGCAAGATCGGTCCGCTCGTCGGGAAGCGAACGTGGGGCGGCCTCGTCCACACTGCCGACACGCCGGCCTTCATCGATGGCGGTTCGATGATCGCGCCGCGCGGCGGGTTCTTCACCCGTGACGGCAAATGGGCCGTCGAGAACGAAGGCGTCGGGCCGGACATCGACGTCGAGAACTGGCCGAAGGACGTGATCGCCGGACGCGATCCGCAACTCGAGCGCGCAGTCGAGGAGGCACTCCGTATCCTGAAAGCGAATCCCGTCAATCGGATGACGACCGAGCCGCCTCCTCCGACCTGGGGTAAGCGCAAAGGCGGCAGCTAGGAGGTGCGGCCGTCCGATGATGTACGCTTTAATCCCTGGCCCAGTTCAGAGGAAAATATGAAAGCATTCCATCTTCTGCTTGCCGTCCCTGTTGCATCCCTTGCGTTCATGACCGCGATACCCGCCGCCCAGCAACCGGCCTCCGCACCGGTCGCGAAAAAGGTGCCGCGCGAAACGAAGATTCACGGCTACACGCTCAAGGACGACTATTTCTGGCTGCGGGACAAGGCGAACGCGGAAGTCACGACCTACCTTGAAGCCGAGAACGCGTACACCGAAGCGGTCATGGCGCCGAGGAAGGTCCTGCAGGAAACGCTCTACAAGGAGATGCTCGGGCGAATCAAGCAGACCGATCTGAGCGTCCCCGCCCGCAATGGCGAGTACTGGTATTACTCGCGCACCGAAGAGGGCAAGCAGTATCCGTACATGTGCCGTCGCAAGGGCACGATGGAAGGGCAGGAGGAGATCCTCCTGGATTTGAACAAGCTCGCGGAAGGGCACAAGTTCCTCGGCCTCGGCGGCTACTCGGTCAGTGACGATGCCAACTGGCTGGCGTTTTCGATGGACACGACGGGCTATCGCCAGTACACCCTGCGAGTGAAGGACCTCCGCACCGGAGCGCTCTCGTCCGAGAGCATCGAGCGTGTCGGCTCCATTGTCTGGGCGAACGACCACAAGACCCTGTTTTTCACGACCGAGGACGCCGTCACCAAGCGGTCCGACAAGTTCTGGCGCCACGTCGTCGGGACCGACAAGAACGATCTGGTGCTCGAGGAGAAGAGCGAGCTGTTCGATCTCGGCGCCGGCCGATCGCTCGACCGGAAAGTATTGTTCGTCGGCGCCTATGCGAAAACCTCGCGAGAGATCCGCTACCTGCCCGCGGATAATCCGACCGGTGAGTTCAAGATCGTGGTTCCACGTCAAGAGGGACACGAGTACGACGTCGATCACTACGAGGGACGCTTCTACATCACCACCAACAAAGGCGCGAAGAACTTCAAGGTCGTGACTGCGCCGATGAGCGATCCGTCCGAGAAGAACTGGACGCCGTTCATCCCGCACACGCCGACGATCAAGGTCGAGGGGCTCACCTTTTTCAAGAACCACCTGGTGGTCTCGGAGCGCGAAGGCGGCCTCAACTATCTCCGGGTAATCGACATGCGGGAGAAGAAGTCCCACCGCATCGCGACCGATGAACCCGACTACGCCATGGGCCTCGGCGCCAACCCGGAGTTCGATACCAGCTCCATCCGCTACGGGTATCAGTCGATGGTGACGCCGTCTTCGGTGTACGAGTACGACCTCAACACGAAGGAACGGAAGCTGTTGAAGCGCCAGGACGTTCTCGGCGGCTACGATCCGGGCCAATACGCAGCGAAACGCGTCTGGGCGCCGGCCCGGGACGGCAAGCAGGTGCCGATCTCCGTGGTTTACAAGAAGGGCACCAAACTCGATGGCAGCGCCCCGATGCTGCTCTATGCCTACGGATCCTACGGCGCGTCGATGGCGCCGACCTTCTCCTCGGCACGTTTGAGCCTGCTCGATCGCGGTGCCGTCTACGCCATTGCCTACATTCGTGGCGGCGGAGAACTCGGCGAAGAGTGGCGCGAGCAGGGGCGCATGATGCAGAAGATGAACACGTTCAACGACTTCATCGACAGCGCCGAGTACCTGGTCAAGAACAAGTTCACCGCTGCCGACCGGCTGGTGATCCAGGGTGGAAGCGCCGGCGGACTGCTGATGGGCGCGGTCTCGAACATGCGGCCGGACCTGTTCAAGGCGGTCGTGGCACAGGTGCCGTTCGTCGACGTGATCAATACCATGCTCGATGCGTCACTGCCGCTGACGACGAGCGAGTATATCGAGTGGGGAAATCCAAACGAGCGCGAGGCCTTCAATTACATGATGCGCTATTCCCCGTACGACAATATCAAGGCGCAGAAGTATCCGGCGATCCTGGCGCAAGCCTCGCTGAACGACAGCCAGGTGCCTTACTGGGAAGCCGCAAAATTCGTGGCGAAGCTGCGGGCCGCGAAGACCGACACCAATCCGTTGCTGCTCAAGACCAACATGGGGGCCGGTCACGGCGGGGCGTCCGGCCGCTACGACGCGCTGCGAGAAACCGCGTTCACTTACGCGTTCATCCTCTGGCAGATGGGGCTGGCTTCCGGGACCTGACGTGGGCGATCGCGCGTTGGAGTTCTTCGACGGTCCGCAGCGCGGTCATGGACCACGTGTAGAGTGACGCGCGGCTGATCGCCCGGCGCCGCAAGAAGGCGGCCCGCTCCGGCGCTTCGAGCACCACGCAGAGCGCGTCGCTCAGCGACTCGGCGTCATCATCGCTGGCCACGTAAACGGCTGCGTCGCCGAAGAACTCAGGCATGGGGTCTCGTCTTACGGAGACGCACGGGCAGCCGTAGCTCATAGCCTCCAGCGCCACGTTCGGACACGCTTCGGCTCGGCTGGTCATCACGAAAACGCTCGTCCGTCCATAACACCACGCCATCTCCTGCGGAGGCAATGGTCCGACCCAGTCGACAAGCTCGGCGACACCGAGCGCATGCGCCTGGATGCGGAGCCGCTCCGCGTGCCACCGCATCGATTGCGTGGCTCCTCCGGCGATGACCAGCCGCAGGCCGGGGAACCGCGGGGCCATGCGCCCGAAGGCGTCGAGCAACGGGGACAATCCGCGGGCGGGACGGATCGACCCGGCGGCGAAGACGAAGGGTGCATCGTCAGCCATCCGCGCGGGCCGCGCCCAGCGCTCGACAGGCAATGGAGGCTCGACGCCGTGTGGAACAGTCGCAATCGACGTGGCGCTGATCCGCCAACGGTCGCGGAGAAAACGCGCGACGAAATCGGAGACCGCAATCACCCGGTCGGCCGACCGGCAGGCGCGCCGGGCGACCACTGCTCTCGCCATGTTTCTCAAGGATTCGGCCACCGTGTTGCCCGTGAATGGAACGGTCACGGGTTCCATGTTGCGCATCATCGTCACGCGCGGGACGCCGGGGCACCGTACCGTTCGCGCGGTCGGCACGAACAGGACGTCCGCACCGAAGCGCGTGATGTGACGCGGCCAGTCTCCTATGCTGATCGCCTCGAGGGGCAAGTCCTGCAGACGGCCCTTCAGAGTCGGAGCCACGAACACGCGCACCGCGGCCACGGCGGGGTGGCGCATGAGTTCGGGGACGACGCCGTTGAGATACTTGACGTATCCGCCGCTCATGTCCCCCCCGGTTGGATTCGCAATCGCAATACGCATCGTTTCGGGGGTCATGAACGAGCCACGGATCGCGAGCCTTCGAAGTGCTCCAGGAGCAGCGCGTTGACCGCTTCTGCGCACTGGATCGTCACCGCGTGGCCGGCCTCTGAAAATTCCACGTATCGCGCGCCGGGGATGGCGGCGGCGAGGGCCCGGCCATACGCCGGCCGTGCGATGCAGTCGTGCGCCGCGCTCACGACCAGCGTCGGGATCGAGCCGAGCGACGCCAGACGCGCGGAGGCATCGTAGCGCCCCATCGCGCGAAGCTGTCTCATGACGACTGGCGGTTGATCGGCGAGATCGCGACCGAAGAGAGAGCCGAGCTCCTCACAGACCCGGTCGCAGTCCAGTGTCGCGAGATATGACTTCGGCATGATCAGCTCGACGAAGGCACGCCGGCGCATCCCCCGCGTCCCGATGCGTGAGCGAATCGCAGTCGGCAGCATCGCCGGCGCGATCATCGTCCCCTGTCGTCCCTTGAGAAAGGTGCAAAGCAGCGCGAGTGTCGAGACTCTCGCCGACGCAGTGAGCGCGACGTGCTGCGCGATCACTCCTCCCATCGAATGCCCGGCGAGATGGAAGCGGTCGATCCCTTCGGCGTCAGCGATCGCGAGCACGTCGGCCGCCATGTCTTCGATCGTCAGCTGCCGATCGTCGAGCGTGCTGCCGCCGATGCCCCGGTTGTCGATTGTCACGACGGTGTAGCTGTCGCTCAGCGCGTCCACCTGCGGTTGCCACCCGGCGCCAGTCACCCCCACACCCTGGATAAGCAGGACAACGGGGCCGTTGCCCGTTCGCGAATAGCTGAGGATGAGCCCGGCGCGGTTAACCGATGGCACTTGCTAACTCTACCGCGCAGGTCGTTCATGCGGCCGACGGACCGGATCTTGTAGAGGTTTGTAGAGGAGGTTGACCCATGAACCGTGATGAAATTGAGGGCCGCAAAGAACAGCTCAAGGGTAAGGTCAAGCAAGCCGTTGGGGATCTGACTGACGACGAACAGCTCCACGACGAAGGCGTTGTCGATGAAGCCTCGGGCGACGTCCAGGAAGGGTTTGGCCGGGGTCGTCGGAAGGTCGGCGAGGCCCTGGACGATCTGGCTGACAAGATCAAGCGGTAAGCCCATCAGTAATGGTGAGTGGCGAATGGTCAATTCGCCACTCGCTATCCTCACTCAAGACCCGTGGCTCTTCTTGGGCCTCCACTTGCGCAGGGGCCGACAACTCTGTTATCTTTGCAAGGTTCTGGTCGGCCCTGGGACACCCTATCTAGGAGCCGCCATCACAGAGCGTCCACGCAAGCACGTCAAGCGGGGATGCATCGCCAGCGCCCTACGGGCGCAGCATCATTAACTTTATAGGGTAAGCCAGCTCCAGGTGCCGGGCCGCGTTTGCGGCTCCCTAGGCCTGCAGCAACCAAGCCTCCTTCGCGCCGAGCGTGTTCGGCGAGCGCGTCGGCGAGACTTCGCCGAAGCGCTCGACGTAGCTCGCAGAGCGGAGTCGGGGGCGTTTCACGTTTTCGCGCGCGGCGTTCGCGCGCTTGCCCGCCTTGAAAAGGCGGGACTGGAGTGCTTCGACTGTGCCGACGATCAGCCAGCTTGTCCGCAAAGGGCGCGCGAAGGTCGTAACCAAGACCAAGAGCCCGGCGCTGCAGGATAGCCCGCAGAAGCGCGGTGTCTGCGTGCGTGTATTCACCCAGACACCGAAGAAGCCGAATTCGGCGCTGCGCAAGGTCGCCCGCGTCCGGCTGACCAACGGTATCGAAGTGACGACTTACATTCCGGGGGTCGGTCACAACCTGCAGGAGCACTCGCTCGTGCTCATTCGCGGTGGCCGTGTGAAGGACCTCCCCGGCGTCCGCTACCACGTCGTCCGCGGCACGCTCGACGCGGTGGGAGTGCAGGGGCGGAAGCAGGGTCGTTCGAAGTACGGAGCAAAGAGGCCGAAGTCGTAGACAGGCGTAGTCCAGCCCTTTAGGGCTGTTTGAGAAGTGGCCGGTCGTAGTCCAGCCCTTTAGGGTAGGCGGTCGTAGTCCAGCCCTTTAGGGCTGTTTGAGAAGCAAAATGCCAAGACGACGTGAAGTACCGAAGCGCGAGGTTCCCCTCGACCCGATCTACAGCAGCTCGCTGGTGACAAAGTTCATCAGCACGCTGATGAGTGACGGCAAGCGCAGCACCGCCGAGCGGATCATGTACGGTTCGCTCTCCACGATCCAGGAGAAGACCGGCGACGATCCCCTGAAGGTATTCAAGAAGGCCGTCGAGAACGTCAAGCCCGCGCTCGAAGTGAAGTCGCGCCGCGTCGGCGGCTCGAACTACCAGGTGCCGGTCGAAGTGAACCCGAACCGCCGGCTCTCGTTGAGCATCCGCTGGCTGGTCGGCTTCGCGCGCTCGCGCGGCGACGGCAAGACGATGCAGGAGAAGCTGGCGAACGAACTGATGGACGCGGCGAATCTGCGCGGCGGCGCGGTCAAGAAGCGAGAAGACGTCCATCGCATGGCGGAGGCCAACAAGGCGTTCGCACACTATCGGTGGTAATGGACTTTCGTAGGGGCGGTTCGCGAACCGCCCCTACACCGTAAGAGAATGCCAAGACAGACACCGCTCAATCGAACTCGGAACATCGGCATCATGGCCCACATCGATGCCGGGAAGACCACGACGACAGAACGCATTCTGTTCTACACCGGTCGTACGTACAAGATCGGCGAAGTCCACGAAGGCACGGCGACGATGGACTGGATGGAACAGGAGCAGGAGCGGGGTATCACGATCACCTCTGCCGCGACGACGTGCTTCTGGCGCGACGTCCGGATCAACATCATCGATACGCCGGGCCACGTCGACTTCACCGCGGAAGTGGAGCGGTCGCTGCGCGTCCTCGACGGCGCGGTGGCGGTATTCGACTCGGTCGCCGGCGTCGAGCCGCAGTCCGAGACGGTGTGGCGCCAGGCCGACAAGTACCGCGTGCCGCGCATCTGTTTCGTCAACAAGATGGACCGCATCGGTGCGGATTTCAAGCGTACGTTCGAGCAGATTACGACCAAGCTTGGCGGCAACCCGGTGGCGCTGCAGCTGCCGATCGGCGCTGAGGACAAGTTCGCCGGCGTCATCGACCTCGTCCAGATGAAAGCGATCCGCTACAAGGACGAAACGATGGGCGCCGAGTACATCGTCGAGGAAATCCCGGCCGACATGCTCGAGGAGGCAAAGGCGTACCGCGAGCAGCTGATCGAGAAGGTCAGCGAAGCCGACGACAAGCTCCTCGAGAAGTACCTGCACGGCGAGGAAATCACCGAGGACGAGATCAAGGCGGCGGTCCGTAAGCGCGTCAACACCTCTGTCCACACCAAGGGTGAGAAGGCGGAGCCGGCGTTCGTGCCGGTGATCTGCGGTTCCGCATTCAAGAACAAAGGCGTGCAGCCGCTGCTCGACGCGATCGTCGACTACCTGCCGTCTCCGGTCGACGTCCCGGCGATCATCGGCTTCGATCCTAACAAGGGTCCTGAGGTCCTCGTCGAACGCCCCGCGTCCGACGATGCGCCGTTTTCGGCGCTGGCGTTCAAGATCATGACCGACCCGTTTGTCGGGCAGCTCACGTTCATCCGCGTGTACTCCGGTGTCATGGCGGCCGGCACTACCGTCTACAACGCGACCAAGCAGAAGTCCGAGCGTCTCGGGCGGCTCCTGCAGATGCACGCCAACAAGCGCGAAGAGATCAAGGAAGTGTACGCCGGCGACATCGCGGCAGCGGTCGGCTTGCGGACGGTTACCACCGGCGACACGATCTGCGACGAAAAGAAGGCAGTCGTGCTCGAGTCGATGGACTTTCCCGAGCCGGTCATCTCGCTCGCGATCGAGCCCAAGACAAAAGCGGACCAGGAAAAGCTCGGCCAGGGTCTCGGCAAGCTGATGGCGGAGGATCCGACCTTCCGCGTCAAGACCGATCAGGCGACCGGCGAAGTCGTCATCGCCGGCATGGGCGAGCTGCACCTCGAGATCATCGTCGATCGTCTGAAGCGCGAGTTCAACGTCGAGGCGAGTGTCGGCCGCCCGCAGGTCGCCTACAAGGAGACGCTCACCCGTCCGGCGGACGGCGAAATGAAGTACGCGAAGCAGACCGGCGGGCGCGGGCAGTACGGCCACGCCAAGATCCATCTGTTCCCGGGCGAGCCTGGTTCGGGCTACGTGTTCGAGAACAAGATCAGCGGCGGCACGATCCCGAAGGAATTCATCAAGCCGATCGACGAAGGCATCAAGGAAGCGCTGACCCGCGGCGTGCTGGCCGGCTATCCGGTCGACGACGTCCGCATCGAGCTGTACGACGGCTCGTACCACGATGTCGACTCGTCCGAGATGGCGTTCAAGATCGCCGGCTCGATGGCGTTCCAGGACGCGGCGAAGAAGGCCAAGCCGGTTCTGCTCGAACCAGTGATGCGGGTCGAGGTCGTCGTTCCGAAGGATTACATGGGCGACGTCATGGGTAACCTGTCCGCCCGTCGGGGACAGATCCAGTCGCAGGAGGACCGCGGCGGTACGCAGATCATCAACGCGCGCGTGCCGTTGTCGGAGATGTTCGGCTACGCGACCGACCTGCGGTCGCGGACGCAGGGACGCGCCACCTATTCAATGCACTTCGACCGCTACGAACCGGCGCCGGGTCACGTCAGTGACGAAGTCGTGGCCAGGATGCAGGGGAAGGCTTGAGGAACAACTACTAATTCCTAACCTCTAAACTTCTAAATTTGTTAGGACGTTAGAAGTTAGCAGTTAACAAGGATCAGAGATATGGCAACAGCTTTTAGCGACAAGATCCGCATCCGCCTGAAGGCGTACGACAGCCGGGTGCTGGATCAATCGACGACCGAGATCGTGGATACGGCGCGGCGCACCGGCGCGCGGCTGGCCGGGCCGATTCCGCTGCCGACCGACAAGAACAAGTGGACGGTCCTGCGCTCGCCGCACGTCGACAAGAAGTCGCGCGAGCAGTTCGAGCTGCGGACGCACAAGCGTCTGATCGACATCTTCGAACCGACGCCGCAGACCGTGGACGCGCTGATGAAGCTCGATCTGCCCGCGGGTGTGGATGTCGAGATCAAGGCGTTCGGGAAAGAGCACAAATAGACGCAGTGCGCGTTGCGCAGTGCGCAGTGCGTAGGCAACGAAGCCTATCGCGCTAAGCAGGATCAGAGGATTTTACGCACCGCGCAATGCGCCCCGCGCACCGCGGCAGGATCACAGCGATGGTTACAGGCATTCTCGGTAAGAAAGTCGGCATGACGCAGGTGTTCGGCGCTGACGGCACCGTAACGCCGGCGACGGTCATCAAGGCCGGCCCGTGCGTGGTGACGCAGCTGAAGACGAGCCAGACCGACGGCTACGAATCGGTGCAGGTCGGCCTGGTCGAGGATCGTCCCGCGCGCGCCAACAAGCCGCAGGCCGGTCACTACAAGAAGGCAGGAGTGCCGCCGACCCGAATTCGCCGCGAGCTCACCGTCGCCAAGGGAGCCGAAGCGCCGAAGACCGGCGAGCAGATCCTCGTCAACGCGGTGTTCAACAACGGCGATCGCGTCGACGTGATCGGCGTCAGCCGCGGCAAGGGGTTTCAGGGTGTCATGAAGCGCCACAACTTTCGCGGTGGCGCGGGATCGCACGGCTCGATGTTCCACCGCGCGCCAGGTTCGATCGGTGCGTCGTCTTATCCCTCGCGCGTCGTGAAGGGGATGCGGGCGGCCGGACGGATGGGAGGCGACCGCGTCACGGTCCGCAATCTCAAGATCGTGCAGGTCGATGCCGAGAACAACCTGCTCGTGATCCGCGGTGCCATCCCGGGAGCGCCGGGCGGATATGTGGTGGTGCGGAAGGCCTTGACGGCGAAACCGGAGCCGCAGGTGCAGGCCGAAAAGGCCGGCAAGGTGACCATCGCCAAGAAGCCGGTGAAGGCCAAGAAATAGCTCTCAGCCGTCAGCTTCCAGCTATCAGCCGAGACATCGGAGGTAGCTGGAGCTGATAGCTGATAGCTGAAAGCTGATAGCCATGAAACTCGACATCGTCAACGGACAGAACGAAAAGATCGGCGCGCTGGAGCTGAACGACGACCTGTTCGGCGGCCGGGTGAAGAACGATCTGATCTGGGAGTCGGTCGTGCAGGAAAACGCGTCCGAGCGGCGCGGCACTCACGCGACCAAGAACCGCGCCCTCGTCAGCGGCGGCGGGATCAAGCCTTACAAGCAGAAGGGCACCGGCCGTCCCCAGGTCGGCTCGAGCCGAACGCCGCTGTGGCGCAAGGGCGGAACCGTGTTCGGGCCCCAGCCGCGCAGCTACGCGTTCGAGCTGCCGAAGAAGGTACGGCGTGGTGCCTTGCGGGCCGCGCTGGCCGCCAAGGCACAGGACGGCGCGCTGATCGTGATCGACCGTTTGACCTCCGAGGACCGGAAGACGAAGTCGTCCGCGGCGTTTCTCAAGCGGCTCGGCGTGAAGGGGAAGACGCTGCTGATCGACGTGCAGCCCGAGGACGCCTTCTCGATCTCGGTCAGGAACATCACCGGCGTCAAACTCGTCGCCAGCTCGCGCGTCACGGCGCGCGACATCGTCGACACGGCGCATGTCATTGCCACGCGCGAGGCGCTCGAGAAGCTGCAGGAGGCGCTGGGATAACATCCGAACGTCACTGTAGCGGCAGTTCGCGAGACCGCCTCTAGCAGGATGCGCGAATGACACGCGGAGATCTATGAAACTGACAGATGTAATCAAGCGGCCGCTGATCACCGAGAAGACAACGATGGCCCGCGAAGCGACCGGGACGGTGGTCTTCGAAGTTGCCTCGCACGCGACGAAGGTCGACATCAAGCGCGCCGTGGAAAAGCTCCTGGGCTCCAAGGTCGCGACGGTTCGCACCTCGCTGTCGCATGGCAAGTTCAAGCGCCAGGGACGGTTCGTCGGGCAGCGCTCCGACTGGAAGAAGGCCTACGTGAAGCTCAAGGACGGGGAAAAGATCCCCGAATTCCTGGAGGGAGCCTAGACAACTTCAAACTTCTAACCTCTAACTCCTAAATCTTAGAGATTAGGAGTTAGGAGTTAGCAGTTAGAAATTGACAAGGATCAGAGAAATGCCGATTCGCAAATACAAGCCGACGTCTCCGGCCCGGCGGTTTCAGACCGTGCAGACGTTCGACGACATCACGACGACCGAGCCGCACAAGCCGCTGATCGAGCCGCTCCGCAAGAGCGGCGGCCGCAACAATCACGGCGAGCTGAGCGTGTGGTGGCGCGGCGGCGGGCACAAGCGAAACTACCGGGTCATCGATTTCAAGCGGGACAAGCACGACATTCCGGCGAAGGTCTCGACCATCGAGTACGACCCGAACCGCTCGGCGCGCATCGCGCTGCTGACGTATGCGGACGGCGAGAAGCGCTACATCCTGCAGCCGCTCGGGGCTGAAGGTGGGAGACACGATCGTCGCCGGTGCCGGGGTCGACATTCTGCCGGGGAACGCCCTGCCGCTGAAGAACATTCCGCTCGGGACGCAGATTCACAACGTCGAGCTGAAGCCGGGCAAGGGCGGACAGATCGCGCGCAGCGCCGGATCGTCGGTGCAGCTGGTGGCGAAAGAAGGGGACTACGCCTCGGTCAAGATGCCGTCTGGCGAAATCCGCAAGATCAACATCAACTGCCTGGCGACGATCGGGCAGGTCGGCAATGTGGACCACGAGAACGTCTCGATCGGCAAGGCCGGTCGGAGCCGCTGGCTCGGCAAGCGCCCGCACGTGCGCGGTGTGGCGATGAACCCGGTGGATCACCCGCTGGGCGGCGGTGAGGGCAAGACCTCCGGCGGCCGTCATCCGGTCTCACCGTGGGGCGTCCCGACCAAGGGCTACAAGACGCGGAACAGCAAGTCGACCGACCGCTTCATCGTCCAGCGGAGAACAAAGTAATGGGCAGATCACTGAAAAAGGGACCCTTCGTCGACGTGCCGCTCCTCGAAAAAATCGAGGTGATGAACCGGTCGAACGACAAGAAGGTCGTCAAGACGTGGTCGCGGCGGTCGACGGTGATTCCGGAAATGGTGGGTCACACGATCGCGGTGCACAACGGGCGCAAGTTCATCCCGGTGTACATCACGGAGAACATGGTCGGGCACAAGCTCGGCGAGTTCGCACCGACGCGGCAGTTCAAGGGGCATACGACCAAGAGCGACAAGGCGGCGTCGGTGGCGGCCGCCGCACCTGCCGCTCCGGCAAAGGCGTAGCAATGGCAGTCCAGGCACACGCAACGGCAAAGTACATCCGCACCTCCGCGCAGAAGGCGGGGCTGGTGCTCGACCTGATCCGCGGTCGCGACGTGAACGCTGCGCTGGCGACGTTGAAGTTCGCCCGCAAGGGCGTGGCACGCGACATCGAGAAAGTGCTGCGGTCCGCGATTGCCAACGCGACCCAGAAAGAGGGCTTCGGCGGCGACGTGGAGCGGCTCTACGTCGACGCGTGCTACGCGAACCAGGGTCCCTCGCAAAAGCGGATTCGACCGGCCCCGATGGGTCGTGCTTTTCGGATCGTGAAGCGGACCGCGCATTTGACGGTGCAGGTCACCGAGCGTCCATCGAAGGTGACTGCGGCGCGGCCTGAGGGAGCGCCGAAGCGTGCCCGGGGCGCGAAGCCGAAGACCAAAGCGGCGAGCGGTGGCGGGAAGAATCGCGTCACACGACGCCGCACGAAAGCGGCGGCGTCGCGAAGTTGATTGGCGATTGGCGAGTGCCGATTGTCGACTGAAGATTGACGATTGACGACTGGAGACTGATTTTGGGTCAGAAAGTTCATCCGCACGGCTTCCGGCTCGGGTTCAACAAGACCTGGCGCTCGCGATGGTTCGCCGACAAGGATTACGCGAAGCTGCTGCACGAGGACCTGAAGCTGCGTGACTCCCTGAAGGAGCGCTTCGCCCACGCCGGGGTCTCGAAGATCGAGATCGAGCGAGCCGCCAACAAGCTGAAGATCGACATCCATACATCGCGGCCCGGCATCATCATCGGCCGCAAGGGGACGGAGGTCGACAAGCTGAAGCAGGAGATCCAGAAGAAGACCAACCGCGAGGTCTTCATCAATATCCAGGAGATCCAGAAGCCGGAGCTCGATGCGCAACTGATCGCCGAGTCGGTCGGCATGCAGCTGGAGAAGCGCGTGGCGTTCCGCCGGGCGATGCGCAAGGCGGTCGAGTCGGCCCTGCGGTTCGGCGCACGCGGCATCAAGATCCGCGTTTCCGGGCGCCTGAACGGCGCCGAAATCGCGCGCTCGGAGTGGTACCTGCACGGTCAGCTGCCGCTGCAGACGCTCCGCGCCGACATCGACTACGGGTTTGCCGAAGCGTTCACGACCTACGGCGCGATCGGCGTGAAGGTGTGGCTCTACAAGGGTGAGCGCCTCGTCCCGCGCATCGGGCGGGAAGAGGATTACCGAACGCCCCGAAGAGCGGTAAGGGCGTAAGACAACCTCTAACTACTAACTTCTAACTGCTAAAAGAGATCACGGAGTTAGAGATTTGGAAGTTAGGCGTTAGAAGTTAGAAGTTAGCAAGGATTCACTCTTATGTTGATGCCGAAGAAGGTCAAGTATCGGAAACAGCAGCGCGGCCGCATGGCGGGCAAGGCGTGGCGGGGTTCCGACGTGTCGTTCGGCGATTACGGATTGAAAGCGCTCGAGCCGTGCTGGCTGACCGACCGGCAGATCGAGGCGGCGCGCGTCGCCATGACCCGGTTCATCAAGCGCGGCGGCAAGATCTGGATCCGGGTGTTCCCGGACAAGCCGATCACGAAGAAACCGCAGGAAACCCGGATGGGCAAGGGCAAGGGATCACCCGAAGGGTGGGTCTGCGTCGTCCGTCCCGGACGGATCCTGTTCGAGATGGAGGGGGTCAACGAGACCGACGCGCGCGAAGCGATGCGCCTGGCGGCGGCGAAGCTCCCGATCAAGACCAAGTTTGCGACCCGGTTCGCCGAGGAGAGGGCGTCATGAAGGTGACGGAAGTCCGCGACCTCGCAGTCGACGAGCTGCGCCAGCGGGAAAAGGACATGGACGACCAGATGTTCCGCCTGCGGATTCAGAAGTCGATGGGGCAGGTCGAAGCGGCCCAGAAGCTGAAATCGCTGCGGCGCGACCTCGCGCGCATCAAGACCGTGCTGCGCGAGAAGGAGACGGCGTAATGGCAACCAAGGCAGCGGTCACTGGCGTAGTCGTCAGCGACAAGATGGACAAGACCGTGAAGGTGGCGATCGAGCGGCAGGTGCGCGATCCGCTCTACGGCAAGTCGCAGCGCCGCACGTCGACGTTTCTGGCGCATGACGAGAAGAACGAGGCCAAGGTCGGGGATCGCGTCGCGATCGCCGAAAGCCGTCCGCTCAGCCGGCGCAAGCGCTGGGTGGTGACGAGCATCGTCGAGAAGGCGAAGGAGATCTAGCCATGGTTCAAATGCGATCGATTCTCGACGTGGCCGACAACTCCGGGGCCCGGAAGATCGCCGTGATCAACGCCATCGGCGGTTCGACCGGCCGCTACGCGCGCCTGGGGGACCTGGTCACCGCCTCGGTGAAGGAAGCGACCCCGGACGGCACCGTGAAGAAGGGGCAGGTCGTCAAGGCCGTCATCGTGCGCACGCGCAAGGAGCAGCGCCGCAAGGACGGCAGCTATATCCGTTTCGATCGCAACGCTGCGGTGCTCGTCAACGACCAGGGTGAGCCGGTCGGCACTCGCGTATTCGGGCCGGTCGCCCGTGAGCTTCGTGAGCGGAGATTCATGAAGATCATTTCGCTGGCCCCAGAGGTCCTGTAAATGTCTCGTTTGGCAACACCAATTCGAAAGAACGACAACGTCGTGGTGACGACGGGGAAGGACCGCGGCAAACGCGGCCGCGTGCTGCGCGTCGTCCCGGACAAGAACCGGCTGATCGTCGAGGGCGTGAACATCATCAAGCGCCACACGAAAGCGAACCCGCAGCGGAACATCAAGGGCGGTCTCGTCGAGCGTGAGGCGCCGCTGCATGCCTCCAACGTGCAGCTGCTCTGCCCCGAGTGCGGCAAGCCGACCCGGCTGGGGAAGAAGATCCTCGGTGACGGCCGGAAAGTGCGCGTCTGCCGGAAGTGCGAGGGAGTGGTAGACAAATGAGCCGCCTCAAAGAACGGTACGAGAAGGAAGTGGCCCCGGCGCTCAAGAAGGAGTTCGGGTACACGAACGTCATGGCGGTGCCGAAGATCGAGAAGATCGTCGTCAACATGGGCCTTGGCGAGGCAACGCAGAACGCGAAGATCGCCGATACCGGCGCCGACGAGCTGGCGCGGATCGCCGGGCAGAAGCCGGTTGTCACCCGGGCGAAGAAGTCGATCGCACAGTTCAAGCTCCGCAAGGGAATGCCGATCGGCACGATGGTCACGCTGCGCGGCGAGCGCATGTGGGACTTTCTCGACCGGCTCATCGCGGTGGCGCTGCCGCGTGTCCGCGACTTCCGCGGCGTGTCGCCGCGCGGGTTCGACGGCCGCGGCAACTACACGCTGGGGCTGAAGGACCAGTTGCTGTTCCCCGAGATCGACTACATGAAGGTCGACAAGGCGCGCGGCATGAACATCTCGGTGGTGACCACGGCAAAGAGCGACGAGGAATCGCGCAAGCTGCTGCAGCTGCTCGGCATGCCGTTCCGCACGCAACAGTAGGGATAACGACTATGGCCACGACAGCAAAAATCGCCAAAGAAGCCAAGACGCCGAAGTTCAAGATCCGTCTGCGTAACCGGTGCAACCGGTGTGGCCGTCCGCGCGCCTACATGCGCAAGTTCGCTCTCTGCCGGCTCTGCTTCCGCAAGCTCGCGCACGAAGGGGACATCGCCGGCGTCACGAAGAGCAGCTGGTAAGGGCAAGCTGCCAGCTCTCAGCCGTCAGCTTTCAGCCGATGCTGGAAGCGGCGGGAGCTGGCGAGAGAACAACGCTGAGAGTGATAGCTGAAAGCTGAGAGCTAGAGATATATGACCGATCCCATCGCAGACATGCTCGCGCGGATCCGCAATGCGACACTGGCGCGAAAGACTCGCGTCGATATGCCGTCATCGCGGTTGAAGGTGGAAATCGCGAGGATCCTCGAGAGCGAGGGTTACATCCACGGGTTCAAGGTGCTCGAGGCGGAGGGCGAACGCGTTCAGGCCCAGCTTCGCGTGATGCTCAAGTACGGACCACGCGGCGAGCGCGTGATCACTGGCATCGAGCGCGTGAGCCGTCCCGGCCGTCGCGTCTACTTCGGCCGCGAAGAGGTGCCGGAAGTGCTCGCCGGGCTCGGCACCAGCATTTTGACGACCTCGCGCGGCGTGATGACCGGCCGCGAGGCGATCCGCGCCGGCGTCGGCGGGGAAGTGCTCTGTAACGTATGGTAGTGAGCTGCCAGCTGTCAGCTACCAGCTTCCAGCCCGACGCTGAGAAGCGGTTGGCTGGAAGCTGGAAGCTGGAAACTGGAAGCTATTAGTCATGTCAAGAATCGGCAAAAAGATCATTCCGATCCCGAAGGGCGTCAAGATCGACGTCCAGCCGGGAGTCGTCGAAGTACAGGGTCCGAAGGGCAAGCTGCGCCAACCGCTGCCGGAAGGCATCGACTTCCACGTCGATGGTGATCAGCTGCAGGCGCGGACGATGCGCGAGGACCCGCAGCTCGGGAAGTTCCACGGCCTGGCGCGCAGCCTGGTGGCGAACGCCGTCCGCGGCGTCACCGAGGGCTTCAAGAAGGAGCTCGACATCGTCGGCGTCGGCTACCGGGCGGAGTTGAAGGGCAAGCAGGTGCACTTTGCGCTGGGGTATTCCCACCCCGTGGTGTTCGAGATCCCGCAGGGGATCGACGTCGCAATCGACAAGCAGACGCACATCACGGTGACCGGGATCGACCGCCAGGCGGTGGGCCAGGTTGCGGCGAACATCCGTCGGCTCCGGAAGCCTGACCCCTACAAGCAGAAGGGCGTCCGCTACACCGGTGAAGTGCTGAAGAAGAAGGCCGGCAAGACCGGAGCGAAATAATGAAGATCAATACGACCAAGGATCGCCGCAAGCGGATCTCGCTGCGGCAGCGCAAGCGGATCTCGGGGACGGCCGAACGGCCGCGGCTCCGCGTGTTCCGCAGCGTGTCGCACATCTACGCCCAGGTCATCGACGACATGAGCGGCACCACGATCGCCTCCGCGGCGAGCACCGAGCCGGCCCTCAAAGGGGAGTCGGTCCGCGGCGGCAACAAGGGAGGCGCGCAGGCGCTGGGCAAGACGATCGCGGAGCGGTTGATCGCCAAGGGCATCAAGCAGGTCGTGTTCGACCGCGGCGGTTACCTCTATCACGGCCGGATCCGCGCGGTCGCCGAAGCGGCACGGGAAGCAGGGCTGGAGTTTTAGTAGGGGCCGTTCGCGAACGGCCCCTACATCGATTGGAAACCAAATGATTGAGACTCGCGAAAAGATCGATGCCTCGCAGCTGGACCTCAAAGACACGGTCGTGAACATCAGCCGCGTCACCAAGGTCGTCAAGGGAGGCAAGAACCTCAGCTTCAGCGCGCTGGTCGTCGTTGGCGATGGCCGCGGTGTGGTCGGGTTCGGCGTCGGCAAGGCGAAAGAAGTGCCGTCGGCGATCAAGAAAGGCATCGAGGCGGCCAAGAAGTCGCTGATCCGCGTGCCACTGCGCGGCACGACCGTGCCGCATCCGGTGCTCGGCCGGTTCGGAGCGGGGCAAGTGCTGCTCAAGCCGGCGCCGGACGGCACCGGTATCATCGCCGGCGCCGGGGTCCGCGCGGTGGTCGAGTCGTGCGGCGTGCAGAACGTGCTGACCAAGTCGATCGGATCCGCGAATCCGCACAACGTCGTGCGCGCGACATTCCAGGCGCTCACCGAGCTTCGCGATCCGGCGGTCGTGCGGCGCCTGCGCGGCAAGGAAGAGGAAGAACCCGCGGCGGTGACCAATGGCTAAGAGGACGGCGAAGAAGATTGAAGGCAACCGCGTCAAAGTGACGCTCGTCAAGAGCACCATCGGCTTCAATCGCAAGCAGGCGAAGGTCGTCGAGGGGTTGGGTCTCCGCCGGATCGGACACAGTGTCGAGCTGCCCGATAATGACGCCACCCGTGGAATGATTCTGAAAGTAAGACATCTGGTGACGGTGTCGTAGGGGCGGTTCGCGAACCGCCCCTACACGGTCAACAACAGGAACGAACGATGAATCTCTCAGATCTGCGCCCGCCAAAGGGCGCCAAGCATTCGAAGAAGCGCGTCGGCCGCGGCCAGGGCTCCGGCCAGGGCGTGCAGGCAGGCCGCGGGCACAAGGGCGCGAAGTCGAGGTCCGGCTTCAAGCACAAGCGCGGGTTCGAAGGCGGCCAGATGCCGCTGCACCGCCGCGTGCCGAAGCGTGGCTTCCACAACCCGTTCCGCGAGGAGTTCGACGTCGTCAATCTCGACACGCTGTCGGAGCGTTTCGACGCGGGGACGGAGATCACACCGGACGTGCTGAAGGCCTCAGGGCTCGTCAGCCGCGGTCAGCGGGTCAAAGTGCTCGGCCGCGGTGACATTTCAAAGGCGTTGACCATCCGCGCCCACAAGTTCAGCGGCAAGGCCGCCGAGAAGATTGCGGCAGCGGGCGGCACGACCGAGGTGCTCGCGTAGTCATGATCGAAAGCGTCAAGAACGTCTTCGCCGTTTCGGAGCTGCGCAACCGCGTGCTGTTCACGCTGGGGCTGCTGGCCGTGTACCGGGTGGGCAGCAAGATCCCGACCCCCGGCATCAACGGGGAGGCGCTCAGGGCGCTGATGCAGAGCGCGAGCTCCGGCGTCTTCGGGCTGTACGACATGTTCTCGGGGCAGAACCTGTCGCAGATGACGATCTTCGCGCTCGGCATCATGCCGTACATCAGCGCGTCGATCATCCTCCAGCTGTTGACCGTCGTCTGGCCGTATCTGGAGCGGCTGTCGAAGGAAGGGGAGCTCGGCCGCCGCAAGATCACCCAGTACACGCGCTACGGGACGATCGTGCTGGCCGTGGTCCAGGCGATGGGCATCGCGATCTTCCTGGAGCGAAACACCGAGATGGCCGGCGGCCTGCCGCTCGTCTACAGCCCGGGCTGGGGATTCCGCCTGATGACCGTTCTCACACTGACGACCGGCACGACCTTCGTCATGTGGCTCGGTGAGCAGATCACGGAACGCGGCATCGGCAACGGCATGTCGCTGATCATCTTCGCGGGGATCATCGTCGGGCTGCCGAGTGCGGTGTTCGTCACGCTCGACCAGCTTCGTACCGGACAGATGGGACCGATCCGGCTGGCGTTCCTGGTCGTCATGATGGCGCTGGTGATCGCCGCCATCGTCTTCGTCGAACGCGGGCCACCGGCGGGTCACGGTTCAGTACGCCAAGCGCGTCGTCGGGCGCAGGATGTACGGCGGCTCGAGCACCCACATCCCGCTCAAGGTGAACACCGGCGGCGTCATCCCGGTGATCTTCGCCTCGTCCATTCTCGCGTTCCCGGCGACGTTCGCACCGATGTTCGACGCGACGAGCCGCGTGCGGGTGTGGCTCGACCAGATCGGGCCGGGCATGCCGCTGCACGACCTGCTCTACGTCGCCGGCATCATCTTCTTCTGCTACTTCTACACCGCCATCATCTTCAATCCCGACGATGTGGCGGAGAACATGCGGAAGTACGGCGGGTTCATTCCCGGTATCCGGCCAGGCAAGCGGACCGCGGAGCACATCGACACGATCCTGACCCGCATCACGCTGGTCGGCGCGATCTATCTGGCGATCATCGCGATCCTGCCGCAGTTCCTGATCACCGGGTTCCGGGTGGCGCAGATCCCGGTCATCGGCGAGCGTCTCTATGCGGTACTGCCGCGGTTCATCACCGAGGGTCTCGGGGTGCAGTTCATTTTCGGCGGCACGTCGCTTCTGATCATCGTCGGTGTCGCGATGGACACCGTGCAGCAGATCGAGTCGCAGCTGATCATGCGGCACTACGACGGGTTCATGAAGAAGACGCGGATCCGAGGACGGCGAGGCTAGGTGGTGGAGGTTCGACCGAACACCGTCGCGCTGAACGTCATAATGCTGGGGCCGCCCGGTGCGGGTAAAGGCACGCAGGCGGAGCGGTTCGCGCGCGCCCGCGAGCTGCCGAAGATCTCCACCGGCGATATTCTGCGTGACGCCGTCCAGACCGATTCAGAAGTCGGCAGGGCGGCGAGGGCGACGATGGAGGCCGGCAGCCTCATCGGCGACGACATCATGATCGGGATCGTTCGCGAGCGTCTCGACCGCGGCGATGCACGCGGCGGCTTCGTGCTGGACGGATTCCCACGCACCGTGGTCCAGGCGACCGCGCTCGACCAGATGATCAACGGCCGTGGGCCGCTGGTGGTGGTCGACATCGTCGTGCCCGAGGACGTGCTCGTCCGGCGGCTCGCGATGCGGCGCATCTGCAGCAAGTGCGGAACCAACGCCGCGGTCGAGTGGACGGGCGCCTGCCAGAAATGCGGCGGTGCGCTCATCGCTCGAATGGACGACGGTGTCGAGGTTGTTCGCGAGCGGCTGAAGGTATATCAGCGGCAGACAAAACCGCTGGTCGACTACTACTCGACCAGGCCGACATTTCGCTCGATCGACGGCAATCAGCCGCCGGACTCGGTGACCGAGCAGCTCCACGCCGCCGTGACCGGGCTCGCCCGGAGCGTGTCGCTGTGATCGTGTGCAAGAGCCCGGCGGAAATCGAGAAGATGCGCGAGGCGAGCATGCTGGTTGCGGACGTGCTCGCGGAGCTGGCCGCGCAGGTGCAGCCCGGAGTCACGACGCTCGAACTGGACGCCGAGGCCGAACGTCTGGTGCGCGCGGCCGGGGCGGAGCCGGCGTTCAAGGGATATCGCGGATATCCGTGCACGCTGTGCGCGTCGAGGAACGAGGAAGTGATCCACGGGATCCCGTCGAAGCGTCCGCTGGCTGAGGGGGACATCATCTCGCTGGACATGGGCGTGAAGAAGCACGGGTTCTTCGGAGATTCGGCGGTCACCGTCGCAGTCGGCCAGGTCCCCGAGCAGGTGCAGCTGCTGCTCCGGGTGACGCAGGAAGCGCTCGAAAAAGGGATCGAGCAGGTTCGGCTTGGCGGCCGGGTGTCGGATATCGGCCACGCGATCCAGACCCACGTCGAGGCCAACGGCTTCTCGGTGGTCAGGGAATTCGTCGGGCACGGCATCGGCGCGTCGCTGCACGAGGATCCGCAGATTGCCAACTACGGCGAACCAGGACGCGGTCCGCGGCTCGCTGAAGGGATGACGCTGGCGATCGAACCGATGGTCAACCTGGGACGCCCCGGAGTGAAGATGCTGGCCGACGGCTGGACCGCGGTTACCCGTGACGGAAGCCTGTCGGCGCATTTCGAGCATACCGTCGCGGTGACGAAGGACGGTCCGCTCGTCCTGACGCGCGGCGGCGGCCCGCGTCCGGCGATCTGACGCGGCCGGAACGGAGCGCAAGCGAGTGAAGGCCGCCAGCCGGGGTGCAGGGGGCCCCGGCGATACATGAAAGACCTGACCGAGGACGATCCGCGGGAGGCATCTGATGAGACCGTGCTCGGCACGGTCGCCGAGGCGCTGCCGAGCGGGTTGTATCGGGTGGTGATCGAACGGCAGCGGCAGGTGACGGCGCACGCGCCAGGCGGGCCGGGACGGAATTTCATCCGGGTGCTCGTCGGCGACAAGGTCAGGCTGAAACTATCGCCGCGCGACCTGACGCGGGGAAGAATTGTGGGAGTCGTACGGTCATGAAAGTCAGAGCGTCGGTGAAACGAATTTGCGCCAAGTGCAAGGTGGTCCGCCGCCGCGGGGTGGTGCGCGTGATCTGCACCAACCAGAAGCACAAGCAGCGACAGGGATGAATGCCAGGTAGGGGCCGTTCGCGAACGGCCCACTGCCAGCTGACAAGCGATCAAGGAGAATATGGCACGTATTGCTGGTGTTGACCTCCCGCGCACGAAGCGGGTCGAAGTCGGGCTGACCTACATCTACGGGATCGGGCGGAAGCGTTCGAACGACATCCTCACCGAGGCTGGCGTCAGCGCCGACGTTCGCGTGAAGGACCTGTCGGAAGACGATGTCCGGAAGATCAGCCGGGTGATCGAGGAGCAGGGGCGTGTCGAAGGTGACCTCCGCAAGGAAGTCTCCATGAACATCAAGCGCCTCATGGAAATCGGCAGCTGGCGCGGCCTTCGTCATCGGCGCAACCTGCCGGTGCGCGGCCAGCGGACCAAGACGAACGCTCGCACGCGGAAGGGCCCGCGCAAGGGCGCGGTCGCGAAGAAGAAAACGGTTTAGCGCAGCTCAGCGCAGCGCAGCGGACGCGCAGAGCGGCAAGCGAAAGCGAGTTATGGCAAAAAACGACGCGGTTGATCCAACAGCAGCACCCGGCACCGAAGGCGGCAAGAAGGGCGCAGGCCGTCCTGCGAAGAAGAAGACGTTCAAGAAGCGGGGAGAGAAGCGGATCGTCCATCATGGCTTCGCTCACATCCAGGCGTCCTTCAACAACACGATCGTGACCATCACCGACGCCGAGGGGGCGGTGGTGGCGTGGTCGAGCGCCGGCGGGATCGGCTTCAAGGGGTCGCGCAAGGGGACGCCGTTCGCGGCGACGCAGGCGGCAATCTCGGCGGGCAATGCCGCCAAGGCCGTCGGGATGCGCAGCGTCGAGGTGCGTGTGAAAGGGCCGGGCGCCGGACGCGAGTCGGCGATCCGTGCGCTGCAGACGATCGGCATCGAGGTCAAGTCGATCCGCGACGTCACGCCCATCCCGCACAACGGATGCAGGCCGCCCAAGAGGCGAAGAGTCTGACGAGGAGCGGTCAACTCCAGCTGCAGCTTCAACTCCAAGCGGAACGGCAGCTAGACTGTCGGCAGTTAGCGTTCGGAATCAACAGGACGAAGGAAGAAAAGAATGGCACGTTACATCGGACCGGTTTGCCGCCTTTGCCGGCGCGAAGGCATGAAGCTCTTTCTGAAGGGAGAGCGCTGCTACACGGAGAAGTGCGCGATCGAGAAGCGCAACCTGCCGCCGGGGCAGCACGGCAAGCTCCGGAAGGCGAAGCTGGTGGGCTACGGCCTGCAGCTGCGCGAGAAGCAGAAGGTCAAGCGGATCTACGGTGTCCTCGAGAACCAGTTCCGGCGCTATTTCGAGATGGCGGATCGCACGCGCGGAATCACCGGCGAGACGCTGCTGCAGCTGCTCGAGCGGCGGCTCGACAATGTGATCTACCGCATGGGCCTGGCCACGTCGCGCGCGCAGGCGCGGCAGCTGGTGCGGCACGGCCACTTCCTGATCAACGGCCGCAAGGTGGACGTGCCGTCCTATTCGCTCAAGGCCGGCGATGTGGTGACGGTGCGCGGCACCAGCGCGCAGGATGCGGCGATCCAGCACGCGATGGAGGAAGTGAAAGGCCGCGGGATCCCGGAGTGGCTGACCTTCGACGCCGGCCAGATGACCGGAAAGATCCAGTCGCTGCCGACGCGCGCACAGATCAACCTGCCGGTGCAGGAGCAACTGATCGTCGAGTTGTATTCGAAGTAGTCACTCAGCGGCAGCTCACGAACCGCCAACTCCTGACTTAGCACGCTGGTAGCTTGGAGTTGAAGTTGACACCGTAGCGTAGCTCTGCCACCCGCAGCCAAACCAGGACCTGCGGTGGGAGGTGGCGGACGAAACGGCAGGTCTGGCGCGCATTCACTGTCGGATGCGTGAATGAAAGGAAGAAACGCAATGCTCTGGAAAGGTTTTCAGCGCCCCAAGCGCCTCGAATTCGAGCGTGAGACGCTCACCGACCGGTTCGGCAGGTTCTACGCGCAGCCGTTCGAGCGCGGCTTCGGCACCACCGTCGGCAACGCCATGCGGCGCGTGCTGCTCTCCTCGATCGAGGGGGCGGCGGTCACGGCGGTCAAGATCGAAGGAGTGCTCCACGAGTTCTCGCCGATCCCGGGCACCGTCGAGGATGCGACCGACATCATCCTGAACATCAAGCAGGTGCCGCTCAAGATGCACGTCGATACGACCAAGACGCTCTACCTGAACATCACCAAGGGTGGAGAGGTCCGGGCGCGTGACATCCAGACCGACGCCGACGTCGAGATCCTGGAGCCGGATGCGCACATCGCGACCGTCGCCGACAACGGGCGCCTGCAGGTGGAGATGCGCGTGAAGCGCGGCCGCGGCTACGTCTCGGCCGACAAGAACTTCGACGAGGACCTCGGCATCGGATGGATCCCGATCGACTCGGTCCATTCGCCGATCAAGAAGGTGAACTACCTGGTCGAAGCGGCGCGTATCGGCCAGAACACCGACTACGACAAGCTGACGGTCGATGTGTGGACCAACGGCTCGGTCACTCCGCGCGACGCCGTGTCGCTCTCGGCGAAACTGATTCGCGATCACCTGAACATCTTCATCAATCTCGAAGAGGTCGGTGACATGCAGCTCGAGGCAGGCGCCGATACGCCGCGTGCCGCGTCGAACGAGAATCTCGACAAGAGCGTCGAGGAGCTGGAACTCTCGGTCCGCTCGTACAACTGCCTCAAGAACGCGAACATCCGCACGATCCGCGAGCTGGTGCAGAAGACCGAGGGGGAGATGCTGAAGACGAAGAACTTCGGCCGCAAGTCTCTCAACGAGATCAAGGAGATCCTGACCAGCATGGGCCTGAGCCTCGGGATGAGGCTGGACCAGTCGGCGGCGGCGATACAAGACTAGTCCGCGGCGCGCGTGGCGCAGGGCGCGTTGCGGGTTGCGGGTTCGCACGAACCATCTGCAATCGCCCGAGCCCGCGCACCGCGCACCCCGCACTGCGGCAAGGATCACGAAAATGCGACATAGAACAAGCCATCGCAAACTGGGCCGGGTCACGGAGCACCGCATCTCGATGCTCCGCAACCAGGCGACAGCGCTGATACGCCACGAGAAGATCGAGACGACCGTCCCGAAGGCGAAGGAGTTGCGGCCGTTCGTCGAGCGGATCATCACCATCGCCAAACGCGGCCTCGCCGCTGGCGAGGGGAACGGCAGGGCGCTCCACGCGCGCAGGCTCGTGCTGCGCGACCTGCAGGACCGGGAAGTGGTGAGCAAGCTGTTCGAGACCATCGCGCCGCGCTTCGAGGCGCGCCCCGGCGGCTACACCCGCATCCTCAAACTCGGATACCGGCGCGGCGACAGCGCCGAGGTCGCGCAGATCGAGCTGGTGGGTAGCGAGTACGATCCGAACGCGGCAAGCGACACGGAAGCTGCGGCGGAGCCCCAGAAGAAAGGGGTCGGCGGCCGGCTGCGCGCAGCGGCCGAACGCCTCCGCGGACGGAAGGCCGAAGGAGCCGAGTCCGCCGAAGGAGCCGACAACAAGGCCAAGCCGAAGCGGGAGCTGAAAAGCGACAAGGGCGGCCGCGCCGCCACCAAAGGCAAGGCCTCCGCACCGCGCGCCCCGCGAAAGGCGGGAGGCGCGTAGCGTTCATAGCAGTTCAGCGCTGCTGCTTCACACTTCTTCGTGCAGCTCCTGCCCTCGCTCCGCCTTGGACGCGGAGATGATCTTGCCGTGCAGATGTGACGGCACCTCTTCGTAGTGTGAAAACTCCATGTGGTACGACCCGCGGCCGCCGGTGGCCGAGGTCAGGTGCTGCTCGTAGGTGAGCATTTCCGACATCGGCACTTTCGCGCGGATGACCGTTGACGGCCCGCGCGTGTCCATGCCGCCGATCCGCCCTCGCCGGCTGTTGAGGTCACCCATCAGGTCGCCGGCGTAGTCGCTGGGGGCGTAGACCTCCACTTCCATGATCGGTTCGAGGATCGTCGGGCGCGCCCGCGACATGCCGTCCTTGAAGGCGAGCGAGGCCGCCATCTTGAACGACATTTCACTCGAGTCCACCTGGTGGTACGAACCGTCGAACACCGTCGCGCGGAAGTCGACCATCGGATAGCCGGCAAGGAAGCCGCGCACGCGCGCTTCCTGCAGCCCCTTCTCGATTGCCGGTACGAACTGCCGCGGGATCGACCCGCCGAAAATATCGTCGACGAACTCGAAGTCACTGCCGCGCGGCAAGGGCTCGAACTTCACCTTGCAGTCGCCGAACTGGCCGTGTCCGCCGGTCTGTTTCTTGTGGCGTCCGTGCGCTTCGGTCGCCGCGGTGATGGTTTCGCGGTAGGGAATGCGCGGCGGCTTGAGCAGCACCTCGACGCCGAAGCGGCGCTTCAGCTTCGCGACCGTGACCTCGATGTGCAGCTGGCCCTGGCCGGCGAGCAGCAGCTCTTTCGTCTGCGGATCGCGACTGTAGCCGATCGACGGGTCCTCTTCCTGTAACCGGTGCATGGAGGTGCTGATCTTTTCCTCGTCGCCGCGGCTCTTCGGCTCGATCGCGTACGAGATCACCGGCTCCGGGAACTTGATCGGCGCGACGCTCACCCCTTTCCCTTTGTCCGCGAGGAGGTCGCCGGTCAGCGTCTCCTTCAGCTTGGCCACGGCGCCGATGTCGCCGGCCTTGATCTCCTGCACGTTGGTCTGCGTCTTCCCCTGGAGCAGCAGCAGGTGGCCGAGTCGCTCGGGCGTTTCGCGCGCGGCATTCTGGATGGTCGAGTCGGACCGCAGCGTGCCCGAGAGCACGCGAAACATCGTGATCCGGCCGGCGAACGGGTCCGCCACTGTCTTCCACACGAATGCCGACGCCGGACCGCTGTCGCCGGCCGCCAGCCGCGAATCGTCTGCGAGTCGGACGCCGCGTTCCGCCGGAGACGGTACGCAATTGACGATGGCGTCGAGGAGCGATGCGATCCCGATGTTGCCGGTCGCCGACGTGCAGAAGAGCGGAAACACCCGCCCGGCGGCGATGCCGCGCTTCAACCCGGAGGTCAGCTCCTCCTGCGTCAACGTCCCGGCGTCGAAGAACTTCTCCATCAGGGCATCGTCGGCCTCGGCCACCATTTCGACCAGCGCGTCACGCGCCGACTGCACATCGGAGGCCATGTCGTCGGGCACCGGGACCTCGGTGGGCTTGCCCGGTTTCCCCCGAGAACGTCCACGCCTTCATCGCCACGAGATCGACGACGCCGTGGAATTTCTTTTCCTCACCGATCGGCAGCTGCACCGGGATAACGGTGCGGCCGAACACGGCGCGCAGCGACTCGAGAGAACGAGTGAGGCTCGCGCGCTCTCGATCGAGCCGGTTCAACACGATGATCCGCGGCACGTCGGCCTCTTCGGCGGCGAGCCACACTTTTTCGGTCGTCACCTCGGCCCCGGCCACGGCATCCACGACGACCAGCGCCGCGTCGACCACCCTGAGCGCCGCGCGCGCATCACTCAGAAAGTTCGCCATCCCCGGGGTGTCGATGAAATTGATCTTGTGCTTGTTCCACTCGGCGTGGGCGAGGCTGCAGGAGAGGGTGTGCTTCCGGGCGATTTCTTCGTCGTCGTAATCGGTCACCGTGGTCCCGTCGTCCACGCGGCCGAAGCGATTGACAGCGCCGGCATCGAAGAGCAGCGCCGAGACGAGCTGCGTCTTGCCGGCGCCGCTATGACCGACCAAGGCGACGTTTCTTATGCTCTGTGCGTCATAAACCTTCATGGGGAGACCTCCGGAAAGCTGCCAGCTTTCAGCTGTCAGCCATCAGCCATCAGCGTGGGGTTTGTTGCTGAGTGTCGCCGCCAGCCCCGTCAACATCCGCTTTACTTCCGATACGGCTGCAGACAGGCCGGCGTGCTTCGCCTTAGGGATCAGCCCCAGGTCCCGGGCGAGAAGCAAATGATACTCAAGTTCGCTGGCCGACCCCAACGCAATACGGACAAACCGCCGGAACTCCCGGTCCTCCGGTCCGGCCAGCACCTTCGGCCAGATTCGCAGGGACAGAAATAGCCGCTCTGAGTGTCTGGTCCCGCAGGCCGAAGCGTCCGGCTTCGCAGGTACGTTGCAGAATCCGCGAAGACGTCCAGCACCAGTTTGTGCGCTTTTTGCCACACGACGAGCTTTCGAAGTCCTGCATTCGACTCCTCCGCAGAGGCGACGCCGGCGCGAGCAATACCCGATGCTGAGCTGAAAGCTGAAGCTGATAGCTGGAAGCAGCTACTCGTATCGCAACGCTTCGATCGGATCGAGCCGTGAGGCTTTGATGGCGGGGAAGAGACCGAAGAAGATGCCGACGCTTGCGGAGAAACCGATCCCGAGCGCGAACGACCACCAGGGGAGGGAGATCGGGAAGCCGGAGATCCAGTGGATGGCGAGGCCGATCCCGCTGCCGAACAGGATCCCAAGCAACCCGCCGAAGGACGTGAGGAATGCCGCCTCGATGAGAAACTGCCACAGGACTTCGCGGCGGCGGGCGCCGAGTGCTTTGCGAACGCCGATCTCGCGCGTCCGCTCCGTGACCGAAATCATCATGATCGCCATGACGCCGATGCCGCCGACCATCAGGGCGATCGACGAGATCACGACCAGCGCGAGAAAGGTCGCCTGGCTGACCTGATCCCACACCTTCATCATCGCGTCCTGGGTCAGCAGGTCGAAGTCGTTCGGCTGCTCCAGCTTCAGATTGTGGCGGATGCGCATGGTCTGCTCGACCTCGCGCATCGCGTCGGCGCGGGGGACGTCTTCACGAGGCACGACCGCGATCATCGCCGTGCGGAATCCCGGCGCCGAAGTTGGTGTTGCCGGCGCGGGTCTTCGGGACCTTGCCGTAGACCTTTTCGTGCGCGGTGTACGGAATGACCGCGAAATCGTCGGCGCCGGTATCGAAGCCGCCGGGGCTCGGGCGCTTGCCGACGACGCCGATGACGGTGAATTCGTGGCGGCCGATGCGGACCTTCTTGCCGATCGGATCGACGTTCGGGAAGAGCGACTGGTACGGCGTCTGCCCGAGCACGACGATCTGGCGGCGATGTTCGACGTCGTTGGACGTGAAAAAGCGCCCCAGTTCGAGATCGACGAAGCTGACCCGAGCGAAGTTCTCCGTCGTCCCGAAGATGGTGAGCGGCTTGGTCCGGTGCCCGGCGTAGTGCAGCCGGCTCTGGCTGCTGCCGGTCGCTCCCAGCCACACGTCGACGATGTCGACCGACGGGGAGTCGCGCGCGATGGCGCGGGCATCCTCGATGGTCAGGTTGGGACGCTTGATGACGTCGAGAAACGATGCGCCCGACGACATGCTCAGGGCACCGAATTTCTGGACGTAGATCGTGTTCGGACCGAGCTCGCGGATCGAATCGCGCAGCGCCTGGTCGAAACCGCGGATGAGCGAGGTCATGCCGACAATCGAGGTGATACCGATGACCACGCCGAGCACGGTCAGCGAGGACCGCATCTTGTTCGTCCGCAGCGTGTCGATCGACATGCCGACGATTTCGCCGAGCAGGCCCGCGCGGAGTGCCGCCACGACTTACTCGCGCCTCAGCGCTTCGATCGGGTCGAGTCGCGCCGCGCGCATCGCCGGGTAGAGGCCGAAGAACAGGCCGACCGTCGCGGTGATGCCGAGACCGAGCGAGACCGCCCACCACTGCACGGCCGCAGGCAATGGCGACACTTTGCTGATCAGGAGCGCAAGTCCGAACCCGAGGATGATCCCTACTATCCCGCCAAACACCGACAGCGTCACCGATTCGGTGAGGATCTGCCAGATGATGTCGCGGCGACGGGCGCCGAGCGCCTTCCGCAAACCGATCTCGCGCGTGCGTTCGGTGACGACCATCAGCATGATGTTCATGATGACGATGCCGCCGACGACCAGCGAGAGCGCCACCACGCCGACCAGGACGGCAAAGATGCCGTTGGTGGCGGTGTGGTAGATGTTCAGCAGCGTGTCGGACGTGAACATGCCGAAGTTATCCGGTTCCTTCGGCCCGAGCCGGCGCTGCACCCGCATCGCCACCGTCGCATCGTCCATGGCGGCCTTGACCACCTCGGGCGTGCGGGGCTTCACGAGGAACTGCATGTTCGGCCGTGAACCGAAGATCTTCTGAAACGCGCCGAGCGGGATGATCGCGAATTCGTCCTGCGACTGCCCGAAGACGCTGCCCTTCTTCTTGCTCACCCCCACGACCTTGAAGTGGCGCCCGCCGATCTTGATCGTCTTGTCGAGAGGATCCGCGGGGCCGAACAGGCGATCGGCAGTCTGGTAACCCAGCAGGACGACAGGGCGATTCCGGTCGATCTCGGACTGGCTGATGAGCCGGCCCTGCTCGGCGTCGAAGGTGGAGAAGGAGACGTAATCACGCGAGACGCCCTGCACCTGCACGCGGTCCAGCGTTTCATCTCGATAGGCGATTCTCGCCTGCGCCTGGGTCTGCGCCGCGACGGCGGCGATCTTGTCGCTGAACCTGCGCACTGCCTGCGCTTCGTCGAACGTCAGGCGTGGATTGTTGCGGACGCGTTCCTCATCCTCCGGCGTCCGGACGACCGGCATCCGCTGGATCGTGAAGTTGTCGGCGCCGACGTCGGTGACGATCGCCTCGGTGACGTAGAGCGTTCATCCCCTGGATGAGCGAGACGACGGCGATGATCGACGTGACCGCGACGATATTGCCGAGCACGGTCAGGAAGGAGCGGAGCTTGTTCGTCCAGATGGCGCTGAGCGCGATCCCCGCCGCTTCGAGGAACTGGTTCACTTGGTCGTCGTACGCCTCGTGCGAGGCCGCCTCCACTTTGACCGGGGAACCGTCGGAGATCTCGCGCACCGAGGCGAAAGGACCGGTGATCACCTGGTCCTTTTCTTTGAGACCGGAGAGCACCTCGAAGTACTTCTCGCCGGCGATGCCGGTCGTCACCGGGACGAACTCGGCGCGGTTGTCGCGAACGACGAACACCCCTTCGAGCTCCTTCCGAGACTCCCCGGGCTTGAGATCGGTGTTGGCCGCGGTGCCCCGCCGCGGCCGTGGCGCGTCGGCCTTGACCGGCTCGCGAACGATGTTGCCGGAGGCGTCGACCACCATCTCCCGGATCGTCATCGCCTGGATCGGGACGGCGAGGACGTTGTCACGGGTGGCCGTCGTGATCTCCGCGGTGCAGGTGAATCCCGGACGGACGTCGGGAATTTCCCCATCGATCGTCAGCACGACCTTGAAATTCGTCGCCTGCGACGCCGCCTGGCCCGTCACCTGGATCGGACTGTTGCCGATCTCGGTCACTTTGGCGGTGAAGGTCTTGTTCGGCATGGCGTCGACGGTGACTTTCGCCTTCTGACCGAGCTGGACGTTCGGGATGTCGGTCTCGTCCACTTCGACCTCGGCCTCGATGATGGACATGTCCGCGATGGTCAGCAGCACCGTGCCTGGATTGTTCATCGTGCCCGTGACCGCCGTTTCACCTTCTTCGATGTTACGGCGGGTGACGATCCCGTTGATCGGGGACTCGATCCGGACCTTGCTCAGATCGTAGCGTGCGCTGTCGAGCGAGGCGCTTTCCTGCGCGATACGCAGTTGCTGTGTCCGGACGTTCTGCTCCTGCACGCGCAGGTCTGCCTGCTTCGACCTTGAGCTCGTTCTCCGCGCGTTCCAGCTGTCTCCCGGGTCGTCAGCCCGCCTTTCCAGAGCTCCTGCTGCCGGCGGAAATTGTCCTCCGCCAGCCTTGAGCGACAGCCTGGCGCACTCGAGCGCGAGCTTCAGCTGTTCGGCCTGAGACGCCGAGGCCTGGAGCGAGGCCTCTCCGCTCTCGACCCGCGTGCGCAGATTCCGCGGATCGATCTCGAGCAGGAACTGCCCCTTGGTCACGCGGTCGCCTTCGTTCACGGCCAGCCCGGTGACCCGGCCCATCGTGTCGGCGCTGATGTTGACGAGCGTCCGCGGCTGGATCTTGCCGGAGGCCGACACGATCGCCTCGAGCCGGCGCTTCTGCGACGGCCTCGACATTGACCTCGGCGCCGTTGGCCTTCTTGAACTTGACGTTGGCGAAGACGACCGCGCCGAGCAGGACGACGATCCCGACGCCGATCAGTATTTTCTTGTTACGACTCATGAGCGGCTCGTGAACGCGGCAACGCACACAGCAATCAGTGCGTAGATGCCGAGCAGTGTCAGCGCAATCGGCTGCGTCTTGCGCCGATACAGGACGGCCAGGCCGATCGCGAGCACGACAAGCCACCAGATGATGAAGAAGTCGATCATCCCGACGAACTTGCCGATGAACGAGGTGTCGTCGAACATCGGCAGCAGCGCCCCGAACGTGGTCGGGTTCGACGTCGATCCGCGGAAGTAGTTGAACGGCCCGACGAACAACTGGCCGACAGCCGAAATGACCCCGGCGTGCATCATCACCGCGTAGACCTGCTTGTAGGACGACTTCGCCGCCCATCGCGGCGTTGAAAACGGCGAACAGGATGCCCGAGAGGATGGCAATAACGATCGGCGTGACGACCAGGATCGACCCGCCCGCCGTGTACGGCGCGATCCGCATGCCTTTCCGCATGGCCTCGTACTGCTCGTCGCTCACCGTCATCCCGAACGACTCCATCTGGGATACCTGCTGATCGAGCGCCGCCTGCTTGCCGGCGTCGGTGGTCATCGGCAGAGCAGCCCCGAAGGCCACGATCACCGTCGTCAGGATCAGCATGCCGAGAATCCTGGGATTCGCCACGACGTTCTGGAAGGTGGCTTTCGGCGCGGTGATGATGCCGATGAACCGTGCGAAGAACGTTCATCGGGGCAGAGGGAGTCCCGGCTGCGACGTTGCTGTTGGCCATATTCGGTTTGTCTGGAGTGTCAACCACGGCCGACTCGACGACCTCTGGGACGAATGATTGTACCGCACAATGGAAATACGGTCCGGGATCGGGCGGATGTTTCCGCGCTAAGCTGACCTCCATGAGCAGGATCGGCGCGTGTCTGGCTGCGGTGGCGTTCTGGCTGCGCCGTGCTCCCCTCTTTGACCGACGCGCAGACCATCGACGTGATGGGGACGCGCGCCGCCGGCATGGGCGGCGCGTATGTCGGCGTCGCCGACGATGCCTCGGCGGCGTACTGGAACCCTGCCGGGCTTGCGGCCGGCGCCTACTTCAGCCTGGTGCTGGATGGCGGGGCCGGCGCGCCATTCCCGAGACCGGCCCGAGGGGACGCAAACAGTCGTCATTCCTGCTGTCGCTGGCCATGCCGGCGCTTGCAGTGACGTATTACCGGCTTGATCGGACGACCGCGCGTCCCCACGATCCGCTGATCGCCGCGGGCGGCTTGGCACCGCTGCGGCGACCGGTCTTGCCGGCCCCCGCCCTGTCCGCGTCGAATCCCTGGTGACACATCACGCCGGCGTTACCCTCGTCCAGTCGATTCTGCAGAACGTCGCGGTTGGCGCCACGCTGAAGGTGGTTCGGGGAGTGGCTGCCTCGCAACCATTCGAGTTCGTGCCTGCGGACGTCGCATTGGACCATCGAGGATCTCCGCGGCCGTGCCAGCAACACGTTCGACGTCGACCTCGGAGCGATGGCGACCTACCGCAGCCTGAAGGCGGGGGTGACCGTCCGCAACGTGCGGGAGCCGGAGTTCGATGTGCCGGACGGCGGGGAGGCGCTGCGCCTCGAGCGCCAGGCGCGGGCCGGCCTGTCGTACGCCTTCACCCCGAGCTGGCTCGTCGCGGCGGACGTCGACCTGCTCGCGCACGACGACGCGCTCGGCGACCGGCGGGACCTCGCCCTTGGCGTCGAAGGGCGATTGGCTGCCGCGCGTGACAGCACGCGGCGGACTTCGACTCAATGCCGCAGGATCCGACGACTTGCCGGACGCGCCGGGCCCGGCCATCGCCTTTGGCGGAAGCTTCGCTGCGACTGCCCGCGTCCTCGTCGACGGCGCGGCGATCGTCGGCGGCGACCGCGGGGGCACGGGCTGGCGCGTTGCCGCGCGGTTCGTCTACTAGACGCTTCGCTCCTCGGTCCATTGAGCAGTGCGTTCGATGAGATAGTCTCCGGCCCAGCGAGAAGGGCAGCATGAATCGACTGACGCTTGCATTCTGGGCCGTGCTGGGCGTAGCCGCACTTGCCGCTGGCCCGCCGCAGTACAAGGACTACCCGGTGACGAGGCGCTTCCGTGGAACCCCGGTCGCTCCAGTCCTGTCGACGCCGACAGCGCGTATGTTTCGCACGCAGCTACGGAAGTCGGTGAGGTACGGTCCGAACTTCGCCGGGCACTACACCCTCGCCCGGTGGGGCTGCGGAGCCGGGTGCGTCACGGTGGCTGTGATCGACGCCATCTCTGGCCAGGTGTGGTTTGCACCGTTCACAGTCAACGACGGCTGGAAGGACGGACGCATCGTTTGCCACCACGGTACAGATTTCCAGGTCGATAGCCAGCTGTTCATAGCCAGCGGCAGCGTGAACGGCAAGACGGGTGCCCATTATTTCCGCTGGCGCGGATCAGAATTCTCTTCCGTCTACTCTGACGCGCAGTGTCTAGTGCCCCCGGGCGAGTGACTCCCATATTGACCCTCACCCACGCGACGATGTAGAGTCTGGGTCTCCCCCAACAGATCATTTCTGTCTTCCGGCGGTGCGTACGCGCGTACGCACGGTGGATGGTGAGTTCGAACGATGCCTGTTCGCTCCGGGAACGAGACCGCGTTCATCCTCGATCTTCAGCACGGCGGTTCTGCCGTTCACCTGCCACAACTCGAAGCCGAACCCGGGACCCACGGCGGAGACGCGCCGGTGATCCGGCTGGTCAACCTGGTGCTCCTGTCCGCCATCCAGAAGGGGGCGAGCGACGTCCATTTCGAACCGTACGAAAAAGAGTTCCGTGTGCGCTTCCGCATCGACGGGATCCTCCACGGCGTCATGTCGCCGCCGATGAAGTTCAAGGACGCGATCGCGTCGCGTCTGAAGATCATGGCCAGGCTCGACATTGCCGAGAGGCGGCTTCCGCAGGACGGCCGCATCAAGCTCCGGTTCATCGAGCACGGCCTCTCGAAGGAAATCGACTTCCGCGTCTCCTGTTTGCCCACCCTGTTCGGAGAAAAGATCGTGCTGCGGCTGCTCGACCGCGCCACGCTGATGCTCGAGATGGCGACCCTGGGGTTCGAGCCGGCGGCGCTCGCCCGCTTCGAGTCGGCGATTGCCCGGCCGTGGGGGATGGTCCTCGTGACCGGGCCGACCGGTAGCGGCAAGACCAACACGCTCTATTCCGCGATCTCCCGGATCAACACCGGCGCAGTCAACATCATGACCGCGGAGGACCCGGTCGAATTCAATCTGCCCGGGGTCAATCAGCTGCAGGTCCGGGAGACGATCGGGCTCACCTTTGCCGTCGCCCTCCGATCGTTTCTCCGCCAGGACCCGAACGTCATTCTGGTCGGCGAAATCAGGGATGTGGAGACCGCGGAGATCTCGGTGAAAGCCGCGCTCACCGGTCATCTCGTCCTGTCGACCCTGCACACCAATGACGCACCCGGAACGGTGAACCGGCTGATGAACATGGGGATCGAACCGTTCCTCGTCGCCAGCTCGGTGAATCTGGTGTGCGCGCAGCGTCTGGTCCGCCGGATCTGCACTGATTGCGCCGTCGATCATCCGCTCTCGCGCCACGCGCTTCTCGACGCCGGCTTCGAGGCGGATGCCGCTGGCCTGGCCGTTCCGAAAAAAGGCACCGGGTGCGAGCGCTGCAATCACACCGGGTATCGCGGGCGAATCGGTCTGTACGAAGTGATGGAGATCACCGACAGCCTGCGAGAGATGGTTCTCGCAGGCGCATCAGCCTCCGAACCTGCGCCGTCGCGCGATCGAGGAAGGGATGGTGACGCTCCGCCGCAGCGGCCTTCAGAAGGTCAGCGATGGCCTCACTACCATCGAGGAAGTGGCGCGAGAGACGGTGATGTAGGACGCGGGGCGCAGTGCGCGGGGCTCCGGCCTTCGCGCGAGGCGCTTCGGCGGACAAGGGGGGCTGGGGAATGACGTCGCTCCATCAATTGCTGAAGACGGTCGTCGATCTGGACGGGTCGGATCTCCACCTGACTACGGGCGCGCCGCCACAGGCACGGGTGCACGGCAGGCTGCGCGCACTTGACCTCCCGATCCTGACTGCGGCCGACACAAAGGCTCTCGCCTACAGCGTCCTCACCGGCGCGCAGCGGAAGTGGTACGAAGAGACGCTCGATCTGGACTTGTCATTCGGGATCGAAGGTCTGGCTCGATTCCGCTGCAACGTGTTCAGCCAGCGCGCCGCGGTAGCGGCCGTGTATCGGGTGATCCCGGAGAAGATTCGAAGCTTCGACGATCTCGGTCTTCCAGCGGCGGTCGCGACGCTCGTCGACCGGCCGCGTGGACTCGTGCTCGTGACCGGACCAACAGGCAGCGGCAAGAGCTCGACGCTGGCGGCGATGATCGACAGGATCAACTCCGAGCGCCACGAGCACATCCTGACCATCGAAGATCCGATCGAGTTCATCCACCCCCACAAGAAGTGCCTGATCAACCAGCGCGAGGTCAACGCTGATACCCGTGGTTTCGCCGCCGCGCTGCGGGCAGCCCTGCGGGAAGATCCCGACATCGTCCTGATCGGCGAGCTGCGCGATCTCGAGACGATCGAGTCGGCTTTGCGGATCGCGGAGACAGGTCACCTGACGCTCGCAACTCTTCACACCAACTCGGCCGCGCAGACGATCAATCGCATCATCGATGTTTTTCCCGCGCACCAGCAGGGGCAGATCCGCACCCAGTTGTCCCTCGTCCTCGAGGCCGTGGTCTGCCAGGTGCTGCTGCGGCGCCTCGACGGACGCGGTCGGGTCGCGGCACTGGAGATCATGGTGCCGACGCCGGCCATCAGGAATTTGATCCGCGAGGACAAGGTCCACCAGATCTACTCGGCGATGCAGGCGGGACAGGACAAGCTGGGCATGCAGACGATGAATCAGTCGCTGGCCGCGCTTTACCGGAAGCGGCTCATCTCTCTCGAAACGGCTCTGGGAGCCTCGTCTTCGAGAGAAGAACTGGAAGAGATGCTCGCGCGTGGCACGCAGATGCCGGCAGCGCGCGGCGGCCAGCGTGAGATGGGGGTCCGATGATGAGCGTTCCGCCGAAAAACCTGGCGGTCTTCACGCGTCAGCTGTCGGTGATGATCGACGCCGGGCTCCCGCTCGTGCAATGTCTCGAGATTCTCGGACGCCAGGAGACTCACGCAGGTTTTGCTGCGACCATCCGGACTGTCAGAAGGGATGTGGAAGCCGGAGCGGCTCTCGCCACGGCGATGAAAAAGCACCCCGGCGTCTTCGATACGCTGTACTCCAGCCTCATCGCCGCCGGGGAGGCCGGCGGAATTCTCGATACGATTCTCAAGCGCCTCGCGGTGTATATCGAACAGAACGTCAAGCTGCGCCGGGACGTGCGGTCGGCACTTGTTTACCCCGTCGCCGTTCTGGTGGTCGCGATCGTGGTCGTGGCGGCGATTCTTTGGAAAGTCATTCCGACCTTCGCGGACTTATTCGAAGGGCTCGGTGCCGAGCTCCCCTGGGCAACCCGCGTGGTGATCGGGGCAAGCGACGGCATCGTCGCCTATGGCTGGCTCATCGCGGCCGCGGCAGTGATCGGGGTCTCATTCGTAAAGCGGTATTACGACTCGCCCGAAGGCCGGCACGCAGTCGACCGGTTGCTGCTGGTCGCACCGGTCCTCGGCGCGGTGTTGCGCAAGGTAGCTGTCGCGCGGTTCTGCCGCACGTTGTCGACGCTGATTACGTCCGGTGTTCCGATCCTTCAGGGGCTGGAGATAACCGCGCGGACCGCCGGGAATGCGGTGATCGAGCGCGCGATACTGACCACACGCTCCGGGATCGAGCGAGGGGAGCCGATTGCAGCCCCCTTGCGTGCCACCGGGGTTTTTCCAGCGATGGTCGTCCAGATGATCAATGTGGGAGAAACCACGGGGGCGCTCGACGCGATGCTCTCCAAGATCGCGGATTTCTACGACGAGGAGGTCGAAGCCGCCGTCGCGGGCCTGCTGGCGTTGCTGGAACCGGCGCTGGTGACCTTTCTCGGGGTTGTCGTCGGCGGGTTGGTCATCGCGATGTATCTGCCGATCTTCGATTTGATCAACCGGGTCGGTTGACAGATGTCCACGGTTAAACGCTGAGGGCGCTGAGTGCTGGCGCGAGCACTGGGCCACAAGAGATCAGGAGATCAGGAAGTTTGAGATCGCCGAGGGGCCCGTCGACAGCGCTGCGCGCGGTCAGGCAGCAGGACGAATCATAAGATGCAAGCGCCCACCGAACAAAGTGGCGTTTGCATCTTACGATTCGCCTGCTGCCTCTACGCCGGCCAACGGCCGGCGTCGACGGGCCTCATGGCGATCTCCTGGCCTCCTGACCTCCTGTGATCCACTTCCGCGTCCGCGTCCTCTGCGTTCAACCGGGGACAGCGGGCACGCCGCGCGCGGGCAGCGGCAACGCCCCAATGCCCCCAATGCCCGGTTAGCAGCCGCGGTTGACTCTTTTTGGCGATCAGCCGAAAATTGAATGTGATCTGGTTGGTTCCGCCGGGGGGACGCCCTGCCAGTAAACAGCTAAAAATAAACCGTTTGCTTGATGCCCACGCGCGTCTAAAGCCGCATGGCATTGCCGTTGCTCGAAGCCACAGGCCGGCTTTCCGGCGGGTCCTGAGCGGTCGGGCGTGCGACGTTTCAATATCGGGCACCAAGAGGAGATAGCAATGAAAGTTCGGGACCAGAACGGTTTCACCCTGATCGAGCTGCTGATCGTCGTGGCAATCATCAGCATCCTTGCCGTGATCGCAATGCCGCAGCTGCAGAGCGCCAAGATGCGGGGTAATGAGACCTCGGCGATCGGTTCGCTGCGCGCGATTACGGGAGCCGAGGCGAGCTATTCGGTCGGCGCCGGTGGCGGGGGCTACGCGGTTTCTCTGGCGGTGCTCGGGCGCGCCTGTCCCGGCAGCACCCAGGCCTTCATTTCTCCGGACCTGGGCGTCGCCACGCCGCCGGCCCTCAAGGCGGGCTATACAGTCAACCTGGCTTCCGCCGGCGGCGGAGCGGGCCCGGTCGATTGCAACGGCACGGCGACAGAGGTGGATTATTACGGCACCGCGGCTCCGGTGACAGCCGGGCGAAGTGGCAACCGCGGTTTCTCGGTGTCTTCCGCAGGCACCATCTTCCAGGATTCCACGGGTGCAGTGCCGCCGCTGGCGGCAACGCTCGCGGGCACGGCCACGCCGGCTCAGTAGCATGCGGTCGGCGCGCGCCCGCGAACGCGGCTTCACGCTCGTCGAACTGCTGATCGTTTTTGCCATCGTTTGCGTGCTCGGCTCGCTCGCGGCGGCCGGCTATCGGCACTCGCGGGCCAAGGCGGGGGAAGCCGTCGCGGTCGCCGGCCTGCAGACCATCAACCAGGCGCAGTTCGCGTTTGCCCAGACCTGCGGCAACCAGCGATATTCGCCCACGCTGACCGGGCTGGGGACGCCCGTACCCACGACCGGGCGGGCATTCATCAGTCCGGACATGGCGGCCGATCCGGTGGTGAAGAGCGGCTACCAGTTCGTACTGGCCGCGACCCCGGCGCCGGAAGCCCCGACCGCGTGCAACGGGATCACAACCGTGCCGGCCTATCAGGTGACGGCGGATCCCACGTCGCAGGGGGTGTCCGGGATTCAGTTTTTCGCAACCAACACCGATCGCGTCGTGTACGCGGATTCGGCGACTTATGCGGGCAACATGCCGGAGACCGGCGCGCCCGGCCACGGCGTCGAAGTGAAGTAGACTGAACGCCTTACAGCATCTGATGTCTTCGAAAAGCCGCACGTTGCTGCTGGCGTTTGCCGTGGTCGGGCTCGGCGCCTCGTCGGTGTCGAGCTACGTCCATTACAACCTCCTCACGGACCCGTCATACTCGAGTTTCTGCGACGTCAGCGCGACGGTGACCTGCACGGAGGCCTACACCAGCCAGTACGGCAGCTTCATGGGGGTGCCGGTGGCGATTGCCGGCGTCGTGTTCTTCGGCCTGGTGCTCGCGATTGCCGGCATGGCCGGAAGGCCCGGATCCCCCAGCGGCGAGAACGCGCCGGCCTATATATTCGTTCTCTCGACCGTCGGTCTCGCGTTCGCCCTTTATCTCGGCTGGGCGTCGTACGTCGTTCTGAAAGTGTTCTGCATCCTGTGCGCGATCACGTATGTCTCCGTGATTGCAATATTCATCATTTCCGGTGGAGCCACTACATTTGCCATGACTACACTGCCTGGTCGCGCATGGCGCGACATCCGAACGCTGATCGTCTCGCCGATCTCGCTGCTGATCGCCGTCGTCGTAATCGGCGCGTCCGCCGCAGCCATTTTCTACTTTCCGCGAGAAAGCGCGGCCCCCGGGGGGACGGCGATCGCGCAGGCGACGATCCCGCCGATCAGTGCCGAAGAACGGACGCGGCTCGAGGCCTGGTGGAACGTGCAGCCTCGCGAGGAGCTGCCTCTGCCGATGAGCAAGGGCGCCAGGGTCCAGATCATCAAGTTCAGTGACTATCAGTGCCCGGGTTGCAAGCAGGCGCACGACCAGTTGAAGCCGGTGCTGGCGAAGTACGACAAGGGCGTCGTGGAGTTCGTGATGAAGCACTACCCGCTCGAAGCGGAGTGCAATCCGAATGTGCCGAACGGCAACCATTTCGCCGCGTGCGAAGCCGCCGCCGCGTACGTCATGGCGCGCGGCACCGGGTTCCAGCAGAAGCTGGACGACTGGCTGTTCGAGAACCAGCGAACCCTGACGAAAGAAGTCGTCCGGCAGGCAGCGAAAGACCAGGCCGGCATAGCTGATTTCGATGCCCGCTACGCGCAGGCGCTGCAGGAAGTCAAGACCGACGCGAGCCTCGGCGGCCTGCTCAAAGTCACGCACACGCCGACGATCTACTTGAACGGCAAGATGATCGCAGGGCGTGGCAACGGCCTCCCTCCGGCGCAGTACATCGACGCCCTGGTCGACATCGAATTGAAGAAGACGAAATAGATTGCCAATTGGTGAGTGTTGATTGGCGCCGGCACTTCTGATCGAAGGCCTTACCAAAGACTACGCGGTCGGTTTCGCCCGCCGGCGCTGGCATCGTGCCCTTGACGGGCTGACCCTGAGCATCGAACCGGGAGAGATCTTTGGTTTTCTCGGTCCCAACGGGGCGGGGAAGACGACCACGCTCAAGCTGCTGATGCAGCTGATCTATCCGACGTCCGGGCGCGCCGAAATACTGGGGCGGCCGCTTGGGGACGTCGCGGCGCGGCAGCGGCTCGGATACCTCGCTGAGAATCCCTCCTTCTACGACTACCTCACTGCCGAAGAGTTGCTCGAATATTTTGCGCAGCTCTTTGGCTACCCTCAGCCCCAACGGCGTCAGCGCGTATCCGACCTCCTCGACCGCGTCGGGATCGGGCGTGAGCGCCGGTTTCAGCTACGCAAACTGTCCAAGGGGATGGTGCAGCGGTTCGGTATCGCGCAGGCACTGATCAACGATCCCGAGATTCTTTTTCTCGATGAGCCGATGTCCGGTCTTGATCCGCTCGGCCGCCGGGACGTTCGCGCGCTGATCCTCGAGCTGCGGACGCAAGGGCGCACGGTGTTTTTCAGCTCCCACATCCTGTCGGACGCCGAGGCGCTGTGCGGCCGCGTCGCGGTGCTTGCCGGCGGACGGCTGGTCGCTCAGGGCCGGCTTGCGGAACTCCAGGCGTTCAGCGTCAAGGGCTGGGAACTCGTCGTCGCGAACGTCACCGGCCAGGCGCTCGAACGCGTCCGCCCGCGTGCGGTGAGCATCACGCAGATCAGTGCCGATCAGTTCGGTTTGGAGCTTCCGCCTGACGCCTCCCCCGATACGATTCTGACCGAGCTCGTCGCGTCCGGCGCGTCGGTCGTTTCATTGAACCCGCTGCGTGAAACGCTCGAGGACTTCTTCGTCGAGCGCGTGACCCGCGCCGGGCGCGATGCGCGTCATTAGATACGTAGCGGCCAACGTCTTCCGCGAATCGGTGCGCGACCGAGTCCCCTACACGCTCGTCCTCTTCTCGGTTTTGCTCATTGCGGCCTCGCGCCTTCTGGCGGAGCTGACCGCCGGGCAGGACGTCAAGATCATCAAGGACCTCGGTCTCGCGGCAATCGCGGCGTTCGGCTTGTTCATCGCGGTGTTTCTCGGCGTCGGCCTGGTATCGAAGGAAGTCGAGCGCCGGAGCATCTACGCGGTCCTGTCGAAACCGGTCAGCCGAGCCGAGTTCATCGCCGGCAAGTACGCTGGTCTGGTGCTCACGCTCGCGGTGAACGTAGCGGTGATGACCGTCGCGTTGTACCTCGTGCTGGCGTGGCTGATGGGGACGGCGACGCCGGCCGAACGGGCATCGTGGGACGCGCCGGCGGTCGATTTGATGCTTCTCAAGGGAATTGTGATGATCCTCGTCGAGCTGATGGTCGTCACCGCCGTTGCGCTGTTTTTTTCCACGTTCTCGACCCCGTTCCTCTCCGCCGCGTGCACGCTGGGCCTCTACATCGCGGGGCACTTCAGCCAGGAGCTGAGGGGTTTCCAATCGCTTACCGATTCACGTGTCTTTGGCTGGCTCGGGCGCGGGCTCTATCATGTGCTGCCTGACTTCTCAGCTTTTGACGTGAAGATGCAGGTCGTCCATGGCCTTCACGTGCCGATGGGATACCTCGCAACCACCACCGCGTACGGCCTCGCGTACATTGCGGCGCTGCTCCTCGGCGGGACCTACATCTTTTCGCGCCGGGACCTGAAATGACGACGCCACGGGTTGGCGAATGAAGACGACGCTGGTCAGAGTCTCCGCCGTGGCGTGCGCGATGAGCGCTGTGCTCCTGCACGTTGGCCGCGACCGATGGTTCCAGCTCGAACCGGTCCACGCGCAGACGTTTCTGCACGTTCGTTCGCCCGAGGCGCTCCGCCGCATCACGCTCGAATTCGACGCCGTCGCCGCGGACGTCTATTGGATCCGCGCCATCCAGCACTACGGCGGCGAACGGCTTGCCCCCTCAGGGCGGTCACGAAACTACGAGCGGCTCTACCCGCTCCTCGACATGACGACCTCGCTCGATCCGTACTTCAATATCGCCTACAGGTTCGGCGCCATCTTCCTGAGCGAACCGTACCCCGGTGGGCCTGGCCGTCCGGATCTCGCGATTACGCTGTTGCGAAAAGGCATAGCTGCCCAGCCGACTCGCTGGACCTACTACCACGACATCGGGCTGGTCCACTACTGGGCGCTGCAGGATCCGCACGGTGCCGCGACCTGGTTCCGTCAGGCCGCGGCTGTTCCGGGGGCGCCGAACTGGCTGCTGCCGGTCGCTGCGGCGATGCTGACCGAAAGCAGCGACCGCACCGCGGCGCGATACTTGTGGCGACAGATTCTGGAGACAGATGAGGACTGGTTGCGGAGGCGGGCGGAACGCGGCCTGCTGCAGCTCGATGCACTCGATCAGATCGACAGGTTGTCAGCAGTGAGAGCGTCCACGGCCAGGGGCGCGGGAGAGCCGTATTCGTGGCCCGCACTGGTGCGTGCCGGCGCGCTACGCGGGATTCCTGTCGATCCGGCTGGGACTCCGTACGAAATCGATCCGGTGACCGGCCGCGTCACGGTTTCAATGGGGTCCTCACTGTTCCCGATGCCTGCATTCAAGGAACGTCCGCGTTGACGTTCAGCGTCGTCGAGTTGATCATCGTCGCGCTCGCAGGTCTCGCGATCGGAAGCTTTCTGAACGTGGTCATCTACCGGTTGCCGCGAAAAGAGTCGGTCGTCAGTCCAGGATCGGCGTGTCCGGCCTGCGGGACGCGGCTGCGCTGGCATGACAACATCCCGATCCTCAGTTACATCACCCTTGGCGCCCGTTGCCGCAGCTGCAGAACTCGCATCAGCGTCAGGTATCCCCTTGTGGAAATTGCGACCGCGGCCATTTTCATCGGTCACTATGTTGTTTTCGGATGGACACCACTGCTCGCCGTCCGTCTGATATTCGCGGCAGCGATGATCGCACTCTTCGTCATCGATCTCGAACACCACCTCCTCCCCGATGCCATTACCTTGACCGGCATCGTCGTCGGTCTCGTGGCCTCGCTGTTCCTGCCTCCAGGGTTCGTCGCATCGCTGATCGCTGTCCTCGCCGGCGGTGGCTTCTTGTGGATCGTGGGGGAGGCGTATTACCGGTACGCTGGCCAGGAGGGGATGGGTGGCGGAGACGTCAAGATGCTGGCGATGATCGGCGCCTTTCTCGGTTGGCAGCTCACTCTTCTCACACTGATCGCGTCGTCGTTTCTCGGTTCGATCGTCGGCCTGGTCATCGTCGTGTTCCGGTTTGGGGGGATGAAGTCGCCTCTTCCTTTTGGCACCTTTCTCGCGCTCGCGGCACTGCTCGCATCGATCTGGGGCGAGGGCGTCCTGACCTGGTATATGAGACGGTTCTGATGTCCGAATCGGTCGTCATCATCAGCATCCTCCTCATCGCGGTTGCATTGGTGACGATCGTGGTGTTCGTGGCGGTCCGGCTGGTCAACGCCACCCGGCAGCAGCACGCCATGAAGAAGCGGGCTGAAGCCTCCGAGCGCCTGAGCGAGCAGATCATCGCCAACATCACATCCGGACTGCTCGTCGTCGGCGAAGACCGCGTGGTGCGCACGCTGAATCCGGCAGGGCGCCGGATGCTCGGTCTGGCTGGCCGTCCCGAAGGGCATTCAATGTCTGAAGTGCTGGGCACCGCCACGCCACTCGCCGCGGTTGTCGAGGAATGCCTCCTGTCGTCGCGCGCCGTCATCCGACGCACGTTGCAAACGGGGCTGCCGGGTGGAGGGACCGCACACCTCGGAGTAACGGTGTCACCCATCCGGGACGGCGCCTCGAAGCAGGGTGCGATCTGCCTCTTCAGCGATCTGAGCGACGTTGTGGAGCTGGAAGAACAGTTGCGATTCAAGGACAGCCTGGCGCGGGTCGGCGAGTTGACCGCGGGGATCGCTCACGAATTCCGAAACGGTCTGGCAACGATCCACGGTTACAGCAGACTCGTGGATCTCGAAAAGCTGCCGCCCGAGTACAAGCCTTTCGTGCAGGGGATCCGCGACGAGACCGAAGCGCTGCGCCAGGTGGTCACGAACTTTCTCAACTTTGCCAAGCCGGCCGAGTTGACTTTGAGCGCGGTCGCGCTTCGCGCCATCGCGGACCGCGCCGCGGATGAAGTGCGGTCTGATGCGGTGGCGCGCGGCGGCAACGTCCACGTAGCCGGTGAGTTCGGCACGGTCCAGGGGGACGAAGTGCTGCTGCGTCAGGCGTTCAGCAATCTGGTGCGCAACGCGCTGGAGGCCTGCGGGGATGCCGGTATCGCACCGCGAATCCAGATCGACGGCAGCGTCGATCGCGCACAGGGGATGCAGCAGACGACCGTCAGTGACAACGGCCCGGGCGTCGACGCGAGCGTCACGGCGCGTATGTTCCGGCCCTTTTTCACCACCAAGGCCCGCGGCACCGGCCTTGGTCTCGCGCTGGTTCAGAAGATTGTCGTCACTCACAACGGGCGGGTGACCGTCGCCAACGGCGAGGCCGGTGGCGCACGCGTCACCGTTACCCTGCCGCTCGATCGCAGTTGATCGCGCACACACCATCGCAATTTCCGCACTCATCGTCTTTTTTCAACGTCGCGCTTTCTGCGCTCTCTCGCCAGCCTCCCTCCCTGGCGTCGACAGAATTTCGAATAGTTCCGGCGATCCGGCTCTGTCCCGATCTGTGGCCCGCTCGGTGCAATCAGGAGGGGCATGCCCGATCGCGGTTTCACGCTCATCGAGGTGTTCGCCGCACTGGCCTTGCTGGCGGCCTCGGCACTTTCTGTCGCACAGTTGATTGTGTCGACGACACGCTCCGTGCAGGCGGCCCGCCTGCAGACCGCAACGATTGCGCTGGCGGCTTCGCGCCTGGAGGAACTCCGCTCCCTGGAATGGGGATTCGATGCGGCTGGAAATACGGTGACTGACAGCAGGACGAACCTGGCTTCGGAGCTGCCAACGTCCGGCGGCAGCGGACTGACCTTGTCGCCGGCGGGCGCGCTCGACGACAACACTCCCGGGTTCGTGGATTTCCTCGATGGCGGCGGCCGTTGGATTTCCGCGGGGCCTGCCGCTCCGGCGGCGGCCGTGTTCGTTCGGCGGTGGTCGATCGCAGCCCCTGCCGACGGCTCGCCTGACAGTCTTGTGATCCAGGTGCTCGTCCGCCCGATCGTCGAAGACGTGCCTCATGCCGGCCGGCGACCGCTGGTCGGTCGCGCGGAGGGACGGCTCCTTACTGTCCGCACACGGGTCGCAAGATGAGGGGGGGCCACGGTTATACGGTCATCGAACTGCTGGTCGCAACGGCGGTGCTGCTGGCCGCGACGGGCGGAGTCTTTCGACTGCTCGACGAAGGAGTCGCCAGGAGTGCACTGTGGAACGAGGCAGCTGATCTGCATCAGCGCGGACGTGTAGGTGTCGACGCACTGTCATCGGTGATCTCGGCAGCCGGCGGCGGGCGTGACACCACGTCCCTTGCGCGGTCCTTCGCGACCGTCGAACCGAGGCGCAGGATGGCGGGTGGAGTGAGCCCGGGGGCGATCACCGTGCGGTATGCGCCAGACCATGCGCCGGTGACTACTCTCACGGCACCGCTCGGCCCCGGCGAGCAGGTCGTTCGCATCGCGCGGCATGCCGGCTGTGCGGACGGCACAGTCGCCTGCGGCTTTCATCCCGACATGACCGTCGTCATTTTTGACCGCGCCGGTAACTGGGACACGGTTGTGATCCAGTCGATCGCAACAGACACGCTGACGGTGATCGATCGTCCCGTGCCAAGAACTCTCGGTTATGACACCTGGCGCGCAGGTGATGCAGTTGATAGAGACGGCGTTGTATTTCGAGCCAGCGGATGGGACGCTGCGACGCGAGCACACGAGTACGAGCAATCTGCCGCTTCTCGATAACGTAGTGGACGTGAAATTCGAGTACTACGGCGACCCGATGCCGCCGGTCGTCCCGCGGCCACCCGCCGGTGTCGCCAATTGCCTCTATGACGCGGCCGGAGCACGCCTTCCGCTTCCGACGCTGACGGCTGATCATGGTGAGCTCGCCACCTTGAGCCTTGCGACGCTCGGCGATGGTCCGATGTGCGGCACCGGCGCGACGGCCTACGACGTGGATCTGCTGCGGATCAGGAAGATCCGCGTCTCGCTTCACCTTCAAACGGGTGTGGCGATGCTTCGCGGACCGGATCCGCACGTCTTCGCGCAGCCGGGTCCGGCACGCGCCCCGGGCCGTATGCTTCCTGACGTCAACCTGCGGCTGGCGTTTACCCCACCCAATCTGCAGCGATGACTCGCTTCGGCCGTGAGGATGGCTCGGCCCTCCTTCTGGCGCTGACGCTGACCTTGATGCTTGCTGCGGCTGGAGCGGCCGCGGCATTGATAGCCCGCATGGAGACGCTCCTGGCGGCAAGCTCCGCACGGTCGCAGCAGACGCGCGCAGTAGCCGAGGGGGGGCTTGCCCGAGCGATACAGGAACTGTCGCCGCAATCCAATTGGTCGCCGGCGCTCGCCGGCGTCGCCTCGACATTCGTCGACGGCGGTCCGTCCGGTGCCAGACAGTTGCCCGGTGGTGAGAACGTCGTACTGTGCTGCGGCGCGGGCTCGTTGACCGGCGACCTCCAGCAGCGAGGCCACGGTGGCCAGACGTGGGGCGCGAATACACCGCAGTGGCGGTTGTTCGCATGGGGCCCGGCTTCCAACTGGTCGACGGGTGCTGGCGCGGGCAACCCGTTCTATGTCGTCGTGTGGGTTGCCGACGATGTGCAGGACGGCGATGGAGACGCGTGGAGTGACAGCAACGGCTTGATCCTCGTCCGTTCGCTCGCACTGGGTCCCGGTCGCGGACGCCGATCGGTAGAAGCCACGATTCGACATGCGCTCGATGAAAACGGTTTGCCTCTCGCCGGGCAGGTGGCGGTGATCACGACGCGCGAAACCCGATGGTAGAATGCGGATCCACATGCGCGATTCGCTTTTCACTTGCGCGGCAGCACTGACCGCGCTGGGATTGTTCCTGGCCCCGTCTGTGGCGCTCGCTGCGTCGCAATCGCCGACACTCGGGGAGCTCGCACGGCAGGAGCAGGAGCGGCGAAAAGCACTCAAAGTGAGCGGCAGAGTCCTTACCGAGCAGGATCTGCCGGTGGCACCGCTGCCATCGGCGAGACCCACATCACCCGCGGGCGTGAAGGAAGGTTCATCACCGGCGGCACCAGTGGCGCCGACCGAGGCGAGAGATGAATCCTGGTGGCGTCAGCGGATCGTGCAGGTGCGCGACGGCCTGCGACGAAACGAGGTCATCGCGGAGGCGCTGCAGACGCGGATCAACGCGTTGACCAATGACTTTGCCGCGCGTGACGACCCTTATCAACGGACGCGGATTGCCGACGATCGTCAGAAGGCGATCGCCGAGCTCGATCGCGTCCGATCCGAAATCGCACTGCAGAAAAAGAAGATCGAAGAGATCGAGGAAGAAGCGCGTCAGGCCGGCGTCCCCCCGGGCTGGCTGCGCTGATCGCGTCCCGTCGAGTGCCCGCACCCTCCCGCATCCTCATCGTCGAAGACAAGGACTCGCTGCGCGCGATGCTGCGGCATGCCCTGGAAGGTGACGGCCACGAGGTCGTCGAAGCGCGTGATGCCACTGAAGCGGTGCAGGTACTGCAGGAGGCGCAACCTGCGCTCGTGCTCTCCGATTTGCGGCTTCCGGAACGGGATGGCTTCGCCGTCCTGCGGGCCGCGAAAGAGGTGGACGAGGAGATCCCGGTGATCGTCATGACCGCGTTCGGCACGCTCGAGGACGCCGTTCGCGCGATGAAGGAAGGGGCCCTCGACTTCCTCGCCAAACCCGTCGACCCCGAGCACCTGCTCCTGCTCGTCCGCCGCGCTCTCGAACAGCGCCGCATCATCAACGAGAACCTGCTTCTGAAGGAGGAGCTGGCGGTCCGACGCGGCGCGCCGCAGCTGGTTGGCGAAGATCCCTCGTTGCGCAAGGTGTTTTCGTCGCTGCAGCGCGCGGCCGCGACCGATACGACGGTGCTGATCGAAGGGGAGAGCGGGACCGGCAAGGAGCTTTTCGCGCGCTCCCTGCACGCGCTCAGCGAGCGCGCCAACATGCCGTTTGTCGCAATCAACTGTGCGGCTATCCCGGAGACCCTTCTCGAGACCGAACTCTTCGGGCACGAAAAGGGAGCGTTCACCGGCGCGGTCGGCCGAAAGCCGGGCAAGTTCGAGATGGCCCATCGTGGGACGCTCTTCCTGGACGAGATCGGCGATCTTCCATTGCCGCTGCAGGCCAAAATTCTGAGAGCGCTGGAGGAACGACGATTCGAACGCGTCGGCGGCACGGCGTCGGTGCAGATAGACGTGCGGCTGGTTGCCGCCACCAATCGTGGATTGAAGGCGCAAGTCGCCGCCCGCCGGTTCCGTGAGGACTTGTTCTTCCGCCTCTCGGTCTTTCCGATCGTTGTCCCGCCACTACGCGAGCGCAAAGGGGATGTGGTGCGCCTGGCGCAGTTTTTTGTCGACCGCTTCTGCCGCGACATGAAGAAGCGGCCGCTGGCGCTGTCACCTGCCGCGGTCGAGGAGCTGCAGACCTATCACTGGCCTGGCAACGTGCGCGAGCTGCAGAACTGCATCGAGCGTGCGGTGATCCTCGCCGACGGCGATTCCATTCAGCCGCGCCATCTGAGCCTGACCTTCGTCGATCCGTCGGCGGTGGCCGAGGCGCCGCCTGCCGACCCCTGGGCGACGTTCGATTTCTCCGGAACACTGAGCGACGTCGCCCGCCGCGCCATCTCCCAGGTCGAGCGCCGAAAAATTGAACTGACGCTTCGCGAGAACGAGCAGAACCGCGGGCGTGCGGCCGAACTGCTCGGCCTCACCTACAAGGGGCTTCTCGGCAAACTCAAAGAACACCGCCTGGAATAGCCGGCGGTGGGCTAGGCGGTCAGGCCGCGTTCGGGCCGCAGGCCGATTCGAATCAGCGCAATCTGCAGCTCGGCACTCGTCACGTCGGTCGCGATCTGAGTCGACCCGATGGGCCCCGGCACCACGAAGTGCAGCGTGCCGGCCACCACTTTCTTGTCGCGTCCCATTGCCTCGACCACCAGCGCCGCGTCCAGGTCGGCGACAGGCGGCAGCGGCCCCATCTTCGTGATCAGTGCGCCAAGCGCATCGCGGTCGCCGGGTGGCATGACCCCTCGAGCGACACCGATCTCGGCTGCGGCGAGCATCCCGAAGGCGACTGCTTCGCCGTGTCTGAACCTGCGAAACTTCGTGACGGCTTCGAGGGCGTGCCCCGCGGTGTGCCCGAAGTTCAGGATCCGGCGCGGCCCTGACTCGCGTTCGTCCTGTTCGACGACCGACGCCTTGATGCCGCAGGACTCGGCGATCACCTCGACCAGCCGCGTCGGGTCACGGGCGAAGAGTGACTTGAGCTCCAGCGACACGAGGTCGAAGAGCGGCCGGCTCGCGATCACTCCGTACTTCACGACCTCGTACAGCCCGGCGCGGAACTCACGCCGTGGCAGCGTTTTCAGGAATTCAGGATCGATCAGGACCGCCGCAGGCTGGTGAAACGCGCCGATGAGATTCTTGCCCATGGGATGGTTGACGCCGACCTTGCCGCCGATCGCGCTGTCAACCTGCGCGAGCAGCGTCGTTGGCACGTGGACGAGCGGCATGCCGCGCAGAAATGTCGCGGCGGCGAACCCTGCCACATCGCCGACGACGCCGCCGCCAATGGCGACGATGGCGGACCCGCGATCGGCCTGGGCGCGGATCAATGCGTCGTAGATCCGACCCACCGTGCCGAGATGCTTGAAGCGTTCGCCGTCCGGCAGCAGGATGGGATCTTCGCTGGTGACGGCGTGAAGCCGATGCCCATGCAGTCGCCACAGACCGGTACTCGAGACGACGAAACGCCGGCGGGGCACGCCGTAATCGTCCAGTGCCTCGGCCAGACGATCGGAGCTGCCGGGGGAAATGTCGATGCGGTACTCAGCTGACGCGGCGCGCACAGTGAGACGGACAGGGCCAGTGCGAGCGGAAGAGCGCATCGTCAGCGGGTGGTAGGATAACAGGCAACGGCGTGGACCTTCACGCGGACTTTCTCATCATCGGCAGCGGCATCGCCGCGCTGCGCGCGGCGGCGGAGCTGAGCGGCGCCGGTGACATTCTGATCCTCACAAAAGCAGAACCCGAGGAAGGCAATACCGGCTATGCCCAGGGGGGCATTGCGGCGGCCATTGGCGCCGATGATTCGCCGGAGCTGCACGCGGCGGACACGATCGCCGCCGGCGACGGTCTCTGTGATGAAGCCGCGGTCCGCGTGCTCGTCGAAGACGGTCCGGGTTACGTGCACGAGCTGATCGCGTGGGGAGCGCAATTCGATCGCGACGAGAAGGGACAGCCGGCGCTCGCCATCGAAGGCGCGCACAGCGCACGCCGTGTGTTGCACGCGCGCGATGCAACCGGACGCGAGATCGGCCGAACCCTCTGGGCGCGTGCCGCGGCGCTCCCTGGCGTCACGGTTCACTCGCATGCGCGCGTCGTCGACCTGATCGTTGAAGACGGCGCCTGCTCCGGCGCGTGCTATCTGGATCCCAACGGCGGCGTGCAGGCGGCGCGCGCCCCCGCCGTACTGCTGGCGACGGGCGGAGCAGGTCAGGTTTATCGCGAGACCACGAATCCGGCGGTCGCCACCGGCGACGGCATTGCCATGGGCTACCGCGCCGGCGCGGCAGTGGCCGACCTCGAGTTCGTGCAGTTTCATCCCACGGCACTGAAGGCGGCTGGTCAGCCTCGGTTTCTCCTGTCGGAAGCGCTGCGGGGGGAGGGCGCGCGACTGATAAACGCGGCCGGGGAGGCGTTTGTCAGCCGCTATGAAAGCGCCGGTGATCTGGCGTCGCGCGACCGTGTCTCGCGTGCGATCGCGCGTGAGGAGAAGCGGACTGGACGGCCCGTGTTCCTGTCGCTTCAAGATCTGGACCCGGCATACGTCCATGCGCGGTTCCCCTTGATCTCGGAAGCGTGCAGGCGCGCAGGGCTCGATCTGGCGCGTGATCCGATCCCGGTCGGTCCCGCGGCCCACTACGTCATGGGTGGCGTGTCGACCGATCTCGACGGTCGCACCACGGTCCCGGGTCTGTATGCGGCAGGCGAGGTCGCCTGCACCGGCGTCCACGGCGCGAACCGTCTCGCGAGCAATTCCCTGCTCGAGGGACTCGTCTTCGGCGCGCGGGCGGCCAAGGCTATGAGGGGGGCTAAAGAGGGTGCGAGGGGTGCGAGGGGTGCGAAGGGTGCGAGGGTGCGAGGGTGCGAAGGGTGCGAAGGGTGCGAAGGCGGCCGGGGGTGCGAGAGCGATCGACGTTGAGGCCATTCGCGACCTCATGTGGCGGGACGTGGGGTTGTTTCGCGAGAGGGGTTCTCTCCAGCGCGCTGTGGCGAGGCTCGAAGGGGCGTGGCAGGAGGTCGATGCGCTTATTGGAGGAGGCGGCACTCTGGACGCGGACGGCTGGCGCGCGGTGAACCTCGTAACCGTCGCGCTTCTGATCGCGCGCGCGGCCGCCCGGCGCGAAGAGAGCCGTGGGGCGCACTACCGCGACGATTACCCGCAACGCGACGATATACACTGGAAACGCCGGGTGAAAGAAGTTCGCGAACTCTGATCACTGCAACTGACTGATCACTGATCCGACTGACTTAACTGACAACTCAAAACTGGTAACTGGTAACTGAAATGGCGGAAGGCAAGTCGGGAGTGAAGAAAGAAGCGGCCGTGACCGAGATCACGCCCCAGTCCGAGGATTTTTCCCGCTGGTATCTCGATGTGGTGCGGCGGGCGGAGCTCGCCGACTACACCGAGGTCAAGGGCTGCATGGCGATCCGGCCCTACGGCTACGCGATCTGGGAGCTGATCCAGCAGGGGCTGGACCGGCGCTTCAAGGCGACCGGCCACGTCAACGCATACTTTCCACTCTTCATTCCGGCCAGTCTCCTGATGAAGGAGAAAGAACACGTCGCCGGGTTCGCGCCGCAGGTGGCGTGGGTCACCCGCGGAGGGGACGAGGAGCTCACCGAGCCGCTGATCGTGCGTCCGACATCCGAGGTCATCATCGGCACGCTCTACGCGAAGTGGATTCAGTCGTGGCGCGACCTTCCCGTCCTGATCAACCAGTGGGCGAACGTCGTTCGCTGGGAGAAGGTCACGCGGCCGTTTCTGCGCACCACGGAGTTCTTGTGGCAGGAAGGGCACACCGCGCACGAAACGGAAGCCGAGGCGCAGGAAGAGACGCTGAAGATCCTGGCGCTCTACAAGGAATTCGCCGAGACCGAATTGGCGATACCGGTCATCGACGGGCAGAAGAGCGAGAGCGAGAAGTTTGCCGGCGCTTCGCGCACGTACTCGATCGAGGCGCTGATGGCCGACGGCCGTGCCCTGCAGGCCGGCACGTCGCATAACCTCGGACAGAACTTCGCAAAGGCGTTCGAGATCCAGTTCCAGGGAAGAGACAAGACACTGCAGCATGCCTGGACGACGTCGTGGGGCGTGTCGACACGGCTCGTCGGAGCGGTGATCATGACCCACGGCGACGACAGCGGCCTGATCCTTCCGCCGCGCGTCGCACCTTATCAGGTCGTCATCGTGCCGATTCCGCGAGGCAACTGGCAGGAGACCGTGCTGCCGAAAGCGCGCGAGCTCCAGGCGCAGCTGGTCGCGGCCGGGGTTCGCGTGATGCTCGACGATCGCGACGCTTACACGCCGGGCTGGAAGTTCGCCGAGTGGGAGCTGCGCGGTGTGCCGCTGCGGATGGAGATCGGTCCCAAGGACATCGAAAAGGGACAGGTCATGGTCGCGCGGAGAGACACTCGCGAGAAGTCATCGCTGCCGTTCGAAGGCATCGGCCAGACGGCAGTCGGGCTGCTCGACGAAATCCAGCAGGCGCTGTACACCCGGGCCTTGAAGTTCCGCGAGGACCATACCCAGCATGTGAGCTCGTACGACGAGTTCAAGCGCGCGATGGAAGGGCGGCCCGGATTCGTGATCGCGGCGTGGTGCGGCAGCGACCAGTGCGAGGCGGAGATCAAGGCGGAGACTCAGGCGACGGTGCGGAACATTCCGTTCGGATCCGAACGCGTCGCTCGGAGCTGCGTCAAGTGCGGACGGGACGCTTCCGTCGAGGCGTGGTTCGCGAAGGCGTACTGAGCAGCGGCGCGGCGTCCGGCCAGCGAGTCCCGATCCGTTTCATGAGCGCGGAACCCGGCGGCACCCGCTCGCGTTTGACGATGGCCTCGAAGGCCTCGGTCAACTGGTGCCGCCATCTCTCCTCTCCTCCGGACCGGGACACTGCGGCGGCGATGGGTTCCAGGCACGTCTCGTCGCCGATCGCGTGCAATGCGGCGACGAACGACGATGGGAGAGGACGATCGGCGGCGGCGATCGTTTCCCTCAGGTCATACAGCGCGACGGTGCTGCCGCGCAGCGCCAGCGCCTGGTGAAGTGCGCCGCGGATCGCGCGCCATTCTTCGCGACCCGCGTCTGTCCCGGAGCTTCCCTCTCTCGTTCGGACCGCGTCGACAAGTCTCTGAAGCAACCCCAGCGCCGCTGAACCCGCTTCGACCTGGACCGCCTGGCGCAGCGTCGCCGGTTCGTCAGGGAGTTGTCCTTCGAGCGCGTCTTGCCACAGCGCGTCCGTTTCTGAATCGGGCCGCCCGACCCGCGCGCGCTTCGGGGATCTGTCGCCGACGTCAGCATCGAGCGTTGCGGCGACGCGGTTGCGAACATCGTCCGGCATGCCCTGGAGCGCGTCGAGCGCCGCGACGCGAACCCGCCGCTCGACCGCGGCGTCCATTGCGGTTGCAATCAGTGCATCGAGCGCCCCCGCCGAGCTGTCGGCATCTGGCAGATCCAGCAGCCGGCGGAGTGCCGCCGCGGCCGCGACGGCGACGTCCCCGCCTTCCTTCAGCGCGTCGCGGGCCGTCGCGAGTCCGCCCGGATCTCCGGACGCTTCGAACACGCGGAGGATCGCGACCCGCGTGCTGCGCTCCGTGGCTGGGTGCGGGTACACCGCAACGAGTCGATCCACCGCGCGCCGGCCAATGACCGCCAGCCGCGCGATCGCCGACTCCCGCCTGATCTCGTCCGCCTCCCCAAGCGCGTCAATCAACTTACGGATTTCAGAAGTGGGAGACGGTTTCATGAGCTACTTCTAGCACGTAAGCACGCCTGTCCGCCGTAGCGCGAAGCGCGGGCGGATCCGCACGTGGCACGTCAGCACGTAGCACGTCAGCACGTCAGCACGTCAGCACGTCAGCACGTGCGCACGTGGCACGTCGCACGTCGCACGTTCTCTATTTCTGGATCCGAACGACCAGCGCTGCCCGCCGGTTCAGCCGCCGCGTCTCTTCTCGCGCGTTGTCATGCTTCGGACGCTCTTCGCCGTAGCTGACTGCAGTCAGCCGGTCGGCGCCGATTCCGCGGCTCGTCAAGTATTCGCGAACGGCGGTGGCGCGCCGATCCCCGAGCGCCAGGTTGTACTCCGCCGTCCCGATGTTGCAGGTGTGTCCTTCCAGCTCGAGACGAAGCTGCGCGTTCTCCTGCAAAGCCTTGATCGCTTCATCGAGCGCCCGGGTGGCTTCCGGCCGCAGCGAATAGCGATCGAAGTCGAAGTGCACGTCCTCGAAGACGAACTCACGAAGTGCCGGGCGGACGACCTGGATCGTAACCGCATCGGTCGCAACGCCCCCCTTGCCGTCGTTGACTTCGACGGTCACCGGGACGGGCCCTTCCTGCATCGGCGCGGTCCACAGGGATTGACGGTCGGCAGGACTCGCCAGTGTTCCCGCAGCGGTATTCCAGCGGTAGGTCAGCATGTCTCCGTCGGGGTCTGTTCCCTCGGCAGTGACGGTTGACGTCTTGCCGACTTCCACCGTGCACGGGTTGCAGCGTGCCCGTACTGATGGCGGGCGATTCGCCGCTACTGGTGGCGGCGGCGGTGGTGGCGGCGGCGGTGGGACATAGATCCGCACGCCCGGGTGATACCCGAGGCGGAACTGGAAGCCGAGCGAATCCCCCGTCTCGTCGTCGTAGGCGCCGAACTCGCTGCGGCCGTCGAGCGCCCAGCGGTAGTTCAGCCCGGCGCCGAGGAACCAGTTGCCCGGCATCCACGTCAGGCCCAGCGACGCGTTGATCGGCGAATCGAGGCTGGTCAGCGGCGGCGCAATCGACCCGTCCTCGTGCCCGATCAGGATCCGCGAGTTGATGATCTCATCGTCGAGATACTTCTCGCCGTGCAGTTCCGCCGTCAGCCGCAGGTTCGCGCGCGTCGGGAAGCCCGCGCCGAAGCCCCACCGGATCCCGTTGGTCAGATCCACGCCATCGGGATCGCCGCGGACGATGAATCCGGCGAAGCCGGACAGCTCGACGCGCTCGTTGACCTCCTTGCTCAGGATCGCATCAACGGCGAAGTCCGTCTTGCCGGTGCCGACGCCGGGTTCGTTGTTGTCGTCATCATCCTTCGCGGTCGGGATCTTGACCATCCCGCGCAGCGCGAAGGCCGGCCCGGCGTTCTGATTGCGCCACGGCGCGATCAGGTTGATCTTCGCGCCGATCCACAGGTCGCCGAGCCCGGTATCCCCCGACCACCCCTGGCGGACAAACGGGTATTCGTTCACCATACCGCCCGACTCCGGGTTACTGGTGAAGACCGGCCGGACGTCGCGGTCGATGCGCCGCACCACATGGAACGCGCCGAACAGCTCGGCGCGATCGCCGAGGCCGACGCCGAAGGTGACCGGCCAGTTCGACACGTCCGTGAACCCTTCCTCGTAGTCGAAGTTCACCCGGTAGACGCTGAAGGACCACTTCTTTGCCGGCAGAATCTCCCCGGTCGGCACGAACCACAGCCCGGTGTCGCCATCGGCTGTCGTCGTCGCCTTCCTGGTGTCGGGGGATGGACGCGAGTCTTGCGCGGAGACGGCGCCCGTCAGGGCCCAGAGTAGAGCCGCGGCTCCGGCGACAGACCGTAAGGCTCTCCGTCGCGCCCTGTTCCCCTGTGCGTCAGCCGTGGGTGTCATCACTGCCTCACATGACCTCGAGCTCAATAGCGCTGGGGAACTATGGATGAGGTTCTAAACTCATCCAGTATCGCATGGGCACACCCCGGTCCGATCGTTGTCGGTTGAAGTCGGGTTCGCTATCGAGCCGATTCAGGATCTGGAGAACGGCCGAAGACCCACGCGATGATGATGCTGATGCCGTAGAGAACGAGCATCGGACCAGCCATCATCAACTGTGAAGGGATGTCCCCGCCGGGGCTGAGAACGGCGCCGAGGATGAAGATGATCAGGACTGCGTATTTCGTGTTCCGGATCAGAAAGCGGGCATTGATGATGCCCATACTGGACAAGGCAAGAACCAGTACCGGCATCTGGAAGATCGCGCCGAAACCGAGCAGCATCTTCACGTAAAGCGCGAAGGTCGGGCCCGAGCTTCGGCATGAACTTCACAAGGTCCGACTCGAAGCTCAGGAAGAAGGCCCAGGTATACGGGAACGCGATGTAATGCGAAAAGGCGGCCCCGGCGAAGAAGAAGATGCTGGAGAACAAGACGAACGGGATCGCGAACTTCTTTTCATTCGCGTAAAGGCCTGGGGCGATGAACAGCCAGAGTTGCCAGAGGATGAACGGCATCGCGATGCAAAGCCCGGTCACCGCTCCGACCTTCAGATAGAGCATGAAGATCTCCGCCGGTTCGGTCGCGATGAACGTGCCGCCGTTCGAAAGCATTGCTTTCAGCGGCCCGATGACGAAGGCGAAGATCTGCTGGATGAAGATGAAGGCCACTGCGCAGCCGACGACCGCTGCAATCACCGACTGGATCAATCGCCTTCGCAGCTCGTCGAGATGCTCGAGGAACGACATCCGTCCGGAGTCGTCGAGGGACTCGGGATCGGTCAGTTCGATTGATGTGTCCTCGTCGTCGGCGTGGCCCGGCGACGGGCGCGGGAAAGGCACGAGCGCCATAAAACTTCAGGCCTGGTCGCTCGGCCGGCGCGGGACCGCATCGTCGACGTGGAGCGGCACGGCAGGCTGCTCGGGAGGCCGCTGCCGATCAGTAGACCGCTCGTCCTCGATGCGGATTTCTTCGTCCAGGGTGTTCTTCAGCTCGTTCGATGCCCGCTTGAATTCCTGGAGGCTGCGGCCGAGCGAGCGGCCAAGCTCAGGGAGCTTCCGCGGCCCGAAGATGATCAGCGCGATCACCATGATGATGATCAGCTCGGGCATCCCGATGGATCCGAACATGGCGGAAGTCCTTGAAAAACCTGCGGTTGAAGACGCGGCCGCTGATCGGCCGTCTAGTCCGTTATGCGGCTCTACCACCGAGAATTATGTACTCGTTGCGACGAGCCGCATAACGGACCAGGCGCGCACGGCGCGCCTGCGAGGGAGTGGCGCGGGGCATGGGGCCCCCGCAAGCGACCGAGCCGGGGTCCGGGGCGGAGCCCCGGTCTAGCCGGATTATAGGAACCGGCCGCCAGCCGGGTCAAGCGGCGACCTCGCATTTTCGCCCCGAAGTTGTTGCGGGCGTGACACTTGGTCTGTTACGATCCATGTATGCGGAGCCCTCGGTTCTCGACTGCGGCGATCATTGCCGTACTGCTGTCGGCCGTCCTTGGCGGCGTTTTCGGTTCGAGCGTCGTCTCGTCGCAGGACGAGCTTTCCCAGCAGTACCGTGTGTTCACGGCGGCACTTTCGGCCATCGATCACGAGTATGCCGAAAAGGTGCCATCGGATCGGCTGGTTTACGGCGCCATCGAGGGCATGCTGAAGACGCTCGATCCACATTCGAGCTTCTTCGATCCGAAGCAATACCAGCAGATGCGCGAGCGTCAGTCCGGGAGCTACTACGGTCTCGGCATCACGATTCAGACCATCGAAGGAGACATCACCGTGATGTCGATCTTCGAGGGCTCGCCCGCCTTCAAGCGGGGCCTGCGCCGCGGCGACGTGATCGCCCGCATCGAAGGCGAGGATGCGAAGGGGTGGACGACCGAACAGGCGGTCAAGAAACTCAAAGGACCGAAGGGCACGTCGGTGAACATCTCGCTGCGGCGGCGCGGCGCTGACGACCTGGTGAACATGGACGTGGTACGCGACGAGGTGAATATCACCACCGTCCGCGGCGCCTTCATGCTCGACAACGAAACCGGGTACGTAAAGCTCGCCGAATTCTCCGAGACGTCCGACCGCGAGCTCGGTGCGGCGCTTCAGCAGCTCGCCACGAAGGGCATGAAGCGGCTGCTCTTCGATCTGCGCGACAATCCTGGCGGCCTCCTCGACCAGGCGATTCGCGTGTCGAACCGCTTCCTGCCGCAGGGTGATCTGATCGTCTACCAGCGCGGGCGCGTCCCGAACTCCGATCAGGACTACCGCGCGATGGAGAAGAGCGACTACACGAATCTTCCGATGGTCGTTCTCGTGAACCGCAACAGCGCCAGCGCGTCCGAGATCGTATCCGGCGCCCTGCAGGACCACGATCGCGGTCTGGTGGTCGGTGAGACGACATTCGGCAAAGCGCTGGTTCAGTCCGTCTATCGCATCAGCGAAGGAGCGGGCGTCGCAGTGACCACAGGTCGGTATTACACGCCGAGCGGCCGCATGATCCAGCGGCCGTGGGATGGAAGTTTCGACGAATACCTGACCTACTCATGGCGCGAGCAGAAGCAGGATCACCCCCGCTCGAGTGCAGACCTGAAGTACACGGACGGTGGTCGAAAGGTCTACGGCGGCGGGGGCATCGAACCCGACAAGTTCCTCGCCGGGCCGGTCGAAGGTTTCAATCCCACGCGATTCGGCAGGCAGTTGTATGGCCGCCAGGTGTTCGCGAACTTCGCGGACCAGTTCACCGCTGAGGGAGACACCCGTCTGAGCGCCGCCAACAAGAACAAGAAGCCGCTCACCAAAGGCTTCGCCATCACCGATGCGATGATGGCCGACTTCCGCAAGTCGCTCGAAACGCAGAAGGTCCGGATTGACGACGCCGCGCTGAAACAGGACGACGGGTTCGTCCGCGCGATGATCCATTACGAGATCGACCTGGCGCTGTTCGGCATCGACGAGGCACGCCGGAACCTGATTCTGAAGGACCCGCAGGCGCAGTTTGGGGCGAATCAGTTTGCCGAGGCCGTTCGCCTCAGCGAGCTTGCAAAGACAAAGAGCGCAAAAGGTGCGAAGGGGGAGTAATAGGGCATTTGGCCGCTACATTTAGGGCCATACTTTGCCGTTGCCCCTAGGTATGGGGGTTTGTTAGACTGACGCCCGTTTTCCGACGTCAGGGGCCACCCTGCTATGGGCAGGGTGTGGCGCCGGACCCACGGGCTTGTCGTCACCTTACTCCGCCAAACTTCATAGAGAGTCGAAGCGATCCCAGCCGCTTCGGGGACGAGGTCTTTCGCCTCGTCTCCGGAGCGGCTTTTTTGCGTGGTTCACTTTCGCGACTGACAGGGACAAAACACGATGCGTCTGAACCGGATTGAGATCGCTGGCTTCAAGAGTTTTCCGGACCGCTCGGAGCTCACCTTCGACACCGGGGTGACCGCGATCGTCGGGCCAAACGGCTGCGGCAAGAGCAACGTCGTCGATGCGTTGACCTGGGTGCTGGGTGAACAGAGCGCCAAGAGCCTCCGCGGCGATCGCATGGAGGACGTGATTTTCGGGGGGAGCGACGCGCGCAAGCCCACGGCGACCGCCGAAGTCCGGCTGAAGCTCTCCGGGGTGGCCGCGAGAGTCCCCGCCGGGCGCGACGGCGGCGGTACCCGGACCGCGCTGGCATCGATCGCAGGGGAGCTGATGACCGCCACGGCCCTGGCGGTCGAAGAAGAGCCGCTGATCGTCAAGGACGTCGAACTGATGCGTCGGCTGTATCGCTCGGGCGAGAGCGAGTACCTGATCGACGGTGAGAACTGCCGTCTGCGCGACGTTCAGGATCTGCTGATGGACGCCGGCCTGGGCATCAAGGCATACGCCGTCATCGAGCAGGGGAAGATCGGCCAGATCCTCAGCGCGCGTCCGACAGACCGGCGGCAGTTGATCGAAGAAGCGGCTGGCGTCACGAAGTACAAGAACCGCCGCCGGCAGGCGGAACTGAAGCTCGAAGCTGCCCAGCAGAACCTGACGCGTGTCGACGACATCGTCTATGAGGTCGAAAAGCAGCGTGGCGCGCTGAAGCGGCAGGCGGCAAAGGCGCGCCGGTATCGGCGCCTGCGCGATGAGCTGCGCCGATGGGAGAAGGTGCAGTTCGCGAACCGCTACCGCGTCCTCGGCGAAGCGATCGAATCGGCACGCGCAAGACTCGCGGAGGCCAGGGAGCGGGAGACGGTGGCTGCAGCGCGGCTCGCCGAGACCGAGACCTCGCTCGAGCGGCTGCGCCTGGAGCTCACGGAAGCGGACACGACCACGACCGCTGCGCGGGAAGCCGCACATGCGAGTGAGCTTGCCATCGGACGGCTCCAGCAGCAGATCGAGTTCGACAAGCAGCAGGTCGAGATGCTCGCGCGGACGGCAGCCGACATCGAGCAGGAGGTGCAGGCGCTCGACGCACGCCGCGATCCGGCGCGACTCGAGCTCCAGACGCGCCGCGATGCGCAGGCACGATCCGAGGCGGAACGTGATCGCGCCGCCGGAGTCATGCACGCCGAGGAGTCGGCGTTCGCGTCGATGCAGAGCAGCATTACCGGCCTCGAAGCGGATGTCGAAGGTGCGCGCAGCGAGATGTTCGCGGCGCTCAACGCAGCGACGGCGCTGCGCCACGCGATGGACCACGCTGCCGCGGCCGCGACACGGCTGGCGGAGCAGATCGCCAAACTCGACGGGGAGACCAACGACCTCCGGGTCGAATCGGAACGGGCCACACAGGAGCGGGCAGCCGCTGAAAATGGGCTGAGCCGGGCGCGTGCTGCCATGGACACCCTGCGGCTCGAGCGGCTGGCACGCGAATCGGAGCTTGCCGGCGCACGCGCGGACCGCGAAGGGCGTCTCGGCGAATTCCGAACGCGGGAGAACGACCTGGCGGGAGTACAGGCCCGGCTCGCGTCCCTCGAGGAGCTCGAAGCGGCTCGCGCGGAGTACGCCGACGCCGCACGGTTCGTGCTCAGCGAGCCGCGCGAAGACGTCGCCCACCTGGGGTCGGTGGCGGATTACCTCGAAGTGGAAGCCGGGCATGAGCGAGCAGTCGAAGCGGCTCTTGGCGACCTCCTCCAGCACGTTGTCGTCGCCACTCACGAACACGCCAGGGCGGGGCTCCGTTTTGCGCGCGACAACAATGCGGGCCGCCTCGGCTTCGTTGTCATCGACGGGCCGGAGGTCACCGGGAACGCACCGGCCGCGCCGGGTCTCATGGCGGTCTCGGACGTTGCAAGAGTGACCGGCACGGCCCCCGCCGCGATCCGCGCGTTGCTGCGTAATGCCTGGATCGCGGACAGTTTCGAAGCCGCACGTGCGGCGGCTGCATTGGCGACCGGGCCGGTGGCGACTCGTGACGGCGATGTGTTTCGCGGCAGCCAGGTGGTGGAGGGTGGAGCGCGTGCCGAAGCGCGCGGGATCCTCACGACCAAGCGCGAAATCAAGGAGCTCCGCGAGCGGGCCGAGGTCGAACGTGCGGCGGTAGACCGGCTACGCGAAGAGATCGGCAGGCTGGACGTCGTCATCGCCGGCGCCGAGTCCGCGATCATGTCGATGCAGGCCGAGCAGCACCGCCAGGAGAAATCGATCGTAGGCTTCGAGCTCCAGGTGAGTGCCGCACAGGAAACCACCGAGCGCCTGTCGCGCAAGCAGGATCAGATCACGAAGGAACGCCGTGCCCTCGAGGAGGAACGCCGCGCGCAGGACGCGCGGCAGGACGAAGCGCGTGCGTCGATCAGCCGGATCGAGGGGGAACAGCGCACCGCCGATGAGCAGCTCAATGCCGCGCAACGGCGGTTGTTCGATGCGCGCGAAGCGATGCACGACCAGGGGCGCAAGACCGCCGAGGCGAAGGCCGCGCATGCGGCGCTGGTCGAGCGGGCGAGCGGCCTCGCCATCGACATCCAGCGTCTGGAGGAAGCATCGCATGACCTCGAGCAGCGACTCGAGGCCCGGCGCGTAGATCTCCGGCGCAACGAAAGCACCCGCCGCGATCTGGTTGACGCGGTCACGAAGTCAGAGTCACAGCTTGCCGCCGATCTCAGGGCATTCGACGATCTCCGCGAGCACGTCCGGGTTGCCGACGACCGGTCGCAGACTCTTCGGGCGTCGTTCGAGGAGCAGGAGGGCCGAATTCGCGACGCACGCCGCGGGCTCGAATCGGTCCGTACGGAGGTGGCACAGCTCGACGTCGTACGGGCAACGGCAGAAACAGATCTCACGCATCTCGCCTCGGCCTCGGTCGAGTCGCTGCAGGCCACCCTGGATGAAATTGCCGCGGAAGTCGAGCAGCTCGAACGTGCCGGAATGCTCGCGGCACCGAGGGCGGTTGACGATGCGCCGGATCCCGCTGAAGTCGATGACGAAGAAGGGTCTCTCGCGGAGGGCCGGCTCGAAGAAGGCCGGCTAAAGCCGGCCTCTACAGAGGCGCGTGTTGAACGCGCACTCACGCCGGACGAGATGGTCGTGGATCTTCGCGCCAAGATCGAACGCATGGGTGCGGTCAACATGATGGCGATCGATCAGTTCGACGACCTCGAGTCGCGACACACCTTCCTCACCGCGCAGCGCAAGGATCTTGTCGACTCGATTGCCGCCACTGGCGAGGCGATCAGAAAGATCGAGAAGACCACCCGCGAGCGGTTTCGTGAAGCGTTCACCGTCATCAACGAGAACTTCGAGGGAACCTTCACGACGCTCTTCGGCGGCGGGCGCGCCGGTCTGGTGCTCCTCGACGAGAGCGATCAGCTCGAGAGCGGCATCGACATCATCGCCCAGCCCCCGGGCAAGCGCCTGCAGAGCGTGCAGCTGCTGTCGGGCGGGGAAAAGGCCCTCACGGCGATGGCGCTGATGTTCGCGATCTTCAAATACCGGCCCAGCCCCTTCTGCCTGCTCGACGAGATCGACGCGCCGCTTGACGACGCCAACATCGGCCGCTTCGTCGAAATGCTGCAAGGGATGCAGGACCATACGCAGTTCATCCTGATCACTCACAACCGCAAGACGATGGAAATCGCCAACCGTCTCTACGGCGTCACGATGGAGGAACCCGGCGTCTCGAAACTGATCTCCGTGCAGTTGAATTGAGGCTGCACGGCTGAGGGGGTCAACTCCGAACTTCTAACTTCTAACCTCTAAACGTTCAGATAAATCTGCGCAGCCTTAGGAGTTAGAAGTTAGAAGTTAGGAATTGACATGAATGCACCCTGTGAACGAACCGAAGAGCGCCCGCTATCACCGGTTGAAGAGACGCGCGAGCGTCCTGTCGCTCCTCTGCAGCGCGGCGGTGCTGATGCTCGTTCTGGGTTCGGGCGGATCGGTCCTGTTGCGTGATTTCGCAGAGTCCCTGACGCAGTCTCGGCCCGGCGTCGTGGCGATTTACGTCATCATCCTGGCGATCATCCAGGAAGCGGCCGCCTTCCCGCTTGGCTTTTACCGCGACTTCATTCTCGAGCACCGATACGAGCTCTCGACCGCTCCCGTCTCCACGTGGCTCCGCGACCATGCCAAGGCGTTCGCCCTTTCAACGTTGTTTCTGTTGTTGGCCGCCGAAACGGCCTACGCCCTGATCGGCTGGAACGCCCGCTGGTGGTGGCTGCCTGCCGGAGTCATCGCCGCCGGTGCAGCCGCGCTGCTCGCACAGCTCGCACCGGTGTTGTTGCTTCCGGTGTTCTATAAGTTCACGCCGCTCGATCGTGCGACGTTGGCCGACAGGCTGCTGGCCCTGTCGCGCAACGCCGGTGTTCGGGTGCTCGGTGTCTATGAATGGGGGCTCGGAGCGAAAACGCGCCGGGCGAACGCCGCCCTGGTCGGCGCCGGAGCCACGCGCCGCATCCTGCTTTCAGACACCTTACTCGCCGAGTACACCGACGACGAGATCGAAGTGATCCTCGCTCACGAGCTCGGTCATCACGTCCATCGCGACATCCCGACGGCCCTCGCGATTGAGGCCGCGCTGCTTCTGGTTGCGAGTTATGCGGCGGCGACCGCGCTTGGCCGGTGGTGGCAACCGCTGCATCTCGCGGGGCCGGCCGATGTCAGCGGACTACCGCTCCTGATCCTCGTCTTCGGCGCCGTGATGCTCGCTGCCATGCCGCTTGTGAATGCGTTGTCACGGCTGAACGAGCGGCGCGCTGACCGTTTCGCCCTCAAGCTCACCAATCGCGCGGACGCTTTCGTCAGTGCCATGCGCAGACTTGCCTTGCAGAACCTCGTGGAAGAACAACCCTCGCGAGCGGTCATCTGGCTGTTCCACTCGCATCCGCCCATCGAAGAGCGGATCGAGGCCGCACGTTCGTCAGCGGGGTGAGGTCGCAGTCGGCGGACCAAGCTTCGAACGCAGCTCGCTGATCCACTGAATCGTCAGGGTCGCAGAAGACAACGCTGATACCGTCGCGCGTCGGAGAAGTACCGCTCCGCGCGGGTGGACGCCTGCGGCTCTTCCCCCCTCGAGGCGCAACACTGGTCTGATCGCTCCAATCGCCCGGTCCCCGGTCATTGCCGCGGCCATCAGCTGGTCGCCCGATTCGAAGAAGAGGGTGGCGCCATCCACCGACCAGAACGGCCGTACTCCTCCGGCACTGGACACCGGGGATCTACGACCATCAGCCAACGTGACCAGCACGATCTCCCATCGTCCGCTTTCATCGGTCTGGTACGCGAGCAGCGACCCATCAGGGGACAGCGCCGGCGCCAGATCGTCGAATGCCGACTCGACGATGAGCGTCGCGGTGGACTGCCCGGCACGCAGCAGGCCGACGTCGGAGCGGGTTGGTCCTCCGGTTTGAACGAATGCGACGTCCCCGGCACGCGACACCGACCGTGGGAAGAGATGACGGCCTTGCACCGCATGCACGCGTCGTTCGTCTCCCGTCGCGGACGCCGCCCTGGCCCATATCTCGTAGGTTTCGCCGTGACGGACGGCATACAGTACCTCTGCGCCATCAGCGCTCCAGACTGGCGCAGCGGTCGGGCCGCCGAATGTGAGGCGGGTCTTCGTCCCGCGCTGGAGGTCGACCGACCAGATGTCCGGACGGGGGTCGAGCCCGACGCCCGCAACCCGTGATCCATCAGGAGACAGTCGCGCGTCCAGTAGATCCTCGAGACCCTCGGCGAGTCTGGATCCGCTCGCATCACTCCACGTCCAGCGTGGCAGAGTGGATTCGGCCGTGGGAGGGGAGCCACGCGACACCGCGACGAAGCTGCCCCCGCCCGACGAAGCGATGTGGGGCGAGGCTACTCCGGTGATGACCGTCTGCTCAGGGCCTGACGGCGCCTGGCGGACACGGTCGAAAGCCACGACCTGCACGTCATTTCCCGTGGCGAAGGCGATGTACTCATGTCCGACCGGAACACCGACGTCCGCGGACGCAGCGACGGTGCGCCACGGGCCTCCAGCGGGATAGCGGAGCAAAGCGAGTCGTCCGCGGGCGGCTGGCAGCGGCGAGGTGACGATGGTAAAGAGCACCGCGTCACCGTCGCGCACCGCGGCCGGAAAGACGTGCCGGATCTCACCAGCGGCGGCGTCCGGCTGCGTCATAGCTTGCGGCTCCCCCCCGGCCTCGCTGACGCGCATCAATCCGCCGGCCATCGATGCCGCGTAGACGATGCGTCCATCGGGCAGCCAGGTGGCGCCAAACGGCTGTGACGCGTCGGCGATGATGCTGGCAGCACCGCCCGCCAACGCCACCTTCTTGAGCTTTCCTGCCACGAAGAACCCGAGCCATCGTTCGTCCGGCGAAAAAAACGGCGCTGCCGCTCCCTCGGTGTCCGGAAGCGCTCTGGCATCGAGCTGGTCGAGCGACCTGACGTAGAGCTGGCACGCGCTGCCGTTGCAGGCCGACCACGCGAGGGTAGTGCCTGTTGGCGAAATCGACAGGGCCGGTGCCCGGTCGTCATAGCGCAGTCCTGGGCCGGCGTTCAGCGTCAGGCGAATCACCTGGGGCGTGACCGGTTCAAGTCTCTGCGAATACCAGATGGCGCTGATCGCGAGAACGACGGCGAGCGTCGCGACGCTCCACGGAAGGAGTTCGTTGACAATCGACGGCTTCACCGCGTCCGTCACCGACGGCGGCGTGAACGGGTCGACAGGAAGTGGCTTGGACACCGGCGTTTCGGTGAGCGGCGCGACGAACCGGTATCCGCGCCGATGAACGGTCTGGATATAGGTAGGAGACTGGGGATCGTCGCCGAGCGCCTGGCGGAGAAAGCTCACGGCCTCAGCCAGGGACGTATCGGTGACGAACGCCTCCTTCCAGACCGCGTCGATGATTTCCTGACGTGACACGACGTCGCCGGCGCGCGCCAGCAGCAGCTCGAGGACGCCGAGCACGCGGGGCGGCAGCGGTATCTCCGTCCCTTCGCGCCGCAGAAAGCGCCGGTGCGCGTCGAACTCGAACGGCCCGAACGTCACCGCCGGCGCTCGCGCCGCAGAAGATGGCATCGACGGCAGCGTTTGCGATGACATGGAGACTCTTGGAAATCCGAATGTCATGCAGACCTGCACCTCGCTCGCAGCTTTTCGGTATAGGTCCAACGCTTCGCGAATGATCTGCATCGCCTCGGCGAGGTCCGACGCAGGTCTTCGACGACTGACCTGTTTTTGCTCCAGCGACTTGTAAGTCTTCGAAGCAATCGGCGCACCTCGCGCAGGACGTGCTGCCGGCAGTTCGGCTTTGTCGCGGTAATCGGCGAACGCCGGATCGCGCACCGCAGACGGCAACGATGTTTGTCGTCGATGCCCTTCTCATCTCGCATCCGCATCGACGCCGATGGCCCGCGCTTCCACAATCGTGAGCGGATAGACGGGTTCCTGGCTGAGCACCAGGGCGTCCGAGCGGATCGCCATCGTCACAGAACGTTCGGGGAATGAATCCGTAGTCGGCGGGGTAATAGACGGCGCTGTGCAGGACGCGATCCAGGCGCAGCAAGCCGTGTATCCTTGTCCAGCTCGTATTTGTTCTTCGCTGCCTTTCGGGATCTCGATCACGACGGCGGAACGCTGTTTCGATCAGCGCGTCGTCTACGTAGGTGTCGTGCCACGGATGCATGAAAGTCCTTCGGGCCGGATTGTAGCTCAGCGCAGGAACCAGGAAACAGCCAGGAATTCCTAGCAATTTCCCGTATCAACGCACCTTAAGAAGAACTTAAAGAATTCTTGCGGGCAATTGACCTCTCCTTCAAGACACGCCGTGGACGCCCTCACAGACTGCCGGCATGTCAATCCTTGCCACCAAATCGATCGAAGAGATCTCCCGGGAGCAGCTTGGAGCTGAGGGAACTGGCGGGCTCCGCCGCGTCCTCGGCCCGGGCCAGCTCGTCATGCTTGGTGTCGGCGCAGTCATCGGCACGGGCATCTTCGTCCTCACCGGCCAGGCGGCCGCGGCCAATGCCGGGCCGGCCATCGTCATTTCGATGGTGCTGGCGGGCCTCACCAGCGTGCTCGCGGCACTGTGCTATTCCGAGTTTGCCGCCAGTGTGCCGGTCGCCGGATCCGCCTACACCTATGCGTACGCGACGCTGGGGGAGTTTGTCGCGTGGGTGATCGGCTGGGACCTGATCCTCGAATACGCTCTGGGAGCAGCGACCGTCGCGGTCGGATGGTCCGGGAATCTCGTGACGCTGCTCGCGCAGCTTGGCTACACGTTTCCCGCCGCTTTCAGTGCGGCGCCGGGCACCGTCGTCACGGTTGCCGGAAGTGACCCGGTGACGGCGGTCTTCAACCTGCCGGCGGTGATCATCACCGCCATCGTGACGTGCCTTCTGATCTTCGGCGTCAGAGAATCCGCCTCCGTCAACAGTGCGATCGTCGTCGTCAAGGTGGCGGTGGTATTGATCGTCATCGGCGCCGGCGCGATGTTCATCGACCGAGCCAACTGGCACCCGTTCATCCCCGAGAACACCGGGCGATTCGGCGAGTATGGCTGGAGCGGCATCCTCCGTGGAGCTGGGGTCATCTTCTTCGCCTATATCGGATTCGACGCAGTCTCGACGTCGGCACAGGAAGCTCGAAATCCGCAGCGCGACATGCCGAGAGGCATCCTTGGATCTCTGGCGGTCTGCACCGTTCTGTACGTGCTGGTGTCAGCGGTGATGGTCGGCCTCGTGCCGTACAAGGCCATGCTCAACGAGCCCGCGCCGCTCGTCGTCGCGATTCAAGCAGCCGCCGATCGCGCCGCCGGTACGCCGTGGTCGACGACGATGGAGGCGATGAAGATCCTGGTCACCGTCGGGGCGCTTGCGGGCCTCAGCTCGGTGATGGTGGTGATGATGCTCGCTCAACCGCGGATTTTTCTGGCAATGTCGAAAGACGGCCTGATGCCGCGCTGGGCCGGCAAAGTCCACCCGCGGTTTCATACGCCGCACGTTTCGACGCTCGTCACGGGAGTTGTCGTCGCGATGGCCGCCGCATTCACGCCGATCGGCGCCCTCGGCAATCTTGTCAGCATCGGGACCCTGATGGCCTTCGTCATCGTCTCCATGGGGATCATCGTCCTGCGTCGCACGCGCCCGGACCTGCCGCGTCCGTTCCGCATGCCGCTGGTGCCGCTCCTGCCGATCGTGTCAGCGATCGTGAGCTTTGCGCTGATGCTCAGCCTGCCGTGGGCGACCTGGGAGCGGCTGATCCTGTGGATGGCGATCGGGATCGCGTTTTACTTCGCGTACGGATACCGGCATAGCGTGCTGAGAGGCTCCGCCGCGCAGTGAACGCACCGACGGTAAGTCACGACGACACGACGACACGACGGCACGACCTTCGAGTCGTGTCGTCGCGTCGGTCGTGAGCCAGTGGCGTCGGGTCCGCTGGCGCAGAGGGCGCGAGGACGCCGAGACGCAGAGGCCTGCGGGGCGCCTGCATTCGGTCTGCGGCAACTGCGCGGCCGGCCGGCCCGCGCCCTCCGTACGTCTCCGTTCTTCCGTTCCTCCGTGTGAACCCGTTATCTCCGTCACCTCTGTTCTCTCCAGGACACCGGACGTCTCTCGCCCAGCAATCGATAGTTCTTCTCCCGGATCGCGCGGACGACGAGCTCGCGGTTCGTGTAGAGGGAGCGCGTCCCAACATGGTCGATCGCGATCGCCAGGTGGACGGCGGCGGTGCAGACGAGCAGCGCCGCTGCAACGCCGCGCGCCCACTTTCGTCGGAGGAGCACTTCCCAGCAATAGAACGCGTAGATCGTCGCGACCGGAAAGATCACGTAGAACGCGTGTGACGCAGGATCCTTGACGGAGAAGAGAAAGCTTGCGCAGATCAAGAGGAGGGTCAGAAGCGTTGTCCACTTGACGGCGTGCCACTCCGGCCGTTCGCTGCGTTTTCGGAAAAAGAACACCAGCAGGACGAACGGTTGCAGAAGTCCGACGACGCCGGCAAAGATCACAAAAGGGATGCTCCAGGCGTGACGCGAGAGAAACTCCAGACGGGAGGCGGTGTTGTTCCCGAGAAAGCGGGGGAGTTCGAAACTGGCAAAGGACAGGAACCTTGCGGTGATCTCGGGGATCCGCACGACGTTCGTGACGTCGACCACCATGTTCGCGCCGGCGGTCGCGACCGAGCTGGCCAGGCCAAACCGAATCAGCGTGGGCAGCAACGCGAGCGCCGGAATGGCTGCACCAGCGGCGAACCAGAGGGCCCCCGCGGCAGCATCGGTCCAGCTTCTCGAGGCAGTCGTCACAAAGACTGCCGCGACGAACGGGAGCATCAGCGTGAACGCGAGGTGCAGCTGATAGACCCAGAGCAGACCGAACCCCATGCAGGCGAACGCGACACGGTGCGGCAGCACTCCGACCGACAGTCGCGGCAGCAACTCGAACGCGCCGACGAAGAACACGATGCTGCCGGTGAGGACGTAGGACGGATTGACGACGTGCGCGGAGAAATTCAGCGTCCACGGGGCGAAGAAGATCCAGGACCAGAGGAACCAACGCGGCACCTCCGGATTTCTGCGCCCGATGTACCACGCGAGCAACGTCAGCGCGGCGGCCGACAGCAGGTTGAGGAGGATGTAGGGCGCTTCGGGTATCGCCAACAACCGCAGCGGAGTGCTCACGAGGAGTCCTATGAGCGCGCCCGGGATGCGCGTCCTGGAATACACGACGTCGGGGCCAAACCACGGCCACTCACCGGTCGAGTAGTGACTCAAACCGATCAGATAGATCTGCAGTTCATCGTCTGCCCAGAATTCGTAGGTCAGGCCGAAGGCTAGACGAAGGGCGAACGCAATGGCGACGAATGCGGCGAGCTCAGGGAGGCGGGATGCGACACGCCGGCTCATCGCGTTCTGATGATGACGACTCGCTGGAGCGCGCGCTCCGGATCCGGGTAGAGGAAATCGTCGATGCGCAGGAGTGCCGTATTCAGGTACGGAATCTCGGCGAGTCGCTCGAAGCGGCGGCTGAGAGCCGTTTCGGCTTCCGCCAGCTTGCGCACATCGATGGCGGCGGTCGTCGGGGTATCAGCCGAAAGGACGGCGTTGACCTCCTCCTGTGTCCCGGCTGGGACGATGCGTGAACGCACGTAGAACGGAAGGTTTCGCAGGAAGGCGCCGCAGGCGCAGATGCGGAGCTCCGGCGTTCCCCCGCGAGTCAGCGCCTGCGCGGCGACCATGACCGGTTCGGCGCCCGGGGAGGCCAGGACCGCTCCATAAAGCGACAGCAACGTCAACGCCGAAGAAACCGCAAGCGTCGCAGGCAGGAGCCGCGCGGATCGTTGTACCGCGACAAGAATCACGGCGACAGCGCACGCGACGACCAGAATGGACCATGGTGCAGTCCCGCCGCCGCCCGCTGCTGTCACCAGCGGCGCTGCGCGAAAGAGAAGCACTCCCACGATGAGAAGAACCGCACCGGCGAGCACACCCGCAATCGTCAGCGGGACGTCGCGCCCAGCGCTCGCACTCGCTCGAACGCGGCTGGAAATCGTGGATCCCAGGAGGATCGCAAGCGGCACGAGGCAGGGAAGGATGTAACGCGGTTGCTTGCCCACGGAAACCGAGAAGATCGCGAGCGGCACGACCGCCCACATGATCAGCCGAGTACGCGTCGCTGAGTTCCCGTCCTGCCGGGATCCAGCACCCGGCCGCCGCAGCCAGAGGAAGCCGAAGATCGACCACGGCAGCAGGCCGCCGATGAGGATTGGAATGTAGAACCAGAACGGCCGCGGATCGTTGTAGCGTGCCGTGGCGAAGCGGTCCAGGTTCTCGGCGACGAAAAAGCGGTAGAGATACCCTGAACCATGGACCCAGGTGACTGCCGCGTACCAGGGGACGGCGATCAGTACGAACACGGCGAATGCGAGCAGAAGGTCCAGCAGTCGAATCCGCGGCGCCCGTCGGGGAACCTCGCCGAAGAAGTATTCGAGGACCACCGCCGATCCGACGATCAGCACCGGCAGAGCCAGGCCTACCGGCCCCTTGGTGAGTGTCAGCCAGCGCGCAGGCAGCGGAAGACAGTAACAGCCACCGGCGCGGGCTCGAGCGTCCAGGCGGCGCCTGCGCGGGCGCCAGGGCCTCGTACCCGGCCCACACGGCCAGGGTTATGAAGAAAGCGAGCGGCAGGTCGGGAAGCGACTGCCGGGCCATCGCCGCAGCCGCAAAGCTGGTGGCGGTAATGGCCCCGCCGAGAAACCCCGCATCGTCGTCGATCCATCGGCGACCAGTAGCGTAGGCGACCATTACCAGCCCGACACCTGACATTGCCGCCCAGAAGCGCGCCGCGCCCTCGCTGACCCCCGCGACGGCATACGTGGCGGCCACCATCCAGTAGAACAGGATGGGTTTCTCGAATCGAAGCTCGTAGTTGAATCGCGGCGTGATCCAGTCGCCGCTTTCGATCATTTCCCGCGACGCTTCGGCGTAGTAGGCCTCGTCGGAGTCAGTAATGGCGGCGCTGCCGAGAAATACGAAGAAGGTGGGGATGGAGAGAAGAATCAGGAGCAGCGCACGGCGCACGGTCCTGAGTGTACCGCCGATTACTTAACGCTGAGCTCGCCGTGCATCTGCTTGCAGCGCTCGTCCTGCGACAGATTGCAGTAGAAGGGGAAGGGCCCGGTCCGGTCCGCGCGGAACTCGAATGTCACTGTCTGCCCCGCAGCGGCCCGTTTGGAGATCCTGTATCCGTCGATCGTGAAGCTGTGTGGGATGTCGACGGCGGTGAAGGTCACCTTTACGATTTCGTCCTTCTGAACCTCGATGCGCGCCGGGGAGAAGGCGTACTGGTCCGCGCGGACGCTGACCTCGCGGACCTGTCCTGCCGAGCGGGCGGCGCCGGTCAGGGCGAAAAATGCCCCTGCGGCGCACGCAAGCCAGACGACCGCCAGAACAGTATTTCTTCGAACCATAGCCTTCCTTACGACGCCTGACGGCCGGCTTTGGTTGGACGAGCTGGTCAGCTCGTGCTTTCCTTACCCCCGCCCGCGCCTTTGCCGGCCCCCGCCGGCTGCGCCTTGCCTTCTTCAGGGCTCAGCAGCACCTTGCGGCTCAACCGGATCTTGCCTGAGGGGTCGATGTTGATCACCTTGACCATCACCTGTTCCCCTTCTTTCAACTCGTCACGCACGTCCTTGACGCGATAGTGCGCAATTTCGGAAACGTGCAGCAGGCCGTCGAGCCCGGGCATGATCTCGACAAACGCACCAAAGTCGGTGATTCGCTGGACCTTACCCAGATAGGTCTTGTTCAGCTCCGGCGTCGCGGTCAGCTCCTGGATGATGCCGATCGCCTTCTGGGCCGACGCTTCGTCAGCCGACGCAACGTTGACGCGCCCATCGTCCTCTACGTCGATCTTCACGCCGGTGCGCTCGATGATGCTTCGAATCATCTTGCCGCCCGGCCCGATGACGTCGCGGATCTTGTCGACCGGAATCCTGATCGTGACGATTCGCGGCGCGTATGCTGAAACGTCCGAGCGCGAGCCGCCGAGGGTCGTCACCATCTTTTCGAGGATGAACAGCCGGCCGACGCGGGCCTGCTCGAGCGCCTTTCTCATGATTTCGGTCGTTATCCCCGAAACCTTGATGTCCATCTGCAACGCGGTGATTCCGGTGCGTGTTCCCGCGACCTTGAAGTCCATGTCGCCGTAATGGTCTTCGGCACCGGCGATGTCCGACAGGATCGCGTATTTGCCGGAAGACTCATCCATAATCAGGCCCATCGCCATGCCGGCGACTGGCGACTTCAACGGGACACCGGCATCCATCATCGCCAGCGACCCGCCGCACACCGACGCCATAGACGAGGAGCCGTTGGATTCGAGGATGTCGGAGACGATCCGGACCGTATAGGGGAACTGTTCCTCGGTCGGCATCATCGGCATCAGCGCCCGCTCGGCGAGCGCACCGTGGCCGATTTCGCGGCGACCCGGGCCGCGCAGGAACTGGACCTCGCCGACCGAGAAGGGGGGAAAGTTGTAGTGGAGCATGAAGCGCTTCCACTGCTCGCCGTCCATCGTTTCGATCTTCTGCTGATCGTCGGCCGTCCCGAGCGTCGCCGTCACGAGCGCCTGCGTTTCACCGCGCGTGAACACGGCGGAACCGTGCGTGCGCGGGAGTACGCCCACCTCGATCGTGATCTGGCGGATCTGGTCGAACGCACGGCCGTCGAGGCGCTGGCCGCGCTCGAGCGCCTCGTCGCGCATGACCTTCTCCTTGAGTTCCTTGAAGATCGCCTTGGCGTCGCTGCGACGTTCGATCTCGGCGTCGGGAATGCTGGCGACGAGATCCGCGAGTACCTGGTCGACAGTGCTGTAGTTCGTGAGTTTGTCCTGGATCCGCATTGCGTCGGCAAGCGGTCCGTAGGCCTTCTCCTCGACCTCGCGGTAGAACTCCTTGCCGAACTCCCTGGCCTTGACCTCGATCTTCTTCTTGCCGGCCTGTGCCGCCAGGGCGTCGATGCCGGCGATGATGTCCCGGATCGCGGCCTGCGCCTTCTCGAGCGCCTGCACGACCTCCTCTTCGGAGACTTCGTTCGCTCCCGCTTCGACCATCACGATCGCATCCTTGCTGCCGGCGACGATCAGGTCGAGGCGGCTCTCCTTGCGCTGTGCGAAGGTCGGATTGATGACGAACTCGCCATTCAGCAGGCCGACGCGGACGCCCGCGATCGTGCGGGTGAACGGGATGCTGGACAGCGCGAGCGCCGCCGAGGCTCCGGTGATCGCGAGGACGTCGGAATCGTTGTCAGTATCGGCGGAGAGGACGAGCGCGATGACCTGCGTCTCGTGCCGCCAGCCGGAGGCAAACAGCGGGCGGATCGGACGGTCTATGAAGCGGCTCGTCAACACTTCCTTCTCGGTCGGCTTGCCTTCACGCTTGAAGAAACCGCCCGGGATCCGGCCCGAAGCGTAGGTGTATTCCTTGTAGTCGACTGTCAGCGGAAGAAAGTCGATCCCTTCACGCGGGTTTGCCGCCGCGCAGGCGGTGACGAGGACGACCGTGTCGCCGGAACGGACGACGACGGACCCGTCGGCTTGCTTGGCCAGCCGTCCGGTCTCGATCGATATAGTTGTGCCGCCAACCGAAATTTCGCGTGTATGCATGCTGTTCTCTGTTTCCAAAAAGGAGCTGCGCCAGCTCTCGATGCTTCGCTAACGTTCTTACTTCCTGATCCCCAGCCGCTTGATCAACTCCGCGTAGCGGTCCACATCCTTGCCCTTCAGGTAGTCGAGCAGGCGACGCCGCTGCCATACGAGCTTGAGCAGCCCGCGGCGGGAGTGATGGTCTTTCGCGTGAGTCTTGAAGTGCTCCGTGAGGTAGTTGATTCGCTCGCTGAGAAGCGCAACCTGCACTTCAGGGGAACCGGTGTCGGTGTTGTGGGTTTTGTAACTGCCGATGACTTCGGTCTTGCGGTCCTTCGTAAATGCCACGCTCATTTTCCTCCACGCACGGCCCAGTAACAGACGCGGGATGCGCCCACCAGACCGCCGTTATGTCAAACAGACTCAATATCTTACACCAATACGACGGCCGGCCGCAAAGCACCCGTGCCGGCCTCGCGGGCGATGCCCAGGAGCCTGCCGGACCCGTCCAGCAGACGAATCGGACCCTGCCGCGGGGTCCCGACCGTCCCAGGGGCCGGTGCAACGATGTCTTCCGGCTTGATCTCATTGCCGTGGGAGGCCCGCCGGGCCCCGGCTTCGGTGAGAACAAACGCCGGAAGGTCAGGCAGCAGGCCGTTCATGGGCAGCAGCCGCTCCGCCGCCCGCGAGCCCTCCGCTTCGATCACATCGAGACGCGTCGCCTGGTCGACACCGAATGCCCCTGCCCGCGTTCGGCGCAATCCCTCCAGGTGCGCGCCACAGCCCAGACGTGCCCCGAGCTCGTGTGCGAGTGACCGCACGTAGAACCCTGCCGACGCTGTGACCCTCAGCCGCGCCAGGCCGTCCAGAAGATCGAGGAGGGTCAGGTCCGACACGTGGACACTGACTGGTGCCGGCTGCACCGGCTTGTTCCGGCGGGCCAGCCGGTAAGCGGCGACGCCATCGATTTTCTTGGCCGAATACGTTGGCGGAGCCTGAAGATACCGCCCGCGAAACTCCCCTAGTGCCTGTTCGACCGCTCCCCGCGTCACGTCGGGCGCTGGAGGTGGAGCAAGCCCAGCGGCCAGCCGCTCGGTGGCGTCATACGTCTCGGTTGCGCATCCGAGTCGTACCGCAGCCTCGTACGTCTTGTCAGTGGATGAGAGCAGGGAGGCCAGCCGGGTCGCCTTGCCGATCACCAGCGGAAGCACACCGGTCGCCAGGGGATCGAGCGTTCCGGTGTGGCCGATGCGGCTGGTGCCCAGGGCCCGGCGCACGCGTGCGACGACATCGTGCGATGTCGGGCCGGATGGCTTATCGAGAACAAGGACGCCATCAAACTGTACACGTGTCAATTTCTAACTTCTAACTCCTAACTTCTAATCTCAAACTAACTCGACTCTCGACCCTCCACTTAGGAGTTAGGACGTTAGCGGTTAGGAGTTAACAGCGTCAGGTCTGGATTTGAGCCCCCTGGCGATGGCATGGACCAGCCTCTGGATGATCGCGGAGCGGACATCCGATTCTTCGGCCTGCAGCGTGAATCCTGCCGCGTTCTTGTGGCCGCCGCCGCCATAGGCCGTGGCGACACTGCGAACATCGACGTCGTACTTCGACCGCATGCTGACCCGCAGCTCTCCTCCCGACTCGATCTTGAAGAAGACGACCGCCTGAATCTCGCGCGCGGTCAGCGGCAGATTGATCAACCCCTCGGTATCGTTCGGCGTGCAGCCGCAGCGGGCGAGCATTCGCTCGTCCAGGTGCAGGACCGCCAGACGTCCCTCGTCGACCAGCTCCATGTCATCGAGCAGCGCGCCAATCAGCTTCAGCTTTCCAAAGCTGTTGCTGTCGAATACGCGTCGCGCCATGGCCGCGGGATTGACGCCGGCCTCGACACACCGGCGGCAGATGTCGAACGTGCGCGGCGTGATATTCGAGTGATGGAACGACCCGGTGTCGGTGAGGATCGCCAGATAGATGTGGGTGGCGATCTTTTCGGTCAGCGGCACACCGAGCGCGGCAATGAGGTCGAAGACCAGCTCACCGCAGGCCGCGGCGGTCTCATCGTGCCAGTTGGCCGAGCCGTACATCCGATTGCCGAGGTGATGGTCGATGTTGATGATGAACGGAGCCTCGAGTCCGCTGACCCCCGTGCGTGAGAGGTCGCTGCACTCCATCACGATCAGGGCGTCCACGTCCGGAGCGCTGACCCCGGCCGTGACCTCGATGCGGTCCATCCCGGGAAACTCCTGGTAGTGCTCGGGTGCGGAATCGGCGTTGACCAGCCGCACGCTCTTGCCCAGCGCGTCGAGCGCGAACGCCATCGCCAGCTGGGAACCTATCGAATCGCCGTCCGGCCGCGCGTGGGAAGTTATCAGGAACCGCTGCCGCTGGAGGATCGCTCCCGCGATTTCATCTCTTGTTGTCGTCTGCGTCATCGTTTCCGGCAGCCAGTTCGTTCAGGTGGGGATGCTCGGCGCGCTCGGCCTGGAGATCGAGCATGATCCGCTCGATCCGGTCCTGTTTCTCGATGCTCTCGTCGTAGAAGAACTTGAGCTCCGGCACGTGTCTGAGACGCAGGCGCTTGCCGATGTTGCGACGAAGGAACGGGTGTCGCCCGGCCGAGTGCCCGTGCGCACTCCTTCCGCGCCTTCTCGTCGCCGATCGTCGTGTAGTAGACGCTGGCGTTCTGCAGGTCCGACGACACTTTCACGCGGGTGATCGTCAGGAAGCCAATGCCGGGATCGTGCACTTCGCGCGCGATCAGCTCCGCGAGCTCATGACGGATCTCTTCGCCGACGCGCGCTGCCCGTGTACCTTGAGCCATAGTTCAGTTATCAATAAGCAGTAATCAGGTATCAATGGGTCCTGATCGGCCACTGACTATTGACCACTGATTACTGAAAACTCCTCAGCCTGCCGGGACGGCGACTCTTTCGTTGACGAAGACCTCGATCAGATCGCCGACCTTCAGATCGTTGTACTTCTCGAAGCCGATGCCGCACTCGAAGCCCGCCTTGACCTCGGAGACGTCGTCCTTGAAGCGCCGCAGCGATCCGATCTTGCCCTCGTAGATCACCACGTTGTCGCGGACGAGCCGTGCCTGTGTCTCGCCGGCCCGCGTAATCCGGCCTTCCGTCACCATGCAGCCGGCAATCGTGCCGAACTTCGGCACCTTGAAGGTGTCGCGCACCTGCGCCGTGCCGATCCGTACTTCCTTGAACGTCGGCTCGAGCAGGCCGCTCATCGCCTTCTTCATCTCGTCGACGACGTTGTAGATGACCGAGTGCTGGCGGATGTCGACCTTTTCACGCTCCGCGACGTCGGCGGCGTTCCGGTCCGGCCGGACGTTGAATCCGATGATGATCGCGTTCGAGGCCGACGCGAGGAGGACGTCGGATTCGTTGATCGCGCCAACCCCGCTGTGAATGATCCGTACTTTGACCTTCTCGTCGGTCAGCTTCGCGAGGGTGTCGCCGAGCACTTCAGCCGAGCCCTGCACGTCCGCCTTGACGATCACCGGCAGTTCCTTCATCCCGCCTTCGGCGATCTGCTGCTGCAGTGATTCGAGTGTCAGGCGGCTGCCCTTACCGCCGAGCGCTTTCTCCTTCGCTTGTGTCTGTCGGAAGAGAGCGATCTGACGGGCCTTTGCCGTGTCGGTCAGCGCCTGGAAGGCGTCGCCCGGCGCCGGCAGGCCGCCGAGACCGAGCACTTCGACCGGCGTCGACGGGGGAGCGCTCTTGATCTGCCGTCCACGGTCGTCGATGAGCGCGCGGACCTTGCCGACGATCGTGCCGGCGATCAGCGTGTCCCCGATCCGCAGAGTGCCGTCCTGCACGAGGATCGTCGCGACCGGGCCTCGCCCTTTGTCCAGTTTGGCTTCGAGCACGGTGCCCGAGCCGTTCCGGGAGGGATTCGCCTTCAGGTCGCTGATCTCGGTGACGAGAAGAATCATTTCCAGGAGCAACTCCAGGTTCTGCTTCTTCTTCGCCGACACCTCGACCATGACCGTCTCGCCACCCCATGCTTCCGGCGTGAGTCCCAGGTCGGCAAGCTCCTTCTTCACACGCTCCGGATTCGAATCGGGCTTGTCGATCTTGTTGATCGCCACGAGGATCGGCACACCGGCGGCCTTGGCGTGGTCGATGGCCTCCCTGGTCTGTGGCATGACGCCATCGTCTGCCGCGACGACCAGGATGACGACGTCGGTGACACGGGCGCCGCGCGCGCGCATCATCGTGAACGCTTCGTGGCCGGGAGTATCCAGAAAGACGACGTTGCGGTCGTTCACCTGGACGGCGTAAGCGCCGATGTGCTGTGTGATGCCGCCCGCCTCGCGTTCGGCGACGCGCGCCGAACGGATCGCATCGAGCAGCGTTGTCTTGCCGTGATCGACGTGGCCCATGACTGTGACGACCGGCGCGCGGGTCACGCGATCGGCTTCGTTGACGTCCTCCGCCTCGACCTGCAGCATCTCCTCTTCGAAGCTCTGCATCTTCACGTCGGCGCCGAATTCGCGCGCGACCATCGCGGCGGTTTCATCGTCCAGCGTGCTGTTGATCGTCATCATGAGACGCCGATCCATCAGCTTCTTGAGGATGTCCTTCGCTTTGACGTCGAGTTTCGCCGCGAGATCGGCGACGGTCATGCCTTCGGCAAGCGTGATCGTACGCGTGACTGGCGGTGGCGCGACCGGGGCCTGCACGACCGGCGGACGCGGGCCTTCGCGACGGACCGGCCCTCCTGGACGCGGCGCCGGCCGCGGTGGCGGCGGTCTGTAACCGGGAGCCATACCCGGCCGCGGCGACTGTGCCGGACGCACCGGTTGCGAGGGTAGCGGACGCGGTCCGCCCATCGGACCAGGCCTGGGTGGCAATCCCGGAGACGGACGGTGTGGCGAACGCGGCGGCGTGCCGGGCGCTCCCGGCCGCAACGCGGCCGGGCGACTGAGATTTCCAGTGGGAGCCTGCGGCGCAGGCGCAGGGGCGACCGGCGGCCGTACCAGCATCGGGCGCCTCGGCGGCGCTGGCGGCGCCTGTCCGGTCCGTGGATCCTCCACCCTCAGTTGCCGCATCGGAGGCACCACGCGGCCTGTCGGCGGGACCACCACTGGACGTGGCGGCGCGGCCGAGGCCGCCGGTGCTGCCGCAACTGCAGGTTCATCAGGCATTTCCGGCGCCTGGGCAGCAATCTCCGGCTCCGCCTCCGCGGTCGGCTGCGGAGCGCCTGCGGCCATCGGGCTGATTTCGCGCAGCGGCTCGGCCTCGGCTACAGGCTCTTCGATGACCGGCGGCAGCGGCGCAGGGACGAGAACGGCTTCGGGAGCGGGCGCCTCGCTGATTTCCGGTGGAGGAGCGATCGGCTTCGCGCTCTTGACAAGTCGCGGCGGCGGCAGCGCGGGTGCAACCGGCTTGACGGGTTCCTGTGCCTTGCCGCCTGGCTTCCTGCCCTTGACTGGCGCTGGCGAATCGGCAAACGACGCGTTCGACGGCACGTTCAGGCCGCGCTGTCGCGCCATCCGTCCGACGAACTCGCGTGCGACGACTTCTTCGATCGTGCTCGAGGCGCTCTTCACCTCGATGCCGTGGTCGCGTTTCAGCAGCGCGATCACTTCCTGGCTCGTCGTGTTGAGCAGCTCAGCGACTTTGTAGATCCTGACAGTTGCCATTAATTACTCAAGAACCTCACGAATTCGACTTTTCCCCAGTTGCTTCCGCGACGGGCTCGTCGGCCGTTTCTGGCGCCTCCTGCGGCGCCGCGTCGGCACTCTCGACGTCAGCACTTTCGGCGGCGACAGTCTCTCCTGCGGTCTCCGAGGCCTCCGATGCCTCGCGGTGCGACGGATTCGGCGACCGATTCGGCGACGGACTCGGCAGATTCGGCAGCGGGCTCGGCGCCTTCGCCTTCGCCCGGCTCGCTCACCATTTCCCCGAACTGCTCCTCGACCTCCCGCCGCTTTTCTTCTTCGCTCTTGATGTCGATCTTCCACCCGGTCAGCTTCGCCGCGAGGCGGACGTTCTGCCCCTTCTTGCCGATCGCAAGCGACAGCTGCTTGTCCTCGACAATCACCTCGATGACCTTCTCGGCGTCGTCGATGACCGAAACCCGCTGCACCTTCGCCGGGCTGATGGCGTTGGTGACGAAGCACGATCGGATCCTCGGACCACTCGACGATGTCGATCTTCTCCCCGCGGAGCTCGCGGATGATCGATTGAACGCGGGTACCTTTCATCCCGACGCAGGCGCCGACCGGATCGACATCGCGCTCGCGTGAATACACCGCCACCTTCGCGCGGTCGCCAGCCTCACGAACCGCCCCGCGGATGACCACGGTGCCGTCGTAAATCTCCGGCACTTCCTGCTCGAACAGCTTGATCAACAGCGCCGGGTCGGTGCGCGAGAGGACGATCTGCGGCCCCTTCGCGCTGCGGTTCACCCCGCGAATCACCGAGCGGACCCGGTCGCTGACGTTGTAGTTCTCCGCGCGCGACTGTTCCTTTCGCGGGAGTTGCGCCTCGACGCGTCCCAGTTCCACGATGATGTCGCCGTTCTCGAACCGTTTGACCATGCCGCTGACGACTTCGCCGATGCGCTGGCTGTACTCCGCGTAGACGTTCTCGCGCTCGGCCTCCCGGACCTTCTGGAAGATCACCTGCTTGGCAGTCTGCGCGGCGATCCGTCCGAGGTCTTCCGTCGGTCGCGGGAATTCGATCTCCATGTCGACTTCCGCTTCCTCGCCGTACAACTGCTGTGCCTCACCGAGCGAGATCTGAGTCGAGGGATCAGTGACCTCGTCGACGATGCGCTTCACGGCGTACAGTTCGAGCTGGCCGGTCTCCTGATTGAACCGCGCGCGCAGGGCCTCGGTCTTGTAGCGCTTGCGCGCGGCCGCCTCGAGGGCGTCCTGGACGGCGCTGATGATGATCTCCGGCTCGACCCCTTTTTCCTTGGCGATCGCGTCGATCTGCTGCAATAGCGGGTTGACTGTTGCCATATGCCTTCAATGTAGGGGCCGTTCGCGAACGGCCCCTACTCAAAATTCCACCGCGAGTTGCGCCCGCTTGATCTGCGCGAGCGGCACCCGGTGCGTCCGCTTCCCTTCCTCGAGTACCACCCGCCCGTCGTCGACACCGCGCAGCCGGCCCGAAAATGCCGATTGCCCGTCGATCGGCCCGCTGGTCACGACTTTCGCGAGCCGCCCGGCAAACCGCCGGTAATCCGCTTCGTGCCTCAGCGGGCGATCCAGCCCGGGTGACGACACCTCCAATGTGTAGTGCTGGCCGAGCGTCGGTTCGCCGAGCTCGTCTTCTTCCACGTCCAAAACCGCGCTGAGGTCCCGGCTGACGCGCTGGCATTCCTCGATCCCGACGGCATCCTCAGGAGTTTCGACGACCCCCTTGTCAGGACGGTCGATGATCACCCGAAGCACCGTTCCGATCGACTCGCGCCGAAGCTGGACGTCAAAGATCTCCAGCCCGTAGCCGGCGGCGACCCGCTGGGCGGCCGCGCGAATCCGCTCGGTGTTCTGCCGCGCCGTAAACTGTTCCTTAAAAAGAAAAAGTGGGCCTGGGCCCACTCTCGGGTTTTACTCGAAGCGTTCCACCCACCAATATATCAGATCGGCGTTGCGACCACGTCATACTCGCGGGCGCCGACGATGCGCGCTTGGATGAGGTCGCCCATCGAATATGCGGCCGGATCGCAGTCGGTGAGCACCACCATGGGGTCTATTTCAGGCGCCTGACCCTGCAACCGCCCCTGAAGGACGAGTTCGTGCTCCGGAGAAGGGCCGTCGATCATCACCCGCACGGTCTTCCCGATCTTCTGCTTCTGGGCAGCGGTCACGATCTTTTTCTGCCGGGCCATCAGGGCGTTTCGCCGCTTGCGCTTCAGCGACGCCGGGACGCTGTCATCGGCCGAGAAGGCCCGAGTGCCTTCCTCGTGTGAATACGTGAACACTCCCACGTGATCGAACCCGGTGTCGGCCACGAACTGCTCGAGCTCGTGAAACTCCGCGTCGCTCTCCCCCGGAAAGCCGACGATCAAGGTCGTTCGCAGTGTAACGTCCGGCACCTGGAGCCTGATCCGGTTGAGAAGCTTGTCGTAAGTGCGGCGATCGCCGGGGCGCCGCATCCGTTTGAGCACGGCGGCGGATGCGTGCTGCAAAGGAAGATCGATGTATCGGCACACCTTTTCGCATTCCGCCATCGCCGCCAGTACATCGTCGGTGATCGTCGTCGGATAGAGATAGAGGAGCCGGATCCACTCGAGTCCGTCAACGGCGTTGAGTTCACGAAGCAGGCGCGCCAGCGCCCCACGCTCTCCGCGGTCGATCCCGTAGAAGGTGGTGTCCTGCGAGATCAGCAGCAGCTCCTTGACCCCGCGGTCGGCGAGCGATCGGGCCTCGCGAACGATCGACGCCGCATCACGACTGCGGAACTTGCCACGCAGCGTCGGGATGATGCAGAACGCACAGGTGTAATCACAGCCCTCAGCCACTTTCACGTACGCGAAATGCTTTGGCGTCGTCAACAGCCGCGGCGTCTCGGCATCGTAGAGATAGGTGGGAAGAGTCGGGGCTCGGGGCTCGGGGCTCGGGACTCGGGGCTCGGGGTCCGGGGTTCGGGGCTCGGGACCCGGGGCTCGGACGGCCACGGAGCTGCGGTGGAAGTTGAGTGGAACAGCTCCGTCTTCTCGCACGAGTCCCGAGACCCGGGCCCCGAGTCCCGAGCGCGGACAGGATCTTGTCCACCTCTCCAGTGCCGAGGACGGCGTCGATCTCGGGAATCTCCTTCTGCAACTCGTCGCGATAGCGTTCGGCCAGGCAGCCGGTCACCACGAGGCGCGAACAATTGCCCGCGGTCTTGTGCTGCGCCATTTCGAGGATTGCATCGATGGATTCCTGCTTGGCCTTGTCGATGAAGGCGCAGGTGTTCACCACGAGCACGTCAGCGCTCGCCGCGTCGGCGGTCAGCTCGTGTCCGGCGTCGCGGGCAATCCCCAGCATCACCTCGCCATCGACGAGGTTCTTCGGGCAGCCGAGTGAGAGGAATCCAATCTTCATTTCTTATCCGGGGGAATATCGCCCCTCGCTGACCCGGCCTCGGGGCGCTTCCCCCGGACCCCCTTCACTCGCTTCACTCGCGGGGGCCCTGCGCCCCGCTCCGTTCCGCTCGCGACCTGGGAGTTTGGGTCGAAATTTGGAGTTGTCATGGATACATCCTGTACAACATCCGCGGGTAGGGGATGGCTTCGCGCAGGTGATCGATGCCGCAGAGCCAGGTGACGACACGCTCGATGCCCATGCCGAAGCCGCCGTGCGGGACGCTGCCGTAGCGGCGCAGATCGAGATACCACTCGAACGCCTCGATTGGCAGGTTGTGTTCCTTGATCCGCCGGACGAGCAGATCGTAGTCGTCGATGCGCTGGCCGCCGCCGATGATCTCGCCGTAGCCTTCCGGCGCCAGCATGTCGACGCAGAGCGCAACCTCCGGCCGCTCGGGGTCCGGTTTCATGTAGAACGCCTTGATCGCGGACGGATAACGGTGCACCAGAATGGGCCGGTCGAATTCCTCTGAAAGAGCGGTTTCATCCGGGGCGCCGAAGTCCCCGCCCCACTCGAACGGCAGGTTCTTTTTCTTGAGGATTTCGGCCGCTTCGTCGTACGAAACGCGCGGGAACGGCCCCTTGACTCGTTCGAGCTTGCTGGTGTCGCGCTCGAGAACCTTCAACTCGTTCTGCCGCTTCTCGAGTACGCGTTCGACGACCGAGACGACCAGCCCTTCGGCGAGGCTCATGACGTCATCCAGGGTGGCGTAGGCCACCTCCGGTTCCACCATCCAGAACTCGGTGAGGTGGCGCCGGGTCTTCGATTTTTCCGCGCGGAACGTCGGGCCGAAGCAGTAGACACGGCCGAGCGCCATCGCGTTCGCCTCGTTGTACAGCTGCCCGCTCTGGGTCAGAAACGCCGTCGTGTCATCGAAGTACTGGACGGGGAACAGCGTCGTCGTCCCCTCGCACGCGGCGGGGGTGAAGATGGGCGTGTCCGCCAGAACGAAGTGGCGGCTGTTGAAGAAGTCACGGACCGCATCGATCACTTCATGGCGGACGCGCAGGATCGCCTGCTGGCGTGGCGCCCTGATCCACAGATGCCGCCGGTCCATCAGGTAGTCGACGCCGTGCTCCTTCGGCGTGATCGGATAGGGCTGCGCCTCCGAGACGAGCTCGAGATTCGTGACGTCGATCTCGTAGCCGCCGGGCGCGCGCGCATCGGCGCGGACGGTGCCGTGGACGACGACCGCACTCTCCTGCGACAGGTGGTCGGCGCGTTGGAAGATCTCGTCCCCGACCGCCTTCTTGCTCATCACGCACTGGATGAAGCCGCTGCCGTCGCGGACGGTGAGAAAGTGGATCTTGCCGCTCGAGCGCCGGTTGTGCAGCCATCCGCGGATGACAACAGCCTGCCCCTCGAAACGCGCGATCTCTTCGATGTACGTGATCATCAGTCCGCCAGTGCTCGCTCGATGCGTTGCCGGGCGCGCCGTGCCTCCTCGAGAACGGCCGCCGGCGTGGCCGTGTTGGCCAGTTCCATCATGTAGGTGCCGTCGTAACCGATCTTCCTCATCGTCACGAGCGCCGAGGGCCAGTCGATCGATCCCTGGTACGGGACGAGGTGATCGTCGGCACGGCCGCGGTTGTCGTGTACGTGAGTGGTGATGAGATGTTCCGCCGCGACCTCGATCGCGTCGGGAACGTCCCCCATCAAGTGGGCATGCCCGAAGTCCATGCACAACCCGACTGACGTGGTGTCGAAGTCCCGCTCGAGCATTGTCACCAGGGTCGTCGCGGACGAAAGATCGTTCGGGATCACTTCGGCGGCGACACGGACACCTAACGGTTCCGCGACACGGCAGATCTCCTCCAGGCTCCGGACGGCCGAGGCGCGGCTGTTGTCACCGCCCGGGGCCGTCGCCTTCGGCGTCCCGAGATGAAGCACCATGAAGTCGAAGGGAACCTCGCGCGCGATGGCGAGCGCGGCCTCCGCTTCCTTCACGGCCGCCTGACGCTTCGCATTGTCCGCGAACGCCGTCGAGAACGCCGCTCCCCACGTAGTGCCGCTTAGACTCTCGGCGATCGGCGCATGAATGCTGTGAAGCCTCACGCGTGTCTCCGCCAGCCAGCGGCGCAGCATCGCGATTGCCGATGGGTCGTGGTAGTCGAAGTGCGACCTGGTCGCGAATAGTTCGATCGAGTCGAATCCGTACGCGGCTACCTGCGCCAGGTGCTCCAGGCTCAGCCGCTGATCATGATAGAGGTGCGTGGAAATGCCGAAGCGCAAACTAGACATTATACAGCCGTTAGCCTCCGAGGCTGGAGCGCGCGGCCGCAACCGCGTCAGCGGAATTCTTCGATGTGCCGCGACAGTTCGTCGCTGAGCCCCTCGAATTCCGGGAGGCGGGCGAGGTTGGTACGGACGTAGCGGAGCGTTCGCGGCATGTATTGGATGTAGACGGGGTTGCGGCGGGACGTTGTCTGGTACCCGAAGGTGCCGAGCGCCTTCAGGTTTCGTTGCAGCGCCATGATGTCGAAACGGCGCCGGAACGCTTCATCCCCGCCCGAGCTGCCCTTCAGCGCCAGGAAATATGCGATCAGTTCGTCCACCGTGTTTTCCGCGAGATCGACATAAGCATCGCGCAGCAGTGAGACGAGATCGTAGGTGTCAGGACCCATACGGGCGTCCTGGAAGTCGATGATGTACAGCCGGTTGTTGTGAAGCATCAGATTCCGGCTGTGGTAGTCGCGATGGCAGAGGACACGGGTTTCTGACGCCAGCAGTTCAACCAGAAGCGCGAGCTCAACCCGCAAGGCCTCACGTGCCTTCGCGGTCAGTTCCACGCCGCGGTAGCCCTCGAGGAAGTGGCGGACGAAGAATTCCATCTCCCATGTGAGCTTCTCGACATCGAACGCGCTGGAATAGGGAAGATAGCGCGCCGACGACAACTCGGCGCCGCGGCGCTGGATCGTCGCGATCAGAGCCACCGACTGGCGGTACAAAGCCGCGTGTTCGGCGGGCGTCGCGGCGCCAAGGTGTGCCTGGAGCGTCACATCCCCGAGGTCTTCGAGCGCGAGAACTCCCAGGTCCTCGGCGTGCCCGATCACCCTCGGAATCGGCACCGGCATCTCGGCAAACAGCTGCGCAACGTTGACGAATGGCAAGGCGTCGAATTCAAACGGCGCCGAATGCACGGAGAGCACGATCGAGGCGGCGTCGGGAAGAAGAAGTCGGAAATAGCGCCGGTCAGAAGCGTCGCCGGTGAGCGGCACCACCTTCGGCCTGCGGGAGGCAAGACCGCTACGCTTCAGGTAGCCGTCGATCCTGTCGCGAATTTCAGCGGTATCTTTCTGTCTTTTCTCCAACATTGAGCGGCCCCTACAACCCTCGGATTAGTAGCGACTGTTCGAGGCGTTCGCCGTCGGTCGGCTGATGCTCGCCGGCCGGCACGATCGCGCACCGCTCGAAAACTGCTCCCGCGGAGATGATGGCCCCGTCGGCGACGATGCATTCGGTCAAACGTGCGCCGTCGCCAACGGCCACATCATCCCACAATGCTGACCGTTCGATGACGGCGTTCGACGCGATTTTGACGCCTTTTCCAGTGAGCCGATCTCCCTCGATTGCTGCCATCTCGATGGAAGTACGGAGACAGTCAGCTGGCGTCCCGATGTCGCGGAAGGTGGCGTCGGAGAGGAAGCCGCGAACGCTGCCCGGAGCTGATGCCATCAGCTTCGGATAGACAGACCCTACAGACTCCGCGCGCACGCCGTCGGGCAAGTCCTGGAACACGTCGGCGTCGACGACCTGGACCCCGATGAAGTGGTACGTCCCGGTTTCACCGCCGGGACGCGTGAACGCCGTGATCGTGCCATCCGCCGAGACGCTGACGCCGCCGTACTTCTCTGGCGCCGGATTGCGGATCAGCGCCATTGTCACGCGTGCGCCACTGCGCTCGTGGTCGGCGACGACCGAATCAAGGTCGACGTTCGTCAGGGTGTCGCCGTTCACGATGAGAAAATGTCGCGCCCCGCCGTCAGCCAGGAGGGGAAGTGCGTGCCGCGGCCCTCCGGCCGACCCGAGCACCGGATCCTCCCACGAGTAGCGAACTCGGACGCCGAGATCCGAACCGTCGCCGAGGACTGCCGCGATGCTTTCGGGACGATGATGGAGGTTGAAGATCTGATCGCGGATGCCGGCGGCGGCCAGCCATTGCGCAACCCGGCGCGCGAGCGGCTCGCCGTTGACGGGCACAGCCGCTTTGGCGCGGACGTAGGTGAGTGGTCGAAGCCTCGTGCCGAGCCCGGCAGTCAGGACCAGCGCCCGCAGGCGGTTCATGCCTGGTCGTCGAACACCATGTCGGTGCCGGTCAGCCCCAGCGTCTCGCGCAGCATCAGAAACAACCCGCGATACGAGTCGACGATGTAGTCGTTGGTCTTGCGACCGAGCGCTTCGGCCATCGTCGTGATGCCCTCTTCGCTCCCTTCGATTTCGACGTACACGCCTACCGGCGTCTCATCGATGGCGACGATGACGTCCTCGCGGGCGAACTCCTCACGGTACTTCTCATAGCGAAACCAGACGTGCAATCCGAGCTCGTGAAGCACCCGCAGCAGCACCTCACCGTCTCCGACGACCGTCTCGACTTCCTCGCGGAGCTTCATCGACGACGGCTGGACCGGGCCCTTGAACGTCAGGCGGCTCTTGCCTCCCTCGGTCCGGACGCGCAGCACGCAGCGTCGCCGTCGCAGCTGTTCGTCGTCGTGGTCGAGCAGGACGTCTTCCTGCAGACGGCGTCCGTGCAAGGGTGTAGCGCCGGCATTGAGAACTGCGGCCCGTGCTTCGTCGGCGGACGCGAATCGCAGCTTGATCTCGCGTTCCAGTATGGTTGCCGTCTCGATCCGGACGCTGTCCATCCGGACGTTATAGCAGAACAGCCACCTTTTCCGAAGAACCTCTCTTCGGAAAGGGTGGCTGCCTGCCTGTCGACCGACCGGTTTGCCTGTTACCTCTTGGAGAGGACGATGAACCGCTCGCGTCCTTCGCGCCAGACAAGGAGGAACACCGGCGTGCCCGGCCCGGCACTCTGCAGCGCGCGGGTCACCTGGCTGACGTTGGTGACCGGCTGTCGATTCACTTCGAGGATGATGTCGCCCGGGACGATGCCGGCATTGAAGGCCGCGCTGTTGCGCTCGACATTCGAGATGAGGGCGCCGCCGCGGTTGCGCGGCAACTCCGCCTCGCGCGCGATCTCCGGCGTGATCGGCTCGACGGTCATGCCGAAGCCGGTTTCCGACGCTTCAGCGTCCGGCCCCTGCCTGGCGCTGCGTGTCCCTGCCTCCTCCTCCAGATCGAGCTCCTCAACCGTGATGTTCAGCGTCCGCCGCTCGCGGTTGCGAATGACCGTTACCGGCACGGTGGTGCCCGGCTTGGTCGCGATGACCAGGCTGACGAGCCCTTCGTTGTCCGGCACGGGTCGGCCGCTGTACTCGACGATCACGTCGCCGGGTTGCAGGCCTGCCTTCGCCGCGGCCCGCCCCGGGGCGACGTCGGAGATCAACGCGCCAAGGCCATCCTTCACGCCGAGCGCCTGCGCCGACTGCCTGGTGAAGTTGCGATCGATCGACACCCCGATGACGCCGCGCGTCACTTTGCCGGTCCGCAGCTGCGGAATCAGATCGCGAAGCGTGTTGATCGGCGTCGCGAAGCCGATGCCGATGTTCGATTGCTGGACGGGGGAGGTGTAGATCGCCGTGCTCATGCCGACGACTTCGCCGCGGATATTCAGCAACGGCCCGCCGGAGTTGCCGGGGTTGATCGCGGCGTCGGTCTGCAACATCGCCTGCTCGCGTCCACGCACGACCGTGGCGAATTCGCGCCCCTTGGCGGAGATCACCCCGACGGTCACCGTGTGCCCGAAGCCAAACGGATTACCGATGGCCATCACCCAGTCCCCCTGCTCGAGCTGGGAGGAGTCACCGAACTTTGCCTCCTGCAGCGGCGTCGACGGCATCTCGGTCAACTGGATCAGCGCGCTGTCGGTGAGAGGATCACGCCCGACGATCTTCGCACCGTAGCTCTCGGTGCGTCCGCTGCCGAAGAGGCTGACGCGAATGACCTCGGCGCCTTCGACCACGTGATTGTTCGTGAGGATGAAGCCTGCCTTGTCGACGATGAAGCCGGTGCCGGCCCCTTGCGTCCGCGGCGCATCCTCACGAGGAGTGCCGCGCGGCGGGGCCTGCCGCTGCTGCTGCTGCGGGTCGCCGCCGAAGAACCGGCGCAGGAAGTCGTCCTGGCCGCCGCCGAAGAATTCGGTCAGCTCACGCGTCCGCGCCCTGGCTTCGGTCTGGATGTTGACCACGGTGGGTGTCTGCGACTTGGCGATGTTCTTGAACGTCGATGCGTCGACCGGTCCGGTCAACGGAGCACTGTTGCTCACGGGCACGTTCATCATCTGGGCCGCCGAGGATGGCGTCAGATCGAGCCGCGAGGCAATCACCATACCGACCGCGACAGAGGCGATCGCGACCAGAACGACATAAAAAAGCGTTGTCTTCCGCGTGGGCATTGTTCAAACTCCTGATCCCTAACTTCTAACTCCTAAGCTAATTCCTAACTAAAACTACCTGGGTTCCTGATTCCTGGACATTAGGAGTTAGGAGTTAGTCGTTAGGAATTTGACAGCGTCAGATCAGCGTGACGAGCTCTGTCTGGAGCGGACCGGTCACGCGCGCGTCCCGCTCCCCGATGAACATGTTGATCTCCGTCCGCACACCGAAGCGATCGGTGTAAACACCCGGTTCGATCGTAAATCCCGTGCCCGGGATCAGACGGCGATCGTCGTGCGTTTCATAGTCATCCATGTGAACGCCGTTGCCGTGCACTTGCTCGCCGAGGCTGTGTCCGGTCCTATGGATGAAGTAGGCCCCGAATCCGGCGCGATCGATGACCTCACGGCACGCACGGTCCACCTGCCACCCGCGGAGGTCGGCACCATCCCGAATCGACGTCTCGACCAGCTTGACCGCCGCGTCACGCCCGTCCCGTGCGGCCGCGAACGCCTTGACATACTCGTCGGGGACGGTCGTGCCGGTGTATCCCACCCAGGTAATGTCTGCGAAAACCGCGCCGGGCTGCGGCAGCTTACCCCAGAGATCCAGCAGCAGCATTTCGTTGGGCCGGATGGCGCGGCTGCTGCCACGATCGACGCTGTAATGGGGATCGCCGGCATGCTCCTGCGCCGATACATTCGGCGCGTCGTCGGTCACCAGCCCCTCTTCCTTGAACCAGCCGATCATCTGCTGCTGTAGCTCGAACTCGTCGATCGCGCTCCCTGATCGCATCCGCTCCCGCACGAGTTCAAACGCGCGGTCCTTGATTCGATACAGGGCCTCGGAGGCGGTCACGTGAGTCTTGTATGCCTCTTCGGTCCAGACTGCTTCGAACCGCTGCACAAGGTCTCCGGAGGACCCGACGTCCACGCCAAGCTGCCTGACCGCCTCGACCGTGCCTGCGTCCACTCTGGACACATACGGGATGTTGTTTGCCGGCGAGTATTCCATTGCCACCCGCTTGAGACCCGAGAGCAGCTCCCGCAGGCCATCGTCCAGCTGCTTGCGCCCGGCGTACGGTCGCTTTGCCCCTGGAAGGCCGTCAAGATTGTGACGCTCGATGGCGTGCACTAGTCCCCGGGGCTCACCTTTCGCGGGGATGAGGTAGTACCATCGCCGCGTTGCCATCTTGTGCCCGTCGGCGAGCCCGGCCAGCCGCGCCGCGATCGGATTCGAACCGTGGAAGTCGTACAACAGCCAGCCGTCGAATCCATCTTCGGTGAGCGCACGCTGGACGGCATCTATCGGCAGAGGCATTCATCGAGTATAGCTGGAGGTTGAGACGACGAAGCTCTTCGTAAGGTTGTTAAGGTTGTAAAGCGCGCGGGCGCGGGTCGCGGTGCGCGGTGCGCGGGGCGGACGGGATGAGAAGCATGAGAAACACAGCAATTGCCATTGCGTTGGTCCTGAGTGCTGCCGCTCTTGCGGCGCAGCAGCCGCCGGTCCGGCAGGCGCCGACCTTCCGTGTGGAAGTCAATTACGTCGAAATCGACGCGACAGTGATCGATGCGCAGGGGAACTTCGTCCGTGGTCTGACGAAGGACGATTTCGAGCTGGTTGAAGAAGGGAAGCCGCAGACGATCAGCGCCTTCACCATGGTCGATCTGCCGATTGCGCGCGCCGATCCGCCGCTCTTTCGCGGCGCCGTCGTCGAGCCCGACGTGCGCTCGAACATCGGCGAGTTCGACGGACGCGTCATCCTGATCGTCCTCGACGATCTGCAAACCGACTTCCGGCGGACGCATCACGTGCGGCGCGCGGCCGCGCAATTCGTCCGGCGCTTCGTCGGCGTGAACGATCTGGTGGCGGTCGTAACGACGGGCGGGCGCGTCAACGCGATGCAGGATTTCACCAGCAGCCAGTCGCGTCTGCTCGCCGCGATCGAAAAGTTCTCAGGCCAGAAGCTGGCGCGTCGGGACCAGGCGGCCGAACTCGAGAAGGTGACCAAGGCCGAAAATTCGCTGCGCGCGCTCTCTGCCACCGCGGAGGCGCTCGGCGGCGTCCGAGGGCGGCGGAAGGCGGTCGTCTGGTTCGCGGAAGGCGTCGATTTCGACATCGAGAATCCAATGTCGCGCTACGGGCAGCAGGTGCGTGACGATATGCGTGCGGCGATTGCGGCGGCGACCCGCGCCGGTGTCAGTTTTTATGGAGTCGATCCGCGAGGCGTTGGCGCCGGTCTCGACGAAGCGATCGACATGACGCTCGATGCCGATTTCCAGGCCGAGAGCGGCATGTCGGCGGTCATGAATGAGACACGGCGCTCACAGGACTTCCTGAGGACGCTGTCTTCGGAGACCGGCGGGTTCGCTGTCGTCAACCAGAACGATCTCAACGGCGCATTCGCGAGAATCATCGAGGCAAACAGCAGCTACTACCTGCTCGGGTATTACCCGACCAACGACCAGCGCGACGGCAAGTTCCGGGACGTCACGGTCCGGGTCAGGCGGCCCGGGCTCGAGGTGAAGTCACGTCGGGGTTACACCGCGCCGAGAGGGAAGCCGACGACTCGCGAGACCTCTGCAACGGCTGCAGCCGCTCCGCCGGACCTTCGCGCCGCGCTCAACAACCCGATGCCTGTAAACGGTCTCGGGATGCGAGTGTTCGCTGCGCCATTTGCCGGGCCGTCCAAAAAAGGCGCGGTGGTGATCGTCGTGGAGTTCGATCCCGCCCGGCTTCGCTTTGAACCGGTGGCTGGGGGTGGTCATGCCGAGGACCTGGAACTGATCATTGTTCCCGTGAATGCGTCCGGTAAGGCCCTCGAGGGCGCCCGCGACAAGGCGCCGCTGCGACTGTCGCAGAAAAGCTACGAGTTCGCCCGCGCGAACGGTCTCCGCCTCACGCGGCGGCTGGATCTTCCCGCCGGACGTTACCAGTTGCACATCGCCGCCAAAGCATCGAATGGAAACGCCGTCGGCGGGCTGACCTACGACCTGGACGTGCCGGATTTCTCGAAGCCGGCGGTCGCGATGAGCGGGCTGACTCTGACCTCGGTCTCAGCCGAGCGGATCCTCGCGCCGCCTCCGGACGCTGAAGTCACCGCAATCCTGCCCGTCACCGCCACCGCACTCCGCGACTTCGCCGCGTCGGACACGCTCTCGGTTTTCGGCGAGGTATACGACAACAAGGCCGGAACGCCGCATGCAGTGGAGATAAAGACGTCGGTGACCGCCGACGATGGGAAGGTGGTATTTACGGCGTCCGATCAGCGGCGCACCGAGGAGATCAATGCAAAGAGCGGCGGGTTCAGCCACACCGTGAAGATCCCGCTCGCCGGCTACAAGCCGGGGCGTTACGTTCTGCGCGTGGAGGCCCGCGCAACGCTCTCCGAAGGAGCGTCGGCAACGCGCGAGCTCGAGTTCAGAGTTCGATGACAGGCATCGACCAGGATGTGACAGTCACGTCAGCGACCGGCCTCGAACCGCAATTCGCGGCCGCGCTGGCCTATCTTGCGGGACCGTTCTCGGGCGCCGTGATACTCATCGCGGAGCGCACCAATCGCTTCGTCTTGTTTCACGCCTGGCAGGCGATCATCGGCCTCGGCGGTCTCGGCGTCCTCGCAGTGACCCTGCTGGTGCTGGCGTTCATGGGGCTGTTTCTCTCCCCATTCGCCTTCGTCGCTCTGTACTGGCTCGCCGCGCTGACCACAGTCATCTGGATCATCGCCTGGGCGATGTGCCTGGTGAAAGCCTTCGGCGGCACCGCGTGGCGCATGCCGCTGGCCGGCAAGTACGCAGAAGCCCGCGCGCTCAGGACAGTGATCAGTAATCAGTAATCAGATCAGTGGTCAATGGTCAGTAGTCAATGGTCAATGGCCTACTGCCTACTGATCACTGACTACTGATTTACTGATTACTGCTTCATTGTCTTGACGGCCTTCGCATCCACCTTCCCGTTGGCGTGGGCGAAGAGCACCTGGTTCTGACGCATCTGCGCGTTGTAGGGCGAAGCCAGCGAGATTTCCACTATGTCGCCGGGCAGGATCGGGGCCTTCGTGTGCGCGTAGCTCGTGCCGGACACGATCTTGGTGTTCTTGTCGTACCAGAATTCGTCGGCCTTCAGCAGATTGATCGATCCTTTTGACGTATTCCGTACTTTGTAGACCGTCACCATATCCTTGCCGACTCGCTTGGACGGCAGCTGCATGACCTCGATCGTGGCAAGGCCTTTGACCGGTGCCACGAACTTGGCCTTCTGTGCGGGAGGTGTCTGTGCGGTGGTAATCGAAGCGCTCAGGATGAAGGCGGCGGCGGAAAGCATCGCGACGTGTTTCATGGGGCCTCCTAAAAGCTCTCAGCGTCTTGACAGCTGAACTCTTTTACATCTCGCCGTTCCAGTCTTCCGGTTCCGGCTGAGTTGATCGAAAGATCTCGAGGTGCCACTTGCCGCCGCCCCAGGGCTCGATGACTTCGCCAAGAACGACATCGACGAGGATCTCGGCAAACGAGCGCCCCTCGGTATCTCCGTCGAGATGATACGCCTCTTCGTCCCAGCTGAAACTCGGATAGAGCACCATCGTCAGAAAAAGGTCGTAGCCGTCGTCGACAACGATGAGCTGGCCGCACGGGCGCTTGGTCGTCGAATGATAGATGAGGTATTTCTCGGCGCTGTGGGCGCGGATGTACCGCTTGAGTGCGAATTCGCCGGCAACGATTTCCTCGACGGCGATCTTCTTGTCCCAGCAGTCACGGCAGTAGCGCTCGTCCCCCCTGGGTTCGGAGATCTCCTTCGCGCCGCAGAGGGCGCAACGTGCCTGGGCCATCGATGATTTCCGGGACATCCGTTTCGATCCTACACCGTCGTGGTCTGATCCGCGGTCGGGCGGTAAAGTTCCTCCGCGTAGGCCTTGACCATGCGCCGGGCGCTGAATCGCGGCGTCACCGAAATGATCGCCTGCCGAACCACCGACAACCACCGCCGCGGCAGCCCCTGCTTGTCACGGTCGTAAAAGCGCGGGACCACGTCGTTTTCGAGAAGGGCATACAACGCTTCTGCATCGGCGGCGTCGATCGACTCCGGATCGGCCGGATGGGTCTCGGGTTCGATCAGCCAGCCGTTTTCACCGGTGTAGCCCTCGGCCCACCACCCGTCGCCGATGCTCAGATGCGGCACGCCGTTCACCGACGCCTTCATGCCGCTCGTGCCGCTTGCTTCCATTGGCTTGCGCGGATTGTTCAGCCACACGTCGCAGCCCTGCACGAGGAAGTGCGCCACGTGGAGGTCGTAATCGTCCACGAACGCTACCCGGCCCGCGAACTTGGGATCGAGTGGCACGACGGTAGACCTGCTGGAGGTGGTGTTTCCCGGTCTCGTCGGCGGGATGCGCCTTACCGGCAAACACGATCTGCACCGGCCGGCGTGAGGCGTTCAGGATCCCGAGCAGCCGCTCCGGATCATGGAAGATCAATTCCGGACGTTTGTATCCCGTGAATCGTCGTGCGAAGCCGATGGTCAGCGCCGAAGGATCGAGAAGCGTCCCGGCGCCGAGCACTCGCGAGGCACTGACGTGCTCGTCTCTCCAGCGGCGGCGCGCCCGCTCGCGAATGAAGGTAAACAGGTAGTCGCGCAAGGCCTGCCGCGCGGTCCAGAGCTCCTCGTCAGGGATGTCGAGGACTCGTTGCCACAGCGACTTGTCGTCCTGCCGCTCGCGCCAGTCCGGCCCGAGATAGCGGTCGAACAGGCGCATCATCTCCCACGACAGCCAGGTCGGCACATGGACGCCATTGGTGATGGCGCGGACCGGACGCTTGTCTTCCGGCACGTCCGGCCAGATCGGCCCCCACATGCGCCGCGTCACTTCGCCGTGCAGCTGACTGACGGCGTTGGTGGATCCGGCGGTGCGTAGCGCGAGCGCCGTCATGTTGAAGAGAGGCCCGCTGCCGTTGTCGTAATGCCCGAGCTTCAGAAATGCTTCGCGATGATCCCCGAGCGTGCCCCACGCCCCGGCCAGATGTGTTTCCACAAGACTGAAAGGGAACGCATCGTGGCCTGCCGGCACCGGCGTATGGGTGGTGAAGACTGTCGTGCGCCGCACTTCCTGAACCGCCTCGTCGAAGGACCGCCCGTCTTCGATCATGTCGCGGATCCGCTGCAGGACAACAAACGCGGCGTGCCCTTCGTTGAGGTGCCAGGTGGCCGGCGTCGTCCCCATTGCCCTCAGGGCACGGACGCCGCCGACGCCGAGAATGATCTCCTGCTGAATGCGGGTCTCGCGGTCGCCGCCGTAGAGACGGGCTGAGAGCTCCCTGTCCCATGGAGCGTTTTCTTCGAGATCTGTATCGAGCAGGTACAGCTTCACCCGTCCAAGCCGTACGCTCCACACGGACACCAGAACGCTGCGATTGCCGAGCGGCACGGCGATGATGCACGGCTGCCCGTCAGGGGTCATGGCGCGCTCGACCGGCGCGTCCGCCCAGTTCAGATGCTCGTACGACTCCTGCTGCCAGCCTTCCGACGAGATGATCTGGTGGAAGTACCCCTGCGGATACATGAAGCCGATACCGACGAGCGGGATCCCGAGATCGCTCGCTTCCTTACAGTGGTCGCCAGCGAGCACCCCCAGACCCCCGGCGTAGATCGGGAGCGACTGGTGCAGCGCGAACTCCGCGGAAAAATACGCCACCGCACCGGTCGCGTGCGGATAGCGCTTCTGCCACCACGTGTCACGTGCCGCACGCGCGGCGTCGAACGAGTCGATGGCGGCATCGTAGGTGGCAACATACTTCGCGTCCGCCGCGGCGAGATCCAGCATCTCCTGCGATATCAGTCGCAGCATCAGCACGGGGTTGTGCGCCGTCTGGCGCCACAGCTGGTAATCCAGCTGTCGGAACAGTTCACGTGCCTGCTGGTTCCAGGTCCACCACAAATCGCCGGCGATTTCAGGCAGCCGCTTGATTCGGTCGGGAACCGCCGCCCGCGGACTCATTCGCTTGTCATCGTTCATGGTTCATCGTTCAGAGTTCATAGTTCATCGTTTGCGTGAGTTGCGCGAAGCGAGCGAGATCGATGTTGCCGCCCGACGCGACGGCGACGACTTTCTTATGGCCCCGCGCGGCAAATTCCGGTGACAGCGCAGCCGCAACAGCGCAGGCAGCGGCTCCCTCCAGGATCACGTGCACGCGATCGGCGACGAGCCGCATCGCACGCGCGGCATCGTCCAGCGGGACGACGATCGACGCCTCGACCATGTCCTTCAGCAAGGGCCACATCGTCGGCAGCACCGAGCGGCCGCCGGCGCCGTCGACGAACGACGGCGTCCATCCTTCGAACGCGCTGGCGCGTCCGGCTTTGAACGAGGTGTAGAGCGGTGCCGCCGTTTCCGGTTCCGCTGCATAGATCTTCACGCCGGGCTTCAGTTCACGGAACCCTGCGGCGATGCCCGCGAGCAGTCCACCTCCGCCGAGCGGCGCGATTACCGCGTCGACGTCCGGAGCGTCCTCGAAAATCTCCAGCGCGATCGTTCCGTTGCCGCTGATAAAGGCATCGTCGTCGAACGGATGGACGAAATGCCCGCGCATCCGATCCGACGCATGCTGTTCGACCGTCCGCCAGCATTCCTCATACGTCGCCTTCACGATCGTTGCGCCCAGCCGTTCGATGGACCGCAGTTTGGTCTCGGGTGCGGTGTCCATCACCATGACACTGCACGAAGCACCGGCCGTTCGCGCTGCCAGCGCGACGCCCTGAGCGGCATTTCCGGCACTCACCGTCCACACTCCCTTCGCGAGCTGCTCTCGCGGAAGACGGCGGACGGCGTTCCATGCTCCGCGGATCTTGAAAGAGCCAATCGGCTGGAGTGTCTCGAGCTTCAGCAGGACGTCCGGGCGTTCCGCCGCGGTCTTGCTTGATGGCAGGTCGAGCCGCACAAGCGGCGTGCGAAGGACGACGTCGTAAATGTTGGCAGCGGCTTCGCGGATCGTGTCCAGCGAGATGTGTCTGTTCATTCTCCGAGGGGCGCTGTGTGCGAAGCCTCATCGTACTATAAACTCCAACGCCTAACTGCTAACTCCTAAGCCGCGCCGATTGACTCCCAACGACTCGCTTAGAAGTTAGAGGTTAGAAGTTAGAGGTGAGACGTTAGGAGTTTGACATGCCCACACTCACTCGCAGGGACTTCGTGAAAGCAGGAACCGCTGCCAGCCTCGCCGCTGCCGCGCCGAGCACGGCATTCGGCCAGGGGCCCGCCGTCTCGACGCGCGGACCGTTTCGTGCCGTCGTCGTGGCCTCGGGGAACGGTCATCAGTACAAGAACGGCGGCGACAAGACCTGCGTTGAGACGGCGTACGAGCGGATCGTCAAGGGTGAGGATGTGCTCGACTCACTCATCGCCGGCGTGAACATCGTCGAACTCGATCCGGAAGATACCAGTGTCGGCTATGGCGGGCTGCCGAACTCCGAAGGGGTGGTGCAGCTCGATGCTTCGGTCATGCACGGGCCGACCAAGCGCGCCGGTGCGGTGGCGTCGATCGAAGGTGTCCGGACCCCGTCGCTGGTTGCGAAACGGGTGATGGAGGATACCGACCATCACCTCATCGTCGGACAGGACGCCCAGCGGTTCGCCAGAGTCATGGGGTTCAAGATCGAAGACGATCTCAACACCGAGCGTTCGCGCAAAGCATGGCTCGAGTGGAAGCGCCGCACCGACCCTCTTCACTACCTGGATCCGATCAAGAAGGAAGCAGCGCTCCGCCGGGTCGACGCGGAGATGATGGCGGAAGGCTGGGTGAACCCGAACCACTACTACGGAACGATCAACTGCAACGGAGTCAACGCCCGCGGTGACGTCTGCGGCGTGACGACGACCAGCGGCCTCGCGTGGAAGATCCCCGGCCGCGTCGGCGATTCGCCGATTCTGGGCGCCGGGCTCTACGTCGACGGGGAAGTCGGCGCAGCCGGATCGACCGGGCGGGGAGAAGCCAATCTCTACAGCCTGGCGTCCTTCCTGATTGTCGAAGGCATGCGGCGCGGGCTCCATCCGAAAGACGCTGGTCTCGAGGCGTTGAAGCGGATCAAGGCCAACACGGCGCCGCGCCTGTTGAACAAGCGCGGGGAACCGACCTTCAACATCAACTTCTACATTCTGAACAAGAAGGGCGATTACGCCGGGGTGGCAATGTACTCGACCGAACCGAACCGCCCCCGGTTTGCCGTCTGCGACGAGAAGGGGCCGCGGCTCGAGTCGTCCGAGGGGCTGTTGCAAGGCAACCCCTCCGACTGAGATCAGGAACGACGTGACTTCGTGACTTTTCTCAACGTGCGCGACACTGTGCCGGCGACTTTGCCGTCGATGCTCACGATCGCGCGCATCAGGTAATCACCCGGTTCCAGCGTGGCGATGCCGAAACCGCCGAAGACAATGCGGGCGTCTTCGGTGGGACCTTTCTGCACGTTGCCAGCCGCGGCGCCGCGCGGCTGCGCCGCATCGCTCTCGACAAGCTCGAAGTTCACCGTCACGTTGGCCCCTTGGGGCACGCCGTAGATTTCGGTAACGCCGACCGCCGTCGTGTCAGTGCCACCGAACTGCAGTTTCGGCGCGAACCCTTTTTCGCTGGTCACCCCGAGCATCATGCCGCCGAATTTCAGCGGCGCGGCTTCCTGCAGGGTCGCGACGATGTCGTAATCGACGGTGCCCCCGCCGGTCGCTGTCGTGGCGGCAACCCGAACTCGCCACTTCCCTGAAGCGATCGGGAGCGCGGCGGTGACGGGCGATCGTTCCAGTTCCTCCGGCTTCGCACTCCACTGTGATTTCACCGTGCCCTTCTCATCGACCAAACCGACGCTCGCAGACGTCAGTTTGATCGACGGATCTCCGGTCTCGAAGAGCGTCACGAGCTTCATGTCTGACGCCCCCTGGCGTGAGATCAGCCCGACCGCGCGCAACGGCACCTGGGTGAAGGTCGCGGTGGTCGTCAGCATCTCGCGGGGCGTCATCGCTTTCGCAGGTGCGGGCGTGGAGGCGGCGACAGCGCCGATCGGCCGGATCAATGCCTTGGCTCCCTCTCGTGCCACTCGGCCGTCGACGCGTTTGACTGCACCCGCGCCGGCGCTGTCCAGCGTGGCGATGTAATAAACCGAGGTCTCGCGAGCGATCCTCGTCGCCGCGGCGTCGGAGGCTCCGGTGATTCGGATGTGCTCACCATTGGTGGTGCCGGCAACGTTTTCGAGCCCCTGCTGCGCCGTCGAAGCGAGTGCCGTATTCCCCAGGCCGTCGGGGTAATACAAGACGTAGACATTGCCGGCCGACGCTCCGGCAGCGGCGCCAAGCCGCTCGAGATCCACGGATCTGACCTGGCAGACATCCGCGCTCTGTTCCTGCACCGTCGACATCTGCTGGGCGGTCATTGGCGCAAGGCCGGAGGAAACGACGACGATCGTGCGGCCGGCGGGAGCATCGGCGAACACCGCCGTCAGGGTATCGAGCGCTCTCTTCGTTCGGCACGCGAGCTCGTTCGACGTCTCCCGGGCGGTTCCTCCGCCGGCAATCTTCCCGATAGCGCCTTTCAACGACTCGTGATTCGCCGTGGGCGCGATGGTGATCCCGCCGATCCGCAAGCCGATCAATCCGACACGATCTCGCGGCGTGAGACGGGAGATCAACAGATTGAGAGCGTCACGAACCGGCTGCTCACGTCCAGCGGAGATGCTTTCCTCGTCCAGAAGGATCAGGAACTCGCGCGAGTCTGCGGGCGCCGCGGGAGCCGCGCTCGCAATGTTGCTGGCGTAAGGCGGCGGGAGCGAAGACGTGGCGGCAGCCTTCCCGGTCGTGCCCTCGCTCGAAATCCGGATCATCTTCAGGTCCGTGACCTCACGCTGCCTGCCGTCAGTGCGAACACTGACTTCTTCCTTCTTCAAGTCAATGATCGGCTCGCCGGCGGCGGTCATGGCGCGGACGATGACGCGGGTGCCAGGCGGGGAAGCCTGACCGGCGGCCGCTGAGCCTGATATCCCGATAACGGCAACTGCGAGAACGATCGGCAACGACCGCAATCTCATACGCATCGGTTCAACCTCAGAGCGGGAACCATCGCCGCGCCCCGCGCGCGTCACTTCAGCGAATCGGTCTTCGAGACCGGCGCGGCGATCGAGAGTGTGACGTTATGTTTGGCCAGCGCGGCGCTGATCGTCCGTCCTTTCGACAGAACGCCGTCCACTTCCGCAACTGCAGCGGGCACGCTGGTCTTCGCCTCCGTATAGGCGCTTATCGTCGCCTGGGTCGGCCACATCCCGCCCATCACTCCGTTTTTCGCCTGTGCGAGCCGGCTGATCGGTGTCGGATCCCCACCACGGCCGCCGCCACCGCCACCACCACCGCCGCGGCCGCCTTGCGGCGGCGTCAACTTCGCTGACACCGCGGACAGCTCCTTGTTGAACGCTTCAAGCTGCGCTTTGACGTCCGCAGGCACGTTCGTACTATCCGTTACCTGCTTCATGACGCCAGGCATCTGGCGTGTCACCGGCAGCAGCGACGCAACGGCGTCGTTGGCACGGCGCTGCAGAGCGTGCAGCTCCATCGCCATGTCGTAGAGGCGCCGGCGCTCAACTTCCGTGAGAACGACGTCCTTGTCGGCAATCACACGCAGCGGCTTGGTGTCCAACGTCTTGCCGTCGACGACGAGCGCCACGTTGTATAGGCCGGGGAGCACGTATGGCCCGGGACTCGCGCCGCCACCGCCGAAGCCGCCGAACCCGCCGCCACCGCCGCCGCCGGCCGGGCCGCCGCAGCCGGCACCGAACGTATTCTGCTCGGCTGCTGGCCTCCGGTTCCCGGCGCGGTCGTCGCCGTCTGACTCTGCGCGGCGCTGGCAGGAGCCGCTTGCGCTGGAACGGCGCCCCCCTGACGCCCGGTCGCCAGGCCGGGATCGGGCGCCGGTAACGGTTGCACGCGCAGGTCCCAGCAGGCGGACTGGATGCCCGGGTTGGTGCTCTTCGAGAGCACCGGACCCGAGATCTCGCGGACTTCACGTCCGGCGGCATCCGTGATCCGCAGCTTTACTTCTCCAACCTGTTTCCGGTTGAACCAGGACAGCACTGCGGCCTGCGGCGGGTTCTCTCCGAAAAACGTCTGATCGCCCCAGAACTCGTAGTTGCGATCGCGCGCCGGACGCTGATACCACGCAAACGGCGGCGGCGTGAACAGCCGCGCATCCGCCGTCGTCTGCATAGCCGCGGCGTACTCCTGGATCGGCTCGAGGTGATCGAGCACCCAGATGGACCGGCCGTGCGTTGCGAGCAGCAGAGCGTTGTCACGAGGATGGATGACGATCTCGTCGATACGGACCGTCGGGAGATTTGCCGGTGACGCGCTGCCAGTTGCGGCCGCGGTCGAGCGACACGAAGAGCCCGGTTTCGGTGCCCAGGTAGAGGACGTCGGGATTCTTCACGTCTTCGGTGAGCGTCCGTGCGATCTGTCCCTTCAGGTTCCCGTTGAGCGGCTGCCAGGTCGCGCCGAAATCGGAGCTGGCGTAGATATAGGTCTCGTAATCGTTCTGCCGATGCCCGTCGAGTGTGGCGTAGACCGTCCCCTCGGCAAACCGTGAGGGCACGACCTCAGAGATGAACACGCCCTTCGGAGCTCCCTGGAGCTTGTCGAACACCTTCGTCCACGTCTTGCCGGCATCGCGCGAGACCTGAAGATTGCCGTCATCGGTGCCTGCGTAATAGAGGCCCGCGCGCTTCGGCGACTCCGCGAACGAGACGATGGCCGGCCAGGCCTGAATGCCGTCATCACGGGAGAAGCGGATCTCACTGCCCTTCACGCCCATCGTGACGATGTCGTCGCGGCTGGCGCCGTCGGTCAGATCACCGCTGACCGTCGTCCAGGAGATACCGCGGTCGGCCGACCGGAACACCTTGTTGGCCGCTGCGAAGAGGACTTTCGGATCGTGCGGCGATTGCACCAGCGGGGTATCCCAATGCCACCGCAGCGGCGGTTCTCCCGGGGCCGGCGTCGGACGAACGCTCATCGTCTCTCCCGTCACCCGGTCGACGCGGACCATGTTGCCGTCCTGCGATTCACTGAACGCGATGCGGTAGTCGGTGGGGTCCTGCAGGACGACGAACCCGTCACCTCCCTGAAGCGTGGTCCAGTGATGGTTGGCGATGCCGGCCGCGCCGCGCACCGCGCTCGGGCCGCACCAGTTGTAGTTGTCCTGCATGCCGCCGCAGATGTTGTACGGCATCGCCATGTCGTAGCTCAGGTGATAGAAGAGCCCGACCGGCAGGTTCGGCACGAACACCCATTTCTTCGACTTGTCGTACGAATACGCGAGGCCGCCGTCGTTGCCGATGATCACGTGATCCGAGTTCATCGGATTGATCCAGATGGCGTGATGGTCCGAATGGGTGCGTGAGGCCGCCTGCGTGTTCATCGTCTTGCCGCCGTCGAGCGACTGGTGGAGATCGACGCCGCCGAGGTAGAGAACCTCGGGATCGTTTGGATCGATCTTTACCTGGCTGAAGTACATCGGCCGCGGGTTCGCGTTGTTCACCTTCCGCCAGGTGCCGCCGGCGTCATCGGACCGATAGAGCCCGGTGGGATCGTTCGGATTCAAGGCCTGCTGCCCGCCACGCCCTCCCTGGGCGCCACCCCCGGCACCGCGGCCCCCACCAGGTTGCGTCGGCCCTTCGATGAGCGCGTACAGGATGTTGGGCCGCCGGCGGTAGACGTCCAGCGCGATCCGTCCCATCGGATTGTCGAGGACGCCCCCCTTCAGCTTCGTCCACGTGTCGCCACCGTCGGTGGACTTCCAGATGCCGCTGCCGGGGCCGCCGCCGTTCATGCAGCACGCGGTCCGGCGGCGCTGGTACGTCGACGCGTAGAGGACTTTGCTGTCGGTTGGATCGATCACGAGATCGTTCGCGCCCGTGTCGTCGTCGACTTTCAACACCTGCTTCCACGTGGCGCCGCCGTCGGACGTCTTGTAGACGCCGCGGTCTCCGCCGGGCCCCCACAGCGGGCCGGTTGCCGCAACCCAGACGTTGTCGTTGTCGCGCCCGTCGATCACGATCCGATTGATATGCCGCGACGCGCGGAGTCCCATGGCCGTCCAGGTCTTGCCGCCGTCGGTCGACTTGTAGACGCCGTCACCCCACGATGTGCTCTGGCGGTTGTTGGATTCTCCGGTGCCGATCCAGACCAGGTCGGGATTCGACTGTGACACCGTCACATCGCCGATCGACATCAGCCCCTGGTTCTGGAACTGAGCTTCGAATGTGGTGCCGTTGTTCGTGGTTTTCCAGACCCCGCCATGCGCGGTGGCGACGTAGAAAATCGCCGGGTTCGCCTCGTACACGGCGAGGTCCGAGATCCTCCCCGACATCGAGGCCGGGCCGATCGCACGGAAATGCAGCGCGTCGAACGGCGCGGCTGGTGCCGAAGGCGTGCGCCTGCTGCATGCGGCCGGTCAGCGATGTGCCGGCCAGCGTCACAGCCAGTGCGGCACCGGAAACGATCAGGCGCAGATGTTTCATGAAGACTCCAGGCATACGAATGGATCGGGATTATACCCGCGCGCCTCAGGGGATCGAGAGATCGACGTGAAGAACAGCGCGCCCTTCTTCGGTGTGCAGCTGCAGACCGGTGACATATTCCAGAAGATCGGCTGCGCCACGATCGGCGGCGATGATGGCGCGAAGATCCACAAGGATGCGGTCGCCGTCGAGTCGGACGCCGGGAGGCAGCATACCCGCGATCGGGAAGGCGGCGGTTGCCAGGCCGAAGAGCCCGCCCATGGTCGCCATTCGCAAGACGAGAACAGGCGAGGCAGGCAGTTCCGGCTGGCGTTCGATCTCCAGTCGCACAGTTATGGATGGCAGCAGGCTCGCCCGGGGCGCGACGCGGACAGAGAACGCATCGCCCGACGTCGGGTGGACGCGCACCTCGCGCACCGGACCGCCAGGGCGCACCGCCGATGCGACGATCTCGTTGATCAGCCGCTCCGACACCGGCACGGTCGCGGAAATCCTGGTACCGCCGAGATCGCGGAAGCCGGTGGTTTGAAGATGTCGTAGGATTTCGAGAAAAGATTGGTTCGGCACAAGTGAGCCAGAATTAGAGTCTACGGCTGAAAGATATTCGAGGAGGAATCATGCACCCCCGGAACCTGCTCTCAGTTCTCGTGTTGTCGGCCAGCGTCGCCTCCGCGCAGACCACCGCTCCAGCATCCGCACGAAACCGGGCAGCCGCCTCAGAAGCTCGGCCAGGTCAGCTTCGCGACGTCGTGCGACCCGAAACTGGGTCCTGATTTCAACCGGGCCGTTGCCCTGCTGCACTCGTTCTGGTTCGGAGCATCGGCGGCGGCGTTCACGGCGATCGCCGAGAAAGATCCGTCCTGTGGCATGGCCTGGTGGGGCGTGGCGATGAGCCGATGGGGCAACCCGTTCGCGCCGGCCCGACCCGGCCGGTTGCGCTCGAAGGAAGGCGGGCACCGCGATTGCCAAGGCGATCGCGGCGGGTGCAAAAACGGATCGCGAGCGCGGGCTGATCCAGGCGGCCGCGACGCTCTTCGCGGACTTCGAAACGGTGAACCATCGCGACGCGCACGGTCAACTACGAGCGCGCGATGGAACGGGTCTACACCCAGAACCCGGGGGATCGCGAGGTTGCGGCGTTCTATGCGCTTTCAGTCAACCAGACGGCACTTCCGAGTGACAAGACCTACGCGCAGCAACTGAAGGCGGCGGCGATCCTCGAGCCGATCTTCAAGGAACTGCCCGATCATCCTGGCGCCGCTCACTATCTGATTCACGCCTACGATCATCCGGCGCTCGCCGAGCGGGCACTGCCCGCCGCCCGCAACTACGCGAAGATCGCCCCCGACGCGCCGCACGCGCTGCACATGCCGTCTCACACGTTCACGCGTGTCGGCTACTGGCAGGATTCGATCGACACCAACCGCGCGTCAGCGGAGGCGGCCCGCAAGGCGAATTCCGCCGCCGAGATTCTTCACGCGCTCGACTACCAGGTCTATGCGTATCTCCAGACCGCGCAGGATCGCGCCGCCCACGCTGTGATGGGAGAGCTGTCGAAGATCGTGGCCGCAGTGAATACCGCCGAGCAGTACGGCCAGGTGGCGTACTACGCTGAGGCGTCCATCCCCGCGCGCTACGCGCTCGAACGCAGCCAGTGGAAAGAGGCGGCCGCGCTCAACGGGCGGACGACGACGTTCCCCTACATTGACGCGATCACCCACTTCGCGCGCGCCGTCGGCGCGGCGCGCAGCGGCAACGTTACCGCCGCCAAAGAGGACGAGCAGAAGCTTGCGACTCTTCACGCCGCGCTGGTCGAGAAGAAGGACGAGTACTGGGCACAACAGGTCGCCATCCAGCAGAAGGCGGCTGGCGGGTGGATCGCGTTTGCCGACCAGCGCAAGGACGAAGCCCTGCTGTCGCTCCAGGAGGCGGCGCGGATGGAAGACGGGACCGACAAGTCCGCCGTCTCCCCGGGTCCGCTCGCCCCCGCGCGGGAGCTGCTCGGCGAGATGCTCCTCGAATTGAAGCGCCCGAAAGAAGCGCTGACCGAGCTCGAGGCGGTCATGAAGAAAGAACCGAACCGCTTCCGCACGCTGTATCTCGGCGCCCGCGCCGCGTCCGCTGCGGGCGACCAAGCCAAGGCGAAGAAGTACTACGCCGCCCTGGTCAAGATGTGCGCGGCCGGCGACGGCGACCGACCGGAGTTGATCGAAGCACGAAAACAAATGTGATCCCGCCGCGGGGGACGCGGCGGAACCCCGTCAGATCCCTGGCGCCTCGGCCTACGCCCGGAAATCGCGCCTACGGCGCTGGCCTTTCGATGCGCCCGCGGCTCGGGTATCCCGAAGGCCGGTAAGGGATCGGTTGGGCAGAGCGACTATACGTATGACATTGGCGAATCTACTCCGCGGACGGTTGGTACGCCTGCGGCACGATTTTCAGAACTGACGCAGCGGGCTGGCCGCATCGCGCCAGGAATCTGACGGGATTCCGCCGCATCATTCGCGGCCGGACCTCTTGATTGCAGCCGTTGCCAACGAATCTATTAGCGTTGCGCTCCCGCCACTCCGCCGGCGAGAGCGCGTCAGGTCCGCGGCGCGATGCGGCCAGCCGGCAGCGTAGCTCGAAAAACGAACCGTAGGCGTTTCCACCGGCGAAGGCAGTGATTCGCCACCGACGCACGAGTGGCCCCTTCGCCCAACCGATCCTCGCAAGACATTCGAGATAGCCGAGCCGGAGCCGCCATCGTAAGGCGTGCGCCGAAGGTTCGTTTTTCGTGCGCCGGCAAAACCGGCGAGGTGTTACGGATGAAAGAGCCAGACGATGAGGGCCTAGCGAGCCACATCGGCCCCGAGTCATGCGCCGACGTCCGCAAGAACGGCGGTGAAGCGTTGACAGGGGGACACGTGGGCTGGGTATTGAGCCGCGAAATAACCAACGTCCAGGGTGCCGACGCCGTGAAAATGTGCGGAAGGCCACACTGTGCTCGACGCCATCGCGAGTCGGGCGCGGACCCTGCGCGGTCGAAGACCCCATGCACGCGTGGACGCACCTCGTCAGGGAACCGGGAGATCCCATGGTTGCCTTGGATCATTCAAGGCCGCATCGCGAAGTCTCAGGACGCACGGCGATGACGAACGACCATGGGAAGTCGGACCGCTTCGTAGTACCCGTGAAGTCACCGAACACGGCCCCGGAACGGGCGGTGGAGGTGATGGAGGGAAGGGGGCGGGCCAAGGGCAACACGCCTGAGCGTAACGCGCCCCGGACGCAGAGCCGGGTCGGCGCGCCCAGCGCGCTTGAGCGTGTACGGGAGGTGGCACAACGGGACAGGACACAGCGGTTCACCGCGCTCCTGCATCACGTCTATGCCGTCGACCAGCTCCGAGCGGCGTATCTCGCGCTGAAGCGGGACGCGGCAGCGGGCATCGACGGCGAGACGTGGCAGCACTACGGGCGGAACTTGGAGATGCACCTCCAGGCCCTCTCCGAGCGGCTGCGGCAGGAAGCGTACCGCGCGAAGCCGGTACGGCGCGCGTACATCCCGAAGGCGGACGGGCGGCAGCGACCGCTCGGCGTTCCCGCGCTGGAAGACAAGATCGTCCAGCGTGCCGTCGTCGCGGTGCTAAACGCGATCTACGAATCGGACTTCCTCGGGTTTTCGTACGGGTTTCGGCCCCGGCGCAGCCCGCATCACGCGTTGGATGCGCTCACGGTCGGGATCACGGCGAAGAAAGTGAATTGGGTGCTCGACGCGGACATCCAGAGCTTCTTTGACACACTGGAGCATGGATGGTTACTCCGCTTCCTCGAGCATCGTGTAGCGGACCGGCGCGTGCTGCGACTCATCCAGAAATGGCTGAACGCCGGCGTGCTGGAGGAGGGCCATCGCACGGTCAGTGAGGTGGGCACGGTGCAGGGCGGGAGCATCAGCCCGCTCCTCGCCAATGTCTACCTCCACTACGTCTTCGACCTGTGGGCTCACCAGTGGCGGCAGCGGTACGCGCACGGCGACGTGATCGTGGTGCGGTTCGCTGATGACTTCGTGGTGGGCTTCCAGCGACGAGACGACGCCGAACAGTTTCAGTCCGACTTGCGTGCACGGTTTGCGCGGTTCGGGTTGACGCTGCATCCCACAAAACGCGGCTCCTGGAATTCGGCCGGTATGCCGGCCGCGACCGGCGGGCACGTGGCGAGGGGAAACCCGCGAGCTTCCACTTTCTCGGGTTCACGCACAGCTGTGCGACCACCCGAACCGGGACGTTCACGGTACTTCGGCGGACCATGCGGACGCGGGTGCAGGCGAAGCTGAAGGCCGTCAAAACGGAGCTTCGACGACGCATGCACCGGCCACTCCCGGAACTCGGGACGTATGTGCGGGCGGTGGTGCAGGGGCACGTCCGGTATTACGGCGTGCCGTTGAACTACCGATCGCTGTGCGCGTTCAGACGGGCCGTCGAGCGGCTCTGGTGGCAGGCGCTCTGTCGTCGGAGTCAACAACGAGTCCCATGGTCGCGTATGCACCGGTAGATTGCCCGTTGGGTTCCGACCGTGCGCATCTGTCACCCGTACCCGTTTGACCGCTTCCGCGTCATGACCCAAGGTGGGAGCCGGATGCGGTAGCGCTGCACGTCCGGTTCTGTGCGGGGGGCGGCGGGCAACCGTCGTCCCTACCGCGACCCGGCGTAGGCCGAGGCGCCGCGGATCTGATGTGCTCTCGCGGGCGGACTCGACGTCGAACGTTATCTACCTGCTCACCGCCGCCGTCGGCGTCGTTACTGGCGTCCCCTTCTTCTTGAACATCGGCGCGACATCGCGCTTGCCGCGTTCCAGGAACGGGACACCCTTGTCCATCCACTCCGGACGCGGTTTGCCGAGCAGGTAGTGGTCGAAGAACTCGTCCATGTGGACGGTCCAGTGCTTCTGGTTGTCGCGGTTGCGCAGGCCGTGCAGCTCGCCGTTGTAGTTGAACATGTAGCCTTCCTTGCCGAGCCGCCGCAGCGCCGTGATGAACTCGATCCCCTGATACCACGGCACCGCGTCGTCGGCGTCGTTGTGGATCGTCAGGTATGGCGTCTGGACCTTCTCGACCCAGAAGATCGGCGAGTTCTCGATGAACTGCAGCGGCGCGTCCCACGGTGGCGCGCCGATGCGGCTCTGCGTTTTCTCGTACTGGAACTGGCGAACCATTCCCGAGCCCCAGCGGATCCCGCCGTAGGCGCTGATCATGTTCGACACCGACGCGCCCGCTTCCACCGCCGCGAAGAGATTCGTGCGGGTGATCAGATGCGTGATCTGGTAGCCACCCCACGAGTGCCCCTGGATGCCGATCCGCTTCGGATCGATGTAGCCCTGCGCGACGAGCGTATTCACCGCGGGGATGACGCATTTCTCCGCCGCTTCACCCGGATACCCGGTGGTGTAGACGATGTCGGGACGCAGCAGCACGTAGCCGTTACTGACATAGCGGGGAATGTTGATGCTGGTGCTGACATTCGGCGCGGCGTAGCTGTGAAGTCCCTGCGTCAGCTCCTCGTAGATGTAGACCATCAGCGGGTACTTTTTCGCGGGATCGAAATTGTCCGGTTTGGTGAGGATCGCCCGCAACTTCTTGCCGTCGGCGTTGATGTAGTCGATCAGCTCGGATTTGCCCCACACGAACGCGTTCTGTTGAGCCCCCACCGCCGACACCTTCTTCATGTCCTTGAAGTTCGTATCGCTGACCCACAGATCCGGGAACTCCTCGAACCGTGACAGGGTGAAGACGATCGTGTCCGCGTTCTTCGCCTTGTTCACAGCCCCGAACGCCTTGTCGAGCATCACGACCTTCTGCGGCGCGCTCGTGGACGTGAGTGCGGGCAACCGGTAGAAGCCGGTCGCGCGGGTTCGGTCATCGGTCGCCGACAGGAGGACCGGCTTGTTCGCCGGCACGGTCCGCTCCTCCGGATCGAGCGAGCGATACCGGAACGTGATCCTGGCTTTCCGCCCCTCGCCGCCGGTGATGTTGCGCGGCGACGTGCCGTCCGGCTTGACTTCCCAGATGTCGAATTCGTCGTAGAGGAGGACAGACCGATCGCCGTCGGTCCATCCGCCGACGCCGTACGGTCCGGGCGCATTCGGCGTGTCGTGTTCTTCCTGCTGGAAGCGCACGTTCGGTATGCGTCTCGGTGAGGTTCACCCGCGCCCCGTCCGAGACGCGGTATGTCAGCCAGTGACCGGTCTGTTCGTCGAAGTGCAGGAGGTACTGCCCGCCCGGTGACAGCTGTCCCTGCGAGCCCCAGTGCTTCAGGATCTGCTTCCGGTCACCGGTCTTGAAATCGATCACGTAGTAATCGCGGTAGGTCTTGTCCCAGGACACCTCCTGCCGGTAGGCGAGATCGGACGTGCCGACGGCGCGAGTGAGATCGTCGCCGACATTGACGTCAGGAAGATCGGCCGTCGCGAGCTGGACGAACTTCCGATCCGTCAGGTGCACCACGGCGCGGTAGTTCCGCGTCCGCTCGTCATCGGCGCGCACGCGCTGCATCGGCTGGATGATACGGCATCCTTCGTGGACCAGAGATCGACGGCGATCGGCTCGGGGGTCGTGGCATTCGGGTCCGGCGTCGGCGCTGGCGGGGGAGAGGTCCCGAGGAACAGCCGCGCGCCGTCGCGCGAGAACCGCGGCGCGCCGTTTTCGGCGACGACCATCCCCTTTGGCATGCCTGGCGTCGATGCCGACACGAGCTCGGACGCCTTCGGTTCCGGTGCTCTTCCAGTAATAGAGGCGATACGGCGCGACCGGTTTCTCGAACTCCGCCTGGTCGCTGAGGAATGCCACCTGCTGCCCGGCATCGTCGAAGGTGATGCTCCGGTAGCGTCCCTTGCCGGAGTGCAGCGTCGTGACCGCGCCGTCGGGGAGCCGTCTCACGAACGCGCCGTCCTTGGTCGCGTCGTTGGACGACACCGCATACGCGAGCAGCGAGCCCTTCTTGTTCCAGACGTACTCGGTGACTTCGGGGATGGTGACTTCTTCGCCCGTCGTCAGGTTCCGGAGAATGAGATCCGAGCCCGGCTGCTTGCGATCGCGCGCGTTGGCGCCGCCCCGTCCCTGACCGCCGCGCCCGCCTGCTGGTGGCGCACCAGCGCCACGCCCGCCGCGTCCGCCCGGCACGCTCCAGCGCCGCCGGCGCCGCCGGTCCCCTTGTAGTACGCGAGCCAGGTACTCGATTCCTCCGGCAGCCGGAAGCTGCCGACTTTGTCCATCGTCGTGACCTGACCGGTCGCGAGCGCCATGATGCCGAGGCCGGTGCGAGGTTCCTGTCGTCGCTGATTGCCTCTACCGCCTTCGGCTGGCTCGCCTGAGCCTTCGGGGTTCTCGCCTCCTTCTCCGCCGCGCGCGCCACGTCCACGGTTCTGCAGTCGCTCTTTTTCTTCATCCGCCTTGGACTGCGCGATCGTGAAGATCACGAACTTGCCGTCCGGAGTGAATTGCGGTCCGGTGCCGCGCGGGTGCTTGAATTCCTGTGAGCTGCGCAGATTACGAACAATCAGCTCGCCGTCGTCACCCGGTGCGGTTACGGCATACGCAAGCCACTGCCCATCATCAGACAGGCGCGTGCCGCCGATCGATCGCCAGTAGTCGACGACGTCGTAGGTCAATGGCCGCTTGGTGGGGACGGGCGCCTGGGCATTCAGTGTCGTCCACTGGAATGCGAGCAGCGAGGATCCGATCAGGACGATCGCTCGAGTGTGCATCCGCGTGTTCATCGGGTGTTCTCCGTATTCGCGTCACAGGCCGCCTGAAGGCGGCCTCTACCGCAGGCTGAAAGGCGGCCTCTACCAACCGTGAGAGGCTACCAGATTCGGGCGCGCTTTTTCGGATCCAGGAAGAGTTTGTCGCCCGGCTGGACGCCGAAGGCCACATGAAACGCGTCCAGATTGACGGCGGCTCCGTTGGCGCGGTGTTCGGCGGGCGCATGATGATTGGTGAGCATGGTCTGCCTGAGGTACTCATCGCGCGTCAGGGTGCGCCAGAGCTGCGCCCAACGTATGAACAGCCGCTGCTCGCCGGTGAACCCGTCGATCACCGGGGCTGCTTTGTTCTGCAGTGAGATCCGATACGCGCGAACGGCAACGGCAAGGCCGGCAAGGTCGCCAATGTTCTCAGCGAGAGTGATCTCGCCGTTCACACGCTGGTTGAATGCGCCGGCGTAATCGTTGAACTGATCGACGAGCAACTGCGAGCGCTGGCGAAAACTCGCGTCATCTACGTCGGTCCACCACTCGAAGGCAGCGCCCGAGCCGTCGTAGCGACGCCCCTGCTGGTCGAACGCATGGCCGATCTCGTGGCCGACGACCGCCCCCAGCGCGCCATAGTTCACCGCGTCGTCGGCGTCGGGATCGAACAACGGCGGTTGAAGCATCGCGGCCGGAAGAATGATTTCGTTGCGCCACGGCAGGTAGGTGGCATTGACCGTCTGCGGCGTGACGATCCAGTGATCGGACTCGGTACGCCGTGCCAGCCGCTGCGCCTGGTAGCCATTGTCGAATTTCTGCGCTCGTTCGACATTGCCCATCAGATCGTCGGAGCGGACTTCAAGCTGGCTGTAGTCACGCCACCGCTCCGGATGGCCGATTCGTGTTTCGAGCCGATCGAGCTTCGCGAGCGCATGACGCCGCGTGGAGGGGGCCATCCAGTCCGCCTGGTTGACCGCCTGACGATAGGCTTCGATCAGGTTCTCGACGAGCTTCTCGATACGGGCGCGGGATGCCGGTCGAAAATGCTTCTCGCTGTACAGCCGTCCAACGGCGTCTCCCATGTGGACGCTGACGAGAGAGACGGCCTGCTTCCATCGGGCGCGCGGCGCCTGCTGGCCGGTCAGCACGCGGCCGAAGAACTCGAAGCGGGCCTCATGAAGCGTCTCGGATGCTGAACGGGGAGATCGCGGTGATGTAGCGCGCGGCCAGCCACGCTTTCCAGGTCCGCAACGGAACGTCCTGGACGCGCTTGGCGAATGCGCTGAAGAATTCCGGTTGAGCGAGGATGATGACTGATGCACGGTCGAGCCCTTGCGGTCTGGCCCATGCCGTCCAGTCGAAACCCGGCATCCGCTCGTGGAGGTCGTGCAGGCTGAACGCTTCCGCACGCGCAAGCGACACGCGACTGCCCGCCGCCGGCATCTGCGCGCGCGCAAGTGATGTTTCGAGCTCGAGAACGTTGGCAGCATCGACCTCGGGCTCTGCACGGCCGGTCGCGCGATAGATTGTCGTGAGGTACGTGACGTACGCCCGGCGAGCCGCTGCGCTGCGACTATCGGTCTCGAGGTAGTACTCGCGATCAGGCAGCAGCGTGCCTCCCTGCGATACCTGGACGACGATGCGCCGCGGATCCCGCGCGTCCACTCCCGCCGAAGCCTGGAACGGCCCGCCGCCGCCGCTGCTCGACAGCCTCCCGCACTCGGTTGCGAGCGCCTTCACATCGTCTATCGCCTCAATCCGCCGAAGGACCGGTTGGATCGTCGCGAGGCCGATCTCTTCGAGGCGCCGCTCGTCCATGACGCTGGCGTAGAAGTCGCGGATCTTGCGTTCCACCCCAGTGCGGCCCGCAAGGTTCTCGATGATCTCGCGCAGCTGAAGCTCGGTGCGATCGGTGAGCTCGGGGAAGGCGCCGTAACTGACACGGTCGGGAGGGATTTCGGTCCGCTGCAGCCACGCGCCGTTGGCGAACCGATAGAGATCGTCCTGCGGCCGGACGGAGCGGTCGAGTGAGGCTAGATCGAGGCCCGATTCGAGCGGTTCAGGGGTGATTGCCCCCTGAACCGCATAAACAAGAACGAGGAGCGCCGCAATCCGGCGCGTGGTCATTGCGCGGGCTGAATCACCATCAGGACCTTCTCGGCGACCACAACGTGGCCGATGCGCTCAGCGCCAGTCGTATTCGGCTGCACGGTGAACCGTATGTCGCCGTCGCCCGGGACGAAGTCTGGAAACGCGGGGGAGTCTAGAGTGATCCAGCTCACATCCGAAATTGCGCTCCAGAGGCATGAAAACGTGGGCTCGACCAGCACGAAGAGATGCACGGATTCGCCCGCGCCGCCGACGGTGATCGAATCGAGAAACCCGCCTCCACTCGACAGCGCCGTGTTACAGGACCCGAGTATCCCTGGCGGCAGCCAGCCGCCATTGAAACACGTCCAGTCAGGACCCGGCTGCACCGTCGTGCAGGTGGTTTCGGATGGCGGCGGCGGAGGTGGCGTCGACGTTCCTCCTGGAACCGGGAATCCGGGCGGCAACCAGTTGCCGTTGACACACGTCCAGTCATCGCCCGGGCGGATGGTCGTGCACTCGGACGGTGGCGGCGAAATCGTCGGAATCGGGTATCCAGGTGGATACCAATTGCCGTTAGCGCATGTCCAATCGGGACCGGGCTGCACGGTCGTGCAGCCGTTCTGTGTTGGATCGGTCTGGGCCGAGAGCTGCAACACGGCTACGAACAACACGACTACAGCAGCGACTGATGTTCGATGCATGAGGCCTCCTCTCAATCAGCGGGTCATTGCGTGGGCTGAATCACCATCAGGACGACCCGGGTATCCCGGGCGGCAGCCAGTTGCCATTGACACACCTCCAGTCAGGACCCGGCTTGACCGTCGTGCACGCACCCCGGGGGTGGCGGAGGCGGTGGAGGGGGCGGTGGCGGTCCCCCGGGGGGAATCGGGAATCCGGGCGGCAGCCAGTTGCCGTTGAAGCAGGTCCAGTCAGGCCCGGGTTTCACTGTCGGGCAGTTCGATGGTGGCGCCGGTGGTGGCGGATCCGGCGGCGGATCTGTCGGTGGCGGTGGTGGCGGCGGCGGACCCCCGGGGATCGGGAATCCTGGCGGCAGCCAGTTGCCGTTGAAGCAGGTCCAGTCCGGCCCGGGCTTCACGGTCGGGCAGTTCGATGGTGGCGATGGTGGTGGCGGATCCGGCGGCGGATCTGTCGGTGGCGGTGGTGGCGGCGGCGGACCCCCGGGGATCGGGAATCCGGGCGGCAACCAGTTGCCGTTGAAGCACGTCCAGTCAGGTCCGGGCTTGATCGTCGTGCACGACGAGGAGGGTGGGGGCGGCGGAGGCGGCGGAGGCGGCGGAGGCGGCGGAGTCGTTCCGTCAAAAGCGATCTTGTAGATCGCGCCCAGTCCGTACGAGACGAGATACAACTCGCCGTTTGCATCGACGCCGAAGCTGGAGAGGCTGTGTGCGCCATTGCCAAGTTCTGCGGTGTGCTCGGCGAGATCCGTCCTCGTGGCTTCACCGCTGCCATTGATCGACAGGCCCAGCGACCACACGCGACTCGTGCTGATGTCGGCGAAGAAATAGCGTCCGACGTAGGCGCCGCCGAGCGCGCTACCGCGGTAGACGAATCCTCCAGTAATCGCTCCGCCATCCGCGTGCGAGTACTCGTGGATCGGATCGGTCAGCGGCGAGAATGCGGGCATCGACAGGTTGCTGTTGTGGGCGCCTTCGCGAAGGCGCCAGCCGTAGTTCCGGCCGCCTTGCGCGGCGGGCTCGTAATCAACTTCTTCCCACGAGCTCTGGCCGACATCCGCAATGATCAGGGCGCCGGTGCCGCCGTGAGCAGGATTGTCGAAACTGTACCGCCACGGGTTGCGCAGGCCGAACGCCCAGATCTCGGGCAGGACGTCGGCTCGACCCGCGAACGGATTGCCGGGCGGAATCGAATAGCCGGTCGGATGCCCCGCATTGACCGAGACGTCGATACGCAACATCTTGCCGAGGAGTGTCAGAGGGTTCTGGGCCCGGTGGCCCGGATCGCCGCCGGCGCCGCCGTCGCCAAGGCCGATGTAGAGAAAGCCGTCCGGCCCGAAAACCAGATTGCCGCCGTTGTGGTTCGCGAACGGTTGCTCGATGTAATTCAGACCGCCCGGCCAGACCAGATCGAAACGCGTCGCTGGATCGGCGCGAAGCGGATCGCCGGCGTCCCGCAGGAATCGCGCGACCACGGTGTGCCCTGACGAATTCGTGAAATTCACGTAAACCCGTCGGCTCGTGGCATAGTCCGGCGCGAATGCGAGGCCGAGCAGTCCCTGCTCACCACCCGACAGCACGACGGTTGTGAGATCCAGGAAGTCCTGTGCGAGCAGCACGCCGTTCTGGATGACGCGCACGCGTCCGCCCTGCTCGACGACGACTTGAACATTCGCCTGCGAAGGATCCTGGACGAACGCGACCGGCAGCGAGAACCCGGCGGTGATTAGATCCGCCCGAAGCTGCGCGAGTGCGGGCTGCAGCGAGCAGACGAAGACAAGACTGACCGTGGCAAGGAATCGGATAATTGTCATGGACCTCGACAGTTACGCAGTACTCGGCGTGTTTATTATAAGGACCTCATGCCAACCTGCGCGCTTGTTTGCGCTCTCTTCGCGATGGCCGTGATGACGATGAGCTCGCAAAGTCGACCGCGCGCCCGGGACATCGGTATCGCTCCAGGGATGATGGAACCCGGGCCACATAACGCCATCACCGATGTGGCAGGCGTGCGCGTTGGTCACACGACGATCGTAACGGGCGACAACGTCCGCACCGGCGTGACCGCGATTCTTCCCCACGGCGGCAACCTTTTTCAGCGCAAGACGTCAGGCGCCGTTTATGTCGGCAACGCGTTCGGCAAGCTCGCGGGCTCCACTCAGGTCGAGGAGCTCGGCACGATCGAGTCGCCCATTGTCCTCACAAACACGTTGTCGGTCGGCACTGCCATCGACGCCGTGGTGCGCTGGACGCTCGGTCAGTCCGGCAATGAAAACGTCCGGTCCGTAAATGCGCTGGTCGGCGAAACCAACGACGGCGGGCTGAGTGACATTCGAGGTCTTCACGTCACGCGCGAGCACGTGACTGCAGCCATTGTCGGCGCCAGAGAGGGATCCGTTGACGAAGGTGCCGTCGGTGCCGGGAGCGGCACGGTTGCGTTCGGGTGGAAAGGCGGGATCGGCACGTCATCGCGTCGGGTCGCCCAGCAGGGGCAGACCTACACCATCGGCGTCCTGGTCCAGAGTAATTACGGGGGGCGGCTCACGATCGCGGGCGTCCCGGTGTGGAAGGAACTTTCGCCGCGAACGCCCGCAGGTGGGGCGCCAGGTCCTGATTCCGGCACCGCCGATGGATCCTGCATGATCGTCGTCGCCACCGACGCGCCGCTGACGGCGAAAGACCTCAAGCGCGTGGCGGCGCGCGCGATCTTCGCAATGGCGCGCACCGGCTCGACCTATTCGAACGGCAGCGGCGACTTCGCCATCGCGTTCTCCACTGCGGCAGCGCCGGCGGGGCCATCAACGCCGGGTCCTCCCGACAGCATCTCGGCGCTCTTCGAGGCGACGCTCGACGCGACCGAGGAAGCGATCTACAACTCGATCCTCAAAGCCACCGACACCACCGGCAACGGCCGGACCATCAGGGCGCTGCCGATCGATGAGTTGACGCGTCTGCTGCAGAAGTACGGACGCTCCACGCGGTGAGCGTCGCGCCTTTGCCCGTTCGTTCTGGCCTCGAGACAATGACCATGCATATTGAAATCACGCGCATCCACCCTGACGCCGTCCTGCCGCGTTATCAGACTGGCGAGTCCGCCGGCTTCGACCTTTGCTCGATGACGGACGTCACGGTGCAGCCTGGCAAGGTCGCGCTCGTCCCCACCGGCCTCGTCATTCACGTCCCGCAGCGGATGTTTCTCGGTATTTTTGCGCGCAGCAGCACACCGGTGAAGCGGGGGCTGATGATCGCCAACGGGGTGGGTGTGATCGATCCTGACTACTGCGGCCCGACCGACGAAGTGAAGATCGCCGTGATGAATTTCACCGACGAAGCAATCCTTGTGAAGGCCGGCGAGCGTCTCGCCCAGGGGATTTTCCTGCAGGCGCCGCGAGTGGAGTGGCAGGAGGCGGAGCCACGCAGCCAGTCCCGTGGGGGATTCGGGGCGACTGGCCGGTGAGCGCTACTTCACCTTCTTCACTTTACCGTCTTTATTTTACCTTCTTCACTTCGGCTAACTTCGCCGGCTGGTTCGCGTAGTCCTCGATCCCGAGGACGTCGCCGAGGAGCCGCAACCGGGCTGCCAGCAAGATCGACCCCTCACCTTTGCTTTCGGCGTCGAGCTTCAGCTCAATCCATGTCAGCGGGTAATCGCGAGTGCGGGACGCACTGAAGCGTTCGACAATGCTCATAGGGCGATCGGTCATCAGAACGATTCGTCTCCCGCCTCCCTCCAGAGGGTACTGGCGTGCGTATCGGAGGTCGTACGGGAGGTCCTGCGGCGTGCCAATCGAACCGGCAGATTTTGCGTCCTGCAGATCGCGAACGAGCGCCTCGGTGCCGTCTTTCTCCAGCCTCCGCATCAGACTGACGTGTTCGTCTTCTCCCGTCCACCGCCGGATGCGAATGATGACCGGCAACGCTCCGGTTGCGCCAACATTACTGATGTTCGTATAGATCGCGTTGAACTCTTCCGGGAGGGTCTTGGGTTGTGTCTGGGCGGCGTCGAACGAAACACTCAGGGCGCAGATCGACGCAGAGAGGACTGCGATTCGTGTCACAGAAGTCATACAGACATCATGCGCTCGTATGGCATCGACGGCAATCGGCGGAAGACCCGGCTCAACGGGAGCCGGGTTTCTGCTTCTGCAGGTCGCGAGCGACGGTCTGCACGCGGTCGAGGACGCGCAGGAGGTTGCCGCTCCAGATCTTGGCGATCTGCGCTTCGGTATAGCCGCGGCGCACCAGCTCGAACGTCACGTTGAAGGTTTCGCCGGCATCCGCCCACCCATCGATCCCGCCGCCACCGTCGAAGTCGGACGAGATCCCGACATGGTCGATGCCGATCTTCTTCACGATGTAATCGATGTGATCGACGAAGTCCTTGACGTTGGCGCGCGGCGGCGGCGGAAACTTCGCGTTCAGGTCGTCCAGCTTCGCGCGGAGCTCGGTGCGCTTCTCCTCGCTCAGCGCGGCCAGCGGGCTCTGGCCTCCGCGTCCGCGTCCACCGCCGCCTCCGCCGCGACCAACCGCCGAGGCCGGCACGTTGAACTCCGCCGCCAGCTTCTCGATTGCCGCCGTCCGCTCGGCCGACGGAGGCGCGGGAGTCTTGACATACGCCGCGAGTGCGACCGCCTGCGCCACCCCGCCGTTCTTCTTGAGCGCCAGCAACAGTTCGTCGTCGAGATTGCGGCTGTGATTACAGAGTGCGCGCGCCCCCGAATGAGAGGCGATCACCGGCGCCTTCGACAGGCCGATCGCCTGAAGGTTCGCCTCTTTGGAGGGATGCGAGATATCGACCATGATGCCGACTCGGTTCAATTCGGCGACCACTTGCTTGCCGAGCGGGCTCAGCCCGTTGTGCAGCCACACGCCGTCCGCCTCGCCGGTGTTGGAGTCGGCGAGCTGGCTGTGGCCGTTGTGTGCCAGCGACAGATACCTCGCGCCGCGCTCCTGGAACTCCTTGACCCGCGCAAGTGCGGTTTTTTCGTCGCCCAGCGAATAGCCGTTCTCGACGCCAATCATCGCGACCTTTTTGCCAGCCTTGTTGATCCGGTGGACGTCCGCAGAAGTCAACGCGAGCTCGATCTGATTGGGCGCCAGCTCCTTCGTGAGCCGGTGAATCGCGTCGAATTTTTCGCTCGCCTGCTTGTAGGCGTTGTCAAATCCGGCCGCGGTGAACCCCTCCGGCGTCCGATTCTGTCCGACGTAGACAATCATGAATGAGACGTCCAGGCCCCCTTTGAACATCTTCGGCAGATTCACCTGATTGCCGAGGTCCTGGGTGTAGTTTCGCTCGGCCGTGAAGCTCGACGGGTTGATGTCGTTGTGGGTATCGAGGGCGATCACCCGGTCGTGGATGGCGCGCGCCTTCGCTACCAGCGCGGCGTCGTCCTTCGCCCCGGCGGCGGTTCCTGCGCCGTCACAGACCCGCCTGCCGCAGCCCTAAAGGGCTGGACTACGTCCACGCCGAAGACGACGGTGCCAAGCGTGATTGCGCCACACAACAGGAAGGAACGTGACATCAGGATCTCCTTAGGTGGCGCCATTCTATCCGTCCGGGGTTTCCGCCCGCCACCAGATAAGAAGTGAATCAGGCGGCCGATTCAGGAGAGAATGCAGCGCATGAATTTGTTCAATTCGCTTCGGCTGCGCCCGCTTGTGCTGTCGGCCGCTTTGGCTGTTGGCCTCCTCCACGTTGTGACCGCTGCGCAGGACCGCCTGCCCGCGATGCCTGGCTACCAGCAATACCAGAAGGTGAGCCAGGAGAGTCGCGACGCGGTCAAGCCCGGTGCCCTGACCGTCGCGTGGCAGGACGCCAAGTCGTTCGAGTACACGCGCGACGGCAAGCGTTATCGCTACGACGTCGCGGCGAAGAGTGCGACGGAACTCGGCTCGGTACCGGTCGCGGAGCCGGCGGGCGGGCGGGGGCGAGGAGGACGCGGCGGCGGTCCCGCACGCGGGCGCCAGTTCGAGTCCGCTGAATCGCCCGACACGAAGTTGCGCGCGGTTTACCGCGACCGCAACCTGTACGTGGTGGACGTCGCGTCGAACGCCGAAGTTGCGGTCACGACCGACGGCAGCGAGAAGGACCGGACGAAGAACGGGACCGGCAGCTGGGTCTACGGCGAGGAGCTCGGGCAGAGGACCGCGATGTGGTGGTCCCCGGACAGCCGCAAACTCGCGTACTACCGGTTCGATGAAAGCAAGGTGCCGGATTACTTCCTGCAGCTCAAACAAACGCAGTTGCAGAGCGTCGTCGACACGGAGGCGTACCCGAAGGCTGGAGCTGACAATCCAATCGTCGACCTGTTCGTCTATGACGTCGCGACCAAAAAGTCCACCCGCGTTGATGTGCGGACCGGGAAGCCTTTTTCGAACGACGTCGTCGGTCACTATGTGTACCGGATCTCGTGGTCGCGCGACGGACGCGAGCTGCTGTTCAATCGTACGAACCGCCGCCAGAACATTCTCGAGTTCACGGCTGCCGACCCGGACACAGGCGCCACCCGCGTCATCATTCGCGAGGAGTGGCCGACCGGATGGGTCGAGAACAGCCCCGCGATCACGTTCCTCAATGACGGGCGCCGCTTCATCTGGGAATCGGAGCGCAACGGCTGGAACAACCTGTATCTCTACGACCTGTCAGGAAAGCTGATTACTCCGCTGACCACGCAGACGGCCTTCGAGGTGGGTGGACCGATCAAGCTCGATGAGCAAGCGAACGTCCTCTTCTACACCGCGCGGAGCGGCGACAACCATCTCAAGATGCAGCTCCATCGCGTCGGTCTCGACGGCAAGAAGGACGTCCGGCTGACCGACCCCGCCTACCACCACGTCATCGGCGGTTGCATGGGTGGCCCAGCGGGGGCGCCAGTCGCGGCGCCCGCAACCACCGCGAGCACGTGTGGCATCGCGCCGGACAACCGGCACTTCGTCGACGTTTATCAGACTCACGACGCTCCGCCGGCGACGCGCCTCGTCGACGCCACCTCGGGAAAGGTGGTTGCGGAGCTCGCGCAGAGCGACCTGACGAAGTTCACCGCGCTCGGTCTCAAGAAGGTGGAGATGTTCACCTACAAATCCGCTGACGGTCAGACCACCCTGCGCGGGCTGCTGCACTTCCCGTCGAACTTCGATCCGGCGAAAAAGTATCCGGTGCTCGTACCGGTTTACGGCGGTCCTGCTTCGGGGGGCAACACCGCTCGCGAAACCTTTGTGACTCCGAGTGCGATCACCGAGTACGGCTTTCTCGTGCTCAACCTCGACTCGCGCGCAGCGCCGGGGATGGGGAAGCGCACGCTCGATTCGATCTATTTGAAGCTCGGGCAGGTGGAAATGGACGACATGGCTGCCGGCGTGAAGTCGCTGTGGTCGCGCCCCTACTTCGACAAGACGCGCGTGGGGATCTATGGCACCTCGTACGGCGGCTATTCGGCGGCCATGTCGCTGCTGCGGTATCCGGACGTCTACGCGGCGGCGTCGGCCTCCTCGGCCGTGACGGCGTGGAACCACTACGACAGCATCTACACCGAGCGTTACATGTGGATCCCGCAGGAGAACAAGGAGGGCTACGAGGCCGGGAGCGCGATGAAGTACGCGAAAGATCTGAAAGGCCGCCTGCTGATTTACTACGGGACGGCGGACAACAACGTCCATCCCTCGAACTCGATGCAGTTGATCGACGCGCTGATGAAAGCGGGCAAGAGCTTCGACGTCCAGGTCGGCCCGGATCTCGGCCACAGCGGCATCAACCAGTCCCGGATGATGGAGTTCTTTCTCGAGCACCTGGTCGTCAGGGCACCAGCGACGTCTTCGACGCACTGAGCCGCCGGCTCAGCGGTCCTTGCGGGCCCGGGCGCGTTTGAGTCGCTCATGCGTCTCGGCGCTGGCAGTCCGCGTCCGGTCCTGCTGCTCGGCGCCGGTTTCATCCCCTCGAGTCGCGCGTGCCTCCAGCGCATGCCTGATCTCGCGCGACAACTCATCCGGGAGGCATGGCTTCGGGATGAATCCGTCCGCCCCGGCCTGGGCGGCGCGGTCCTGCGACTCCTTCAGCACGTGGCCGGTGAGCATCAGAACAGGGATGGATTTTGTGCTCTCGTCGTTCTTGAGCGCGACAATCGCGTCCCACCCGGTCATGCCGGGCAGCCCGGCGTCCATCAGGATGAGGTCGGGGCTCTCGGTCGTGGCAATTCTCAGCGCCTCGACGGCGGTCGACGCGGTAAGAACCTCGAATCCTTCGAACTGAAGGTAAGTCGTGTACATCTCGCGGGCGTCCTCGAAGTCGTCCACGAGCAGAATCCGCGTGCCTTTCATTGGGGTGTGAAAAGCATACCGCACCGATCTCCATGGACAGTAAATTGCACGCAGGAGGAGGCATGACGGAAGTACTGCACGACTTTGGAGTTCTTCACGCAAACGGCAGGGCCTATCACGTGCGGGCTTGCGGGTCCGAACTTGATCCAAATCTCTGGCAGGGCTGGATCGAATTCGAGCCGATCGACGGCGTTGGCGAGCCTGCGGTGCTGCGCTCCCCGCGCGAAACGACGCAGCCCAACAGGACGGATGCGGTCTACTGGGCGACGGGTCTGACGCCGGTCTACCTCGAAGGCGCGCTGGACCGCGCCCTGCACCCACAGGCGGCGACTGGGCGTGGAGGCGGCACCACCAGCATCCTGAATCCTTTCTCGGTGTACCGAAAAGGGGAGTCGCTGCTACGTGACCAACTGCAGGCGCTCGCTCGGTGGCATCTTGTCAACATCATCGTCGCGCACGATCTGAGCAGGATACCGGCCGAGGATCTTCGGGACCTGTCGGCGTCAGAGCTCATCGAAGTGATCGTAACTGCCGTCCGCATGGAGACCGCCGAGCGCGCCTCCAACGATCATAATCAGCCGATTTCAACGGAAACGTAATCGGAGCCGGCCGGCCGGAGCGAAAAACACCGGCCAAACAACGACCCTCGCGAGGCATGCTGTTTGCCGCGCTGGCGGCATGACCCAAGAATGGCTCCGGCGATGCCTGGCGGCTCTAGCTCCTGTTCCTTTCGTTCGCAATAACCGTCGGGTCGCAGCAGCTGCCGGCGCCCGAGGCCTGGGCGGCCCTCGAACAGGGTGACGCTTCGAAGGCGGCGGCCATTTTCCGTGACGCGCTCGACCGGTCGCCGGGCGACGCCGTCCTTCACTACGGCAGCGCCCAGGCCTCGCTCGCGCTCGGGCGCACCGAGGCGGCGATCTCCTCGTTGAAGCACGCGATCGAGTACAACCCGCGGTTCGTGCAGGCGATGGTTCAACTCGCCCAGGTCGCGTATGAAGCCGCGGATCTCGACCTGGCGGTTCGCACCCTCGAAAAGGCGGCGGCACTCACGCCCGGCAATCGCAGCATCGCCGGACAACTGGCGCAGTGGCGCAAGGAAGCGACGCTCCACCAGACGTTCCAGAACCAGCCCGGAGTGCGGTTCAACGTACTGTTCGAAGGACCGCAGCAGAAGGCGGTAGGTGATCACGTCGCGACCGTCCTCGAAGCGGCGTACTGGAAGATCGGCAAGACACTGGACATTTATCCCGCGGCGGCGCTCGACGTGATCCTCTACTCCAATCAGCAGTTTCGCGATGTGACACGCGCCCCCGCATGGGCGGGTGGAGGATATGACGGACGCATCAGACTGCCAGTCAGCGGCGCGCTGCGGTCACCCCAGGTACTCGAGCGCGTGGTCATTCACGAGTACGTCCACGCGGTCGTGCGGCATGCGGGAGGAGCGACCGTCCCGGCGTGGTTGAATGAGGGACTCGCGAGCTACCTGGAACCCGGGGACAAGACCTGGGCGTCGAAAGCGCTTCGGGCCGCACGCATTCGCATTCCACTCGAAGAACTCGAGCAGGGTTTTGGCGGCTTCGATGGTGATTCGGCACTGATTGCCTACGCAGAAAGCCAGATCGGTGCACAGCTGCTGTTCGAGCGGGTGAGTCCGCATGCCGGATCCTTCCTGCAACTCCTCGGCAACGGCCACAGCGTCGACCAGGCGCTCAGCCGGCATGGCGTGCAGCCGGAAAGTTTCTACGCGGAGTGGCGTCGTCGCATCGGGATGCCGGCGGCTGAAGGGCCGCAGTAAGCGCGCGCGAGTCGGGAGTTGATGCTCGGGCCTATCCGCGGCCCACGAAGGCGTGGTCAGACAATCCGATCCCGTCGTCCATCGAGAGAAGAGCCGAGCGCCAGGCTCCGGCGCAGAATCGCGTCGAGTGTGAGCGGCGGATGTGGCCGCGGTTCCGGCATCCGGCATAACCACCCACCCAGCGTTCTGCCTGCGATCCCATTGAACAGGACGAAGTACAGCACCGTCGGCACTGCGCACAATGCTGAGAGCGCAGCGCTCTGCCTCAGAAGCGAGGATGGTGGCAGGCCGGTGCTGAGCGCGATCACGAGGAGGAGCGATCCATTCATCCCGAGCAGGATTACCGCGTCGACCACGGCGACGCCGACACGCACCAACTGCGTCCTGAAGGCGGGGTGGTCGAGCTGCTCTGGTTCGGGATCGTGATGCTCTTCGAGCGGATCGACTTCTGTGGGGGCTTCGGCGCAGTCATTACGCTGCCGCATCCGATTGAAAGCCGCCGCAACCCGATTCGTAACCGTGGGCCCTTTCAGCTCCCGCATGACCGGCAGCGGGTCGGGCGCGCCGGGCAGCAGGTGCTCGACTTCTTTCAAGGCCTCCGCGGGATCGAGGCCGACCGCACTCGCAAAGGACCGCACGTAAGAACGCGCGTAGAGACCCGGCGGCAACTCGCCGAACCGACCTTCGTCAATCTTTCGTACGATTGCCGCACTCAAAGAGGTCCGAGAACTGAGCTCCGCCAGGGAGAGATTCTTTCGGGCGCGTGCATCGTGGAGTGTCGCGTGGGCTTCCATAGACGCCCTATCGGCACGCGACCGGAGCAGGTTTAGCTCGGCGTTAGTCCGTTAGGCGGCTCGAACCAGGAGGGTCGGCCGTGAGCCGCGTAACGGACTAGCGCGCACGGCGCGCTGCGAGGGAGCGGTGCGGGGCATGGGGCCCCCGCAAGCGACCGAGCCGGGGTCGGGCGGAGCCCGATCTAGGAGGAAACCGGTGGGGGACCGGCGAGCGTCGCGGCAACGTGCTCCAGGCCATTCACCACTTCGGCAAATGGTTCGTAGCAGATCTTGTCGGGCGTATCTTCGGCGGTGTGGTACCAGGGATATCGGAACGGAGCGGTGTCGGTCGCCATCAGGGCCGGGTAGCCCGCCTGCCAGAACGACCAGTGGTCCGACCATCCGACGCCGGCGAGCGCCGACGGTAATGCGGCGCTCTGCAGCGGAAACGGCGTGCGCTCCCTGAACGCGCGCCGCGCTTTCAGCAACAGCCGTGCGGATCCCAGATTCGAAACCAGTCCGATGAAGTTGCCGATGTCGGGATACATCGGCGCCATCGGCACGGGATACTTCTGGCTGCCGCGCAGGTCAGAGTAATAGCCCATCGTCTCGAGCGAAAGCATCCCGACGATCCGATCGCCGCGTGCCCTGGCGGCATTCGCGTACACCACGCTGCCCATCTGTGGTGTTTGAAAGAAGGGGGGCTCTTCGTTGACGAACGCGACGAACTTCAGCGTGCGCGCATGCTGCCGTCGCGCGAACCGGCGCGAGAGTTCGAGCAACGCGGCGACGCCGGTCCCGTTGTCGTTGGCGCCGGGACACTCCGGCACCGAATCGTAATGCGCGCCGAGGACCACGATCTCCGCGGGATGCGATGTTCCCTGAAGCGTCGCCTCGATGTTGCAGACCGGCACCTGCGAGACCTCGAAGCAGGTCCGCGCCGGATCGTATCCGTTGAGTGTGAACACATCTGAAATGTAGTCCGCGGCGCGCTGCAGACTGGTGAAGCGCCAGATGTTTCGTTCGCCGATTGTGCCCGCGATCATGTCGACGTGCGCACGCAGACGGGATCCAGGGGAAGGCATTCGCTCCCATCTAATCACGCATTTCGTACGAGCGCGGGGCGCGGGGCGCGGGGCGCAGTTCGCGGGGCGCAGTGCGCGGGGCGCGCGGCTTGTCCCGCCGTAGCCTTGGCGAAGGCGGAACTACAGCGAGCCGATGAGGTGCTTCGTGCCGGTTGGGGCGCTGAGGCCTCCGGGAGGTTCGTCGGTGACTGCGACGGTGACAGGACCGCCTGAGATGCCTCCAGGAGGAGGCGCAATCAGCAGGCCGCGGCCAGCGGTTCTCGAGCCGAGCAGGCCGGCGCTCACCGGGCTCCCGCTGCTGCCGATCAGCCAGACTTGATACACACGACCAGCGGGCGGAACCGGAAGGTTATCGGCTGCGACCAGAAGACCTCGACTGGGGCTCCAGTACGCGCGCGACGCGGACGTCTGCGTCCCGCCCCCACTCGAGAGCTCGATGCGGCGCATATCTCCAGCAGTGAGAATCGAGAGCACCATATCGGCTTGCTCGGCGTTGTCGCTCAGTCGCTGTTGCAGGTCCGTCATTTCGCCGGCGATGCGCCCGAGTTCCCTGGCCATCCGGTTCTCACGCTCGAGCGACCGGTACGACGTCGCGCCGACAACCAGGAGCAGTGCCGCAGCTGCCGCCAGCCACAGCCCACTCCATCCGTGTCGGCGGACGGTCTCCGGCGCAGACGTCACGGCCGCCTGGTGCACTGTCGCCGGGCCGTCCTGTGGTTCACGCGCCAGCTGCGCGAGCACGCGTTGCTTCAGGGCAGCGGGAGGGGTCGTGCCGTGCCCGCGGGCGAGGCCCTCCATGACCAGCCGCAATTCGTTCAATTCCCGGGCGCACTCGCTGCACGTCCGAACGTGTTCCTCGGTTTCGCGTCGCTCCTCTGGCGATCCGGAGCCTAGTGCATACTCGCCGAGCCGCACGCTGATCACGTCGTGGAGCCTGCTGGTCATGCGCGGAGCCTCTGGCGAAGCGTCATGAGCGCTGTTCGCATGCGCGTCTTCACCGTCCCGAGCGGCTCGGCCAGGCGTGCCGCGATCTCTGATTGCGTGAGCCCCTCGTAATATGCCAGTTCGAGCACCCGCCGCTGTCCCTCGGGCAGAGCGACGAGCGCCTGCTGGATCCGCGTGGCTTGCTCGGCCGAGAGCACCTGGTCGACCGCTGTCATTCCGGGTGCCTGCAGTGCGGCGGCGTATGGCTCCGCCATTGTGTCCGGCCGCGACGCTCGCGCGCGGAGCCGGTCGATCGAACGCGTTCGGGTGATCACCAGCAGCCAGCCAATCAGACTCCCGCGTGAGGATTCGAAGGATCGAGCCGTTCGCCACGCCTGCGCAAAGACATCCTGCACGATTTCTTCGGCGTCGCCGTCGTTCTTGAGGATCCGCCGTGCGAGGCCAAACACCTGGCTGGCGTAGCGATCGTAGAGTTCCCCAGCGGCGTCCATGTCTCCATTGGACAGTCGTGCCACCACGTGTGCATCGTCCTCTGACGGAAGGGTCCTGTCCCTCGAGACGGTTAACGGGGGCTTCACTGTCACTAGATACTACGCATGGATGAAGCAGCCGGATGTTTACACGGTATTGCTCAACCCAAGGCCGGCTGAAGCCGCCTCTACAGCTGCTTTTTTCGGCTTTCGAGCACGCGCTCGTTGTTCTCTTTGATCCATTTCTCCACGTCGTCTGCGACGAGTCGCGTTGACACGGCGTCAGTCACTGACTGTCGGGAGATCGTGCGCGTAACGTGGCCGAACGAAACCTTTACGATCGTGATGAACTCGGTGGTCTTTGTGATCGTCATCCGTCCGCTGAGCAGGTCGGGGCCGAGTTGCTGGTCGCCGGTCACCGCGCGGTTGGTGATCACCTGCACGACCACGTCGGCCTCCTTCTTCGAGTCGACAATGGTGATCGTTTTCTTCCGATTCCCCAGATGCGTCGCAAGAATCGAGGTCGCCTTCACCCGCTGCTTCGTGTCCTCGTCGACGACGCCGCCCTTCGGCTGCGCTGTGAATACGTACACCCGGAGGGGTTCCTGCGCGACGGCAAGGATTGGGGTGATGAGTGAGACGAAGACGAACACCGCTAAGGCCGTGGACGACGGTCTGCGTAATTGAGAATCCATCGATCCAGGTCGGCCCCCTGGTTCCGGCGGCAATGACGCCGCCGGGTTAGTCCGCGGTGACGGGCGATTCGGTGCCGGCGGCCGCGGCCGCGCCAGCACCCGGCGTTGCGTCCTGCTCGGCGATCCAGGCGCGCAGTTGCGTGTACGCAACTGCAAGCACCACCGGGCCGATGAACAGACCGACCAGCCCGAAGCCGATCAGGCCGCCGATCACGCCCCCCATGATGAGCAGCAGCGGCAGGTCGGCGCCGCGGCGGATCAGAATCGGCCGGATCACGTTGTCGAGCAAACCGACGAACACCGTCCACACGAACAGTCCGATCGCCGCCGTGGTGGCGCCGCCGAGGTAGAGCCAGCCGACCGCCGCCAGCATCGGCAGCGCGGGTCCGAGCTGCGCGATGCAGAATACGAACATCAGGGCCGCGAAGACAGCGACGTACGGGTACTCCGGCGACCGCGACACCGACGGCCCCGAGCGCGGTCTGAATGACCGCGGTGCCGACGATGCCGACCGCCACGGCGCGGATCGAGCCGGCGGCAAGCAGCACCAGGTGATCCCCGGCCTCGCCCTGCAGGCGGCGGGCGAAGCGGCGCACGCCGAGTGCAGCCGTCTCGGCGTTGACATAGAGCACCCCGCACAGCAACGCCGTCAGGAGCAGGTGGAGCAGGAACGTGGCGAAGCTGCCGGCCCGGCCGGCGATCCAGCCGACGACCGGCGTCACGTACGGGGTGGCCTTGTTCGCGAGCTCCTCCGGCGTCGCCGCGGCGTAGACGCGCCACTCGGCGGTCACCTTCGCGCCGACGACCGGCACGCCCTCGATCCAGACCGGCGGCATCGGAATTCGGATCTCGGCGACCTTGATGTCCGTCAGCCGCGCGGCCTGTCGCACGATCGTCGATACCGCGACGGCGAGCGGTGCGACGACGATCAGGAGCAACAGCGCGGTCATCACCACCGCGGCCAGGCGGCGCCGGCCCCCCAGCGCGCGCTGCAGCCGCAGCAGCAACGGCCAGGTCGCGACGACGATCATCGTCGCCCAGATCAGGGCGGGCAGGAAAGGTCCCAGGATCCATAGCGCGCCGCCGATCAGCAGCACGATCAGGAGCACGCCGAGGACGATTCGCACCAGATCGCGGGAGCCCTGCGGCAGATTCATCGAAAGCCCCTCATTTGGAGTCAGGTCGGCGGGCTGACGCCATGATCACCGACGCGTTGCCGGTGAGATCATAGCTCGGACTGGGGCTCTGCTCGGTGCGCCCGCCGATGCCCGTACCCGTTGGACACTAAAACTCGCTGCCACTGACGGGCACGCAGTCCGGGTCCTGAATCGTGCTCAACGAATATCGATCACGAAGCTGGGAAACGAGTGCTCGCCTGATGCGCCGTCGCCTAGCCGGTCACAAGCGTCAGCCCACTGAAACAGGTCCGCCGGAAACAGCTGCAACGGATGCTCGTTCGGCTGAAAGGTGCAGGGGATCGGGAAGAGCTCACCCGTTTCGCGGATTTCGATGTGCGCTCCGAGGAAGCACGTCACAGTGTGGCTTCGTGTGAACGCCGCAAGCCGACGCGCGCTGGCTCGATAGACGGGCCAGTCGTTGACCACCAGACGGCCTGGGTAAAACGTGTCGCCGGTCAGGATAAGGCCGGTCTTACTGTCGTGAATGGCGATGTGCTGCTCGTCGTGTCCCGGAATCGGTATGACGGTGAGCGTCCGGCCTCCGAGTTTCAGAGTTCCGTAATGGTTGGGCCACAGATCGATTCCGAAGCGATTCCGAATGTCCCTTAGACGCTGTCGAACTATGACAGTGTCAGGGCGCCCAAGGAACTGGCGATCCCCATCCGCGTGGTCGCCGTGCGCATGTGAGTGAGCGACGACCAGCTGGTGCCGAGTGCCAGTGGCGTGATCGGCCAGGATGGCGTCAACGACTGGTCGGATCGGCAGCTCCCCAACCATCGGCGCCCCAGTGTCCAACAGAAGTGAGCGCGTTGCGCCGACCAACAGGTAACTGAACGGCGCCTCGAAACTTGCACACTTGCTTTGACGGAAAATGAAGGTCGTCGGCTCGGCCGCGTGGGTTTGCAACACTGGGTCCGCTGTCTGCTGGCAGTTTTCGGCGCCATGAATCCAGTGCACGTCAAAGTTCAGAGCCACCGTTTCCTCTGCCGTCGCTTCTTCTTCTGGCTCACGTAGCGATGCGCGCCAATGACCAGCCCGCGTAAGGCATCGGCGCCGACGCGGCGCAGGCGCACCAGCACGCACGGATAGCCGACATAGTGGTCCTTCAGGTAGTAGCTGTCGGGATCTTCCGCGATGAGCAGGTCGCGCTCGGCGATGTCCATCATCACGACGAGCGTGTCGGGCTCGGCCGACTTGTGCGACGCGAGGCAGACGAACATCGTGCCGCCGACCTTCAGCGCCGACTTGCCCCAGGTAGTCGTGACCTCGACGTCTGGCAGGCTGCGGCCGATGGCGGCGACGGGCGCGAACGGATCAGCGCGGCGCGTGGCCACGAGCCGAAGTCTACGCCGATCGAGGTGATCAGCGTGCGGACGGCATCGACAATCAAGCTCGGACCGTTAGGTCCAGCGTTAGCTTTGGAGCGCCCAAACGAAAAGGCCAGAGAAAATTGGGCCTGGCATTCGAGGCCCTTCGACTCGCTTCGCTCGCTCAGGGCATTCGCCTGGGCCCTGCGCGCGGCCTGCCATGAGCGAGGCCGCGAAGCGGCCGAGTCGAATGGTGCGGAAGAGAGGATTTGAACCTCCACTGCCTTGCGGCAACTAGCTCCTGAGGCTAGCGCGTCTGCCAGTTCCGCCACTTCCGCACTGAAAGAGGAGAAAACAACCGGCTGGAACCTCAAATTATAACGAACCCGGCGGCGTCCGTCGAGCACGACGAGACGATGAGCCGATCAGCCGACCCGCCTTCGCGCGGCCGCGCGCAGTGGTCGCGCTATGGCGAGGCCTCGCCGTAGCTTGTCGCATGCATCTCAGCGACAAGCGGAGGGCGGGTCGAAAGGCTTTATACTCGAAAAATGGCTGTCCGCCGTGGTGTCTGGCTCGTCGTCGCGCTCATCAGCATAGCGATCATGATTTCGGCGACCGCCCTGGTCTTTACGTCGCTGCTGATCGGCCGCGAACCGCCTGTGTCCAGCAACTCCACGCTGCTGCTCAAAGTATCCGGGGACCTGCAGGAAGTTGAGCCCGGCGGGGTTTTCGGCCAGTTTTTCGAGGCACCGCCGACCGTCCGCGTGATCGTGGAGGCCCTTCGCAAGGCCAAGGTCGACAAGCGTGTCACCAGCATCGTCGTTCGGCCCGGCGGGGCGGCCGCTCTCTGGGGCAAGGTCCAGGAGGTCCGGGATGCGATCACTGACTTCCGGACGTCGGGCAAGCCGGCGATTGCCTTCATCGAATACGGCGGCGAGCAGGAGTTCTATCTGGCCTCCGCGTGCGACAAGGTGTATCTCGCGCCGACCTCGTCGCTCGACCTCACCGGCATGGCGAGCTATGAGCTCTTCCTTCGCGGCACGCTCGACAAGATCGGCGCATATCCCGACGTTCTGCACGTCGGCGAGTACAAGAGCGCCGGGAACACCTTCACCGAGAAGGGATTCACCCCGTCCCATCGCGAGATGGCGGAATCCCTCAACAACGATCTCTACGAACAGCTCGTTCGTGGCCTCGCGGAAGGGCGGCACAAGACGCCGGCCGAAATGCGCGTGTTGATCGACCACGGTCCGTATCAGCCCGAAGACGCCATCCGCGCCGGGCTGATCGACGATGTCGCCTACGAGGACGAACTCGACGACAAGGCGCGGCTCGGGCGCCAGGGTGGCACCGCGAAGTTTCTGAACATGTCCGACTACCGCAGGGTGAGCGCCAGCTCGCTCGGGCTCGGTAGAGGGCAGCGGATCGCCGTGATCTATGCCATCGGGATGATCACCGGGGGCGAGAGCGATCCAGCCGGACGCAGCGTCGGTTCGGACACCATGATCGATCATCTGCGCAAGGTGCGCGCGGACGACTCGATCAAGGCAGTCGTGCTCCGCGTCGACAGCCCGGGCGGATCGGCCGTCGCGTCAGACCTGATCTGGCGTGAGGTTCTCCTCACACGCGAGAAGAAGCCGGTCGTGGCGTCGATGTCGGACGTTGCCGCATCTGGCGGCTATTACATTGCGATGCCCGCGCACGCGATCGTCGCGCAGCCGGCGACGCTCACTGGATCAATCGGCGTCGTCATGGTGAAGTTCGCAATCGGCGGCAGCCTGGAGAAACTGGGCGTCAAACTGGATCGCGTCACTGCCGGCCGCTGGGCGGATCTCTATGCGCCGGATCGTCCCTTCACGCCGGAGGAGCGTCAGCGGATCGAGCAGTCGATGCAGGCGACCTACGAATCGTTTGTCGAGAAAGCCGCGTCCGGCCGCAATACGACTCCCGAAAAGATCGACGCCGTGGCACGGGGGCGCGTCTGGACGGGCACGCAGGCCAAAGAGATCGGGCTGGTCGACGAGCTGGGCGGCCTGGATCGCGCGCTCATACTGGCCAAGCGGCGCGCCAAGATCGACGAGAAGGCAGAAGTCGAACTGGTGATCTACCCGCAGAAAAAGTCGTTTTATGAGCTGGTGCAGGCCCCGTTCGGGGGGAGCGAAGAGATGTTCGCGCGCATCGCCGGCCTGCGGGACGTGCGCGCGGTGCAAACGCTGACCGCCCCGTTACGTCTCTTCCGCCGCGGCGAACCGCTCGCGATCATGCCGAACGTGTTCGTACGATAAAACCACGTGCGACGTGCGACGTGCGACGTGCTCGCTTAGCCAATCACCTGCGCGATCAGCGGACGGTTAATGTCGATCTGCATCCGCTCGCGGGCTTTGTTCATGTAGGAGGCGTAGAAGCGGCCGCGGCGTTCGTTGATCAGTTGCGCGCGCGATTGATCACGTCCGGTCTTGAGCTCCTCGGCCGTCGGATCCTTCCGCTCGAGCACCTTCACCACAACAGCGCCGTTGTCGGTCGAGATCGCGTCACTGACACCGCCGACCGGCAATGAAAACGCGGCGGCGTCGACCGCTGCGCTCGCGCCGACATCGGGGATGGCGCCGCCGCGCGCGATCAGTTCGGTGGTCTTCACCTCGAAACCGGCGGCCTTCGCAACCGCGTTGAAGTCCCCCGCCTTCATCTGCGCCGCAATGGCGGCCGCTCGCTCCTTGGCGACGTCCACCGCCTTCTTCTTCAGTACATCCTCGCGAACCCGCTGCTTGACCTCGTCGAGCTTCGGAACGTAACCGTCCTGCTTGCCCGTGACGCTGATGAAAGCGAACCCCTGCGGCGTCCGAATCGCGTCGCTGACCTGTCCGTCCTTCAGTTCGAACGCCTGCTCGGCAACAGCCGGCGCCATGCCGAGGCCGGCGATTGGTTCCTCGCGCGCGAACATACCGGACTCCGCGACGGCCAGCCCTCGAGGTTTGGCGACGGTATCGAAGTCACCCGGCTTTTTCATCTGCGCGGCGATGTCAGTCGCGGTCCGCTGCGCCTCATCCTGCGCACGCTGCCAGCGGATCTGGTCCTCGATCTGGCCGCGGACCTCTGCAAGCGGACGCTGTGACGCGGCCCGTTTCTCCATCAGCTTGATGACGTGATAGCCGAATTCGGTCTTCACCGGATCGCTGACTTCTCCCGGCTTCATCGCAAAGGCGACTTTGTCGAAGTCGGCGACCATCTGCCCGCGTCCGAAGTAGTCGAGATCGCCACCCTTGGTGTTGTTCGAGTCATCTTCCGAGTGCTTCTTCGCGAGCTCTGCGAAGTCGGCGCCGGCTTTCGCCTTGGCCGCGAGATCGTCGGCCAGCTTCTTCACCGCAGCTTCGTCTTTTCCCTGAGTCTTGAGAAGAATATGGCTGGCGCGGACCTGCTCGGGCGTGGCGTACTGCTGTTGATTGTCCTCGTAGCTCCGCTGGACGTCCTGTGGCGAGACCTGGATCCTCTCGCGGATCGTCTGAACGTCGACCAGCGCGTATCGAATCTTGCGTTTCTCGGGAATGCGGTAGTCGTTCTTCTTCTGTTCGAACCACGTCGCGATCTCGGCATCGTCGACCTTGACCGCGTCGCGGAATTTGTCGACGGGCAATGAGACGACCGCCAGCTTCACCTTTTCGTTTCGCTTCTTGAAATCAGCTTCGACCTCGGCGTCGGTCACGGTAATCCAATTGGTCAGCGCCGCCTGAAGTTTCTCGACCACGATGCTGCGGCGGACCTGTTCTTCGAACTGGTTTTCGCGGACCGGCGGATCCTGCATTTGCAGCATCTGCCGGTATCGGTCGTAGCCGATGAACTGTCCGTTCTCCTGGAAGGCGGGGATTGCCAGGATCCGCTGGCGTACTTCTTCGTCGGTCGCCGTGATGCCCTGTCGATTGGCTTCGGCGAGCGCCGCTTCCTCTTCGATCAACTGCTGCACGATGCGCTGGTCGATGCCGAGCTGCTTCAACAGCCGTTCGTCCATGCTCGCGCCGTACGCGGCGCGGTACTGCTGCATCTGGCGCTGGTAGGCGCGGCGGAACTCGTTGACCGTGATCTCGCGCCCCTCGACGGTCGCGATCGCGTCAGTGAGCCCTGCCCCCGACGAACCGCGGAGGAAGTCCGGAATATAGAGAAGGACGAACGCGAGCACCACCAGAGCCAGGCTCCATTTGAGCCAGTTCTTGTGCCGGCGCATCCGGTCGAGCATCGTCATGTGGATGGGCCTTTGAAACTTGGAACTATGAACTATGAACTATGAACTCTGGACTGAACTTCGAACGCTCCGTTCATAGTTCATCGTTCACAGTTCATCGTTCTTACGGCGGTAGAAACGACGATTATGCCACGTTTCGGAAGGGAGCAATGTGCTATATTTTCGGTGAATAGAAGGACTTAGAGGGAATTCGCCATACCGATGGGACGCCGAGCCGATTGACCCGGGCTGGTCGGCACACTCGCCCCCGCAGGGCTTCTCCTGCCACCGCCGCGCGTCCGGACCTGGCCTTGCGCCTCCGGTTGCGACGCGCGCCGCTTCGACGACAGCTTTCACGCGTCGACGCCCTTCTCGATATGGTTCGCGCCGTCAACTCCACTCTGGATCCGGAACGCGTCGCTGACGCGATGCTCACACGCCTGGCGGCCTGGATCCCCGCCCACGGCTGGCTGATAGTTATCGACGATGGACAGGGAGCGGCGATACCGATGGCGTCTCGTGGTCTCTCGCCGGTGACGCAATCGGCTGCCGAGGCGGTTGCCCGGTTTGTCGTTCGCTCCGGCGAACCGTACGCCGCAGCCGATACCTCGACCGATCGACGCCTCGCCGTGGCGAACGGTGTTGCATCGCTGGGGTTTCCGCTCACCTCCAGGGGACGGACGGTAGGCGCCGTCGTCGCCGTCGATCGTCAGCCGTCCGGAGGCGAGCCGCGGCTCGGCGCGGCACAGGCCACGATAGAGGCGGCCATCGAGCCCGGCGCGGTCGCTCTGGACAACGCCATCCGGATCCAGCGCGCGGAAGCGCTGTCGGTGACCGACGATCTGACCTCGCTTTATAACGGCCGGTATCTGGGGCAAGTACTGAGGCGGGAAGTGAAGCGCGCCATTCGCCACCGCCGTCCGTTGTCGCTGCTTTTCATCGATCTCGACGGCTTCAAGTCCATCAACGATACGCACGGTCATCTGTTCGGAAGTCGCGCGCTGATCGAGGCAGCCGAGATCATCGGCGGCAGTGCTCGCGAGACGGACGTCGGGGCGCGGTACGGCGGCGACGAGTTTGCGCTCGTGCTGCCGGACACTCCGAGCGAGGGGGCCGCCGCCGTCGGCGCGCGCGTGCGTGAAAGGATCGCGGCACACGGGTTTCTGCAGCCCGACGGCCTGAATATCCGGCTCACGGCGTCTGTGGGGATTGCCACCCTCCCTGATTCCGCCAGTTCCGTGGAATCTCTGATTCAGTCGGCCGATAAGGCGATGTACTGGGTAAAGGACCATGGGAAGAACGGGATTCATATTGCTGAGGTGGTCGGAATTGTCGACTGAGGATTGGAGCGTTCGTTGAGTCTTCGTTCTTTGTTTTCATTGTTTTCCAGCGATCTCGCGATCGACCTTGGGACCGCGAATACCTGTGTCTATGCCCGGGGCAAGGGGATCGTCGTGAACGAACCCTCCATCGTCGCCATCAACAAGGTGAACGGCCGGATCGAAGCCGTCGGCAAGGACGCGAAGGAAATGCTCGGCCGGACGCCCGGCAACATCGTTGCGATCAAGCCGATGAAAGACGGCGTCATCGCCGACTTCGAAGTCACCGAGAAGATGCTGACCTACTTCATCAAGAAGGCGCACAACCGGAACGTGTGGGTCCGGCCGCGAATCGTCATCGGAGTGCCTTCGGAGATCACGCAGGTCGAGAAGCGGGCGGTGAAAGACAGCGCCTATCGCGCGAAGGCAAGCGAGGTCTACCTGGTCGAGGAAGCGATGGCGGCCGCGATCGGCGCCGGGATGCCGATCACCGAACCCTCGGGCAACATGATCGTCGACATCGGCGGCGGCACCACCGACATCGCGGTGATCTCGCTGGCCGGGATCGTCTACAGCAAGGCCGTCCGGGTCGCGGGCAACGAGATGGACGAAGCGATCATTCAGTACATCAAGAAGACCTACAACCTTCTCATCGGCGAGCGGACGGCGGAGGCGATCAAGATGGAAGTCGGCTCCGCGTATCCACTCGAAGAGAAGATGACCATGGAGATCAAGGGGCGGCACCTGATCGAAGGCGTGCCGAAGACCATCACCATTACCGATGAAGAGATCCGCGAAGCACTGGCCGAAACCGTGAATGTCATCGTCGACGCCGTGCGGGTTGCGCTCGAGCGGACGCCTCCGGAGCTGTCTGCCGATATCGTCGATCGCGGCATCGTCCTGACCGGCGGCGGATCGCTGCTCAAGAATCTCGACAAACGGCTGCGCGAAGAGACCGGGCTTCCGCTGGCGATGGCGGAGGATCCTCTTTCGTCAGTCGTCCTCGGCGCGGGGAAGATGCTCTCGGACTTCAATCTGCTGCGCAAGATCTCCATTGATTAGAGCCGGGATGCGGAATGCGGAATGCGGGACGCGATCTAGACGAGCCATCCGGGATTCTTGTTTTGCGCTGGCGCCCCGCGAACCGCGCCCCGCGCATCCCGCGTTCCGCACCCCGCATTCCGGTAATGGCTGACAGCTTTCGCAAGCGCACGGGGTGGATTCTCTTCGCCGCTATCATCGCGCAGGTGTTGCTGGTCTCGGCCCAGGTCCAGACCAGGTCCGGGGTCCGCGCGATCGAGGCCGTCTCATTCGGGGCGTTTGCGCGCGTGCAGTGGGCGGCGTCGTCGATCGTTCGCGGCGTGCGCGATGTGTGGACGAACTATGCGGCGCTCCGCGGCGCCAACCACGAGAACGCCGAGTTGAAGCGGCGGATGTCGGAGCTCGAAGTGCGGTTGCAGGAGCAGCGCGCACTTGCCGCACGTACGACGAAGCTTCAGGAGCTGCTCGATCTGAAGCAGGACGTCACCGTGCCGACCGTTGCGGCGGAAGTGATCGCCGGGAACGCGAATCCGGGCGTGCGCCAGATCACGATCAACCGCGGCTCGGCGGACGGCGTTCAGAACAGCATGGCGGTGATCTCGCCGCGTGGAGTCGTCGGGCGGGTGATCGGTCATCCATCGGCTCGCGCGGCGCGGGTCCAGCTGATCATCGATCACAGCGCCGCGGCAGGCGCGCTGACCGAGCGCACTCGCGCCGGGGGAATGGTCACCGGCGGAGATCGCCAGCCGCCGCTGGCGATGGAGCTCGTCTCGAACCTCGCCGACGTCAAGCCCGGGGATGTCGTGGTGACGTCCGGCGTGGACGGAATTTATCCGAAGGGTTACATCCTTGGCACCGTCGAGTCGTCGGACCGGGGGCCGGGACTCTACCGGGTAATCACCGTCCGACCGTCGGTCGATTTTTCGAGCCTGGAGGAAGTGCTGGTCGTGCTGGTGCCGGCCCGCCCGGCGACGCCTGAGCTGGAGGAAAAGCCGGCGACGAGTCCGCCGGCGGCGACGCCGCAGGTCGTCAAGTGAAAACACTCGGCGTTCTCGTCGGCCTTGCGGTCGCGCTTTTGGTTCAGACCACGCTGTCGGGAATGTCGTTTCAGGCTGGTACTCGAGTGAATTTCGTCCTCGTGGCCGTAGTTTTCATAGCTCTTCTGTTCGGCCCGGTGCCCGGGCTGCTGGCCGGCATGGCCGGAGGGCTGGCGCAGGATGCCGTGGCCGGAGGGATCGTCGGGATCGGCGGAATCTCGAAGACCGTCGCGGGGTTCATGGTAGGGGTGCTCGGCTCGCAGTTCATCGTCTCGCAACCCCTCCCGAGATTGGTGATGTTTGCCGGGGCGACGGTTTTGCACGAGTTCTGCTTTCAGGCCTTGTACGCGCTCGCCGAGGCGCATGGTTTGCGCTTCCACCAGCGCGAGGTGCTGACCCAGGCGGCGGTCAACGGGCTCATCGGTATTGCGGCGTTTTACCTTGTCGAACGGGCCCCGGGTGCCATGCAGCGTCGTGAGGCGCGGCGCAGCTCGTTCACGAGAAGGCGGTTTTAGGTCATGTCATCACAGCCGATGCAGCCGGATGACCGGCGCACGCTGACAATTCGGCTCGGCGCGCTGCAGTATCTGCTGGCCACGGCTTTTGCCGCACTCGCCGTGTCGTTCTGGATGTTCCAGGTCGCCCATCACGAACGCTTCCGCGAGATGGCGGAAAACAATCACATGCGCCGCCTGCCGCTGCCGGCGCCGCGCGGCGTGCTCGTCGACCGCAATGGCAAAGTCCTGGTGCAGAACCAGGACGTCATGAACATCGTGCTCGTCCGCGAGCAGACCAGGGATATCGAGAGCACGCTCCGGACCCTCGCGCTGGCGACCGGGGCCGACTTTGCCCAACTGAAAGAAACCGTCGACCGCCGCCGCAGGGATCCCAGCTACCGCCCGATCATCCTGATCGAAAACGCGAGCCGGCCGCAGGTGGTCGCCGTTGCGGCGCGATCGCTGGAGATGCCGGGCGTCGAGTTCCAGCCGATGCCCGCGCGTAAGTACGATGGCAACCTCGCCGCGCATCTGTTCGGGTACGTGGGAGAGGTCAACGAAGCGCAGCTGGCGAGGGCCGACTACAAGGACCTCGGCGCCGGTGCCATCGTTGGCCAGGCAGGCATCGAGCAGGCGTACAACCGACTGCTGATGGGGACCGAGGGCTATCGGGAGATGATCGTCAACAGCCGCGGTCGGGAAATCGGCAAGCCGACTTACGAGCAGCAAGCGCGCGAGGGCAACGGCCTGCAGTTGACGATCGACGCCGATCTGCAGAAGGCGGCGGAGGATGGCTTTGCCCATTTTGGAGTCATCCACTCCGGCAAGCCGTACAACGGCGCCGCCGTGATTCTCGATCCTCGCTCGGGTGAGGTGCTCTCGCTGGTCAGCTTGCCTGCCTACGATCCCAACAAGTTCGCGGTCGGTCTGGACGCCGCGACCTGGAAATCCCTGCTCACCGACAAAGCAAAGCCGCTGTCGAATCGCGCGTTGCAGGCCACCTATTCACCAGGATCGACCTTCAAGCTCGTTGTCGCCACGGCGGCGATGGAGGAGGGTCTCGTCAAGCCCGACTTCCGCGTCCACTGTCCGGGCGGCGCGTTCTTCTACGGACGGTGGTTCCAGTGTCATCTCAAGGGGGGACACGGCAGCGTGGACATGCGCCACGCCATCGAGAAATCCTGCAACACCTACTTCTACACGCTCGGGAACATGCTTGGTGTCGATCGCATCCACAAATGGGCCACCGCGCTCGGTCTGGGTCAGCTCAACGGCATCGATTTGCCGAACGAACTTCCCGGGCTCGTTCCCTCGACGGAATGGAAACGCCGCGAGAAGAAGGAAAAGTGGTACGCCGGTGAAACGATCTCCGTCGCGATTGGCCAGGGGCAGGTCAACGTCACCCCGATGTCGCAGGCCGTGATGATGATGACGCTCGCCAACGGTGGCACCCGCTACACACCGCACGTCCTGAAGGCGATCGACAAGGGCAAGGGATGGGAGCCCTTTGCGCCCCCGCCGCCGCGCTCGGCCGTCCATATGAAAGATTCGACGACGAAGGCGGTGCGCGACGGGTTGTGGCTGGCGGTAAACGGTGCCGGCACCGCCGGACGTGCCCGCATCGAAGGGGGCGACGTCGCAGGCAAGACCGGCACGGCCCAGCCCAATATGTCGCTCGAGACCCAGCGACGTCTCGCCGGGAAATTCGAAGCCAGGGATCATGGCTGGTTCGTCTTCTTCGCCCCGCGCGACAACCCCGAAGTCGCAGGGGTGATATTCGCTGAGCATGCCGAACACGGCTATTACGGCGCGTCGATCGCGAAGCACATCATTCAGACCTATTACGCGAAGAAGCAAGGCAAGCCGCTGCCAGTGCTGGTACAACCGCCGGCGACTACCGTCGTCGCCGAGGCCGCTCCGCGGGCGAGACCGAGGAGCGGAGGAAACTAGGTAGAGGCCGGCTTCAGCCGGCCTGACAAGGTAGAGGCCGGCTTCAGCCGGCCTGACATATGTTCGAACGACGACTCTTCTTTCACGTTGACTGGGCGCTGCTGACCGCGATTCTGCTTCTGGCGGGGATCGGGATCGCGATGATCTACAGCACCACCTATGTCACCCTGCCGAGCGGTGAAGGGCACGCTGGCGTGCAGGTTCGGACGCAGGTGTATGCGCTGGCGATCGGCCTGGTGGCGCTGATCGTCTGCATGGTGATCGACTACCGCATCCTCGCCGAGCATTCCCTCATCCTCTACGTCGGGCTCGCAGGGCTGCTCCTGTTCGTCCTGTTCAAGGGTTCGACGCAGTTCGGCGCCCAGCGCTGGATCGATCTCGGCCCGGTCAACCTGCAGCCTTCGGAGTTCGCGCGGCTCGTGCTGGCGCTCATGCTCGGCATGTACTTCGGCGAAAGCCGGCGCGGCGCGCGCAATACCAGCGATCTGATGATCGGCGGCCTCTTCATGCTGCTGCCCTTGTTCCTGATCGCCAGGCAGCCCGATCTCGGCACCGCCGTCACGCTGGTTCCGGTTTTCCTGGGTGTCGTCTACCTGGCGGGGATGCGGATGCGGCTGCTGGCGGTGATCGCGCTTGCCGGAGTGCTCCTTGCGCCGGTTGCCTGGAAGTTCGCGCTCGAGCCGTATCAACGGTCGCGCCTTCAGACCTTCATCGATCCGAGTCAGGACCCCCGCGGCGCCGGCTACCAGACGATCCAGGCCCGCATTACCGTCGGTTCAGGGGGCCTGACCGGCAAGGGGTTCCGCAAAGGGACGCAGGGGCAATACAAATTCCTCCCCGTGGCGCACAATGACTTCATCTTTTCCGTCCTGGCCGAGGAGAAGGGCTTCGTCGGGGTGCTGGTCGCGCTGGGGCTCTATTTATTCGTCATACTTCGATCTCTCGAGGCGGCGCGGCTCGCGAAGGACCGCCTTGGCGCCTATCTGGTTGGGGGAATAATCGCAGGGTTTTCGTTCCAGGTGATATACAACGTTGCAATGTCGGCCGGGCTCGCCCCGGTCAAGGGGATCACACTGCCGCTCATGAGTTACGGCGGATCGTCCCTGATTGCGACAATGGCGACTTTCGGGCTCATCCTCAACGTGCGGATGCGCCGGTTTACGAACTGAACTGATGACGCTGCTCCTGTTCGCACTGTTCGCCTGTTGGCTCGCGTGGCGCATCAGCCGCCACGCCGGCCCGGGCGTCCCGGGCGCGCCGGCGTCGCCACAGTCTTTGCGGAGCTGTTTCAATGAACAAGGAGATGATCATCTCCTCGGGCGGGCACGACACGCGGGTCGCCATCCTCGAGGACGACCAGGTCGTCGAGATCTTCATCGAGCGCGAGAATCAGCGCGGTGTCGTCGGCAACGTCTACAAGGGCCGGGTCTCGAAGGTGCTGCCCGGCATGCAGTCCTCCTTTGTTGACATAGGCCTCGAGCGCGACGCGTTTCTCTACGTCTCGGAGGTCGTCACCCCCGCCGAGTTCGAGCGTCTCGAAAGCGCTGAAGATGACGATGCGCCGGTGATCCCGATCCCGGCCGAGATCCCCGATGCGGTGCTCGTCGAAGCCGGCGCGGCAGCCGAGGCCTCGCCGATGGTCGCACCCGATCGCGCCACCGACCGTCGCGCCAGGGACCGCGAGGGTGGCCGTGGGCACTCGCGGGACGATCGCGACCGCCCTGAGGCGCGGATCGAGGACCTCCTCAAGGAAGGCCAGGAAGTTCTCGTCCAGGTCGTCAAGGAACCGCTCGGTACGAAGGGCGCCCGCCTCACTTCGCACGTCACGATGCCCGGCCGTTTTCTCGTCTTCATGCCGACGGTCGACCACGTGGGCGTTTCACGAAAAATCGAATCGCGGGAAGAGCGCGCCAGGCTGCGCGGCATCGTGCGTGACTTCCGCGAGGAACACGGGTTTGTCGGCGGCGTCATCATCCGCACCGCGGCGTCGGGCCGTACCAAGGAAGACATCGTCAGCGATCTCGCCTACTTCCATCAGGTCTGGACGGAGATCCGCCAGAAGATGGAGTCCCGCCGCCCGCCGGCGGTGCTCTTTCAGGAACAGAGCCTGGTCACCAAGCTGCTGCGTGACCTGATCACTGAGGATTACAGCGCGATACGGCTCGACAACGAGCAGGAGCACCGGCGCGTCGTGACGCTCATGGAGCGGATCATGCCGAGCCTGCTGCCGCGGGTGAAGCTGTACTCGAAGGAGTATCCGATCTTCGAGGAGTACGGGGTCCAGGCGGAAATCGACAAGGCGCTGCGCAGCAAGGTGTGGTTGAAATCCGGCGGATACCTGGTGATCAACCAGACCGAAGCGCTGGTCGCCATCGACGTGAACACCGGCCGCTACGTCGGCAAGAAGTCCAGCGGGCGCCTCGAAGACACGATTCTCAAGACCAACCTCGAGGCGGTGAAAGAGATCGTCCGGCAGATCCGCCTCCGGGACCTTGGCGGGATCATCGTCCTCGACCTGATCGACATGGAGGAAAAGAAAAACCGCCAGCGCGTCTTTCAGGAGGTCGAGAAGGAATTGCGGCGCGACCGCTCGCCGTCCAAGGCGATTCAGGTGTCGGATTTCGGGCTGGTGATCGTCACGCGCAAGCGGGTGAAACAGAGTCTCGAACGCCAGCTCACCGAGCCGTGTCCCTACTGCTCAGGGTCGGGGTCCATCAAGTCCAGTTCGACGGTGTGCTTCGAGATTCTGACGGAGCTGAAGAAGATCGGCAGCGATCTCGAAGGGCAGGGGATCATCCTTCGAGTCAATCCTGACATCGCCCGCGCGCTGAAAGAAGAGGAGAGCAGCGTCCTTCGTGAGATGTCCCAGGTGCTGGGGAAGCCCGTGACGCTGCGTCCGGACACGCACCTCCATCACGAGCAGTTCGATGTGATGGCGACGTAGGGGTCGTTCGCGAACGACCCTTCCGGGTGTAGGGGTCGTTCGCGAACGACCCCTACGGTTGCTGTGACTTACTTGGTGGCGGCCGCGCCTGTCGGCAGGTAGATCAAGTAGTGATTGTTGGCTCGGTTGATCCACACGCGCACGTAATCCCCCCCGACCAGGTTCTCGACCTTGTAGCCGCCGGCGCGGGGCGGCGGATCCTTCACGACTTCCTTGACTTCGGCGTTCGGCACGATGGTGACGACTTCGCGCCCCCGCACTTCACCTTTTTGCACGAACTCCGCCCAGCGTTCGAGCGGTTCGGTCTGGCCCACAGTCTCGGGTTTCGCTTCCTGGGCGGTCACGCGCACCTGGTAGGTGCCGGCTGCGAGCGCCTTCCCGTCGGCGGTCAGGCTCTTCGCCAGCCGCACCGATCCCAGCGCCACTTCACCCGTCGGCGCGGTCGGCACCTCAGCCGTCGTCGGCTGCTGTTTCGGGGTCTTATGCTGTGCGAGCACATTGCCGCCCGCCACCAACGTGCCCGTCAGGATCCCCACCACCACCCACTGCTTTCTCATGTCCATCTCCTCAACGACACTCGCGGTAGAGGCCGGTTTCAGCCGGCCTGACTCGAGGTAGCGACCGGCTTCAACCGGCCTGACAGGGCCACGGTAGAGGCCGGCTTCAGCCGGCCTGTCAGGGCCGACTAAAGTCGGCCCCTACCGTACGCCCCTGTCGATTGGCCGTAGCCTCGGCAATTATAGGTCCTGGCGCACACGGATGTGCGCACGACGTGCGGCTCAGGAGTAGGGAGCAATCGCGATGCCACGGAAGAAGGGAAAAACCCGCGGATTTCTTTCCCCGAGGAAGGCTGAGCGTCGCGGACGGTCGCGCAGGTTGTTTGGAAAGCTGACAGATGAGTGGATAGGCCGATAGAGCCGATCGGCCGATGGTTCACCGTTTGATGATGTGGACGTTGCCCGAAAAGGTGGTGATCTCCACGATGGCGCCGCCGTCTCCCACCACGCCCCTGACGGACTTGCGCCGCGGGCCCCGACCGGCCTCCTGGATACCGCCTGAGAGCGTGACGTCGGACTGGACGTTCCCGCTCCAGGAGTTGGCTTCGACTTCGTAACCGCCGCCGCCGGTCACCGCAAGAAGCACGTTGCCCGAGTGGGAATTGAACTCGTAACGGCCTCCCTTGATCACCGGGCTGGTGAACTCGACCTCGCCACTCAGGGAATGGGCTTCGATCCGGTCGCACGCGACGTCCTGCATGATCACCTTGCCGCTGATCGTGGTGAGCTCCAGGCCGGCGGCCTTGACGCGGTGGACGAGGACATCGCCGCTGATCGACGCGCCTTCGATCCGTCTATCCGACTCGGTGTCCGAGATGCTGACCGTTCCCGAGGTGGTCTTTGCCTCCGCCACGCGTTTGCCCTTGATGATCGCGACGTCGCCACTGATCGTCACGAGCGACAACTCCCCGGCGATCTCGGCCGCGCGGATGCTGCCGGAGATCGAGTGTGCCGAGACCCGTGTTCCGGGCGGCGCGGTGACCGTGTAATGCACCTGGACGTTCACATTCCGCCGATTGTTCATGACGTGCTGATCGGACGGATAGATCGTCCGCACTTCAGCGCGATTCGGGCCCTCGTTGATCTCGACCTTGACGAGGGGCAGCAGCGCCTTCGCTTCTTCGACCGTGCGCGCGCGCGCGACCTTGACGACGTCGATGGTTGCGTCGCTACCGCCGCCCCGCTTGATCTCGATGTTGCCGGTGATGTTCGTGATGTCCAGCTCGCCATTGCTCCCGAGCTTTACCGTCTTCTTGAACGTCTCGGTCTGTTCCTCGCGGCCGTCGCGGTCGTTGACGATGACCCGGGGCTGCGGCCGGCGCCGCTCCTGATCGACGGCGATCCTGGTGACGGTGCGTACCCGCACATCGTCCTGTCCCTGCGCCGAGGCCGCCGCAGGGAGGCCGACGGCCATTGCGCCGAGGAGGATCGAAACTGTAATTCTCATCATTTTCTCTTTACGACTTATTCGCGTCGATGATCTGCGCCGCCCCCGCCGAATTGCCTTTCCGCATCTCGTTCATCAGCGCCACCGTGTCCTGCAGCAGCGAAACCTTCCGGCGGAGCGCCTCGAAGAGGCTGTCGCGCGCCGGTGCGCTCTGCGGCTCCGACTTGAGCGCCTCGCGGCTCTCGGCGATTGCCTGATCGATGATCACCAGGTTCTTCTGGAGAGTCGCCGCAGTGGCGGGGTCGATCGCCGTCTGATTGCCTTTCGCCGCGGCCTCCAGCTTCGCGATACCTGCCTGGAGGTGTTGCTCGGCCTTGGCGAATTCGTCCGCAACACCTTGGACGGCATCGGTCCCTGCCGCGTTGCCGGACGCGTCCGGAGCTGCCTGGCTTCCCGGCGTCGAGGTAGCGGTGGTTCCAGTCGACGCCTGTCGCATCGGGTACAGCAACCACAGCGAGCCGCCGACGGTGAGCACCAGGGCGGCTGCGAGCGCAAAGAGCGCCATCCGTCTCTTGTGCGGCGCCGTACTGTCGACAACGCGTCCTTCCTGTCGCAGGCGGCCGGCGATCTGCAGCCACACTCGCTCGGGCGGCGCCGGCTGATCGAGTGATGCCGCGGCGTCGCGGATCTTGCGCAGATCGGCGGCCAGGGCGCGGCACGCATCGCAATGATCGAGGTGCGTCTGGAGCTCCGCGCGCCGCACGGGTCCGAGCGTCCCGTCCGCCAGCTCCTGAATCGCGTCCGCGTACTGGTTGCAATACATAACGTGCTTACGAGTTCACGTGCGACCTGCACCGCGCCTGACGTGCTACGTGCTTACGTGCTGACGTGCCACGTGCTGACGTGCGTTAACCGCCACTTAGTAGTGCCCTCAACCGCAGGCGCGCCTTGTGCACCTGCGACTTCGATGTTCCCTCGGCGATCCCCAGCGCCTCGGCGACCTCGCGGTGTTCCAGCCCCTGAATATCATGGAGCACGAACGCCGCTCGCGCACCTTCCGGAAGTTTCGCCAGCGCGCGTTCGATGTCCATTTTGGCCACGGTCTGGTCCGCGAGTCCCCGGGTACGCGCGTCCGAGAGCGACGGCTCGTCCTCGATCGTATCCGTCACCTGGTTCGCTCGTGACGCCCGGCTACGAAGGTGATCCAGACACTGGTTCGTCGCCAGCCGGTACAACCAGGTGCCGAGCGCCGATTCTCCTCGAAATCCGTCCAGCTTCCGGTGCGCCGACAGGAAGATCTCCTGGAGAAGATCCTCCGCGTCGGTAGCATTGCCGAGCATGCGGCAAGCCAGGCTGTACAGCTTCCCGGAATGCAACCGGTAGATCTCTTCGAAAGCCGTGAGATCTCCGGCCCGGCAACGGTCGACCAGCGCACTGTCCTCCGCGCGTCCCGGCGACTGAGGGATCGCGGAAGGGTGCACCGTTACCTTAGACGTCGCCATGACGGGTTCGCGTTGCCCACCTTCGCGCTTCGCGCTTCGGCGGGGCTGGCCCCGGTCTTGTCCGCCGTAGCCCTTGGGCGAAGGCGGACCAGCGGCGGTCTTTGAAGTTCCTGATGGCGTGGCCGACGACGACGAGGCCTTCGGCCCGCAGAAGCGCCCGTTTCAGTTCGAGATTACCGCCGTACCCGCCCAGGCGTCCGCCGGCAGCCACCACCCGGTGGCATGGGACGTCGCGGGATCTGCAATCGCGCATGATGTTACCGACGGCGCGGGCCGCCCGTCCGTTCCCTGCGGCGGCGGCGACGTCCCCATAAGTTGCGACGCGACCGGCTGGGATCCGCCGAACCACCGACAGTACACGCCGGCTGAACACGTCAGAACGCGATGCGGATGCCGGCTCCCGCCTGCGCGCCGCCTGCATGCGTCGAGACGCGGTGAGTGCTCATGGCGCGATCATTCTACCGGCCGGCGTGAAGGAGCACTCGTCCGTCGGGGGTGACGAAAGAGACGCCGACGAGAGCTCCCAGCGTCGGCGCGATGTCGGCTGGAGTGGCCGGATCATCTCTGGTTCCCGGCGGGACGCCGGCGCCGTAGAAGATCACCGGCACCTTCTGGTCGTGCGCGTAGAAGGTTCCGTGCGTCGCCGCCGAGGTCGTCGACAGCATCCAGCCAGGTTTCGGGGCGATGATGATGTCGCCACTGCGTTCCGGATGGTAGTTGAGGGCCGCGGCTCGTCGAACCGGATCGGAAGACGTTCTGGCGTCGGCACCCGCAATTTCCGACGCGAAGAATGCATACGCAACCGCAGGCAGCGCCTTGAGCGCCGCCAGGACGGCGCTGGCGGCCTTCGGATTCGCCTCGAGCTTCTGGCCGACGCCGGGCGCGAGATACAGGTCCGTATAGGCGGAGTGGACCGCGTACTTTCCTTCGCCGAAGAACGGTACGAGGGCGTCATTGATTGCGGCCAGAGCCTCAGGGCCGCCCTGACGGCCGCCATTCTGGCTCTGTTCCGGCAGCGACCCGACGCCGTGATCCGCACTGAGTGCGACGACATAGCGACCGCGGCCGACTGTCTTATCGAGATGGTCGAGTAACGCGCCTATGGTGCGATCGAGTCGCAGCACGACGTCCTGTACTTCATGGCTTGCCGGCCCGAACAGATGCCCGACCAGGTCGAGCGAGGAGAAACTGACCGACATGAAGTCGATTCCCTTGCCGCGCCCAAGCTCGAGTTCGCTGATCGCGTTCGCCGCCAGGCGCCCAAGATATTCATCAGCGAACGGGGAGCGCTGCCATTGCGCGGTGAACGGCGAGACCGTTTTCGCCAGGACGTGCGGGAAAGTACGCGTCCAGCCCTGCGGCGACCGTTCGCCTGCGCCATCGTCCTCCCCCTGGTACTCCGAGGGTGAGAGCGTTCGCTCCCACGTCCGCCCTGCGTCCGCCGCAATCGGATGGCCGGAGAAGTAGCGGTCGAGCCAGGGAAGCGTTTTTGGTGTGTAGGCCGTCGATGTCGTCCATCCGGCCTGGTCGTCGAACCACACGACCGCGGTGGCGCCACGGCCGACGACCGGTATCGTCGACCGCGGCTTCAGGGAGAAGGCGAGCGTCCTTCCGCCTGACTGGTCGCGAATGGTCTCAGCGAGCGTCGCCGCGAGCAGCGACCGCGGACTGTCACCGCCGGCAGGCTTTCCTGTGTATCCGATATTCCGCACGGTGCTGTCGGACGTGCATGGCATCGATCGGCCCGCCTTACGATCCCACCATGCGTTGAGCACCATGCCATGCCGGTACGGCAGCGAGCCGGTGCCGATCGTCGAGTGACCCGCGCAGGTGATGGTATTCAGGTACGGGTACGCCGCGCTGCGGAACCAGGCACCTTCGGAGGCGAGTCTGCGCAGCCCACCGGTGAAATGCGGCAGGCCGCGGTCGATGTAGTCCGTGCGCATCTGGTCGATCACCAGCACTACCACCAGCGACGGCGTTGTCGAAGCCGGCGCCGGCAACGCAGGAGGCTGCGACGTCGCGCACGCCGTGGACGCAATCAAGGAGAGCGACAGCAGCCAGCGGATCACGGGCGCCTCAAGACCGGGTAATAGCAGAGCGCCCCGATGTAAACGTCGAAGACGGCGCACCCTATCGAATACCACGTCGGAACGATGCCCTCGGGCAGCAGCCCGGGACGATGGCCGATGTCGAGGATCGCGTGAGCCGCGAACGCGAGCGACAGGACGGTGAGTGCCTGGCGAGGCTCGCGAAGCATCGTGACGGCGGCGACGAGGAGAAAACCGGTCGCGAACGCGACGTCGAGGCCGATGCCGAGCCGCGACGGGTTCACCGCGGCGAGGCCGACATACGCCCCCGCCGAGAGGGTCAGCAGCAACGCGGCGAACTGGCTGAGGCGCAGCTCACCGACCAGTCGTTCTGGCGAGGATGTCGGAATGGATCCGGTCTTGAGTGCGTACCAGGTCAAGGCGCCCCCGAGTGCGACCGCTGCGACGGCGATCGTGCGCACCCCTTCGGAGAGAGTCAGAAGGACGCTCAACGGCCGGCCAGTCTGCCCGGAGGATGGATATCGAGAAGCTCGAAGAACCGCTGCACCAGGTCGGGATCGAACTGTGGCCTGCGGCCACGCCGCAGCACCGCCAGAATCTGATCGGCGGGGTAGGCGGGCTGGTAGGCACGTTGAGAACGCATCGCATCGTAAACGTCCGCGATGGAGCAGATCATCGTGCCGAGGTTCAGCTGCTCGCGGCGCGCCGCCGCCGGGTATCCGGTCCCGTCCAGCCGCAGGTGGTGCTCGAAGGCCACGATCGGCGCGAGCGCGGGCATGCCGGGAGTGCGCCGCAGGATTTTCGCGCCGTCGATGGTGTGACGCTGCATGATCTCGAACTCGACCGGCGTGAGCCGTTCCGGTTTGTCGAGAATCTCCTTCGGTGTGAGAACTTTCCCGATGTCGTGGAGGAGCGCCGCCAGGCCGACATCGCGCAGCAGCTGCCCGTCGATGTCAAGCGTGCGCGCCTGGTCGATGGTGAGGACCGACACATTCACCATGTGCGTGAACGTATCGTCGGCGGCCTCCTCGGTTTCAGTCAGCGCCAGGATTGCCTGTCGATCCTGCCGCAGCGATTCCACGAGATCGTCGACCGCTGAAAATGCAGTCGCGAGGTCGGGTACGCCGTTGGCCGCTGCACCTTGCCACGCGGTTTCAGCGCCGGCGATCGCTCTCGCGTAACGCTGTCGAACGTCGGTGGTCCCGGTTGCAGGCCGAGTTGGCGATTTACGAGGCGCTGGTGGTTGCGTCGCATCGACGCTGGCCGTCTCGAGTGCCTTCGAGACGTGCCCGAACGCGGTGTCGGTCGCGACGATCGCTTCGACGCCAAGGTCACGGCAGCGAAGCTCGAAGCGGTGGGCTGTATCGGTGTCAGCACTCCGCAGATAATCGGCGACGATCGCAGCAACGTCGCGCCGGCGTGCGTCGTCTTCCTCGATGACGAGCAGATCGAGCAGGAGTTGCTCGTCGAGCGCTCGCAGTGCAGGCGCCACGACCGTCGCATGCCAGTGAGGGATGCGGCCGGGGGGCAACGGTGTGAATTGGGACATTTTCGGTGGACGACCGGCAGACTCCGCCGTCGCGAAGGCTCTGGCGGGCAAGCCCGCCTTCGCCACGGCTACGGCGCGCAGGCAAAGCAATTCTAAACTATAGTCAGGGACCCTTCCATGCAGGCTTTGGATCTCATTCGCCGCAAGCGCGACGGTGCTGCGCTCGATCGCGAACAGATCGAGTATTTCGTTCGTACCGTCACTGACGGGACGCTGCCGGATTACCAGGCATCCGCGCTGCTGATGGCCATCGTCCTTCGCGGCATGACGCCGGAGGAAACGGCCTGGCTGACCGACGCGATGGTCCGTTCCGGCATCCGGATGGAGTATCCCGATGTCGCTGGCATCCCGGTCGACAAACACAGTACCGGCGGTGTCGGGGACAAGACGTCACTGATCCTGGCGCCGCTGGCCGTCGCCTGCGGCGCGGTGGTGCCGATGATGTCAGGACGCGGCCTCGGGCATACCGGCGGGACGCTCGACAAGCTGGAAGCCATCCCCGGCTTCCGGACCGGTCTGTCGCTCGACGAACTGCGGGCCGCCATCCGGACGATCGGCTGTGCGCTCATCGGTCAGACGGCGGAGATCGCGCCCGCCGACAAGCGCCTCTACGCCCTGCGCGACGTCACCGGCACGGTCGAAAGCATTCCGCTGATTTCCGCGTCGATCATGAGCAAGAAAATCGCTGAGGGAATTGCCGGCCTGGTGCTCGACGTCAAGACCGGGTCGGGCGCCTTCATGAAAACGCTGGACGACTCGCGCGCGCTCGCGCGGTCGCTCGTTTCGATTGGCACCGCCGCCGGCATCCGAACGGAAGCGCTCATCACTCCCATGGACGCCCCGCTCGGGACGATGGTAGGCAACGCCATGGAAGTGCTCGAGTCGATTCACGTTCTGAAGGGGGAAGGCCCCGAGGACACGCGCGAACTGTCAGTCGCGCTTGCCGCCCGGATGCTGGTCGCCGCCGGCATCAAGGCCACCGCTGACGAAGCAGAACAGTCCGTTCGCCACGCGCTCCGATCCGGCGCGGGTCTCGAGGTCTTTCGGCGGGTCATCGAAAACCAGGGAGGGGATCCCCGGGTTGTGGACGACGACAAGGCGCTGCCAATTGCGTCTGGCGAACATCGCGTTCGCGCAGCGCGCGATGGCTACGTCGATCTTCTCGCTGCGCCGATCGGCGATGCGGCAGTGTCACTCGGTGCCGGGCGCGCCCGTCTGGACGACGTGATCGATCATTCGGTCGGGATTGAAGTCGTGGCGCGTCAGGGCACCGCAGTCCGTACTGGGGACACCATCCTGCTGGTGCGGTATCGCAACGACGACCAACTCGCGCGGTCTTCGATGCTGCTCGAGCAGGCGGTCAGGGTCGTTGACGCACCGGTAGCCGTGCGTCCAATCATTCTCGAGAGGATCATAAATGGCTGATTCGGCGTCCACGTCCGACGTGGCTGCGCACGCGCCTCCGCCGGCGCGAGCGCCGTATGAGGTGCGCGACCTCATGGTCCTCGGCGCAGCAGCGGGGATCGCCACCGTCATCGCGCTCGCAGCGCAGTTTGCCGGCGTGCCGCGGCTGCAGCCTCTTGTTGGATTGATCGTGATCCTCAGCGTCGCGTACGCGTTTTCGTCGAACCGCCGCGCGATCGACCGGCGGACCGTGGCGTGGGGGCTGGTCCTGCAGGTTGTGTTCGCGCTGCTGGTGCTCAAGACCGCGGCCGGTCAGCGGCTGTTCCAGACGCTCGCCACGGGCATCAACCGTCTCCTCGACTTCTCCTTCATTGGTTCCAGCTTCGTGTTCGGGCCTCTCGGCAGCAAGGAAGTGTGGCCGCGGATCATGACCAACGTCCTCGGCGAGGAGGGAGGGCGGTGGGGCTTCATCTTTGCGTTCCAGGTACTGCCGACGATCATCTTCATCGCCGCGCTCTTCGCCATCCTCTATTACTTCGGCATCATGCAGGTCATCGTCCGCATCTTCGCGGTGGTGATGCGGCGATTCATGAAAGCGTCGGGGGCCGAGTCACTCAACGTCGCCGCCAGTATTTTCATGGGGCAGACGGAAGCGCCGCTGACCATCCGGCCGTTCCTGCCCCGCATGACCGAGTCGGAGCTGATGACCGTGATGACCGCGGGCATGGCCCACATCTCGGGCGGGATCATGGCCGCCTACATCCTGTTCGGGATCGAGGCGCAGCACCTGCTCACCGCCGTGATCATGACCGCGCCGGGGACGTTGATGATGGCCAAGATCTTCGTTCCGGAAACGGAAGTGCCGGAGACCATCGGGACCGTCACGCTGCACGTGGAAAAAACCGACGTGAACGTCATCGACGCCGCGGGCCGCGGCACCAGCGAAGGGCTGATGCTCGCACTGAACGTCGGCGCAATGCTGATTTCGTTCGTGGCGTTGATCGCGCTCGTCAATGCCATCCTCAATCTTGCCGGCCTCAGCCTGCAGCAGATCTTCGGATGGGTCTTTGCGCCGGTGGCCTGGAGCATGGGCGTGCCGTGGAGAGATGCGGCCACGGTCGGCAACCTCCTTGGTACGCGGATGGCGCTCAATGAGTTCGTCGCATTTTCGCAGCTCGGCGCGATGAAGTCGACGCTGGATCCCAAGTCCTTCACGATCGCGACGTTCGCACTCTGCGGTTTTGCGAATTTCAGTTCGATCGGCATCCAGATCGGCGGGATCGGCGCGCTGGCGCCGACGCGTCGCCACGACCTCGCCCGGCTCGGTTTCCGCGCAATGCTGGCCGGAACGCTGGCGAATTTCGTCACGGCAACCATTGCCGGGTTCCTGCTGTGAACCCTGACTACTACGCGCAGGTATCCGCCGCGGCCGACCTGCTGCGTCGCCGAATGGACAACGTTCCTGACGTGGCGATCGTTCTCGGATCCGGTCTGGGAGATTTCGCGGGAGGATTGACCGGCGCGGTGACGACTCCGTACGGCGACATCCCGAACTGGCCGGCGTCAGCGGTGATCGGGCACGCCGGCAAGCTCGTTGTCGGCTCGCTCGCCGGCAAGACCGTCCTGGCGCTTTCCGGCCGGGCGCACTTTTACGAGGGGCACGATCTCCGGACCGTCACCTTTGCTACTCGCGTCGTGGGCCTCCTCGGGACCAGGCAGCTGATCCTCACGAATGCGGCCGGGGGGATCAATGTCGCCTTCAAGCCAGGCACCCTCATGGTTATCGACGATCACATCAACCTGCTCGGCAGCAATCCGCTGGTGGGGCCGAACGAAGATCGCTTTGGTTTCCGATTCCCCGACATGACGGAGATCTATTCGAAGCGGCTCCGCGGCATTGCCGATGCGGCAGCAAGCGCGACAGGCGTGCCGGTCGCGCACGGCGTCTACGTGGGGCTGCACGGTCCCAGTTATGAAACACCCGCCGAGATCCGATTCTTGCGGACCATCGGCGCAGACGCCGTCGGCATGTCGACAGTGCCGGAAGCGATCGTCGCGCGCCAGATGGGCATCGAGGTTCTGGGTATTTCCTGCATCACCAATCCGGCCGCGGGTGTGTTGCCGAAGCCACTGCATCACGACGAAGTGATGGAGGTGGCGCGCCGCGTGACCGGCGAGTTCTCATCGCTCCTGGAGGGTGTCGTTGAGCGGCTCTGAGCGTCTCGTTTCGGCGGCTCGGCAGGCTCGCGAGCACGCGCAGGCGCGCTATTCCGGTTTCAAGGTCGGGGCGGCCCTCGAATTGCCCGATGGAACCATCGTCACCGGCTGCAACATCGAAAACGCGACCTATGGCCTGACGCTGTGCGCTGAACGCGTCGCGCTGGTGAAGGCGCTGTCAGAGGGGCACACGTCGTTCAGCCGGATTGCCGTCGTCGCCGATACGGATGCCCCGACGCCGCCGTGCGGTCCGTGCCGACAGTTGCTGTGGGAGTACTGCGGCGATATCGAGGTCCTGATGGCAAATCTTGCGGCAGTGACCGCAACACATCGACTTGGCGAACTGTTGCCGCTGCCTTTCGACGATCGGCTGCTAAGATAAACGGTTGATGAACAGCCCTAAAGGGCTGGACTACGGCTGGAACAGCCGGTTGATGAACAGCCCTAAAGGGCTGGACTACGACCGAACAGCCGGTTGATGAACAGCCCTAAAGGGCTGGACTACGGCTGAACAGCCGGTTGATGAACAGCCCTGAAGGTCTGGACTACGAGTGACGACTAACGACTCCATATGCTTCCGACAATAGACTGGCAGGACGACACGATCGTGATGGTCGATCAGCGCAAGTTGCCCGGCCAGGAGATCTACGTGCGGTGCCGCAGCGCGCAGGATGTCGCCAAGGCGATCCGGACGATGGTGATTCGTGGAGCGCCGGCGATTGGTGTCGCAGCGGCCATGGGGATCGCGCTCGGGATGCGCAGGAGCGCCGCCAGGGGCACCAAGCAGTACGCCGTCGAGTTCCAGAAGATCTGCGACCTGATGGCCTCGACCAGGCCGACCGCGGTGAACCTGTTCTGGGCGATCGACCGGATGAAGCGCACGTTTGCGGAAGGGGCTCAGGCAGGGGAATCGACCGACGAGCTCACCTCGCGTCTCGCGCGCGAGGCTCGCGCCATCCATGATGAAGACGTCGCCAGTTGCCGCGCGATGGGGGGCTTCGGCGCGACCCTGGTGCCGGACGGCGCCAGGGTGCTGACGCACTGCAACGCCGGGGCGCTGGCAACGGCGGGCTACGGTTCCGCGCTGGGCGTCATTCGCGCCGCCGTCGAGCAGGGAAAGCGGATCGCGGTGTTTGCCGATGAGACCCGGCCGTTCCTCCAGGGGGCGCGCCTCACCGCGTGGGAACTGGTTCGCGACGGCATCGACACGACCGTCATCACCGAGAGCATGGCCGGTCCGCTGATGCGCGCCGGCGAAATCGATCTCGTGGTCGTCGGAGCCGACCGCATCGCGGCCAACGGCGACACCGCGAACAAGATCGGGACCTACACCGTTGCCGTCCTCGCGCACGAACACAAACTTCCGTTCTACGTCGTGGCGCCGCTCTCGACACTCGATCTCTCGACGCCGGACGGGGAACACATTCCGATCGAGGAGCGCGACCGTCGCGAGATCTCGCATCTCGGCTCCTCGCAACTGACACCGGTCGGCGCACGTATCCGAAATCCGGCATTCGACGTGACGCCGCATCGCTACATCGCCGGCATCATCACCGAGCGCGGCATCTTCCGGGCGCCGTTCGCCGACTCGCTCAAGCTGGCGTTCGAGGCGAGCACCGTCCCGGTGCGCTAGTGGAGCGTACCCGTGACATGTCAGCGCTCTCGCGGGTGGCCGCGAACGGGGTCGCCCCGCGTGGCGCGGAGTGCACATCTGTGACAAGCGCATTTGCACGAGCACCACGTGGGGCTGTTCGCGGACAGGACCCGCTTTGCGCTTCATATTCCACGGGCACGGCCCAGTAACCGTGCGTGTTCTCGGGATCGAGACGTCGTGCGACGAGACGGCGGCGGCGGTGGTGGCGGAGACCGGCAACCCGGACCGCCCGTGGACGCTGGCCTCCAGCGTCGTCGCATCGCAGGGGGCGATTCACCGGGAATGGGGCGGTGTCGTGCCGGAGCTGGCTTCACGGCAGCACGTCCGCGACATCTGCGGTGTGGTCGAGGCGGCGCTGGAGCGCGCCGGGACCTCGCTGGACGCGATTGACGGCGTCGCTGTCACACAGGGACCAGGGCTCGTCGGCTCCCTTCTGGTCGGAGTCGCATTCGCCAAGTCGATGGCCCTCGCGCGCGGTGTCCCAGTCATCCCGACGCATCACCTCGCCGGACACATCGAATCCCTGACGCTGGCACACGGCGAGTTACCGCTGCCAGCCGCCGTGCTCGTCGTGTCCGGTGGCCACACCAGCCTGTACCTTGTCCCTGCTCGCGGAACCTACCGGCTGATCGGCCGGACGCGGGATGATGCGGCGGGAGAGGCCTACGACAAGGTGGCCAAACTTCTCGGATTACCGTATCCGGGTGGACCGGTGATCGACCGGCTGGCGCATGAGGGGAATGATCGTGCCATCGATTTCCCCGCGACGCGGTTGACGCACGCGGACAGGAACGCGCCCCGCGACACGGCAGCGGGCATCCTGCCGCCGGACGTGGCGCGACGCATCGATTTCAGTTTCAGTGGGTTGAAGACCGCCGTCCTGCATCACGTGCGCAAGGCGTCAGCGGATGGTGCGCCGATGACGGAAGGGCACATCGCCGATATCTGCGCGAGCTTCCAGCGCGTGGTCGTCACCGCGCTGCTGGACCGGACCTTCGAGGCGGCCCGATGGCTCGACGCGCGGAGCGTCGGCATCGCCGGAGGCGTGTCGGCAAACAGCCGTCTCCGCGCCGAGGCCGAAGCGCGCGGACGCAAACACGGCCTGCCGGTGTTCGTGCCGCCGCTGTCGTTGTCGACCGACAATGCAGCGATGATCGCCGCCGCGGGCCTGCGCCGCTTCCGCACAGCCGGGCACATCGCTGACTGGGAGTTCAACGCCGAAGCTTCGCTCGCGCTCACCAGCGACCCGCAACCTGCGACGCACGCCCCGCGACCCGCGCCCCGCGACTGACATGGTTTTCACCGATTACCTGTGGTTCAACACGAAGAAGCGGCAGGAATTCGTCCGCATCACCGACGAGGTGACGGCAATCGTCGAGAAGAGCGGCGTCCGCGAAGGCATGGTGCTCGTGTCGGCGATGCACATCACGGCGGGCGTTTACGTCAATGACTGGGAGGATGGACTCATTGCCGACTTCCAGGTCTGGCTTGAAAAGCTCGCGCCCGCCGGTCTCGACTACAGGCATCATCAGACCGGAGAAGACAACGCGGACGCGCATCTCAAGCGGACGATCATGGGGCACCAGGTGATTCTGCCGATCACGGCCGGCGCGCTTGACCTCGGTCCGTGGGAGCAGGTCTTCTATGCGGAATTCGACGGCCAGCGACGCAAGCGCGTGGTCGTCAAGGTGATGGGTGAATGAAAGTATCCAGGGAAGCGGCCTACGCGCTGATGACGGAACACACGCAGAGCGAGAGCCTGCGGAAACACATGCTCGCCGTCGAGGCATCGGTGCGCGGCTACGCACGGCTGTGGGGAGAGCCGGAGGAAGACTGGGCCGTCGTCGCCGTCCTCCACGACTTCGACTACGAGCGCTGGCCCGATGCCGAGAATCATCCGTTTCGCGGCGTCGAGATTCTGAAAGAAAAGGGATATCCGGAGTGGGTGACCCGGGCGATCCTCTCTCACGCGGACTACTCCGGCGTCCCGCGCGAGTCACGCCTCGAGCACGCGCTCTATGCGTGCGATGAGATGTCGGGTTTTGTCACCGCCGCCGCGCTGGTCCGCCCGTCGAAGAGCGTCATGGACCTCGAGGCCGCCTCGGTCGTGAAGCGGATGAAAGACAAGGCCTTCGCCCGCGCCGTCAGCCGCGACGATCTCCGCCGCGGCGCCGAAGAGATCGGCCTGCCTCTCGAGGCCCACATCGCCAACGTGATTGCCTTCATGCGCGTCCGCGCCGACGAACTCGGGCTGCGAGGTAACCTCTGAGTGTTGAAAACAGGAGATCAGGAGATCAGGAATTGTTTTTGAAAGAGTTCTCCTGATCTCCTGGTCTCCTGCAAGCCTCCTGATCTCCCGCGTCCGAACTCGGATACAGCGGAAACCCGTATAAGCTTACGCGTGCATCAGATGCAGACTTCTGCTCCAGCTGAAATCCGGCCTGCCCTGCCGGCGGCCGATCCCGTGGTGCTGCTCGACGGCGTGACGGTCGAGTACGGCGCGAACCAGGCCCTCAAGGAGGTCAGCGCCAGGTTTGTCCGCGGCGCGGTCGGGCTCCTCGGCCCCAATGGCGCCGGCAAGAGCACGATGCTCAAAGCGCTGCTCGGTTTCGTGAAGCCGAAGGTCGGGCGCATGAGCGTCCTCGGCCTCGACGTCGCGCGCGACCCGCTCGGCATTCGTGCGCGGCTCGGCTACATGCCGGAGACCGACGCGCACATCCCCGGCATGAACGCCGTCACCTTCGTGGCGTACTGCGGCCAGCTCGGGGGCCTGCCGGCGGTGGACGCCATGCAGCGCTCGCACGAGGTCCTGTACTACGTGGGTCTCGGCGAAGCGCGGTATCGCAACGTCGAGACCTACTCGACCGGCATGAAGCAGCGCATCAAGCTGGCGCAGGCGCTGGTGCACGATCCGGATCTGCTGTTCCTCGACGAGCCGACCAACGGTATGGATCCGAAGGGCCGCGAAGAGATGCTGGAGCTGATCCACGATCTCGGCCACAACAAGAACGTCAATCTGATTCTCTCGTCGCACTTGCTTCCCGACGTCGAGTTCACCTGCGACAGCGTCGTCGTCATGGACAAGGGGAAAGTCGTCGCGCAGGGACCGATCGACGAATTGAAGGGCCCCGCCGGACGGGTGTTCGAGCTGCGGATCAAGGGGGACGTTCGAGCGTTTGTCGAGATCCTGCACCAGGCGCGGATGGAGTGCCACGGGACCGACGAAGACGTGATGCGGGTCTTCGTCCCCACCGGCGTGGGAGGCACCGACGGCAACGATCAGCGAGCGATCTTCGCGCTGGCCGCCCGGCACGGCGTCCAGGTGCGCCACCTGCGCCCGAGCATGCCGAGCCTGGAGGACGTCTTTGCCAAGGCCGTCGGTGAGGAGTAAGCGCAGGGCGCGGGGCGCGGGGCGCGTGGCGCACGTTCGCACGTCCGCACGCCGCACGTCGCACGTCGCACGTCGCACGTAGTCACGTATCCCATGCCTATTCACGATCAAAGTTACCGGCGGTACGGCGGCAGCAAGGCCGCCCCGGGACGCGCGTGGTCGGTGATCGCCCGTGCCGGCGTCATGACCATGATCCGAAAGCGCGCCTTCCTCGGGCTGTTGCTGTTCGCGTGGCTGCCCTTTGTGGTTCGGGCGGTTCAGATCTACGTCGCGTCGAATTATCCGCAGACCGCCACGCTGCTCGCGCCCGACGCGAAGATGTTCCGCGACTTCCTCGAGCAGCAGGACTTCTTCGTATTCGTCATGACCATCTACGTCGGGGCCGGGCTGATCGCGCAAGACCGCCGGGCCAACGCGCTGCAGATCTACCTGTCGAAGCCGCTGATGCGGGCCGAGTACATCGCGGGGAAAGCGGCGGTCCTCTTCACCTTTCTGATGCTCATCACCTGGGTGCCGGCGATTCTGCTGCTCTTCCTGCAGGTCATGTTCAAGGGCAGCTTCGAGTTCCTGCGCGCGAATCTCTTCCTGTTCCCCGCGATCACCGTCGGAGCGTTGCTCGAGGCGCTGGTGGCGACGCTTACGATGCTGGCGCTGTCGTCGCTCTCGAAGAGCAGCCGATATGTCGGCATTCTGTATTCCGGGATCCTGTTTTTCACCGCCGCCATTTACGGTGCGATGCTCGCCATCACCGGAGACACGTCGCTGTCGTGGTTGTCGGTCGGATCGAACCTGCAGCAGATTGTCGACATCATCTTCCGCCAGACCCCCCGCTATGCCACCCCCTGGCAGGTGTCGTTGATCGTCCTGCTCGGTCTCCTCGCGGTGTCGATCTCGGTGCTCGAGCGGCGCGTCCGCGGCGTGGAGATCGTGACGTGAGCGCACCGATCGTCACCGCCGATCACATCTCGAAGTGGTATGGGCAGGTGATCGGCCTGAACGACGTGTCGGTGAACGTCCCGACGGGCATCACCGGGCTCCTTGGCCCGAACGGTGCGGGCAAGTCGACGTTCATGAAGCTGATTACCGGTCAGCTGAAGCCGAGCAAAGGCGGCCTGACCGTCCTCGGCGAGCCAATCTGGCGGAATCCTCACCTCTATTTTCAGATCGGGTTCTGCCCCGAGCAGGACGCTTTCTACGAGCGCATGACCGGCCTCGAATGGGTGACGGCCCTGGTTCGACTGAACGGACTGGGGGAAAAGGACGGGACCGAGGCCGCGGTGCGGGCGCTGACGGCCGTCGATCTGATGGATGCCGCAAACAAGAAGATCGGCGCCTACAGCAAGGGCATGCGTCAGCGCGTGAAGCTGGCGCAGGCGATCGTCCATGATCCGCAGCTGCTGATCCTCGACGAGCCGCTGTCGGGCATGGATCCGCTGGCGCGGCGCAAGACGATCCGGTTGATCCGTGAGTGGGCGCGCGCCGGCAAGAGCATCATCGTCTCGAGCCACATCCTGCACGAGATCGAGTCGATGACCGCGACGATCCTCCTGATCAACAACGGGCGGATTCTCGCCGAAGGGGACGTCCACCAGATCCGCGACCTGATCGACGAGCATCCGCACACGGTTTACGTGCGCGCCGACCAGCCGCGGGTGCTGGCGCGCGAGTTTCTCGACCGGGCCGACGTTCGCAGCATGCGCTTCGAGGACGGCGCGGTCGTCGTCGAGACCGGCACACCTGACGCTTTCTATGCGCGGCTGACCGAGCTCGCCGCCAGCGGCGAGTATGGAGCGATCGATGAGGTCACGTCGCCCGATGACAACCTGCAGGCGGTTTTCCAGTACCTGGTGAAGTAGGGGCGGTTCGCGAACCGCCCCAACGGTGAACGAATGACCGAACAAACAATGAGCTCGCCCGTTGCCCCCAGCGCCGGGATTCCTGACTTCGTGCTTCCGCATCTTCGACCTTTCGATCAGCGAGATGCTCTGGTCGAAACGCACTGTGTTCATGCTGCTGATCGTGGGCGCACCCGTCCTGATCGCGCTGTTCATCCGCGCGCTCGTGTCGCTCGGCGCACCGGTCCTCCAGGGGCCGGGAGGCGTCCGCATGTCCGGGCCGGCGATTTTCGGGATGATGATCTGGATTTTCTACCTGCGGTTCACCGTCCCCGTGCTTGGAGTGTTCTACGGGACGTCGCTGATCGCCGACGAGATCGAGGACAAGACGATCACCTATCTCTTCACGCGCCCGGTCCGTCGAGCCGCCGTCCTGGTCGGCAAGTACCTCGCCTACCTCGGCTGCACAGTCTTCGTGGTGCTTCCGTCGGTGATGCTGGTGTATCTGCTGATCGTGCCGCTGCAGGGGACCCTGGGCGGATCGTTCCTGGACCTGGTGAAGGATTTATCCCTGCTGGCGCTCGGTCTGGCCGTCTACGGGGCGCTGTTCGCCTTCATTGGCGCCAAATACAAGCGTCCGCTGCTGATCGGGTTGATTTTCATCTTCGGGTACGAGCAGGCTGCCCTCGCGTTCCCGGGCTACCTGAAGTACTACACGATCGCCTATTACCTCCAGGCGCTCGTGCCCCACGCCATGCCGAACGACGGGGCCCTCAGCCTCATCCAGAACATCTTCCGCGAGACGCCAAGCCTGCTGACGAGCCTGGTGTCGCTGTTTGCGATCTGGCTCCTGTTTCTGACGCTGGCTGGCTGGGTGATCGAGCGAAAGGAATATGTCCTGGAACAATGACAATTTCTAACCTCTAACTCCTAACTTCTAAATGAGTTAACGGAGCGGTCACTCTCCCGGTTCTTTTAGAAGTTAGAAGTTAGAAGTTAGCCGTTAGGCGTTGACAGCGTGAGAACCCAGAGTGTTCGTTTTCGATCAATAACGGAACTTTTTACCCACCGAATCTGTATAATCTCTACCAGAGGGTCACGCGTATGACAAAGAAAACCCGATATTTTCTCGCCGGTTCCGCCGCCGTGCTCGCAGCCGGCCTCGGCACCGGGCTGATCGCTTTTTATGTCGGGGGCTTCCAGCCGGTATCGGCGGCGCCGGTCGCCACCGAGCTTCGCTACGTGCCTGCCGACGCGACCGTCGTGGCCTACGCGGACGTACAGGCGATCATGAGGTCGGAACTCCGGCAGCGTCTCAAGGCCGCCATGCCGATGCAGCAGCACGGCCAGGAGGAGTTCCTGAAGCACACCGGCATCGACATTGAAAACGACATCGACTACATCGTCGCTGCGGTTTCTGGTGCCTCGCCGGAGACGGGCGGCATCGTCGTGGCCCGCGGACGCTTCAACGACACTCAGCTCGAAGCGCTGGCCGTCGAGCACGGCGGCGTCGTCGAGAACTACCAGGGCAAGCGGATCATCAACTCCCCGGTCGGCGAGGACCACGGCCAGTTCACGCTGGCGTTCCTCGAGCCCGGGTTGGTGGCGATGGGCGCCAAGGTGGCCGTGCAGCAGGCCATCGCTTCACAGGCGACCTCGCAGAGCATCACCAAGAACACCGAGATGATGGATCTTGTCAGCGAAATCGCATTGAACAACCAGGCATGGGCCGTCGGCCGGTTTGACATGATCGCGAGCAGCGCGAAGCTGCCGACCGAAGTCGCGCAGCGGATGCCGCCGATCAAGTGGTTTGCCGCAACCGGTCACATCAATGGCGGCATCTCCGGCATGTTGCGCGCTGACGCGCACGACGCGGACTCCGCGGAGCTGCTGCGGCGTCAGGTCAACGGCCTGCTCGCCCTCGGCGAGATGCTCGGCGGCAACGATCCGAAGGCGGCGGCGCTCGTGAAGTCACTGCAGATGTCCGGCACCGGCAACACGGTGGCGCTGTCATTCACCGTGCCGGCAGAGCTTCTGCAGCTGATTCCTTCGGCGATCGAAAAGCCGTCAGGGCAGTAAAGAAGCCTCCACGATCCCTCTCGGCCGGCCCGCCCGCCGTGGCGCTACACCAGCGCGACGCGCGAAGGCGGGCCTTTTCTTTTTCCCGCCGCACGTTGTACGCTTCCTCGGCCACTCGTGACCGATTTCGTCTTCTTTTACGGCACGCTCATGGCCGGTTTCGACCGTCGGCGGCGCGCCGGGATCGACAGTAAACTTACGTACCGCGGCCGCGGCTCGATCCATGCGGCGCTCTTCGATCTCGGCATCTACCCGGCCGCAGTGCCCGCTCCCGAGGGACGCGTCTGGGGCGAGGTCTACGAAATGGCCGATCCTGAACTGGTGCTGGCCGCCCTGGACGACATCGAAGGTTACCGGGCGGATGATCCCGACCGCAGCCTGTACTCCCGCAACCGGGCGGATGTAACGATGCCCGATGGGCATTTGGAGCGGGCGTGGGTGTACTTCTACAACGCGCCGCTCGGCCGCGCCCAGCGGATCGCGTCGGGGGACTATCTCGAGCACGTAAAAGTGCGCTAGACGCGGTCGCGCGCGGGACGCAGGGCGCGGTGCGCAGGTCGAGCAGAGCACGGGCGCGGGTGGACGCGAACGGGGCCGCCCCGCGTGGCGCGGAGTGCACTCCCGTGCAAGCGCTCTGCACGAGCACCACGTGGGGCTGTTCGCGGAGGACCCGCCTGCGGTGCTTTACATCTGTCCGGTACGCTCCAGAGCCTGTAGTCAGTCATTCGTCGTGATGAGTCATATGAAGAACTCGATTCGCGTGGGGTTGACGTCGCGGCGCTGCTGCGTCGCGACGTTCGCTCAAAGCCCGGTCACCGTGCCGGCGGCAGGGCTCGATCCACGCATTCAGAAGCTGGTGGCGTCGATCTCGGAGGAGCGGATGCAGCAGCTCCTTCAGAAGCTCGTGAGCTTCGAGACGAGAAATACGTTTTCGGACCCCACGTCAACGACGCGCGGCATCGGTGCCGCCCGTCAATGGATCCACGACGAGTTGAAGCGGACCAGCCCTCGCCTTCAGGTGAGTTTCGATACGCACACAATCCCCGCCGGCGGACGCGTACCACGCGAAGTGGAGCTGCGCAACATCGTTGCGGTGCTGCCCGGCAAATCCCCGCGGCGCATCTACGTCAGCGGGCACTACGACTCGCTGAATCTTGGCGCCAGAAGAAGCACGACGGGGGCGCAGGGGGCGCAGGGTGCGGGGAGTGCGACGGGTGCGGGGGGTGCGACGGGTGCGCAGGGTGCGACGGGTGCGGGGAGTGCGGCGGGTGCCCAGGGTGCGACGAGTGGCCAGGATGCGCAAAGTGCGCAGGGGCGGGGTCAGACCCCACGGCCGCCAACCGACTACAACGTGGTGGCACCCGGAGCCAATGACGATGGCAGCGGGACGGTGCTGTCGATGGAGCTGGCGCGCGTGTTTGCCGAGAGCGGCATCGAGTTCGAGGCGACGCTGGTGTTCATGGCGGTCGCGGGCGAAGAGTACGGCCTGCTCGGCGCGCGCGCGCACGCGAAGCGGATGAAGGAAGAAAAAGTGCCGATCCAGGCGCTCTTCAACAACGACATCGTCGGCAACAGCAAGGGGGGCAACGGGATCCTCGATGCGGCGACGGTGCGGCTGTATTCAGAGGGGCCGGAAGATTCACCTTCGCGCGCCCTGGCGCAGTTCACGCGACGTTTTGCCGAGCGATATGTCCCGTCCCATCAGATCCGCCTGATGGCACGGCGCGACCGCTTCGGGCGGGGCGGGGACCACAGTGCGTTCAACGCCGAGGGATTTGCCGCGATCTGCTTCCGCGAGTCGCGTGAGAACTACCAGATGCAGCACAATGCGAACGACACGATCGATGGCGTCTCGTTCCCGTATCTGGCGCAGAATGCGCGGGCCAATGCGGCAGCGATGGCCATGCTCGCCATGGCACCGCCGCCGCCCGCTGTAGCCAGTAACATGCTGGGGCGCCAGCCGTCGGGCTACGATGCGCGTCTCCGCTGGACGGCAGCTCCGGGCGCGGCGGGTTATCGGGTTTTCTGGCGCAAAGCGTGGGCCCCGGACTGGGAGCACGAGTTGTGGGTCGGCGGCGTCACGGAGTTCGTGCTGCCGGGTATGAACATCGACGATCACGTCTTCGGCGTGGCCGCCGTAGGCCCGAACGGACACGAGAGCACGGTCACCGCCTACATGATGGGGCCGCGCGAGCAGTAGACAGTTCGCAGGGCGCGGGGCGCGGCGCGAAAACACTGAATACTGATAACTGACAATTTGGTAATTGACGATGGAAAGCCGAACGACTCCGCGCGTCCCGATCCCGCCGCAGGTGACCGGCGAGGTCACCGTCTACCAGCCGATGTCGATTCTCGATTTGAGCATTGCCGGGGCGCAGATCGAAACGCCAGTGCCGCTGCTCCACGACTCGATACACGATTTCAGACTCACACTCGAGGAGGGATCGGTGATCGTCAAGGGGCGGGTCGCCTATTGCCAGGTCGGCGAGTTGCGGAACGGCGTGGTGATGTACCGCTGCGGTGTCGAGTTCGTCGAGCCTTCCGCTGAGGTGCTCGAAGATCTGCGCGAATTCGTCGACGCCTTCACCGCCGCAAGCACGTAGCACGTCAGGCACGTCGCACGTCGCACGTCGCACGTCTTATAATTCGGTTATGCCCACCACCGCATCTGTCACCACCTACGGCAATTACATCGACGGCCAATGGCAGCCTTCGGCGTCCGGCGAGACCTTTGAGAATCGCAATCCGGCCAACACCGACGACCTGATCGGCGTCTTTCAGCACTCCAATAGAAGCGACGTCGAGGCGGCGATCGACTCGGCGCGGCGTGCCTACGAGACGTGGCGCCACGTGCCGGCGCCCGTCCGCGCCGAGATGCTCTATCGCGCGGCGCAACTCATTGCCGCGCGCAAGGAAGAGTTCGCCCGGGACATGACGCGTGAGATGGGCAAGGTGCTCAACGAAACCCGCGGCGACGTGCAGGAGGCCATCGACATGACCTTCTACATGGCGGGCGAGGGGCGCCGGATGTTCGGGCATACCGTGCCCTCCGAGCTGCGGAACAAGTTCGCCATGTCGGTTCGTCAGCCGCTCGGCGTCTGCTCGATCATCACGCCGTGGAACTTCCCGATGGCGATTCCCTCGTGGAAGATCATTCCGGCACTGGTCTGCGGCAACACCGTCGTCTTCAAGCCCGCGTCACAGACGCCGCTGTCTGCGGTCAATTTCGTGAAGATCCTCGAGGAGGCCGGCATCCCCCGCGGCGTCGTCAACATGGTCACCGGCGACGGCGACGAGGTCGGGACGCCGTTGACGACCAGCGAAGTCGTCCGCGTGGTCTCGTTCACCGGATCAACCCACGTCGGACGGATCGTGAATCAGGCGGCGGCACCGACATTCAAGAAGGTCCACCTCGAGATGGGCGGCAAGAACGTCATCATGATCATGGATGACGCCGACCTCGAACTTGCGGTGGATGGCTGCCTCTGGGGAGGGTTCGGTACCAGCGGCCAGCGATGTACCGCGGCATCCAGAGTCGTCGTTCACGAAAAGGTCCACGACCGGTTCGTGGAACAATTCGTCGCTCGTGCGAAGTCACTGGTAGTGGGAGACGGGCTGGATGACAGAACCCAGATGGGCCCATCCAATAGCGAAAGCCAGCTGAAAACAGTGATGAAGTACGTCGACATCGGCAAGAGTGAAGGGGCGAAGGTCGCGTGCGGCGGCAACCGACTCAGCTCGGGTGCGCTGGCGAAGGGCTTCTTCCACGAACCGACCGTTTTCGTCGACGTGGATCCGAAGATGCGGGTTGCCCGCGAGGAGATTTTCGGACCGGTGGTGTCGGTGATGCGCTGCCGGTCGGTCGACGAGGCGATTGCGATCGGCAACGCCGTCGAATACGGATTGTCGGCGGCGATTTATACGCAGGACATCAACCGTGCATTCGTCGCGATGCGCGAGCTCTACACCGGCATCTTCTACATCAATGCGCCCACCATCGGCGCGGAAGTCCACTTGCCGTTCGGCGGCACCAAGAACACCGGGAACGGCCACCGCGAGGCCGGCGTTGCCGCACTCGAGGTCTTTTCGGAGTGGAAGTCCTGCTACATCGACTACAGCGGCAAGCTGCAGCGAGCGCAGATCGACGTCGAGCAGATCTGAACAGAAAAGCTGTCAGCTTTCAGCCGTCAGCTCTCAGCAGCTGACAGCTGTTGGCTGATAGCTGATAGCTGGTCACCCTGACCCTGCGCTACTCAACGATGAATCCAAGCGCTCGGGCGTTGTCCCGTACTCTGACATCACGCGTGACGATCGTGATCAGCTGTGGCGCTTCGCCGAGCAGCTCTGTCGTTGCAAGATGCACGGCATCGAGCGTCCGGATCGGTTCGATGGGAAACGGCCGGCGGACGCGAGCAAGCACCGCCCGGTCGACGTCGAGGATGAAGCACCGCCGTTCGAACGTTCGCAGCGCTCGAACGGCGGCCTGTTCCTCTGCTGCCGTCAACCGGCCAGTCACTCGCGCCCGGATGATCGCCCGGCCCGCCTCGGCGAGCGTAAGGGCTGACGTCACGTGCGGTGTCGTGGCCGGCACCGGCTTGATGGACGCCGTGTCATGCTCCAACAGGGCTGCCACGAGCGCGCTCGACTCCATGTACCGAAGGCCAGTCCCGGTGACCTTGGGTCGGCGGACGCGCGCGGCTGTCTTCCGAGTCGCCCGCCGCGCAGAAGATCTACGCTTCGCCACGATCAGTGTCGATTAGTTCGGCGGCGGTCCCCGGCGCCAGCCTGATATCCGGCCAGCCCTCGAAGGGATCACCGGCTTCCACCGGGGGGTGCAGAACGCCGGCCGCAATGAGCTCGTCCCACCGGCTTGCGGGCGAGGTGCGCGCACCATGCCCGGGAGGAACGAGTTCGGCGACCACGCGCCCGTGAGCGGTCACAGAAATTCGTTCGCCTGCTTCAATTCGGCGGATGTAGCGGCTCAAGTTGTCTTTCAGTTCCCGGATGCCGGTCTCCATCTGATGAATATAGCCACTTGTGGCCACATTTGCAACAGCCGGCGCGGCCTCGACGCCAGGACCGGGATGGGCACCGGTCCAAACGAGTCAGCTGAAACGGTAGTGAAGTCGTTTTGCCCCTCACCACAGGGTTGGTACGACACGGCTTTTTCTGATCGGCTGGTCTGACGTGATGAGTGTCAGGTCGTGCTGAACGGAAAAGCTGTCAGCTTTCAGCCGTCAGCTCTCAGCAGCTGATCGCTAATAGCTGATAACTAATAGCTGGTGGCGGTCTGGAACCAGGTGTCGGCAGGCGCGATCGGCGCTTCGATGTCGCCGCGGACTTCGGCGGTGCCCGCCAGACAGCCGACGATCCCACGGCGGCCCTTGTGCGTCGCGGTGATCGGCACGACCCTCGCCACTTCACGATCGCGGTTGAGGATCACGATGGTCTCGCCCTCCGCGGCACGACGGATCAGCTCGCTCGCCCGATTACGAAATTCGCCGATCTTGACGCGTCTCACCGGCACCCTCTTAGCCATGATACTTAGCCAAGTCAAAGCGACGACAGCGTGAAGCTGCAGCGGGGCCCGGACCGAGGTGGAGCAGATCTGAATGGAAAAGCTGTCAGCTTTCAGCCGATAGTTAGCTCGTTCCCGCCTTGCGCCGGTTCTTGATCTCGTCCTTCAGCTGCGGGTTGACTTTGAAACCAACCTGCTCCGCGGCTTTGACCGATTTCTCCGCGTCGTCGAGGCGACCAGTTTCCATGTAGACGACGGCGAGGTTGTTGTAGGCTTCACCAGACTTCCCGTCAGCTTCGATGGCGGCCTTGTATTCCCTCTCCGCGCCTGCCAGGTTCCCCATGCGGAAGTAGCCGCTCCCAAGGCCCATCGACACAAAGGCCGGCACGGCCAGATTGAGCGACATCGTCGAATTGCCGCGTGACACGGCCTCCTGCGTCATCCGCTTCTCGTTTTCCAGCTGGCGAATGGCGTTGACCACCTGTTGCGTCGGCTGAGCAGTCTGATACGAGCGAATGACCTCGTCGATCTCGCGAAGGCGTGTGTCGCGATTTCGCTGCCGCTCCTGGGCGTTGGCGAAAAGGCGGCCGCTCTGCTGCTGGTAGAGCGTGCGGCACTTCTCGTAGGCGGACACAGCTTCCGCGAACTTCTTCTGCGCCATGCGAGTGCGTCCGAGCATGTAGTACGCCATTTCGAACGTCGGGTCGGTGTCGATGGCGGTGTTGAAGGACCTGACGGCGTCTTCCCACGCTTCGGCCTTCATGTTCTCCAGACCGATGTTATAGGGCACCCGGGCGCGCTCACGCGCGCCTGGAACCTCCCGCGCGCTGGGGGGAGGGATCTGCGCCGATGCCGCGAGGGGAGCGGCGAGCAGACTGACGAGAACGAACGGAGACAAGCGCGTTCGCATGTGACGACCTCCGGATGAAAAAAAACCCCGCGGGCCGGAGCCCGCGGGGTCAACGATACCCGAGTTATCCGGCGTTTAGAAGATGAACTTCACGCCGAACCGCGCCTGGATCGGAGCCTGGAAGGTGTTGTCCATCAGGAACAACGGATTCCGGATGATGTTCTGCGCGACGATGAGCTGTTCGAGTGTCTGTTGTCCGCGGTAGAACAGCTGCTCGTCCAAAGCGAACGCGCCCGAACCGGCGACGCCGTTCGTCTTCTGGTAGGTCGAATTCCTCCCGATTGCCGTGTCCTGGTTGAACAGGTTCAGAACGTTCATGCTGAGCTGCAGCTGGCGGCCGCCGCCGATGCGGAAGCTGTGCTGCACCAGCATGTCAGTCTGCGAGAAGGTCGGTGTCCGTCCGTCGCTCATGCGGCCAAGGTAGTTGACCGGCAGGTTGTTCGTCGGATAGATACCGATTTCACGCGACACCGGCAGGCCGCTCGCCACGAACTGGTTCACTCCCACGCTCGTACCAAAGTTGAACTGGTAGATGAACTGGGCCTTGAACTGGTGCGGGCGATCGGTTGCCAGACGTCCGAGCGCGGCGATGCCGCCGTCCTGGAACATCATCAGCGGGTAGTCCCACAGGCGGCCGACGTTCGGGCTGGTGCGCCCGTTCTCGTCCGACTGCGAGAGACCGGAGTAGTTCCCGTACAACCGGCTCCAGAGATAGCTGGTCCGGAGGTACCAGTTGTCGGCGAACCGCTTCTCGGCGGCGAACTCCACGCTATCGTAGTCGCGAACCGGTTTCGGGTTGTCGACTGTAATGCCGGAATCCGTGTGCGCGATGGCGGCGAGGTTCTCGCCGGGATTCGCGATGATGTAGATCTCCGTTCCGCTCGGGTCCAAGGCGCCCGTGTCCTCGATCGCGCGGTCAATCTGCTTGTGGACGTACCGCGCGCTGAGGGAGACCACATCATTGAGCTGGTGCTCGAGCCCGAACGTTGCCTCCTGCTGCTTCATCGGCTTCAGATCGGGATCCTGGTGATCTGAGTCAAGCGACACAAACCGGAAGTCGACCGGTCCACGAATCAATGTGCCCGCGCACGCCGGTGGGCAATTCGCTCCGTTGACCAGGCTGTTGTAGTCGTAGGTGTCGAGCGTGTAGTAGTAGTCGAGCCACTTGTCTCCACCGAACGAGCCGCGCGGCAGCTCGAGCTTGAAGATGTCGTAGAACACGCCCCACGACCCGAATACCTTCGAGCGGCCGTCGCCCCTCAAGTCATAGGCGAACCCGACGCGCGGCGCCAGCTTGTCCCCGAACGGGAACTCGATACCGAACTCCGGTACGTCTTCCTGAGTCGTGTAGGTCGGCACCCGCTCACGCTCAGTGCGGATACCCGCATTGACCGTCAGGCGGTTGTTGATCGTCCACGAATCCTGGATGAACAGGCCGATGTTATTCGTGTGGACGTCACCCTCCGTGATGAAGCCCTGCTTCGGGTCGACGCCGTTGCTGCGCACCTCATAATAACCGTAGGTGCCTCGCTGTACGGGTGCGCCGCTCGGCAGCCCGATGTTCCATCGCAGGCTGCACGCGGTTGCGCGACTCACCGGCCAGCACGTTGTTGCCGACGCGGTCGAACTGCGCGCCGAACTTGAGCTGGTGCTCGCCGGCTGCGCTCGCGTACACCGTTCCGTCAGCCTGGAAGTACAGCGCGGGTCTGCTGATCGTAAGTCGTCTTGTTGAATGCCGCCGCCGGGAACGACGAGAATCCCGTTGACTGCTGGAAGCCGCTCGGAATTTCCGGGAAGGACAAGTCGAGCTTCCCGCGGCCCCTGTGCAGCGGGTGTTGCCCGTCGCGAAGATGATGCGCGGCTCCTCGGTCACGTTGGAGTCGTTGACATCGGAGAAGTAGTAGCCTCCCCGAACTCCGAAAAACAGCTTGGGCGAAGCTACCCAGTCGAGGTTGCCCGAGAGGGAGTAGTTTGGGAACTTCGTGGATTTGGCGTAGTTCGTGCCCGACGGCTCGGTGCCCGCCTGCGCCGGCAGCAGTCCATCCGTCTTCGACCAGCTGTTGTTGTACGCCAGGCGGCCGCGCAGCGCATCGCTGAACTGACCAGTCATGTTGCCCGTCACGAAATGGGTCGTCTGCTTCTGGTCTTCATCGAAGGTGCCAGCGTTGGGGTTGACCGCCGTCGTTGCATTGACGATGCGCTCGTTGGTAGTGAACGCGGGCTGGTAGGCGCCGAAGAACCACGCCTTGTTGCGCGCGATCGGACCGCCGAGGGCGAAGCCGGGCTCGATGCGGTTGATGAGTCTTTCGGATACGTGATGTATTCGGCGATGTCGTCGTTGGTCAGGTTTCGCCGGAGCGTCGGTGTGGGTTCGCCCTGGAGCTTGTCACCCTGCCAGTTGAAGAGCGCGTTGCCGCGCCAGTCGTTGGTGCCGCTCTTGGTGATGACGTTGATGACACCACCGGTCGCGCCGCCGAACTCCGCCGTGTAGCCGCTCGACTTGACCTGGACTTCTTCGACGAAGTCAGCGATGACGCCCTTGCCCTGAGGTGCCGTCCTGCAGGTCGGTCGTCTCGATGCCGTCGATGATGAAGCGGTTCTCACCGGCGCTCGCGCCGTCGATCGAGAGGCCGCCGAGCTTGCCTTCGTTGTTGGCGCCGGGCGCCTGCGTCACCAGCGTCGTGAAGTCGCGCCCCTTGGGCATCAGTTCGACCTGCTCGGCGCGGATGTTGGTCTGCCGCGCGCTCTGCCGCACGTCAACGAGCGGCGATTCGGCGACGACTTGCACGGACTCGGTGACGCCCTTCGGCGACATCGAGAAATCGACCTTCTTCACCTGGCCGAGACCGACGCGGACGACGTCGTTCTTCGCCGGCGCAAAGTTGTCGAGGGTCGCGGAAACGAGGTAATCGCCCGGGGCGACTGACGGGAAGCGGTAGGTTCCGGTTTCGTCCGACGTCGTCGTCAGCACGGCCCCGTGGCGGTGCGGGCCTCAACGGTCACGCCGGGCAGAACTGCGCCCGATGCGTCCCTGACGACGCCTTCGATGGTGCCACGCTGTTCCTGGGCCGTTGCCGGCCAGGCAAACAGCAGCGCTGCCATCAGTGCGGCTAATGTACGTACTCGCATTGCTGGTTCATCCTCCTGGTTAACAAGACACGTCAGCGTGGTGAAAAGGCCCGCCTTCGCCAAGGCTACGGCGGGTCAATAAAATCGACTGGCCCTCCAGGGCTGGCGACCGCGTTGACGTAAGTGCCCGTCCTGGGTGGCCCGGGCAACCTCCGTTTATAGCACGCGTTGTGCCCAACTGTGTTGCGAATTATCACCGTTTATTTTCAACAACTTAGGTGCTTTAACAGCTGGTCCCGTACCAACTATCCGGAATCCCGAATCCAGTGAGATGGATTTCGGCCCTGGTGGTGAGCTGTTGGGCCCCGTGGGGACGGGGGACGAACAGGCCTCAGGGCATCAGCCATGACCGCGTGACCTCCCCGTCGTCACCGGTATCATTGAGGGCTTATGTCTCACCCTGACGTGGTCGTGGTCAGCGCGGCGCGCACCCCCATCGGACGGTACGGCGGCTCCTTCCGCAGCCTCCATCCAGCCGAGCTCGGGGCGGTCGCGACGCGGAGCGGCGCTCGAGCGGGGGACGATCGCCGTTGACGAGGTGGACGAACTGCTGATGGGCCACGCACGCCAGGCTGGATCGGGCCCCAACCCGGCGCGGCAGGTTGTCCGGCGCGCCGGCCTCCCGGACAGCGTCCCGGCCCAGACGATCAACAAAGCTTGTGCCTCCGGGATGGAAGCGGTGGCGACCGCAGCGCGGGCCATCCTCCTCGGAGAGACGCACGTCGCGGTAGCGGGTGGCATCGAGTCGATGAGCCGCATGCCGTATCTGATCGACTCGGAGGATGCCCGCTGGGGACATCGCATGGGCAACTTCGCCCTGGTCGACGCGATGTACCGCGATGGGTTCACCTGTTCGTTGAGCGGCATGATCATGGGAGAAACCGCCGAACTGCTCGCACGCCAGTACGGGATCTCGCGTGAAGCCTCGGAAGCGTACGCCGTGGAATCGCAGCGCAAGGCGGGCGCGGCGATCGCGGGAGGCAGGTTCCAGGACGAGATCGCTCCGGTAACGGTGACGCGACTCGAAGGGAGGGCATACGCCTCGTGGCCGCGGACGAGCATCCACGTCCGGACACGACGATCGAGTCTCTTCGAAGACTCACGCCGGTTTTCTCGAACGTCGAGGGGCAGCCGGGGTCGATCACGGCAGGGACGTCGTCGGGGATTACCGATGGCGGTGCGGCGCTCGTCCTCATGAGCGCTGAACGCGCGCGCGAACGCGGCATCACGCCAATGGCGCGAATCGTCGGATGGGCATCGGCCGGCGTCGATCCCAGGATCATGGGCATCGGCCCAGTGCCGGCGATGCGCAAGCTGTTCGCACGCACCGGGCTGACGCTCGACTCTTTTGATCTGGTTGAACTCAACGAGGCGTTCGCGGCGCAGGTTCTCGCCGTCCTGCGTGACGAGCCGGTCGACCCCGACCGCCTGAACGTCAACGGCGGCGCAATCGCACTCGGGCACCCGATCGGCTGTACGGGCGCCCGCATCATCGTCACGCTGCTCCACGAAATGCGCAAGCGCGCCGCTCGCCGCGGCCTGGCGACGCTTTGCGTCAGTGGCGGGATGGGAATGGCGATGGCATTTGAAATGTAGGGGCGGTTCGCGAACCGCCCTACACGTTCGCGAACCGCCCCCTCCACGTAGGAATCGAATGAAAATAGCAGTCATTGCGGGAGACGGGATCGGCAAGGACGTCACGGCTGAAGCCCTGAAGGTCCTCGAGGCCATTGGCGAGAAATTCGGCCGGCGGTTCGAGCTCGACCACCTGCCCTGGGGCGCGGACCACTTTCTGAAAACGGGTGAATCGCTCCCGCCGAACGGCTTCGACCTGCTGCGGCAGTTCGATGCCATTTTTCTTGGAGCGCTCGGGGATCCGCGGATCCCGGACTTTGGTTATGCGCGTGACATCTTGCTCGGCACGCGGTTCCAGCTCGATCTCTATGTCAACTACCGGCCGGTGAAACTGCTGCACGAGCGGCTGTGCCCTCTGAAAGGGCGCGTTCCGGCAGACGTCGACTTCGTGGTGTTTCGCGAGAACACCGAGGGCGTGTACGTCAACATCGGCGGCCGCTTCAAGGCCGGGACCGAAGATGAGGTCGCGATTCAGGAAGAGATCAACACCTACAAGGGCGTGCACCGCATCATCCGGCACGCATTCGAATTCGCGAAGGCGAACGGCCTCACGAAAGTGTGCATGGCCGACAAGAGCAACGCGATGACGCAGGGCCATGCTTTGTGGCAGCGCGTTTTCAAGGAGCTGACGCCGCTCTATCCGGGCATCACAGCCACGCACTACTACATCGATGCGCTGGCCATGTACATGGTGCTGGATCCCGGCCAGTTCGAGGTGATCGTCACCAACAATCTTTTTGGCGACATCGTCACCGACCTCGGTGCGACCTTCCAGGGAGGCCTCGGCATGGCGGCCTCGGGCAATCTCCATCCCGGCCGGACGTCGATGTTCGAGCCGGTTCACGGCTCCGCTCCGAGGTTCGCCGGAAAGAACATCGCGAACCCCATCGGCGCGATCTCGTCGATGGCGCTGCTGCTCGAGACGCTGGGCGCGAAGGACGAAGCCGCAGCCATCGATGCGGCCGTCGCGCGAGCGGTGAACGAAAATCAGGTAACGTCGGATGTTGGTGGCACGCTGGGGACGCGGGAGGCTGGGGATTTCATAGCGGCGGCTGTTCGCCGCTGACGACGGGCCTGCGGCCTGCACGAAAGACCGCGAAGCCACGAAGCCACGAAAACAACTATGGCTTCGTGTTCTTCGAGGCTTCGTGTTCTTCGTGCCGAAAGGCCGTGGGCTCGTTCAGCGTGACAGTGAGGATTGATGAATAAGGACATTTACATTCTCGGGGGCGCGTGTACGCCCATGGCGGAATATGCGGGCAAGTTGAAAGACATTTCCGCGCTGGAGCTCGGCGCGATTGCTTCGCGCGCGGCGATGGAGCGTACCGGCGTGAAGCCGGATGCTATTGACCACGTGGTCTTCGGCAACGTCCTGCAGACCAGCGCCGACGCCGTCTACGGCGCCAGGCATGTCGGTTTGAAGGCTGGGCTTCCGACCGAGGTCCCGGCGCTCACGGTGAATCGCCTGTGCGGATCCGGCATCCAGGCGGCGGTCAGCGGCGGACAGATGATCCTCCTCGGGGAAGCGGACATCGTGCTCACTGGCGGGATGGAGAACATGACGCAGGCGCCGCACGTCATTCGCGGCCTCCGCAATGGCCTGCGCCTCGGGCAGGGGCAGCTGGAAGATACGCTGTGGTCCGCGCTCCTCGATACGCATTGCGGCTGCACCATGGCCGGCACGGCGGAGAACTGCGCCGCGAAGTACGGGATCTCGCGGGAAGAACAGGATCGCTACGCCATTCGCAGCCAGCAGCTTGCCGACAAGGCGTGGAAGGAAGGGCGGTTCAAGGACGAAGTCGTCCCCGTCGAGATCAAGTCGCGTAAAGGCGTCGAGGTATTCGCGCAGGACGACCACATGCGTCCCGATACCACGATGGAAGGTCTGGCGAAGCTGCCGGCAGCCTTCAGTAAGAACGGCTGTGTCACCGCCGGGAACGCCTCCGGGATCGTCGATGGTGGTGCCGCACTGCTTCTCGCGTCCGAAGCGGGCGTGAAGAAATACGGCCTTACGCCCCTCGCCCGTCTCACCCACTGGGCGAGCGTTGGCGTCGAACCAACGCTGATGGGGATGGGCCCATCTCCTGCAACCCGGCTCGTGCTCGAGAAGGCCGGACTCAGCCTCGCCGACATCGATCTCATCGAAGTCAACGAGGCATTCGCGGCGCAATACCTGTCGGTCGAAAAGGATCTCGGCCTGGACCGCGACCGCGTCAACGTCAACGGCGGTGCCATCGCGCTCGGACACCCGTTGGGGATGACCGGCACGCGGCTGCTCCTGACCCTGACGCTCGAGCTGCGCCGGCGCGGCGTCAAGCGCGGCCTCGCCACCGCCTGCATCGGCGGCGGTCAGGGAATAGCAGCCATAGTAGAAACGTGCT
>CAWEMY010000017.1:0-17500 GCA_963810305.1 uncultured Acidobacteriota bacterium
GGGCACAACGCAATCGGTAGAGGCCGGCTTTAGCCGGCCCGTCACAGCCGGCGGCCGTGTTCTCACCGTCGTTGGCAAAGGACCGACGTTCGAAACCGCGATCGCACGCGCCTACGACGGCGTTTCGAGAATTTCGTTCGACGGCATGCAGTACCGACGTGATATCGGCAGGAAGGCGTTATCCCGATGAGCGCAATCACTGTTCTGATTCTGATGGGCTCCGACTCCGATGCGCCAACCATGCAGGCGGCGGTGGATGTGCTCAACGACTTCGCAATCCCCTGCGAGATGACCGTGGCTTCGGCGCACCGCTCCCCCGAGCGCGTGATGCGGCTCGTATCCGAAGCGCCGGCGCGAGGGGTCAAGGTCTTCATCGTCGGCGCCGGCGCCGCGGCTCATCTCGCCGGCGTCGTTGCGGCTCACACGACGCTGCCAGTCATCGGCGTGCCCATCGACTCCTCCGCGCTCAAGGGAATGGATGCGCTGCTGTCGACCGTCCAGATGCCGCCGGGAGTGCCGGTCGCGACGGTCTCGATCGGCAAGGCCGGCGCGACCAACGCCGGCGTCCTCGCCGCGCAGATCCTCGGTCTCGCCGACCCCGCGATCGCCGATCGGCTGGTTTCATACAAGAGAAAGTTGGCCGAGAAAGTCGAAGCCGCCGCGGAGAAACTCGCAACACAGAACTTAGACCAACGACTCCGTCAATCGTCGTCAACGTCGCGATCGAGCGTAGCGAGTGAGCCGCGGGAGCGGAGCGGGGAGTGAGGGGCCCCGCGAGCGACCGCGTAAGGGGTCCGGGGACGAAGTCCCCGGGTTAATCATGAAGTATTCGATCGTCACCTTCGGTTGCCGCGTGAACCAGGCCGACTCACTGCGGCTCGAGGAGCAGCTGCTGGCGCGTGGCGCGGTGCCGTCGAGCTCATCGGACGCTGACGTAGTCTTCGTCAACACGTGCTCGGTGACTTCTTCGGCCGACCAGGGCGCACGACAAACCATCAGGCGCATCGCTCGCGAGAATCCCTCGGCGCAGATTGTCGCAACCGGTTGCTACGCGACGAGACGTCCGGCCGACATCGAAGCGCTGCCGCATGTCATCCGAGTCGTTCCGAACAGTTCCAAATCCGATCTTCTCGACGTCGTCGAGCAGGCAACGGCGCTGCGGTTCGGCGACGGCGATGGGCCGTGCGGGGCTGCGATCGCCCCTGGCGTGGCGGGCAGGACGACGTTCACGCTGAGGGTACAGACCGGCTGTGAGGAACGCTGTTCGTACTGCATCATTCCGACGACTCGGGGGAGGGGCCGCAGCATGCCGCTCGCCGCCGTGGTCCATGAAGTCGAGCGTATCGCCGCCGCGGGTTTCAAGGAAGTCGTTCTGACCGGCGTGCACCTCGGATCGTACGGTCGCGATCTTGCCCCGGCCACATCGCTGCTGGACCTGGTGAACGCGCTCGACGCCACCGGTGTCGACGTCACGTTCCGGATCAGTTCTCTCGAGCCGATGGACTGCACCCCGGAGATCGTCCGGCTGGTCGCCGCAAGCGGCGGCCGTTTCGCGCCGCACTTCCACCTGCCGCTCCAACACGCCAGCGACCGGGTTCTCACCGCGATGCGCCGGCCGTACACGCTCGGTTACTATCGCCGCCTTGTGGATTCGATCGTCGAGCACCTGCCACACGCGTCGATCGGGTCCGACATGATCGTGGGTTTTCCCGGAGAATCGGACCAGGACTTCGCCGCTAACCTCGAGTACCTGCCGCACTCGCCGTTGTCACACCTGCACGTGTTCCCGTATTCGGATCGTGACGGCACCGAGGCGGCCGCGCTGAGCGTCAAGGTCGAAGGGTCGGTGATTCGCGCTCGCGGCGCGGCGATGCGCGCTGTCGGTGCGGAACTGACTCAGCGATTTCACCAGAAACAGCGCGACACCGTCCGGGCCGGGTTGACGCTCGAGGACGGAACGCTGGTGGTGACCGACAACTACATGAAGGTGAGAATTCCGCCCGGGCGCAACCGTAACGAACGCGTAAGGGTCCGCGTTGTTTCTGCGGGCGAAGGGGAGTTGGTGGTTTAGAGGTAGAGGTTAGAAGTTAGAGGTTAGAAGTTAGCAGTTGACAGCGTAGTTCTCTTAAACGCCCTGCATCAGCGTCGCGAGCCTGCGGCCGGGGCTCTGGCTGCGGGCCGTCTCGGTAATCAGCTGACCGCAGGCGGCGCGAATGTCGCGCCCGCGTGACTTGCGCACCGAGACGGTCATCCCGTGATCGGCGACGATCTTTGCGAAACGGTTCACGGTCTCGTCAGACGGCCGCTCGAACGGGATACCGGCAGCTTCGTTGAGCGGCAAGAGGTTCACTTTGCCGCGGATGCCGTGCAGCAGCCGGACCAGGCGTCGTGCATCATCCGGGGTATCGTTGACGCCCTTCAACATCACGTACTCAAAGGTAATCCGCTCACGGCGCTTGACCGGGAACCGGCGACAGGCGTCGAGCAGCTCCTTCAGGCCGTACTTCCGATTGATCGGCACCAGCAGGTCGCGCTGTTCCTCGGTTGTCGAGTGCAACGAGATCGCCAGGTTCGGCATGATCGGTTCCGTCGCGAGGCGTTCGAGCGCCGGCAGCACACCGACTGTCGAAAGGGTGACGCGCCGAGGATTCAGCGACAGCCCGTGTTCGTCAGCCAGAATCCGCAGGGCCCGCATTGTGGATTCGTAGTTGTGCAGGGGCTCGCCCATGCCCATCAGGACGACATTGAAACGGGTGTCGAGCATGCCAAGCTCGCGCGCAAGCACGCGAACCTGGCCGACGATCTCGCTCGCGGTCAGGTTGCGATCGATCCCCATCTTCCCGGTCAGGCAGAATGCGCATCGCACTGCACAACCGACCTGCGTGGAAATACAAAAGGTCTGTGACGGAGTATCGGGGATGAATACGGACTCGATCTGCTTGCCGTCGACGAGCTCGAGAAGGAATTTCGTCGTGCCGTCGGTTGAAATGTCCCGCCGGACGACACGCGGAGTCTGGATCTCGAACTCTGCGTCGAGGTGTCCGCGCAGCTCGCGGCTGAGATCGGTCATCTGCGCAAAGTCGGTAACGCCACGCTTGTGGATCCACTGGAAGACCTGCCGCGCGTGAAAACGCGGGTGTCCCAGCCGGTCAAAGGCGGTTTCAAGCTCGCCAGGTTCGAGCCCGGCGATGTCCGCAGGCGGGTGAGGCGTCATGGCGAATTCCGTCAAAGGCGAATTCCCATTGTACTATCCGGCTCTCCTTCAGCTCTCGAGCACAGCCTTCTATCGGCCGGCAAGGTCCAACGGATGCGTGGAGTTGGACGGGGTATTCCGGCCGTGCTATGATCCCGGAGTACACTGATTCCAGTTAAATCCTTCAAAAACAACAACTTGGCGACATTCTGTCCCTTGTACTTCAGCATTCTCGGTTCATCGTTCGTCGTTCATAGTTCATAGTTTCTTTATGGTGGTTCGCGACGTCCTCGACAACGGGCTCCGGCTGATTACCGAGGCGATGCCTCACGTCCGCTCGGTAACGATCGGCGTGTGGTTGAACCGGGGATCCCGACATGAGTCCGACGAGCGCAGTGGGATCGCGCATTTCGTCGAACACATGCTTTTCAAAGGGACGGACACGCGGAGCGCGGAGGACATCGCCCAGTCGATCGATTCAATAGGCGGCCAGATCGACGCGTTCACGGCGAAGGAGTACGCGAGTTATTACATCAAGGTGCTCGACGAGCATCTGCCGCTCGCGGTAGACATCCTTGCCGATATCGTCCTGCGTCCGGCGTTCGCCGCCGACGAGATCGAGCGCGAGAAGAAGGTCATCCTCGAAGAGATCAAGATGGTCGAGGACACCCCCGACGATCTCGTGCACGAACTGTTCACCGAGCACTTCTGGGAAGGACACGCGCTCGCGCGCCCGATTCTCGGTTCGAAGAAGACGGTTGAAGCCTTCAACGCCGACATCCTGCACGGTTACTTCGGCGGCGCGTATGTGGCGCCGAACATGATCGTCACGGCGGCGGGGAATCTCCAGCACGCCAGGGTCCGCGAGCTGATCGACGCTGCGTTTGGCGCGGTGTCGCGAGAGGGTGAGCGGCTCAACGGCGGCCCCCCACGTGTGGTCCCGCAGGTCATCACGCGAACGAAGGAACTGGAACAGAGCCACATCTGTCTGGGCACTGACAGCTACCCGCAGCGCCACGAGGATCGGTACGTCAGTTACATCCTGAATACGGTGCTCGGCGGATCAATGAGCTCGCGGCTGTTCCAGAACGTGCGCGAGAAAAGAGGACTGGCGTATTCGGTGTTCAGTGGCCTGAGCGCGTATCGTGACGCCGGCAATCTCACGATTTACGCCGGATGCGCCAACGACGCCATCGAAGAAGTCGTCGACCTGTGCGTCGCGGAGCTTCGCACCCTCAAGCAATCGCCGATTGCGGCGTCAGAGCTTCGTCGGGCGAAGGATCATCTCAAGGGCAGTCTGATGTTGAGTCTCGAGAATACCGCCAGCCGGATGTCGCACCTGGCGCGCCAGGACATCTACTTCGACCGTCAATTCACCCTCGATGAGACGCTCGAAGGTGTCGAAAAGGTGACGGCCGATGATGTACAGCGGGTGGCGGCGGAGCTGTTCGCGAGTGGAGCGCTGGCGGCAACGGTCCTCGGCCCGCGGACGCCGGACTTACCGCGCGAACGGCTGCTGCTCGGTAACTGAGCGACAGTCGAAGGGCAGGGGGGCCCCGGCGACAAATTAATGATCCGGCGATATACACACCCTGAGATGGGGGCAATCTGGAGCGAGCAGCGTCGCTATGAGACGTGGCTCGAAGTGGAGCTTGCCGCAGCCGACACCATGGCTGAGGCCGGCATCATTCCTGCCGATGCTGCCCGTGAGCTGCGTGCGGGTGCGTCGTTCGATATCGCGCGTATCGAGGAGATCGAAAAGACGACCCAGCACGACGTCATTGCGTTCACCACCGCGGTCGCCGAGCAGGCCGGTCCGGCGGCGCGCTGGCTCCACTTTGGCCTCACCTCGTCGGACGTGGTCGATACGGCGCAGGCGATCCAGATGCGGGACGCCGTCGACCTTCTCGTCAAGCAGATCGCCGCGGCGATGAATGCCGTGCGCACACGCGCGGAAGAACATCGGCGGACGGCGATGATCGGCCGAACTCACGGCGTTCATGCCGAGCCGATGACGCTCGGGGTCAAGCTGGCGCTCTGGTACGCGGAACTGCAGCGCGGTCTCGACCGGCTTCTGCGCGCGCGGGAGGTCATCTCGGTCGGCAAGATCTCGGGCGCAGTCGGCACATTCGCACACCTCGATCCGTCAATCGAAGCGCGCGTCTGCGAGAAGCTCGGGCTCGAGCCGGCGCCGGTGTCCTCCCAGGTGATTCAGCGCGACCGGCACGCGGAGCTCCTCTGCGTGCTCGCGATCGTCGCCGCGTCACTCGAGAAGTTCGCTCTGGAGATCCGCGGCCTGCAGAAGACCGAGATCGGTGAAGTCGAGGAGCCGTTCGGGAAAGGGCAGAAAGGGTCGTCGGCGATGCCGCACAAACGCAATCCGGTCGGGTGCGAACAGATCACCGGACTGGCGCGGCTGATACGGGCCAACGCGATGGCCGCGCTCGAAAACGTCGCGCTATGGCACGAGCGTGACATTTCGCACTCATCGGTCGAGCGCGTGATCCTGCCCGACAGTTTCATCGCCCTCGACCACATGCTCCGTCGGTTCACCCGGATCGTCGCCGGCATGGCGGTCTATCCGGAACGCATGATGGAGAATCTCGGGCGGTCGCGCGGCGTCGTGTTTTCCGGCACCGTGCTCCTGGAGCTCGCCCGCCGCGGCATTTCGCGAGAGCAGGCCTACGAGTGGGTGCAGCGTAATGCCATGAAATCGTTTCACACGCGGGCGGACTTCAAATCTTTGCTGCTCGCGGATCAGGATGTTCGCAACGTGCTGACCTCCGCCGAGATCGAGAAAGCGTTCGATCTCGACCACCAGCTGCGGAACGTCGATGCAATTTTCGGCCGCGTGTTCGGGTCCGTCGCTGCGGCCTAGAGCTATACCCGCCGGGCCTGCAGGCCCGGCCTACCAGTTGGAGCGGGCATGAAAGCGCGCGTGTTCGTGACCTTGAAGCCGTCGGTGTTCGATCCCCAGGGGCGAACCATCGCGGAGGCGCTGCATTCCATGGGCTACGCCGGGGTCGGGGACGTCCGCCAGGGCAAGTATTTCGAGCTCGAACTCGACGCGTCCTCCGCCGACAAGGCGCGATCGATTGCGTCGGAGGTGGCCGACAAACTTCTCGCCAATCCGGTGATCGAGAGCTACCGCGTGGAAGTTGAATAGCTCTCAGCCAACAGCTATCGAGCTGAAAAAATGAAATTTGCCATCATCGTCTTTCCCGGCTCCAACTGCGATCACGACGCGTATCACACCGCCAGACATGTGCTCGGCCAGGACGCCGAATTCATCTGGCACAAGGAGACGAGCCTCAGCGGCGCAGATGTCGTCATCCTGCCGGGCGGGTTTTCCCATGGCGATTACCTGAGGACCGGCGCGATCGCCCGTTTCTCTCCCGTGATGAAGTCGGTGACGCAGTTCGCCGCTGAGGGCGGACCGGTGCTTGGGATCTGCAACGGGTTCCAGGTTCTCTGCGAGGCGCACCTTCTCCCCGGCGCGATGCTGCGCAACCGCGACCTGAAGTTTCACTGCGAGCACGTGTGGGTGCGCGTCGAGCACACCGATACTCCCTTCACGTCCGCCGCCACGAAGGGCCAGCTGCTCAGCCTGCCGATCGCGCACGGCGAAGGTAACTACTACGCGGATGAGGACACGATTGCCGACCTCGAAGCGTCAGGCAGGGTCATCTTCCGCTACTGCGACGCCACCGGTCAGGTGACCGACAGCAGCAATCCGAACGGGTCCGCGCACTCCATTGCTGGCATCTGCAGCGAGGCGCGCAACGTGGTTGGCCTGATGCCGCACCCGGAGCGTGCGTGCGAGCCGTGGCTTGGCAGCAAGGACGGGCTGGTGGTGTTCGAATCGGTTATCGAATCGGTTGTCGGGGCTCTGGCCGGCGCCGGCGTGTCTGGGAGCGAGCGGAGCGGAGTGGGCGACGGGCCCCACGCAGCGCAGCGAGCTAGGCGGGGTGCAGGGGGCCCCGCCGATAATGAATGACGACAATCGTCCGTTGATCGGGGGAATCGTTCTGGCGGCCGCCGCTGTCCTGGCCCTTCTCGCCATCCTGTGCTGGACCGAGGTGTTACCGGTCGACCATGGCGCGCGCCGCATGATGACGCTCGCATTGGCAGTCGCCGCCGCGGCGGACGCGGCCGTCGGCGTGTTTTTCCTCACCCGGTCCCGGCCATCCTGACATGAGCGAAGTCGATCCCGCCGTCCTTCAGCAACACGGCTTGTCGCGTGAGGAATACGATCGAATCGTTCGGTCGCTTGGCCGGACGCCTTCGATTACCGAGCTCGGGATCTTCTCGGTGATGTGGTCAGAACACTGCAGCTACAAGAGCTCGCGGATTCACCTGAAGAAACTCCCGACCGGCGGTGCACGAGTTCTGCAGGGCCCAGGCGAGAATGCGGGCGCGGTCGACATCGGCGACGGTCTCGCCGCGGTATTCAAGATCGAGTCGCACAATCACCCATCGTTCATCGAGCCATACCAGGGAGCTGCGACCGGCGTTGGCGGCATCATTCGCGACATCTTCACGATGGGTGCCCGTCCCGTCGCTTTGATGAACTCACTGCGGTTCGGCGCCATGGATGGCGATCAGGGCACGGCCACACGCCGCATCGTCCAGGGAGTCGTGGCCGGCATTGCCGGGTATGGCAACAGCATCGGCATCCCGACGATCGGTGGCGAGATCGCCTTCGAGGAGGCGTATGCCGGCAATCCCCTCGTCAACGTCCTGTGCCTCGGCATTTCGCCGGCGGATGCCCTGGTGAAAGGACGCGCGTCGGGCGTCGGCAATCCGGTCTATTACGTTGGCGCGAAAACCGGACGCGACGGCATTCACGGCGCGACGATGGCATCCGCGGAATTCGACGAGAAGTCCGCGGAGAAACGCCCGGCGGTGCAGGTCGGCGATCCGTTCATGGAGAAGCTGCTGCTCGAGGCCTGCCTCGAGTTGATGCAGACCGACGCACTGGTCGGCGTGCAGGATATGGGGGCCGCGGGTCTGACCTGCTCCACCTGTGAAATGGGGGCGCGAGGTGGCGCTGGCGTCGAGATCGACGTGATGCACGTTCCCCAGCGCGAGACGGGGATGACTCCCTACGAAATCATGCTGTCGGAGTCACAGGAGCGGATGCTTCTCGCCGTGAAAAAAGGGCGCGAAGCAGAAGTGGAGCGGATCTTCGAAAAATGGGACCTGCACGCGGCGCACATCGGATTCGTCACTGACGACGGACTGATGCGTGTAAAGGACCACGGCACTGTCGTCGCGGAGATTCCCAACACCGCGCTCGTCGATGAAGCCCCGGTATACGACCGTCCGGCGAAGCGCCCCGCGTATCTCGATCAGGTGCAGCAGTTCGACCTGACGCGCCTGCCGGAGCCGGATCCCCAGCAGAGTTTCATCCAACTGCTTTCGTCGCCGACCATCGCCAGCAAGCGGTGGGTATACCGCCAGTACGACCACATGGTGCGGACCAACACGATCCTGCTTGCCGGGATGGGTGCCGGTGTGGTCCGCATCAAGGGAACCAACCGGGCGCTCGCGATCTCTGTCGATGGCAACGGCCGGTATTGCTATCTCGATCCCCGCCGCGGCGCCATGCTCGCGGTTGCCGAAGCCGCCCGCAACGTGGCCTGTGCGGGCGCGCTGCCGGTCGGTGCCACCAACTGTCTCAACTTCGGCAATCCCGAACGTCCCGAGATCATGTGGCAACTCGTCGAGGCGATCGAAGGGATCTCCGAGGCCTGCCGCGCCCTCGACACACCGATTACCGGCGGCAACGTAAGCCTCTACAACGAGACTGACGGCAAGGCCATCTATCCGACTCCTGTGATCGGCATCGTTGGCGTCATCGAGGATGCGTCGTGCGTGCTCGGTCGGTCGTTTCGCGGGCCCGAGGATGCGATCGTCCTGCTCGGCGAGGGGCTGGGGGAGCTCGGAGGCAGCGAGTATCTCAAGACGGTCCACAGTACGGTTGCGGGCAGTCCGCCCGCGCTCGATCTGGCCAGGGAACGCGCGCTGATTGCATTGCTCACTCAGGCCTCGTCGCGGCGCATGATTCGCTCCGCGCACGACTGCTCGGACGGCGGTCTTGCCGTCGCGCTTGCGGAGTGCACGTTCGACAGCGGCGGCGTCGGGGCTTCGGTAGACATCGCGGACGGTTCCGCGAGAGACGATGCAGCAGTCTTCGGCGAGTCCGCGTCACGGGTCATTGTTTCGGCGACAGAACAGAACACCGCGACGCTGTTGCGCGTGGCCGCCGAGCACGGCGTCCCCGCGCAAGTGATCGGCCGCACCGGCGGCACGCGGATAACTCTTCGAGTTTCAGGGCGTCCGGTGATCGATTGCGATCTCGAAGCCGCCTACACAACCTGGGCGACCGCGTTCGAGCGGCATTTCGCGGGACGCGCAGCGTAGGGCGGCGCGTGGTGCGCGGTGCGGAATGCGGGACGCGGGATTTGCATGCGGGATGCGCGGTGCGCGGGGCGCGGGGCGAATGCGGCGATGCGGTCATGCGCACGAATGTTTTATCGCGCCGCGCACTGCGCACCGCGCCGTGCGCCCAGCGGCAGCGTAGAATTGACATCAAACTCGCAGCCAATAACCAAGCGGCATCGAGTGAATGCGAGCCATGAAGGAAAACAGAGACACGGGTGCGAGCGGAGCGGAGCGGGTGTTGGGGCCCCGCGTAGCGAAGCGAGCTAGCCGGGGTGCAGGGGCCCCCGGCGATAAATTAAAAGACGAGTGTGGCGTCTTTGGCATCTTCGGGAACCCTGAAGCTGCCAATCTGACCTACCTCGGCCTGTACGCCCTGCAGCACCGTGGCCAGGAAAGCGCCGGTATCGCTACCGCGGACGGCGAGCGGATGCGCGTGTCGCGGGCGATGGGGCAGGTCGCCGAGGTGTTTACCGCGCCGACGCTCGAAGGGCTGCCGGGGCATCTGGCGATCGGCCACACACGATATTCGACCGCCGGCGAGAGCCGGATCCAGAACGCGCAGCCGATGCTGATCGAGTGCGCGCATGGGCAGATCGCTGTCGCGCACAACGGCAACATTGTGAACGCTCGCGAATTGCGCGACGAACTGGTCCGAAACGGCTCGATATTTCAAACCAGCAGCGATACCGAAGTCGTCCTGCATCTCTATGCGCGCTCGAAGGCGCCGTCGGTCGAAGAGGCACTCGTCGAATCAGTCTCGCAGCTGACCGGCGCCTTTTCCCTCGTGTTCCTCACGAAGAACCGCCTTATCGCCGCGCGTGATCCGCACGGGTTCCGTCCGCTCGCGCTCGGCCAACTCGGAGATTCCTGGATCGTCTGCTCCGAGACCTGTGCGCTGGATCTGATCGGCGCCACCTACGTGCGGGACGTCGAACCGGGCGAGGTGCTGATCATCAGCGACGGCGGATTCCGGTCGCTGAAACCGTTCCCGCCGGCCCGGCTCGCTCACTGTGTGTTCGAACACGTCTACTTCGCGCGTCCGGACAGCTACGTCTTCGGCAGAAGCGTCAACGAAGTCCGGACGGAGCTCGGTCGAAACCTCGCGCGCGAGGCGCGTGCACCGGCTGACGTCGTCGTTCCGATCCCGGACTCAGGCGTGTTCGCGGCCATCGGCTACGCAGAGGAGGCGCATCTGCCGATGCGAATGGGGTTGATCAGAAACCACTACGTCGGCCGCACGTTCATCCAGCCGCAGCAGTCGATCCGGCATTTCAGCGTTCGCGTGAAGCTCAATCCGGTCAAGAGCATTCTCGAAAACAAACGGATCGTGCTGGTCGACGATTCGATCGTCCGCGGTACGACGAGCCGCAAAATCGTCCGCATGGTTCGGGCGGCCGGGGCTCGCGAGGTTCACCTGCGTATCAGCTGCCCGCCGACGGTCTCACCGTGTTTTTATGGAGTCGATACTCCGAGCCGGACAGAGCTGATCGCCGCGACCCACACGCACGAGGAGATCTGCCGGTTCGTCGAGGCCGATTCGGTCGAGTACCTGAGCATGCAGGGCCTCAAGGCAGCGGTCGGAGCGGAACAGAACTCCTACTGCACGTCGTGCTATACCGGCGAGTATCCGGTGGCTTTCCCCAGGGACGAACAGGCCTACCTTCAACTGGCTCTCAAAGCAGTCGACTGACGATGATCAAGATCGCGCACCTGGTCCTGCTACTCGCGCTGTGTGTCGGGCCCGCGTCCGCTCAGGAGCCGCCGGCCCAGGGTCGCGAGGGCATCACCGCGGAACAGGTCAAAGCCGGGATCGAGAAACTCGGCACGCTGGAGTTTTCCGTGCGGACGGACGCCGCCCGTACAGTCCGCCGCGCCGGCGCTGTCGTCGCCGTACCGCTGTTGAATAGCGCGGCTCGGTCGCACAAGGACGGCTACGTCCGCTTCCGCGCGCTCGTTCTGCTCTCCGGTTTCAACCCGGCGAACGCACGAGATGTGATGTCGGCGATGCTGGCGGACAAGAACGACCGGCTGCGGGCGGTGGCCTACTCGTTCTTTGCGCACCATCCCGATCCGGCGATGCTGCCAAGACTGATCGAGGCGTTGTCACGTGAAGAGTCGGAGTTTGTTCGCCCCGCACTGACCCGGGCAATCGTCGCGCACGGCACCGATCCGCGTGCGCGTGACGCGGTCGTCGCGCTGATGATGAAAGGGCAGGATTTCTTCCGTAGTGCGGTGATCGAAGCCGTCGGGGACTACAAGGTCCCCTACGCGGCGGCGTCGCTGACGTCCATCGCCAAGCTCGATGGGCCGCTGCAGGACGATGCGGTGATTGCACTGGGGAAGCTCGGCGACAAGCAATCGGTCGACACGTTTGCGGCACTGCAGCGAACGGCGCCAAAAAGCGCGCAACCGGCGGTCGCCGCGGCGATCTGCCTGCTTGGCGTGAACTGCGCGTCGCATCGCGGATATCTGAGCGATAGCCTCAAATTCGGCACCGATCAGATCGGGTATCAGGAACTGGTGCGCAATGCAGCCTCCGGACTGGCGGCCCTGGGGGTGAAAGGTGATCCCGACGCGGTCACCATCCTCATCGAGCAGGGCACTCCGAGCCGCGACCCGGCCCGGGCTGCAATCGCGCTGGCGCTGGGGACAATTGCGCTCCGCAACACACCGCTGCTGTTGCAGGTGCTCGAGAAGCAGAAGAATCCCGCCGGCGCCCTCGAACTCTTGCGTGAAGCCTTCGACATGCTCGAGGAAGACTTCGAAGAGGAGCGGTTCTTCGCTCACGTGCGCCGCACCTACTGGCAGGCGCCGGCGGGCTCGCCAACGCGCAAGACCGCCGAGGCGCTGATCCAGAAGCTCGAGTTCTGAGAGGTTTGACGATGCGAGCAAGCGGCAGCGAGCGAGCCTGGCGAGCGGAGCGGGGCTTGGGGCCCCCGCGAGCGAGACAGCAAGGGGTCCGGGGGACGAAGTCCCCCGGTGAGTATGGACTACCGTCAGGCCGGTGTCGACATCGATGCGGGGAACGAAGTCGTCCGCCGCATCCGGCATCTTGCCCGCGGGACGTTCACCCCGGGCGTCCTCTCCGAGATCGGATCGTTCGGCGGTCTCTTCCGGCTCAATGCGTTCCCGTTGCACGACCCCGTGCTGGTCTCGAGCGCCGACGGCGTCGGCACCAAGCTGCGACTGGCTTTCATGACCGGCGTCCATACGACGATCGGCCAAGACCTTGTCAATCACTGCGTGAACGACATTCTGGTCCAGGGTGCGGAGCCGCTTTTCTTTCTCGATTACCTTGCCACCGGAAAGCTGGACCCGGAGGTAGCCGTTCAAATCGTGCAGGGGCTCGCCGATGCATGCCGCGAGAATGGGTGCGCGCTCCTCGGTGGCGAAACAGCAGAAATGCCCGGCTTCTATCGCGACGGTGAATACGATGTCGCCGGGTTCATCGTCGGCGCTGTCGAACGCGAGCGGCTGATCGACGGCCGTGGCAATTACGGCCGGCGACGTGTTGATCGGTCTGCCATCCTCAGGCCTGCACACCAACGGCTACTCGCTCGCGCGCCGCATCGTCTTCGACGTCACAGGCCTGAATCACGACTCCTACGTTTCGGAGCTCGGCCAGATGGTCGGCGAAGCGCTGCTCGTTCCACACCGCTCCTACCTGTCGGTGATCCGGCCGCTGTTGCCGCTCGGCATCATCAAGGGGATGGCGCATATTACCGGCGGCGGCATCACAGATAATTTGCCGCGTATCTTGCCCGAGTCTGCGCACGCCGAAATCGATGTCCGAGCCTGGTCGGTTCCTCCTGTGTTTCAGTGGTTGCAATCGCTCGGCAAAGTGCCGACCGATGATATGCGGCGCACTTTCAACATGGGTGTTGGCTTGATCGTGGTCTGTGCGTCAGAGCAGGTGGACCGCGTACTCGATCAGCTCGCGCAGGCTGGAGAAATACGGGCCGCCGTGATCGGGCGCGTTCGCTCCGGCCAAAAGGGCGTCACGTACCTGCCCTGAACATGTCACGCGCGATTGCGGTTCTGATTTCAGGACGCGGCAGCAACCTGCAGGCGTTGATCGACGCGATGAAGTCGGGAGCGCTTCCGGCGCGCATCGCCGTCGTCATCTCCAACAAGCCTGAAGCGCCTGGTCTGGAGCGCGCGCGCGCCGCCGGCATCGAGACGCTGGTCGTCGATCACCGCAAGTTCGCGAGTCGCGACGCATTCGACGCCGCACTGGCGCGCGAGCTGAAATCACGAGGCGTTGTCCTGGTCTGCCTCGCCGGCTTCATGCGCCTCATCGGGACGCCGATGCTAGAGGTCTTTCCCAATGCGATCCTGAATGTGCATCCGTCGCTCCTCCCCGCATTTCCCGGAGTGTCGGCGCAGGCGCAGGCGATCGTTCACGGCGTGAAAGTGAGCGGCGCGACCGTGCATCTCGTAACCGGAGAGCTCGATGGTGGCCCCATCATCCTGCAGCGGGCCGTCGAGGTGCGTGACGACGACACCGAACAGACGCTGGCGGCCCGAGTTCTCGAAGTGGAGCACCGGCTCTATCCGGAGGCTGTACGCCTGGTCCTCTCAGGAAACTGGCGCCTCGAGGGTCGCCGCTTCGTCCTGCCCTGAGCGAGCATCAGCGAGCCGAAGGGTCCTGCCCTGAGCGAGCGTCAGCGAAGTCAAAAAAGCCCAGGCACGAGTCTGTAGCGTACCCGTTCCGTGTACGCCTGATACCCATCGAGGTTCGTTCTCAAGAACCGATCTTCGAAGAGAACACGCCGGGCGACCAGTGCCGAGTAGACGAACGCCACTGCGACGCTGAGCCACGACCCGAGCGCCAGCCCGCTCAGCGGCGCGAAGACGATCATCCCTGCGTATCCCGGGTGTCGTACGACGGAATAAGGACCTCTGTCGACGACATGATGGCCTCTGTCGTCCTGAATGCGCACCACCGCGGAAAAGAACCGGTTGGCGAGCATCGCCCTGACGATCAGCATGAAGGACAGGGCGAATCCGATCAGGCCAACGCCGCGTAGTACGTCGGGGACGCTCGTCCATCCGAACCTGCTGTCGGCGATGCCGACGATGATGTGGGCGGCCGCGATGGCTCGTACCCAGGCAAGTGACAACCGATCGGCGCCTTTCGATGGGGGAGTGAAACGCTCCTTCGCCAGGTCGTCGTCGATGGCATACATGGCATAAGCGCCAATGAGCGAGAAGGTCGCGATGTATCCCCACAGCCAGGGATCCCGCGCGTCGCCGAGGACGAGGATGACGCCAGCGATGATGGCCGTCGCGATACACCAGCGAACCAGGCGTTTCATAGGTCAAACTCCGTATTTTGAGTTCTCAAAATCTACGCCGGTCTTGCGAATAAGTCAAATGCGTATCTCGCAAGCGAGCCGGGGCCCGGGGCGGAGCCCCGGTCTTAAACGACCGCCAGAACGGGTTGCAGCGTTAGCAGGGCGACCTCTGGGGGGCAATTCAGGCGAACGGGCAGGTATACAGTGCCAACCCCTCGGCTCACGAATACGGCGGTCGCGGCACGACGGGCCGAACCAGCGACGACAGGGAATTCGCGCGCTGCTATGGCGCCGAGTCCGGGCAAGACGATCTGCCCGCCGTGGGTGTGGCCGGAGAGCATGAGAGGTACCGCCAGGGCGACGGCGTCCGGCAATCGTGACGGCGTATGCGAGAGAAAAATCAGGTTGGTGGATGAACCTCGAATCACGCGTGCGATGTCGCCGGGCTTGCGCGTCCAGAACCGGATGCCGGCAAGATCGAGCGGCTCACCCTTGATCGTGATCCGGGTTCGCGCATCGCGGAGGACGGTGATTCCCTTTGTGCTCAGCGCGTGTGGCATGTCCCGATCGTCGTCGTGATTGCCGAGGATGGCGAAGACGCCGTGCGGCGCTTCGAGCGGCGCGAGCGCGTCGGCGGCGGCGCCGACGTAGCGGCGGTCTCCCCAGGTGACGTAGTCGCCGCCGAGAATGATCAGATCGGGCGTCTCGGCCAGCACCGCACGCACCGCACGGTCGGCCATCTCGTGCGACACCGCCTGGCTGCGGTGAAGATCCGTAAGGAAGCCAATTCGCAAGCCTGAGAGCGCCGGCGCCAGTCCGCTCACGCGGATGGTTTCGCGCGTCACTTCCAGATTCCGGCGCTGATACACATATCCGTGATCGACAGCGCCGGCGATCGTCCCGAGACCGGCGGCCCCGAGGGCGTGGAGGATCTCGCGCCTCGTGAATCGGCGTGCCTTCAGGTCGGAAAGCATCGGTGAGCTGTATGGTATCGCGGCCTATAATCGGATCTCCGACGCGGCCGGGACGCCTGTCACGCCGAAGCGCAAAACGCGCGGAGGCGGAGAGCGAGAGCCGCCTTCGCCAAGGCGACGGCGCCCAAGGCGAGTGAAGGCCGCCAGCCGACAGGCGGGCCCGCCGATTCCCAGAGCGAGCGAAGCGGAGTGGGCGTTGGGGCCCCACGTAGCGGGAGCCAGGCGGGGTGCAGGGGGCCCCGCCGATATGACAATAGACGAACAGCTCGAATACCTCACGAAAGGATGCGTCGACGTCGTGCGTCGAGCGGAGCTCGGATCGAAGCTGGAACGCTCGGCGAAATCCGGGCGGCCGCTGGTCGTCAAAGTTGGATTCGATCCCACCGCACCGGATCTGCACCTCGGCCACACTGTGCTGATCCGCAAGATGAAGCACTTCCAGGATCTGGGCCACACCGTCGTGTATGTGGTCGGCTCCTTCACTGCTCTCATCGGCGATCCGACCGGCCGATCGAAAACGCGTCCGCCGTTGACGATGGAAGAAATCAGCGCGAATGCGGAGACTTACAAAACGCAGATTTTCAAGCTGCTCGATCCCGAGAAAACCGTCACCCGCTTCAACAGCGAATGGCTCGAGCCACTCGGTAGTTTCGGGTGGGTGAAGCTTGCGGCCAAGTACAACGTCGCGCAGATGCTGGAGCGGCGCGATTTCAGGCAACGCTACGAGACGGGAAAGCCGATCGCGGTTCACGAGTTCCTGTATCCGCTGGCGCAGGCGTACGACTCTGTCGTCCTGAAGGCGGATGTCGAACTGGGCGGCACCGACCAGCTGTTCAATCTGAACGTCGGCCGCGATCTGATGCCCGCCTACGATCTCGAGCCACAGGTCGTGATGACGACGCCGCTGCTCGAAGGGTTGGACGGCGTCGAGAAAATGTCGAAGAGCCTGGATAACTATGTCGGCGTCACCGACGCTCCTGCCGACATGTTCGGCAAGCTGATGTCGATACCAGACGAACTGATGTGGCGATACTACGCGCTACTGACCGACCTGACGGCCACGGACGTGACGCAGCTGCGCGACCGGGTATCTGCGGGTGAGGTGCACCCGAAACAGGCCAAGATCGACCTCGCGCGGCGGATCGTCGCCGACTTTCGTTCACCGGCGGAGGCCGAACGGGCGGCAGTGGAGTTCGATCGTCGGTTCGTCAAACGGGAGCTGCCCACAGATGTGCCGGTTCTCGAGTTGACCGAGGAGCAGTGGAGCTCATCGCTCGAGAAACGCCTGGTTACTGCCGGGCTTGCCGAGTCCGCCAGCGACGCGCGCCGCAAGATCACGCAGGGGGGCGTCCGGATCGATGGCGAGAAGGTCGCGCCAGGCGCGCCCGTTCCGTCCCGTGATTACCTGCTGCAGGTCGGCAAGCTGGGTGTCGTCCGAGTGGTGAGAAGGACGGATTGACCACGGGTTACGGTCGTGCTTGAAGTCCGGGGCCGCCTCCTCTTATATTCCCTTTTCGATCTTTTCATCGCCGCGCCGCGCGTCGCACCTCTCGACGGGGTTGACAGCGCAAAGATCGGCCGGTATATTG
>CAWEMY010000017.1:20000-456803 GCA_963810305.1 uncultured Acidobacteriota bacterium
CGCACAGCACACGCACACAATTTGACGGGGAATTAGCTCAGCTGGGAGAGCGCCTGGTTTGCAACCAGGAGGTCACCGGTTCGAGCCCGGTATTCTCCACCAGCTTTGCCAGTTGCGCCCGCGCAGGTCGCCGGCTTGCGGATCGGAAGCGTCAGCCGGCGAGCGTCGATAGAGACGGTCCGAGGGGCGAGGCTTCCCCGCGAAGCTTCGGCTCTTTTACAACTGAATATCCTGCAAACGGTAGTTTTTTCCGACCACAAATACACTCGTCTCGCCGAAGCCGCGCTGGAGCATCGCAAGATGCGAAGGCGGGCGGAGGCGGACACACGCAGTGTGCAAGGAACTGACGCAGGTCAACTACTAACGACTAACTACTAACTCCTAAGAAATTAGAAGTTAGGAATCTAGAAGTTAGGAGCTATCCGCGTTAGTTTCGAGTTTCTAATGGTCAAGCTACTAAGGGCGTACGGTGAATGCCTTGGCGCCAGGAGTCGATGAAGGACGTGGTAAGCTGCGATAAGCTTCGGTGAGCCGCAAACAGGCTTTGACCCGAGGATTTCCGAATGGGGAAACCCGACCAGGCTAATCCCTGGTTATCCACAGCTGAATCCATAGGCTGTGCGAAGACAACCCGGGGAAGTGAACCATCTCAGTACCCGGAGGAAAAGAAAACAACAGTGATTCCGCTAGTAGCGGCGAGCGAACGCGGATCTAGCCCAAACCATCGTGCTTGCACGATGGGGTTGTAGGGCCTGACTGGCTTTAATGCCGGCGAGTTACAAAACAGCAGGCGAGTCGAACGATCTGGAACGATCGGCCATAGCGGGTGACAGCCCCGTAGACGAAGTTTGCTGACTCGCGACAGGTTCCTGAGTACCGCGGGACACGTGAAATCCCGTGGGAATCTACGAGGACCATCTCGTAAGGCTAAATACTCCCTGGCGACCGATAGTGAACCAGTACCGTGAGGGAAAGGTGAAAAGAACCCCTGCGAGGGGAGTGAAATAGTACCTGAAACCGTATGCCTACAAGCAGTGGGAGGGCTATGCCTTGGCTTCGGCCGAGGAATGCCTGACCGCGTGCCTTTTGCATAATGAGCCGGCTAGTTACTCTATGTGGCAAGGTTAAGCGAAAGCGAGCCGCAGCGAAAGCGAGTCCGAAATGGGCGACAAGTCGCATGGAGTAGACGCGAAGCGAGGTGATCTACCCTTGGCCAGGGTGAAGTACGGGTAACACCGTATGGAGGCCCGAACCAGTGTTGGTTGAAAACAGCTTGGATGAGCTGAGGGTAGGGGTGAAAGGCTAATCAAACCTCGTGATTGCCCGTTCTCCTCGAAATATCTTTAGGGATAGCCTCGAGAGGTCGGCGTTGGTGGTAGAGAACTGAATGGACTAGGGGGCTTACCAGCTTACTGAATCCAATCAAACTGCGAATGCCAACGACACGTATCTCGGGAGTCAGACAGTGGGGGCTAAGCTTCATTGTCGAGAGGGAAACAGCCCAGACTACCGGCTAAGGTCCCTAACTCTGTACTAAGTGGTAAAGGATCTGGAGACGCTTAGACAACCAGGAGGTTGGCTTAGAAGCAGCCATCCTTTAAAGAAAGCGTAATAGCTCACTGGTCAAGCGGCTCTGGGCCGACAATATAACGGGGCTCAAGTACAGGACCGAAGCCGTAGAATAGACGAGACTCTGCGGAGTCTCATATTGGTAGAGGAGCGTTCTCATTCGCCGCGAAGTCAGACCGTAAGGACTGGTGGAGCGATGAGAAGTGACCCTGCCGGCATAAGTAGCGATAAGGGAAGTGAGAATCTTCCCCGCCGTAAGCGTAAGGTTTCCTGAGGAAGGTTCGTCCGCTCAGGGTCAGTCGGGAGCTAACGCGAGGCCGAAAGGCGTAGCGGATGCACATCCGGTTAATATTCCGGAACTACCTACTTTTCGTTATCACGATGAGGGGACGCAGGAGGCTAGACGAGCCCACGATTGGACGTGTGGGTTCAGGCATGTAGGGGGATCCGCCAGGCAAATCCGGTGGGTCACATTCCCTGAGGTGCCATGTCGAGGGTCTTGGACCCGCAAAGTCGTCGACGCCACGCTGCCGAGAAAAGCCTCTAAGGAGAGAAGTGGGTACCCGTACCGCAAACCGACACAGGTACGCGAGGAGAAAATCCTCAGGCGCGAGTGTGATCCCTCGTTTAGGAACTCGGCAAACTGGCCCCGTAACTTCGGAAGAAGGGGTGCTCGATTAACGTGCGCAGTCCTCGCGATTGCGTGCGCGAACGAGTTGCAATAAAGAGGCCCAGGCAACTGTTTACTAAAAACACAGGGCTATGCTAAGTCGAACACGACGTATATGGCCTGACGCCTGCCCGGTGCCGGAAGGTTAAAGGGAGAGGTTAGCCGCAAGGCGAAGCTTCGAGCTGAAGCCCCGGTAAACGGCGGCCGTAACTATAACGGTCCTAAGGTAGCGAAATTCCTTGTCGGGTAAGTTCCGACCTGCACGAATGGCGTAATGATCTGGGCGCTGTCTCAACGAGGGGCACTGCGAATTTGTGGTACCGGTGAAGACGCCGGTTGCCCGTGACTAGACGAAAAGACCCCGTGCACCTTTACTACATCTTAGTAGTGAATGCTGGCGTGTTATGCGCAGGATAGGTGGGAGGCTTTGAACCCAGGCTTTCGGGCTTGGGGGAGCCAACGGTGAGATACCACCCTTAACACTCCGGCGTTCTAACCTCGACCTGTCATCCAGGTCAGGGACACTGCTAGGTGGGTAGTTTGACTGGGGCGGTCGCCTCCTAAACTGTAACGGAGGCGCGCGAAGGTTCGCTCAGGCTGTTTGGAAATCAGCCGTAGAGTGCAAAGGCAGAAGCGAGCTTGACTGCGAGACCTACAAGTCGAGCAGGTGGGAAACCAGGCCTTAGTGATCCGGTGGTTCCGCATGGAAGGGCCATCGCTCAACGGATAAAAGGTACGCCGGGGATAACAGGCTGATCTGAGCCAAGAGTTCACATCGACGCTCAGGTTTGGCACCTCGATGTCGGCTCATCGCATCCTGGAGCTGTAGCAGGTTCCAAGGGTCCGGCTGTTCGCCGGTTAAAGCGGTACGTGAGCTGGGTTTAGAACGTCGCGAGACAGTTCGGTCTCTATCTGTCATGGGCGGAGGAAATTTGAGTGGGGCTGTCCTTAGTACGAGAGGACCGGGATGGACGCACCTCTAGTGTACGAGTTGTCGTGCCAACGGCAGCGCTCGGTAGCTACGTGCGGAAGGGAGAAACGCTGAAGGCATCTAAGCGTGAAACCCTCCACAAGATGAGATTTCCCAGGCCGCAAGGCCTCTGAAGGCTCCTGGAAGATGACCAGGCAATAGGTCGGGTGTGGAAGCGCAGTGAGGCGTGGAGCTAACCGATACTAATCAGCCGTGAGGCTTGACCATTTCTCTTTTCTCTCTTCGGAGAGAAGCAGTGCGATTAACACTGCGTGAGTGTGTGTCCGCCTTCGCTCGCATCGCGAGTGTCGGCGTGACAAGTGGAACGAAGAAACTACCGTTTGCAGGATATTCCGTTGGAGGGGCGGTTCGCAACCGCGCGCCTACAGCTCTTTGACATAGTCTGGGACGACTCGCCGCCGGAGCTCGCGCAAGCGCGCGAAGGTGGAACCCCAGGCAACACAGTTTCCCGGTGGTCATAGGAGAGGGGTCACACCCGTTCCCATTCCGAACACGGAAGTTAAGCTCTCTACCGCCGATGGTACTGCGCGGGTAACTGCGTGGGAGAGTAGGTCACTGCCGGGATTATTTACTCGAGGCCCGATGCGAAAGCGTCGGGCCTTTTTCTTTGGGCTTTTCTCCCCCAACGCCGCTTTTGCAGACTAATGTCACCCTGACAGACGTATTTTGGCTCCCAACCGATGTGCACAGCCGCCTCAAACCGATGCGCACCGGCGGACTCCCCGTTGCATGTCCGCCCCCGGGCACAAACCACAAACAAGGAGATGGCATGAGGCGGAATGCGCGGTCGTTTCTGAAGACTTGTCTCCTCGCTGCCATCGGGCTGGGGTGGGTGTCGCCCGCCGCCGCCGAGCCCATCCTCGCGCTCACCGATCAGAACACGCTTGATCATGTTCGACAGCGCGACACCAGGCACCATCACGGGTTCGATCGGCGTCACCGGGCTGGCTGCTGGCGTTTATCTCGGTGGGATCGATAGGCGTCCCCAGCTTGGGCCTAACAATGGCGTGGTGTACGGTTTCGGCGTCGATTTGTCCACCGGAGCGGGCAGCATCTACACGTTGAATCCTGCCACGGGTGCGGCGACGCTCGTCTCGACGCTCGCCGCTGACTCGGCCGACACCACCGCACCTTTCCCATATACAACCGTGTCGGGCACGTCGTTCGGAGTGGATTTCAACCCGACTGTCGATCGGCTGCGGGTCACCACCAACACCGGCCAGAACCTCCGCATCAATGTCGATAACGGGGCGGTGCAGCTGGACGTGCCTCTCGCCTATGGGGCTGGAGACCCGAATGACGGCGACTCCCCGCTCGACATCGCCGTCGCCTATGCCAACAACTTTGGCGGGGCCACCACCACGACCTTACGCGGCGTCGACGTCGGCCAGGATCCAGATCAGCTCGTGGTCCACACCAATCCCAACGGCGGTCTGTTGATGTCCGCGCTGGGGCTGCCCTTCAACTCGGGCGGGCTCACGGGATACGACATTTCCGGCCTCACGGGTACGCCGTACTTCTCGGTCACTCCTGCCGGCAGCTCGATCTCACAGCTTTACGCCGCGGGTCCTGGCGGCGTGACATTGATTGGCAAGATTGGCGGCGGAGTCGCCGTTCGCGGCATCGCCGCACCGGTCGGCACGCCGGTTCCGGAGCCGGCTACGCTGACGCTGGTCGGGCTCGGCCTTGCGGGCGTCCTCGCACGACGACGGTCAAGCCGTCGAACGTAGGGACTGCAACCCCGCCCTCGTCGTTATCGCCCGGCTAGCAACCATCCGGCCGCCGCGGGTGATTCCTCGGTCGTCACCGGCGGGCTCTCCTGTTCCTTCCACACGACCGCCGTGTACGCCGGTCGGTGACACACCCGCAGACGATTCTCCAGCGTCGCGCGGCAACAGCCCCTTCGGTTCGAAGTTCAAAAGCCAGGTGGAGTAGTATGCCACCGCTGGATTGATCGATGGCACGACGCTCCATTCTCGCTATCGTCTGCTCCACCCTGCTGCTGGTCAGCGCCACGAGCGCGATCGCCACAACTCCCTCGCTGCAAATCGAGGCGATCGAGGTCACACCGACCCGAGTTCGCGCGCGACCCGGGGATCGATTGAGCTTCGGCGTCGGCGGCGCCGCGCCTGCGTCGCGCGCCGTGGTGCTCATGCCGGGCGGCGGCACCAGGGCGCTGGCCCTCGAAGCGGAACCCTCCGGTGAGCACCGCCTTCGAGTCACACTCCCCGCGGACGCCGCGCCCGGGCTGTATCTGATTCACGTCTGGAGCGGCGAGGCGAATCGACCGCAGGCGTTAGGCAAAGCGGCGATCGTGGTGGGCCCGATCGTCTTGGATTTCTTTCTGCCGGCCTATCTCGATCGTTCGAATCCGCGCGCTGACCTGTCCGCCTACCTGGATGATTTCCGGTCCCTCGGCGGAAACACTCTGATCGCCCACGCGCTGATCACCCCCGATCGGGCGTACTTCCCATCGGCGATTGCGCGCAACAGTGTCGAGCGTGGATCACCGAGCGACATCGTCGAGCAACTGCTCGCCGAGGCCGACCGCCGCGGACTGTCGGTGTTTCTGTCGGTGAGCTGGGACATGACGCACCCGGCGCCGTACGGCGATCGGATGCGGCAGATCACGGCGCTGATGGCGGAGCTCTTTTCGCTGTATGCGGGACACGCCTCTCTGGCTGGCTTCTACTCGTATCAGGAGGGCAGCGGCACCTATTACGTTCCGTACGTCAGGGAGTTCGCCGCGCACGTGAAGTCGCTCAACCCCGGTCTGCTGAGCGCGTGCGCACCATTTGTCGACGATCCGCTGGTCGCCGGTTACTTGAGCACGGTCGACACTCTGGACATGATGATTTTCCAGGGTGCGGTCATGGCCAGCTATCGTACGGATAACCGCAAGAAGTATCCGCTGCGACGGGTTCGCGACTTCGCGGCGCTCGGCATCGGTGCGAAATGGCTGCAGGACAAGATCGCCATCACCCACGTGGAGCTCTTTGGCTACCTCGAGAACCGGCCCGATCCCGCGATCCTCGCGGCCAGTTACGAAAACATCTTCGGCCAGATCGCAAGCGTTGCGACGGCGCCGGGAGCCGACGGAATAGCGCTCTTTGCCTATCATCCGCACATCTGGTCGGCGCGCCGGGACGCGCGGGTTCAGCGCAGCCGGCAGGCCGTGGCCGACGGTCTCGATGTCTTCAAGCGCCTGCACCGGACGTTCGGACCCCAGACCAACCCGCTGACGGTGTACTTTCCGTACTCGGACTGGATCGTCGAGCGCTGGACGACGTCGACGCTGCCGGGCCTCGATGCATTCCGGCGTGCGGGGATTCCCGTCGACGTACTGCCGTACGCGCCGGCGATCGAAGAGTCTGTTTATCCCTACTTCCCGTTTCACATGAATCCAGCTGTGCTCGAGCGCCTCCTCTCGACGCGCCGGGTGCTGCTGCTGCCGGATGTTTCAGGATTTCAGCAAACCGACAGCGATCTCATCGACGCCTTCGTGAAGCGGGGCGGAGCGGTCGTTGCGTTCGGCCCGCAACTGCCGATGGGCCGCAGCTTCGAGCGCGACGAACTGTTCGGCGGCCGCGAAACCGCCGGGTCGCCGCCGCGCGGCATCCGCGCGACGCCTGGCTCCGGAAGGCGAACGCAACCGGATGGCAGTTGCACACTGCCCGGCCCTGTTGGCGCTGGTTGGTCGGCGACAACCGCGCGAGTGCTCGCCACATTCGACGATGGATCTCCCGCCATCCTCGCCAATACACACGGCGCAGGTGTGGCGGTTGCCGTTTTGCCATCGGCCGCAGCCATGGCGTCCGGGTGCCCCGACGTGCTGCGGGACGTGCTGGACCACGCGCTCAAGCACGCCGGACATTCAGCGCTGACCGACGTGATCGGGCTCACCGAGGCCAGCGAAGTCGCGATCGCTCGAATATCGTCCGGCCTCGCCGTGACCATCATCAACCATGACACTTCATCGCGTGATGTGCTGATCCGTCCTGCGCTGCCCGGAGGAGCCTGGTTTGACGCGGTGGGGAATCGGTCGATCGACACGACGCCAGACGGGCAAGTCCGCCTGGCTGTCCCGGCTGGTGGCGTGCGCAGCGTCGAGCTGCGTCGCGAGAACAGACAGCATCCTTGAGCAAAGGACCCGTGACCCGGCGCACGTTTCTCGGGGCAGCCGCAATGGCCCCGGCTGTCCTTGGTCCCGCCTCGCCGAAGAGACCACGTCCCCCTGCGCAGCGAGCATCCCAGACGTCGCAGCTCGCGGGGCTTTCATTGGTCGCCTTGCGCGATCAGTACCGCCGGGACCTCTTCGAGGATTACCTGCCGTTTGTGGATCGTCACGTCGTCGACCACGAGCGCGGCGGGTTCATGTGCGAAGTGGATCTCGATGGCCGGTTGATTTCGACGAACAAGAGCAGCTGGTTCGACGGACGCGGCTTGTGGGTCCACGCATTCCTCTACAACCACTTCGGGCGTGACCCTCGACAGCTCGAGATCGCCCGCAAGACGGCGGGCTTCCTGCTCAAAACGCGGCCTTCCGGCGCGGACGATCTCTGGCCGAGGACGTACACGCGAGACGGGGAGCCGCAGATGGCGGCCGACGGCGAGATTTACGGCGACCTCTTCATAGCTGAAGGGCTTGCTGAGTACGGCGCCGCCACCGGGGATCAGAGCTACGCCGACATCGCACGTTCACTGATCATGAAATGCGTCCGGCTATACGACCGCCCCGACTACCGTCCGGTCATCGGACGGACCTATCTCGGGCCTGACGCGCGGCCGTTCCCGGGCGCGCGTATTCTCGGGGTGTGGATGGTGCTGCTGCGGGTCTGCACCCAGATGCTCGAACGACGTCCAGATCCGGAGATTGAAGCAGTGGCGCGGCGCTCCGTCGACGCGATGATGCAGTCACACTTCAATCCGAAGTTTGACTTGTTCAACGAATTGCTCAATCACGATCTGTCGCGGCCGGATAACGAGTATGCCGAGCTGGTGTACACGGGCCACGCCGTCGAAGTGCTCTGGATGGTGCTCCACGAGGCGCAGCGCCGTCACGACCAGGCGCTCTTCACGCTGGCGGCCGACCGCTATCGGCGTCACATTGCGGTCGCCTGGGACGATGTGTTCGGCGGTGTGTTTCGAAACCTCCAGCACGTCGAGCGCAACCTCTGGCTGACCGACAAGGTGCTGTGGGCGCAGGAGGAAGTGCTGATTGGAACTCTCATGCTCGTCGAGGCCGGCGTCGAGTGGGCGGCCGAGGAGTTCTCACGCATGTATCGCTACGTGCGTTCGACGTATCCGCTGACTAGCCGCGGCGTGCCGCTCTGGATGTACGCCGGCAATCGCCGGATGGAGTACGCGTCCTTCCTCGCGATGCCCCGGCGGCTGGAGAACTATCACCACCCGCGGCATCTGCTGTTGAACCTGCAGGTGCTCGATCGGCTGCTGGCGCGGCCGCCGCGCGGCTGACTGCCCGTCGCTGATTGAGGGACGCGCGCTACAGCCCTAAAGGGCTGGACTACGTTTCCGGACGCGCGCTACAGCCCTAAAGGGCTGGACTCTTACGCTGGGCAGCCTAAAGGGCTGGACTACGTTTTCGGCAACGCGCTCAGGCTGTCATGGCTTGCGGACGCGGTACCGGCCATAGAGATCGCGAACGGCTTCGTAGACGTGACGCTGCCTGTCGGGGTCGCAGAGATAGTGCGCCCGCCGAGCCGACCCAGGTCCCTGCTGCGCAAACTTCCACCCTGCATCGTTCGTGAAGTCGGGATTGTCGACCGTGAATCCGGTCGCTTCCAGACCGGCAACGCTGACCCTGATGCCGAAGTTGGAGACGCCTTTCTTGTCGTACAACCGGAAGGTCAGGACGGCGCTGGACTTCCCGGTGACGTGCGGTGTGAGATCAAACGTCCGCTCGACCCATGCCAGCGCGTCGTCGGCTGCGACGTCCTGGTCCCATACTATTTGTTCGTCTATCAGTAGTTGCTTGAAGTGGTAGCCAGCGGTCCCGACTGGATAGGAGTCCTGTTCGAAGAACCGAAGCTGGTAGCGGCCGGCCGACGGGTCGAGCCGGATCGTCTGACCGGCCGAGACGAAGTCGCCAGTTTTCGTCGGCACCTCGGACGGGACGGCCAGATTCAAATGATTGGCGAAGCCGCATTGTTCCTTTTCGAACTCTTTGTCCATGGCGTAGGTGGTCACGCCGAGGATCTCCCCCGCCTCATCGCCTCCAGCCCCGCCCGCAGGGCGTCACCGACATAAGTCGCCGACGGCGGATACTCGGCGACACTCATTTTCGTGGAATACACCATCAGGACCAGATCGAGCCCGAACCTATCGAGCCTGGCGTCGATTCGCTTCAACGCGTCTTCGACTGCATCGGCCTTATCGAAGTCGATCGTGTAAGGAAAGATCGCGCCGTCAAGATACGGAGCGTACGAAGCGAGAAACTCATCACCGTAATCGTCGTGATACAGGACCGGGAAGAATCGGAGGTTGGGATTGATCCTGCGCGCAGCGCTTCGGAGAGTTCGCGTGTACTCGGGGGTGAACGTCGTCAAGTTGGACGAGAAGTCGTCCATCGCCCAGCCTTTGAGGTTGCGGTGACGCTGTGAGAGTTGCGCGACCTCCTCAGCCCAGCGAACGAAGTCGGTGCCATACGGCTTCGAACAGCATTCGCTGGGGGGGACGAGGTACACCCAGACATCGATCCCGGCGCGTTCAGCTGCCGGCAGGAACTCTCGCTGGAGATCATCCCAGTCCGAGGCAGCGTGCATGACGAGATAGAAGTAAGTGGTGACGTGCGCGTCGCGGAGTCTCGCGATGGTCGCCGGTGTATCGACGTGACGAATCCCGTCGCTCCGCGGCGTCCGCTCGCGGATCTCCTTGTTGTAGTCACCCAGCATCGGCGGTCGTGGCGGCGTCGGGCGACCGGCCACGGATGGACGGCCGCAGCCGCTGACGATAAGCCCCAGGAGGATGACAACCAGGGTCGACGGGGATGAAAAAGTGCTTGACATGAAGGCTTGTGGAGTAATACTACACCGCTGATCAGCACCGTGAAGTAAAACTCCATGCCTTCCAGCAGCGCCCGTCACGTCCCCCCGGCCCGGGCCGGCTGTCTCTTGCGCATCAAGAGCGCGCGAGAGCTGTTCAAGCCGGCCGAAGCGGCGGTCGCCGAGTTCGTCCTCGACAACGCCGACCGGGTGATGCACATGTCGGTGTCCGAAGCGGCTCGCGACATCGGCGTCGGCGAATCCACGGTGATTCGGTTCTGCCGGTCACTCGGCTACAAGGGCTATCAGGAGTTCAAGCTGCGGCTGGCGCAGGATCTGGTGCAGCCGGTCGAATTCATTCACCGCAACATCACCTTCCAGGACAGCGTCGCCGTTCTCTGCCAGAAGGTCTTCGAGACCAACCAGGCAGCCGTCGAGAACACGCGACGCGCGCTGGATCCGGCCATGGTCGAAGTGGCGGCCAAGGCGATTGCCCAGGCTCGCCGGATCGACATCTACGGAGTCGGGTATTCGTACTTCTCCGGTCTTGACGCGAAGCTGAAGCTCGTTCGCTTCGGCCTGACCGCCGACGCCTACGGCGACCCGCACCTTCAGGTGATGGCGGCGGTGTCGTTGAAGCCCGGCGACGTGGCGATCGGGATTTCGCACTCCGGAAGCACCCGGGACGTCGTCGACGCGCTCGCGCCGGCGCGCAAATCCGGTGCGACGACGATTGCCATCACCAATTTCAGTCCATCGCCGATTACCCGGATGGCCGACGTGGTGCTGCTGACCGCTGCGTCTGAATCGCCGCTCGGCGGCGAAGTGCTGACCTCACGCATCGCGCAATTGTGCGTGATCGACGCGCTGTCGGTGGCGGTCGCCGTGGCGGTAGGTGAAAGCTGTCTCGATCTGATCCACAAGACATCGCAGGCCGTAAAACGCAAACGGTATTAGCGCATCGCTGCGGCGATGCCTGGAGGGTAGCCATGTTCGGGCGTGCAATGACAGCGCTCCTCGTGTTCCTGCTGCTCGGTGGTCTTTCACCCGCGTCGGCTCAAACCGAGCGCGGCTCAATTGTCGGTCTCGCCAGGGACGCCACCGGGGCGGTCCTGCCCGGCGTCACGGTGACCGTGACCAACACGGCGAGTGGTGTTGAACAGGTTTACGTCACCAACGCCCAGGGCCTGTTCGAAGCGCCGTTCCTGTCCCCCGGCATCTACCGGGTCAGCGCGGCGTTGGGTGGATTTGCGACGTCGGTCATCGAGGCGGTTGAGGTCAACATCGGCCGTCGCGTCAACGCGGACGTCACGTTGAAGCCGGCAGGAGTGACGACCGAAGTCACCGTGGTCGCGCGTCCGACTCTGGTCGAGCAGGAGACGGCGACGGTCGGCCAGGTGTTCGACAGCAAGACGTTGATTGCCCTCCCTTCGAATGACGGCAATATTTACAACTTCATGGCGCTCAATTCGAACGTCACGGCACCGGCCGGTGGCGCAGCGCCTGCGTTCCGACTGGAAAGCGGCGGATCGTTCTCCGTCTCCGGAACACGACCGTCTTCGATCACCTTCAAGATCGATGGACTGACCAACACTGACCCGGGCTTTGGCACACCAACGATTACCCCCTCACTCGACAGCATTCAGGAGTTCCAGATTCTCAACAACGCGTACTCCGCGGAATATGAGGGGATCGGCCAGGTCAACGTGGCAACCAAGGCGGGCAGCCAGCGCTACAGCGGCTCCCTGTACGAGCAGTTCCAGAACGAGGCGCTGCAGCCGGCCAACCCGGTGCTGGGACGCAAGACCCGGCTTCGCTTCAATCAGTTCGGTGCAACTCTCGGCGGGCCGGTCTGGGGCCTCGCCCGCACGTTCTTCTTCGGTTCATACCAGGGCCGTCGTCACGACACGCTGAGTGCCGGCCAGACGTTCGTGCCGCCCACTGAGTTCCGGTCGGGTGATTTCTCTTCCGCCCTCGGAGCCTGTGCCGTGTCGGGCGGCCAGCCGATTCCGCTGTTCGGTCCGGACGGGAATGCGACCGGCGACTGCATGCGCGTTGGCCAGATTTTCGATCCGGCGACGACGATTGCGAATCCCCGCTTCAATCCGGCTCAGGCCGCTTCGCCTTTCAACCCGCCGTTCATCCGCCAGCCGTTCGCCGGCAATCGGATCCCAACCGGTCGAATCAGCACGACCGCGCAGGAGCTCATGGCCGCCCAGCTGCCGGATCCGAACTTCGGTGACGCGCTCAACAACTACACCGGCGAGACCGGCGCGGTACTCGATTACAACCAGTACGCCGTGCGCGTGGACCACACACTGACCGGGAAGGATCGGCTGTACGGACGTCTGGCCATCCAGGACAACGTACGCACCAATCAGCCGCTGATTCCGTACCTGAGCAAGCACCTGCAGGGCAAGGGTCGCGTGTTCTCCAGCACGTGGGCTCGCGTTCTCGGCAGTTCGGCGGTCAACGAGTTCCGCGTCGGCTACGTGCGTGGAATCTACGGCGACTCGATCGACGAGATCGATCCGACGCAGTTCGGCATCCAGAACACCACACTCGAGACGCTGCCGCGCTTCTTTCTGAGCACCGGGAATCTCAATTACGGCGGATTCTCAGCCTCGATCATCACCGAGACGCAGGACACATTCCAGTTGGCTGACAACTTCTCTTTGATCCGCGGCCGGCATGGCTTGAAGGCCGGCTTCTACTGGAGCTACAACAAGTTCGATAACACGGAATTCTTCGGCGCCAATGGCACCGCGACCTTCAGCGGTCTCTATACGATCGGGAGCAGCAATGCGACGGCCACCCGCGAGAACTCGATCGCCGATTTCCTTCTGGGCACTGCCTCCGCCACGTCTCTGAACCGCATTGGGGCGACCAAGGTCTCGAACGCGCCATGGGCGCTTTACGTTCAGGACGACTGGAAGGTGAGCGATCGCCTGACCCTCGGCCTGGGGCTTGCGCTACGAGTACCACCAGTTCTGGAAGTCGAGCGACCTTGGCGGAGCGGCCATGGACCTGAGCGGGGAGGGCCGGCTGTTCGTCGTCGACCCTGAAGTCGCGACGCTTTCGAACTCGCCGCTCGTCGTCTGCTGCGCGTCGAGCCGGGCCGTCGATCCGGACTGGAACGATTTTGCACCGAGGCTCAGCGCGGTGTTCAAACCATTCGCCGGAAATGACTCGACCGTGGTCAGGGCAGGGTACGGTCTCTATTACTCCGATACGACGCAGTTCTTCAACTGGAGCTCCTTTGTCCCACTCAAGGGCGCGGTTTTCCAGGGCGTGAACGGTGACTTCTCGAATCCGGCGGCGCGTCTCCCGGATCTCTTCCCGGATGCCAACTTCACGCAGGGCGGAGGCGTTATCCCCTTCTTCCAGGCGGGCGTCCCGCAGGCGATCCATGGCCCCAGGGTCATCAGCGTGGCCGGCACTGTGGCCAAGGACAACCGGACGCCGTATTCCCATCAGTGGAGCCTGAGCGTGCAGCGCGAGCTCATGCCAAGCCTGCTGCTGGACGTGACGTATCAGGGTGCGCTTGGCCGCAACCTGCCGACGCAATGGATTTTCAACCAGCCGCCGGCCAGCCCGAACACGGCCAACTTCGCCAGCCCGGATCCAACCGTCAACCCCTTTCTGCGACGGCCGTACGACTGTTGTGCGAGCGGCTCACACGTGAACGCGAACATCCTCGAGTCCGAGTACAACGCCCTGACCGTGAAAGTCGACAAGCGCTACTCGCGGGGGTATCAGTTCTTGACGAGCTACACCTGGTCGCGAAGCATCGACCAGGGCAGCGACGTGTTCCAGGTCGGCAACACGTTCAACATCCTGTCCGACAGTCAGAACATCGATCGCGATCGCGGGCGCTCGACCTTCGATGTACCGCACCGCTGGGTGACCAGCGGCACTGTCGAACTGCCCTTCGGCCCGGGGAAACCCTGGCTCAATAGTGGTTGGGCGAGCAGTGTGCTGGGCGGATTCCGATTGGCCGGCACGTTGACGTTGCAATCGGGTTACCCCTACACGCCGCTGATCCGCAATCGACGAGCGAATACCGGTTATGCGTTGTCCACCGAGCGCGGCGACCTGGTCGGGGACCCGTATTGGTCCGACGATGAGTGGGAGCGCCTGGTCGATGAATGGAAGAACGGGACCGGCAGGCTGTTCATCATCAATCCTGCGGCGATCAGCCTCGACTACGCGCCGGGGACGTTCGGGGACATTCCGCGGAACTTCTTCCGCGCGCCGTTCGGCCGTCGCGTCGATCTCTCGCTTGCCAAGAACACGCTGTTCGGCGGGAACAAGGCCCTCGAGTTCCGTGTGGACGTCATCAATCTGACCGCCGAGCGGCTCCACCGGCTCGACACCGCGCAACAGGTGGCGGCGAACAATCTGCTCACCAGCCCGACCGTGGGCAGCATTCCGCCGTATCGGAACATGTTCAATCCCCGTTCGGTCCAGCTTGGGTTGAGGTTTACCTACTAAGGAGTCCCCGGTGCTGAGGGCTGGATTTCACCGGATTGACATCACGCCGCCGGCAGGAGCGCCGATGGCGGGATTCGCCGCACGAGAAGGCGTCTCGACCGGCGTACACGATCCACTCTTCGCGCACGCGCTCGTCATCGAGAGCCACGGGCGTGCGGCGGCCTTTGTCTCAGTCGACGTGCTCGGTCTCGACGCCGACTTCGTGCACCGGGTACGCGAGATGATCAAGTCGCGGACCGGGCTGGCCGAGGATGCGGTCATGGTGTCGGCTACGCACACTCATTCGGCGCCGGTGACCGTCTCCACGTTCTTCAACCCTGGCGAGACGCTGAATCAGGCATACATGAATCGGCTGGCGACGGCGATCGATGACGCCGTCGCCGGCGCATGGGAGTCTCGTACGCCGGCACGTGTCGGCGTAGGTTCCGGCCGCGTTTCCGGTATCGGCCGTAACCGGCGGACGCCCGATCATCTTCCCGTGGACGACGAGGTCGGGATCATCAAGGTCGCATCTCTTGACGACCGGACGCGCGGCGTATTGATCAATCACGCCTGCCACCCGACCGTGCTCGGACCCGACAATCTCCTCATGACCGGCGACTTTCCCGCGTTCGCCATCGAGCGCATCGAAAAGGAGCTCGGCACCGGTTCGTTCGCGCTGTTCGTCAACGGTGCGCAGGGCAACATCAGCATGGGACATTCCTCAGAGCTGAGCGCCATCGGAGTCATTACTCCCGGCCGGACGTTCGAGCGGGCCGCGGAGCTCGGACATCGCCTCGCCGAGGTCGTGCTGGCTGCGTTGCCCGCAATTCCTACGTTCGAGGATCTGCCGCTGTCGTCGTCGAGCGCGACAGTCCAGCTGCCGTTCAACCGGTATCCGCCGCCGGCGGAAACTCAGGCCTCGTTGACCGCTGCCCAGTCAGACCTCGAGACGCTGGAGCGGTCCGGGGCGGCGCCGGGGCAGATCGGCCCGGCAAAAACCCGCCGGTTGTACGCATCGATCAGGAACTTCTACGCCGCCGAAGCGCAGGCGCGGCCCGACGGCCGCCTTCCTACCGAGATTCAGGGGATCCGGCTCGGCTCTGCCTTGATGGTTGCGGTGCCTGGCGAACTGTTCGTGGAGATCGCCCTGCGACTGAAGGCGGAAACCGATCATCCTCTGTTCATCATGGGCATCACCAACGGCTATATGGGTTATCTCCCGAATCGGGACGCGTACCGGTCCGGCGGCTACGAGGTGGTGTCGGCGAAGGTCACCGAGGCGGCCGAGGATCTCCTGGTCGGTGCTATCCGCGACCTGGATCGTCGTCTGTTTTCGGAGGCTGCCTAGTGTCCGATGGCGTTCGCATCGGCGTCGTCGGTCTCGGGATCATGGGGGAGCAGTACGTCCGGATCTATCAGGCGCATCCGGGCGCGCGGGTAACTGCGATCAGCACGCGCCGTCCGGAGCGGCTCGCTGAGATCGGGTCCAAGTACGGTGTCGAGGGACGTCACGCCGACTTCCATGAAGTCATCGATCGCGACGACGTCGATGCAGTCTGTGTCGCAACGCCGGATGCGGCACACCATGGTGCCGTGCGCGCCGCGCTCGAGGCCGGCAAGCATGTCCTCTGCGAGAAGCCGTTCACGACCGACCTGGCCGAGGCTGACGACCTCCTGAATGTGGTGCGCAGCCGGCCGCGCCAGAAACTGCAGGTCGCGTTCAACCATCGCTGGCTGTCTTCCTATAACCAGGGCGCGGTTGCGATCAGAAAGGGGGACATCGGCCGTCCCGTCGCCGGCTACGCGAGGAAGAACGACACGATCTACGTGCCGACGGAAATGCTCCCGTGGGCCGCCCAGACGACGCCGATCCACTTTCTCGGCGCCCATGACATCGATCTGATGCGCTGGTTCTTCGGATCCGAGCCGCTCACCGCGTACGCACGCGGCGTGAAAGGGGTCCTCACGGCCCGCGGAGTCGACACCTGGGATGCGATTCAGGCGATGGTCACGTTCGAGGGGGATGGGTTTGCAACCTTCGAAGCCGCCTGGATCTATCCCAACGCGTTCCCGACGCTGACCGACTCGTTCGTCGAGGTCATCGGCACTGCGGGTCACCTGCATTTCGATCGCAAGCGGGAATCGATCGAGATGAGCACGGAGAAACAGTTCACCTATCCGAAGACGTTCCTGCTGGCCGACATCTTCGGCCGCATGCGCGGCGCTTTTGTCGAGTGTCTGTCGGACTTCGTGGCCGCGATCACGCAGGACACCGAGCCGCGCGTCACCGCTTTTGACGGGCGGCAGGTCACCGCGGTGCTCGATGCCATTTCGCGATCGCTCGCCAGCGGGCGACCGGAACCTGTCGTTCCGGCTACTACATCGAGGGACTAGTGCCGGCGACGCGACACTAGCCATTACTTTCCGTCCTTCAAGTCATGGGGGCGGCCGCGGAGCAGAATGCCCAGTCGTCTCGAGACCGCCGATCACATCGTCATCATCGGCTACTTCGTACTGCTGACGCTGATCGGCTTCTACTTCTGGCGGCGGATGCGGCACGTGCGCGACCTGTTCGCCGCCGGCGGCAACGTGCCGTGGTGGCTCACCGGCATCTCGTTCTACCTGACCGGCTTCAGCGCTTTCACCTTCGTCGCCTACTCGGAGATGGCCTATCGCTTCGGTATCGTGGCGATGACCCTCGCATGGAGCGCTGCGGTGGCGATGCTCGCCGGGACAATTTTCCTGGCGGCGCGATGGCAGCGCGCCCGCATCATCAGCCCGGTCGAATTTCTGGAAGCCCGCTTCAATCCCGTACTGCGCCAGGTGCTGGCGTGGACCGGCATCCCGCTCAAGGTGATCGACGACGGCCTGAAGATCTACGCGACGGGAATCTTCGTGTCAGTGGGAATGGGATACGACCTTCGCATGAGCATTCTCGTCAGCGGCCTGGTGATGCTGCTCTACACGTTCATGGGCGGACTCTGGGCGGTAATGGTGACCGACTACGTTCAGTTCATCGTCCTCACGCTTGGCGTTGTCGTGCTCTTTCCGCTGGTCTTCAGCCGCCTGGGCAGCTTCGAGGCGCTGTTCGCGGGCGCGCCGGCTGACTTCGCCTCGCCGGTAGGCGGTCCCATCACGCCGCTCTATGTGCTGGCGTTCTATCTCCTGGTGATGCTGAGTTACAACGGCAACTGGGCGTACGCGCAGCGGTTCTACAGCGTCCGCGATGAACGCGAAGCGCGAAAGGCCGGCCTGCTCGCGGTCGGGCTGAAGATCATCGGTCCGCCACTCTTCATCCTGCCTGCGGTGGCGGCGCGGACGCTGATGCCCGAACTGATGGTGCCGCCCAACTCGCCGCAGTACACCTATGCGGCGCTCGCGCTCGAGTTCCTGCCCGCCGGGCTGATGGGTCTGATGATCGCGGCGATGTTCTCCGCGACGATGTCGACCTTGAGCGCCGACTACAACGTGATGGCGAGCGTGATCACGGAGGATTTCTACCGTCGACTGATCGACCCCGACGCAAGTCAGCGAAGACTGGTGCTGGTCGGACGCCTCGCGACGCTCGCCGTCGGCGCACTCACCGTCGGGATCGGCATGCTGCTGATCACGACCGCGCAGCGTGGCCTGTTCGAGGTGATGGTGACGGTGTTCGGTCTCTTCGTCGGTCCCATGCTGGTGCCGATGCTCGCCGGATTGGTGAGCCGGCGACTGACCGCCAGGGGTGCCGCTGCCGGGATCGTCGCTGGATTGATCGCCGGCGTGTCGCTGTTCTCCTACAAGACGTGGTGGCTGGTCGGACGGCCGGACATCGACCCCAACTGGCTGCGTTACGACTACGAGGCGCTGACCATCTTCACGAATGTCGGCGTCACGATCGCCACGATGACCATCGTGACTGCGCTGGAAACGGTGCACCCGGACGAGCGGCGGCGCATTGCCGATTTCTTCGCGCGCCTCACGCGACCGAAACATCTGGACGCGCCGACCGGAACCGGCGGAGACGAGGTGTTCTCGCCGTTGCCGATCATCGCGCAGGTCACCGCCGGCACCGGTGCGCTGCTTCTGATTGCCGCCGCCGTGCAATCCAGCGGCATCGGCCAGATGATCAACATCGGTGCGGGCACCACTGTGCTGATGATCGCCGCAGGGTGCTATTGGCTGGATCGCACCATAACCCGGAAGCCGGTTCCGGCTGTCGATCAACCCTAGGACCTGATGCGCTGGCTGACCATTCAAGACGGTGCCCGTTCGATCCCTGCCGCCCTGGCAGCGGATGGCGGCATTGTCGACCTCGGCGAAGCGGCACGTAGCAACGGTGAATCAGCGCCGGGCGAGTTACTGGAGCTGATTCGCCGGTCGGAAGACCGCGAGCGGTTGCACGCGCTGATCCGTTCGGCACCGGCACACGTCCGGCGTCAACGCCAGGGGCTCCGGCTTGGACCTCCGATCTCGCGACCGGGGAAGCTTCTGTGCCTCGCCGGAAACTACCGCGAGCACATCATTGAAAGCGGCTTCGCTCCGGTCGCCCAGCAGGACGTGATCACGCCGCAGATGTTTCTCAAGCCGTCCACATGCCTGATCGGGGACGGATCCGAGGTGACGCTCTCGCCGGCGAATGTGCGGGTCGGATGGGAGGCGGAGCTAGCCGTGGTGATTGGACGAAGTGCGCGGCAAGTCCGGGCCGAGGACGCCATGGACCACGTCTTCGGCTACACCATCCTGAACGATCTCAGCGAGCGGGGACTGAACTCAGACCTTCACGGCCGCCGACTGCGCGAGCGCGATCCGTTTTTCGACTGGCTCGCCGGGAAGTGGTTCGACGGGTTTGCCCCATGCGGCCCGTGGATCGTCACCGCGGACGAGATCCCCGATCCACACGCACTCGGCATCCGGCTGACCGTCAACGGCGAACTGCGGCAGCAGGGTCACACCTCCGACATGATCTTCGACGTACCGACGCTGATCGCCCAGGCGTCCGCGATCATGACGCTCGAGCCCGGCGACATCATCGCGACAGGAACGCCCGCCGGAGCAGGCATCGGCACTGGCGAATCCTTTCTCCGCGCTGGCGACGAGGTCGTTTGCGAGATCGACCGGATCGGCGCGTTGCGGACGACGATCGGAGGGCAGCCGTGATCGCGATCGATTGGGTCGTGGTCGCCCTGTACTTCGTTTTCATGCTCGTTGTCGGGCTGTATTTCATGCGCCGGGCCGGACGAAGCGTCGCGGATTATTTCGTATCAGGCCGCGACTTGCCGTGGTGGGTGATCGCGCTGTCGGCGGTCGCCACATATACGGATGCGGGACTGGCGCCCGCGGTGACCATGCTGACCTATCAGAGCGGACTGCTCGGCAACGCCGTGTGGTGGATTCCGTACGTCGTGTGGATGCCGCTCGGCGCGGTGCTCTGGTCGAAATACTGGCGGCGGCTGGGAACGGTGACGTCGGCCGAACTGCTGACCGTGCGTTACAGCGGCCGCTTCGCGCACGGTTACCGCGCTGTCTACGCGTTTTTCATGAGCTTTGGCTTCATCGTCGTGCTCATGGGCTACGTGTCGGCGTGGCTGGGTGCGGCACTTGGCCCGATCCTCGGTTGGGAACCGCTGCAGTTGATGCTGGTGGCCGGCGTCATCACAGCCTGCTACACCACGACGTCCGGACTCTATGGCGTGGCGTATACCGACGCACTGCAGTTCGGGATCTTTCTGATCGGCAACATCATCCTTGTGCCAATCGTGATCGGCCATGCGGGAGGCATGGACGCGATTTACCAGACGGTGCTGACCACGCGCGGCGAGTCGTTCTTCAGCCTGAGTCTGCCGGCGCCGGGGCTCGATAGCCTGACCATCGCCGCCTTCGTGGTCCAGGGGCTGTTCTTTGCGGCCTCGCCAACCGGCGGCGAGGGGTTTACCGCGCAGCGGTTCATGGCCGCACGCAACGAGTTCCACGCGCAGGTGGGGCAGTTGTTCAACACGATCCTGACCTTGATCGTGCGTGTGGTGCCGTTCCTCTTTCTCGGTCTGGCGGCGGCGGCGCTCTATCCGCAAGGATCGCTGGCCGAGCCCGGCGAGGCGTGGGCCATGATGGTTCGCGCCTACGCTCCCGCCGGGCTGATCGGCGTGCTGGTGGCTGGTGTGCTCGCCGCATACATGTCGACTGTCAGCACCGAGATGAACTGGGGGGCGTCGTACATCGTCAACGACCTCTACCGTCCCACGCTGCGGCCCGGCCAGAGCGAGCGTCACTACGTATGGGTTGGCCGGATCGGATCGCTTGTGCTGTTCGCGTTGTCGATGTTTGTCGCCTACTACTTCGTGCAAGGGCTCCGCGCCTGGTTTCTCTTCATCAACTCGGTCGTCTTCGCGTTCATCCTGCCGCTGTCGTGGCTGCGATTCTTCTGGTGGCGTCTGAACATTTACGGCGAGTCCGCTGCGCTCATCATCGGCCTCCCCCTCAGCTACATCGTCTGGTTCCCGCTCGGATTCTCGAACGAGCAGGTGCATCCCTTCTGGCAGGGATTCCTGCTGCTGTTCGGCCTTGGCATGCTCACCAGCATCGTGGTCAGCCTGCTGACGCGGCCGGAGGAGATCGAGACACTGCGCGCGTTTTATGGTCGATGCCGTCCGCCCGGGCTTTGGGGACCCGTGGTGCGTGAGTTCCCGGCGGCCGAGCGAGCCGCTATACGAAAGGAGACGGCCCGCGATCTCCTCGACTGCGCACTCGGCGTGATATTCGCGACAGCATGCATTGTGGCGGTGATCGCGCCGCTCGGCCGACATTGGACGATCCTTGCCGCGAGCCTGACGATCCTGTTCGCCAGCGGCGGCCTGTTCATCCGACGCTGGGCGCAGCGCGGCGTGTTCAGCGGTCTCGCGGCAGATCAAGCGGATGCCGTTACGACAGCAGGTGGGCCTCGGTGAGCGCACGGCTGCGGATCTGGCACGTCGGGAACTGGTGCATTCATCTGGGGCAGAAGTACGTCGAGTCTCCGTTCGAGGCGCCGACGAAGGATGTGGAGGTCGTCAACTACGCGGCGCCATTTGTCGATGCGCTGCGCGCCATTCCGGATGCCGAAGTGATCTCGCAACCATCGTGGGAGCTGTATCACCAATCGCCTGAGGCATTCGACGAGCGGCTGAACTGGGCCACGACCATCATCTTTGCCGACGTCGAAACGAAGTGTCTGATGCTCCATCCCGATTTCTTCCAGAGAGCGCGATGGGGCGACCGGCCGGTCGTATTTCCCGATCGGTTCGATCTCTTGCGCGCCTGGGTCGAAGGCGGGGGGCACTTTCACATGAATGGGGGCTGGCTCAGTTTCGGCGGAGAGCTGGGGAAAGGCGGCTGGGGACGATCGAGATTTCACGACGTGCTCCCGGTGGAATGTTCGCCGCACGATGACCTGATCGAATCAACTGCTGGCTATCGCGTCAGCGCCAGCGGTCCGGAACACCGGATGGTCGCGGGCCTCGATTGGTCCGCTGCGCCGCCGCTGCTCGGTTTCAACCAATGCCGTCTGCGCGCCGGCTCTGAATGTCTCGTCGAGATTCACGATCGCAGCGATCGCCACCCGCTGCTCGCGAACACGAACCTTCGGTGCCGGACGCGTGACGTGCTGGACAACCGGAGCCAGCCCGCACTGGGGCATCAATTTCATGAAATGGACCCAGTACGGCCAGTTCTGGCGACAGGTATTCGAGCCGTGAACTTCTCGTGGATCGATTGGACGATCGTTGTTGTCTACCTGGTCTGCACCGTCGCCGCAGGCATATGGGTGCGGCGCTACGTCGAGGATCTGGGCGGCTATCTCGTCGCCGGCCGGCGTGTTCGCCTGGCCCTGGGTGTCGCCACTCTGGTGGCGACCGAGATCGGGACGGTGACTTTCGTGTATCTCGCCGAGCTGGGGTATGTCGCCGGGTTCTCGTGCTTCGTGATCGGTCTGCTCGCGGCCGCGGCTTACATGCTGGTGGGACGCACCGGATTCATCGTGTCGGCTCTGAGAGAGCAGAACGTGATGACGATCCCGGAGTACTACGAACGCCGCTACGGTCGCGGAGTGCGGTTGCTGGGCGGCGCGATCCTCTTCCTCGGCGGCGTGCTGAACATGGGGATCTTCCTCAAGTTCGACGGAATTTTTCTCTCCGAGGTGATGGGGTTCGGCACCCAGGCCGTCGCCGTGATCATGTCCGTGATGATGATCGTGGTCGTCGCCTACACCGTTCTTGGCGGCATGTTCTCGGTCGTGGTGACCGATTTCGTTCAATTCGTCATCCTGAGCTTCGGGATGCTGGTGGCGACCGTCGCCGCGCTGAGCGCGACGCCGCCAGCGGTCCTGGCCACGGCCGTCTCCCAGCACCTCGGTGCGAACGGTTTCGATCCGCTGGCGAATCCGCGGTTCGGCTGGCCGTTCATCGTGTGGATCTTCGTCAGCAGCGTTGCGGCGGCGGCGCTGTGGCAGCCAGGCGTGTCCAAGGCGCTCTCGTCGGAAAGCCCGGAGGTCGCGCGCAAGGTCTTCTTCTACACCGGCCTGACGTTTGCCGGTCGCGCGATGATCCCGATGCTGTGGGGCGTAGCGGCGCTCGCGTACTTCGGTCCGGGATTGCCGGCACTCGGAGTCATGCCCCGGCTGCTCGGTGAAATCGTCCCAAGCGGACTGCTCGGCCTGCTGGTCGCTGGCATGCTGGCCGCCTCGATGTCTACCTACAGCGCGTACATGCTGGCCTGGAGCTCGGTATTCGCGCGGGACGTCGTCGGATGTCTGGGCCCGAACGACTTGAGCGAAGCGGCAACCATCCGCGTCACGCGATACACGACGGCCGCAATCGCGATATTCCTGCTGACGTTCGGCCTCTGGTACGAAGTGCCGGACACGGCCTTTCAGTACCTCTATATCAGCGGCGCGATGTACACCGCCGGTGCGCTGTCGGTGGTCGCGGCGGGCCTCTATTGGCGGCGTGCGACCGTTCGCGGAGCTTACGTCGCCCTCGTCTGCGGCGCCGCAGCACCCCTCGGATTCCTCCTGCTCGAGCGCATGCGGGAACAGTTGCCGACCTGGCTGAAGTTCGTCGCGGAGGTGAACGTCGCCGGCCTCCTGAGTTTCGGACTCGCGGCAGCAGGCATGATCGTCGGCTCATTGTCCGCCGCGCGCGTTGCGGCGCCAGCGGCCGTTCCGAACAAGGGCACGCCATGACAACCGGTGCGGTCGTTTGGATGGTGATTTTCGTCGTGTCGGCCGCCTGTTTTTTTGGCGTCGCGGCAGTCGTTTCGGTGCTGGGCGTGCGCGACGTCAGAGATCTGTTGCGGCGCCCAGGCGATTAATGCGGGAGCACGAACATGGATGATGATCTTTCGCACAGGCATGCGCCGGTCAGCGAACTCTTTCCGTCGCCCGCGAACGCGGCCGAGTGGGCCGCCTACCGGATTTCCGACGAACAGGTCGAGTTCTTCGACAACTGCGGCTACCTCGCAGGCATTCCGATGCTGAACTCCGAGCAGGTCGAGGTGCTCCGAGATGACCTTGCCGCGCTGACCCGGCCGTCGCATCCGGGCCATCGCCTCTTCTACGAGTACAACTCGAACGAATCGGCGGATCCCTCCCGCGTGCTCTTCCACGCGCTCGGCGCCTGGCGCATCACGCCGGGATTCCACGATCTGCTGTGGAACCCGGCGTTCCTGGTCCCGGCGTCGCAGCTCCTGCGCGGTGGCGTCCGTTTCTGGCACGACCAGTTGTTTTCGAAGCCCGCCCGTCACGGCGGCGTGGTCGCCTGGCACCAGGACTACTCCTACTGGACTCGCACGAAACCGATGTCGCACCTGACCTGCTGGATCGCTCTCGATGATGCGACCCGCGACAATGGATGCCTCCATTACGTGCCGCGCAGCCATCTCTGGGACCTCCTGCCTAAGCCGGCGCTCGCCGGCGACATGGACGCGATCCAGTCGGTGCTCTCTCCAGAACAGAAAGAACAGTTCAAGCCCGTCGCTATCGAACTGAAGAAGGGGATGGCGACGTTCCACCATCCATTGATGCTGCACGGGTCGTACGAGAACCGGACCGAAGGGCCACGCCGGGCGGCGGTGATCAATGTTTTACGCGACGGGGTGCGGTCCGCGTCAAGCGAGCCATTGCTCGAAGGCGTGCCGCCAATTCAGGCAGGGCACCCGATCAGCGGCCGATTTTTTCCGAGCCTTTTCGATCCGAAGAGTGTCGGTGGAAATGGCTGGTTGGGGTTTTCGCGATCTAAGGAGGAGACGCGGTGATGCGCACGAGACTCTTCGCTTGGCTGACAGTCATTCTCGCTGGTGTTGCGTCGGGCGGTGCGCCGGTCGCACGCGAGTCAGCGCAGGGCGGTGCACCGGCCGAACGTCACAGCGTCTGGGTTCATCCACCCGAGGTCGGACGCGATCGCGAAGCGGTCCGTGCGTTTGTCGAGCAGTGCCGCCGGGCGCACATTGAAACGATCATCCTGCTCGTCAAGGGGATGAACGGTGAGATCTACTGGCCCAGTCAACGCTTCAGTGCTGCGGTCGTCAAGGGCTATGAATCGTTCGACCTGCTTCGGGAGCTGGGCGCGGCGGCCCGGCCGCACGGCATCAAGGTCCATGCCTGGCTTGTCGACTTTGTCGAAGGCCTCAATAGTCCTGCGGTCAAGGCCCACCCGGAATGGGCGGCGCTCAATCCCGCAGGAGGAACAACGGCAACCGAAACGCTCGGCAAACGGAAACGGCCGTATCCATATGTCTGGATGTGCCCGGCCCGACGACCCGGGTACACCGATCAATGGCTGCTGCCGATGATCGAGGAACTTGCCAGGAACCCCGCGGTGGATGGGATCCATCACGACTACATCCGCTACCCGGGAGACGTCGCGCCGGACAGCTTCTGCTTCTGCGACTTCTGCCTCACTCATATTCCACGTTACGCGATGCTGGCGTACGAAACGCGACCGTCAGAGCGCTACGACGTCGACGTACGGCAGGAGCGGGTCGAGGCCAACTGGTGGACGGATCCGACGATGCTGCCATCGACCTACAGCAAGGCGGAACGGCGCGAGCGCGCCGACTTTCTGCTGAACGGCCGGACGATTCCCGGTGGCCCTCCCGACGTGCGCTACTTCTTCTACGACTACCGCGTCGAGCAGATCGATCGCTTTGCGCGGGAGGTCCACGAACTTGTGAAGAAGGTGAATCCCAAGCTGGAAATCTCCGCGGCGGTGTTCAAGAACCCCGTGCAGAGCGCGAGGTTCATCGGCCAGCAGTGGCACCGATGGAACGACTGGATCGACATCTACACTCCGATGACCTACCGCAGTCATTTCGCCGGCAGCTTCGAATCGTATCTCGACCATCTCGAGGAGACGACTCGCCGGCAGCTCGAGTGGATGCGGCGCGGCCGGCCGCTCGAGGCAGGGATTGCGACCACGTATCTGTACCGTGAGGAGCTGCAACCATTCGAAGACATGAACGACGCCATTGACACATTGCGGGATCTGCAGAGCAGCGTCCAGGATGCGCAGGCAGCCCAGCGCCAGCTCAACGCCGCGGTCTACGTCCTCGAAGGCGCATCGGGCGACGCCAGACAGGCGCGCGAGATGGCGATCAAGCGGCTGGTCGCCGCAAACGAGCGGCTGCAGAAGCGTCTGGCGCCGTTAGCGCCCGACACCGCGAAGACGCTCGCACAACTCGTCCAAGCAGCCGAACAGGCGTCGTCGGAACAACAGGCGACCGCCGTCGCTAATCTGTCGACGGAGCTGGCCAAAGTACGTGCCGATCTGCCGCCAGGATTCTGTCCACCGGAGAAGCTTGCTCGCGCCATCGACGCCGCGCGTCGTGCCAAACCGGACGGCATCGTGATCTTCGCGGCGAGCAGCCTGAAGCGCGAGAAGCTGTGGCCCGCGCTCGAGAAGGCGTTCGCTAAATGAAACGACTGGGAACCGCCGCGGCTCTGGTCTGTGTGCTCTGCACACGGCCGGGCGGAAGCAGCGCGCAGGACGCCGGAGCTGACAAGGTTCTCGAGCCGACCGTCATGGTCGAGTCTTTTACTGGTGACAGTCTCGGGCAGTGGGCAAGCTACCCGCCGGCGCAGGACGTCGGGTACGAGCCTTCGCTGACGCCGACAGCCGAATTCGACGCGCCCGGCGGACGGGCGCTGATGCGCGTCGTGAAACCCGTGTTCCCCGGGCCACTCAGCATCGGGTTCATCAAACAAGTCCGTGTGGTGACTTCGCCGAGCGCTGATCTCGCGTTCGTTTACCGACTCGAGCCGGGCGCTGTCGCCGGCGCGATCGAGGTCGGGCTGGCCGGCGCCGACGGCCAACGCTACACCTGGAGGCACCCCGCGTCTGCCGCTGCCTGGACCACGGCCGCGACAAGACTGTCGGCATTCCGCGACGCACGCGGCCGCGCACCGGCAGATGGAACCGCGATCGAGGCCGTGTACGTCGTAGCCGAGGTCGCGCGCGCGACCCCCGACATCACCTGTCGCTTTCTGCTCGACGACGTGCGGCTGTCGGCGTCGCGCGAGGCATCGTTCGACGTGCGGCAACCGGCAGCCAGTCGGATCGAACCCTGGCGCGCTCAGCCGTCCGGCGTTGTTTACCGCGCCGGAGGGGCCATCTCGATCGAGGTTATCGCGCCTGTCTCTCTGAAGAGCGTCGCATGGTCGCTGACGGGAGCCGCCGGTGAGGCAATCGCGCGGGGCAGGTTGCACGACGACGGAACGTCGGGCGATCGGAAGGCTGGCGATGGTACCTGGAGTCACTCTTCGGCATACCGAGTCGCATCGGCCGATCCACGCGGCGTGTGGCGGCTCACCGTCGATGGGTCGACGGCGGACGGACGCCGGGTTGAAACCGACGTCCGGCTGCTGGTCTCGCCGCCGTTGGCAGCAGCGCATCCCAGGCTTTACTTCGACGCGGCGGACGCGGAGAAGATCCGCGCGAAGCGCCAGCATCCGGCGTTGACCACGTTATGGGCAAGCCTGCAGAAGGCCGCCGCCACTTCGCGTGACGGTTCACCGATCGCCCACGGAGGTGAGGCGTTCACCCGGCTCGACTCGACGTACCTGCTTCCGACGCTCCTTGGTTATTTCGACGTCCTCAACCGTGCGCGGGCCCGAGTCACCAACAACGCTGCCGTCGGGTTCCTGGATAACGATCGCGGCGCGCGAGATGCGGCGCGGACGGCGCTCCTGGAGGTTTCCAGGTGGCAGACCTGGGTGGCCACCCTGGTTCGAGGCGCACGGGCAACATACCTACTATCCAGTGGGTCAACTTGCTTCGACAGTCGCGTTCGCCTACGACGTCCTCTACGACGAACTATCGGCGGATGAACGGCAGCTCGTGCGACGCGCGCTGATGGAGCGAGCAATACTCCCGACCTGGCGCGAGTACGTGCTCGACAACCGTGTGATGGCGGGCACGAGCAATTGGATTTCGCACACGGTCGGTGGATCCCTGATCGCCGCGGCCGCGATCTTCGGCGACGGATCTTCCCAGGAGGACGAGGCGCTGGCGCTCCCGCTGAACGGCCTCCTCATGAAGATCGAGGACCACATGGCCGCGTCCTTCCTCGACGGACGGCAGCTACGGCGAGGGAATCAGCTATCTGGAGTTCGATCTCGAAACGCTCGGGCCTCTGCTGTGGGCCCTGGAGCGGGTGTTCGGACAGGCGTACTGGGACCGCACGAATGTGCTTCAGTCGTTGCAGTATCCACTCCATACCCTTGCGGATCCGATCACCGAGAGCTTCGACATGGGTGATACCCACCCGCCGGCGGGTCATAACATCGCGTCGGTCGTGGCGCGTTCGACAGATCCGGTGATTCGTTGGTACGGGAGCCGATTCGAGCGCCGCACGATATTCGATTTCCTGTTCTTCAACGAACGTGTGGCCGCCAAGCCGCCGTCGGGGTCGGGCTCGCGCATTTTCAACGTCAAGGGAGATGCGGTGTTCCGCACCGGCTGGGATTCCGATGCGGGGCTCGTCCTGTTCCGTGCCGGGCCGACGTTCAATCACAATCACTCGGACCAGGGGTCGTTTCAGTTCCGTGCGCTCGGCGAGACGATGGTCACCGAGGCCGGGTGGTCGGACTACTACAAGGACCCCTACTACGACACCTTCTTCACTCAGGCGGCCGGGCACAACACTCTCCTGGTAGACGGCAATCCGGCGAGTCAGGACATCGCCGATACGGCACAATTCGCTGCCCTCAACCGCCATCCGAGGATCACCGACGCGACGTTGACCCCCTTTTACGACGCCGTCGGAAGCGATCTGACGCCGGTGTACCGCGGCCGACTCGAGAGCTACACGCGGCGGCTCGCCTACCTGAAGCCGGATTACCTGATCGTCTTCGACCGCGTTCGCACCAAAACGCTGCCCGCGCGTCTGGCGTCGCGGCTGCACGTTGCTTCAAAGAGCGGTCTGACCGTGAACGAGACAGGAGCAGCTCCGACCGCCACCTATGTCGGCGCACGTGCAGCGATGGCAGTGCGGGCATTCTCGTCCGTGAAAACCCGGTTCATCGCCGGTGACGGACACATCCCGTACCCCGTGTTTTCGGCGCGGACGCCGCCGATCGTCCCGCCGCAGCCGGCTTATCTCGATCTCGCCACGATGGATCCCGTCAATGACGCCTGGTTCATGGTCGCACTGGTGCCCGCGAACAACATCGAGGCGGCAAACGCATCGGCGGCAAAGTTGACGTCCCTTGCGTCGCCGGGGTGGTCAGGGCTGCGGGCACAGCGGGATGGAGCCGGCGACGTCGTGCTGTTCAGGACGGACACTGCGCTATCGCTGACACAGTTCGAAAACTGGCGCACCGACGCCGAAGCGATGACGTTCACGACAAAGGGCGCGGCAGTACGGCGCTTTGGCGCACAGCGAGTACGTGATCTCCGACACGACGATCGGCCGCTGATTGCGGCGGACCGCCCCGTGAATCTCGCGTTTGAACATGCCACAGGAAGTTTGAACGGATGGATCAGGAGCGACACTGCCGTCCGCGTCCGAGTTAGCGTGCCGACGGTCCCGGCGCGCGTGACCCTCAACGGCACGGTGACGACCGCAGTTCACGATGCAGCGACCGGTATGGTGACCCTCGATGTGCCGGCTGGATCCAATACGGTCGCGATCTCATGGTCGGGCGATCGATGATGAACAGGCGCGAGTTGCTGTGGACGGCCGGCATGTTGCCGGCGATTGTGCCGCTGGCTTCACGCCCCGGCGGCGCTCAGCAAAGGCCGCGTCCGAAGAGCGAGTTCGACTACGTGGACTGGAGCTGGGCGCGTTGGCGAAAGATCACCGGCAGCACGCGTCCATCGCTGAAGACTCCGCAGTCCGGTCAAGCCGAGCTGCTCGATCTTGCTCAACCCGACCGCGGCACCGAGTGCGCCACCATGGGAGGATCGGCGCCGGTCGATCGCTTCGACCCTGGCGACATTTCTCGGCAAGCCCGCCTCGGCGTCGGTGCCCCTTCAAGCCGAAACTGTGGAGGAGATTGACGCAGGTTCGCACATGCGGCGAATTCTGCGTTTCAGGGCGGCGACCGGCGAGTGGATCCCGGCGTATCTGCTCGTGCCGAATCCGCCTGCAGGCCGGACAACACCACTGCCCGCCGTGCTGTGTCCGCACCAGACCACGCAGGAAGGCAAGCGCGAACCCGCGGGGCTGGCGGGCAATCCCGACCAAGCCACAGCGCGGCAACTGGTGGACCGTGGGTTCGTGACGCTGACGTGGGACGCGCTGTGCTTTGGCGAACGGCACGATCCGGCGACCGGTCATTACGGCGACGCGATCCCGTTCTACACCGCGCATCCACGCTGGTCGTTGCTCGGCAAGATGATCGCCGACCTGAGCCGAGCGGTCGACTACCTGGCCACCATCCCTTTCATCGATCGCGCGCGAATTGGGTGCGTCGGCCATTCGCACGGCGGGATCACGACGCTGTTCGGAATGGCGCTCGAGACGCGGCTCGCAGCCGGCGCGAGTAACTGCGGCTTCGACACCTTCCGCATCGATGGCAATGCCTGGCGATGGTCTCATGCGACGGCTCTGCTGCCCGCGCTCGGCTTTTACGCCAGCAGTCCGTACCTGAGCATGGATCGCTATCGCGCTGTGCCGGACTCTGAAGTGATCCAGGTGCCATTCGATTTACACGAGGTGCTCGCGCTTGCCGCGCCGCGTCCGTTGCTGCTTTCCACGTCAGACGACGACTTCGTGTTTCCGAATGCGGGATGGAGTGCGCGAAAGGCCGTCACGCGCCTGCGCGCCGTTTATGACACGCTCGGTGCTCCCCAGAACCTCGACACCGTCTACTTCAGCGGCGGTCATCGGCTGCCACCGTCGACTGCGACGCAGATGTACGGTTGGCTGGAGCGGATGTTGAAGCCGGCATGACTCTTCTTTTAGCGATCGATGGCGGCGGGACGCGAACTCGATGCGTCGCGGTCGACGGTGACGGCGGTATCAGAGGTCAGGGGGAGGCAGGCCCGTCGAATCATCTTCACGTTGCGATGGACATCGCCACCGCCGCGCTGCGGACCGCAACGACCGCGGCGTTGTCGGCGGCCGGTGCGGCCGAGACGGACGTCGCGCTCGTTTCAGCCGGCCTCGCCGGTGTCGATTTCGATGGGACGGGTGCGGCCGACGGCGCCGGGATGCTGCGGTCGATCGGGTTCGATCGCGTGGCGGTCTACGGCGATATGGTCATCGCACATCGCGGCGCACTGGCGGGCGAGGCTGGCGTCGTGGCGCTGGCCGGCACCGGCTCGTCAGTCCTGGGGATAGGGAACGACGGCACGATGATCAAAGCCGGCGGCTGGGGTCCGCTCTATGGCGACGGCGGCAGCGCCTACCAGCTTGGCCGGCTCGGTCTCGCCGCGGCGGCCGAAGCGTACGACGCAAGTGGCCCGATGACGTCGCTTCTGCAACGCCTCCCGGCCGCGCTCGACGTAGACGCGTTCCCCGACACGGTGAAGCGGCTCTACTCGGATGTGTCCGTGCAGTTGTCTGTCGCGGCGCTGGCGAGGGTCGTGGACGCGTGCGCCGAAGAGGGGGACGAGGTCGCAGCCGGAATCTGCCGGCAGGCCGGCATCGATCTCGCGCGGTCGGTCGTGGCGGTGATCCACCGTGTGCCGCTGCGGGAGAAGCTGGTCTCCTATCAGGGCGGCGTCCTCAGACGATCGCGACTTGTTCGTGCCTCCTTTGTCGACGCAGTTACAACGGATCGGCCAGAGATCGAAGTGCGGCCGCCACGATTCGATCCGATTTTCGGTGCAGTCCTGCTCGGCGCGGAAGCCGCAGGCTGGCGCCTGGCCATCGAGCCCGTGGAATTGCGCCATGGCGTTTGAGATCTACATCGAGGCGGCGCGTCAAGCGCTGAATCGTCTCGGGAACGAGGAAGCGCCATCCATCCGCGCGGCGGCAGCCGCGGTCGCGGACGCGCTCGAGGCCGGTGGCGTCCTCCATGTCTTTGGCGCCGGGCACTCGCATATCCTGGCTGAAGAGGCGTTCTACCGGGCCGGAGGACTCGCCGCTATCAATCCGATTCTCGATCGCCGGTTGATGTTCTTCGACGGCGTCATGGCATCCACGTACGCCGAGCGCGAGACCGGCTATGCCGCACGCATCCTCGAGCACGAGGACGTTCGCGCGGGTGACGTGGCGATTGTGGCGTCTAACTCCGGCCGAAACGCCGTGCCCATCGAGATGGCGATCGAACTGCAGGCGCGCGGCGTGAAGGTGATCGCCATCACCAGCCTCACGCACTCGCGGGCAGTTCCCTCCCGGCACGCCCTTGGACGCAGGCTGTTCGAGATCGCCGACATCGTCATCGACACCGGTACTCCGGCTGGCGATGCCGCGATCGAGGTGCCAGAGAGCGCCCTGCGGATGGGACCGCTGTCGACGGTCGTCGGTGCCGCGATCGTCCACGCGATCCAGATTGAAGCGGCGACGCTGCTCGTGGAACGCGGCGAAGAGCCGCCGGTACTGGCAAGCGCGAATCTGGATACGACATCACGGGACGATCTCGAGCGGACACTCGCCAGGTACGCCGGACGCATCCGCTATCTGGATGTTCGGCGTCCGAATCAGTAAGGGGTCGCTGTGCTGCTCGAAGTCATTGCGTGCTCTGTGAACGATGCGTTGGAAGCCGAGCGGGGAGGTGCTGGCCGGGTCGAGGTGATCCGGGAGCTCGGCAAAGGCGGACTCACCCCGGCGCTGGAGCTCGTCGAGGAGATTGCGAACGTTGTGAGTATTCCCGTGCGTGTAATGATCCGTGAACGTGAGGGCTACGCCGCTGGTGACGCGGAGGCGGTGGAGCAGCTGGCCCGGCTGGCTGCAGGCTGTGCGGCGCTGGGCGTGGACGGGATCGTCATGGGGTTTCTGCGCGACAGTCGCATCGACGAGGCCACGATGAAATCCGTGCTTGCTGCGGCAACGCCGGTGCGCGTGACCTTTCATCACGCCTTCGACGATCTTCCCGATCCGATCGCGACGATGCACACCTTGCGGCGATGGCCGCAGATCGATCGTGTGCTCACATCCGGGGGGGCCGGCGACTGGGAGATGAAGGCCGAGCGGATGTTGGAGTGGACGACCGTCGCGGCGCCGCGCATTCGATTGCTCGCCGGTGGCGGGGTGAGCCCGGAGGCGCTGAGGATCCTGGCGAAAGCCGGCGTCGCTGAGGCGCACGCCGGTCGCGCCGCCAGAATGCCGCCAACGGCGCAAGGTGCGGTGTGCTCGCGAAGAGTCGCCGAACTTGTGGAGGCGGCGCGCGCATGAGCAAACAGGTGATGGATGAGGGCTTGCTCCAGCGCGCCAGGCGGATTGGCGACGACCTGGTAACGATCCGCCGCACGATTCATGCGCACCCGGAGTTCGGGTTCCAGGAGCACGAAACAGCGGCGCTGATTGCGACGCGGATGACGGCACTCGGTGCGCGTGTCCGTACCGGTGTGGCCCGAACGGGAGTGATTGCGGAACTCGGCACCGGCCAGCCTGTCGTTGCCATTCGTGCCGACATGGATGCACTGCCAATCACTGAAGCGACCGGCCATCGGTTTGCTTCGGGAGTCGCCGGCATGATGCACGCGTGCGGCCATGATGCACACGTCGCCTGCGCGCTCGGCGCCGCTATGCTTCTGGCCGACCGTCCGCTGAGAGGGACGATCAGGTTCCTCTTCCAGCCATCGGAGGAACAGAAGGATCCCGACGGCCACAGCGGAGCGATGCGGATGATCGAGGAAGGTGCTCTCGACAACGTCCACGCCGCTATCGCGCTGCATACGCGGAAGCTGCCGGCCGGCTGCATCGGCGTCACCGAAGGTCCGGCGTTCGCCGGCAACGACACCATCCGCATCGTCGTCGGCGGCCGAGCGGCGCATGCCGCACATCCCGAGGAAGGTATCGACGCGGTCCTGGCGGCGGCGCATATCGTTCTTGCGGTCCAGCAGATCGTCTCCCGCAGAACCCGCGCCGGGGTACCTGCGGTGGTCAGCCTCACGACCGTCAATGGCGGAATCAAGGAGAACGTGATCGCGGAACGAGTCGAGATGACCGGAACCGTCCGCAATACCGGGCCCGATCACCGCGCCGCTCTGCTCGCCGACATCGAGCGCGCGCTCGACGTCGGACGCGCGTTCGGCGCGGACTGCCGGCTCGACGTGATTGAAGGCTATCCGGTCACGAAGAACGACCCGGCCGTGACGCAATCCGTGCGTGAGGCGGCGGTCTCGGTTCTCGGACGCGAGAACGTGATCGATCTGCCGTTCGAGACGTGGGCGGAGGACTTCGCCTACATGACCGCTGTCGTTCCCGCCACGATCTTCTGGCTCGGCGTGACGAGTCCGGCCGTTCCGGATCCGGTCTGGCACAGTCCGACATTCGACCTCGATGAAAGCGCGCTGCCGGTCGGCGCGGCAGTACTGGCCGCGTCTGCGATCCGGCTGCTGGAGAAGAAGGCATGAAAGACGAACGCCTGGCCATTTATGGCGGCACGCCCGCCGTTACTGCACCTGCGCCTGGCTGGCCGGAAGTCGACGAGGGGGATCGCATCGCACTCCTGGAGGTGCTGGAAAGCCGGGTCTGGGGGGGCTATCACCCCTCGGTCGCCGAACTCGAACGTCGCATGGCTGCCGACCATGGCGTCAGCTTCGGGATTGCCGTGGCCAACGGCACGGTATCCCTCGAGATCGCCCTGGCGGCTGCGGGAGTCCGACCGGGTGACGAGGTGATCGTGCCGCCGATCAGCTTTGTCGCCTCGGCGACGGCCATTGCCCGCGTCGGCGCGGTGCCCGTCTTCGCAGACGTAGATCCGGAGACGATAAACCTGGACCCGCGACGTGCCGCGGAGGCGATCACAGAGCGGACCCGGGCAATCGTACTGGTGCATTTTGCCGGCTGCCCGGCTGACCTCGATGCATTTACGCGCCTGTGCGCGGACCGGCATCTGGCGCTGATCGAGGACTGCGCTCACGCGCCCGGCGCTCGGTGGAGCGGCCGGCCGGTCGGCGGTTTCGGAGCGTTCGGGTCCTTCAGCTTTCAAGCGAGCAAGAACCTCACAGCGGGTGAGGGGGGGATGCTGCTGACCGACGATGCGGAGCTTGCGGAAACCGCGCGGTCGATCGCCCACCAGGGGCGACGCACCGGCGGCGCCTGGTACGAGCACGTCAGGCTTGGCACCAATGCCCGCCTGACCGGCTTTCAGGCGGCGTTGCTGCTGTCACAACTCAAACGTCTCCCCGATCACGTTCGGCGGCGGCACGCGGCTGCGACGCGGCTGCGAGACGGGCTGAAGGTTGTCGAGGGTCTGGCCCCGGCACCCGCCGTGCTCGATCCGCGCGTCGACGCCCATGCGTACCACATCTTCTCAATGCGGCTCGACGCCGATGTCTTCGGCGCCCCGCGCGACCAGGTCGTCGCGGCGCTCGTCGCAGAAGGCGTGCCGGCCACGGTGTCGTATCCCCATCCGCTCTATCGCAACATCCTGTTCGAGACCCAGCCGCACCGCGTCGAGGACTGCGCAAATGCCGAAGCCTACTGTCGCGATGGGATCTGGCTGCCACACCAGGCGCTGCTCGCGGACGCGACCTGGATCGACGGGGTTGTAGAAGCCTTCACGAAAGTGCGAACGGCCTCGGATTCGCTCGCCCGCGCCTGATCGTTTCAGGGCGATTTCAGATTCTTTTCAGTCCAGTTTCAGGACTTCTCCCACCGGCCGGCCGGCGCATAATAGCCCGACACATCTGATGGAGGAGCGCATGGTGGGCATCACCGATCGCAGCCGCCGGGACTTCGCGAGGCTCTTCGCGGTTGGCGGTTCGGCGGCACTCTTCGCCGCCAGGCCGGCGGCGTGGACGCTTCCCGGCTCACCAGCGGTCGTGCCGCCGGAAGACGAGCGCGGCTGGCACCAAGTCCGCGATCAGTTCGTCATGCCGCCCGGCTATGTCTGCCTGAACGCGGCGAACCTGTGTCCCTCGCCCGCACCCGTGCTCGATGCCCTGACGTCGGCCACGCAGCTCGTCGATCGTGACCCCTCGTCGCAGAACCGCCGAAAAACCCACGAGGGTCGAGAGGCCCTGCGCCGCCGCCTCGCCTCCTGCCTGCGCGTCACTCCGGAGGAGGTCGTGATCACGCGCAATACCAGCGAAGCCAACAACATGGTGTCGAGCGGCATCGACCTCCGCGCCGGCGATGAGGTCGTCATCTTCTCTGACAATCATCCCAGCAACCACGCCGCCTGGCGCCAGAAGGCGCAGCGGTTCGGGTTCACCGTCAAGACGGTCCAGCAGGTCAATCCGCATCCCGGACCGGAGGCCTACATCGAGGCGTTTCGGCGTCAGCTCACGCCCGCTACCCGCCTGATCGCCTTCACTCACGTCACCGCGTCGGTTGGAGATCTGCTCCCCGCGCGCGAGCTCTGTCGTCTCGCCCGGGAACACGGCGCGCTGTCACTCGTGGACGGCGCGCAGTCGTTCGGCGTGCTGGACGTCGATCTCTCCGACATGCAACCGGACTTCTATTCCGGCAGCGCGCACAAATGGCCGTGCGGTCCGAAGGAGAATGGCGTGCTCTACGTCAACGCACGCGTTCACGACCGCATCAAGCCGACGATTGTCAGTCTCTACGGCGGGGAGGTGGGCATCTCACGGAGCGCTCGAGGCGTGCGGCCAGCGGGACGAAGCGGCGATGATGGGGTTCGATGCGGCGTTGCAGTTCGAGGAGCGGATCGGTCGCGCCGCCATCGAGAAGCGCGTCCGCGGGCTGACGACGCTGCTGACGAAAGAGCTGAAAACCATCGACGGCGTCAAGGTCTGGACCCACGACGATCCGCAACTTTCGGGAGCCGTTGTGTCGTTTCAGCCGGCGGGCCTGGATGTCAATAAGCTGCACGCCGCGCTCTACGAGCGCGACCGGATCGTGTGCTCGACACGAGGAGGAAGTGATCGCCCCGGCCTTCGGTTCTCGCCGCACTTTTACAATCTCGAGACCGATATCGAGCGCACCGTCGCCGCCGTACGACGTTACGTCACGCGCGGGCTGTGAGACGACCCAGTCAACCCGTCCAGTTGCGCGTTCAGGGTTACTTGGACGGCGCGATGTCCACCGTGCCAGGCAGGTCGCTGCTCCAGATGGTGTACTCCATCAGCCACTGGCCGTTGGTGTTCCGCCAGATGAACATGTACTTGCCCCTGTCGCGCGTGTGAGGGCCAGCTGCCGGACGCCGGTTCATCGAATAGGTCCCGCTTTCGTACGCAAGGGGTCCATGCCCCCCGACGTCGGTCGACTCCAGCCTCAGCTCCGTCGCCCCTTGCGAGAACATGTCCTTGAAAAAGTTCGCGACTGCATCCTTTCCGCGTAGCTTCGGCGCATTCGGTGGCATGAAGACAATTTCGGAGGCATAGAATCCGATGAGCTTATCGACCTCCTTCGCGTTGAAGGTCGCAGCGAAGTCCGCCGTGCGCTGCCGAATGACCTTCGCTTCGGCGACTCCGAACTGCGGCTCCGTGGACCCGCCACAGCCTGCCAGAAACGCAAGCACCGGTACGCTTGCAGCGATGAGGATCGACCTACGCATATTGACTCCCGAGCGCGATCTTACTCCACGGTTCAGGTCGGGGGCCTCCTTCGCCGAGGCTTCGGCGCCCAAGCCGCCTTCGCCGAGGCTTCGGCGCCCAAGCCGGGAACGATGATTGCGAACGTCAGTATCGAGGAGGTGAACGTGTCGGACAACCTGATGGTCGTCGTAATTGCCGTGGTGTTGATAGCCGCGGCCGCTGCCGTGTGGATGTATCTGCAGCGGCAGAAGATCGCTCGCGTGAAGGACCGGTTCGGGCCGGAGTATGACCGCGCCGTGAACGAGACTGGGGCACCCGCCAAAGCCGCCGAGGCGCTGGAAGATCGCGTCCGCCGCGTCGAGAAATTCAAGATCCATGCACTCACACCTGAGCAGGCGAGCTCGTTCGACCGTGAATGGCAACGCGTGCAGGGAATGTTCGTGGATGATCCGGATCGCGCCGTCGAGTCGGCCGACCGTCTCGTCGCACAGGTGATGTCAGCCCGCGGTTACCCGATCGAAGACTTCGAGACCCGCGCAGCAGACCTCTCGGTCGATCACCCTGGAGTGGTCGAGAACTACCGCGTCGCGCGGGCGCTCGCACTCAGGCGCAAACACGGTGACGCTGGAACCGAAGAGCTCCGGCAGGCTGTAGTCAACTACCGTGCCTTGTTCCAGGATCTCCTCGAAACGCGGGCCGGAGCCGCGGTCGAGCAACACCATCCCCGCCGGAGGGCGTCATGAACAAACCCATGTCAACCCGCGACATTGCTGAGGCGGCCGATCGCAACGCCTCCACAAGCGAGAGTGCAGAGGGTGCGAAGAGTGCGGAAAGTGCGAAGAGTGCGGAAAGTGCGAAGAGTGCGGAGAGTGCGAACGCACCGCTCTTTCACGACGAGGAGGGGCGTGGATTCCGCTCGCGATGGGAAGCCGTTCAGACCGGATTCGTCGACGAGCCCCGCGCCGCAGTTGAACAGGCCGACGCACTGGTGGCCGAGGTCATCAAGCGGCTGGCGGAAGTGTTTGCCGACGAACGGACGACACTCGAGCAGCAGTGGGGACGCGGCGATAACGTCTCAACGGAGGATCTGCGCATCGCGATGAAACGCTACCGGTCCTTCTTCGAGCGGCTGCTGTCGGTCTGACCGGCGGGGACCCGGACTCATTTCGGCGCTGCGGCGCGCGGCTGATGCGCGAGCAATTCCCGGATGGCCGCGGCAATGGCCGCAGCGTCGTTCCCGACGATCAGATGGACCAGGTTCGGCGCGACGCGCATGACGGCAGGAACTCCGGCAGTACGAAGTGCCGCCTCGTCGATCGACTGCGCGTCGACCAGGCTGATCCTGAGTCGCGTGATCGCGCACGCCTCCACGGTTTGCAGATTGCGCAGTCCCCCGAGCGCGCGCGCGATCTCCGCGGCGCGGCCGGCAAAGTCCACCCGGATTCCCGGATCGGGGGCCGACGATAATTCGGCCGGACGCGGCGACACCGGGCGGCGTTCCGAATCAACCGGTGCGTCCGCTTCGGAGCCGGCGGTGCTCAGGTAGGCCTCGATGTCGGTCTTCAGGTTCTCGGACCGCGTTCCGAAGATCGCCTGCATGCCGCCGCCGACCGTCATGACTCCCGACGCACCCAGCGCCTTGAGTCGATCGGGGTGTGCGCGTGTCACGTCGTACAGATCGACGCGGAGACGCGTGATGCAGGCGTCGAGGCTCCGGATGTTGCCCCGGCCTCCAAACGCCAGGACAACTTCTCGCGGAAGATTGGTCTGCCCGGCCGCGGGGCCGGCGGCTTGAACTTCCGGCGACCTCTTCAACTTCCCGGCCCGGAGTCTTCAGATCAAACTGCCGGATCATCGTCCGAAAGATGCCGTAGTACATCAGCGCCCAGATCGGGCCGAGCCAGAGGTACCAGAGGCCGTGTGTCGACTGCGGGAACAGCACGACGAAGTCGATCAGCCCGTGCGAGAACGTCATGCCGTGCCGGATGCCGAGCTCGATACAGATGAAGTACGCCGCCGCCGGCGAGCAGCGCGTGGATCGCGTACAGCAGCGGCGCGACGAACAGGAACGAGAACTCGATCGGCTCGGTGATGCCGGTGAGAAACGACGTGAGCGCCGCGGAGATCATGATGCCGCCGACCTTGGCGCGGTTCTCGGGCCTGGCGCTGTGCCAGATCGCGATCGCGGCAGCCGGCAGTCCCCACATCTTGAAGAGGTAGCCGCCGGCCAGGTTCCCGGCGGTCGGATCTCCGGCGACGTAACGGTAGATCTCGCCGCGCAGGATCTTGCCGCTCGCCGGGTCCAGGTACTGTCCGACCTCGAAGAAGAACGGCACGTTCCAGATGTGATGCAGGCCGAACGGAATGAGCGACCGCTCGACGACGCCGTAGATCGCGAACGCCGCCGCGGGATTGCCCGACGCCGCCCAGCGGGAGAAGCTGTCGATGCCACGGCCGATCGGCGGCCAGACGAGGCTGAGGACGACGCCGGCCGACCACCGCCGCCAGCGCCGTCAGGATCGGCACCGAGCGCTTGCCGGCAAAGAATCCGAGATACGGCGGCAGCTGGATCCGGAAGTAGCGGTTGAACAGCCACCCGGCGATGCGCGCCGATCGAGGATGCCGCCGAAGACGCCGGTCTCGATCGAGGGGATGCCCATGATCGTCTTCGGCTCGTAACCGAGGAGCGACGGCGATGACGCCCATCGTCGCGAGCAGGACGACGTAGCCGACAACCGCGGCCAGCGCCGCGACGCCGTCGTTGGCGGTGAACCCGAGCGCGACGCCGATGGCGAAGATCAGCGGGAGGTTGCCGAAGATGGCGCCGCCCGACTGCGCCATCACGTCCGATACGATCGCCGGCAGCCACGTGAAGTGCGCGCTCCCGACGCCGAGCAGGATGCCGGCGACCGGCAGCACCGAGACCGGCAGCATCAGCGACTTGCCGATCTTCTGCAGCGAGCCGAATGCGTTTTTCCAGATGGTCATCGCAACCCGCTCTCGTCCTCTTGATTCACGAGCGCACGCACCTCAGCGGCGGCTGACGCCGCCAGCGCGCGCGCCGCGACGTCCCGGCAGTCCGCCAGGCGCAGGCGGCGAATCTGCGCCTTGACCGCCGGCACCGCTGGAACGCTGACGCTCAGTTCGTCGACGCCCAGCCCGATCAGGATCGGGACCGCCTGCGGATCGCTGGCGAGGCCGCCGCAGACGCCGACCCACCGCTGCCGCTCGTGGGCGCGCCTGCACGGTCTGCGTCGATCAGTCGCAGCACCGCCGGGTGAAGCGCATCGAGCGCGCGGCGCCAGCCGCGGATGCGCTGCGATCCATCGCCAGCGTGTACTGCGTCAGGTCGTTGGTGCCGATCGAGAAGAAGTCGGCATCTCGGGCGAACTGATCGGCGAGCAGCGCGGCCGCCGGCGTCTCGACCATGATCCCGACCGGGATGCGGGGCGGCGCCGAGCGCCGTCCGCGCCGCCTCGCAGAACGCCGCGCGCGGTCGACCACTCCTCCATCGTCGCGATCATCGGAAACATGACGCAGATCCGCCCGGCGGCTGAGGCGCGCAGGATCGCGCGCAACTGCGTGCGCAACACGTCCGGGCGGTTCAGCAGCATTCGAATTCCGCGCTCGCCGAGAAACGGGTTTTCCTCCGCCGCCATCGGCAGGTACGGGAGCGGCTTGTCGCCGCCGACGTCGAGCGTGCGAACGACGAGGATGCGCCCCGGGCCGAGCGGCACGCACGATGTCCTCGTAGATCCGCGCCTGTTCGTCCTCACCCGGCGGCTCCTGCCGGTCGAAGAACAGGAACTCGGTGCGAAGCAGGCCGACGCCTTCGCCGCCGAGCGGCACGACCTGGCGGGCTTCGGCGAGGTCTCCGATGTTGGCCACAACTTCTACGCGATGTCCGTCTGTCGTCGCGGCGGGCTCCTGGGCGGCGGCGCGCTCGGCGGCGCGGCGTGTTTCGAGGCGTCCCTGCCGTGCGACGACCGACGCCCGTTCATCGTCGGACGGCTCGATCTGGAGGATGCCGCGGCTGCCATCGATCATCGCCGGCGTGCCGTCGTGCAGTTCGAGCGCGCGCGGATCGATGCCCGCCACCGCCGGCAGATCCAGCGCACGCGCCAGGATCGCGGCATGCGACGTGCTGCCGCCCCCCGTCGTGCAGAGCCCACGGACCCGCCGCCGGTCGAGCGACGCAGTGTCGGATGGAGTCAGGTCTTCGGCAATGACGATGGCGTCGGCCGGCAGCTCCGGCGGAGCACTCGCCGTGCCCGTCAGGATCCGGAGTACGCGACGTCCCACATCGCGGACGTCGCCGGCGCGCCCGGCGAGGATTTCGTTCGACAGACGCGCCAGGCGATCGGCCTGCGCGCGGTACGCCTGCTGCCATGCGTACGCTGCCGACGCGCCGCCCTGGATCGCGTCGACCGCGCTGTCGAGCAGATCCGGATCTTCCAGAAGCTCCTTGTGTGCCGAAAAAATCGCGGCCTTGTCTGCATCCGCATGCGTCGCGAGACGCTGCTGAAGCGCATCGAGTTGCGAGTGGGCCTCCGCCAGCGCCTGGTCGAGCTGCCGCCGTTCACGCGACTGATCTGCGGCGTGCTGAACGACGGGCGCTTCCTGCTGGCGCCACTGGAAGATCTTCCCCAGTGCCACGCCGGGTGCGGCGGCGACTCCCGTCAGACAATTTGGATCGGCCGACCGCGGCGGGGCTGGTGTCGCGCCGCTGGGAGCCGCGACTGCGGCGCGATCGGCGGCGTCCGCGGGTGCCGAATCACGCGCTTCTTCAGCGACCACCCGGCTCAGTACGGCGACGGCCTGGGACGCGTCCTCGCCGGTCGCGCCGATCGTGACCGCGTCCCCGTCTGCAACTTCGAGCGCCATGAGACTGGTCAGGCTCTTGGCATTGGCGTGCCGGTCCCCCCGCACGAGGCGGACACTCGACTTGAACTGGCGCGCGCGCGCCGCGATGATGGCGGCCGGCCGCGCGTGAAGACCAGTCGCATTCGAGATGACGACAGGCTGCGAGTAGACCGTGTCGGCGTCCGGCGGAGCGACGGCGGCTTCGGTCGTCGCTGCGGATCGCGAGAGCTCGAGCACTACGTCGCGTCCGGCCGTTACCACGCCGCTGCGAGGCATGCTCAGCGTGACCCCCTCCATCGTCGTCACGACCATTTCGGTCAGCAGGCTGCGCCCCTGCGTGGCCACCAGGTCGGCGTCGAAGGACAGCAGCAGGTCTCCCGCGCGAACGACATCGCCGGCGCGGGCATGCGGGGTGAAGCCCCGACCCTTGAGCATCACAGTATCGAGACCGACGTGGATCAGTACTTCGTCGCCAGCGTCGGTCTTGATGGTGACTGCGTGACCAGCGCAGTGCAGCTGGGCGACGACACCGTTGCAGGGCGCGAGAATGCGATCGGTGACTGGATCGATCGCAATGCCGTCGCCGACGAGCTTTTGCGCAAAGGCTGGATCCGGCACATCCGTTAGGGGAACGAGTACGCCCGACACCGGGGCGATCAACATCAGCGGAGGATTCGGAGGTGCACTCACGCGGCGGATTGTATAGCTTCCAGCCTCCAGCTTTCAGCTCCCGGCCCGAAGCTCAGCTCGAGACTGGAAACTGGAGACTGGAAGCTGGAAGCCTTACCGCTCGATGACGATACGCATCACGCCGAACGTGTCGGGGTGTCGAACGATCACCGATCCCTGGTTGATCGTCCATCCTGACGTGCTGGGCAGCGAGCGCGTCGGAGGCAACGCGGGGCACGACCTGGTTGGTTCCGACCACGACGCGAGCGGGTTCCCCATCCCAGCGTATCGAGACTTCGAGACTCCGCGGCGCCGGCCGGTAGGTGCCGGATGGTGCGCCGATCTCGACGGTGTGCCGCGCGCGATCGGCCGCATCGTATTTCACCTGGCGGAGCGAGGATGCCCCCCGCGTGTGCTCCAGGGTTTCTCCGTCGTCTTCGTACAGGGCGGCGTCCCTGGCCGGTCCCGGATAGACCGTGATCCGGACAGGTTTTCCCGGCATCTCGCCCGTATGCTGCACGACCGGCTGTGAAAAGAGGACGGCGCCCGCCCGAACGAATATCGGGATGGACGCGAGCGTGACCGGCATCCGGATTCGGGTCCCACCCGCATGCCGCTGCCCGGTCCAGTAGTCGAACCAATCACCCTTCGGGAGATACACCTCACGTTCGGTGACACCCTCACGCAAGAACCGGCGCGATCAGCAGGTCGGCGCCGAACATGAACTGGTCCTGCATGCCGTAGGTGTTCGGATCGTCTGGGAACTCCAGCAGCAGCGGCCGCATCGCGGGAATGCCCGTCACGCTGGCTTCGCGCATGACGTTGTAGATGTGCGGCAGCAGCTCGTAGCGCAACTCGATGGCGCGGCGATTCAACCCTTCGTGGAAGATGCCGTAGGACCAGGGCTCCTGGTCGGGCGTGCCGTCGGCGGTGTGGGTGCGCATGAACGGATAGAAGACACCGGTCTGCAGCCAGCGGGTATATAGCTCCGCAGACGGAGCTTCGGCGAATCCACCGATGTCGCTGCCGACGAACGTCAGGCCTGAAAGGCCCATCCCCATCAGGGTGGCGATCGAACCGCGCAGATACCCCCAGTCACTGACGTTGTCGCCGGGCCAGACCGCCGCGTAGCGCTGCCCTCCGGCATACGTCGCGCGAGTGAGGACGAACGGCCGGACGTTGGGACGCAGCCGCAGCAGCCCTTCGTATGTCCCCTGCGTGTTCAGCAGGCCGTACACGTTATGAATCTCGCGATGATCGGTCGGTTGTCCCTCGTTGTCGTGACGCACGGTCAGGGGCATCGTCGCCGTCGGCGTGTCGAATATCGCGGGCTCGTTCATGTCGTTCCAGATTCCCGCGACTCCGGCTTTGACCAGCGCTGCGAACAGACCACCCCACCATTCCCTGGCCGCCGGCTTGCTGAAGTCGGGGAAGACGCTTGGCCCCGGATTCTTTTCCGCCCGGGCGGGCCACACCGGCGCTTCGTACACGCTGCCGTCCGGGTTCTTCACGAAGTGATCTCCGGCGAGGCCCGAATCGTACGGCGCCCAGCCGGGGGCCTTCTTGGGATGGGCGTCGACGATCGTAACGAGCCGCAGCCCGAGCCGGAGGAGGTCGGCGATGAGGCCGGGTGGGTCCGGGAACCGCTGAGGGTCCCAGGTGAACGGGTTGAAGCCTTCGAGGTAGTGGATGTCGAGCCAGATCACGTCAGCCGGAATCCGTCGCTCGCGGAAGTTCTGCGCGATGAAGCGCACCTTGGAGTCCGGGTAATACGAGTAGCGGCATTGATGGTATCCAAGCGCCCACCGCGGCGGCAGGGGCATCCGACCGGTGAGCGCGGTGTAGCGATTGATCACGCTCTTGGGATCGGGACCGTTGACGAAGTAGTAATTGAGCTCTCCGCCGTCGGCGCCGAACGAGAGCCGTCCCTGCGACTGGTGACCGATGTCGAAGTTGCTGCGAAACGTGTTGTCGAAAAAGATGCCGTGGCTGCGGCCGCCGCGGAGCACGAGGAAGAACGGCACTGACACGTAGATCGGATCGGTACTGAGGTCGTACGCGAACGTGTCGCTGTTCCACATCGTGTAGCTGTAGCCGCCCAGCTGGCGCCCGCGCTTGTTGAAGTCGCCGGTTTTCGATCCCAGGCCGTACACCTGTTCATCGTCACGCAACCGCTTCCAGACACGTACAGTGCTGCCGGAGAAGGCGATCCCGTTCTGCGGATCGTCTTCGTCGAGCGAGTTCCCCTGCGCATCCGCAATTGAGATGCGGAACGGGTCGTGACGAATCGTCATCTGCAGGGCAGCGGTGGTGATGGTCGATCGGTCGCCGGCGATCCGGAAGGTCGCGCCGGGATCCTGTCGCGTGCCCGGGACCACGCTATAGGAATGATCGCGTCCCAGTACCTGGCGGGGCGCGAAGCGGACGCGGAAAATGTGCGGCTCGACGACGCTCACAACGACGGTGCCCTGGCGATTGCGGAACGTGAGACGGTTGGTCTCTTGACGCGGTGCCGGCATTGCGCCGAGCGACGTCCACTGCGCCGCCACCGGGGACGCCACGGCCAGCCCCAGCACAATCGCGAGCGCACAACGCTGACCAAGACTTTTCACAACCGCCTCCTGAACTCTGCTCGCATGTCGCGGGGCGCGGGGCGCGGGGCGTGGCGTGCGCGGTTCGCCTGGCACCCTGCACGTCCGCACGTCCGCACGTAGTGTCTCTCATTTTCCGGGAGGTAGAATGGCCAAATGGTGCGTCATCGAGGGGTCTGGTGTGCCGCGGCACTCGCCTCAGTCCTGGTGTGGTGTCGCGCCGACGTACTGGCTCAAAGTGCGGTTGCCAAAGATCGCGCGGCCACCTCATCCTCGAAGCTCGCGCTGCTGAAGCAAGGGCGCGCGCTGCTGGAGGCTAATGACATCGCGCGTGCGCAAAGCTACATCGACGCGGCGCTGCAGCGTGATCCTGCCTCAGCCGAAGCTCATTTCCTCCTCGGTCTCCTCAAAGAGCGTCAGAAGGATTTGCCCGCCGCTGCCGCGGCGTATGTGAAGACGATTGGTTACGCACCACAAATGGCCGAAGCGCGCGACCGACTTGGCTTTGTGCTCGGGCAGCAGGGTCAGACGCGTGAGGCCATCACCCGATTCGAAGAGGCGGTCCAGCTCGATCCCCGCCTGTTCGATGCGCAGTACCACCTCGGCGCCACGCGATGGTGGACGCGGGATTTCGCCGGAGCGCTTCCCGCCCTGGAGGCTGCCGTCAAGCTGCGGCCCGAGCATGCAGAAGCCCACTACTATCTCGGCCTGACGCTCCAGAACCTGGGACGACTCGAACCCGCGATCGAGCATTTGCGCGACGCGGTCCGCCTGAACCCGAAACTGGCGGTTGCGAGGCTACGTCTCGGGATCGCGCTCGAGGCGTTCGGCGATCTCGACAGCGCGATCGAGCACCTCGAGGCTGCGGTGCGCATTGATCCGTCGGCGCGAGACGCACAGAACAGTCTCGGTCTGGCGCTAACGCACAAGGGTCGCGGTGATGACGCGGTCGCCGTTCTTCAGCAACTCGTCAATGAGCATCCCGATTACACTCCCGCGCGTTTGAATCTCGGCACCGCCCTGATGCAGCAGGGGAACCTGGCAGGCGCCGTGAAGGTTTACCGGGCGCTCGTCGAGCTCGATCCGAAAAACGCGGAAGCGTTCTACAACCTTGGTCTGGCGCTGAAGCAGCAGGACGAGTTCGCTGCGGCCGAGATCGAATTGCGGCGTGCGGCGTCGATCGATCCGGCATTGCCCGAAGCGCCGTTCACGCTCGGCGTGGTCCTGTGGCAGACCGGCCGGGTTGACGAGGCCGCGGAACAGTTCCGCAACGCGCTGACGCGAAAGCCTGATTACGCCGAGGCGCATTACATGCTGGGCACGGTACTGAAGCAGCAGGGCGCACTCACCCAGGCGGTGTCGTCGTTCAGAGAGTCGCTCAAATTTCAGCCGAATTCCATCGAAGCGCACCGCAGCCTCGGACAAACCCTCAAGCAACTGGGCCAGCATGACGCCGCGGAGAAGGAACTCGCCGAAGCCGACCGGCTGAACCAGCGGACGGCGGACGCGCAGGCCTCCACCTTCGCCGTCAGCGTCGGAGTTCAGAAGCTGAAGGCGGGCGATCGCGCCGGTGCGATCGAGCGATTTCGTGAAGCGATCCGACTCGCGTCCGACAACCCTCGAGCCCACTATCAGCTCGCTCTGGCGCTGCGGCAGACGGGCGCCCGGGCGGAGGCCAGCGTCCATTTCGCTGAAGCGCGCCGGCTCGCGCCCTACCTGCGGCCGCCCGACGACAAGCCGTGAAGGCGCGAGTGCTCCGCCACCTGACGATCGCGACGTCCCTGCTCGCCGTCACGGCCGCCGGTGCCCGTGACTGGGGCGCACAAGGTCCTCCGGCCGCTTTCTCGTTTCGGAACATCGCCCGCGAGGCCGGACTCACGGCGGTCACCGTGTTTGGCGGCACACAGACCAACAAATACCTGCTCGAGACTACCGGCTGTGGCGTCGCCGCTCTCGACTTCGATGCGGATGGCTGGCTCGACATCTTCCTCGTCAACGGATCCGTTCTGGAGGGATTCCCCGCTGGCCGCGCGCCGACGAGTCATCTTTATCGGAACAAGGGCAACGGCACCTTTGAGGATGTGACCGCAAAGGCTGGCCTGACGCAAAGCGGGTGGGGTCAGGGGGCGTGCGCCGGCGACTACGACAACGATGGCTTCGACGATCTATACGTGACGTATTGGGGACAGAACCGTCTGTATCGCAATCGCGGCAACGGCACGTTCGAGGAAGTGACGGTCGCCGCCGGCCTCGAGTCCGCGAAAACGCGCTGGGGGGCCGGGTGTGCCTTTCTCGATTACGATCGCGACGGCCGCCTCGACCTCTTTGCCGCCAATTACATCGACTTCGATCTCGCCTCGGCGCCTGTGCCGGAGTCGGGACTATGTCGCTACAAGGGCATTCCCGTCGCGTGCGGTCCGCCAGGCCTCCCCGGCGGGAAGAACGTCTTGTACCGCAACATGGGCAAAGGCATGTTCGAGGATGTTTCCGAGCGCGCGGCCATCACGAAGGCGAAGGGCACCTACGGCCTCGGCGTCAGCACGCTGGATTTCAACGACGATGGGTGGGTCGATCTGTACGTGGCCAACGACTCGAATCCAAGCGCGCTGTATCTGAATAACACCGACGGCACGTTCACTGACGTTGGCGTCGCGGCGGGCTGCGCCTACAGCCAGGACGGGAAACCGCAGGCCGGCATGGGCGTCGCGATCGGTGATTTCAATCGCGACGGGACATTCGACATCTTCAAGACCAATTTTGCCGGCGACACGTCGACTCTGTACGCCAACGACGGGAAGGGGTTGTGCGAAGACCGGACGTTTGCCGGAGGGATCGGCCTGAACACGCGGTGGCTCGGATGGGGCGTCGGATTCCTGGATCTCGATAAGGACGGATGGCTCGACCTCTTCCTGGTCAACGGACACGTCTACCCCGAGGTCGAACGTCTGAAGACCGAGGCCGGATACAAGCAGCGGAAAGTCGTGTACCGCAATCTGCGGAATGGACGGTTCGAAGACGTCACGGAACGCATGGGAGCTGCCGTCACCACGCCGAAAGCCGGTCGGGGCGCAGCCTTCGCTGATCTCGACAACGACGGCGATCTCGACATCGTCGTGAACAACGTCCATGACGCTCCGGATCTGTTCATCCTCGATTCTCCGCCGAATGCGCACTGGCTGATCGTGAAGCTGGTCGGCACGCAGTCGAATCGAAGCGCCATCGGAGCCCGCGTTCGCCTCGCGACAGCCGCCGGACAGCAGGTGCAGGAAGTGCGCGGCGGCGGCAGCTACTACTCGCAGAACGATCTGCGCGTGCACTTCGGCCTTGGCGATGCGACGCGCATCGAACGGCTCGAGATCCGCTGGCCCAACGGTCTTCAGGAAACGTGGACGGACGTGGGGATCGATCGGATCGTCACGCTGAAAGAAGGCAGCGGCGTTGCCATGCGGCCCGGAAAATGACCTTCGTTTCCTCGTGCGATGTTCGCAAGGCACGGCGTACCAGGGTCATGGGAGGTCCTGCCCTCGACCGGTCTGGCGAATCGTATCTTTGCGACACGGGACGTGGTGCTCCGTGTGGCGACCGAGCATCCCGACGGCGTGGTGGACGCACGGACGGAGTCAGTCGCCGCGCCGGTTGCGCGCGCGGCGGGCATTTTGACACCACGGTTGATCGCATTCGATGACACTCGAACACTGGTCGACCGGCCCTTCTCGTTGTGGGAGCGCGTGCACGGAGAAACCCTTGGGTTGGCGCGCCTGTCGCCTGGCCAGACAGCCGAGGTGTGGCGAGGCGTCGGTCGCGAGCTCGCCAGGCTCCACCTGCGGGTCCGAGAGTGTGCCGATCCCGACGGGTACCTCGACGAGCCCGTGCGCGACCAGGATGTTGATGCGATTGTGAAGCGGCTGGTTGCTGCGAAGAAGCTCGACATCGACGTGGCCGGACGGGTCGAACACTTGGCCGAAGAACTTCACCCGTACCTCGCCGCAGGTATCGAGACACGCTTCATCCATGACGACATCCACCCGATGAACATCATGTGCGCGGCCGATGGCGAGCTGCTGGCCATTATCGATTGGGGCGACGCGGGCTGGGGCGATCCCATGCTGGACTTCGCAGCGATTCCAGTGGACGCGATTCAGTCTGCTCTAGAAGGGTACGAAGCAGAAGCGCCCGGATCGTTGGGCGCATTCCCTGAAGCGCGGATCGCCTGGAATAAGCTGATCGACGCCATGGACGATCTCTGGAACAGCCGGGAGCTGGGGCTGGATTTGGATGAGTTTCATCGTCTTGCACGATCAAGCACCAAGTGATCTCAGCCGGAATTTTGATCGAGAGCGTTTCCGTCAGGCGGCCGATAGCCGAGCCACGCGAAGTTTCTTGCGGTTTCGTTCGACGTGCCACAGGTCGTACTGGACCTGCTGGTTCATCCAGCTCTCGGCGGTCGTCTCTAAAGCCAGGGACAGCCGCACAGCCATTTCCGGGCTGATACCGGCACGCCCGTTCAGGATGCTGGACAGCGTCTTGCGGCTCACACCAAGCGCTCGAGCGGCCTCGGTCACCGTCAGGCCGAGCGGCTTCAGACAGAGTTCGCGAAGCACTTGGCCGGGGTGCGGTGGATTGTGCATCTTCATCGCCATGCCTCAGTGGTAGTCCTCGTAGTCGACTCGCTCGGCATCCTTGCCGCTGAATACGAACGTGACCCGCCAATTGCCGCTCACCGTGACAGCCCACGTGCCCTTCCGCGTGCCATGCAATTCGTGAAGGCTGAGGCCGGGCAGATTCATGTCGCGCGGGTCGGCAGCCGCGTTCAGTCGGCCGAGGATCAGCCGGAGGCGATCCGCATGTTTCGTCTGAATACCGCGCGTGTTTCCAGTGGTGAAGAACCGCTCGAGCCCTTTGTGTCGAAATCGCCTGATCGCCAACCAGATCAGTGTAACCTCTATGGTTACGAATCACAAGCCGACTAACACGTGCAGCCCACACAGCCGGTAGAATGACTCGATGGGTCGCTGGGTCACTTGGCGTGTGGCGGCAACTACGTCACTTCTGTTGTGTTTTGCCGTTGACGGTCTCTCCCGGGAACGCGACCCGCTGAAGCAGTCGCGATTCCGTGTCGTCGCGTCTGTCTCGGGCGCGTTTGTGGCGCCGGTGTGCGGAGCTGCACAAGTCAACAATTCGGCGACGGTACTCGCGCAGGCGCGCCTCTTGATCAACCAGGGAAAGCCGCAGGCGGCGATCGAAACAGCTCGAGGCGCTGGACGAGCCCCGGCGGCCGGAAGTGACCCACCTTCTGGGCGTGGCGTACTACCACGCCGATGATTATCCGCGCGCCATCCAGCAGTTGACCGCGGTACTCGAACGCCTGCCGGAGGGATCGGTCGAGCGTCGCGAAGCCGTTCAGGTGCTCGGTCTGTCGTACTTCGTGACGGGCCGTTTCACCGATGCGGTGCCGCTGCTCGAAGCGACGCGGACGTGGGCTGCTGACAACCCGGAACTGGCCTACGTCCTTGGGCAGGCCTACGTCCAGACACAACAGGCCGATCGGGCGAGGGAGACATTCGCGCGGATGTTTGGCGTCGCGGCCGATTCCGCCGCCGCACATCTGGTCACGGCGCAGATGATGATCCGGCTCGAGTTCGAATCTCTCGCCGAAGCCGAATTGAAGCGCGCGATCGAAAAAGACAAGACGCTGCCGCAGGCCCACACGCTTCTCGGCCAGTTGGCGCTGTTTCGCGGACGTCTCGACGAAGCCGTCGCGCTCACCGAACGCGAGATTGCCTTGAACCCGGCAAATGCGCTGGCATTCTCGCAACTCGGCGACGCCTTGCTGCGCCAGTCGAAGTGGGACGAAGGTATCGCCGCTCTGCAGAAGTCGATCTGGCTGAATCCGTTTTACAGTGCACCCTACATCCTGCTTGGTAAGGCGTACATGAAGAAGGGGCAGCCAGCGACCGCCGAAGGCATGCTCACGCGCGCCATTCAGTACGATCCGAACAACCGCTCCGCGCACTACCTGCTGGGGCAGCTGCTGCAGCAGCTGGGCAGGGATGCGGAGGCGAAGCGTCACTTCGATATCGCGGAGCGCCTGCAGGGGCAGCCAGGGCGCTGATGGCCCGTCGCGTCCGGCGCTCGTCAGCGTTTCTTCCATCGGTCCTGGCGTTTTCCGCGAGCCTGCTCGCGGCCGGAGCGGCGAAGCCGGCGGTCAAGCAGTCAGACCCTGCCCCGTGGCGCGTGGAGTTCAAGGATGTCGCTGAGCGCGCGGGTCTGCGGGACCCGGTGGTCTACGGCGGCGTCGATCGCAAGCGATTCATCATCGAGACCAACGGCTCGGGCGTGGCGCTCGTCGATTACGACAACGACGGGTGGCTCGATGCGCTGACGCTCAGCGGAACACGGCTGCAGGAAGGTACGCGCGAGGAAGTCGCGTACGCTTCCGGCACCGCCCCCACCAACCGCTTGTATCGCAACAAGCGAAACGGAACTTTCGAGGATGTGACCGAGGCCGCGGGCCTGCGACGCACCGGATGGGCATCGAGCGTATGTGCCGGTGATTACGACAACGACGGCTGGACCGATCTGTTCCTCACCTCCTACGGCCAGAACGCGCTGTACAGGAATAACGGCGGCCGATTCGAGGATGCGACTGCCCGGGCCGGGCTGGCCACATCGGGTATCCGGTGGGGCTCGGGTTGTACCTTCGTGGATTACGATCGCGACGGCCGGCTCGATCTCTTCGTCGCGAACTACTTGCGATTCGACCTGGCGACGGCGGCCGAGCCAGGCAAGGGGCCAAACTGCCTGTGGAAGGGGATCGCGGTTAATTGCGGTCCCAAGGGACTTCCGACTGATACGAACCTGCTGTACCACAATCGCGGCGGCGGAAATTTTGCCGACGTCTCGAATACTTCAGGCATCGCAAAGGTTACAGGGCGCTATCCGATGACTGCCTTCGCTGTCGACCTGACCGGCGACGGCTGGTCCGATATTTACGTCGCTTCCGACTCCACGGCGGCGATCCTTTACCGCAACAATCGGGACGGCACTTTCACAGACGTGGCGGTGGAAAGCGGCGCCGCGTACAGCGAGAACGGCAATGCCCAGGCGGGAATGGGAGTCGCGGTCGGGGACTATAACCGCGACGGCCTGCTCGATGTGCTCAAGACCCACTTCGCCGACGACATTCCATCCCTCTATCGCAATCTCGGGAAGGGACTGTTCGAAGACGTCGCCGCGACCGCCGGACTCGGCGTCGAGAATCGCTACGTGGAATGGGGCGCAGCGCTCCCGGACCTGGATAACGACGGTTGGCAGGATCTGGTCTACGTCACCGGCAACGTCTACCCCGAAATCGAGCGCGCGCTGCCACAGTATGCACATCGCAGCCCGCGGTTCGTGTTCCGAAACATCGGGGGCTCGTTCGTGAACGTCACGAAAGCGAGCGGCGACGCTGCGCTGGCGCATTCGAGTCGTGGTGCCGCCACCGGTGACTTCGACAACGACGGGGATGTCGACCTCCTCATCATGAACATGAACGAGCGGCCGTCACTTCTCGAAAACCAGTACGCCGGCGGCCACGGATGGATTGCGATCAAGCTCGAAGGCACGGCCTCCAATCGTTCCGCAATCGGAGCCACCGTCGTCGTCACCTCGGGCGGCGTTCGTCAGGCCCGCGCCGTCTTGAGCCAGTCCAGCTACTACTCGCACGACGACCTTCGGCTGCACTTCGGGCTCGGGGGACAGTCGAAGGCCGATCGGGTCGAGGTAACGTGGCCGAGCGGCCGGATCGAATCTCTGAACGACGTTCAGGGCCGGCGCGTCGTGACGATCAAGGAAGGCTCAACGAAGTAGGTTGCCCAGCGCGATTTTCACTTCCTTACGGACGTAATTGTTCCCTGTCCCTTCGAACTTCACGAGGAGTTCCGCGTCCCCGGATCCGGAGCGCAACTCACCGCCGGAGACCGCGCCCGCCCTGCGCGGAGTGCGGATCCGCAGCGAGTACGCACGCCCGGCGTGCCCCTCGAGTGTCAGTTGAAGGTCGTCGCGGCCGGCGCGGGATCGCAGCACGCGCAGCCCCTGGTTTCGATCGCCTGAAAGCGGCGCTTCGATGGCCTGATACACATCGCTGCCCCCCTCATAGCTGAACGACACGAATGTCTTCGCGCCTGCCCCGGGGATGACGACTTCTGCCTGTTGGATGTCTCCCTCGAGCCGAGTTTGGAATTTCGCCGGCCGTCCGTCCACGCTGACCGCGCGGACCACGGCATCGAGGGGGAATGCGGGAGCCAGGATGATCCGCGTCGGGGACTGCGCGGGCCGCGCCTGATTCGGCGCATCCCGGCGCTCGATTGCCACAGTCAGGCGTCCAGGGCTGCGGGTGAACGTGAAGTCGAACCGCGAATTGCCCGCGGTAATGTTGTGAGCTGACAGGCTGTCCCAGTTCGCGGGCAGTTGTGGCGCAAACCGCAACTCGCCGCCGGCCGCGGCCGTCTCGATCCCGAGCAATCCGCGCAGCACCGGCGTCACGACCATCGCCTCGGACCAGACCTGGTGGTGAGACGAACGGCCAAACGCCGCATTGAATTCTCCCGAGAGCAATTCCGTGACGTAGCCCAGTGCTCCATCGTAGGTGAGCAGCGCGTTCGCCATCAGCGCCTGGAAGCCGACGTGCGGGCGGCCGTACCGGTACGCGCCCATCGAAGCCCACCCCGTAAACAGCGGCCACACCGAACCGTAGTGGTACGACAACGGATCGTAGAGCTCACTGCGCTCGGACAGAATGCGGCTGCCCCAGTCTGTCGCGAGCGCGCCCCCACCGAGGTGGTCGATCTGCAATTGCGCGCGGGCGGAATCGAGAGTGTCGAACCAGAGCGGAACAGCCGGAAGAACCGTGTTCTCGTCAATGGTCCGGGCGTTTCGCAGCTTGTCCATCCGGGCCTGGCGGCGCGCCCGGTCAGGTCCCGGTTCGGCGACCGGCGGTTCCTTGCGGGGCAGGGCGGTCGCAAACGCGTAGAAGCCGCGATCCTCGAGCCAGTATGTCCGCTCGACTGCCTCACGGGTGCGTGCCTGGGCGGCGCGGGCGGTGCGGGCGAGCGCCGGATCGGTCATCACGTCGGCAAGCTCCGCGATGCCGCGGAGCGCATCGATCCACAGACCCTGCAGGTAGACTTCCTCGTGCGGCGGGTAAAGGGCGCCCCCCTCCACCCAGCCGTGTCCTGCGCCGGTGTTTTCAATCAGCCCGTTCCGATCCGTATCGGTCGCCTCCGAAAACCGGTACGCCTTGACGATCGAATCCCAGCTCGCTTTCAGGAACTCACGGTCCCCCTGCGCACGCCAGTAGTCCGCGTGCGCGATGACGTAGAGCGGCGTCGCGTCGGCGCTCGCCCACGCGTACGGGTAATCCGTGAACCAGGGCACCAGGGATGCGCTCTGTGATATTTCGTGAGGAATCTTTCCATCGGCGCGCTGGAACTTCCGCAGAAAATCCAGAGCCGTTCGGCTCGACGCGAAATCTCCCTCGGCGTTGAGCGCGAGCACCGTCCAGAGTGCATCCCGGCCGAAGAACCAGGCGAATCCCGGACGCTCGCTATTCCCCGACGTCCGGAACCCGGCGATCAGGCCGGTCCCGAGCAGCGGGTTGGTGGCCATCCCCTTGTCGATGCCCACTTTGGCCCAGGCGAATGCGTCGTTCACGCGCGGGTCCGGCGTGACCACGCGTGCGGTGTCCTGCAGGAGCCGCTCGTAGTGGGCGGTCGTCTTTTCGTACTGCTCTCTGACAGAGCGCAGCAGCTTGTCGTAGGTGGCTCGGGCCTCCGCCCGGCCCGCGGTGCTGCCGGTAATGATGATGGGAAGGAACGTGTCGGATGCATCCGATGTCGTGTCGATGACGAATCGGAGCGGCACGTCGCGCGGCTCCTCCTGGTACGGCATGACTGAGAGATCCCGCGCGGCGGGCGATCCAATCACGCCGGCGAATCGCCGCGTCTCTTCGCCAAGGTCGTACACCCGCGCCCCTTCGTCCCACCCGGCATTCGCGGTCATCGACCCGGCCGGCCACATCAGCCGCAGGCTGGGCCGAAACGACCCGACGATGCTGAGCGGCAACGTGCTCTGGACATCGAGGAGCATCACGATCCCCGGCTCGTCGATCGGGGCAAGAATGATCTGACGCACCGTGAACGCCGCGTGCGAATAGGTGAAGATGGTGGCCGCGGGCCGGACTTCGATGCCGGTGGCGATGTCCTGCCCCGGGATCTCCAGCGGGTAGCCCTCCAACCGGAACGACAGCGCAAAATCGTCCACGATCTTGAGGGGATACACCCAGGCCTCGAGCGCCCGGTTTTCGTAGCCGAACACCGCCGAGCGGCGGCCGACGACGTCGAAGAACGAACCGGGTCGGATGGGACGCGCCAGGGAAAGCGTCCCCTGGGTCAGGGGGAATTTGGGGATCAGCGTGGCGGGTGCCTGGAAACTCGCGTCCGGTGAGACGTCCCGCGAGGTCGCCAGAACCATTGCGGAACCTACCAAGAAGGCTGCAAGTCGCAGAAGCATGAATCACCCGAAGTGTCCGCCAAGGCGTACGGCTGAGCTTCAGTGTCCGGCGCTCGTAAATCTACGCGTAGCCGCGGCGTCGACATTGTCGTTTACGAAATCGTAATCAGTGCTAGCATTCGTCGATTGTGCCTTGAGACCTGCCAGACGCGGGTTTCGGCAGTTCCACCGGGGAGACTTCCCATGGCTTCTGGCCTCTGCTCCTTCCTGCCACGCAAGACCCACGGTATGCGCATAGCGATAGCCATGTGTGCGCTGTTCGTTGTTGCACCAGGCTCGAACGCCGCCGCACAGGCGGTGTACGGAAGCATCGGGGGTGTCGTCAAGGACGCCTCAGGGGCCGCCATGCCCGGCGCCACGGTTACCGTCACAAGCGTCGACCGCAAGACGGTCGATACGGTCGTGACGAACGAATCCGGATTCTACGTCAAGGACCGGCTGCTGCCGGGACTCTATGAAGTGAAGGCCGAGTTGACCGGCTTCAAGACCGCCGTCCTGCCCGAGGTTCGCGTCAGCGTCGATACGCAGACTCCCATCAACTTCGACCTGCAGGTCGGCGCAGTCACCGAGCAGATCGAGGTCACCGGCGGATCGCCGTTGTTGAAAACCGACCGCGCCGACGTCTCAACCAACTTCGATTCGAAACAGATCACCGACCTGCCGGTACTCGATCGCAACTTCACGAAGTTCATCCTCCTGACGCCGGGCACGCAGCAGCTCGGGTGGCAGCACGCGGCGAGCGAAAACCCGCAGGGCTCCACCCAGACGATGGTCAACGGGCAGCACTTCAGCGGCACGGGTTACCAGCTCGATGGAACAGACAACCGCGATCCCATCCTCGGCATCATCGTCATCAATCCCACGCTCGAGTCGATTCAGGAAACGAAGATCACGTCGCAGAACTACGACGCCGAGTTCGGTCAGGCGACGGCCGGCGTCGTGTCGGTGCAGACCAAGTCCGGCAGGAACCAGTTGTTCGGCAGCGCCTTCGAGTTCTATCAGGACGACAGGTTCCAGTCGCGGAATCCGTTTACGCAGTTCCAGGTGGATCCGCTGACCGGCAAGCATCCTGCCAAAGACGGAGAAGAATCAGTTCGGCGGATCGATTGGCGGCAAGATCGTCGAGAACCGGGTGTTCTTCTTCGGCGATTACCAGGGCACGCGCAGCACCGTCGGCGGCTCGAAGCTGCTGACCGTGCCGACACTCGCCGCGCGGGGCGGTGATTTGAGTGCGTACGGTGTGAACATCTACGATCCCCAGACCGGGCAGCAGTTTCCGGGTAACGTGATTCAGCCCGGCAGACTGTCGCCGCAGGCGCGGGAGCTGCTCCGACTTGATTCCGGAGCCGAACACCGCGGGACGTGACAACGGAACTCGCGACAACTACGTCGCGTCCGGGTCGGAAACATTCACGGAGAACTCATTCAACGTTCGTATCGACGGCCGGATTTCCGACAAGCTGAACACCTTTGGCCGCTACAGCCTCGGCGACTTCCTGCGCGACGGTCCGACCGCGTTCGGCGCACGGCGGCGGGCCGGAGCTCGTCAGCCTCGGCGGCGTCTCCGACGTCCTCAACCAGAGCCTGGCGTATGGGTTCGATTACGCCTTGTCGTCGACGCTGCTCGCCGACTTCCGATTCGGCTTCTTCCGGTACAAGGTGGCCGTGCTGCCGTTCGACTACGGCACCACGCCCGCCGCCGACGCGCGGTATCCCGGGTTTGAACCTCGATGAGACGTTCACGTCGGGCCTGCCCGCAGGATTCGTCAATAGTGAGAACTCCAGCTTGCCGGGCACTTTCGAGTTCGGATCGGGGCTGGGCGTGAACCGGTGCAACTGCCCGCTCGACCAGAACGAAAAGCAGCTACAGCTGGTCGGCAACATCACGAAACTGTACGGCAATCACAGCGTGAAGTTCGGCATGGACGTGCGGAGGGCCTGGAACCTGCGCGTCCCCAGCGACCGCGCATCGATCCGGCGAGCTGACGTTCCACCACAACCGCACGTCGCTCAACGGCGTCGGCGGCCTCGGGCTTGCCACATTCCTCATTGGCGATGTGACGCGATTTACGCGGTACTTCAGCGAGCAGACCGACGCGGCCGAGCGTCAGTGGCGGCATTTCTATTACGTGCAGGACACCTGGCGCGCGAACGACAAGTTCACGCTCAACTATGGCTTGCGACTCGATGTCATCAACCCGCAAACGATCAACGAGGCCGGAAACGCCGGCTACCTCGACCTGACGACGGGCGAAATCAGGGTCGCCGGGGTAGGCGGAAACAGTTTGAACGGCGACATCGAGAACAAACTGAACTGGGCGCCGCGAGTCGGGGCAGCCTACCAGTTCAATGAGCAAGACGGTCATTCGCGGCGGATTCGGTCGCAGCTACGACATCGGGCGTCTTCGGATCGCTGTTCGGTCACAGCGTGACCCAGAACCTGCCCGTCCTGAACGTGCAGGAACTGAATGGAGACCGGCGCGACTTCGATGCGGTGTTCAACCTCGCTCAGGCGTGCACCGCCGCCCGATTTTCCAAATTCAGACAGCGGCGCGTTTCCACTGCCCGAACGGCGTCTTCGCGCGCGCGCTCCCGACGCAGCAGCGCCCCCCCACGGTCGACGCGTTCAACGTGATCGTGCAGAGACAGCTTTCCGACACGATGTCGGTGGAAGCCGGCTACGTCGGCAATCGCGGCCGGGACGTGTTCGCGGGCGACGGGCCCGACGTCAATATCAACCAGGCGACGCTCAACGGCTACCTGCAGGGCGTCCCCCAGAACAACCGCAGGCCCTTCTTCAATAAGTTCGGATGGACGCAGGACATCGCCTACTTCTGCAACTGCGCCACCAATGCGTACGACTCATTGCAGGCGAAGTTCAACAAGCGGTTCTCCGGCGGCTATTCGGTGAAGGCCAACTACACATTGCAGCGGGCGGTCATGAATGACGCCCAATACTTCGAGACCGATCTGCCCGAACATCAGGGTCTGTTCGACAGCGACCTGAACCGCGGACCGGCGGGCTGGGACCGCACGCACAATGCCGTGCTGTCTCTGGTGGCCGAGTTGCCGATCGGCCGCAATCGCCGTTACCTGGCTGACGTCTCGCCGACGGTAGACGCGATCATCGGCGGGTGGCAGTTCAATGCCAATCACATCATGCAGAGCGGGCTGCCGTTCGACGTCATCGTACCGCGACGCGGGTGCGGATCGTGACACCGGGCCCAACCGTGCCGACCTGATCGGGGACCCTGACGGCCCTCAGACGAGAACCCAGTGGTTCAACACCACGCCGATCGGCACCATCGGGCAGCGCCTTTGGTCGCCCGGCGCGAGGTACTTTCGGCAACATGGAACGCAACTCGCTGCGCGGCCCTGGTTACTGGCGGACGGATGCGTCGCTCTTCAAGCACGTGGGCGTTGGCGGGACCAAGCAACTCGAGATCCGTATCGAAGTCGTCAACCTGTTCAACCACGTCAATCTTGGCAACCCGGACTCGGAGGTTGGCGTCCCCGGCAATGACAACCCCAACGCCGGACGCATCAACTCCACCGCGTACGGCAATACGGACCCACAACGGAACTTCCAGTTCGGCTTCAAGTTCATGTTCTGATTAGCGATCGGCTTCCGGCTGCCAGCACTCGAGGAGTGCTCGCGCCGGAAGCTGATCCCGATCGCTCTGGTCCCGCCCCGAACATTCGACTCTTTTTCCTGACCTCGAGCCGGCGATGTTCGTATGAACCGCTTTGACGTCGCATACGCGGTCTCGGGCGCGCTGGTGCTGTCGCTTGGCGTTACGCCGGCGCGCGAGCGCATAGACGAACGTGCACAGCCGCGGGCCGAAGTGGGCAACCAGGCGTGCCGCCCTTGTCACGAAGCGATCTATGAGAGCTACTCCCGCACGGCGATGGCGCGGACAAGCGGGCGCGCTCTGCCAGGGCTCATCGAAGGATCTTTCGAGCATCCACCGTCACGAGTGTCGTATCGGGTCTTTCGTCAAGGGGAGACCGGAGTGCTCTCGTACAGCCGCGCCGGCACTCCCGCATTGCAAGGCTCCCAGCCGCTGAAGTACTACGTCGGCTCCAACACCCGCGGACGAACGTTTCTGTTTGACATCGACGGGTTCCTCTACCAGGCGCCGATCAACTACTACACCGCGAAGAACGGCTGGGAGATGTCCCCCGGATACTTGCAGCTCCGCGAGATGGAGCTGAACCACCCGGTCGATTCGACCTGCCTCTTCTGTCACGCGAGCCGTGTCCGCGCTCCCGAGAAGGGCACCGTCAACCGGTTCGTCGCCGATCCATTCCTGCAGGACGGGGTTGGCTGCGAACGTTGCCATGGACCCGGCAGCGACCACGTAAAGGGTTTGGGCGCCATGATCAATCCGGCCAAGTTGACCGGGGAGCGCCGCGACAGCATCTGCGTGCAGTGCCATCTCGAGGGAGAAGCCCGGATCGCACGAGCCGGTCGCTCGCAGCAGGAGTATCAGCCCGGCGAGCGGTTATCGGAGTACCTCGCGATCTTCGTTCGAGAAAACAATGCGCAGCAACGTCGCGGAGCCGTGAGTCACGTGGAATCGCTGGCGGTGAGCCGGTGCAAGGTCGAGAGCGGAGACAAGCTGTCGTGCGTCACCTGTCACGATCCGCACGTGCAGCCCGGCGCAGAGGAAAAGGCCGGTTACTACCGCGCCAGGTGCATCGCCTGCCACGCCCCGATGGCTGACCGCCACTTCAGCCGCCAGCCGGATTGCACCGCCTGTCACATGCCCCGCCTGCAGAGCGCGGATATCGCTCATACGGCGGTGACCGATCACCGGATCATTCGGCAGCGGCAGAATGAGGCCCCTCAATCGACGGAAACTGGCAAGCTGGTCCAGTTCGGCAATGCCCGACCCGCGGCTCGCGACCTCGGGCTGGCCTACGGCGAAGTCGCGCTGCGAGGTAACGCGTTTGCGGCTCGCGAAGCGTTTCGGCTGTTACAGCAGGCGCGGGTGGACCAGCCGGACGACCGCCAGGTTTTGACGCGGCTTGGGTATCTCCACCAGGCCCGTGGGGATTTCGAGACCGCCGAAAAGCTTTACGAGCAAGTGCGGAAACAGGATCCCGACGATGCGGTGGTGGCGGGCAATCTAGGCGTGTTTCGTGCGCATCGCGGCATGTTGAGCCAGTCGCTGGAGCTCTGGCGCACTGCGTTTGACAACAACCCACAGCTCAGCGAGATCGGCGTCAATCTTGGCAAGGGCCTGTGTGCGGTTGGCGACGCGGACGGCGCGCGGACGACGTTGCAGCGCGTGCTGAAGCACAATCCTGATATGGGAGTCGCGCGATCGACTCTGGCCGAGATTGCGCAACGTGGATGCCGCTGATCGAGGTTCGACGGTTAACGGGCTAGCTCGTAAATCACGGATTCGTAAGGCTGCAACTTTCCGTCTCGAGATGCGGTCGGGTAGTTGCCAAGCAGGACTTTTCCTTTGCTCAAATCCAGGCCCGTATTTGCCGATGCGGCTTTGTCACGGAAATTGAGCAGCACGAGCACCTTTGTACCGTCCAACTCGCGCGTGTACGCGTAAACGTCCGGATTGTCTTTGTCGAGCAGGACGTATTTGCCGTAGATCAACGCCGGAGTGCTCTTCCGCAGCTTCGCCAGTTTCCTGAAGTAGTTGACGCAGCCGTTTGCATTGGCGTCGTCGCCGGCGACGTTCACGGTGGTGTAGTTCGGGTTGACCTTGAGCCACGGTACGCCGGTCGTAAACCCCGCATTCGCGGTTCGATCCCACTGGAACGGCGTCCGCCCGTTGTCGCGGGCGGCGATCTTTTGCGCCGCCAGGAATGCCTGTAGGTCTCCGCCCTTGTTCTTGACCTGCTGATACCAGTTGATGGATTCGATGTCCCGGTAATCTTCGATCCGCTCGAACTTGATGTTGGTCATGCACAACTCATCACCCGCGTAGTAGTAGGGCGTGGCGCGCATGGTGAGGAGGAACGTGGTCAGCATCTTGGACGACAGTTCGCGCCACTGCGGTGCGTCGTTGCCCCATCGGGTCGTCATACGCGGCTGGTCGTGGTTGCCGAGATATATCGTGCCCCAGCCTTTGTCTGCGAAGACTCCGTCCCACTTGCTGTAAATGTTCTTGAATTCGACCAGGCTGTAACCCTTCGGGTCCGGCACTTTCAGACTGCCGGGCAGGTAGCCCAGAGACACGCCTTCGAAGTGATACAGCATGTCGAGCTCACGCCGGTTCGCGTCCACGTACTGGAGCGCGTCGGCCGTTGTCACCCCGGCGCCTTCCGCCACGGACATGACGTCGTACTTGCTCAGAACCGCTTCGTTCATCTCGCGCAGGTACTCGTGGACGTGCGGCCCGTTCGCATAGAACCTGCCCCAGTCGCCGTTGTACTGCGCGGGCATTTCAGGGTACGTCGTGTCCTTCGAGATGAACGGGATGACATCCATGCGGAAGCCGTCCACGCCCTTGTCGAACCAGAAGCGCATCATCGAGAAGACTTCACGTCTCAGCTTCGGGTTTTCCCAATTGAGGTCCGGCTGCTTCTGGGAAAAGTAGTGGAGGTAATAACTGTTGGTCGTCTTGTCGAACTCCCAGCCGTCGCCGTCGACATCGAAGAAGCTCCGGCGCGCAGCCGGCTTTCCTTTTTCAGCAGGCCACCAGTGGTAGTAGTCGCGGTACGGATTGTCTCTCGAGCTGCGCGACTGCTTGAACCATTCGTGTTCGTCGCTGCTGTGGTTCACGACGAGATCCAGTATCAGTTTCAAGCCACGGTCGTGCATCCCCTCGAGCAGCGTGTCGAAGTCCTGCATCGTGCCGAACTCCTTCATGATGCCCTGGTAGTCGCTGATGTCGTAGCCGTTGTCATCGTTCGGAGAACTGAAGACCGGGTTGAGCCAGATCACATCGACGCCGAGACTTTTTATGTAATCCAGCTTCGAGGTAATGCCCTTCAAGTCGCCGACGCCGTCGCCGTTCGAATCCTTGAATGAGCGCGGATAGATCTGATAGACGACGGCCTCTTTCCACCACTCTCTCGCGTTGCCGTCAACACCGGTCTGTTGCGGTACCTTGGCGGGCGCGGCCTGTTGATCCGCCGCCTCGCGGTTTTCCCGCTGGCACGCTGGCGCACACAGCAGCCCGACCACCATCGTCAACGCAAGAAGGAGTGTTCGCATGGCGAGGCAGCCTATCTACCGACTCCGGCCGGCTGGCGCATGCCGGCCAGTAGCTTGAGGAACACCGCGTTGGTCCAGCCGAATCCGATCTGATTGGCGCTGTAGCCGAACTTGATGCCCGCGGCCACGTCGGACTCGCGGCGCCGCACGTCGTATTTCTCGACGATCGTGCCGTGTTCGTTGAACTCCTTGGTGACCAGCGCGACGAACTTCGCGGCGACGCGGTCGGCATCCTCGTCATAGCCGTATCGGCGCAGGCCCTCTACGGCGATCATCTGCAGCGGCGCCCAGCCGAACGGCGCATCCCACTGGCTGCCGGTGACCCGTGTGCTCGTCAGAATGCCGCCGGGTGCTTCAAATTTCGAAAGGTTCGCGCGCACGCGTGCCGCCTGGTCCTTCCCCGCGATCCCCACCCATAGCGGGTAGAACGTCGTTGCAAACTCGTACTCGCGGCGGCGCTTCTTCTGGAAGCTGTAGTCGAAGTACAGACCGGCCTTCTCGTCCCAGAGCAGCGCGTTGATCTTGTCCTTGCGCGCTGCGGCGCGGCCGCGCCATGTCTCGGCGGCCGCCTGGTCTCCCAGCGCCGTGACGATCTCCGCGGTGTCCAGTTCCATTTGATACAGCAGCGAGTTCAGGCAGACCGGGACGTAATGAATGATGTCGATGCTGAACGGGCCGAACCGGTTGGAAGGATCGAACCCCGACTCGCGCATCGAGCGGTCTCCCTTGTAGAACAAGGGGGTCAGCGCATCGCGCTCGCGGTCGTAGTACTGGCTGAGGTCATAATCGGTGACCTTGGTCGTGCGGTAATATTCGCGCACGCGATCGTAGTGCGTCCGTCCCCGCTCGTCCTTCTCGTCGCTGACTGCTTCGGGCGCCGGCCCCTCTCCGGAATCCCAGTACCGCGACAACCCGGTCTCAGGCACGGCGTGCTGGCCGGTCGTCCAGAAGCGATAGTACGATTCGATTGCGGGCAACGTCGACTGGAGCCACGCGCGGTCCGGCGACTTGCCGTACACGCCCAGGATCATACGCGTGAGGAACGGCGGCTGTGAGCGGGTCAGGAAGTACGTCCGGTTCGCGTTCAGGATCGTGCCGTAGTGATCGATCTCGTAGATGAAGTTGTCGACCATGTCGCGTGCAAGCGCGAGCTCTCCATCCTCGAGCAGTCCCACCTGGATGAAGTAACTGTCCCAGCCGTACATTTCGTTGAACCGTCCGCCCGGAACGACGTACGGGCGGGGCAGATACAGGAGTCCGTGCTCTTCGATGCTCGCGAGGTTCGCCGGGAGCGTCTTCAGGTCAATGGTGCCGAAGTCCTTTTGATCCAGAACCTCCTTTACGCTGCCCGCAACGCGCGCGCGATCCTCACGCCGGGAGACATAGACGGGCCAGGGAGTGCCCGCCGGTCGGTGCAGCTTCGGGTCCTTTGCCGCGGCCGGAAGGTCGCGATTGGAGCGTGAGAGCGTCGACCACGAAGTCTTGATGTACTTCCTGACTTCGGCCACCTGCGCGGCGGGTGGCAGTGCCTGCTGTCCAGCACCGAGCGTCAGGAAGGCAAGGAGCACGCACAGCGCGGCGCGATGCGCAGCTGACCACCGCGCACGCGGTACGCATGGCTCGACAGGGAGTGGCTTCATGATGTGATTGTCCTCCTTTGCGATGTGTTTGCGATGGGCCTACTGGAAGCTGGTGTCTCTGTTTTAGCGCTTGGGCTTCCGCGCGGCGCAGTCAGGGGCGGGTCCTGTCGCCTCGCAGCCCCACCGGCTCCTCGCGCAAGTGCGCTTGTCACGGAAGTGCGCTCCGGGGGCCGTCGGGGCGCCCCGCTCGGCGCCACCCGCCTGTGCGCCGCCGCTGTCTCTGCTCCAGGCCGGCGGGGTCGCGTCAGGTCCACGGCGCGATGCGGCCAGGGCGCTGCGTTAGTTCGAAAAACGGCCTGCAGGCGTTCCGATCGGCGGAGGCGCAGATTCGCCACTGCCGTTCGGAATTCCCGGCCGCCCAACTGATCCCAGTCAGGCGTTCGGACAACCCAAGCCGAAGCCGCCACCGTAAGGACCGCGCCGGAAGACCGTTTTTCCGCCCGTCCGGCCGAGGCGCCGAGGACCTGATGCGAGCCCGCCGGCCGTGCCTGGCGGCGCACACTGCGACGAAATGTACCGCAGAGGAACGACTGCAGGTGTTGTGCGGCCAGTAGGCCCGCAAACCAAGTACGCTGCGAGCTGACGGGTTAGAGTGGGTCCTCATGCGCGCGTCCGAGAATCCCATCATCACCGCCGCGATGGTGCAGCCGTCGAGACCGGACTTCGAAGTGGTGGGCGTGTTCAACCCCGGCGTCACACGACACGGGTCGGACGTGCTCCTGCTGTTGCGGGTGGCCGAGGCGCCGCTGCGGTCGACGCGCGGCGAGGTCGCCGCTGCCGTGTACAACATGCTCTCGGGCTCTCTCGAGGTGCGGCGGTGGCATGCGGACGCCAAAGGCCTCGACGTCACCGACCCGCGAATGGTCGTCGTCGATGGACGGACATGGCTCACCTCTCTCTCGCATCTGCGCGTCGCACGCTCGTCCGACGGCATTCACTTCGAGGTGGAGCCGGCGCCCGCATTGTCGCCCGCCACCGCTTACGAATCTTTTGGGATCGAAGATCCACGCATCACCTTTCTGGACGGCAGGCATTGGATCAACTACACCGCGGTGTCCCCATACGGGATTTCGACTGCGCTGGCGTCAACGCGGGACTTCCGGACGTTCGAGCGGCACGGAATCATCTTTCCGCCTCCCAATCGCGACGTGACGATCTTTCCCGAGCGGATCGGCGGTCGCTATGCCGCGCTGCACCGGCCGATGCCGCACGGACTCGGAGAGCCGGCAATCTGGATCGGCTGGTCGTCCGACTTGAAGGCCTGGGGCGATCATCAGGTTCTCGCCGGCCCGCGCCGCGGCCACTGGGATGACGCGAAGGTTGGAGGAGGCGCGGTGCCGTTCCGCGTGCGGGCCGGCGCGCAGGACGCCTGGCTGGCGATTTACCACGGCGTCAGCAGTGCGCCCACCGAGTATTCACTCGGCGCGCTCTTGCTGGATGCGCACGATCCTGCGCGGGTTGTAGCCCGGTCGCGGCAGCCAATCCTGCGCCCCGAAGCTCCCTACGAGCGCGAAGGTTTCTTTGGTGGCGTCGTCTTCACCTGCGGCGTGTTGGTAGAAGGCGACACGGTGCGCGTCTACTACGGCGCCGCGGACGGAGTCACCGCGGTCGCCGATCTCTCCCTCGCCGAAATTCTGAGCGGGCTGGCCTGATCGTGCAGCCGAGCCCCACCGCCGACCCAGATTCCCAATTCGAGCTCGGTATCAATTACTGGCCTCGCCGCCGCGCGATGTACATGTGGCGCGAGTTCGACATAGGGGAGATCCGCGACGAGCTCGCCCAGATTTCAGACATCGGTTTCGACACGGTACGCCTCTTCGCGCTGACGCAGGATTTTCTGCCGAATCAAGGATCCGTGGCTTCAGGGATGGTTGCCAGGCTCGTGGAAGTAACAGCGGCCGCGAAAGATGCCGGCCTGAGAGTTGTGCCCACGCTGATCGTCCTCAATATGAGCGGTCGAATCTGGTGGCCGTCCTGGATGCTGGATCCTCAGGGCCGGCCGGCCGATCTGTTTTCGGATCCGGCCATCCTGCGATCGCAGGCGCTGCTTGCAGGAACCTGTGCGCGCGCGCTTGCCGGCGAGCCTTCTGTCCGCGCGATTGATGTCGCGAACGAAATCGATGACGCGCAACGTCCCGCGTCACGAGACGCGGGCCGGCTGTGGGCGTCGGTGCTCGCCGGCGCGATCCGGCAGGCCGCTCCAGGCGTCCCGATTCAGATCGGCGCCCACCTGCCGTCGCTCACGACAGAGAATCACATGCGCATCGACGACCTTGCGGCCGTCGCAGACGAAGACATGATGCACGCCTATCCGCTGTATTGCCGGACCGCCCGATCGTTCCTCGATCCCGAACTGGTGCCGTTTTCCTGCGCGCTCACAGCTGGACTGTCGGGTACCGGGCGGCGGACGCTGATGCAGGAGTTCGGGCTGTGTACCGCGCCGCCCGGAAGCGCCGGGTCGTCGATCATCGACGATTTTCTAGGAGATCCTCGGCCCCAGTACCTCGCCTCCGAAGAGGAGGCGGCCGCGTACTATCGCTCCGTGATGGGAAGGCTGGTTGACACCGGTGCTGCCGGCGCCTACGCCTGGTGCTATGGAGACTATGACGCACGGCTTTTTGGACGACCGCCGTTCGCGACCGCCGTCCGCGAGCGCACCTTCGGACTTGTGCGTGCCGACGGGCGCGAGAAGCCGGCCGCCGGCGTGTTCCGCGAATTCAGAAAGCGACGCGAGGCCGGAGAACTGGTCGTTGGACGCGTCCCACCGGTGCTCGACGTCAGCGCTGACGAGTACTATCGTGCGCCGGGCATGCACTTCGATCGCCTTTACGCGAAGTGGCTCTCGGCGTGATTGCGCCTCTCGAACGTCTCTCGACCAACCCGCTGATTCGTCCGTCTCAGATCGGCTTCGTCCGCGCATGTGGCACCTTCAATCCCGGCGCAGGTGTCGATCATGCCAGCGGCCGCGTGGTGCTGCTGGTCAGAGTATTCGAGGAGGACACCCGGCGGTCGTGCCTGGCGCTGGCGATATCGTCGGACGGTCACCGCATCGACGAGATCCTGGACCGCCCGGCAGTGGCGCGCGAGGCGCCCTACGAGGAATGGGGCGTCGAAGATGCTCGGGTGACATACCTCGCGGATGAAGGACGGTACGCCATCACTTACACCGGGTACTCGCCTGCAGGACCCCGCGTCTGCCTGATCACGACCGACGATCTGCTAGCGCCGGCGACGTATCAACGTCACGGGCCGCGGCTCGCGGGGGACAACAAGAACTGCGTCATCTTCCCGCGGAAAGTGGCAGGGCAATACGTGATACTGCACCGTCCGATACCGCGCATCGTCTGCATCAGGGTCGATTCGCTCGAGGCGGAGTGGCCGGCGCACGGCGTCGACCTCATCGAGCCTCTGGCGGGGACCTGGCGCAGCTCTCGAGTCGGTGCGGGAGCGCCTCCGATCTTGACGCGTCTCGGGTGGCTGTTGGCGTTTCATGGCGCGACAACAATCGAGGAAGGCAACGTGTACTGCATGGGGTGGTGCGTCCTCGACTCGAGAAATCCAGAGACCGTCCTCTACGTGTCGGACACACCCGCGCTTGCGCCGAACGCTCCGTACGAGATTCACGCTGGTCCACTGCCCCAGGTCGATATGGCCAACTTCAGAACCGGCGTTCGCGTCGTGTTCCCGCAGGGCTTGATCGAGCGTGACGACGACCTCCTTGTTTACTACGGTGCCGCGGACGTCTCGGTAGCGGCCGCGCGCGTCGGGAAGCGCGACCTTCTCGCTTCGATCGAGGCCGCCATGAAACGCGAACAGCGCGGAGCGCCCCTGTGAAATCCGCCGCGCTGCTTCTCCTCTCCGCGCTGGCTGCAGGCTGCGCCCGCGCGCCTTCAGTGGCGCCGGCCAGCTCCGCACCACCGCCGCTGGCAGTGCGGTTGGACCATCTAAGGCATCTCGGAATGGACGCCGTGGTGAATGGGCGTTCGGTGCGTGTCGTGGCGCTTTACGCCGAGGCTCCTGACTATCGTCCGACCGGTTCACCCTCTCGTGACGGATCCGAAGGCATCGCCTGTGTCGACGATGCCGCGCGCGCGGCGCTGGTGTATCTGCGTGCGTACGAGGAAACCGGTGATGCCCGCGATCGCGACGAGGCGCACGGCCTGCTTCAATTCGTCGCCTCGATGGAACAGGGCGATGGAGAGTTTCTCAATTTCATCGACACACGAGGGCGGCCGAACCGTGACGCGCCGAGCAGCCGCAAGAGCATGTCGTACTGGGCCGCGCGCAGCGTCTGGGCGTTGGCGGAAGGCGTGCGCGTCTTCGGGCGTTTGGACCCCGTTCGCCTCGAGGGTCTTCGCGGCCCGCTGGACCGCGCTGTGCTGCGGGTCGCGCGCGAGGTGGACGGCGGTCGATTGATCGGTGGATCGCTCACTGCCACCTCCGAAGCTCTGTTGGGGCTGCTCATTCTCCAGCAGGTGGAGCCCTCACCGGCGCGCGCTGCGCTTGCTGCGCGCACTGCGGAGCTGCTCGTGCCGCTGTCGGTCGGGACCGAGACGGCGCCACCGTGGGGGGCACGGCTCGATCGTCCCGACTCGCCCTGGCATGCGTGGGGTTCGCGTTCGACCGCGGCGCTCGCCACCGCTGCGGTGGTTCTCGAGCGTCCGGACTTTCTCGTGGCTGCCAGGGTGGAAGCTGATGCGCTCTGGACACGGTTTCTCCTTGCCGGTCAGATCGCGTCCGAGGTGGCGCCGGACGGCACGACGAAGTGGTTTCCGCAGATCGCGTACGGCGTCAGCCCGATCGTGGAGGGCTACCTGGCGCTGGCCGAGGCGACGAAGGACCGCAAGTACGCGGTGCTGGCGGGACTGACAGCCGCGTGGCTGGCCGGCGCGAACCCCGCCGGCGTTGTCATGTACGACGAGGGGACCGGTCGCACGTTCGACGGCATCGATGGCGTCGCGGCGGCGCAGGTGAACCGGAATGCCGGAGCCGAGTCCACGGTGGAGTCGCTGCTCGCGCTGCAGGGAGTGACGCGCAATGCCGATGCCGCGGAGTATCTGAGATACCGGCCGGCCGGTGAACGTGCGACGTCGCTGGCGAACGTTCCCGATCGACGAGAGTTCACCGGTCCCGGCGGCGACACAGTCACGTTGCGCCGGCTTGATAGCGGGATCGAGCTCGTGGAATCCCGCGGCGATGCCAGGCCGATCACGCTGACGTACTGGCCAGCCGCCAATCCGCCCGAGGTCCGGCTCGCGACCCGGCTCGCGGAACAGTGGAACCGCGAGCATGCGGACGTACAGGTCCGTGTGCAGCCGTTGCCCGCGGGCCGTTCGACCGAAGAAGTTCTGCTTGCGGCCATCGTCGCCCGCGCGACGCCGGACGTCTCCTCCAACGTCTCGTCGGCATTGCTGGCCCGGTTGGTCAGAGCCCGGGGAGTGGTGCGGCTGGACACGCTCGCCCCCACGGCGGCGCGCCTGTCGGAGCGTACGACGACGGCAATGCTCGGCTCGTTGCGGCTGCCCGATGGCGGAATCTACGCGCTGCCGTGGAAGACGAATCCCGAGATGCTGATGTACAACGTCGACCTGCTGTCCGCAGCCGGCATCACCCCGCCGCGTACGCACAGCGAATTGCTCGATGCCTTCCGACGGCTGGCCCGTGATACCGATGGCGACGGCCGGTTCGATCGCTGGGCGCTCTGGGCGCCGCTCAAGACGACGTGGCACGAGCGCTTCCACGACGTCTACCCGTTGTATCTTGCGAACTCCGGCGGCCGGACCTTCATCTCCAACGGACAGGTTCAGTTCGACAATGAGGCTGCTGTTGCCGCGATCGAGGTGCTCCGGCGAGGCTTTGCGGAAGGACTGCTGCCGCGAGCGAATTTTGCGCTCGGCCGCGACCCGTTCGTCGACGGCACGGTAGCCATGAAGATCATCGGCTCATGGTTCCTGCTCGAACTGGAGCAATTGAAGACGCCGGGCCTGCGGTACGGCGTCACTCCAATTCCCGTCGCGGATGGAACGAATGCGGACCAACGTTACGCATTTGCCGATCTGCGAAGCATCGCCATCTTTTCCACGACGAAACATCCCGACGCCGCGGCGCGTTTCGTTGCATACCTGACCTCACCAGCCGCCGATCGTCTGATGATCGAGGAGGCGAGCCAGTTGCCATACCGGCGCGCGCTCGTGTCGGACCCGAGGTTCAGCACGGCGCTGCGGCGGTGGCCGACGCTGTCGACCTATGCCACGCACGTCGAGCGCACGCGCGATCTCGATCTCGATCCCGACATCGTCGAGATCTTCGATCTCGTCTCTGAAGCGTATGAGGCCGCGGGCATCTACGGCGTCGTGCCTGTCCGCCAGGCGGTGACGGCCGCGGCCGAGGAGGCCAGAAAGATCGTGCGTGCGCGCTGAAGCGCGCTCCGGATGGTGGTTGACGGCGCCGTACGCCGTGTTCCTCCTCGCGTTTGCCGCCTATCCGGTGTGCTTCGCACTGGCGCTGGTGTTCATGCACTGGGATCTCGTGACCCCGCCATCCTTCGCCGGCCTCGACAACGTGCGGCTGCTCTCGACAGACGCGCGTTTCTGGCGCGCGGTGGCGAATACATTCGTCTTCCTCGCGATTCACCTGCCGCTGCAGATAATCGTGGCGCTGACGCTTGCCGTCGCCCTCAACCGTCGGCTGATGCTGCTTGCGTTCTGGCGGGCGGCGTTTTTTCTGCCCGTCGTCATCTCTGGCGCGGTCGTGGCGATTCTCTGGAACGCGCTGTACGCCACCGACGTCGGTCTCTTCAACCGCCTGCTCGTGACTGCCGGCTTGTCGCCGGTCCCGTGGCTCACGGACCCAGCGATCGCGATGCCCGCAATCGCGGTAATGGTCACGTGGAAGAACGTTGGTTTCTACGTCGTGATTTACCTGGCCGGCCTTCAATACATTCCACGAAGCTGCCAGGAGGCGATCGAGCTCGATGGAGCGAGCCCGTGGCAGCGATTTCGCCATCTGACGCTTCCGCTTCTACTGCCTCAGACGATCCTGGTCGTCACGCTCTCGACGATCAACGGATTCCAGCTGTTCATCGAGCCGTATGTGATGACCGGGGGTGGACCGCTTCGCCGGACGTTCTCAGTCGTCCTCTACATGTATACGAACGCCTTCTCGTACCAGAAGATGGGATACGCGGCGACGATCGGAGTGGCGCTGGCGGTCATCATCGGCATGGTGGTGGCCGTTCAACGCCGCGTCATCGGCAGGGCGGAGGCGTTGTGAGGGCGCTGGCGCGCATCGCACTCTACGCGGGACTGGGGCTCGCGGCCCTTACATTCATCTACCCATTTCTGTGGATGGTATCGAGCACCTTGAAGCCGCCACTCGAGGTCGGCACCCTGTCGCTCGTGCCGGACAGGATCACGCTCGAGAACTACCGCGTCATGTGGAGCCGGGCTCCGTTCGGCCGGGCGCTTCTGAACAGCGTGCTCGTCGCCAGCACGATCACCGCCGCAGTCCTCGTGCTTGGTTCCATGACTGCGTATGCGATGGCTCGGCTGACGTTCCCAGGACGACGGGCATTGAACGCGGCCACGATGGCAGTACTGCTGGTGCCCGGCCAGTTGACGCTGATTCCGCTTTATACCTTGATCGTCCAGCTCGGATGGATCGACACCTATGCCGCGCTCATCGTCCCCTACCTGTTCAACGCAACGGCCATTCTGATGTTGCGCCAGTTTTTTCTCCAGATCCCCCAGTCACTCATTGATTCGGCCCGCATGGACGGCATGGGAGAGTTGCGTATCCTCTTCACCATTTTCTGGCCGCTCGCACGGCCGGTGCTCGCCATCGTCGCGATTTTCACGTTCATGGGATCGTGGAACGAGGTGCTCTGGCCGCTGCTCGTCGTCCGCGAGCAGCAGACGATGACCCTGCCGCAGTTGCTGACGGTGTTCACGCTCGGAGGGGGAGCCGGAACGCTCGGCGTCTCGCTTGCCGCGGCCATGGTGCTGGTTGTTCCCGTCGTCATCGCCTACATGTTCCTCCAGCGCTACTTCATCGAGAGCATGGCCGGCGCCGGGGTGAAGGGCTAGGATCTCGGGGCTCGGCCTGTCGCGCCGTAGCCTTGGCGGAGGCGGAGGGCTCGGGGCTCGGGGCCGGGAGTGCATTCGGCATCCGTTCCAGCGACCTACTTCCGCACCTCGTGGCGAAGCGCTACCATTCCGCTCGTGTACGCTTTCACCTCTACGAGGTGCAGGGCGACATCCTTGTTCAGCCCGTCGAAGAATGGGATCCCTTCGCCGATCACGACTGGCATGATCGAATAGCGAACTTCGTCAGCCAGTCCGAGCCGGAGGCATTCACCCGAGACGGCACCCCCTCCGACGAACCAGATGCTCCGGAAGGTCGGTTTCAGCCGCTCATGCACCAAGTGCGCGAGATCGCCAGAGTAGAACTCGACCGTATCCCTGGTCCTGGGCAACTCGCGACGAGTCAGGACGAACGTCGGCTTGTCGCCATAGGACCAACCGAATCCCTTGGCCTCGAAGTCCAATGCGATCTCGTAGGTGCGCGAGCCCATGACGTAGCAGTCGATGGTCTTGAGGAACTCCTGGACGAACTTCGCGTCCAGCCTGTCCCCGTCCTCGAACTCGTCTGGCGTTTCGAGCCAGTCGACGCGGCCGTCCTTTCGGGCGATGAACCCGTCGAGGCTCGCCACCATGTGGATGGTTACGCAGGACTCTGTGCTCCCCATGGTCACGCCTCCACCTCGGGGGCGGTAGCTTACACCCAATGATTCGTGGAGCTGAATGTGCTTCCCCGGCCTTACGCCGGAGGCCGCTCAAGCCGCCGGTCTAACGTTCGCGCGATTGGCTACGCTGGAAGAGGCAGGACCCGCTCTTGGACCAGATCGGTCGCATAGGCCAAGGCAGCCTGAATCCCGTCGGCCGTGAGCGAGGGGTAGCTCCGCATGATCTCGCTGGCCGATAGCCCCTCGGCCAAGTTGGCCAAGACCACGGCCACGGGAATCCGCGTGCCGCGAATACAAGCCTTGCCGTGAAGAACAGCCGGATTGACCGTGATGTGTTGGCGCCAGTCCATGGGATTGCTCTGCCCGAAGAATACCCAGAAGTTCTTCGGCTGTCTAACCAACTGTCTCCACAAAATGTGCGCGAGCCCTGCCGCAGTAACGGACTATCCAACCGAACTCATTCAGTCGGAACGCCTTCAATTCGCGCCCGCGGCTGATATCCGCATGTATTCTCGTGTAGCTCGATGGCGCGCGGGCTTCAGCTGATCGTCACAAGCCGTCGTCGGCATCGCGCGGCTCAGCTCCTCGGCCGTGACGCGGCTGATGCCTTCCTGCGGCAGGACTCCTTGACGGCCTAACGACCATCCCACGGACGAACGCTGGGATCTTCTTCATGTGCGCGGCGGCCGCATCGTCCCCGCGAGATGTGACGCACCTGGCAGCCACGCACCGGGTAGTCCGGCCGATGACGTCGACTCGCGGCAGATGTGACTGGCACCCCACCAGGTCGAGTGTCATTATCGGGGACGCGCAGACAACCGGCGAATGGAACATCACCGAAAGCTCGCAATCCTTGTGGCCGGCGGGCCCGCACCAGGCATCAACAGCGTCATCGGTGCGGCGACGATCCGCGCGGCGCTCGAGGGCATCGATGTGCTCGGGATTCGCGATGGGTTCGAGTGGTTGATGCACGGCGATGTGGAGCACGTGACTCCCTTGACGATCGACGCCGTCAGCCGCATCCATTTCCGCGGCGGGTCACACATCGGCATCTCCCGCAGCAATCCCACTGGAGATCCCAACCATCTGGAGAATGTCGTCACGTCGCTCCTGCGGCTGGACGTGACACGGCTCATCACCATTGGCGGGGACGATACGGCATTTTCCGCGATGAAGGTCGAAGAACGGGCCGCGGGACGCATTCAGGTCGTTCACGTGCCGAAGACGATCGACAACGATCTCGATCTGCCGCCGATGGTGAACACGTTCGGGTTCGAAACCGCTCGTCACTACGGCGCTGAGATCGTCAAGAACCTGATGGTCGACGCGAAGACGACCTCGCGTTGGTACTTCGTAGTCACGATGGGCCGGAAGGCCGGCCACCTCGCGCTCGGAATCGGCAAGGCCGCCGGCGCGACGCTCACGCTCATCCCTGAGGAGTTTGCAAAGCCGATCAGGCTCAGGACGATCGTCGACACGCTGGTGGGGGCCATCGTCAAACGGCTCAGCTACGGCCGCCGCGACGGTGTCGCCATCGTGGCTGAAGGGGTTGTGCTCGATGTGGACGCCTCAGACCTGGCGTCGCTGAGTGAGGTGGAGCGTGATGCGCACGGACACCTCCGCATCGACGAGGTCAACATCGGTGAGATCCTCAAGGCGGAAGTGGCGGCCCGACTGAAGACGTTCGGCGTCAGAGCGACACTGGTGGCCAAGAACATCGGCTACGAACTTCGGTGTGCGGATCCCATCCCGTACGACATGGAGTACGCCCGCGATCTGGGCTACTGCGCCGCGAAGTACCTGTTGGCTGGAGGCAATGCCGCCATGATCTCGATGCAGGCAAACCACTTCGTTCCGATACCGTTTGCCTCGCTCATCAACCCGGACACCGGCCGGGCGAGGGTCCGGCTCGTCGACACGCATTCGACACGCTACGCCATCGCCCGCCGATACATGATCCGTCTGAGGCGTGACGACTTCGAGGATCCTCACGAACTGGCCAAGTTCGCGGCGACGGTCGGCATGTCTCTGGAAGAGTTCCGAAAACAGTTCGGGTATCTCGCCGACGATGAGCCGCCCCCGCTCGTGATGGATCCATCCGGAGAGAAGGCGTAGCCTCCCACATCGCCGCCTGGTTCATTTCCGGGCGTGCTCCAATTCGGCGATCCGTGCTTTTACGAGCTTGCGCACAAGAGCGGCTGACAGCGGCTTTTTCGTCGTAAACCGGATCGTGCCCTTGGAGGTTTCGTAGTCCTTCAGGTCGGTGGCATGCGCGCGGATCACCGCGGGGCTCATGGGATAGAAGCTACAGTGATTTGTCGACGCCCCGAAGCAGACCAGGGGACGTCCGTCCAGCCTGAATGCCGGGAGCCCGTAGCTGAAACTCTCTTCCGCACGGGGCGCCGCGGCGCTGATCGCCTTGCGGATCTTCTGCAGCGTCGCGCGCTTGTCAGGCGGCAGCTCGGCGAGGTAAGCATCCAGGTCGACCGGGTGCTGCGGTTTGGGTTTGCCCCTCGATGACGACGCACGTTTCAAAGTGCCCTCCTGCGCATGTCGTTGAGAGCATGGCTGGCGCCGAGGTCAAAGGTCAAACGGTCGTTCTGTGCGAGTATCGCAGGCACGCATGCCTTCGGTCTCTTTCGACCACGTCACCAAGCGATTCGGGGACGTCAGCGTCGTCGAGGACTTCAGTCTGCGAGTCGAGGACGGCGAATTGCTCGTGCTGGTCGGCGGGTCCGGTTCCGGCAAATCGACCATCCTGCGCATGGTGGCGGGGCTCGAGGACGTCAGCACCGGCACCATCCGCATCGACGACCGGGACATCACGCACCTGCCGCCGCGTCAGCGGGACGTCGCGATGGTGTTCCAGGATTACGCGCTCTATCCGCATCTCACCGTGAGGGACAACCTCTCCCTCGGCCTCCGGCTCAGAAAAGTACAACGAGCCGAGATCGATCGACGGGTTGAGTGGGCGAGCGGGATGCTCGGTCTCGCGCCGCTGCTCGATCGCAAGCCGAAGCAGCTGTCGGGAGGTCAGCGGCAGCGGGTCGCGATGGGGCGGGCGATGGTGCGCGAACCGCTGGTGTTTCTGTTCGATGAGCCGCTGTCGAATCTCGACGCCGGCCTGCGCGCCCAGATGCGCATCGAGATCGGCAGCCTGCAGCGGCGGCTGAAGACGACGACCATCTACGTGACGCACGACCAGGTGGAGGCGATGACGCTCGGCGATCGCATCGTCGTGCTCGCGAACGGACGGATCCAGCAGATCGGGCGGCCGATCGAGCTTTACCGCCGTCCAGTCAATCGTTTCGTCGCCGGGTTTATCGGAAGCCCGCCGATGAATTTCGTCGCCGGGCACGCGCAGGCCGAAGATGGACGGTTGGCGTTCGTCGCCGATGGCGTCCGCGTGGCACTGCCGGCGGAACTCATGAGGCCGGCGAGTACCTCGGAGGCGATCACCCTGGGTATCCGTCCCGAAGACCTGACGATCGTTTCAGGTGAACGCCTGCCCGCTGACGCGGCTGGCGCCGCCGTGTCGGGTCGAGTCCTCCTGGTCGAACGCCTCGGCGGCACCAGCCATGTCCACTGTGAGGTCGGGTCGCACCGCCTCCTGGCGTCGGTGTCGACCGAGCACTTGCCGGAGGTCGGCGATGTCGTCGAGCTTCACGTGCCTTCCGCGCGCGTTCACTTGTTCGGAGCGGACGGCCGATCTGTCGCGTGACCCGGCGGCCCAAGCCCTCGTTTGACGGACCACGTCAGCGAAACGCTGAGGCCCGCGCTAGCGATGTTTGCTGTTCTACAATGTGACGGTCGTCGAGACCATAGGCGCTCCCAAGGTCTCCGCACAAGGGAATCCATGCCGGAAACACGCGAACCTCGATCCGTCGTCGATGCGGCGGAACAGGCGGCTGCTGCCGGCGATTACGCGTCAGCTGAACAGCTTCTGCGCGAGGCTGCCCTTCTGCAAGAGGCCAGCCTCGGCCCGCTCCATCCGGACCTCGCCAACACCCTGAACAACCTCGGCGTCGTGTGTGAGATCACGGAAAAGCCAGTCGACGCCGAGCAGTTCTTTCGAAGGGCCAGCGCGATCGCGACAGCCGTCCTGGAACCAGATCATCCCTTCGTGGCCACGAGTCGGAAGAACCTCGAGGATTTCTGTGACAGCTCGAGGAATTGCGGTCGACTTGCCGGGCGCGTCATCCATCGTCGATGACCGGGTCTCGCCGGCGGCAGGTTCCGGCGCCCTTCCACCGGTGTCCCCGGCGTACGAAGAGTCGCGATCCGTCGCATCCAGGAGATGGTCCCGCCCTGTCGCGATCGGTGGCCTAATTGTCGGCGGACTGTTGCTCGCGTTCATCGCGACCGGCCCATGGTTCCGCTCGACTGACAAGGTTGAATCGTCATCAGGAAGCCGCAGCGCGTCACCAGGGGGCGCCCAGCGACGCCGGCAGCGCTCGACGCACCCGACCAGCGTGCAGCCTGGCCAGCCGGTTACGGCCGCGACGCCGCCCACCGGCCCGCCGGTCAGCGAATCGACTTCCCCGCCGACGGCGGCAGCGGAGGGCAGGACCACAGCTGCGTCCGTATCGCAGCCGCCGATGGTGGCCGCCGCGCAACTCTGCAGGGATCTCTCAACCGCCGCAGTGACTGGCAGTGCGCTGCCCCAAGCGTTCCAGTCGGTCCGGGCACGCTCTTCTTCTACACGCGAATCAAGTCCCCGGCGGTTACGACAGTCCAACATCGATGGTATCGGGGCGACCGCCTGCGCCAGGTGGTGGAGCTTCCCATTCTCGCCAACACCGCAGGCGGCTATCGCACGTATAGCCGCAACACGGTTGACAATCAGGGCGCGGGTGACTGGAGGGTCGAGCTCAGAACAAGAGAGGGGGTCTTACTGCACGAGGAGCGCTTCGTCGTTCGCTGATCGGTTCGAATCCGGTCGATGCTTTACCCGCTATAAGTGACCTCTCCCACGGAATATCGATCCCTCGGCGCAACCTCGTTCCAATTCCAGCCAGACCTCGGGGTCCCCACAGGACATCCTCCGACCGCCGACTTGATTCTGCCTCTGCGCGTTCGCGCGCGGAGGAGGAGTCATGCCCCGTGGAAGAACCTATCTGTCAGCGATTGTCGCGTCGCTGCTCGTTTCCGTCACGCCCCTTCGGTCCAACGATACGATCGCAGAGGTGCCCTTCGAACTCTATCAGCGTCATCTTGTGGTGACGAAAGGTTCCATCGGCCGGCTGAATGGTCTCAGCCTGCTGATCGATACGGGCTCGATTCCAAGCATGGTGGACGCCCGAATCGCCCGGAAGCTGCACCTGAATGCCGGGCCATCCATGCTGATCGCGTTCGGCCAACAGATCCCGATCCAGAGCGCGACCCTGGAGGGATTCCGCATTGGCTCTCTGCACTCGGGGCCGGTGCCAACCGGCATCGGCGATCTCTCGTATCTGGAAGGCGTACACATCGACGCGATCGTCGGCCTTGACGTTCTGGCGCGCACGAGCTTCAGCATCGACTATCAGAACCACGTCCTCGGGTTTTCACCAGCCGGTCGAGAGAACTCGGTCGCGCCTCTGGAGCTGGCGTGGCCGTTTCTGACGGTGCGGATGACGATCGCCGGTCAGCAGGTACGACTGTTGGTCGACACCGGGAGCAGCGATCTGGTGCTGTTCAAGGAACGCGGATGCCCGCCGCCCTCTCCGGTGCGCCCTGGAGGGGCGACAAGACCGTGCAGTACGCGTCCGGCGTCGGCGCGCTTGAAGCGGCTCGAGCTGCGCCAGGTCGGCCTCGGAGAGCAGATCGTGGGACAAGCTGCCGGCCTGGTCGCTCGATCGGGTGCCCCAGGGCTATCCCGCGAGCATCGACGGCGTGCTTGGTGTGCTGTCGCTCGGCTGCCGGCGCGTGCGGTTCGACTTCGAGCGCAACGAGTTCGGCTGGAGCCAGTGAATCGGTTGCGGAGACAATCGCAGCCGAATCCGGTGGAGTAGAATCGTGATGCGCCTTCCCGCACAGAGCAGAGCGTTGCAGAACGGCTTCCGCATCGGCGAGTTCCATTACGTCGAGCCGTCACTCAACAGCGTGACCGGGCCCGCCGGCATCATTCGCCTGGAACCCAAGATCATGCAGGTGCTCGTGTGCCTTGCTGCGCACGCCGGTCAGGTCGTGCCCAAGGAACGCCTGATGCGGACGGTCTGGCCCGACACCTTCGTCGGCGACGACGTGTTGACGCGCTCCATCTCGGAACTGCGTCGCGTCTTCGGTGACGATGTCAAAGAGCCGCGCTTCATCCAGACGATCCCGAAGAGCGGCTATCGGCTGATTGCTGGTGTTTCCTCCAACGCAGTAGAAGACCTCGCCGCGCCAGGCACCAGACGCCGCCAACGAGCCGGTACCCGCCGTTGCGCAAGCCGACACGCCACAAGCTCGTGCTCATCACTCGTCGGCGTTGTGTTGGTAACAGGCGTTGCGGTCGGTGGATGGTGGATCGCTTCGACGCGCCGAGGACTCGGGTGGGCCGTCGCGCTCAGCCCACCGTTGACGCAGCTCACCGCGAACCCGCCTGATGTTCCGGTGACATCCGCGCTGATCTCTCCAGATGGCAAATACCTCGCCTATGCCGATCCCACTGGCATTCAGGTCCGCATCATCGACACGGGCGAGACGCAACGGATCGCCGACACACGCGGAATGGAAGTGTACGCCTGGAGCGGCGACGGGACAGGATTCGCGCCGGCGGCATGCGACACGGCAACATGCACAGGCTGGGATCTCTCGTTGGTGGGCGGCAACCGACGCCGGTCCGGGGCTGCTCTGGCCCGTGACTGATTCCGTGATCTCTACGCCGGACGGTTCGCGACTACTGAGGATCACGCAGGAGCTCTCGGGACCTGTGGGTCGATCCCCTGTGACGGCTCAGCGCCGCGACACCTGGTCGATCTCGGCCCGAACGGATCGGCGACCTGGAGCGCCGATGGCGAGCGAGTGCTCTTCACCAGGGGGACCACGCCATCGGCGGTGGAATCAATACCGCTCGCAGGTGGTTCCTCGTCGGTGGTGTTCAAGGCCCCCGACGGGCAGCGGATTGCCCAGACCGGACTCCAACCTGCAGGATGGACGCCTGCTCACGCTCTTGAGCGACGCAGAGACCAATGCTGTCGCCGTCTGGGAGATTCTGATCGATGGCCAGCTCGGGAGTCGCACGCGGTTCGCCCAGGCGCTTGACAGAATGGCGGCCGGGCGGTGCATCCATTGGCCTCATCGCGCGGTCCTGGCTGGTTGTCGAGCGCGTCATCGGATGGGACCCGCGTCGTCATGAAAAGCGACACGAGTCACAGCGACATCTATGTGGCGCGGTTCGATGAGCATCAGGGCCGGCTGCTGGAGACACCGAGGCGGCTCACCATTGACGAGCGCGGGAGCTTCCCTGGCGCCTGGACGCCAGACGGTGAAACGATTCTCTTCAATTTGGGGCAGAGCGGCTCACAAGACATCTTCACGCAGAGCCTCAGCGCGGAATCCGCTGAGCCCCTCGTGGTAGGTCCCGGGAATCAAGTGTTGCCTCGCATGAGCAGTGATGGTCGATGGGTGCTTTTCCAGGCCACGACGCCGACGCCGTGCGACATCGACAGGGGTGGCGGATCATGCGTGTGCCGCTCGCCGGTGGCAGGCCGGAACAGGTGTTCGCCACCGACGGATTTGCCTTTCCGAGATGTGCGGTTCGCGGCCGGTGTGTGCTGTTCGAGCAAGACAAGGATCGCTGGATCATTTCATCACTTCGACCCAGTGCGCGGCAAAGGGGAGCGGCTCGTGTTCGATACCGTTCAACGTGAGGGGAGAGGACGTTTCACCAGACGGAAACGCCGTGGCAGTCCTTGTCGAAGGCTCTCGTCCGACGAACCGCATTCGGATCTATTCGCTGCGTGGAGAGCCGCAGAAGGATGTCGTGGTGGAGAACGCCGGCGCTCTCAGTAAATCTCGATTGGGGCGGCGACCGGAGCCGGCTTCTTCTCCTCGAACCGAGACGCCAGGACCGCAGTGAACTGCTGTTCATTCGACTGGACGGCACATCCCATGTGTTGTGGTCGCAACAGGGAGCTCCAGTGGCAGCGATCCCGTCGCCTGACGGCACTCATCTGGCGATCGCAGGATGGACCCGGCAGAGCAACGCCTGGATGCTGACCGGCTTCTGACCTGTAGCGACCTTCCGATAACCAGAGGTGCGTGCCCGGATGAGGAGAACGCAGTGAGGACCTATGTCGCAACCACCGGCGCAGTCTTCGGTCTGATCACCGTGGCGCACGTCTGGCGAGTCATCGAAGAAGGGTCGCGCCTGTCGACTGAACCCTGGTACGTTCTCCTCACCATTGCGACGGCAGCGCTCAGCCTCTGGGCCTGGCGCTTACTCTGGCGCTCGCCACGCTCGTAAGCTGCCATGATCGGTGTCGCGTTGATCGGCTACGGCTACGCGGGTCGAGTCTTTCACGCGCCGCTGATTCGTGCGACGCCGGGTCTCGAGCTGGCGATCATCAGCTCCAGCCGTCCCGAACGCGTCCGCGCCGACCTGCCCGGCATCCCGGTCGTCTCGTCGCCGGAAGAAGCCTGCGCGGTGCCGTCGGTGGAGCTCGTCGTGATCGCGACACCTAACGACACTCACGTCCCGATTGCGACGATGGCGCTGCGAGCGGGTAAACATGTCGTGGTCGAGAAGCCGATGGCGCCGACGCTCGAGGGCGCGCGGGAGATCGCAGCGCTCGCGCAGAGCCAGGACCGCGTGCTCGCGGTGTTCCAGAACCGCCGATGGGACGGCGACTTTCTCGGTCTCACCGATCTGCTCAGGAGCAGCGCACTTGGTGACGTAACCCATTTCGAATCGCACTTCGATCGTTACAGGCCGATCGTCCGGGACCGGTGGCGCGAGCGGGCAGGCGTGGGATCGGGCGTCTGGTACGACCTGGGCCCGCACCTCGTCGATCAAGTGCTGCAGTTATTCGGTCTGCCGGACCGTGTCATGGCAGCCATGGCCGCGCAACGCGCAGGTGCACAATCCGATGACTGGGCACACGTGGTTCTCGAGGTACAGCCGCCTGCGCGTCATTCTTCACGCGTCGATGCTCGTCGCTGCGCCGCTGCCGCGTTTCATCGTCCATGGGACGACCGCCAGCTGGATCAAGTGCGGGCTCGATGCACAGGAGCGGCAACTCAACGCGGTGTTCACTCCTGACGCTGTGGGAAACGTCGAGGACCGCGAGCATGCAGTGCTGGTCGACGGCGGGAGCGGCACGCAGACGGAGACGCCTGTCCCGCGCGGAGACTACCGGGACTTCTACCTTCGGCTCCGCGACGCGCTGCTGGGTAGTGGCCGTAACCCGGTTCCGCCGGAACAGGCGGTGCCCGTCATGGCTATCGTTGAGGTTGCGATCCGATCGTCGGCCGAAGGGCGCGCGCTTCGCCCCTCGCTCACTGAAGAAGAGATTCGAGGATTCGAGCGCTGACGTTGTTTGACTTCTCCCTCTGGTAGGATGTCCCACAGCGGGGACCGATGATCCGAATCTCGGCTTTTCTTCTTCTTGTCCTGCTCCTGAACAGCGCGTACCTGGCTGCGTTTGCGACCCCCTCTCTGTTCTACTTCACCAACGTCGTGCTCCACATGGTGCTCGGGCTGGCGCTCGGATGGGTGTGGGTCCGGCGAACGATCCGCGAACGCGCCAATGCGAGCAGAGCGGTGCTCCTCAGCTCAGCGGTACTTGCCGCGGGAGGATTGTGCGGAATCGCCATCATGGTTGTGGGAGCGGCGGGGCGCACGCGATGGCTGCTGCCGCTTCACATCGGGTTGATCATGGCGGGCGGCGTCCCGCTGCTTGGCATCTACGTTCTGCGGACCTGGCGCTCCTCGTGGCAGGCCGGCGTCCGTACGCGCCTGTCCGTCGGCACCGTCTACGGCGTCGTCCTCCTCGCGTTCGCCGGTGCCTTCAGCATGGCCATGACGCGGGACACGCGCGCGAAGGCGCGCTACCGGATCGAGAATCCGGCGGTCGTCCCGGCGAGCATGCAGGAGGAGGGACGCGGCGGGCCTCACAGCCCATTTTTTCCGTCCTCGGCCGACACGAACGTTCGCGGGATCATTCCCGCCAATTTTTTCATGACGAGCGAGACCTGCGGCCGCTGTCATACCGAGATCTACAAGGAATGGCAGTCCTCCGCGCACCGCTTCTCGTCTTTCAACAACCAGTGGTATCGCAAGTCGATCGAGTACATGCAGGATGTCGTCGGGACGACACCCTCGAAGTGGTGCGCCGGGTGCCACGATCACGCCGTGTTCTTCAATGGCCGCTTCGACCGTCCCATCAAGGAACAGATCGATACGCCTGAAGCCCAGGCCGGCCTGGGCTGCACCTCATGTCACGCGATCACTCGTGTGAACAGCACGATGGGCCAGGGGGATTTCGAAGTCGAGTACCCGCCGATGCACGACCTCGCGGTGAGCAAGAACCCGATCCTCAAGTTCGTGCACGACCAGCTGACATATATCGATCCGCAGCCACACCGTGAGACGTTCCTCAAGCCATTTCATACCGATCAGACTCCGGAGTTCTGCGCCAGCTGCCACAAGGTCCACCTCGACGTCCCCGTGAATGCGTACCGTTGGTTCCGAGGGTTCAACGACTACGACAACTGGCAGGCGTCTGGTGTATCGGGCGAGGGAGCGCGCTCCTTCTATTACCCACCGAAGCCGCAAAAGTGCGCCGATTGCCACATGCAGCTCGTTCCGTCGAACGATCCGGCGGCCAGAGACGGCAAGGTGAAGTCGCACCGTTTCGCGGCGGCGAACACGGCGCTCCCATTCGTCAACAAAGATCCTGTGCAACTGAAGGCCGTGCAGGACTTCCTGCGGGACGGCCAGGTGACGATCGATATCTTCGGTCTGGCTCGTGGCACCGAGGCGCCACCGCAGACGGAGACCGGTCGGCGGGCGGCAGAGACCGAGCCACGTCTGTCGAGCAGTTTCGCCGTTGGCGAAGAATCGATGCAGTTCGGTCCGGCGCAAACCTTTGTTTCGAAACCAGCTGAGATCGTGGCGCCGCTCGACAAGGTGGATCCGGTAGTCCGGCGCGGCGAGTCGGTGCGGCTCGACATCGTCGTGCGCACACGCAAGGTCGGGCACTTCTTCCCTGGGGGGACCGTTGACGCGTTCGACGTCTGGGTCGAGCTCGAAGCCGTGGACGACAAGGGACGCGTCCTGCTCCACAGCGGCGCCGTCGAAGACGGCGGCAAGGGGCCGGTGGAGCCTGGCGCCCATTTCTACCGCGCTCTCCTTCTGGACGAGCACGGCAACCGGATCAACAAGCGCAACGCCTGGGCCGCGCGGTCGGTGGCCTATGTCCGGCTGATTCCGCCTGGTGCGGCCGATACCATTCACTACCGTCTGAACATTCCCGCGGATGCGGGCGACCGCATTTTTCTGAAGGCGAAGCTGAACTACCGGAAGTTCGCATGGTGGAACACGCAGTGGGCATTCGCCGGCGTCAGAGACCCCGCCCAGAAAGCGTTCTCCCTCGGACCCGGACACGACGACGGGAAGTTCGTATTTACCGGTAGCACCGCGAAGGTGTCCGGCGAGATCAAGGCAATTCCGGACATCCCGATCACCGTCATGGCCGAAAGCCAGGCCACGCTGCGCGTCATCTCCGGCGCGAGTCCCTTGCCGGATACGAAGACCGTGACCAACCCCTCGGTGCGGGAGCGATGGAACGACTACGGCATCGGGCTCCTGCTCCAGGGAGACATCCGAAACGCCGAGGCGGTCTTCCTCAAAGTGACGCAGATGGAGCCGGGGTACGCGGACGGATGGGTGAACGTCGCCCGGGCGAGAATCCAGGAAGGCAATATGAGCGCGGCGGAGGAGATCCTTCGCAAGGCGCTCGAAGTCAATCCGCGCCTCGCCAAGACCCATTTCTTCCTGGCCACCGCGTTGAAAAGTCTCGGCCGGTACGAGGATGCGGTGACGCATTTACGCGTCGCCGCCGAGCAGTATCCCCGGGACCGCGTCGTGTTGAACCAGCTTGGGCGGGTGCTGTTCCTGAAGCGCGAGTACGCCCCGGCGGTCGAGGAGTTCAAGAAAGTCCTCCGGATCGATCCGGAGGATCTTCAGGCCCACTACAACCTGATGCTCTGCTATCAGGGGCTCGGTCAGGCCGATGCCGCTGCACGCGAGCGCGTGCTGTATTTGAGATTCAAGGCTGACGAATCGGCGCAGGCGATCACGGGGCCTTTCCGCCAGCTGAATCCGGATGACAACAACGAGCGGCAACAGATTCACGAGCACGGCCGCGCGGCACTGCGTAATCGATGAGCAGAATTCCGCTGGCACTCCTGGTGGGAGCGTGCGGCATGATCCTCGCTGGATCCGACGCCTCGCCGTTAGCACAGAGCCCCAGGCCTTGGACCAACCAGGTTCACTTCTCTGACGTCACATCCGCTGCCGGCATCCGCTTCCGGCACAACAGCGGTGCGTTCGGCAAGAAGTATCTGCCCGAAACGATGGGTTCGGGAGCCGCCTTCCTCGACGTCGACAACGATGGATGGCAGGACCTGCTCCTCGTGAACTCGACGCACTGGCCCGGCCGGCGAACGCCGAGTCACCCCCTCGGCTTGCCGGCGCTCTACCGGAACAACGGCAACGGTACTTTCAAAGACATCACCAGACAGGCTGGTCTCGCGGTCGAGATGTACGGCCTTGGCGTCACGGCGGCTGATTACGACAACGACGGGAACATCGATCTCTACGTGACGGCGCTCGGGCCGAATCGTCTCTTCAGAAACCTCGGCGGCGGAAAATTCTCAGACGTGACGGCGCGTGCGGGGGTCGGCGACCCCGGTTTCTCGACGAGCGCGGCATGGTTCGATTACGACCTCGACGGACGGCTCGATCTCTTCGTCGCCAATTACGTCGAGTGGACGATCGGGACAGACCTGTTCTGCACGCTCGACGGCCGCAACAAATCGTATTGCACTCCTGAATCGTACAAGGGGCAGAGCTCAACCCTCTATCGCAACAAAGGGGATGGCACGTTCGAGAACGTCACCCAGAAGGCGGGGCTGTACGATCCGACGTCGAAAGCGCTGGGGGTCGCGCTCATCGACCACAACGGCGACGGGCGAATGGATCTGTTCGTCGCCAACGACACACAGCCCAACCGGCTGTACCAGAACAAAGGCGACGGGACGTTCATCGACGTCGGGATGACGGCCGGCGTGGCGTTCAACGAGGCAGGAGTCGCCCGCGCCGGCATGGGAGTGGATGCCGCCGATTACGACGGCTCCGGACGCCAGGGACTCATCATCGGCAACTTTTCCAACGAGATGATGGCGCTCTATTCGAACGAGGGAACCGGACTCTTCATCGACGACGCGCCGAGGTCCACGGTGGGGAAGGCATCGCTGTTGACCCTGACGTTCGCGTGCTTTTTCGTGGATGTGGACCTGGACGGCCTGGTGGACATTTTCGCGGCGAACGGGCACGTGTCCGACGACATCGGGACGGTGCAGCCGAAGGTGACCTACGCGCAGCGGCCTCACCTGTTCCGCAATCTGGGCTCGAAGAAATTCGAGGAGATCTCCGGGCAGCTTGGGCCGGCCTTTGCGGAGGCGGTCGTCGGGCGCGGCGCGGCATACGCGGATATCGACAACGACGGGGATCTCGATCTGGTGATGACCACCAACAATGGACCGGCGCGCCTGCTACGCAATGACGGCGGCAACGATAATCGGCTGCTGCGTGTTGTCACGATCGGCAGCGCGTCGAACCGGAACGGGATCGGCGCGAAGGTCCGGCTGACACTGGACAACGGAAAAACCCAATGGAGCATGGTGAAGACCGGTTCGAGCTATCTGTCTCAGAGCGAGCTGCCGCTCACGTTCGGACTGGGCGAATCGACAACGATCAAGAGCGTCGAGGTGACCTGGCCCAGCGGTCGTCTTGAAAAGCTTCCGGGCGGCGCTGCCAACCGCGCCATCACCGTGCATGAAGGCAAGGGAATCGTTCACAGTGCACCGCTCGGCCGGGCCGGACGATGACCTACGGGACGCTGGCGTCCGTTTTTCTGGCGGCTATTCTGGCTCTCGCCGGGATCGTTCCCGGTGCCGGCGGTCAAAGCGGCCCGACCGAGCGTGAACGGGCCTACCGCGCGAACAACCTTGGAGTGGCGCGCCTCGAGCAGTTCGACTACGACGGGGCGGCACAGTCGTTCGGCGAGGCGCTGAAGATCGATCCGGCGCTGGCGATCGGCCGGCTGAATCTCGCGCTCGCGCTCTTTTATGGGAACAAGCCAGACGCGGCGCTCCAGGAAGCGCGCGCCGCGGCCGAGCGGCTTCCCGAGGCTCCGCAGGTTCATTACTTGCTCGGGTTGCTGGCCAGATCGCTGGATCGCCCGGAGGAGGCGATCACCTCATGGCGTCGGGTCCTTCAACTCGATCCGTCAGACGTCGGCGACGAAGGTGCATCTCGGCCAGCTGTATCTACAGCAGCGCAGCTTCGGGGAAGCCATTGCCCTCTTCCATGAAGCGCTGGCGGCTGAACCGTACAACGTCACGGCCGCTTACAACCTTGCGACAGCCCTGATCAGGTCAGGCGCCGCGGACGAGGGTCGGAAGGCAATGGATCGCTTCCAGGCCCTGCGCGACAGCACGTACGGAAAGACGTACTCGCCGACGTACTTGGAACAGGGGAAGTACGCAGAGGCCATTGGCTCTACCGGCGCGGAGCCGGAGTTGGTCAACACGCGAACTCCGGACGTCACCTTTGTCGATGCCACATCGATGGCGTTACCGCAAACCAAGCCAGCTCGTTCCGCCGCAGCTAGCCGCCGGTGAGGACCGTGCCGCAGCGGTGGCCGGCGGTGTGACGCTCATCGACGCGGACGGCGACGGCGATCTCGATCTGATCGAGACAGCGCCGCGTGGAACGCGGCTGTACCGCAACGACGGGGGAGTGTTTTCCGACATCAGCGACCGGGTGGGACTCACGGCATCGGCGGGCGGCGTCTCAATCGGTGCGGTCGCCGCAGATTACGACAACGACGGTAAGGCGGACCTGTTCATCCTTCGCTATGGCGGCAACCGGCTCCTGCGGCAGACGTCCAGCGGGGGATTCGAGGACGTCACCGAACGCTCTCGGATGCCTGCGTATCCGCATCTGGCCCGGTCGGCAGCGTTGGTGGATGTCGATCACGACGGTGATCTGGACATTTTCGTCGCCGGTCTTGCGGCCCCGAATCAATTGCTGCGCAACAACGGCAATGGCGGGTTTACGGACATCACGGCGGCCGCGGGCGCGGGGGGTGGCGGCAATGCAGTCGCAGTCGTGCCGACGGATTTCGACAATCGTCGCGACATCGATCTGTTGATCGTCAACGATGGCACCGCGCCGGTCCTGCTTCAGAATCTCAGGGACGGAACGTTCCGTGATGCGGCGACAGGCGCGGGCCTGCCGCCGGCGGGGCGCTACACGACCGCCGCGGCCGGGGATCTCAACAAGGACGGCGCCACCGACTTCTTCCTCGGCACATCCGACAGCGCAGGCGCATTCGCGATGAGCAATGGCAGCGGTTCGTTCGTGGTCCGACCCGGGCCGGAAGCGTCACGCGGTGCGGTGGCGACGCAGTTCCTCGACTACGACAACGATGGCCTGCTGGATCTGTTCATGCTGTCGAACCGGGCGGCGCACCTGTTCCGCAACCTGGGAACCGGCTGGACCGACGTTACTGCAGCCGCCGCGCTCCCGGCACTTGCAGCGGATGGCGTCGCCTTTCAGGCAATGGCCCTCGGGGATGTGGACGGAGACGGGGATACCGATGCGGTCGTCCGGCTGGCGGATGGCACGGTGCGCCACTGGCGCAACCAGGGAGGGAACCGGAACCCTTCTCTGCGGGTCCGCCTGGCGGGGAGAGTCAGCAACCGGAGCGGTGTCGGAGCGAAGGTTGACATGCGCGCCGGCAGCCTCCGTCAGAGACTCGAATCATCGGCGGCGACGCCTGCCGTTGCCCCCTCCGATCTGGTATTTGGTCTCGGCCCTCACCGCGCCGCCGACGTCGTCCGAGTCCTCTGGCCATCCGGCACATTGCAGGCCGAGACGGAGTTCGGCTCGAGCCCGCAGCCGGGAGTCGTGACCGTCACGGAACTGGATCGCAAACCTTCCTCCTGTCCGTATCTCTACACCTGGAACGGCAGCAGCTTCGAGTTCGTGACCGACTTCATGGGTGGCGGGGAAATTGGTTACTGGGTCGGACCGGGAATGTGGAACCGGCCCGATCCTGACGAGTACGTCCGCATTCGCCGCGACCAGCTCGAGCCGCGGAATGGTCGGTACGAGTTGCGCGTCACGAACGAGCTCGAAGAGGCGATGTTCATCGATCGGCTGCAGCTGGTCGCCGTGGACCATGCGGACGGCGTCGAGGTATATCCGAACGAAGGTCTCGGTGCGCCGGCCGGAGCCAGCGCGCCCACCTCCGGCATCTCTGCTCACGACGACGCGCGGCGCTCGTGTTGTTGCCGCCGCGACCGATGAGCACGGGCACGATGTTCGGGAGCGGCTGGAGCGGATCGACCGGAAGTACCTGGACGATTTCAGCCTGCGCCCGATCCGCGGATATGCCGAGCCGCACACCCTGACGCTCGATGTTGGGGACTCCGCTGACAAGGCCGTCCTGCTGATGACCGGCTGGACGGACTACGCGTTTTCAGGCGACAACGTCGCCGCTCACCAAGGGGGGCAGACGTTGCGCGCTCCGGCGCTGCAGGTGAAGGACGCGCGAGGGAAGTGGCGAACGGCGATCGAGAATATCGGCATCCCCGTCGGTCGCCCGCAGACCGTCGTCGTCAATCTGCGGGGGAAGATTCCGCGATCGACCCGCGAGGTGCGCATCGTGACGAATATGCGCATCTACTGGGACCAGGTCCTGGTCGACTCGTCCGGCGGCAGCTTTCCAGCAGTCTCGACGCGGCTCGATCCCGTTGTCGCGGATCTGCGTTGGCGTGGTTTCTCGCGCGAATCGACCCCTGACGGGCGTCAGCCGTTGGGCTACGACTACGAGCGCGTCGCCACCGTCTCTCCCTGGAAAGTGATGACTGGGCGGTACACGCGAGAAGGAGACGTCCGGCCCCTGCTCGGCGCGCGCGACGACATGTTCGTTGTGTCGCGGCCTGGCGACGAGATTGCGCTGGCCTTCGACGCGGGCGCCCTGCCGTCGCTGCAACCAGGCCTCTCGCGCACGTTTCTTCTCTACGTTGTCGGGTATAGCAAGGAAATGGATATCAACTCCGCGAGTCCGCACACTGTGGAGCCGCTGCCGTTCCAGGGCATGAGCGCCTATCCCTACGCACCGGCTGAGCGCTATCCGCAGACGCCCGCGCATCTGGAATATCTGGCGCGCTACAACACACGGATCGTGTCGAGACCGCTGCCGCCGCTGGAGATCGTGAGGTAGGCTTTCCCAGGAGCGCGATGACTACAGCCGCGGCGCACACGGCGAACAGTCCCGAGCGCGCCGGTTGTTCGCCGCCGATCCTGCGGCTATTACCGAGTCGACCTCACTGCGGAGAGCCACAACGCTTTGTCGGGCCGTCACATTCATGTGGGAGCTGGGCGGTTGCCGCGTCGATGGCCGACGGCTTCGCGGCGAATGTTCCCGAGCGTCCCATGATCGCGAGTTCATTCCGTCGCCCGAATCTGTCCGTTCAAATCGTTGAATTGAATCCCGAGCGGGAGCGGGAGTTCGGGCAGTTCCTTGAACAGATAAAGGACTGGATTGAGATCTCATGGACCTGCTCCACGAGAAGGCCTGGATCGTGGATCCGCGATCGAAGGCCAAGTCAGTCGTGCTCACGGAGCACGGTGAGCGGTTGGCTCACGAGTTTCTGCGGAAGTATTTCCGCCGGCGCACATGATGACTTCAATTGCGCTTCAGCGCTTTCGCGGTCGCAGCGGGTGACAGCTATCGCCATCACGTTCGTCACGTCGCTCAACGACGATTCTTCCAGTAATCGGGCCGACGGCGATTGTGTGCGACAGCCACGACATAGATGTCGTCTTCGCGGACGCGATACGCGATGGTATAGGGGAACTGCGACACTTGCATCCGACGGTGCGGAAGGTGGCCGCGACGTGTCGTGCCGATTTCAGGGAACTGTTGGATTCGTTCGATCGTGCGAACGACCGCATCGTAGAACTCGCCACCCAACCCCGACCGTCGACTCTCGTACCAGCGGACGGCGGCCGTGAGTTCCTCAGCGGCGGGAGTGCTGAACTGAAATGGCCTCACCGACCGAGCACGTCGCGCTCGATTCGGCGTCGCACCTCGGCCCACGGTTCCAGACGGATCTGCCCAGACTCGATGGCCTCGATTCGACGCTCGATTTCGGCGTCCCACGCCTTTTCAGCATCCGGGTCCGCGGGGCCATCGAGACTTGCCAGCAGTTCCGCCGCGAGTTCTGCCCGCGCATCGTCATCCAACCTCAGCGCGTCCGCCAAAACCGTGGTGATCGGCTTCGTCATACGACCATCCTACGCGGCGGCTCGCCGGCCAACAAGCGTTTGCAGCCGACGGCGGCAGGTGCGATCATGAGCCGCCGCGGCTGAAACGCCATGCGTTAAACAGAAGCCCCAGAGAAGAAGAAGGCACTACAGGGGGGACGTCCAAACCCGGGCCGGCGCCGGTCATGCGCGATTGCCAACACGCGGATGATCGATGGCGTTTCGAGATAGACGACGTGGTAGGGAAGCGCTTTACTGGCGCTCGACGCACCTGTAGATCCACAGGCACGCGTCGAACGAGCGAGCCGGCCTTGGGGCAGGCTGGCAATCTGCTCGACCGTGGCATCGACCGCCTCGAAGAAGTCGATGCCCAAGCCCACACCACGCTCTTCGTACCAACGTCCGGCGGCGCAATATTCGGGTCGGCTCGTCCTCGAAGCGAGCGGGCTTCGTCACCGCTTGCGCAGTTCAGCCTCGGCCCGCCGTCGCACGTCTTCCTGCGGGATGCCCTCGGATTGGCCGCTCAGCACGCGGCGCGCACGTCTTTCGATTTCGGCTGCCCAGGCCGCCCCGATTCCTCGGTCGCGACGTCCTCGTCATCGAGGCTCGCGAGAAGTTGGGCGGCCACGTCCGCGCGCTCGTCCACGGGAAGCGCGAGGGCTTCACGAAGAAGGTCTTGCGTGCGCTGCGTCATGTGGGCATTCTAGCAACGTCGCTGCTGTCTAACAGCCGCTGCAGCCGACGAGGCACCGATGTTGTGCCAGGATTCAGCTCGTTCCGGAACGAGTGGATGATTCGCCGCTCGCGGCTGAGCGGCATGACGTTAGGCCGATGAATTCTCCATGAAGAAAGACGAACGGTTGGTCTCACCTCGGTTCCCTCGTTCGTCGAAGTACCATCCCGACTGGGTGATAGCCAGTGCGAGCGGTGGAGCGAACGCGCTCTGGCTCACCGAGTGGCTTACCGAAACACTCGACTTGCGGCCCGACATGCGAGTGTTGGATCTCGGCTGCGGTCTGGCGATGTCATCGATCTTCTTGCGCCGTGAATTTGGCGTGCAGGTGTGGGCGACCGACTTGTGGTTCAGTGCCGCGAACAACCTTCGGCGCGTACGGGATGCTGACATCGATGACGGCGTGTTTCCGATTCACGCGGATGCGCGGTCGCTGCCGTTCGCAACGGAGTTCTTCGACGCGGTCGTGTCGATCGATTCGTTCGTCTATTACGGGACGGATGATCTGTATCTGAATTACCTGACTCGCTTCCTGAAGCCGGGCGGTGTGCTGGGTATCGCAGGCGCTGGTTTGATGCAGGAGATCGAAGGTCCCGTCCCGCAGCATCTCCGAGCGTGGTGGGAGCCGAGTATGTACTGCCTGCACTCCGCCACGTGGTGGCGTCGGCACTGGGAGCGGACCGGCATCCTGGAGATTGACGTCGCCGACACTCTTGCGCACGGCTGGCAAATGTGGCGAGACTGGCAAGCGGTGGTTGCGGCCGACAACACAGTGGAGATCCAGGCCGTCGAGGCGGACCGCGGTCGCTATTTGGGTTACGTGCGGCTCGTGGGCCGTCGTCGGGCGGAGGCACGCTTGGACGAGCCGATTGTGTCCCTCTCGAGTGAGTATACGAAGAAGCCCCTGCTGCGAGCAGTCGGTGTCGAATGAGCAGACATTCGCGAACGGCCTGACACGCGAATGGAGCCGACGCGCCGCTGAAATGCCTGGGCGCACCGCTCATTCGCAGACGTCAGGCGTCGAAAGGAAACCGTTCGGAGGCGCGTTTGCTGTGCGGGGAAGTGAGTTGGTTGTTTACATCGCGGCGGGCTTCGAAGAAATTTCACATCTAAGGTCTCAAGAAGGATGGTCAGCCGGTTCCATCCCCATCATCAACAGGTGAGATCGTCGATATTCACGCCGCCTGACAGACGCTGGAGCCGACCGCGTTCGGGACTTGCTGCTAGTCGCAACACTGCGCTGCGGCGGCTCAGCGCCGAGTCGTGGGCGATCCTTCGGAAATACGACGAGGGTTTGACGTGACTGCACATCGCATGACCATTCCGTCAGCGCTACCTGCCGTGGTCCTGGTTATCGCGGCGATCGCCACCGCGTGCGGGCTGCAACGACGCCCTGAGGCCATTGGTGCCGCGAAATCTCCCGAACAAATCGTCTATGCGCGCTCGAGCGACGACGTCGTCAACGGCGGTGTGCTGTTCTCGCCTCCGCGCGATTCCGCGAAGCCGCTCGCGATCATCTGGATCCACGGGTGGGGCGTGAACTTTTATGAGCCGTCCTACGTCGCCATCGGCCGCGCGCTCGCGCAGCACGGCTACACCGTGATCGACGGCAATACCCGGATGCACGATCTCGGGAACGTGGCGACTCAACGCGGGGGCAGGCGCATCCGAGGCGGCGGCTACTGGGGCGTGGCGAGTGAGGAACCTCGCGACATCGCGACCTGGATCGATCTCGCCGAGGCCAGCGGGTTCAAGCGCGTCGTCCTTGCCGGCCACAGCGCTGGTTGGGGGGCCGTGCGCTCCTACGTCGACCAGGTTCAGGATCCGCGGGTCGTCGGCCTCGTGCTCGCCTCCGGCTCCGTACAGCCGGACCTGAGAACCTCCGACCCCGACCAGCGGCGCGAGGCGCAGCAACTCATGGCCGCGGGCGAAGGTGACGCGCTCATTCGCGACCCCAAACGGAATTTTCCTTCCTACATCAGCGCCGCGACCTTCCTCGATATCGACGCGTTCCTCACCGACTCCGCAGCGCGTGATTTCTTCGGCGTGCGAACGACCAATGCTCCCATCACACGCGTGCATGTTCCCCTGCTAGCCTTCTTCGGCACGCGTGACGACGTGGGGGGCCAGGCCGATCTCGATACCATCGTCTCCGTGATCGGGCGCCTGAATGGTGGGCCTCGAGTGACAACCGCACTAATCGACGGCGCAGATCACATGTACACGGGTCAGGAAGAGCAGGTCGCGAAGGTCGTCGCCAGATGGGCGGCGGACCTCGCGACAGGTCGCTGAGCGGCACAGCCTCGTCAGCAGAACATCGTTGGCCAACCACCCGGTGCATCTGGGGCCGCCGCGGCTGAAGTCGGGCGTCGGGCAGCCGAGTTCGCATTTGGAGATCTCTAGAAGCGAAAAAGGTGCAAAAGAATGAAATGTCCAGCTCGGTCCGGATGATGACCGTTCCACTCCCCGTCGCCGAAATCGTCGAGGCCGAGGGCCACCTGATCGACTCTCAGCTCATGAACGCGATGTTCGACACCGTGGTGCGCCACGACGCGGCGTTCGACGTCCTCGAGTTCAGGATCGGCCGCACCAACGACGAGCCGTCGTTCGTGTCGATGCGCGTCACCTCGAAAACCCCCGTCGCGCTGACCGGCGTCCTCGAGGAACTGGTGTCGCTCGGGTGCCGCGTCGCCAACGCCGAGGACGCTCACATCGTGCAGGCCGATCGCGACGGCTGCGCGCCGGAGGACTTCTACTCGACAACCAATCATCGGACATCCGTGCGCATCGGCGGCGGGTGGGTGCAGGTCGATCGCCAGCGCATGGACGCGGCGATCGTGATCGAGGGAGACCGCGCGAGCTGCCGGAAGCTGCGCGAGATCCGTGCCGGTGACGCGGTCGTCTGCGGCATCCAGGGGATCAAGGTCGTGCCGGAGTTCCAGGCGCGTGATCGGCTCGGTTTCGCGTTCATGACGAACGAGATCTCGTCCGAGCGCCGTGTCGAGGTCGGCGTGACGCGCATCGCCGCGATGATGCGCGCGGCCAAGCAGGGCGGCGAGCGCATCGCTTTCGTGGTCGGTCCCGTCGTCGTCCACACGGGCGGCGGTACGTACTTCTGCGATCTGATCCGTCACGGGTACGTGGACGTGCTGCTTGCGGGCAACGCGCTGGCGGTCCACGATGTAGAGCAGGCGCTGTACGGCACGTCGCTCGGCGTGGACATGGAGAGCGGCCGCGCGATCGAGGGGGGCCATCGCCATCACATGCGCGCCATCAACGCGATCTGCCGCGCCGGCGGTTTACGTCCGGCGGTCACGAACGGCGTGCTGCGATCGGGCGTGATGTTCGAATGCATCCGGCACAACGTGGACTACGTTCTCGCCGGAAGCATTCGAGACGATGGTCCGCTGCCGGATACGGTGATGAACCTGGTCGAATCGCAGGACCGCTACGCGACGTCGCTGCAGGGCGTGAATCTCGTGCTCGTGCTCTCGTCGATGCTGCACGGCATCGGCGTCGGCAACATGCTGCCGGCGTGGGTGCCGCTGGTGTGCGTGGACATCAACCCGGCGGTCGTCACGAAGCTCGCGGACCGCGGCTCGTCTCAGACGATCGGCATCGTCACCGACGTCGGGCTCTTCCTCCGTCAGCTCGCGTCAGCACTGGACGATTCACAACCATTGCCCGAAAGGAGAACAACATGATTGAAGGTTTGATTCTGATCGAAGGACAGAGCGTGAGTGACGAAACTCTAAGGAGCGTGTCTCTCGGCAACGCCAAACAATTGGTGATCGGACGTACGCCTCGAACCGGCGTGATTCTGCACGTTGCCGCAAACTCTCCCGCTGACCTTTCGGCAGCTCTACTTGAATTTGCGCAAGTTGCAGGCGTCACGAAAGTATTGACACTGGCGCTTCAGACCGCGCGATAAAGTACCCGAGGCAAGCGCTTCAGCGTGGCTGGTGTGTGCGCCGTGTGGAGAGCGCGGTTGATACGAAAGGAATGCTGATGCCGCGAATCAAATGGATTGAGGAGAGCGAAGCTCGCGGGCAGCTTGCCGACCTCTTCGAGGCGGCACGTGCAGGCGTTGTCAGCGGCATTCGAAGGGAACGCGTGCCTGACATCCTCAGCACGATGAGCCACCGCCCTGATTTCCTGGCGGCGATCATGGACGCTTCGCGGATGCATTTCTCCGATGGCGCCCTGACCCGCGCCCAGCACGAAATGATTGCGTCGTACGTGTCGGCGCTGAACAAATGTCACTATTGACTCAGCAGCCACACATGGTTCCTGCAGTTGCAGGGCGAGCAGTACACTGAGGTCGTCAAGGCGTTGCGGGACGGTGATCTGGACCGCGCGCCGGTATCGCCGGCGGAGCGTCTGTTACTTGAATTCGTCGGTACGTTGACCCGTCACGCGTATCGAATTACCGACGAACAGGTGCAGGCGCTTCGGGACGTGGGATGGACGGATGCGCAAATCGCTGAGGCCGTGTACGACGGTGCACTCTTCAATTTATTCGTGCGACTCGCCGATGCGTTCGATATCCATCCACCGGCCGTCATGGACCCGGACGGTGTTCCTGCTGCGATCGCGCGCTCGAGATCGTGAAGCAGGTTTGACCCGCAAGTCAGCTTCGGCGTGAGGTGATGCAATGAAGTGGCTCTTACGCAGCGTCGTGGCCCTGGCAGCGATCTACGCCATTTTTTTTGGCGCGGTCTTGCTGGCGATGCTGCAGCCACCCGAGCGTTTCGGCCGGGTCATAAAACACCTGCCGGCGCCGCTGGTGTGGGGGGCGCTCCCCGCCCCACGGATGTGGCTCTGGGCGCGCAAAGGTGACCTCAAAGAGGGCAGCCCGGCGCCGGATTTCACGCTGTCGACCCACGACCATGCCAGCCGCGTCACGCTCTCATCGCATCGCGGACAGCGCCCGGTCGTGCTCGTCTTCGGCAGCTACACTTGACCGCCCTTCCGCCGGGCGGTGCCCGCGCTCAACAAGCTCTATCGCGAATACCGCAACCGTGCGGCGTTCTACGTGGTCTACATCCAGGAAGCGCACCCGGTCGACGCCTGGCAGGTCGATGCCAACTTGAAGGACGATGTGCTGGTGGCGAGTACCATGACGAAGGACGAGCGAATGAACGTGGCAGGGGTGTGCGTCAGAAACCTCGGCATCGAATTGCCGGCGTTGGTGGACGAACCAGACAACGGTGTCGAGCGTGCGTACACCGGGTGGCCCGACCGGCTCTACGTCGTCGATCGCGAGGGGCGCATCTCCTACAAGAGTGCCGCCGGCCCGTTCGGTTTCAAGCCGGCGGAAGTGCAAGCCACGCTCGAACGATTGCTGCCGGGCGAATGACCCTGCGCTACGCCGCGGCTGCCTGCCAGACCGATCTTGCCAACCCGATCGATCGCCGGCAGATGACCGCCAATACCGATCGCATGCTTTCGATGATCGATTCGGCGGTCGCGGGCAGTGCGCCGTTCGTGCCCGTACGCCTGGTTGTCTTCCCCGAGTTTGCCCATGCCGCGCCGGTCTTCGCCTCGGTTGCCGAATTGCTGGAGAAGCTGGCCGTGCCGATTCCCAACGAGCACACCGACCGGCTCGCGGGCAAGGCACGGGAGCACGATCTCTACATCCAGAGCGGATCGATGCTGGAAGCCGACTCGCGATGGCCGGGGGTGGTCTTCAACACGACCTGTCTCATTGGCCCGGAGGGGATCCTCTACAAGTACAGGAAGGTCAACACGTGGATCCCGTATGAGGTCCACTCGAGCCCGCACGACCTGGAGGGGTACGACGAGCCGCTGTTTCCCGTTGCTGACACCCCCATCGGCCGGATCGGCTGCGCGATCTGCTACGACTGGCTGTTCCCTGAGGCGATGCGTCAGCTGGCGGCCAACGGGGCGGAAGTACTGGTGCGCGTCTCGGCGTACATGGATCCATGGGGTGCCACGGAACCGATGAACTGGTGGTCCATCGTGAACCGTTGCCGGGCGATCGAGAACCTGTCGTACGTGGTGGCTGCGAACCAGGGTGCGAGCCTCCGGCACTATCCGCCGTACTCGTGGCCGGGTGGCAGCCAGGTGGTGGATTTCGATGGCAGGATCCTGGCCGAAGCATCTCCAGGGCCTGGGGAGCGGATCGTGGTGGCCCCGATCGATATCAGCGCCCTGCGCCACGAGCGGGAAACGAGGCGCGGGCATCATATGCTGTCGCACCTGAGAACAGAGGCGTACCCCGTTTATTCCGCGCATCAGTACCCTCCAACCCGCCCGGGCGCAGAGCACGGATTATCGTACGAGCGAAACCTGGAACTCATTGAGTTGGCAAAAAGGCAGCTCGCCGATGCTCCAGCCGCGTCTTTGCAATTCGCGCAGCCCGATCCACAATTGATTCCAGGAGACATTTGATGGCTCAGGCCGCGTGGCCGGTAGTAGAGCGCCGATTCGGGCAGACACGGCGCCGCGATGCATGGTGGGTTCAACCGTTCGTAACATTTCTCGGACTGTCGGCGTTCGTGGTCTACGCGACGTGGGCGGCGTTTCAAGGTAACCACTACGAGTTCGGCCCGTACCTCTCTCCTTTCTACTCTCCGCTCCTCTTTGGCGAAGGGGCGCATTCGTGGTTCGGGCCTCAGCCGGGCTGGTGGCCAGGCGCGCTCCCGTTTTCTGCCGCGTTGCTGATTCTCTGGGCCCCCGGCGGCTTCCGCTTCACCTGCTATTACTACCGGGGCGCGTACTACAAGGCCTTCTGGGCGGATCCACCGTCGTGCACTGTCGGAGAACCGCGCAAACGGTACCTGGGGGAGCGCTCGTTTCCCTTGATCCTCCAGAACGTTCATCGCTATTTCCTCTACCTGGCGTTGATTTTCATCGTGATCCTCACCTACGACGTGTGGAAGGCGATGTGGTTCGCCGCGCCTGACGGAAGCTCGCAGTTCGGCATCGGGGTCGGCACGCTGGTGCTGGCGGCCAATGTCGTCCTCCTCGGCGGCTATACCTTCGGTTGCCACTCCCTGCGGCACCTGGTCGGTGGGGCTCGGGACGAGATCTCGAAGTCCTCAGTCTGTTCCGCCAGTTACAAGTGCACAAGCGCCCTCAACCGGCGCCACATGCTGTTTGCCTGGATGAGCCTGTTCTCGGTCGGATTCTCCGATCTGTACGTGCGCCTCTGCTCGATGGGCATCTGGCAGGACATCAGGATTCTGTAGGGGCGGTTCGCGAACCGCCCCTACGCAGGTCGCCCGAGACATTTCCGATTCAAATGGAATACGAGACACACGAATACGACGTGCTGGTTGTCGGCGCCGGCGGCGCCGGCCTGCGCGCCGCTATCGAAGCGTCGGCAGGCGGAGTGAAGGTCGGCCTGCTCTGCAAATCGCTCCTCGGCAAGGCCCACACGGTGATGGCCGAGGGAGGCATTGCGGCGGCGCTCGCCAATGTCGACGATCGAGACAATTGGAAGGTCCACTTCGCGGACACGATGCGCGGCGGCCAGTACGTCAACAACTGGCGGATGGCGGAGCTGCACGCGAGGGAGGCTCCCGACCGCGTGCGCGAGCTCGAAGCCTGGGGCGCGGTCTTCGATCGCACGACTGACGGGCGGATTCTCCAGCGGAATTTCGGCGGCCACCGCTATCCACGGCTCGCCCACGTCGGCGACCGGACCGGACTCGAGATGATCCGGACGTTGCAGGATCACGGCGTCCACCGCGGCATGGACGTCCACATGGAGTTCACCGTCGTCTCGCTGCTGAAAGATGGTGAGCGGATCGCCGGCGTCTTCGGCTACGAGCGGGAGCGTGGGAGGTTCAAAGTCTTTCGCGCCAGCGCTGTCGTCCTCGCGACGGGCGGCCTCGGTCGCGCGTATCGCATCACGAGCAACAGTTGGGAAGGCACCGGGGACGGCCATTCGCTGGCCTACCACGCCGGGGCTGAGCTCATTGACATGGAGTTCATCCAGTTTCATCCGACCGGGATGATCTGGCCTCCCAGCGTTCAGGGCATTCTCGTCACTGAAGGCGTCCGCGGCGAAGGAGGGATCCTCGTCAACAAAGAGGGACGCCGGTTCATGTTCGACGACATCCCCGAGCCGTACCGGAACCAGACTGCGGACAATGAAGACGAGGGCTGGCGATATACGCAGGGGGACAAGTCGGCGCGCCGGCCGCCAGAGCTGCTGACCCGCGACCACGTGGCGCGGTGCATCAACCGGGAGGTCCGCGAGGGCCGGGGAAGCCCGCACGGCGGCGTCTTCCTCGACATCGCCTGGATCAGGAAGCGGATGCAGAATTCGGAGGAGCACATCCGGCGCAAGCTGCCGAGCATGTATCACCAGTTCAAACAGCTGGCTGACATCGACATCACGAAAGAACCCATGGAGGTCGGGCCGACGACCCACTACGTCATGGGCGGTGTGCGCGTCGACGCGGATACCCAGATGTCCAGCGTGCCGGGCCTGTTCGCCGCCGGCGAATGCGCGGCGGGCATCAACGGCGCGAACCGGCTCGGTGGCAATTCACTGTCCGACCTGCTGGTCTTCGGCAAGCGCGCCGGGGAGTATGCGGCGAAGTACGCCCGCGAACATCCGCGACCGGCTGTCCATTCCGCTCAGGCGGACGAAGCGGCACACCTCGCCGTGCAGCCGTTCGAACCGCACCGTGCGGAGAATCCGTACACCATTCAGCACGAGCTCCAGGACGCGATGCAGCGGCTGGTCGGGATCGTCCGTCAGGAAAGCGAGATGGTGAGCGCCCTCGATGTCATCGAAAAGTTGCGCGCCCGGGCCGCCACAGCAGCCGTCCATGGGCATCGTGAGTACAACCCCGGGTGGCATACCGCACTGGATCTCCGGCATCTTCTGACGGTATCGGAGGCCATCGCGCGATGCGCGATCGAGCGGCGGGAGAGCCGCGGCGGCCACTTCCGCGAGGATTTTCCCGAGAAGGCGGCGGAGTTCGGCAAGGTGAACATGCTGGTGCGCAAGACCGCAGCGGGATCCATGGAGCTCCAGCGCATTCCGCTTCCCGACATGCCGCCCGAGCTGAAGCAGGTTATCGAGGAGAATAAATAGCGTAGAGGCCGCCTTCAGGCGGCCTGACGGGCCGGCTAAAGCCGGCCCCTACCGGAGTAGCCGGCTTCAGCCGGCCTTCAGGAATCGTATGAAGCAAGCAACGTTCAGAATCTGGCGGGGCGCCAGCGGCGGCGAGTTCAAGGACTACACCGCCGAGGTCGTCCCGGGGATGGTGGTGCTCGACGCGATCCATCAGATCCAGGCGTCGCAGGCCGGCGATCTGGCGTGCCGGTGGAACTGCAAAGCGGGCAAGTGCGGGTCCTGTTCCGCCGAGATCAACGGGAAGCCGCGCCTGATGTGCATGACCCGGCTGAACGACCTGCCGCTCGAGGAGCCGGTCACCGTCGAGCCGATGAAAGCCTTTCCGCCGATCCGCGACCTGGTGACCGACGTATCGTGGAACTACGCGGTCAAGAAGACGATCAAGCCGTTCAAGGCGAGAAAGCCCGACGCGCCGGACGGCACCTGGCGGATGTCGCAGGCGGACGTCGATCGCGTCCAGGAATTCCGCAAGTGCATCGAGTGCTTTCTCTGTCAGGACGTCTGCCACGTCCTTCGCGAGCACGCGCTGCACCCTGAGTTCGTTGGCCCGAGGTTCCTGGTCTACGCTGCGGCGCTCGAAATGCATCCGCTCGACGCCGAAGACAGACTCGCTGACCTCAAGGACCACAACGGCATCGGCTATTGCAACATCACGCGCTGCTGCACGAAAGTCTGCCCCGAGGAGATCACGATCACGGAAAATGCGATCATTCCGCTCAAGGAACGCGTCGTGGATCGCTTTTACGATCCCGTCAAGAAGCTGTTCCGGGTTTTTTCCTCCTGAAAGCTGACAGCTGAGGGCTGACGGCTGAGAGCTGAATCATGTTCGACCTCAAACTCTTGTCCACCGCGGCGATCCCCGCCGCGCTCGCGCAGGCGCAGCGTTACCGGCTTCTCAACGAACCTCACGAGGCGGAGAGCATCTGCCTCGACATCCTGCGTGTCGATTCAGACAACGAGGACGCTCTCGTCACCCTGGTCCTCTCGTACACCGACGAATTTCGGGAGGGCTCGATCGCCCGCCTGGCGGCCGACGCGCAGAACGCCGTAGAGCGCATCCAGGACGAATACAAACGGTGGTACTACTCCGGCATCATCCGCGAGCGCCGCGGTAAGGCGGAGCTGCGAACGGACCGTCCCGGGTCCGGACGTTCGGTTCGCGAATGGATGCGCGACGCGATGTCGTGCTACGAACGCGCGGAAGCGCTTCGCCCGGAAGGCAATGACGAGGCGCTGCTCCGCTGGAACACCTGCGCGCGCATCCTGATGCGGGTGCCCGCGTCCGAACCGGACGTGCCGGAGTTCAACGCCGTGCAGTCCGAATAGGTACGGAGTAGCATGAGCGACCGGAACGGAGCGAGAGCGAGTGAATCGCCAGGCGGGTGCAGGGGGCCCGCCGATAAAGAAAGACGATCATGAATCGGAAACAGATTTACTGCACGGTGGTGCTGACGGCGGTCGTAACCGCGACGGGCGCGCAGCAGGTTCAGACGCAGCAGCAGGCGCCGCCGGCGCAGCCGTCCGCACAGGCCCCGAGTTCCGCGCCGCGAGGTCGCTGGCCAGGCGCGATGGACGAGGACCGTGCGCGGCAGCTCTACGTGAGCAACGACCACGCCGATCACGGCCGCGGCGTCGACTTCGCGCGACAGGTTGAGCAGAAGGCCGACGACGACAAGCGGTACGCGCAAGTCACCAAAGGCGTCGTCGATTTCCAGAAAGTGTCTTACCGCAGCAGCGTCGGCGACCTCGACATTCCGGCCTACCTGTTCCAGCCGCTGAGCAAGCGCGGTGCGAAAGGGCACGCGGCGCTCATCTGGGTCCATGGTGGCGTCCACGGCAACTGGGGGATCACGATGTGGCCGTTCGTTCGCGAGGCGGTGGAACGAGGCTACGTGGTGATCTGTCCCGAATATCGCGGCAGCACCGGTTACGGCGAGAAACACTACAACGAGATCGACTACGGCGGGTATGAGATAGACGATGTGATGTCGGCGAACGATTACTTGAAGACGCTGCCACACGTCGATCCCGAACGAGTCGGCATGATGGGATGGAGCCACGGCGGCTACATCACCCTTTTCTCCGTCTTCCGCGACCAGACTCCGTTCAAGGCCGCCGCCGCCATCGTCCCGGTAACCAACCTCATTCACCGGCTGTCGTTCTCAGGACCGGCGTATCAGCGAAGCTTTGCGACGCAGAAGCGGATCGGCGGCCTGCCGTTCGAGAAGCCGGAACTTTACATCCAGCGGTCCCCTCTCTACCACGTCGACAAGCTGCGGACACCCTTGCTCGTCCACGTAGCGACCAACGATCGGGATGTCTGGTATTACGAGGACCAGCAGATCGTCGATGCACTGAGATCGCGCAAACCGGATCTTGCCGAGACGAAGGTCTATGTCGATCCGCCGACCTGGGGATCGAGCGGCGGTCATGCCTTCAGCCGTCGCGTGGATCCGAAAACGCTCGCGCGAGTCGACTCGCCCGAGCAGGTCGACTCCTGGAACCGCACCTGGGCGTTCTTCGACTGGCATCTGCGTCCGTATTTCGATGCGTCGAAACCGTCCACCTCCGCCGGTCAGAATCGGTAGGCCGGGCTGGAGCTCTCTTCGTTCCTCGCGGTCTCCTACGCGTTCGCGCTGATTGCGCAGGCGACAACGACTGCGCCAGCGGCCGGACGGTTTCTGATCGAGCCGCTGCCGCGCACCGCCGCGGAACTCGGCAAGCGATTCACACCGGGGCAGATCGACACGCTCGAGAAGCTCAATCGGCGCGACCGCGAACATCTGATCCGCGCCGACCCGCCGGTCCCCGGTCTCGTCGTCCCAACCGAGTGGGTCGAGGATGAACTGACCTACAGTCCATTTCCGCGTGAGTGGCCCGCGGCTGCCGCTCATCCAAAGTTTCTGGTTGTCCATCAGCCGGCCCAGGTCTTCGCGTCTTATGAAGCCGGAACACTCGTTCGATGGGGGCCGGTCAGCACCGGCAGAAAGGAGACACCGACGCCAGCGGGCAGCTTCAATCTGACCTGGCGCTCACGCAGCCGGCGCAGCACCGACAACGACGCGTGGCTCCTCGAGTGGTATTTCAATTTCATCAACGCGCGCGGCGTGTCGTTCCATCAGTTCGAGCTCCCCGGGTATGCGGCAAGCCACGCCTGCGTGCGGCTGCTTCAGCGCGACGCGCAGTGGCTGTACGGCTGGGGAGAGCAGTGGATCCTGTCCGAAGACAAGCGCAGTGTGGTTCAGCCGGGAACACCGGTACTTGTGATCGGCCAGTTCGCTCACGGCAAGCCAGGCCCCTGGACGGCGCTGACGTCATTGGAGACGCCGATCGAATTACCGGCGACGATCGACGCGCGATGATTGCGCAACTTTGACTGCGGCGCGCGCCCAGCGTTCCAGATCCGGTTTGCTTTCGAGAACGGCGAGCGGAACAGCGTAATAACTCATCGTGCCGGTGCGATCTGGATAAGGTCGGAACGGCTTCATCCCGGCGCGTTCGTAATCTTTCCGGTTGGTGTCGTCAACCTTCAGATACAACACATCGGCGGCGATGATGCCGAAGAAATCCTCGCGACAGTAAAGCCCGCATCCGCCGAACATCGACTTCGCGATCACGTCGAGCCCTTCGAGCTGGTCCACCACGAAAGTCTGAAAGCCCGTGCTGTTCTTCAACGACCGCGGCGAACGTGTCTTCATCGAATGCGCACCACGCCTTCGGCGACCCGGGGGTAACGCTCGAATACCGCGGGATCGTGGCCCGGCACGATCAGCGTCGGCTCGGAGGCCAGCGTCCGGATCCGTTCCTGCGCCTTGAGATTCGCCGCGGGGTCGAGCGTCTGCGCAATCGGCGCACGCTTCTCCATGTTTTCGTACAGGTACATGTTGTCTGACGTGAAGACCGCGGTGCCTCCCGCCGTCTGAACTCCGACGTACTGAGACGTCCAGGTGTGCTTGCCGCCGGTGTAACAGCGGATGCCGGGGATCGGTTCCTCGTCATCACCGTCGACGAACCGCAGCCGTCCTTGCGTGTTGATCCGCACCAGCGCGAGCATGTCCTCCTCGTCGATGCCGCCGTGCGTGTTGCGCGCGTGCCAGGCGTCGCCGGTGTAATACGCGTACTCCTCCCGCTGGATCCAGATCGTCGCCTTCGGAAAGAGCTCCACGCCGCCGACATGGTCCCAGTGCGCGTGCGAAATGATGATGTCGGTGATCTCTTCCGCTTTGACACCGGCCGCCGCCACGGCGTCAGCCGGGGTTCGGAAGTCCACTACCTTCCACTGATCGACGAACTTCTTTCGATGGAAGCCCGAATCGACCAGCACCCGCCGGCCGTTCGATCCTTTCAGCAGCCAGACCATCACCGGGATGTCCATCCGCCGGGATTGATCCGCGCCGGCGACCAGGCCAGCGACGCGGAACTGCGGCAGTGTTCCGAACCGGACCGCGTACGCCTCGTACGTGACCTTCTGCGGCGAGGGCACACCGGCCGCGAGGAGCGTAAGACAGAGTGTGAGGAAAGCGCCTATGGCTGTCACGTTGTTGTGGCGAACCCTCTTACCAGTCGACCACCAGCACCGACACGTTGTCGGGTGCGCCGCGATCGTTCGCCGTCTGGATCAACGAGCTGCACAGGCCGTCGAGTTTGTCGCGTGATTTCGCCAGCGTCGCCGCGAGTTCTTCGTCGTTCACCAGTCCGTGGAGGCCGTCAGAGCAGAGCAGCAGCCGCCCGGTGGCCGGCAGCGCGATTTCCAGGACGTCGACCTGTAGATCGCCGTCTCCCTGCACTGCCCGCGTCACCATGTGCCGCCACGGGTGCGCCCGCGCCGATTCGGGTGAAATGAACCCGGACTCCACCTGTTCGGCGACCCACGAGTGATCGTGCGTGATCTGCCGCAGCGCCGTGCCGTCGAGAAGATACGCGCGGCAATCTCCGACATTCGCTACCACCGCCCGTTCCTCGCCGATCTGCACTGCCGCGAGCGTCGCTCCCATCCCGCGCTGCAGGCCCTCGGCGGCCAGATGCGCGGCGATCCGGAGGTTCGCGATCAGGATGGCTGTCTTGAGCCGGTTTGCGGCGTACGACAGGTTGACATCGAACCCCAACGGCCAGGTCTTATCGGCGTCAGCGGCGGTGTCGTCGAAGAACTGTTTGATGCCCTCGACGATGATGCGGGAGGCGACGTCGCCGTCGCGGTGCCCACCCATGCCATCGGCGACGACAAACAGCTGCAGGGAGGGATCCGCAAGCAGCGCGTCCTGGTTGTTTGACCGTTTGCGGCCAGCATCGGTGCCGGAGCAGAACCGGAGCGCCATCGGAAATGAGGCAGGAGTATACCACCAGCCATTTCACCGTCACCCGGATGAATCGGCTCTGCGGTTTCCTTTGAACGAGGGTCCTGCGTGTGATTAAATCCCGCCGAGCTTTCCGCATCAGCTGGGGGCACGCACCGAAAGGGTGGGCATGGCCGTTGTCTCGAGATCGACCGTCGAGTTGGCGCGATCCGCTCGATGGTGCTTCGGCATCTCTGTGGCGCTGTATTGCATCGTCGCTCCCGTCTCCACGCAGCCGCCGTCCGCACCTCCCCAGATCCTCAGCGCGACCGAGGTACGGCCGTTCTGAACGCAGCGATGGTGTCGCTGTCAGACAACACCATGGCTGTGGCGGTCGTCGATCGAGCCGGTTCGATCCTCGGCGTCTTAGCGCGCAGCGGCGCCTCGACCGCTGTGCACGAAGAAGCGCTGTCGCTCGCGCGAACCGGCGCGTTTTTCAGCAACGATCAGGCACCGCTTTCGTCGCGCACTGTCCGGTTCATCAGCGGGATCCACTTTCCTCCGGGTGTGCCGAACACTCCTCCCGCGGCGTTGTACGGCATTGAGAACACCAACCGCGGGTGTCAGCTCGATGTGGCGGATGAGGCGATTCTCAATCAGCCGCTGCCGCGCCCGAAATCGATCGAGGGAACGTTTGGTCCGACCGAGCCCGGACAGGTAGCGGAGCCCCTCGCCTGTCGCCCGAACAACACCACTGGATGTTCGAGGGGCATCACTACCGGCAAGCCCGACGCGCTTGACATGGCCGGACTGCCTCTCGCCGTGCCGGTGAACCCGGGCGGGTTGCCGCTGTATCGCGGATCGCGAGTCATCGGCGGCATCGGCGTGGCCGGCGTCTCACCGGACCGCGCGGAGTTTGCGGCGGCGAAAGGAGCGACCGGCGCAGCCGGTACCGGCATCACCACCGCGATCGCGTTTCCCGCGGCGCTGCCTGTTCCAGGCGCCGTGTTCCTCGACGGATTGCGCCTGCCGTTCTTCTCGAACTGCATTTCATCCGCGTGCGTCATCGCCTCCGTCAGCCGGCTGCCACCCGGCGCTTCCGGAGGAAGCCTGCTTGGAGTGAGAACGATCGTTGCTCCGCGCGGCGGTATTCAGGCGCCGGAAGGGTACGTGATCGGGCCGTTCGCGAGCACCACACCAAATGGACTGAGCGAGTCTGAAGTCCGACGGCTGGTGGATCAGGCGGTGCAGAAGGCGAACCTGACCCGTGCGCAGATTCGCCTGCCCCTCGGGCGACCGACGCGCATGATCATCGCCGTGAGTGACGAGACCGGCCGCCTGCTCGCGGCGTTCCGCATGCCCGATGCGACGGTGTTTTCCTTCGACGTCGCCACGGCAAAGGCGCGCAACGCCTACTACTTCAGTACTCGTGAGGGCTACGACGTGCTGCGGGGCTTTGTCGAATCGAATCCCTACGACGAGTACCGATGGGAGCCGCAGCCGCCGGCGGGACAGGGCTGGGCGATTACGAACCGGACGCTCAGTTTTGGCGGCCAGCCGCTGTTTCCTCCGGGGATCGACCTGGAGAAACGCCCGACCGCGGGCCCGTGGTTCGATCTGTTTCAGTTCGACCTGGCCAACCCGTGCACCGAAGGGCCCGGCCCGAGCCGTGGCGCGAACCGCAATTATCTGAACCAGAGCGGCATCGTCTGGTTCCCCGGCAGCGCACCTCTATATAAAGCAGGCCGGCTGGTCGGCGGCATCGGCGTCAGCGGCGACGGCGTCGAGCAGGACGACTACGTAACCGCCGGCGCGGTCGTCGGCTTCGAACCGCCACCCGAACTGCGGGCCGACCGAAGCTCCATCATCACCGGGGAGGGTGCTGAAATCCGCCTGCCGTACTGGAAGTTTCCGAGGAACCCGGAGATCAAGTAATGCGCTCCAGGGTCGCACTGATCGGCGGAGCCCTGCTGCTCTGGTTCGCACCCAGCGCGAACGCGCAGTACCTCGGGTCGGGTTCCTGCGGTGGCGCCGAGTGCCACACCAAACGCGAGCTGACCTGGTGGTCGAGAGATGCCCGGCGGCAAGGAGCACAAGAACTCTCTCGGGTTGTTCGAACGCGCGGCGGACAAGTCAAAGCGGTATGCCGAGACAGTCAAACTCGCGGACTTCATGGATCCCAAAGGCATGTGCATGCAGTGCCACGGGACTCCGGCGCTGATCGGCGGTGAGCGCGAGGGCGTAGGCTGTGAGGGCTGTCACAACCCTGGCGGGAAGTGGAAGCCCTATCACGCGAACAATTCCAAACCCGAGAATTACCGCCAGTCCGTCGGTATGGGGATGGCGGACCTCAAGGGAAACACGAAGGCGTGGGTCAAGGTCTGCACCGACTGCCACGTGCTGGACGGGAAGCCGCAGTACGACGCGCTCACCGGTGATGGCCATCCGGATGGGAGACGGTGGAACGTCGGAGTCGAAGTACGCCGGAGTGTCCAAACACTGGAAGCCGACGACCGCCGCGCTCTACACCGCGGAAAAGGTAGTCGCTCGTGCCCGTGTCGATCGCGGGACCGGCGGTGCGGCTGAAACTGAGGCCAAGGGTGAAGAGCCCAAGCCGAAGGGCGAGGAGCCAAAACCGAAAGCTGACGAGGCCAAGCCGAAACCAGACGAGCCCAAGCCGAAGGCGGAGGAACCAAAGGCGAAGCCTGGAGAGTCGAAGGTGAAGCCGGGAGAGCCGAAGGTGAAGCCGGAGGCCAAGGCAAGGCCGGTGGAACCAAAGCCGACCGCGGAGCCACCGCCGCCTCCGCCGGTCGATCCCGATCCGCGACGGAGCATGCCCCGCGCGAATCTCTCGCCGTTGTCCCTGCCGGCCCCGCCGGCGACGACTGCGTCTGAAATCCTTGCGGCCCTTCAGAGTCGGGTCGCCGGGTACCTGACGCGTTTGCTGAGAGACGGTGTGACTCCCGCACAGCCGCTCAATCCATTGCCAGCGCCGGCGCGGATCTCGAGTCCCGACGCCGAACTGCTGCAACTGCAGGCCGAGGCCCTGGCGCTCGCAGTCGAGGCGTTGAACCTGCGGGTCAAACCTGCGCCCAAGCCGGCCGACAAATAACGTGACCCCTGTGCCGACGCCGGTAGAAGCAGCAGAACGCGCTTCGCGGACAATCGAACCGACCGCACCGCCCTACCCTGGAGCGCTCCCGCTTCCAGCGGAGGAAGTGCGTGCGCTGCCATTTCTGAACGGCGTATCCGACGAGGACGTCCGGATCATCGGCAATGGTCTCTGGCAGCGCACGTTCGCGCAGGGGGACACGATCCTGCGTACGGGCGAATACGGTGATGCCGCATTCTTCATCCTGGAGGGCCAGGCAGAAGTACGGCTGCCTGGCATTACTCGCCAACCGGGAAAATCACGAAGCCACGACACGTGGCTCGCACGAGTGAAGCGCGTCCTCACAGGCGGCAAAGGAGACGCGGCGCTTCCAGCCCGGGCGATGCCGTCCGTTGCGGGTGACACGATAGTGCTGTCGGATTTTCCCGCAGCGATGGGTCCCGGCGTTCAGGCGTTTCTCCAGCAGGGAGACATCTTCGGCGAGGTCAGCGCGCTCTCCCGGTATCCGCACGCGACCGATGTCGTTGCGGTCAGCACCATGAAGTGCGTAGTCATCCCCACGCCGGTGCTCCGCCGGCTGAAGAACGACGTCGACGCGTTCGGGGAGATGATCGATCGCCTCTACGTCGAACGTACGCTCGACACGCATCTTGCCCGGGTCGATCTCTTCTCGGGTCTTCCCGCCGACGTCCGCGCGTCGTTGCGAGCCAACGCGGAGCTTCTGAGCTTCGCGCCGAATCAGCAGATCGTCGCGCAGGGAGATCCCTGCGACGATTTTTATCTCGTCCGGGGCGGCTACGTCCGCGTCGCCGTCCGCGACGGTGATGTGGAGTTATCGGTCACCTACCTGCGCAAGGGTGACTACGCTGGTGAGATCGGCCTGCTCCTCGGCGAGCCGTGGCCGATGTCGCTCACCGCCCTCGAACACGTCGAGCTCGTTCGCATCGGGCGCGAGGATTTCAACCGCGCGCTCGACGCAAGCCCGCGCATCAAGGACGAACTGCAGGCCGTCGTCGTCGATCGCCTGAAGGAACGAGGCTTCGCGCTCCGCAATCCGCGAGCCGTCGAGTCGCTCGCCATCGCGATGGACACCGGGGTGATCCACGGCGAAAGCGTGCTGCTGATCGACCTGAACACCTGCACGAAATGCGACGACTGCGTCAGGGCGTGCGCGGACACGCATGGAGGAACGCCCCGCTTCGTTCGCGAAGGCATTCGCGTCTCGCATTACAGCGTCCCGACCGCCTGCTATCAATGCACCGATCCGGTGTGCATGATCGGATGCCCGACCGGCGCGATCAGTCGTCCGCTCGGTACGTTGCAGGTCCTCATCAATCCGGATACGTGCATCGGCTGCCATCGCTGCGTCAATGGCTGCCCCTGGCACAACATCGTCCCGGTGCCTTACTACAGTCGAACGCTGGGGCGCGAGATCGAGCTGGCGACCAAGTGTGACCTCTGCGTCGGGCGTGACGAGGGCCCCGCCTGTGTGCAGATGTGCCCGCATGGGTCGGCGGTGCGTGTTGACTTGAAGGATCCCGCGGTCGTGCGGGATCTGTTTGCCTGATCGTCGATGGCATCCCTGCTTCGTCCCAAGCGTCCTGCCTGGATGATCGGTGCCGGCATTACTGCGGTCGCCGCCGTCATCGTCTACGCGGTCTGGGCGGCGTGGACGCCGTGGCGCGCGGGCCGCGCCGGAGGGCTCACCTTCGGGACCATCGCGGCGTTGCTCTTCCTGAACGACGGCCTCTACCCGCTGCGCCGGCGGCTGCTCTCGTGGCCGCTCGGTACCGCGCAGCGGTGGCTGCAGCTCCATATCTACGGCGGAACGCTGGCGATGCTGTTCGTCTTCATTCACGTCGGCTTCGAACTGCCACGGGGAACGATGGGCTGGTGGCTCCTCGGGCTGTCGCTGTGGACGACCGCAACCGGAGTGGCCGGGACGATGCTCCAGAAATGGATTCCGCTGGTCATTGCGGGATCGCTCCGCGTGGAGGCGCTCGCCGTTCGCGTTCCTGAACTTACGGCGCGCCTCCTGGCACAGGCCGATAATGTGATGCGCGGGGCGTCCGACGCTCGTTTGCTGGCCTCGTATCAGACCGATGTTCGTCCAGCGCTCGAGCGGCCTGAACCGGCATGGTCCTACGTCGCCAACGTTCAGGGAGGACGCCGTCGGTACGACGCCCGACTCAACGTGCTGGACCGGGTCAGCGATCGTGATCGCGCCGGTGAACTTCGTGCTTTGGTGGCTGAGAAGGCGGAGCTCGATGTTCATCTGAGCCTGCAGCGGGCACTTCGCGTCTGGCTGATGCTGCACGTGCCGCCAGCGATCGCGCTCCTCGGTCTGCTCGCTGTTCACATCTTCGCGGTGCTGTACCTGTGACCGAGCCGCGCGACGTTCGGCCGGGCACGCCTGCGCCATCGGAACGCGACTGCGAGCGGCACGGCGAGGTGGTCGATTTCAGCGGCCAGAGGGTCGGCAGCGGGCCGTGCGTGGACCGCGCCGGCGAGCGCCTGACCCACACCGCATACGTCTCGCCGTTCAGGCCCAACAAGGTGCTCCGGTTCTCGATCGCCGGGGCCGTCGTTGTCGCGATCGGGCTGGTCGGAATCTTCTTTGTCGCGCCGGCGGCACGGCGTGACGGTCCGGGAACACCGTTCCGTACGGTGCTGGCGCCCGGGCCCACGTCAGGGCCGCATTCGATGACCACGACCGATTGCGCGCAGTGCCACCGCGGCGCGCACAACGTCGAGGACGCTCGCTGCGAGCGCTGCCACGATCCAACGATCTCGGCGCGTTTGAGCAATGCCGCGCACGTGTTCCAGGCACGCGGCGATCTTCGTGTCGCGCTGAACGCGCCTACCGTCGGGTGCGTGACTTGTCATGTCGAGCATCGCGGCGCAAATCTCGAGCTGACGGAGGTGGACGACCGCGAATGCGGAAGTTGCCACCGGGTCGAGCCAGGCGCGCGTACGAGACTGACGACGCTCGAGACCCATCCTGAGTTCGCGATTATTCGCGCCGGTGTGGAATCGGGGAGCGGCCTGAAATGGTTCAGCCATGCGGATCATCTCAGGAAGGTGGACGAGAGAGCGAAAGTCGATCCGAAAGCCGTAGGCGGCTGCGAATCCTGCCACCAGCGTGCACCGAAAGCGCCGGCCTTCGAACCCATCTCGTTCGAGAAGCACTGCAAGACCTGTCATGAGCCGGATATCTCTTCCGCGAGTGCCGGAACGTTCGCCGCGGCGCTGGCGCCGGCATTTGGAGCACTGCCGGCTGGGATCGCTATCGAGGACGATCTCATTCAGTCCGGCAAGCAGGCTATTACGGGCCTGACGCACGCCGATCCGTGGGTTCTGCGATCCGTGCAGTCGTTTCGGCGTGTGGTGAACCCCGCCGGGTATGCCGCCGATCGGCTTGCGCTCGATCGGCAGGTTGCCCAACTCGAGCTCGCGAGGAGCACTCAGGGAGGGTCCGGCGGCGCGTGGATCGATAACGCCGAGCGCGATCGGACGAAGAGCCTTCTGACGGCGACCGGGACGGCGATCGATCCCAACGCAAGCCGCGAGTGATCTCGATGCCGCGATGACGGCAGCCTTCCAACAAGAGTGGAAGACCGCGGCCGACGGGACCGCGCCCGCAACGAGCGCCGCCGCGGCCGCCAGCGCAGACCAAATCGCCGCGAGGCGCTTCGTCAGATGATCGACGCGACCATCGCTCGCGCTCGCGCCGCCGGTAATACCGACCTGGAGTCGCGCGCCAGCCAACTTCGTCAGCGGCTCGGCAACGACAAGGCCGAGGACCGCACGCCCGGCGCCGAAACCGCGGCGGCAATCGGGCTCGACATTCTGATCAACGAGATCTCGAAGGTGCGCGATCCCGCGTCTCGAGACGAGCGTTCTGAACTCACGGAGCTGGCGCGTCTGGCGGCACGGAAGGCGGCGGGCGGCGTCGACCCGACCGCCTTCGATCAGCATCGTCAGCGAACCCTGATGCTTCTCGCGGAGGTTCGCAGATCGCTCGAGCCACAGGCCAGTGCTGGCGATCCACGAGCTGCATCGCTTCAGGCCCGCGCCGCGAGTCTTCGGAATCTGATTCTCGCGACTTCGTATTCGCTGACATCGGAAGAATCGGCCACCCTCGACCGTTTTTTCCGGGCGCGCCACGCGGACCGCGCGCGAATCGACCTGGAGCTCTCGGCGGGAGGGTTGCGCGTCGGTCAGGCGGCCGGCACCGCCGCGGCCCTGGAGACCGAGGACCGTCTGCCGAACCTCAGTGCCCGACTGGATTCCTTCGCCGTCGGAACCTCTGTCTCGCAGGTCTCGTTGAGCGACGCACGCGCGGCGATCACGGCGTTGCTCGGCCGGGTCGAGACCGATCCCGCCGCGAATACCGCGCGCAAGAGCCGGTGCACGATGTGCCACGACCTTACCGCCGCCGGCGATCAGCTCGCGCCGATTCGGACCGCCGGGGAGTCGCTCATGCCGAGCGCCCGATTCACTCACGAGCATCACGTCACCGACGCGCAACCCAACTGCGAGACGTGCCACGCGAGCATCAGAACGTCGGAGAGAGCCAGTGATGTGAACCTGCCGAACATCGCCTCGTGCCGGTCGTGTCACGCCCCGGAACAGACCGCACGTCGCGCGACCGGCTGCGAGTCGTGCCACACCTACCACGTCCCACGATCGAGGGCCCTCCTGTGGCAGCCATGACACCTCGACTGATCGGCATGACCGGGAAAGTGCGCGGGACCAATGTTGAGATCAACGAAAGGTTGACTCTGGGCTCCGCGCCGGAAAGCACTCTGGCGATTCGATCCCGCGCCGTGTCGAAGATTCACGCGCGGATCCTGAAAGTGGAGGGGCAGTATTACGTCGAAGACGCTGGCAGCCGCAACGGAACGTTTCTCAACGGACAGCGCGTCAAGCGGTTTCCGATCCGGCACCTGGACGTTCTGTCGCTGGCCCCCGATGTGGATTTGATTTTCATGGAAGCGGGCACTCCCGCGGTCGCGATCGCCGCCCCGGCGTCGGTTCGCGGCCAGATCCAGTGGGTCGACGGTCCGCTTACCGGAAAAACCCAGGACTTTGCTGAAGGCCGTCGGCTGATTCTCGGACGGTCTGCCGAGCTCCCGCTGGAGGCGATATCACGACGCCATGCCGTTCTGGCCATTGGCAATCGTGGAGCTACGGTGGAGGATCTCGGGTCGGCGAACGGCACATGGGTGAATGGAAAGCGGATTTCGCACGTCACGCCGCTGGCGGATGGCGACGAAGTCTCACTCGGCAACGTGCTCCAATGCCGCGTCTCGCTTTTCAGCGAGTCCGCGGAGGACGCAGCGGAACTGGAAGACACGAGCTCTCCAACGGTCGTCGTCGAACCGTCGCTGCGAGGGAAACAGCAATACCGCGAGCCGGTGCTCGACGTCATCGCCGGAGGCACGATCACGGCGCCACGGCCGGCTCCGCCGCCGGTTCCGCCTCCGCAGGCGGCACCGGTCGCGCCGCCTCCGGAAGCCGATCCCGAGTTACCCGCGGCCACACCGGACCCGACCGTCGTGGTGCCGCGAGCGCCAGTGAGCCTTCCGGCCGCTCTTGGCGGAAGCGCGGCCCATCCTCCCGGGCGGGTTGCTGCAGATCAAACGGGGAAGGCACCGCCGGCCCCGGCCGTGGTGCCGCCGCTCAAAACACCCGGCGCGCGTACGCCCGATACCGTCAAACCGCCGCGCGAAGCGGCCGGCGGCCTTCCCAGTGCCCTCGCATCCCGGGCGCGCGCTGCGCGTGAGGCACAGGACGTGACGATGGCCGCACCGCCGTCTCCGCCGCCGCCGGCTACTGAGACTCCGGCCCCCGTCGCTCCAATCGCGATCGAAGCCCCGGAAGGGGGAGCCATTCCGATCAAGGCAGCACGGTTCGAGGGGGCCCAGACCCTGACACTCCCTCGCGGATCTTTCATCGTCGGACGACAGAAAGACTCGCCGGTCTATATCGACTTGCGAGACGTCGGACGGAAGCACGCGACCCTCACGATCGGGGAGACGGCAGTGACCGTGGAGGACATGGGTTCAGCCAACGGCACGTTCGTGGACGACGTGCGTGTTACCGGCGAAGTCGTCGTCAGGGACGGTGGCAGAGTAAGATTCGCCACGGTTGAGTTTACCGTGACCTATTTACGCGACTAAGGGATGAGAGCGATGAGAGAGGCCCGTCCGCGGATGCACCTGCTGGTGTCGGTCGCACTGGTGACTGCGAGTTGCCTCTGCGCCGCCCCGATCAGCGCGGTGGCCGCTCAAGGTGGTGTGGTCGTCCGTGGAACGGTGACAATCCCATCCTTCAACCGTGATCAGAGACCGGAGCCGGATATCGAAGTCGCGCTGGTCAACGCGGCAGGCGAACGCCGCAGCGTGGTCACAAATATCGACGGCGTGTTCGAGTTTCCGCAGATCCCTCCAGGGCAGTACACGCTGCGAATCGATTTGCCCCAGTACGTCGCGTATCGCCAGGAGATCACGGTCGGCGCCACAGCGCCGCCCGACGTCGCCATCAAGCTGGCGTTCAAGACGGAACAGAACACGCAAGACTTCATCCGGGTTCGCGACAGGTGGCGGATTGGATATCCCTCGTGGCAGCGCTACGCGCCGGACTACCCCGGCGAATACCCGTACGTCAGAGGGCGAGGCCTGGACCCGTACGACCAGAACGTGCTGAAGGGTGACCTTCCGATTATCGGGCAGGACATTTTCTTCATCCTCACCGCGATCTCAGAGACCCCGTTGGAATTCCGTGCGCTGCCGACGCCGTCCGGCGTCAGCGCCGAAGACCCCGGATCGGAGGAATTCTTCGGCGAGAACCGGCAGTACGCCGTGCTCCCGAGCGGCATCTTCAGTTTCGAGCTTTTCAAGGGAGACACCGCGTTCCGCCCGAGGGATTGGGCGCTCAAGATTACTCCCGTGTTCAACGTCAACTACGTGAACGTTCGTGAGAAGAACGTCCTGAACATCTCTCCGGAGGAAGGCAACAAGCGGCGGCGCCAGGATCTGGGTCTTCAGGAGGCCTTTGGCGAGCTAAAGCTGTTCGACGTCGGCGACAATTTCGATTTCGTCTCGGTGCGCGCCGGCATTCAGGGTTTCACGAGCGATTTTCGGGGTTTTCTCTTCCGCGACAACAACCTCGGCGTTCGTCTTTTCGGAACGTGGGGACGGAATCGGAACCAGTGGAATCTGGCCTTTTTCGACCAGCTCGAAAAGGAAACGAACAGCGAGCTGAATCTGCTCGAGCGGCGGAAGCAGCGCGTCGCGATCGCCAACTACTACCGCCAGGACTTCCTCACTCCGGGGTACACGTTTTCGGTCAGCGCCCACGCCAATCTGGATCATGGCGAGGAATTCTTCTTCGACGCGAACGGATTTCTCGTGCGTCCGTCTCCCATCGGCCTGATCGTTCCACACAAGGTTAACGCCTACTACGCCGGGGTCGCCGGTGATGGCCACTGGGGCCGGCTCAATCTCACACACCAGTTCTACCAGGCGGTGGGCGAGGACGAGTTCAACGGCATCTCCGGCCAGCCGACCGACATCAACGCGCAGTTCGCCGCGGTTGAACTCTCCTTCGACCGCGACTGGCTGCGTCCGCGCGTCAGCTTCGCGTGGGCGTCCGGAGACGATGATCCGGATGATGACAAGGCCGAGGATTCGACGCCATTCAGGACAGCCCCAATATTGCCGGCGGGTCCTTTTCGTTCTTCAACCGGCAGGGGATTCGGCTCGCTGGGACCGGAGTCGGCCTTGCCGGCAGGCTGAGCATCCTTCCCTCACTGCGAAGCAGCAAGACGGAGGGACAGGCGAGCTTCGTCAATCCCGGGCTGTTTCTCTACAATGCGGGGCTCGACGCCGAACTGACTCCCAAGCTTCGGACCTCATTCAACTTCAGCCTGATGCGCTTCCAGACGACGGAGGTACTCAGGCGCGTGCTCTTCCAGGACGCGGTGGAGAAGCCGATCGGGCTCGATTACAGCCTGGGCGCGCAATATCGTCCGTGGCTCAACGACAATGTCATCATCACTGGCGGCGTGTCGGTCTTCACCCCTGGCAGCGGTTTCAAACAGGTGCTCGAGTCGCGGACGCTGTATTCTCCGTTCGTCGTCTTGACGTTTACGTATTAGGAGGGGCGGTTCGCGAACCGCCCCGCCGGAGCGGAGTGGGGCAAGGGGCCCCCGCGAGCGACGGCGATGGGGGGTCCGGCGGGGCGAAGCCCCCCGGATAATGAAAGGAGTCGGCATGCGCCGCGTCCGCAGGCAGCCTCGGGTTCTGATCGTTGCAGCGATTGTCTACGCCGTTGCGCTCGCGACGGCCGTGACGGGCTATCGCGCGGCGGCGGCACCGGCACCGGCCGAGAAGGCTACGACTGTCCCTCGAACGCAGCAGCCGGCGGCACCGGGTCAGGAGCTGGCGGCGGAGATGGAACGCCAGATCGCTGCCGGCAATGGCTGCCTCACCTGCCATCAGCCGGACACGCTCTCGATGCACGCCACCGAAAAGGCCATCACCTGTGTTCAGTGTCACGGTGGGAACGCGAAAGAGCCTTGGAATCCCACCAACCCTGCCGAGCGCGTCCCGTCACGTTACGGACCGGAGAACGCCCAGGTCCGAGCCAGGATGGAGAAGGCCCACGTCCTGCCCGACGAGGATGATGTATTCACGTCCTCCGCCAATCCACCGCGCGCGGGGGTCGCATCGTTGAAGGAATCGGCCGAGTTCATTCAGTTCCAGAATCCCAGCGATCTGCGCGTCGCGGAACGGACGTGCGGTCCGTGCCACAACTCGGAATCGGCCTTCAACAAGAAGAGCATGATGGCGCACGGCGGGATGCTGTGGAGCGCCGCACTCTATAACAACGGCGCCTACCCACATAAGAACGCGGAGTTCGGCGAGTTCTACTTCTCCGACGGAACCCCGGCCCAGGCCGACGCGTACCCGGCGGTCACGCCGGACCAGACCAGGCTAAAGGGATGGCTGCCATTTCTTCAGCCGCTCTTTCGCTGGGAACTTTCGCAGCCGGGAAATGTGCTGCGAATCTTCGAGCGCGGCGGTCGCCGGGCGCTCGAACCCGGCAATCCGGATCCTGAGGAAGAACCAGGTCGGCCGAAGAACCGGTTGAGCAATCGCGGCCTCGGGACAGCCAATCGCACCGACCCGGTGTTCATCGGCCTTCAGAAGACGCGGCTGCTCGATCCCACGCTCAACATGGTCGGCACCAACGACAACCCCGGTGACTATCGGGCGTCCGGCTGCGCCGCCTGCCACGTGATTTATGCGAACGATCGGTCGCCGGTCCATTCCGCGGCATACGCGGCGGCGGGAAATCTCGGCTTGAGCCAGACGTCCGATCCGATGATCCCGAAGAATCGGTCGGGCCATCCGCTCAAGCATTCGTTCACGAGGGCAGTGCCGACCAGTCAGTGCATGACCTGTCACATGCATCCGGGCACGAACATGGTGACGTCCTACCAGGGCCTGATGTGGTGGGACAACGAGACCGACGGCGACAAGCTGTATCCCGCTGTGCCGTTTCAGAGAAGCGACTCTGCGCGGGTGGCGATCGAAACCAGAAACCCCGAAGGGAGTGCCGTCCGCGGCCTGTGGAGCGATCCTGAATTCCTGCGTAAGAGCGGTGACCCCGCCGGCACGTTCAACAACTCGCTGAAACAAACACGTTTCGCGGATTTTCATGGCCACGGGTGGCTGTTCCGGGCGGTGATGAAGAGGGATCGTAAGGGCAATCTCCTCGACAACGCCGGCAACGTCGTCAAGGATCCAACGGCGGAGCAGTTGACCGAGGCGGTGAATTACACCGACCTCCGACCATCGAGCCAGCGGCCCCGCACTCCTGAGGCCATGCAGTCCGAAATGGAGAAGCGGGCCGGGTTGCCGGTCCATCTGAAGGACATCCATCTCGAGCGCGGGATGCATTGCATCGACTGTCACTTCAAACAGGACAACCACGGCGATGGGCGCCTGTACGGCGAACCGCGCAATGCGATCGAGATCGCGTGCATCGATTGCCACGGGACCGTGACCAACTACGCGAATGTCGTCACGAGCGGCCCTGGCGCACGCGAGCTCCCGGGGGCGACGCCGGGGACGACGCAGAAAGGCCGCGATCTTCTCAGCGGCCTGGAACTGGCGCGGACGCCGTTCGGCACGGAGCGTTTTGTCAAACAGGGGAACGTCCTCACGCAGCGCTCGATGGTGACCCCCGGACTGTCATGGCAGGTGCCGCAGATCCGGGATTCAGTCACCGAAGGCTCTCCGCGCTTCAATCCGCGCGCGATGATGGCGAAGCTGGTCAAGAAGCGCGCGCCCGGCGAGGCGGGCATCACTCGCGCGAAAGGCCCGCAGGAGAAAGCAGACCTGGCGCACGCGGACGCGAACATGACGTGTCAGTCCTGCCATTCGGCGTGGATCACCAGCTGCTTCGGCTGCCATCTCTCGCAGAAAGCCAATGAGAAGCGTCCGATGCTGCACAACGAGGGAATCGACACGCGCAACTGGACCAGTTACAACTTCCAGGTGCTGCGCGACGACGTCTACATGCTGGGGAAGGACGGGAGTGTCGTCGGCGGCAAGATCTCTCCGGTGCGGTCATCCAGCGCAGTCGTTGTCAGTTCTCAGGATCTGAACAGACAGTGGATCTACTATCAGCAGCAGACCGTGTCGAGCGAGGGCTATGCGGGCCAGGCGTTCAACACGCACGTGCCGCATACCGTTCGGAGAACGGAAACGAAGACGTGCACCGACTGTCACGTCTCCGAGGCTGGAAACAACAACGCAGTGATGTCGCAGCTGCTTGCTGCTCGGGACGAACTTCGTGAATTTCATGGGCCGGTTCGTCTTTGTCGCGACCGGCAGGGGGGGAGTGGAGGCGATCGCGGTAACGGAGATGGAAGAGCCGCAGGCGGTCATCGGGAGCAGTCTGCACAAGCTTGCCTATCCGCTTGAATACGCTGCTCATGAAAAGCGACACCGCGAGCTGAACACCGTCGTCCATCACGCGTCGTCGAACGCCCTCGGCGTCCAGGTGAGGGGAGAATACGTCTACATCGCGGACGGAACGGGCGGCTTCAAGGTCTTCGACATCGCACAGATCAACCAGAAGGGCTTCTCCGAGAAGATCGTCAGCGCGCCGGTCTCTCCGATTGGACAGAACACAAACGTGAAGACGCGCGACGCCACCGCCGTTGCCGCACCCTCCACGCTTGCGGTCGACCCCGGGCGGCTGCGGCTGCCGGTGAACGAAGAGCAGCCGATTCACGAGCTGTACGGCTACATCTACATCGCGGATCGCGTCGAAGGCCTGGTGATCTCGACCGCCGCGACGCTCCTCGACGGCAACCCGTCGAACAATTTCCTGAAGCGCGCCGGGGCGTTCAATCCTGGCGGGGCGCTCAACGGCGCCGTCAACCTTGCGATCGCGGGCAACTACGCCTACATGCTCGCGGATCGTGGACTGGTGATCGTCGACTTGTCGAAACCGCTTCAGCCGACGATCGCCGCGGAGATTGCGGCGCCCGCGATTCGGCAGCCCCGCTCGATCTCAGTCCAGTTCCGCTACGCCTTCATCACCGACGCGGATGGCGTGAAGGTGGTCGACATCACCATTCCCGAACGCGCGCGGGTCGCCGGGACGGTCGCCGTGAAGTGACGCCCGCGGGCATCTACGTCGCGCGAACCTACGCGTACGTCGCTGCCGGCATCGCAGGGTATCGTCATCGTGGATGTCGAGCGCCCCGAGGCGCCGAAAATCGACCAGACCTTCAACGCCGAAGGAGCGCTGAACGACGCTCGCGATGTGAAGATCGCGATGACCAACGCGAGTGTGTTCGGCTACGTTGCCGACGGCAAGAACGGCCTGCGCGTGCTCGAAATGGTCTCCGCCAACTCGACACCGGGAGCGTTCGGGTTCAGTCCGCGGCCCTCCCCGCGCCTGATTGCGACGTACCACACGCACGAACCCGCGCTGGCGATCTCGAAAGGGCTCGATCGCGACCGTGCGGTGGACGAGAGCGGCAATCAGGTCGCCGTGTTCGGCCGCCGCGGCGGCCGTCCCTTGAATCTCGAAGAGATGCAGCGGATGTATCTGCAACCCGACGGGAAGGGCGGCAAGGTGTTGTGGACGGTTCCCGAAGGGGTTCCGGGCGGGGCACCGCGGACAACGGCACCGGCGCCCGCGCCGTTGATGCCGGTGCACCAGGTCCGGCGCCGTCCATGAACACGGCGGCGATCCGTCTGGCCGACGGCCAGATAATTCTGGATTCTCGAGTCGACCTTCCCGACGTCCTCGATCTGCTCATCGTCGGCGGCGGCCCGATGGGTACGGCGTGCGCCTTCCGCGCGAAGGAGCTCGGCCTCGCGGCACTGGTCATCGAGATGGATGACCTGATGAAGCGGATCCGCGACTACGCGAAGGACAAACCGATCCTGCCGGATTATGGCGGCGGCGACACCATGCCGTTCCCCGCTGGAGGGGAGCTGGTCGACGCGCTGCGCTTCGAGCCGATCGACAAGGATCGGATGGTCGAGGTATGGAAAGGGCTGTACCGCAAGTACAGCGTCCCGGCGAAGATCGGCGTCGAGCTCCTCGAACTGACCCGCCCGGCCGATGGCGTGTGGCAGGCCGCAGCGCGGAATCACTACACCAAACAGAGCGAGACGTATCGCGCGCGGCACGTCGTGCTCGCACTCGGCCGCGGCGTGCCGAGACGGCTCGATATTCCCGGCAATGTTCACGACCTCGCACTGCGGCTGACCGACGCACAGCAGTACGTCGGCGGACCCGTCTGCGTGATCGGTGGGGGAACATCCGCCGCCGAAGCGGCCATCGCCATTTCGAACGCAAAAACGGAAAGCGAATCGGACGAATCGCCGGTCTACTGGTCGTATCGTGGCCGTTTCATGCCGAAAGTCTCGCAGGCGCTCGCGCCCGAGCTCTTCGACGTGATGATGATCAACGGCAACCTGCGGTTCATCCTCGGCAGCGATCCGGTTGCCGTCACGACGCACGACGGCCAGGAGTTTGTTGCGATTCGGACCGCCGTGACCGAACTGCCCGGGCAACCCCGGGAAGTCGTACAGCTCGAATTTCCAAAGTCGTTCTGCGTCGCCTGCATCGGCGCCGACCGTCCCGATCCACTCCTGCGAAGTCTTGGCGTCGAGTTCGTGCCGAAGGAATCGGGTGACGGCGATCGGCTCGTGGTCAGTCCGTTGCTCGAGACCCGTCGTCCTGGGCTCTACGTCGCGGGTGACCTGCTCAGTCAGGACTACGCGGAAACGAACAACTTCGACGGGCATCCCTCCACATTCGTCATCAAGGCGCGAAAGGGCAACATCAAGGCCGCATTGCGCGATGGCGTGCTACTCGCCGAGGTGGTGAAACAGCGGCTCGAGGGTCGTGAAGACATCCGCGTCGAGATCGCGGCAGCGCCTCCGATCGCGGTCAAAGCGCCCGAGGCTGGTGCCCGGGAGGCGACTCGGGACCAACCGGCCGCGGCGGGTCCCGCTCTGCCGGTCAGTCCGGGCCGGTTGATTTCCTTGCTCGCGGACGGCACGCCCGCAGACGAGTTCCCGCTGGTCGCACAGGGCGTCACCACGATCGGGCGCCAGGGGACGACGGTGCAGTTCGAGCAGGACACGATGCTGTCGGACCAGCACGCCGCCATTTCTCATGGTCCCGCAGGGCTGGAGCTTCGTGATCTATCGAGTCAGAACGGTGTGTTCCTCAAGGTTGCCGAAGGGCGCGTGCTGACGCTGGAACCAGGCACCGTGGTCAAAGCCGGCCGTCAGTGGCTGCTCGCGGAGACGACCGCCGCCGGGACTGCTGTCATCCACTACGATTCGGCCGGGAGCGAAGTGGCGCGGCACACGATCCCGGAAAACACCACGACGGTTCTCGGGCGCGCCGCACCGGCAACCGTACTCGACGGCGCTGACTCCACGCTGTCACGGCGCCATCTGTCGCTCTCCACGGAGCGCGGACGACTTCTGCTGCGGGATCTCGGCAGCCGCAACGGCACGTTCGTGAAGATCGAAGGCGCGTGGCCGTTGCACGACGGCGATCTTCTCTGGCTCGGCAACCAGGTGCTGCGGCTCAGCACCGCTACCGATCAGGGCGCCGCCGCATCATCACTCGTCCAGGGCAAAGCAGCGCAACCCAGTGCCCCCGCCGCCGAACCACCGGCGGCGAAGACGCCCGCCGCAACACCCGCGTCCGGTGAGCCGTCGGTGACGTTCGCTCCGGGAAAAACCTACCCGTTCGGCAAGAGTCAGACGCTGCTGGATCTGGCGCTCGCCAAGCGCGTGCGCATCAAGTACGAGTGTAAGGTCGGCGATTGCGGCAAATGCCGCGTCGATGTCATCGCCGGCGCCGAGCACCTCGATCCGCGGACGCCGCAGGAAGACAAGGCCCTTCGCATGATCGGCCACGACGAACCGGAGTGCAGGCTTGCGTGTCTGGTGTTGCGGGTGGGCGGCCCCGTCTCCGTGCAGGTGCCGAAGTAGCGCGAGGCAACGACCGCGCAACGAGCTGCCGCCGATGCTTCAAGTGCGGTAGGGGCGTGGTGAACTCGGTCTGATCGCGACGCCCTGAACGCCCCGCGAACCGCGCCCCGCGAACTAACGGATCGCAGCTACCTCGTCAGCGTCAGCCTGTGGGCGGTGGCCTTCTCGACCGCCGCGCGACTGAAGGCGAGCGGGAAGTACTTCTCGTCCGCCCAATCCCGCGCCAGATTGCTGTAGAACGGGCTCCCCGGCTGACCGGATTGTCCAGGCGTGTTGATCACCAGCGAACGATCCCAGTCAGCGACGTCGAAGATTTCGCGATAGCTGGCGCCATCGGCGGCGACGGTGCCGGCGCCACCGCCGCGCTCGACTGCCGGGATGTCAAAGGCAGAGACGAACGGATGCGGGAATGACCGCATGTGCATCCGACCCCACCGCCATGAACTCCAGTCCGGCCCCTGATCGCGGGTCAGGCGTTCGATGGCCTGCTGCAGCCGTCTTTCGATTTCGGGCCGGCTGAGAAGCCGGCCCCTGCGGGTGAGGGCCGGCTGAAGACGGCCCCGAGGCCCCGTCCCTGGCCGCTGCCGGCGCGCCACGCCTCGTACAGCGCCGCTTCCGCGCTGTCGCGACGGTAGGTCGCGTCCCACCTCGACAACATCGCGCGCGCCCGTTCAACTGATGGATCTGTGGACGTCCATCCCCGGAACAGTTCGAGATTCGCCGCCGCAGCCAGCGAGTAGGCGTCGTGCTGCATGCGACGGTGATCTTCCAGCGAAAACTTCATTCCGGGCTGGATCAACTGGAGAAGCCGCGTGATGCGCTCGAACCGCGTGTCAGCGTTCTTGAACATGAACGGCGGGCCGTACCCCTTCGGCTGGACGTTGTGATTGGCCGTCACGATGAAGCCACGCGCGGGATTGAGTTCCTGCGGGAGGTCGGTCCGGAACCCCAGCCACTCTAATTCGCCGGTGCCCGGCACCGGCAGGCGGCCGCTCCAGCCTTTCCGCGCCGGCGTCAGCGCGGACGCGCGCCACGAGATGTTCCCCTCGACGTCCCCGCAGATGAGGTTTTCGGACGGCGCCTTCCAGTATTGGGCAGCCTCGAGGAAGGCGCGACAGTCTGCAGCCTGCGCCAGTCTCAGCCCGGCCAGGTAGGGCGCCGTGCCGGGCTCGTGCAACGCTGAGCGCAGCACGTACGCACGGTGGCGCCGCTCGTCCACATGGAAGATCGGTCCATGGCGAGTGAACTTCATCTCGAACGCCGACGCCGACGCTCCCTTGACAGGAATCTCCTCGCGAACCGTCCGAATCGACTCCCATCCGCCGTTCCATTTCACCTGAGCGTGATTTTCCGGATTCAGTTCCTCGACGTAGACGTCCTGCTGATCGGTGCCGACGATCGTCAATCCCCATGCGATCCGCTCGTTGTGCCCGATCGCGACGCCCAGGAAGGGTGGCTCAGAGGCGCCCGCCACATTCCACCCGGGTGCGTTGAGATGAACGATGTACCGGAGCGAGGGGTTGGTCACTTCGCGGTGCGGATCGTTGGCGACAACGGGTTTACCGGTGGTCGAGAGCGCGCCATTCACCACCCAGTTGTTGCTGCCAGGATCGATCTCCGGCCGCGGCGCCTGACCGGCGCGCGTTGCTGCGAGCACTGCATCGTCGATCGCCGCAACGTCGATCCCTGGCGGAACGATCAGCGGCTCGAACGGATCGGGGTTCCGTCGCCGGTTTGCCTCCTCGGCTCCGACTTCCGCCACGGCGCGCGCCAGTTGGAGCTCGCTCGTCGCGTCGCCGAACGCGATCTGGCGCGAGAGGAGTGTGTCGATCGTCCACGGTTCGGGGCGTATACCCGTCAGTGTGAATTCAATCGGCAGCTTGCCCGACCCAGTCGCTTCGGCGATGAAGGCGTTTACTCCCGCCACGTACGCGCTCATGATCCGGCGCGATTCCGGGTGATAGGAAGTCAGCTCACGGTCATCGACAGGCCCGCGGTACCTGAGGAGCCTCGCCTGACGATCGCGCGGCAGCGCCGCCGCGCCGAGCACTTCAGCAAGGCGGCCTTCAACAGTCCGACGCCATACGTCCATCTGCCACAGCCGGTCCTGGGCCATTACGTACCCCTGCGCGAGGAATACATCGTCCGCAGATTTCGCAAAGATGTGAGGCACGCCCCAGGTATCGCGCAGCACCTGGACGTCGTCCTTCAGCCCGGGCACGCGCACCGCGCCGTCGATGCGTGACAATACCGCCGTCGCCTGGACGTCGAGTGACGCCTGTGAGTCGCGGGACGCGAAATACGCCACGCCGGCGGCGAGGACGACACCGGTGACCAGGGCGACGCGCATCATGCGGAGAATCTAACTCAGCCGAGGTCCTTTCGCCAGCTAAGCGACTTGCGCGATGATGGAGGGGGAAATGATCCACCCGCGCATCGATATTGGCCACGTGCATCTCAAGGTCTCGGATCTCGAGCGTGCGATCGCGTTCTATTCCGGCGTGCTCGGCTTCGAACTGATGCAGCGCATGGGCAAGTCGGCCGCGTTTCTGAGCGCCGGCGGATATCACCACCACATCGGCCTGAACACCTGGGAGAGTCAGGGCGGCAAACCGCCGTCTCCCGGGAACACGGGCCTCTATCACTTCGCCATTCGTTATCCGGACCGCGCCTCTCTGGGCGACGCCCTCCGGCGCCTGCAACAGGCCAGTGTGGCACTACAGGGAGCGAGCGATCATGGCGTAAGCGAGGCGCTCTATCTGACCGACCCTGACGGCAACGGCATCGAGCTCTATCGCGACCGGCCGCGCGAGGAATGGCCACGAACCGCGGACGGCCGACTGGAGATGGTGACCGGACCGCTCGATCTCGAGTCTCTGTTGCGGGAGGCCGCGCCGCCGCCCGCGGCCGTGGACGCCGAGACGGAACGCCGGGCCACTCTTTTGCGCCGTACGCCGGCACAGCCCGGCACGCAGCAGTTGGTTGAGTGGCGCCGGCGACAACTGAGCGATCTCCGAACGCCGCTTCTGAACCTCCACAAGGCGCTCCTGGACGATGCGCGAGCGGCGTACGAAATGGATCGCGGCAGCGTCGGTTCGAGCGCGAATCTGCTGCAGCTCGTGATCAGCGATCCGTGGTTTGCGTGGCTGCACTCGGTGTCGGAGCTGATCGTCCGCATCGACGAGACAATCGTTGCCGATTCTCCGGCGACTGACAGTGATGCGCAGGCACTGGCGGAGCAGGTCGAGCGGCTGCTCACGGCTTCGGAAACGGGCGAGGGCTTTCAGCGCCGGTACTACGAAGCACTGCAGCGGCAACCGGCTGTGGTCCTGGCGCATGCCGAGGTCCGCCGGACGCTGAAATCGATGAAGCCCTGACCACGTCACAGCTCGTCCCAGGAGAAAGTCAGAAGGGAGTAGGGGCGGTTCGCGACCCGCCCCTACGCTATCATTGCGATTTCCGTGTCGGGCGAATCCAACCCCATACCATCGATAGCAGCCGCGGTACCAGCCGGTCCGCCGAAGCCCGGACGCAAGAAGCTCGATCGATCGATTGTCGAAGGGCCGATCGGCAAAGCGGTCTGGAAAATCGCCTGGCCGACGGTGCTGCAGAACGCGATTGGCGGGCTGCAGGGCATCATCGATCACGCGCTGGTTGGCCACTTCGTCGGATTCACCGCCAATGCTGCCATCGGCGTGAGCTGGCAGATCTTCCTCGTCGTCATCGTCTTCATCAGTTCGCTTTTCACCGGCATGGGTGTGCTGGTCGCGCGCTTCGCCGGAGCGAACAACCACGAGATGGTGGACCGCACCGTTTATCAGGCATTTCTGACCGCGTTCATGCTGTCGGTCGGGATCCTTGCCCCGCTTGGCTACGTGCTTGCCCCGTCTCTCCTCGAACTCGTGAACGCGACAGCCGCAGTGCGCGCGGAGGCGCTGCCGTTTCTTCGGATCATGTTCCTGTTCAGCATCGGGATGCTGATGTTCTTCATGCTCGGCGGCGCGCTTCGCGCTGCCGGCGACGCGCGCACCGGTCTCTATCTCGGTGTCGCGATGACCGTGCTGAACATCTCGCTGAATGTGGTCCTGATCCGTGGAGCAGGGCCGATCCCCGCATTCGGCACGAAGGGCGCGGCGATGGGAACGGTGATCGCGAGCACGCTCGTCTCAGCGACGGCGATCTGGATGATCCTCGCCGGCAAACTTGTCATCCACTTTCCGCGCTCGCGGAAGCCCGACTGGGCCATCATCCGGTCGCTGTTCAAGTTCGGTCTGCCCGCCGGGTTCCAGGGAGTCGCGATGAACATCGCCGGCGTGTTGATGCTGCGGTTCATCGGATCACTGGAGCACAGCGCCGAGGCCCAGGCGGCATTCGCGGTTGGCTACGCGGAACTGTTCTCGCTGATCACCTGGACGTCGGTCGGGCTTATGGGAGCCGCGGCTGCTGTGGCGGGCCAGAACCTGGGTGCCGGGCGTCCCGACCGAAGTGAACGCGCCGTCCACCTGGCGGCACGCGTGGGGCTCGTCGTGGCGGGGGCGGTGGGCGCGCTCTTCGTGCTGATTCCGGAGCACCTGCTCGCGATCTTCGGTATCACCGATCCGGTGGTCGTTCAGATCGGCCGCCAGCTTCTGCGCTACCTGAGTGTCTCGGGCCTCTTCATCACTGTCGCGCTGACCTACACGGGGGGGCTTCAAGGGACGGGCGATACGCGGAGCCCGCTGGTCATCACCCTCATATCTCAGGTGCTCATTCCATTGAGTATCTGCTTCACCGCGCAGTCGATGGGAACGCTGCAACCGTCCACGGTCTGGACCGCCATCCTCGCGGGGCATTTCGCCCGCTGTGCCCTCACGGTCGCAAGATTCCACCAAGGGCAATGGCGCCAGATCGCAGTGGACGTGCGGTAGGGGCCGGCTTCAGCCGGCCCGTGACAGGCCGGCTAAAGCCGGCCTCTACCTATGGCGGCAAATCCTGGCGGCTGACTTGCAACTTCCCGTCGAGGAGGAGAAAAGATGAGGTGGACACCTGGCGGCCGCGGGAACATCGACGACCAGCGAGGCAGGTCGGGGGGAGTCGGCGTCGTGCCCATGGGTATTGGCGGTGTCCTCGTCCTCCTCGTCCTGAGCTGGTTTACCGGCATCGACTTTCTCTCTCTCGTCAGCAACCAGCCACCGTCCTCTATTGAGACATCGGGCACCGGCGGCGCCGTGGCGGCCTCGCCGGAAGAAGAGAAGATGGTCGACTTCGTCGATGCGGTCATGGAGGACACCCAGCAGACGTGGGGACAGCTGCTCGGCGGTCAGTACCAGCGCACCCGCGCGGTGCTGTTCCGTGACGCGGTGCAGTCGACGTGCGGATACGCGCAATCGGCCGTCGGGCCGTTCTACTGTCCTGGCGACCGCCGCGTCTACCTTGATTTGAGCTTCTTCAACGAGTTGCACAATCGCTTCCGGGCGCCCGGTGACTTCGCCCAGGCGTACGTCCTCGCGCATGAAGTCGGCCACCACGTCCAGACCCTCACCGGTGTCGAAGCCCAGGTTCGGCAGCAGCAGTCCTCGGACCCGCGCGCGCGGAACGAAATGTCGATTCGCATGGAGCTGCAGGCGGACTGCTATGCCGGCGTGTGGGGACATTTCGCCGGGCAGCCTGGCCGCGCGCAGCAGGGCAAGGTGGAACTCGATCCCGACGATCTCGAAGAAGGCCTGCGCGCGGCGTCCGCCATCGGTGACGACACGATCCAGAAGCGATCGACGGGTCACGTGATGCCGGACAAGTTCACGCACGGCACTTCAGCGCAGCGCGTCGAGTGGTTCCGCCGCGGTTTCGACAGCGGCGACCCCCGCAGCTGCAACACTTTTCAATGAGCCTTGTTAACTTCTAACTAGTCTAACCTCTGAAAAGAGTTTAGGAGTTAGGCGTTAGGAGTTAGGAGTTGATAATGCGAAGCCGATTTTTGTCGCTCTTCATCCTCACGGCTCTCATCGTGCCGGCCGCGGCGGTTGCGGCAGCACAGCAGGACACCCAACGCGCGCGGACGATCGAGCGCGCGAAGCGTGAGCAAGACCGCTTTCGCTCCTTCGATACGAACAACGACGGGACCATCACGCAGCGGGAGTGGCGCGGCGGCGCCGCAGCGTTCCGCCAGCTCGACACCGACGGCGACCGGGAGTTGCGCGGCCGGGAAATCTGGTTCCGGCTGCCGGACGATGCCTCGGCGTATACCGAGGAGGATCAGCGCCACGAAGACATGATCGCGGCGTTCTATCGCGCCGACCGCAACAGAGACAGCCGGCTGACGACGGAAGAATGGTGGGACCAGCGCGCTGCCTTCAACACCATCGACGTCAATCGCGACCGGGTCCTCACCCTTGGCGAATTCTTGTACACCGAGCAGCCGATCGATCTCGCCGTCGGTACGGCGGGCGACACTCAGTCTCGCGCATATCAGAGCGGCTACCAGCGCGGCCTGTCTGAAGGACGCCAGGCGGGAAAAGAAGACAAGTCGCTCCGCAACCAGTGGGACCTCGAAGGTCAGAGCGAGCTCGAACAGGCCGACTCCGGCTACACCAACGATCTGGGCCGGCGTGATGAATACCAGGCGGGGTATCGTGCCGGCTTCCGCCTTGGCTACAAGCAGGGATTCGGGAGCCCGAGTAGCTTCAAGCTCCGTCAGACTCCAGCCTTCAGACTCTTCATCTAGACGTCGCCGCCGCTGTCGCGAGGCTGACGAGCTGACGGCTGACAGCTAACCGTCGAAGCTGGTACGATCGCACCAATGTCCCCTGCGATCGGCCGCTCCGTGCCTCGTCGAGAGGGTCGCGCCAAAGTCACCGGCCAGGCCCGGTACGTCGATGACCTGACGCTGCCCGGAATGGTGCACGGGCTGACGGTTCGGAGCGCCGTGCCACGTGGCACGATTCGAAGCGTCGAGTTCGGCGACGGCATCCCCTGGGACGACATCACCATCGTCACTGCCCGCGACATCCCCGGCAAGAACGCCGTCCTCCTCATCACCGACGACCAGCCCTATCTCGCCGACACCAGGATCAATCACGCCGAGGAGCCAGTTCTGCTCCTGGCGCACGCCGATCGTCAGCTGCTCGAGGAAGCGCGCCGCCGGATCACGATCCATGTCGATCCGCTGCCGCCCGTCTATGGGATCGACGAATCGCTCGAGGCGCGCGACGTCATCTGGGGTGACGCCAACGTGTTCAAGGCCTACCGAGTCGGGCGTGGGAACGTGGATGCCGCCTGGGGTGAGGCCACGGCGATCATCGAAGGAGAGTACGAGACCCACGCGCAGGAACAGCTGTACATCGAACCGAACGGCATGCTGGCGCTGGCCGACCCGTCGACCGGTGTGACCGTGTGGGGATCCCTGCAATGCCCCTACTACGTGCACAAGGCATTGGCGGCGCTGTTCGCGCTGCCCGCGGAGAAAATCCGGGTCGTCCAGATGGAGACCGGTGGCGGCTTTGGCGGGAAGGAAGAGTACCCGTCGATCATCGCCGGGCACGCGGCGCTCCTCGCCTGGAAGAGCGGCCGTCCAGTGAAGCTGATTTACGACCGCGCTGAAGACATGGTGGCGACGACCAAGCGGCACCCTTCACGAACGCGGCACCGGACGGCCATCGACGCGGACGGAAAATTGCTCGCGATGGACATCGATTTCGTGATCGACGGCGGCGCGTACTGCACGCTGTCGCCAGTTGTGCTGTCCCGCGGTACGATCCATGCGTCGGGCCCGTACTTCTGCCCGAATATCCGCATCCGTGGCCGCGCCGTTGCGACGAGCGTTCCACCACACGGAGCGTTTCGCGGTTTTGGCGCGCCTCAGAGCATCTTTGCGCTCGAACGACACATGGATCGGGTCGCCGAGGCGGCCGGCCTCTCCCCTGACGAATTCCGCCGGCGCAACTTCATCAATCCCGGGCAGATCAGCGCGGTCGGGCAGGTGATCCGCGATCCGGTGAACATGAGCGCAATCCTGGATCGCGCGCTGGCGCTCTCGAACTATCACGAGAAGCGCTCCAGGTTCACCGCGGAGAATCTGCTAATACCGCACGAGCCTGCCTCGCCGAAGCCTTGGCGAAGGCGGGGCATCGGGTTTGCCACCTTCATGCACGGCGCCGGTTTCACCGGTTCGGGTGAAGACATGCTTGCGTCGATCGCGACTGTTGAAATCACTCGTGAAGGACGCGTCCGCGTTCTCACCGCCAGCACCGAGATCGGCCAGGGGACCGTCACGATCTTTTCCCAGATCGCTGCCGACGCGCTCGGTGTCGACGTCGATGACGTTGAAATCGTGCAGCCGGACACGGCGGTGGTACCGAACAGCGGGCCGACCGTGGCGTCACGCACCTGCATGGTCGTCGGCAAGCTGGTGGAATCGGCTGCGAAGTCGATCCGGCGCACCCTTGCGGCAACCGGGCTCCCTCCCGAGGGATATACCCGCGACGAATTCCTTCGCGCCTGCCGGGTCCACATCGAACAGCAGGGAACGCTCCGCGCCTCGGCCCAGTACCACGCCCCCCACGACGTGAAATGGGACGACGAGAAGTACGAGGGTGACGCCTACGGATCTTACGCCTGGGCCGCGTATGTTGCCGAAGTGTCAGTGGACACGGTGACGTTCGAAGTGCGTGTCGACGATTTCGTTGCAGTGCAGGAAGTCGGCAAGGTCATCAACCCGCTACTCGCCTCCGGTCAGATCGAGGGTGGCGTTGCGCAGGCCATTGGATGGGCACTCTACGAAGACGTCGCGTGGCGCGAAGGACGGATGGCCAATGCGCAAATGACCAACTACATCATGCCCACCTCCGTCGATCTGCCTCCAATCCGCGTCTACTTCGAAGAGGTGCCGTACCCTCACGGCCCGGCTGGCGCGAAGGGAATAGGAGAACTGCCGATGGACGGTCCCGCGCCGGCCATTGCCAACGCGATCGCGCATGCCACCGGTGTCGACGTGCGGCGCCTTCCAATTTCGCCGGAAGCGCTCGCGTCCCTGATGGAAGTACTTGCCGCGCCGAAGCGGTCGACCGGTACCCTGCGCGAAGGCGGGGCCGTTGGATAGTCAGACCATCGAACTGCGTTGCCGGGTGAACGGTGAGGAGGTCACACTCCAGGGCCATCCCCTGTCACGGCTGCTCGACGTTCTGCGGACATCGCTGCACCTCACTGGCACCAAGGAAGGCTGTGGCGAGGGTGAGTGCGGCGCCTGTGGTGTGATGATCGACGGACAGCTGGTGAACAGTTGTCTCGTCCCCCTGCTGCACGCCGAAGGCACCTCGATCGTCACAATCGAAGGGATCGGCGGCGAGGCACTGCACGGCGTCCAGCAGGCATTTCTCGACCATGGCGGCGCGCAGTGCGGCATCTGCACCCCCGGAATGGTCCTCGCCGCCGTCAATCTCCTCGATCGAGTTCCCGATCCCTCGTTCGACGACGTGCGCGTCGCGCTGTCCGGCAATCTGTGCCGCTGCACTGGATATGTGCGGATCTTTGAATCGGTTCTGGCGGCGGTCAAGCAGCGACGGGCGGCAGCCGCGTCATGAGGACACGTCTCGCGGATCATCAGATGCGGCGCGCGGCGTCGCTCGACGACGCACTCGCGGTGCTGGCGGCGGAGCCAGGCGCATGGATGCCATTTGCCGGCGGCACCGACCTCATGGTTCTGATGGAGGCCGGCAAGCTCCCGAAGCGCCGTTTTCTAAGTTTGTGGAACGTCGAAGTCCTGCGCGGAGTCGAAGTAACCACGGACGCTGTGAAAGTCGGTGCCCTTGCGACGTATAGCGACCTTGTCGCTGACAGCACGCTCCAGCGAGAGTTTCCGCTCGTCTGTGCTGCGGCGCTCGAGACCGGCGCCATTGCAATTCAGAACCGTGGCACGATCGGCGGGAACATCGCCAACGCGTCGCCAGCTGCCGATCTTCCGCCGGCGCTGCTGGTCTACGACGCAGCCCTGCACCTCGCGTCGGTCCGTGGTGAGCGTGTGGTTCCTTACGCGGAGTTCCACAAGGGCTACAAGGTGATGGACATGGCGGCCGACGAGCTGATCACCGCGGTCACGATCCCCCGCGGCCGCGACGGCTGGCAGCAGACCTACCGCAAAGTGGGCACGCGCCGGGCCCAGGCGATTTCGAAGGTCTGTTTTGCCGCGGCAATGAAGATCGATGCGGGCAAGGTGAAGGACGTGCGCATCGCTCTCGGAAGCGTCGCTCCGACCGTCCTCCGCTGCACGAACACGGAAGCGGAGCTACGTGGCCAGCGTCTGGACGCACAAACGATCAAAAATGCCCGTGCACGCCTCGACCGGGAGGTTCAACCGATAGACGACATTCGCTCTAACGCGAGCTACCGTCGTCTCGTCGCGTGTAACCTGCTGGAGCAGTTCCTATCCTCTGGAGAACCCGCGTGATCTTTCGCCCGCACCGCCCGGCAGCGTCGAACCACAGAGACACAGAGACACAGAAGTTTTGGCCTTCTCTAACCCAAAGGCTTTTCTGTGTTCTCTGTGTCTCTGTGTTTCACTGCTTGTCAGCCAGATCACCGCTACCGCCCAGAATGGCGATCAGTCGGCCGCCGTTCAACAGGCGTTGTCGAAGGTTGCCCCGAGCCTGGTCCGCATTCACGTCGTCAGCCTCGACCACAATGAAGGCCGAGAGTTGAAGCGTGAGGCCTCAGGGAGCGGCACGATCATTACCGCTGGAGGCTATGTGGTGACAAATCACCATGTCGCCGGCAAGACACGCAGCATCACGTGCACACTGCCGACCCGTGAGGAGATCCCCGCGGAGCTGGTGGGTACCGACCCGCTCTCCGACATCGCCGTCCTGAAGCTGAAACCGCCGAAGCCGAGGACGTTCCCCGCGGCCCAGTTCGGGGACGCTTCGAAGCTGAAGGTCGGTGACCGCGTGCTGGCCCTCGGCAGTCCGCTGGCGCTTTCACAGTCGGTGACCATGGGCATCGTCAGCAACCTCGAGATGGTCATGCCGGGGATGTTCTGGCCGTTCAACCGGATGACGCTCGACGGCGAGGACGTTGGTTCCGTCGTCCGCTGGATCGGCCACGACGCAGCCATCTTCGGGGGCAACTCGGGCGGGCCGCTGGTCAACATGCAGGGAGAAATCGTCGGCGTGAACGAGATCAGCATGGGCCTCGCCGGCGCGATTCCGGCGGACATCGCGCAGGAGGTTGCAACGGCGCTGATCAACGAAGGCCGCGTGCGACGGGGCTGGATCGGGCTCGAGGTGCAGCCGCTCCTGAAAACGTCCTCGACGACGCGCGGGGCACTCGTCGGGGGGACTTTTGCGGGATCCCCGGCCGAGAAAGCGGGATTTCAGTCGGGCGATGTTCTCGTTCGCCTTGGCGGACAGGAAGTAACCGTCCGCTTTGCCGAAGAAATCCCGCTATTCAACCGGTACGTGATGAGGCTCCCGGTCGGCAAGCCGGTTGACGCGGTGGTGATCCGTGGAGGGGCCGAAAAGACGCTGACGGTCACGGCCGCGGACCGTGAGAGCGTCGAAGCGCGCATTGTCGAAGTGCCGGACCTGGGGATTACGGCATCCGATCTCACGTCGTGGTCGGCGAAGGAGCTGCGCCGGACCGACCGGGCCGGCGTGCGCGTCCGCGGTATCCGGCCGGGCGGCGCCGCCGACGAAGCGAAGCCGTCGTTGCGTGATGATGATGTGATCGTGGCGGTGAACGGGACGTCGGTGAAAGACGTGGCCGGCTTCAGCGCCGCGCTCGAGCAAATGACGCGCGGCCGCACCGAACCGCTGCCCGTGCTGGTCGGATTCGACCGCGGTGCCGAGCGGATGGTGACCGTAGTCGAAATCGGCCGTCCCGGCATTCAGGATCCAGGGCTCGAGGCGAGAAAGGCGTGGGTCCCGGTGGCCGTGCAGGCACTGACGGCAGAAATCGCGGAGAAGCTGTCGATCCCAGGCAAGAAAGGCGTGCGCGTGACGCGCGTGTTTGGCAAGGGCGCCTCCGGGCTGCAGGTCGGCGACGTCATCACTGCAATCGACGGCGACGCCGTCGAGGTGACGCAACCCTCAGAGGCGGACGTGTTTCAGACGATGATCCGGCAATACAAGATTGGATCGAGCGTGACGTTGACGACCTTCCGCGGCTCTGAGCAGAGGCCCGTCAAGGTGATGCTCGAGAGCTCGCCGCGCCTGCCGCGCGAGATGAAGAAGTACGAGGATCCGATCTTCGAATTCCGTGTTCGCGACATCGCAGAAACGGACCGGCGCGAGCTGAACGTGCCGGATTCGGAGAAGGGGGTTCTCGTGGAGGCAGTTCGGGAAGGCGGCTGGGCGGCGTTGGCGCATCTTGCTGACGGCGATCTGATCCTCGCAATCGACGGCGAAGCGGTGGCTGACGTTGCCGCCGTCAAGCGGAAGATGGAGGCAGTCGCCGCGAGCAAGTCGTCAGCAGTTGTCCTGCACGTCCGCCGCGGCATACGGACGTTTTTCGTTGAGATGCTGACCGGGAGCGGACGTTGAGAGTACCCGCACTCGTCCTCGCGACGTTTCTCTTGTCGGGGACGGCTCTTCCGCCCGCCGCGGCCGCGCCGCAGGATCAGCGCTCCGCGTTGCGCGCTGTCGGCAAGAAATGGCAGGACGCGATCGTGAACGTCCGCGTGTCACTCAAGGTCCGGATGTCGATGGGAGGACGCGAGGTCCAATCGATGGACGACACGCTCGAATCGGTGGCGACGGTCATCGATCCATCGGGCCTCACCGTGATGTCGCTCAGCGGACTCGATCCCGGCGCGATGATGACGCGGCTGATTGGTGCCGCGTCGCAAGGGGACCAGAAGATGCAGATTGTCTCCGAGCCGTCGGACGTGCGAATGCGCCTGCCCGACGGCCGCGAGCTGCCCGCGATTATCGTGCTGCGGGACCAGGACCTCGACCTCGCTTTTGTGCGTCCTACCTCGAAGCCGGCGTCGCCGCTCGTCGCGATCGACCTTGCTGATACTGCGCGACCGGCGATTCTCGACGACGTCGTCGTGCTGTCCCGGCTGGGCCGGGTGGGGGGATGGGCGCCGGCCGCGGTTCTTTACAGCGTCGGAGCAATCATCGAGAAACCGCGGACGTTTTTCGTGTTGAACGGCGCCGCCAGCACGGGGACGCCGGCATTCATGGCGAACGGAAAACTCGTAGGGCTCCTGACCATCCGCCAGATCGATCCTGGCCGCATGAGCATGTTCGGGATGATGGGCGGCAACGAAGGCGCCGGCATGCTGCCGGTCATCCTTCCGGCGGCGGACGTCGCGGAGATCGCCAGCCAGGCACCGGCGGGGAAGTAATACGATGGCCACCACAGAGTATCCAGTCACCAAGACCGACGCGGAATGGCGCGCGCAATTGACTCAAGAGCAGTACATGGTGCTGCGTCAGCACGCCACCGAGCGCCCCGGCTCCTGTGCGCTGCTTGTCGAGAAGCGCCCCGGGACGTTCACGTGCGTCGGGTGCGGCCAGCCGCTCTTCGTGGCCACGCGTAAGTTCGAAAGCGGCACCGGTTGGCCCAGCTTCTTCGATCCCATCGAGGGGGCCATCGGCACGACCGTTGACCGCAGCCTGTTCATGGAGCGCACCGAGGTCCACTGCAGCCAGTGTGGCGGCCATCTCGGCCACGTCTTCCCGGACGGTCCACCGCCGACCGGTCTCCGCTACTGCATCAACGGCGTCGCGCTGAACTTCGAACCGAAATAGCTATCAGCTGTCAGCGCTCAGCCGTCAGCAGCCGAAGCTGAAAGCTGAAAGCTGATGGCTATACAATCCCCTGATGGGAATAATGGATTTCATCAAGGGCGAACTGATCGACATCATCGAGTGGACCGATGATTCGAGAGACACGCTTTCGTTCCGCTTTCCGGACGAAGACAAAGCGATCAAGAACGGCGCGCAGTTGATCGTCCGTGAGTCACAGCAGGTCCAGTTCGTTTACCTCGGCGAGTTCGGCGACACCTTCGGTCCCGGCAAGCACACGCTGACGACCGACAACATTCCCGTCCTCACCAAACTGAAATCGTGGAAGTACGGGTTCAACTCACCGTTCAAGGCGGACGTCTACTATCTGAATACCCGGCTGTTCACCGGGAACAAGTGGGGCACGGCGAATCCGATCATGATGCGCGACGACGACCTGGGGATCGTGCGCGCGCGCGCCTTCGGCATCTACGATTTCAGGATCGTTGACCCGAAGCTGTTTCTGAAGGAAGTCGCCGGCTCCGATCAGAACTTCCGGCTCGACGAGTTTGCCGAGACGATGCGTTCGCGGGTGGTCAGTGTGTTTGCCGACGCGCTCGCGTCCGCGAAGGTGCCGGTGTTCGAAGTCGCCAGCCGCTACACCGAGCTTGGTGAGGCCCTGCTGCCGCTGATCAACCCGGTGATCATCGCAAAGTACGGCATCGAGCTGGCCAGTTTCATCATCGAGAACGTGTCGGTGCCACCGGAGGTCGAGCAGGCCATCGACAAGCGCTCCAGCATGGCGGCGGTGGGCAATCTCAACGACTACGTCAAGTTCCAGATGGCGCAGGGGATGGAAAAAGGCGGGAGCTCCGGGGGGATGGCGACCGAGCTGGCGGTCGGGCTCTCGATCGCCCAGCAGATCATGCAGCAGCAGGGGATGCCGGCGGGTGCTGCGAAGACCGCAACCGCCGGCGCCGTCGTGTTGCCGGATTTGCTCGCGCCGGCCGATGTGGCGCAGGCGCTCGGCGTCCCCGAGAGCGACGTCCTCACCATCATTCAGTCCGGAGAGCTGCCAGCCAAGAAGATCGGCGCTTCCTATCGGGTGAAGCGCGCGCGCTCGACGAGTATTTGTCGAAGTGAATTCGTGGGGTCAATGATTCGTGTCACGGTTGCCCGATCAGACACCCAACGCGGCCGAAACGGAGCGAAAGCGAGTGAAGGCCACTGGTCAGGGTGCAGGGGGTCCCGACGACTCAAAAAAGACTCCATCCGCGCGCAAACCAAATACCCCTGCGCCGCGTGCGGCGCCCAGGCCGAGTGGAACCCGACGCGCCACCTGCTGGTGTGCTCGTTCTGCGGCACCGCAGCTCCGTTCTCCGTCGACGACAGCGGCGCGCTGGTCGAGCACGATCTGGTAACCGCGCTGCGGGAGATTCCGGACGCCGATCGCGGCTGGCTGGATGAGAAGCGCACGGTCCAGTGCCAGAGCTGCAAAGCGGTGTCGGTGTTCGACGCGTCGCGGGTCGGCCAGAACTGCGACTTCTGCGGCTCGCCGTCGCTGCTCGACTACACGGAAATCCGCGCGCCGATCCGCCCGCAAGGAGTGCTTCCCTTCAAGGTGGACCAGGGGAAAGTGCGCGAGCAGATCCGGCAATGGTTCGGGTCGAAGTGGCTGGCGCCCAACAACCTGAAGAGGCGCGCGCTCGTCGACCGCGTCCACGGCGTCTATATCCCGTACTGGACCTTCGACGCCCACGTCGTCTGCCCGTGGGAGGCGGAGGCGGGGCACTACTACTACACGACCGAAACCTATCGTGACAACCAGGGACGTTCTCAGAGCCGGCAGAAGCGCCAGGTGCGCTGGGAGGCAGCCTCCGGCGAAGTCCGACACTTCTTTGACGACGAGCCCGTACCCGGAACGCATGGGGTGAGGCACGATCTCCTTCGACAGGTGGAGCCGTTCGCCACCTCAGAGCTCGTTGGCTACGATAAAGCGTACGTATCCGGTTTCGTCGTTGAGCACTACCAGGTCGTGCTGCTGGAAGCGGCGGAGCGATCACTGCAGCGCATGCACGAGAAGCTGATGGAGCTCTGCGCCGCGCAGATACCGGGTGACACGCATCGCAACCTGCAGATCCATCCGACGTATTCCGAGCGGACGTTCAAGCACGTCCTGGTGCCGATCTGGCTTCTCTCGTACACCTACGGCCGCAAGATCTACCAGGTCGTCGTCAACGGGTACGCAGGACAGATGGCCGGGGACTATCCGAAGAGCCCGTGGAAGATCGCGCTGCTCGTTGTTATGGTACTCATAGTGGTAGTGATCGTGTTGATGTTCGGGGAACAGTAATACCCGCGCCGACGGCTTTCGACACCAGGACACGAAGGCCACTAAGAGCACAACGAAGAACACAAAACATTAGAGTGCGAACCAAGGCCGTCGGTTCGTTCAGGATGTCGAGGAGGACCCGTGTTCAGCAAGAAAACGACGATGCCATCGAAGCGATCGAGGCGCTGCCGGGCAGGACCGAGCGGATGCGCGTGCCGGCGCAACACCATGTGAACGGCGCCCGGCTCGAGCCGCCGTTTCCAGCCGGTCTCGAAACGGCGATGTTTGGTCTCGGCTGCTTCTGGGGTGCAGAAAAGAAGTTCTGGGGACTGAAGGGGGTTTACACGACCGCTGTCGGATACGCGGGCGGATTCACCCCGAACCCGACGTATCGAGAGGTCTGCAGCGGTCAGACGGGACACAACGAGGCGGTGCTCGTCGTGTTTGATCCGAAGCAGGTCTCGTACGCGGAGCTGCTCAAGGTGTTCTGGGAGAGCCACGATCCGACTCAGGGAATGCGGCAGGGGAACGACGTCGGCACGCAATACCGGTCGGGGATCTATTACTACGGCGATGCCCAGCGCGAGGCGGCCGAGCGTTCGCGCGACGCGTTTCAGCAGCAGCTGAAAGCCGCAGGTTACGGAGCGGTGACGACCGAGATCATCCCCGCGCCGGAGTTCTACTACGCGGAGGACTACCATCAGCAGTACCTCTCGAAGAATCCGGACGGTTACTGCGGTCTCGGCGGCACCGGCGTCACCTGTCCGGTCGGCGTCGAGGTCCACTAACTGGACCGGGGCTCCGCCCCGGACCCCGGCTCGGTCGCTTGCGGGGGCCCCATGCCCCGCGCCGCTCCTCGCAGGCGCGCCGTGCGCGCCTACCTGCCGTCGTCGCGCTTGATGAGGTAGAATCCGGCCATTCCCGAATGGCCTGGTGGCACTGGATCGTCGTCGGCCTGATCCTCATCGCGCTCGAAATGGCGGCGTCGGGAGGGTTCTACGTGATCTTCTTCGGCATCGCGGCGATCGCGATCGGGCTCCTTCATGCGCTCGATCTCGCCGGGCCGCTCTGGTTTCAGGTTCTCCTCTTCAGCGCCATCTCGATTGGTTCATTGCTGTTGTTCCGGCGCCCGTTCATGCGGTGGATGAAACTGGACATGCCGGGCAGCGACGTCGACTCGATGATCGGGGAGACGGCGGTGCCCCTCGAAGACATCGACGCGGGCGCCGTCGGCCGCGCCGAGTTGCGCGGGACAGTCTGGTCGGCGCGCAACCGCGCGAACGCCGCCGTCCGCAAAGGGCAGCGGTGCACCGTCGTCGCCGTGGACCGTCTGATGATTTTCGTTGAACCCGAAGGAGCCCGATAGTGTCCGGTAGCCTTATTGTTCTCATCGTCTTCGCGATTCTCATTCTGATCGTCATCGCCAAGACCGCGATCGTCGTGCCGCAGCAAAGCGCGTACGTCGTCGAGCGCCTCGGACGGTACTCGGGAACGATCAGCGCCGGCTTCCACGTGCTGCTGCCATTCGTGGACACCATCCGCTACCGCCACTCGTTGAAGGAGATAGCGGTCGATATCCCGGCGCAGGTCTGCATCACCCGTGACAACGTCCAGGTCGGTGTCGACGGCGTGCTCTATCTCAGGGTGCTGAACCCCGAGCGTGCGTCCTACGGCATCACCGATTACATGTTCGCGATCAGCCAGCTGGCGCAGACGACGCTGCGAAGCGAGGTGGGTAAGATCGACCTCGACAAGACGTTCGAGGAGCGGACCAACATCAATACCGCGGTCGTCAGCGAACTGGACAAGGCGTCCGAAGCGTGGGGTGTCAAGGTCCTGCGTTACGAGATCAAGAACATCACGCCGCCGCATGACATTCTCGCGGCGATGGAAAAGCAGATGCGGGCCGAGCGCGAGAAGCGGGCAGTGATCCTGACCTCGGAAGGTACCCGCGACGCGGCGATCAACACGGCGGATGGCGTCAAGCAGGAGGTCATCAAGGCCTCAGAAGCCAACCGGCAGCAGCAGATCAACGAGGCCGAGGGTCAGGCTGCCGCGATTCTGGCGGTTGCCAGCGCCACAGCGGAGGGCATCCGCAAAGTGGCCGAGGCCATCAAGCTTCCCGGTGGCTTCGAAGCCGTCCAGCTGCGCGTCGCGGAGCAGTACGTCACCCAGTTCGGCGAGCTGGCGAAGAAGAGCAACACGCTGGTTCTTCCCGCCAACGTCGCGGACGTCGGATCGATGATCGCACTGGCGATGAAGAGCATCCAGGTTGCGACGCCCGCCGACTCACTGCCGGCTCCGAGGAAGTAATCGAGGTAGGCCTGATGCGGACCCTGCTGGCGGCGGTGATCCTGATCGCCGCGCTAGTGTGGACGGGGTCAGCGCACAGCAGCCGGTCTTCCGCTCGCGCGTCGAGCTGGTCACCGTCGATGTCACCGTCGTCGATGCCGACGGTGAGCCGGTCACGGATCTGACCGCGGACCGCTTCGAGATCACCGTCAACGGGTCGCCGCGTCGTGTGGTCTGGGCGGAGTTCGTCTCTCACCAATCGAAGCCGGCGGCGGTGACGACCCCGGATCACTTCACATCAAACGAAGGGGCCAGTCCCGGCCAGATCGTGCTCATTGCCGTCGACCGAGCCCACATCCGCAGGGTCGAAGGCCTCGCCGCACTGCGGGCGGCCGCGGCATTCATCGATGCCCTCGACCGCGCCGATCGCGTGGCGGCGATCCCGATCAGCCACGGTGGCCCAATCAACTTCACGACTGAGCATCCGATCGTGAAGGGGCAGTTGCAGCGGCTCACCGGTGAGGCGTCGGCGATGCCCGTGCACTATCGGATCGGACTCTCCGAGGCACTCGCTATTGCGGATGGGAACCGGATCAGGCTCGATCAGGCGGTCCTGCGGGAGTGCGGCGCGCCGCTCGGCCGGTTGCAGGATGTGCGGCGCCTCGCCGAATCGGACAAATTGCCAGATTCGTGTCCTCAGCAGGTGGAGGGGGAAGGGCGCGCCGTCGCACAACAGGCCCGGACGGAGGCACAACTGTCGCTGAATGCGCTCCGAGCACTGGTCCAGCGCCTCGGAGCCATCGAAGGTCCCAAAACGCTCGTTCTGCTGTCCGAAGGTCTTGTTGCCGAGCCGCAGCTCGTCGACTTGACGTCGCTTGGTGTTGCGGCGCAGGCGGCCCGCGTGACGATTCACGTGCTCCAGCTCGAGGTGCCGATGCTGGATGCGTCCACGGATCGGATGTCGCCGACGCTGAACGCAGATCTGCAGCTCCATGCGGACGGCCTCGCCCGTCTGGCTGGGAGCGCGAAGGGTGGATTGTTCCGTCTGGTCGGAGACGACCCACATCCCTTCCGCAGGATCCTGAAGGAGCTCTCGGGTCACTACCTCGTCGCGTTCGAAGCGGCCGATCCGGATCGCGATGGCCGGGTACATCCCATCGCCGTCAAAGTCAGCGGCCCGCGGGTGACGATCAGGGCGAGGCCGGTGTTTCAGTTCACACCGGCGGCGTCGAGTGCCACGGTCGACACCGAGCTGGTGAGTCTGCTGCGCAATCCCCGGCTGGCCACTGAATTACCCCTGCGAATTGCCGCCTACACGTTTCGCGATTCGACATCGGAGAAACCGCACGTCGTGCTCAGCGCCGAAACCGACGCGGCCCCGGCCGGACAGGAGGCCGCCGCAGGGATGATCCTGATCGACGGCCGCGGCGTCATCGCCGCAAGCGGCGCTGGCCTCGCCGCAGGAGGGAAGTATTTTTACGCCGCCACGGTGGCGCCGGGCCGGTACACGCTCAGGGGTGCGGCCGATCAGCGCGGGCGGCCGCCGCGGCAGTGTCGAGCGACACGTGGACGTGCAGCTGAGCGCCGGAGGCGCGGCGCAGCTGAGCGACCTGATGCTCTCGGAATCCCCGGCGACTCCATCGGGTCCGCTTCAGCCGCTGGTACTACGCGCCAGCGGTGACCGCCTGGCTGCGTATCTGGAAACGTACGGCGCTCCCGGATGGAACGCCGCGAGCGTCGAGGCTGTGTTGGAGCTTTCCCGCGTCGGCGGACCGGTGCTGCTCTCGGTTCCCGCCGCGTTCAGGCAGATGTCGGCGGGCCGATGGGCGATGTCCAGCGACATCCCGCTGCGCGACACCGCCCCCGGCGACTATCTCGTGACGCTGCGGCTCACCGCGAGTAGCGGTCCCGCAACCCAACTCACAAGGCGATTCTTAATTCCTAACCGCTAACTCCTAACTCCTAAAGTTTTTAGAAGTTAGAAGTTAGAAGTTAGGGGTTAGCGAAGCTAAAACTCCCAGCGCAGCGACGCCTGCATGCAGCGGCCCGCGCGGCCGTCGCACGTCGCCAGCGTCCCGTTGTACTGCCCGAACGTCGTCGCCTGGTCGGGCGTCATCGTGACATTGCCGGTGTCGAAGCGAACCGTGTTCGTGACATTGAAGACGTCCCACCGGAAGCGGAGCCGGTGGTTGAATGGCATCGCGAACGTCTTGGCGATGCCGATGTCGGCGCCGATGTAGCCGTCACCCCGCAGCATGTTGCGGAAGCCGACTTCGCCCGGATTGGCGAACCGGACTTTCTCGAGCGCAGCCGCGGGATCTTTGAACGGGCTGGGGAAGCCGAAGTTCCCGTTGGCATCCCGCGTCACGACGTTGCGCGCCGCCGGACTGGTCGTGTCGGGGAAGTCACCGGGGTTCACCAGTTCGGCGTTCCCCTGGAGGTTCCAGTTCGTCGGCCAGCAACACCGCGAGTTGATGATGTTGAACGGCAGGCCGCTCGTCCACCTGAAGATGCCGGCGAACTGCCAGCCGCCGACCACCTGATTGAGCCATCCGGGCACGGTGCTGCCGAACCGGCGGTCGCGTCCGAACGGAAGGTCTGCGACCCAGTTCACGTTCACCTGGTGGCGGATGTCGAAGTCCGAATACGAGTACCTGGAGATCAGGGCTGAACGGATTCAGCAGGATGCCGGAGTATCCGCCCAGGCCGATCGTGCCGCGCTCGACGGCCGAACCATGGTCCTTCGATTCGCTGAGCGTGTAGTTCACGTCGAACTGGTAGCCCTGACTCCACCGCTTCCGAAGCGTCAGCTGGAGCGAGTCGTAGTTTGCCCGTGCGATCGAGCTCTGCGCAGCCAGGTAGGAGAACTGACTGTTGAAGAAGGCGTACGGCCCGAAGATACTGCACGCCGGCGAGCAGCTGACATCGGCGGAGAAGATCGCCGACGAGAAGTCAGGGTCGTTCTGGAAGAACAGGCGCGCCATCCGCTGGGTTGCGGTGAGTGCCACGCCCGACACCGTTCCGGCGGCGCCCGGGAACATGTTTTCCCAGTACGCGATCGGCGCAATGCCCGTGAACTCTCCCGCAGCGGTGCTCGCGACTCCGGCCCTGGTGTAGGCCTGTATCGCCTGCGTTGCGGCGCTGAAGTAATCCATGCCGGACTTCGGGTCGGTCAGGTTCAGCGGCATCGCCAGGTCGCGGCGAATCAGGAGGTTGTGTCCCCGCCGTCCGACGTAGGCCGCCTCGACGGCGAAGTTGTTCCGCAGTTCCCGTCCGACCACCGCGTTGAAGACGTGGTGGTACGGCGTGGTGATCGTGTCATCGAGGCTGGAGTAGATCGCGACGTCCTCGAGCGGCGGCGTCGCCGGGAAGCCCGCAGGCGGCGACCCGGGCAGCGTCGCGGGAAGCGTCGTCAGATTGACGAAGCGCGCTCCCGGAACGGTCTCATCGGAGCTGCCGAACGTCGCCGGCAGGCGGGTCGACATTCCGAACGAGCTGCTCTGGTCGAAGATCGTCGCCAGTGCGAACCCGATGCGATCGTAGAGCATCGAGTAGCCGCCACGAATGACCATCCGGTCCCCGCCCGTCAGCCAGCCGAGGAATCCTCCGCGTGCGTGCGGCGTCCAGGCGGCCGCGAGACGCGGACCGAAATTGTTCTTGTCCCAGTCGTAAAACCCTTTGCGGTCATTCGCCGGGCCCGCCAGATCGAGCTGCAGCGGCGGCAGAACGCTGTCAGGGATGCCGGCCTTCATGTTTGCGACACGCAAGTCGAACCACTCGCCGAGCGATGTCGTCGGCGCAACCTGCAGGCCGTTCACTTCCCACGGCGGGGAATAGAGGCTGTAGCGGACGCCTCCGGTGAGCGTCAGGTTCGGACGGATGCGCCAGCTGTCCTGCAAATAGAACTCGTACTCGTCCGCGGCGTACGTCCGCCGCACCGACTCCCCGACCGGAAGCGCGCTGCCTTCGCGGTCGTAGTTGTAGTTCGCCGTCGGCTGCGAGACGACGCCGAGCAGAGTCAGCCACGGATCGCCGTAACCTGACGCGAAGCTCGACGCGACCGCCGGCACCTGAGTGCACCCTGGTGTCGTGCAGGTGGCGCCACCGGGCATGTAGCGGCGACCCGTTCCGGTCACCCAGGATGGATTCAAAATGCCCTCGTGGAACGAGCTGGCGTTCGAGAAGCGCGGGTTGCGGGTGAAGCGGAGGTTGGTCCCCGCTTTCAGCGTGTGGCTGCCACGCAGCCATGAGAGGTCGTTGACGATGTTGTGAGTAGAAACGTCGCGCGCGTTCGTCGAGCTCAGCGCGTCGAAATCCGTGATGAATCGAAACGTCACGGCGCTCGCCTCCTGCAGACCCAGCGTCGCCTCTTCGATCTTCGAGAGGCCATACCGGAACGTGTTGACGATGTTCTGCGACACGACGGAGTCGTAGCCGATGGCATAGCCGAAGTTTCCGTTGGTTGAAACCGTGCTCGCCGGTTGACCCGGGAACGACGGCGTGCCATTGACCTCGTCATCCTGCATGACACCGCGGAAGAACATTCGGTGGTTCCCATCATCGTCCACGCGGAAGTCCAGACGGGTTGTGTAGGTCTTGAACTGGTTCTCGATCGGTGCGGCGAATCGATACCCCATGTAGTTGATGCTGTCACGCCCGGGATCGTTGGGCATCGGGTACTGCTTGAAGTGGTCTGAGACAGCGCGGCTTGGCCCGATTCCCAGTGGATCCAGCGACGCGATTTCCGCTGGCGTCAAACCGTACCTGCCGGCCGGGATGCTGTGGGAGTTCGAGAAGCCCTGAACGGTGCCGCCGGGGCATTGAGCCGGGGTGGCGCACACGTACACAAGGACGCCATCGCGAAGGGTCGGCGACGGGACATTTCGTAGCAGCGGGCTTTCACTCTCCTCGCGCAGGCCCTCATAATTTGCGAAGAAGAAAAAGCGGTTGCGCACGATCGGGCCGCCAACCGCTCCGCCGAAGCTGTGTTTGTCGAGCTTTGGCGCCTGGCTCGACAGCCCCTGCGCGAGCTGGGAGCGCTTGAGGAAGTACTCGTTGCTCGACCAGTTGGTGTTGCGATGCGACCAGTAGCCGGCGCCATTGAAATTGTTGGTGCCGCTCTTGGTGACAAGTGATACCTGCGCGGCGCTCGATCGACCAAGATCGGCTGTGTAGTTGCTGGTGCTGACACGGAACTCCTGCAGCGATTCCGGTGTGACCCGCAGAACGGTGTTGTACGCGTAGCTGAATTGCGCATCGTTCACATCGATGCCGTCGAGGGTGACGTTGGATTGATCGCTGCGCGCACCGCTGACCGCGCCGCTGCGCTGGTCGTTCGTAGGCAGGTACACAGCGCCCGTCTGAAGGCTGAGGAGGCCGACCGGATTCCGCGCTTCGAGCGGCAGTTGTTGTATTTGCAGCTGCGTCATGCTGTTGCCTAGACTCGCGTCGGTCGTATTGATGATGGGCGTCGCTTCGATGACGGTTACGGTCTCGGCCAGGGCGCCGACCGGGAGCACTGCGTCCAGCTGTGTCGTGCTGTCGACCCGAAGTGGCACGTTCTCACGGATGTAGGTCTTGAAGCCTGTCAATTCAACCTTGACCGTATACGTCCCCGGAGGAAGACCAAGAAAATTGAAGACGCCGTGCTCACTGGAGACACCGGTGCGGGTACCTCCGGTCGCTGCATTGGTCGCTGTCACTGTTGCGCCCGGCATCACTGCCCCCTGGGGATCCTTGACGGTGCCCGCCAGAGCTGCAGTCCCGGCTTGCGCGGATGCATTCGAGGAAACACCGAGGATCGCGGCAACCATTAGCACTGCCACGAGAATCCACCGACTGGCAGAACCTCTCACGTTTCACCTCCACTGCCTTGAACCAGGGCCTCCCTGAGCAGTCCGAAGCGACGGGCGCCCCCGTTCTGAAATGTGGGCAGTATATGACCGGCTGGGACGATTGGTGGGACGAAATTTTACGGCTGCGGAGGGGGTCCAGGCCCCCGAAGGTTGAACTACGGTGGCGCATAATGATCCTGCCAATGCGGTGTTCTCTCGTTCTGCTGACCGGCGCGGTTCTGGCCGGCGCGGGGCCGTCTCTCTCCGGCCACGCGCCAGCGGGAGCCGCCGGGGACATCCCGATCCGCATCGTGGTGACCGATTCGCGTGGACGAGCGGTGAGCGGGCTTTCGGCGGCGGACGTCGAGATCTCCGAGAGTGGCCGTCCGCAGACGTTGCAGACCTTTGCCGAGGTGAAGAGCGGACCCCGCACCTTTGGGTTTCTGCTCGATGACTATCACGTGTCCGAGCCGGCAGCCGCGCGCGTGGTGACATCGCTGCTGGAGTTCATCGATCAGCACGTCCGCGCGGACGATGTCGTGTTCGTGATGCGACCGCTGGATCAGGCCTCCTCGCTTGCACCTGTTCGCGATCGCGACGAGCTCCGCGCGATGATCGCGATGTTCGCCGGACGGAAAGGCAACTACGCGCCGCAGAATGCCTTCGAAGCGGAGTATCTGAGCACCGCTCTGCCGACAGCGGCCCGCCAGAGGGCACAGATCGTTCGTGCCGCGATGCAGGCGCTCGCCACTGCAATGAGCAGGTTCGCCGGGCCAGGGGATGTCGACCCGCGGGCGATGATCGTTGTTACCGAGGGCTTCAGCGCCGAGGAGCGAGGGCGGGAGCGGCTCGCCACACTGCGGACCGTTGCCCGCGCAGCCCGTCTGGGCAACGTGGCCGTGTATGTTCTGGATCCATCGACCGACGGGCAAGCGTCCACCGCCTTGGGCGAGCAGTGGCAGTCCCTGGCGACGCAGACGGGGGGCATCCTCGCAACTGGAACCTCGTCGCTGAGGCCGGGGCTGACCCAGGTGTCCGCCGACCTCGATGCGTCGTATGTGGTGACGGTGCCAAAACCAGAGAAGGAAGACGGCGCCTATCACCGGCTCGACATCAAGGTGAAACGCAAGAACGTTGCGGTCCGCGCCCCCTCTGGTTATTGGGCGCCCATCGCCGCCGAGCGTCTTACCCCGCCGACGCGGCCGTCGATGTCCACTTACCTCAAGACACCGCACAACAGCGGACTGATTTATCCCTGGTTCAGGATGACAAGGGCCGGTGCCGGACGGACGCGCGTGACGTTTTCGTGGGCGGCGAAAGCGCCCTCACGCGGCACCCGCATCGCGTTCTCCGCGATCACATTCGAGGGCGCGAAGATCACCGAGGGTCAGGTCGGCGTGCGTGGCGCTGAGCCCGGCCCCACCCATGCTGAGTTCGAGGTGCCGCCGGGGCCGATTCAGATCTCGCTGGCGATCAGCGACGCGAGTGGCAAGCTGCTCGACACGGAAGTCCGCTACATTGAGGTCCCGTCACTGGAAACGTCCGGCACGCTGATCGCAGCGGTGGACGTCGTTCGGACGCAAACGCTGCGTGAGTTCCTGGCGCTTCAGCTGAACGCGGACGTCCTGCCGGCCGAGACCCGCGAGTTCTACCGTCACGACCGGCTGATCGTGCGCGTGCACGCCTTCGCCAGCGATCGGGATGCGCCAGTCGTGCGCGCCCGGCTCCTCAATCCGCGCGGACAACCGATGCGCGATTTGGAGCCTCTCCCGGCCGTGGACGGAATCCCGCAGTTCGATCTTCCACTGGCGAATTACGCGCGCGGCGATTACCGGATCGAGGTGAGCGCGACGTCAGGGGCATCGACGACGGCGCAGCTGGTGACGTTCAGGCTGGTGGGCTGATCAGGAATCGTTGTAGGGGCCGTTCGCGAACGGCCCCTACACTGGCCGTAACCGCTCGGCGGCACGTTCGAGAGTTTCATCCTTCTTCGCGAAGCAGAAGCGGATCACCCTCGGTGCCTTCGACTTATAGAGGAACGGCGATGTCGGGATCGAGGCGACGCCATGCTCGCGCGTCATTCTGATCGCGAAATCCGAGTCCTCTTCATCTGAGATGGCCGAGTAGTCCATCAGCTGAAAGTAGCTGCCGCGGCAGGGGAGCGGTCTGAACCGCGATCCATCCATCAAGCGCAGAAAAAGATCGCGCTTAGCCTGAAAAAACGGAGCCAGTTCGCGCAGCCCGGCCTGGGTGGACAGCACGTCGGCGAGCGCGTGTTGAATCGGCGTGTTGGTGGCAAACGTGACGAACTGGTGCGCCTTGCGGAACTCGGCGGTCAGCGGCGCCGGCGCGACGGCGTATCCGACCTTCCAGCCGGTGATGTGGTACGTCTTGCCGAACGATCCGATGATGAAACTGCGCGCGGCGAGCTCCGGGTATCGCGCCATGCTTTCGTGCTGAGCGCCGTCGAAGATGATGTGCTCGTAAACCTCGTCGCTGACGACCAGAATGTCGGTATTGGTCAGCACGGTCGCGAGGTGGCGGATATCCTCATCGGTCAGAATCGCACCGGTCGGGTTGTGCGGAGAGTTGAGGATGATCAGCCGCGTCCTCGGATTGACGGCCGCTGCGACGGCGCCCCAATCTACACGGTAGTCGGGCAGGGTCAACGGCAGGACGATAGGGGTCCCTCCGTTCAGCTCGATGGCGGGCACATACGAGTCGTAGCAAGGCTCGAGAACGATCGCCTCGTCGCCGGGACGGACGATTGCCGCGACCGCGTCGAAGATGGCTTCGGTGCCGCCCGACGTCACCGTGACTTCCGTCTCCGGATCGTACCGGCGGCCGTGGAAGCTTTCGTACTTGGCCGCGATTGCCTGGCGCAGCGCCGGCACGCCTTGCATCGGCGCGTACTGATTGCGCCCCTCACGCATGTGTCTGGCGACACTCTCGACGAGCGCCGGGTCGCAGTCGAAGTCGGGGAATCCCTGGGACAGGTTGATCGCGCCGACATCCGCGGCGAGCTTCGACATCACGGTGAAGATCGTGGTGCCGACGTGCGGCAGTTTTGAGTTGAGCCTGAAAGTTGTTGTCATTTCTTTATCGCCGGGGCCCCCTGCACCCCGGCTGGCGGCCTTCACTCGCTTGCGCTCTCCGCCTTCGCGCTTCGCTTCGGCGTGACAAGCTGTTCCGGCCGCTCACGTTCAAAGCATCCGGTTGCCTTATTCTTGCGGACGGCGTCCCATTGAAAATGCTGGCCGTTCATCGCGACATAGACTCCTGGCGGCAGTACCTGGACGAACGAGAGCGCACTCCCGAGATTGAAGAGCCCGTCGGAACTGCCGAACGCGTACGGGACCATCGCTCCGGTGAGGACGATTGTCTTGCCGTCGATACTTGCGAGCGCGCGAGCGGTCTCGACCATCGTGTCGGTGCCGTGGCTGATTACGATCGCGTTCTCGCTCGCACTCCGCGCCCGGTCCACAATCCGCTGACGACCCGCATCGTCCATCTCGAGACTGTCGATCATCATCACGGTCTCGAGCTGAACGTCGAGCATGCAGCGGCCGCGGCCGAGCATTTCGGGCAGGTGAGTGTCCTTGAAAAACAGGCGTCCCGACAGTTCGTCGTATTCCTTGTCGAAGGTGCCGCCGGTTACCAGGATTCGTATTCGCATTGCGGATCTGTCGAGAGAACCAATTGTAGTGTGCGGCGCGGGACCAGGCGGTTTTGGTCGCAACCAGCTGTCTGGCAAGCACTTATCGCCGGTTCGGCGCCCCGCGGCACCTCCCTTGCCTCCTCAGCAGCCTTACCAGGAGGCTTCTCATGTTGTTCATGATTTCTACGATTTTCGTCGGTGCGGTCGGGCTCTTCTACATCCGTCGCCGTCAGGCGCGGAAGAAAGAGCAGAATCCCGCCGCAGTCTCAGGGCGGTGAGTGCACTGACGACGACCAGGAAACATGGGGTGATGATGGATAGCGCCATGAAGCGCGAATAGAGCTGCCGTCCGAGCACGTCGTAGATCGACAGGCCGATGGCCGCGAGAGCGAGCCATGTCAGGGCGCGCAACGGCGTGGGCAGCCGGTCGTCATTGTTGACAATGATGGCGACGGCCGGCGTTGCGACGAGAAAAACGTAATCCCAGCCCTGGGGCGACAGCAGCGGAACCAGCGTGAGGAGGAGCGCTCCCTCGAGCGCTTCGCGTCCCGTGACGTTCCGGCCTTGCGCGATGACGACAGACGCTACTGCGAGCAGCGCACAACTGATGAGTGCAGCGGTCAGCGTCGCAGTTTGATTCTCCCCCAGCCATTTCGCCATCCAGGCAGCGACAGACACATTGTCGGGGTTCGTCAGGTTCGGCGCCGTCGAACTCGTGACCGCCCACCACCATGCGCGGTGCAGCGCGATGGTCCCGTCGACCCCATAAACGACGGCTGGCGCTGCCAGCGCGATGAGTAAGGCGAGCATGGCGCTGGCCGCGGCTCTCCGGCCGCGCACGACGGCAAGCCATGGCAGGAACAGCAGCCCGTACGGCTTGACCACAACCGCGGCAACGAAGCACGTGGCGGCAACCATGTCGCGCTTGCGTTCCATGGCGAGGATGCCGCACACCACCAGAACGGCGAAGAGGAGATTCACCTGGCCAAGCACGAGCTCGTGCCCGAAGAACTTCGCCATCGTTACGAGCATCGCTGTCACGAGGAGCCATGTCGGCCGCCGCCGTTCGGCGAGCAAGCGCAGGCTGAGGACGAGCAGTGCAACGAGGAGCGCCGCAGACAGGGCGAACCACACAGCCTTGGCGGCGTTGAGAGGCAAAGCGGCGAGTGGGGTGGCCGCGAGTGCGAATGCCGGCAGGTACTTGAACTGGAAGTGGCCGTCCTCTACCCGATAGAGCGGTTCGGATCCGACTGCGCGTGACGCCGCCGTCCAATAGACCTCGAAGTCACGCATCTCGCTCGAGATGCGACCCGAGTAGAGGAGCAGCAGGGCGAGAATGCCGGCGAGTGCCAGCGCTGCGAAATAAGAGGTCCGCTTGAACTCCTGAACTCCGGGCGGGGGAATCAGGGGTTCCGTTCGAGGCCGACCAGCGACCATGAATCCCCGCCGCGGCGGAAATATGCGATCAGCGGATGGCTCCAGGACGGACGGTTCGGATCGACGGCGCGGATGGTCACGGCGATGTACTCCGCGCCGCTCGACAGCAATTCAGCCGGCGCCTGCGCCGACAAGTCGGTGACTTTCTGCTCGGAACCCACTGCGGTATGCGTCGACGTCGCATTGTCGAATCGGGACCAGGCGAGTGTGTAGTGCGCCGCCGGTTTGGCCATCCCGGCATCCACCGCGCCATTGCTGAACGTCAGCACGCCGGCGTTGCTCAAGGCGACGTTGACCACGGGATTGGTCCCGTTCAGCCACGAGACGAGCACCTTCGTTCTTCGCTCGAGCAGCGTCTGGGTGAGGTACTCCGAGGCCTGAGGATCCGTGTACTGCGCCGTGGAGACCACGGCGCGCACCGCCTCTTCGGGGACGGCTGCGACTATTCGCGCCGCCCAGAATTTGTCTTCCGGGCGCGCATTGCTGAAGGCAGCGTTCGGATACTCGGGTTTCCACAACTCGGGCTGAAAATAGCTGGATTCGAAGCGCCCGATGGCCGGCAGATCCGGGTATTTCACCTTCACCCATGGACGCACGTAGAACCCGAGCGTGAGCATCGTGACCAGCGTCGGCCGCGCTTCCCACAGAAACTCGTTGCCGGCTCTGGTCGTCTGGGCCTGCGTGCTGCCGCTGCCGAGCGTCGAGCCGAAATCGAGCAGGTAGTGGCGCACGATCGAGCGATCCGCTTCTTTCACGAGGACGTCGTGGGTATTGATGCTGCGCGAATCGTCGTGGTTCAGCCAGGCCGCAAACACCAGCATCCCGCGGAGCTCGCGGCGGTGCTCGTGCGGGTGGATATCGTTGGGGTCGTCGGGGCGCGTTCCGTAGTACCGGAACCGACCGATCGGTGGATACGGGATGGCGCGGCTTGCCAGCACGCGGATGGTACCGTCCGGCCGCTGCGCCGCACGTTTCAGCAGATCGCGGATATCACGCGGGTCCATCTTCCGCTCGCTGCCGTCTTTTTCCGCGAGCATCGTCCCCGGCTGGATCGTCAGCTTGTCGGGTTCCAGGATCGCGAGGTAATTCTCGGGCATGTGATACCCGAACGCGTAGAAGAGCTTGGTCGCGATGACCTCGGCGCCGCTCGCCATCTCGGGGTTAGACGGCGGATCGAACTTGATGAAGTAGGTGTCGCCGGCTGAATCCTTGATCGTCAATCCCGGCGTAATGCCTTCGGACTTGGCGGCGATCACCGTCCAGGGGCCCGGCGCAGGGCCCGTGATGGTGTCGGGGCCGCGAACGATACGATCGACCGGCCAGCGCTCGCGCCCGATGCGATTGGTGAACCAGCTCGAATCGGGAACTTCGTCGACCGTGTTCACATTGACGGCACGGTGGTTGGCCTCGTCACCGGCTCCGAGGAACGAGTTCTCGACGAAATCGAACCCGTCGCTCGCGCGGATTCTCTGCACCTTCGATGCGTCCTGAGTCTCCGGATCCGTCCAGAGAGGGTCGTCGCGGAAAAACTTCGGTCCGTTGGCGCCCGACATCAACACGCCACTGAGAAGAATGCCGGAGAGCGCAGCGTAGAGTTGGCGCGTCATCGTCAAAATGAATTGCTGAACTTCATGATCAATTGGAGTCCTTCATTGCCGCCGCCAGCCAGGTCGACACGCCAGAACACCGATTTATAGGTGTTGAAGCGGAGGCCGATGCCGTACGCCTGCTCTGCTCCGAGGCCGAGATCGCTGAACCGGGACGCGACGCTGCCGAAGTCTGTGAAGAGCGCCATGTCCAGGCCCGAAAATGCCTCCCAGCGGTACTCCACATTCATGAAGAGCACGTTGCGCTCACGGAATCTGTAATCCGCAACGCTGCGCAGTGAATTGCCGCCACCGAGCGTCGGGCGGAAATAGAACGGCACGTCGTGCAGCTCGTCGGCGGTCGTAGTTATGAGTTGCACCCGTGCCGCCAGAACGCGCTTCGCATCGAAGATCGGCACGAACTGCCGCAGGTCGACCTCCATACTGTCGAACGAGTACCGGTCGAGATCGCGATCGCTGAACCGGCGCCATACGAGCCCGTAGTAGCCGCCGGCCCGGGCATTGCCTGGCTGGTCGCGGGTATCGACCGCTGCAAACAGGTCGGTCACCAGAAACGCCGGATCATCGAGCAGCCCCGGGGCTTGCGACGGCGCAAATAACTCCTCGGTCGACGGATATCGATCGTCCTTTCCGGACCCGATCTTGACGTCAGTGTGCCCGACGCGCGCCCCCGTACTGAACCAGCGGACGGGCTTGAGCACGGCCCGTCCGTGCACTTGCAGCCCCTCATATAGGTAGCTTGTCCGGTCGGACTGCGGAGTCCCGCCCCCCAGTCCGTAGAAATCCTCCTGCGGAAAATAATGGTGGCTGCCTTCGACACCGATCTCGAGCTTCTCGTTCATCAGCCGGGGCAGGAAGAAGTCGGCACGCAACATCGAGTACCCGCGGATCGAGTATCCACCTTCGAGCTCGACTCGGGCATTGCGGTCAAACACGTCGTGGCGCCAGCCCCCGGCGATAGCGACACCGGATCCGGCCGGCTTCCAGGTATATCCGTACTTGAGGAAGAAACCATTCCGCGGTGAGAGCTTCGCGATGGGGTTGGACCGTTCGTAGTAGAGGATCGCCCGTTCGAGCTTGCCGGGCTCATAAGGCTTGAGCTGTTTCGCCTTCTCCTCGCGCTGTTTGGCAAGGAGCTCGGAGCGGGTCTCCTGCGCCAGCGCGCTGGCAGGCAGTGATGCAGCGAGGGAGGCGAACAAGGCCCCGGCCGCGAGCCGACGGAGTTGCATCGGCAGACAATACTCCAGTCGGCAGTCGCTAGTCACCAGTCGCCAGTCGGGGACTGTGGCATGTCGACTGACTCCCGACTCGCGACTGACGACTATCGACTATTTTGGCTATTCGACGCGAAGCGCCGCAATAGGGTCGAGTTGCGTAGCGCGGCGTGCGGGGATGAGGCAAGCCGCCAGCATGACCAGCGCGAGCAGCGCCGCCGTGACGGTGAATGTAACGGGATCGCGGAATGAGATCTGGACCACCAGCGACTTCAACACGCCGGCAAGGAAGACTCCGGCGATCAGCCCCAGCGTCAGGCCGATTGCGAGCTGGATGAGGCCCTGACGAACCACCAGCCACCAGACCTGCTTCGGTTGGGCGCCGAGTGCCATCCGGACGCCGATCTCCGGAGTCCGCTGGGTCACGGCGTACGAAGTGACGGCGTAGATGCCAACGGCGGATAGCGCGAGCGCCACGAGCGCGAAGATTGCGAACATCGATCCAAACACCCGGAAGGGCCAGCGGACGTTGGCCAGCACTGCGTTGAGCGAGCGGACGTTGAAAACCGCCTGGTCCGGATCCGCCAACTGCACCGCCTGGCGGATCTGCGAGGTCAAAGCTGTAGGCTCGCCTTCGGTTCGCACCAGGATCGTCATCGACGAGAACGGATTCTGACGGTAGGGTCTGTAGATGACGGCGTCGGGCTCCAGCGCCTGCGGGTTTCCCTGCCGCACCGTCTGGCTCACGCCGACGATCGTCCGCCACAACTGGGGCTTCGAGTCGGCGCTCTGCGGCACGACGAATTTCACGCGCCGGCCGATCGGATCCTCCGCCGGGAAAAACCGGGTGACGAACCGTTCGTTCACCACTATCGACTCCGCACCAGGCGCGCCGTCATTGGCATCGAACGGCCTGCCGCGCAGAAGCGGAATGTCAACGGTCTTGAAGTAGTCCGGTGTGACGGAGATGGCTATCGCCCGCGGCGCCGCGGTGCCCGGGGGCGTCGGCTTGCCTTCGATCTCCAGGTCGAAGTTGCTGCCACCGCCCATCGGAATCGAGTCCGCGATTGCCACCGCGCCCACTCCCGGTGTCGCCGCGATCCTCGACATCATCGCGTCGAATGCCTGCCGCCGCTGGTCCGGGCTCTCGTACCTTCGCCGGTAGCTCCGCTCTCATCGTCAGCAGATGGTCAGCGTCGACACCGAGGTCGAGCGAGTAGAGCTTGAGAAAGCTGCGGACCATCAATCCGGCGCCGATCAGGAGGACGACCGTGAGGGCGAGTTCGGTGATGACCAGCGCGGATCGCATGCGCCGCGCGCGCGGCCCGCCCGCGGCGCCGCGGCCGCCTTCCTTCAGGATTTCGTTCGCGTTCGTCTTCGAGACCTGGAGCGCCGGCGCCATGCCGAAGATGATGCCGGTCGCGAGGCACACGGCGGCCATGTAGCCGAACACCGTGAAGTCCATGCTGAAGACGATCCAGTAGGGCTTGCCGCTGTTGGCAACGGCCGCGTCAAAGGCGCGAATGCCGGCGTACGACAGCAGCAGACCAAGTGCACCGCCGATGAACGCCAGCAACGTGCTCTCGATCAGCAGCTGCCTGATGACGCGGGCGCGGCTGGCGCCCAGCGCGAAACGGATCGCCACTTCACGGCTGCGCTTGGCGGAACGGGAGAGCAGCAGGTTCGCGACGTTCGCGCACGCGATGAGCAGCACGAAGCCGACGGCGCCGAGCAGCGCCAGGAACACAATTCTTATCGGCCCACCGTTGAACCGCTGGTTGAAGGTGAGGATCTGGGCGTCGACGTTCTTGTTTGTCTCGGGGTACTGCGATTGAAGCTGCCGGGCAAATCCGCTGAACTCGGTCTGGGCCGAGGCCTGCGACATTCCGGGCGCGAGACGCCCGACGATGCGGATGGCGCGGTTGTCGCGCTTTTCCAATTCGGCGTCGGGGATCAACGGACGCCAGATGTCGTCGTTTTGCGGAAACCGCATACTCTCGGGCATGACGCCGATGATCGTGCATGCCACTCCGTTGACCTTGATGGACTGCCCGACGATCGCAGGATCGCTCCCGTAGCGGTTCTTCCACAGTCCATGGCCGATCAGCACGACTGGTTCGGCGTTCTTGCGGCCGTCCTCTTCACGGAAGTCCCGGCCGAGGTATGGCGGCTGCCGGAGGAGGGTGAACATATTGGCCGTCACCAGCGCACCGCCGGCGCGTTCGGGCGGACGACTGGTTTCTGTGATGTTCATGCTGGCGCCTCGGTAGCCCGCCAGATCGCTGAACGTCTTCGTCCGGCTCCGCCACTCCTCGAACTCGAGCCACGAGGCCGGAAACTCGTCGCTCGTCGATGTATTCCTCAGGTCGACATGGAGCAGCTGGTGGGAATCCTCGAACGGGAGTCCGCGAATGAGGACCGCATTGACGAAGGTGAACACCGTGGTGTTCATGCCGATGCCGAGCGCGAGGGCAAGAACCGCGACTGCCGTGAAGCCGGGGTCCTTGAGAAGCATTCGCACGGCGTACTTGACGTCCTGCACCAAGGCCATAGGGCGGTATACGAGTCAGCCTGGTTCAGTTCGCATCCCGTCCGCCTCCGCCACCGCTTCGATCGCGCTCGACGAAGCGCTTCGCGCGAGGCGGACTCCCGCAGCCCGTCGATTCGACATTCAGCATTCACCATTGCTAGCATCATCAGGCATGCCGCAGGGGACCGCTCATCTCGCCGCGATCACGCTCGCGAGTCGATTCACCCTGTTCGTGACCGAGAGGTTCCCGTTTGCGGCTACCGTGGCCGCCGAAGCGTTCGAGGCTTGTGGTGGTGCCATTGACCGCGATGAAGCGTCGATCGAAGCGCTGCGCAGCCGGATCGGTCCAGAGCTGCGAGCGCGCATCGCGCGTCTCACACCAGCAGAACCCGGTGACACAACTCCCGGCATCTCGTCCCAGGAGCGGGTGGCGCAGGCCGTGGACGAAGTGGCGGAGGCCTGCGATGGATTCCTCCGCCGCGCCTCGATACGTGCCTCACTGACCGCGACCGAGCGCCGCGAGATCCTTCGCGGCATGATGCTGACGCGCGCGACCGACAATCGGCTGAAGGCTTTCTTTGCCGGCGGCGAAGTGCGCTACGGCGACGCTGCGTTCCAAGGCAAGGGGTTCCGTTCTCTCGGGCAGGAGGCGATCTATGCGGCGGGCATCCGTCTTCGCCGCGGCTCCGCCTTCGCCAAGGCTTCCGCGGACTTCGCCAAGGCTACGGCGGACAAGACGGCGGACAAGGGGCCCGGTTGGCACGGAGACGTCGTCGCACCACTGATCCGCGACCTCGGGGTTGCACTGGCGATGAAACCGGATGGTGAGACCGTTCGGATGGTGCTATCGGCCCAGATGGCCAAAGCCGGCCCGCCGATGAACGGCAAGGACCTTCATATCGGCGACTTCGACAATGGCATCCTGCCGGCGTCCGCGCCACTGGCCATCAGCACGCTCACCGTTGCCGGCATCGCGATGGCATTTGCGCGCGAAGGGACCGGACGGGTTGCGGTGTCCTTCATCGGCGAGGGTGGGTCGTCGCTCGGCGAATGGCACGAGGCGATCAATCTGTGCGCCGCCCGGCGATTGCCGGCGATCTTCTGCGTTCAGAACAATCAAACCGCGCTCTCGACGCCGGTCAGCGATCAGTCAGCCGTCCGTGTGTTCGCCGACAAGGCCTCCGGCTACGGCATCCCGGGCATCACGATCGACGGCACGGATGCCGACGAGATCGCCGCGGCATTCGCCTGGGCGGTCGAGCGCGCCCGCGCCGGCCTTGGCGCTGCGCTCATCGAGCTGGTGTGCATGCGCATGTGCGGGCACGCCCACCACGACGACATGTTGTACCTGGGCAAGGATCCGCAGCCCTCCTGGACGTACGCGCCGCTCACCGATCAGGGCTACGCGAACCCTGCGCTCTATGCGTACTGGGCAGCGCGGGATCCGATCGCGTCCTACGCCGAGCGTCTGGTCAACGAAGGGATCATCAAGGCGTCCGAGGCGGACACGATCAGGGCCGAAGTGATCGCACTCGTCGAACGGGAAGCGCGTACCGTCATCGACGCCCCGTGGCCGGATGCCGAAGATGCGGGGAAGGGCGTCTTCGCCGACGAACCTGCCCGCGTGCGTGTGGAAGTTCTCGATCCGGCTGTCCGCAACCGAATCGAGTACGCCCCCGGTCTCCCGCCGATTGAAGCGGCGCCAGCCTTCGATCGGAAAGGCAGCACCTTTCTCGAAGGCGTGATGCTCGGCGTCCGCGACGCGCTTCGCGCCGATCCGCGCGTCTTCCTTTACGGTGAGGACATCGGTGGCGCCTACGGCAATGCCTTTCTGCTGCTGCGCCCTCTTCTCGAAGAGTATGGCGACCGGATTCTCAATTCCCCGCTCGCCGAGGGGGCGGTTCTGGGCGTGTGCGTCGGCGCCGCCCTTGCCGGACAACGTCCGGTCGGCGAAATGCAGTTCAACGATTTCGTTGCGACCGGTTTCAACCAGCTCGTCAACAACGCCGCGAAGATCCGTTACCGGTGGGGCGGGTCGGTCCCGATGGTGGTGCGGATGCCGTGGGGAGGTCTCCGCCATGCGGGTCCGTACCACAGCCAGAACACCGAGCCCTGGTTCTATCGCACGCCGGGCCTGAAGATCGTGGTCCCGTCGACACCGGCGGATGCGCGTGCATTGATGGCTTCAGCCGTCGCCGATCCCGACCCGGTGCTCTATTACGAGCACATCGCGCTCTACCGGGATCCGCGCATCAGGCAGCATCTGGAGGATGCCGCCCCTGCGCCGTTACCGATCGGCAAGGCTGCGTTACGCCGCGCGGGGGGCGACCTGGCGCTCATCTCTTATGGCGCATACGTGCACGTCGCGATGCGGGTTGCGGAACGGCTCGCCGGCGAGGGGTTCGAAGCGGCCGTCCTCGACCTTCGCACGATTGCGCCGATCGACCGCGACAGCGTTCTGCGTATCGCGCGCCATTGCAGCCGCGTGATGATCGTGCACGAGGATTCGAAGACCGGCGGAATCGGCGAGAGCCTCGCCGCCGTCATCCAGGAAGAGGCGTTCGATTCACTCGATGCCCCGGTGCGTGTCATCGGTGCGCTCGATACTCCAGTCCCGTATTCACCTCCTCTCGAACATTTCTTTCTTCCCGGCGAGGACGAGATCCTCCGCGCGGCGCGCGCATTGCTCGCGTACTGATATGACGAGAAACGTCGACGGCCTCACCTCTTCCACCCTCAAACACCTCCGCGAGCGGTGGTGGGACGAATCGTTCACGGCTTTCTTGAAGGACACCCTTCAGCCGAAGTCGGGCCGTCGCATCCTCGACGTCGGTTGTGGCACCGGCACAGCCGAAGTGAACCTGTCCCGGCTGCGCCTGACCCAGGTGAATTTCGTTGCCGTCGACCTCCTGCCTGAACGGGTGGCGGAAGCGCTGACGGCGGCGCGAGCGACGAACTTCCGGGCAGGGTTCGCGGCAGCCGACGCCTCCTCGCTGCCGTTCCCCGACGCGACGTTCGACTCGACCTTCTGCGTCGCCGTCCTGCAGCACATCACCGACGCGCCGCGCGCCGTGCGTGAGATGGCCCGGGTCACCCGTCCCGGCGGGCGGCTGCTCGCAGTCGAACCTGACAACTCCGCCCGCTATTTCTACAGCTCGACCAACGAAGGCATGGAAGCACGCGAAGCCGCGGCACGGCTGTTCGCAACGATTGAGGAGGCGCGAGGTGCGGCCGGCGATCCAGGCATCGGTCCGCGACTGCCGACACTCTTCGCGCAGTCGGGCATCGAGCCGCTGAGCGTTCATCTGTTTCCGGTTTCGCGCGCGCAACTCGGCGTCCCTCCCGAAGAGATCTGGGAGGATCGCCGCCAGGCGGTCCGCGAGGCCATCGATCGCGCCCCGGGCGAATCGATCCGCCGGCTCGGTCAGGACTATCTCAAGCTGATGGATCGCTACGCCGCGGCGGCTGAAAAAGCTGGAACGTCCTTCGTGGAGATCCAGAACACCATGCTCTTCGCCACTGTCGGCCAGCGCGCCGAACAGTGACCGCTGCCCGCCGCGACCGCAACTCAGCCACCGCCGGCGTTCAAGGATGGGACGCGTATGCACCGTTCTACGACTGGGAGAACGCGCGGACCGTCGGGCGCCGCGACGTTCCGTTCTGGCGCAATCTTGCCGCGGCCGAGAACGGTCCGGTTCTCGAGCTCGGGTGCGGCACCGGACGCATCACCATTCCCGCGGCCCGCGCCGGCGCGCACGTTGTCGGTGTCGATCGGTCTGCCGCGATGCTCGAGCGTGCCCGCTCGCGTGTAAAGCGCCTGAAGGGAGCTGGATCGGCAGCACTGGTCCGCGGTGATATTCGGGAGTTGCCTTTCCGCGCCCTTGCCCTGAGCGACCGCGAGTCGAAGGGGCCAGCCCCGAGCCAGCACCGCGAGTCGAAGGGGCCAGCCCTGAGCGAGCACCGCGAGTCGAAGGGGTTCAGCCTGGTCATGGCGCCCTACGGCATCCTCCAGTCGCTCACGCGCGAGAAGGACCTGAAGCAAACGCTGGCATCGGTACACCGCGTCCTTCGCCGCGGCGGTACGTTCGGGATCGACCTGGTACCGGATCTTCCGAGGTGGTCCGAATACAGCCGCCGGGTAAGCCTTCGCGGTCTGCGCGGCAAGACGCGCGTGACCCTGGTCGAATCCGTTCGCCAGGACCGCAAGCGGCGGCTGACGATCTTCGATCATGAATACGTTGAACGCCGCGGACGCCTGAGCCGGGTCCACACCTTCTCGCTGACCTTCCGTACGCTGTCGGTGCCACAGATCACGCGGCGACTCGCGGCGGCGGGATTCCACGTCACGGCCGTCCTCGGCGACTACAAAGGCGGTCCATGGAGCCCCGACTCGGACGTCTGGGTCATCCTCGCCGCGCGGGGATAACAGGAGATCAAGAGACAAGGAGACACCGCCTGTTGGGGCCGCGCTTCGCGCGGGCTGGCAGCAGGCCGAACTCCAGATGCAAACGCCACTGAATGCCCAGGCGCTTGCATCTGGTGTTCGACTGCTGCCACGCGCCGGCCTCGGCCGGCGTCCCAACAGGCGCTTTCTCCTGGTCTCCTGGCCTCCTGCGATCCCCCGCCGTGGTAACATCCAACCGTCATTTTCTACGGTATTCGCGGGGGTTTCTGACATGTCTGGCCATTCCAAATGGCACACAATCAAGCACAAGAAGGGTGCGGCTGACGCCAAGCGCGGCAAGGTCTTCACCCGGATCATCAAGGAGCTCACGGTCGCGGCGCGGGCCGGCGGCGGCGACCCTGATTCAAATCCCAGGCTTCGCACGATCATCGCGGAAGCGAAGTCGGTGAACATGCCCGCCGACAACATCAAACGGGCAATCCAGCGGGGCACTGGTGAGCTGCCCGGCGTCTCGTACGACGAGATCACCTATGAGGGCTACGGGCCCGGCGGCGCCGCGCTGATCATCGAGACGCTCACCGACAACAAGAACCGCACGGTCGGAGAGATGCGCCACACGCTCGGCAAGTACGGCGGCAATCTCGCCGCCGAAAACAGCGTCGCCTGGATGTTCGAGCGCAAAGGCTACATCGTCGTCGAAAAAGCGAAGGCGGATGAAGACACGCTGATGGCGGCGGCTCTCGAAGCCGGCGCCGATGACCTTCGTGACGATGGCGACAGCTGGGAGATCCTGTCGACGCCGGAGACGTTTCAGAAGATCCTCGAAGCCGTGAAGGCGCTCGGCATCGAACCGGGCGCGGCCGAGCTCGCGTTTCTGCCGCAGAACTACGTCAAGCTCGAAGGCAAGCCGGCGCAGCAGATGGTCAAGCTGATGGAGGCGATCGAGGAGCACGACGACACCAAGAAGGTCTGGTCGAACGCCGATATCGAAGAGAAGGAGATCGAGGCCTCGTTGGCGTGAAAATCTTCGGGATCGATCCCGGCTCCGCCCGCACAGGTTACGGTTGCGTCGAGCGGAGGGGCAACCGCCATCACCTCATTGTCTGCGGCGCTCTCGCGGCACCCGCATCCGCAACGTTCCCCGAACGGCTACAGCACATTCACTCGAGCCTGACGGCGCTGCTCGCCGACTGTCGCCCGGACTGCGTTGCCGTGGAGACCATCTTTCATTCGCGGAACGTGCGCAGCGCTCTGAAGCTCGGGCACGCCAGGGGTGTCGCGCTGCTGGCTGCCTCAGAAGCGGGTTTGTGCGTGTTCGAATACGCGCCGGCCGAGATCAAGCGCGCCGTCGTCGGCTACGGTCGCGCGGAGAAGCCGCAGATCCAGCAGATGGTGAAACTGCTGCTCGGGCTCGACGCGGCCCCGTCACCGCACGACGTCGCCGACGCGCTGGCGGTGGCGATCTGCCATCTGCACAATTCGACCGGCGCGACCGCCGATGCGATCCGTCGTCACAAGCCCGCCAGAGGTGCGGCCCGATCCTGGAGGGAGTTCCGCCCGTCGTGATCGCCCGGCTCGCAGGCACTCTTGCGGACAAGACACCAGGCCGTATCATCATCGACGTGCAGGGAGTGGGCTACGACCTCCAGGTTCCGCTCTCGACGTTCTACGTGATCGGGGACGCAGGCAGCGCAGTGGCACTTCGCGTGCACACGCACGTGCGGGAGGATGTGATTGCCCTCTACGGCTTCGCCACCGGCCTGGAGCAGGATCTGTTCGAACGCCTGATTTCGATCAGCGGGATAGGGCCGAAGCTGGCGCTCGCGGTTTTATCAGGGATGGAGCCACCCGATCTGGTGCGGGCGATCTCATCGCAGGACGTCGCACGCTTGACGTCCATCCCGGGCATCGGCAAGAAAACAGCGGAGCGGATTGGTCTGGAGCTGAAGGACCGGCTGCCAAAATCGCTGCAGGCGGCCGCGGACGCCGCCAGGCCGGCAACTCCCGAGGACCAGCTGCGGGCCGACCTGCTTTCCGCACTGCTGAATCTGGGTTACCAGCGCCAGGCCGCCGACAAGGCGATCGAGAAGGCAGTGAAGACTGCGTCCGACGCCACATTCGAACAGGCGCTGCGCAGCGTCCTGCGGGCGCTGATGAAATGACCGACGAACGCATCGTGACCGCCGCGCGCGTCGCCGAGGACGTCCAGTACGAAGCCGGCCTTCGCCCGCGAACGCTCGACGAGTACATCGGGCAGGAGCGGATCCGCGAGAATCTTCACGTCTCGATTACCGCGGCGCGGCAGCGTGGCGAGGCGCTCGATCATGTGCTGCTGTCCGGCCCTCCAGGGCTGGGCAAGACGACGCTGGCCACGGTCATCGCCAACGAGCTGGGTGTCGCCATCCGCGCGACGGCCGGACCGGTCATCGAGAAGCCGGGCGACCTCGCGGCGATGCTGACCAATCTGCAGGAGCGCGAGGTGCTCTTCATCGACGAGATCCACCGCATGGCGCCGGCGATCGAAGAGATCCTCTACCCCGCGATGGAAGATTACGAGCTGGACATCATCATCGGCCAGGGGCCTGGTGCCCGCTCGGTGAAGGTGCCGGTTCAGCGATTCACTCTCGTCGGCGCAACGACGCGGACCGGGTTGCTGACGTCGCCGTTGCGGGCACGGTTCGGCATCAACCACCGGCTGGACTACTACACCGAGCAGGACATCTACCAGATCGTGCAGCGCTCGGCGCGGATCATCGGCGTCGACATCGATGCCGCCGCCACCACCGAGATTGCGCGCCGCTCGCGTGGCACGCCGCGCGTCGCCAATCGGCTTCTCCGCCGCGTCCGCGACTACGCGCAGGTGCGCGCCGACGGACGCGTTACCCACGACGTGGCGCTGCGGGCAATGAAGCTGCTCGAAGTCGACGAGCACGGGTTCGACGAACTCGACCGCCGCCTGCTCCGGACGATCATCGACAAGTTCGGCGGCGGTCCGGTGGGAGTCGCCAGCCTGGCCGCGGCGATGAGCGAGGAGCGGGATGCGCTCGAAGACATTTACGAGCCGTTTCTCATCCAGCTGGGGTTTCTCGATCGAACGCCTCGCGGCCGTGTGGCGACGGCTAAGGCGTACGAGTACTTCGGCTTGGCCGCTCCGGCGAAGGATCGGTTGTGGTAATGGCTGGGGCTCTGCGTCGCGTCAAGATCGCTGGCATCTCAACCTACGCACCACCCAAACTGCTGACCAACGACGACCTGGAGACACTCGTCGACACCACCAACGAGTGGATTCTCCAGCGCACCGGCATCAAGCAGCGCCACATCGTCGAACCGGGGACCGCAACATCTGATCTCGCGAAGGAAGCGGCCCTCGGCGCAATGCAGCAGGCGGGCATCACTCCGGACCAGCTCGGCTTCATCGTCGTCGGCACCACGACGCCGGACACGATTTTTCCGAGTACGGCATGTGTGCTTCAGACCAAGATCGGTGCGAATAACGCGTGGGGATTCGATCTCGGCGCGGCCTGTTCCGGGTTCACATACGCGCTGACAACCGGGATGCAGATGGTGGCGTCCGGGGCGCACGACTACGCACTGGTGGTTGGCGCCGACGTGATGTCGAGCATCATCGACTACCGCGACCGCACGACGTGCGTCCTGTTCGGCGACGGCGCGGGCGCGGTCGTTCTTGCTCCAGCGGCCGAGGACGAGGCCGGCATTATTGATTTCGCTCACGAGATCGACGGCACCGGCGGTCCCGCGTTGTGCATGCCGGCAGGCGGCAGCCGGATGCCTGCTTCGCACGATACCGTCGAGCAGCGGCTGCATTACGTCAAGCAGGATGGCCAGGCGGTCTTCAAATTTGCGGTGCGCAAGACCGAGGAAATCGCACGCCGGCTGCTCGCGCGCAACGGCATCGATGCATCGGAGCTGGACCTGTTCGTCTCGCATCAGGCCAACCGCCGCATCATCACCGCCGCTGCCCAGCGGCTCGGTCTGCCAGAGTCGAAAGTCGTCATCAATCTCGAGATGTACGGCAACACGACCGCCGCCACTATTCCCCTGGCGCTGGCGGACGCGATCCGCGAGGGAAAGCTGAAGCGAGGGGACCTCGTACTGCTGGCGTCGGTCGGCGCGGGGTTTACCGTCGGCTCAGTGCTCCTGCGATGGGCCCTGTAGAATCGCTGTCGCGGGTCGAGGGTCGTTGATCGATAGCCGCTAACCGTTCCAGATGCCCACTATCTTTTTACTTTCGCCGGCGAACTGCGGCGGCCGCCGCGCCAACATCGTGATGTCGGAGCGCGCGACCTTCGACCTCGCCGTGCGCGTGCGGAGCCACGCCGGCGCTCCGCTCGGCGAAGTCTTCTCGTTTCTCAGCGGTCTGTACTTCCGCGGCAAGCTGGCGTACGCCAGGGCATTTGCCGCCGTGCCGGAGCATGCCGGATCGGTGGCAGGGAGCGGAGTTTTTGTCATCACGCCCAACGCAGGGCTCAGGTCACCCGATACCCTGGTGACGCTTGCCGCTCTGCGCAGGTTCGCGGATGTTGACGTGTCCGCGGACAATCCGGCTTACCGCCGGCCTCTCGAGCGAAGCGCGAAGGCGCTTGCCAGCGACATCGGTCCCGATTGCCCGGTCGTGCTGCTCGGCAGCATCGCCTCCGCGAAGTACGTCGACGTCCTGCAGGCGATTTTCCAGGACCGGTTGCTGTTCCCGCAGGAGTTTGTCGGACGCGGCGATATGAGCCGCGGAGGTTTGATGCTGCGGTGCGCCGCGGCGGGCGAGCAACTGACCCATGTGCCGGTGGCTGGGGCCATCCGCCACGGTGTCCGGCCTCCACGGCTCGACCCGGCGACACGCGTCAGGTCCGCAAGTCGATAGTCGATGGTCGATAGTCGATAGTCAGGCCGCGTCGGGGAACGCCGGGGTGCCGACGCGCATCCTATCGACAGGAGCATTGATGCCATCCAGTCAGTCCGCAGCAGCGGCCGTTCGCGACGATGTGGAACTCGTCGAGCGGATCCTTCAGCGCGACCCGCGTGCGTTCGAGACGCTGATGCGGCGGCATAACACGCGGCTCTTTCGAGTGGCCCGCGCGATTCTTCGGGACGATGCGGCTGCTGAGGACGCCGTTCAGGACGGCTACCTCGACGCCTACCGCCATCTCGCAGAATTCCGCGCCGACGCACAGCTCGGGACCTGGCTCGTCCGCATTGTCGCCAATCACGCTCTGATGCGGCTGCGAAAACAGAAGCGCGACCGCGTGGTGGTGCCGTTCAGCGGCTCTCAGGAGCGCGACGAAATGGATATCCCGGACAACCAGGCTGAGCCTCCGCAATCAGCAACGCTACGCGGCGAGGTACGGCGGATTCTGGAACGACGGATCGATGAGCTTCCGGTGGCGTTCCGGACCGTCTTCGTGATGCGGGAAGTCGAAGAAATGAGCGTTGAAGAGACGGCTGAGTCGCTGGGTATTCCTCCGGCCACCGTCCGCAGCCGGCTCTTCCGCGCCCGGGCACTGCTGCGTGAGGCCCTCGCCCGCGACATCGACGTCGCCGCGGGGGACGTTTTCAGCTTCGCCGGAGCGCGTTGCGATCGCATCGTCGACGCAGTGCTGAGTCGGCTTCGGGAACGCTGAACCTTTCTCGGGCATCCATATCAGATAGGCTGGCGTTATGGGCCGGGTCTTGGGAGCCGGCGGGTGTAGTGTGTCCCGACCGCCGGGTCCTGAAGAACTGGCGTGTTCGGGTCTCAATGAACAAGACGGACAAAGGAGATTGCCGTGAAAACTGTTATTGGAGCTGTCGCGTGTGCGCTTGCCCTTTCGGGTCTCGCGCTTCGCGCACAGGGAGTGACTGACGCGCAGATTGCGCACATTGTTGTCACCGCCAACCAGGTGGACATCGATGCCGGGAAGCTCGCTCAGAAGATGGGAACCAACGCCGAAGTGAAGAAGTTCGGCGCCCTGATGGTCACCGACCACACCGGTGTGAACAAGCAGGCGGTCGCCCTGGCGACGAAGTTGAAGGTCAAGCCGGAAGACAACGACACGAGCAAGTCACTCGCCGCCGGGGGTACGAAGAACATCGCCAACCTGAAGACCTTGAAGGGGGCCGAGTTCGACAAGGCGTACATCGACCAGGAAGTGGCCTACCACACGGCGGTTATCGAGGCGGTCGACAAGACGCTGATTCCGGAGTCCAAGAACGAGGAGTTGAAGGCACTGATCGTCAAGGTGCGGCCGGCATTCGTCGCGCATCTCGACCACGCGAAGACGATCCAGGCCGCGCTCGCCAAGTAAGAGATCCGTGACCAGACGGCGGCTTGCAACACTCTTCGTTCTGATCGCCTGCTGCGCGGCAACCGTTGCCGCGCAGCGGGGCCGCAAACCGGTGACTCACACCGTCACGATCGACGGCACGGCCTTCAAACCAGCGGCGCTGACGATCAAGGCCGGGGACAGCGTCCTCTGGGTCAACAAGGACATCGTCTCTCACACGGCGACATCGACCGCGCCCAAGGTGTTTGAATCCGGCACTCTCGATACGGGGAAGTCGTGGAAGATGACCTTCAAGACCAAGGGGGACTTTCCCTACACATGCCGGTTCCATCCCACCATGAAAGCCAGCCTGAGAGTGGAGTAATCGACCCGTTACAATCGTCGCGTGCCGGCCCGCGTCAAGATTCCTCCCGCCGGAAGCCACACCTTCAAATGGATGGACGCGACGTTCGGCTCACCAATCTCGACAAGCTGTTCTGGAAAGAGGAGAGGATCACCAAGGGTGATCTGATCCAGTACTACGCTGACGTCGCGCCGGTGCTGCTCCCGCACATCCGCGATCGCGCGATGGTGATGAAACGATACCCGCACGGCGCGGCCGGAGAATTCTTCTTCATGAAACGTGCGCCGGAGCCGCGCCCGGGATGGATCCGCACGTGCCGTATCGATCATGACTCGGGCAACATCATCGATTTTCCGGTGATCGATGACCTGCCGTCGCTCCTGTGGGTCATCAATCTCGGCTGCATCGATCTCAACCAGTGGTATGCGACATGTGACGATGTCAATCGCCCTGACTATGTGCACTTCGATCTGGATCCGGGGCCGGGTGCCTCCTGGGAGAACGTCCTCGCATGCGGCCTGGTCGTTCGCGATGCACTCGACGCATTGAAAATGCCTTCGCTGGTGAAGACGACGGGGTCCAGGGGCCTCCACGTCTATGTCCCGATCGTCCGCGGCCCCGTCCAGAAGGACGCCTGGACGTTCGCGAAGGCATTGGCCGTCGAGCTTGCCGCGCGTAATCCGGCATTGATGACGTCGGAGTACCGCGTCGCCAAACGTCCGAAAGGGCGGGTGCTGGTCGACTACAACCAGAACGCCTGGGGGAGAACGCTCGCCTCGATCTATTCCGTCCGTCCGCGCCCGAACGCGCCGGTTTCGACTCCGGTGACGTGGAGGGAGATCCAGAAAGGCGTCCGCATCGAGGATTTCCGAATGGACAACGTGCGCGCGCGCATCGCCAGGGTCGGCGACCTCTGGAAGCCACTCGTTCAGAAACGCGGCCGCGTCGATCTGCGTAAACTTCTTGCCGGATAAGCGTCAGGCCGATTAAAGTCGGCGCGTCAGGCCGGCTGCCCTCGACTGCGCTCGGGCCAGGAAAGCCGGCCTCTACCAGCCAGGTTTTTCAGGAGTTTGACAATGCTTCACGCAACCAGCCGCGCGACGCGGATCGCCCTCGGAGTCTCTGTCATCACTGCCGTCGCCTTCGCGCCGACAATCCAGGCGCAGAAAAGCGGATCGTCCCCGAACTACGAGCTCGCGTCCGCGTGGACCAGCCAGAAGGTTTCGAAGCTGGTCTTCGATACCTCGATCACTCCCCGATGGCTGGAGACGAGCGATCGGTTCTGGTACACGTATCAGACTCGCGAGGGACGCCGTTTTCATATCGTCGACCCTGTAAAGCGGACGAAGGGCGCGCTCTTCGATCACGCCAGGATGGCGGCGGCACTCACGACGATCACGCGCATCCCTTACGACGCGCAGCACCTGCCGTTCACGCAGGTTGCGCTTCATCAAGGGGGATTCGGCATTCGAATTCGAAGTGCAGGTGCCTCGCGACGCGAGCATCGAGACGACCAAGCCAAAGCCCATCACCACCGAGCAACAGCAGCAGGACCGGGATCCGGGGCTGGGGACTCGGGACTCGGGAGACCGGAGAAGAAGAGGATCCAGTGCAGCAAGGCCAGCGGGGCCGGGGCGCCGGAGCGGGTGCGCCACCCAACCCACGGACGAAAACGCTCCACTTCGAATACGACATGGCGACGGCGAAGGTGACGCTGATCGAAGACTACAAGGAAGAACCACGCCGCCCGCGCTGGGCGTCCTTCTCGCCCGATGGCAAGACGATACTGTTCGCCCGCAATTACAACCTCTACATGATGGATGCGGCGAACTACGAGAAAGCGTTGAAGAACGCCAACGACACCACCATCGCGGAAACACAGCTCACGAAGGACGGCGAGGAGCACTACAGCTTCGCGGTCACGGCGCGTGAGATGGAGCAGTTGCAGCAGCAGCAGCAACAGCAGCAGCAGCAACAGCAACAGCAACAGCAGCAGCAGCAGCAGGAGAACGAGCAGGAGCAGCAGCAACAGCAGGAGACCCAGGGTCAGGACAAGAACGCGCGAGTGCGGGCAATCAATGTGGTCTGGGCGCGCGACTCGAGCAGGTTCTCGCTGACCAGGCGCGACTCGAGGAAGGTGAAGGATCTGTGGGTCATCAACGCGATCGCCACACCGCGACCGACGCTGGAGAGCTACCGCTACGCGATGCCGGGAGAAGAGAACATTCCGCAGCAGGAGCTCTGGGTGTTCGACGTGGCCTCCAAGAATCGGGTACGGATCAAAGCAGATCGCTTCAAGGACCAGACGATGTCGGTATCGACCGCGCCGGTGCCGGTCCGGCGTGATCCGCGCCGGCCGATCGAGCCGCAGTGGCTGAGCGAGTCGTCGTCAAAGCTGTATTTCACCCGGCTCAGCCGCGACATGCACAAGCTGGACGTCTGCGTTGCCGATACGGCAACCGGCGAAGTGAAACCGCTGATCGAGGAGCGCCTCAATACCTACATCGAGACGCGCCCGCTTCGCCTCGTCAACGGCGGCCAGGAGTTGTTGCACTGGTCAGAGCGTGACGGCTGGGCGCATTACTACCTTTACGACGCCAACACCGGCCAGTTGAAGAACCGGATTACCGAAGGGGAGTTCGTCGCGACCGGCGTCGACAATGTCGACGACAAGCTGCGGGTGATGTATTTCACCGCGGCCGGCCGCGAAAAAGGCGAGGATCCGTACTACACGCACCTCTATCGCATCGGCCTCGACGGCAGCGGCCTCAAGCTGCTCAACCCAGGCGACGCCTCCCACTCGGCATCGGTCGTGGACTCGATGAAGTTTTTCGTGGACAACGCCACTCGTATCAACGGCGCGCCGGAGTCTGTGCTGTACGACACGGCCGGCACGCAGGTGATGAAGCTGGAGACGCCCGACCTCGGACCGCTGATGGCCGCCGGATTCAAATATCCCGAGCCGTTCACGGTCAAGGCCGATGACGGGATCACGGATCTGTACGGCGTGATGTACAAGCCGTTCGACTTCGACCCGTCCCGGAAGTATCCGATCATCGCCTACGTCTATCCGGGTCCGCAGACCGAGGGCGTGACGAAGAACTTCAATCCGCGCAGCAATAACATCTCGCTCGCGCAGTTCGGCTTCATCGTCATCGAGGTGGGCAACCGCGGCGGGCATCCGCAGCGGTCGAAGTGGTACCACAACTATGGCTATGGCAACCTGCGGGATTACGGCCTGGTCGACAAGAAGTCGGCGATCGAGCAGCTCGCCGCGCGGCATTCCTTCATCGACATCAACAAGGTCGGCATCTGGGGGCATTCGGGCGGCGGATTCATGTCGGCCGCGGCGATGCTCGTCTATCCGGATTTCTTCAAGGTCGGCTGGTCGGAATCCGGCAATCACGAGAACAACATCTACAACAACTCGTGGAGCGAGAAGCACCACGGCATCAAGGAAGTCGAGAAGGACGGCAAGGTCAGCTTCGAGTACGACATCGAGAAGAACTCCGAGCTGGCCAGGAATCTGAAGGGCAACCTGATGCTGATCACGGGAGACATCGACAACAACGTCCACCCGGCCAACACCTACCGGCTGGCTGACGCCCTGATCAAGGCGAACAAGCGGTTCGACATGTTCGTGCTGCCAGGCGTCCGCCACTCGTTCGCGCCAGTCGCCGGCTACGTCAACTGGTTGCGCGGGGACTACTTCGCCCGCCACCTGCTCGGTCAATCGGCGACCAGCGTCGACATCGTCGAGTTGAACAAGGAAAGAGAGCAGACGGGCGAGAGGCGGAGAAACTAGGAACTAGATGGCCCGCAAGATTGCGACGGGCAACTGATCGAACATCTGTCCGGCGAAGAGCCAGGCGACGTCGGGTCCCGTCGTCGGACGGATGTCTTCGCCGGTGAAGATGTTGCGGAAGGTCCGCTCGCGTAGCGACTCCGGCAGGATCACACGCGAGGTTTTCCAGCAGGCGGCGCCGAGCGGCAGCGGCGCATTCTCGGTCACGAGTCGCGTCACAAGCCGTGGTACCACCACCAGCACCGCATCGTCGCGCGACGTGCGTGCGAAGGCGACGATTCCTCCCGGTGCCGTCACTTCCGCAGCAAGCGGCAGGTAGTCGCCGCCAACGAACACGTGTGGCAGCTCACGACGGGCGTGCAGCCCCGCGGTCGTGATGTACAGCTTGATCCTGCCGTCCTGCCAGGTCGACAGAAGTGCGGCGATGTCTGACGGCGTTGTCGCGTTCAGTTCGCTCAGCAGCCGCTCGCGGTGCTCGAAGTTCACCGGCCGGCGGTTGTCCGGATCGACGAGACTGAGATCCCACAGCTCGGTGCCCTGGTAAAAATCAGGGACGCCTGGCGACCCGATTTTCAGAACCACTTGCGCGAGGGAATTGGTCACAGCCAGTGCCGCAATACGGCGCTGAAACGGGAGAAAGGCAGCGAGGAACCTGCCGCCAGCCTGGCCGAGCGCGCGCTCGACGAAACGCGCGAGTCCTTCCTCGTAGCCGGGATTCGTCGTCAACCAGCTGGTATGGACCTTTGCCTCACGAACCGCCTTGGTCATGTACTCGCGAATCCGCTCGACGTAGGTCCCTGAGTCCAAAGACTCACTGCCGGACGGCCACGACCCGATCAGAACCTGGTACAGGCGGTATTCGTCGGTGCGGTCCGGCGCGGGTCCCCCGTCGACGATCGACCGGTGCGTGCGGTTGAGGCGCATCCAGCGCGAGACTTCACGGGCCCACTTCTCCGGCATCTCCGAGAGAATATTGATCCGCGCGCGGACGTCTTCGCCGAGCTTCGTGTCGTGCGTCGAGGTCGAAAGCATCTCGTACGGCCAGGCGGACGCACGGTGCTCGTTCGCATCATGAAAGTCCTGCGGCGAGCGCCCGAGCCGCGACGGGTCACCGCCGACCTCGTTCAGCGATATCAACACGTTGTACCGATAGAACGCCGTGTCTTCGAGCCCTTTCGCCTGGACCGGACCGGTGTACTGCTGCAGCTGCTTCGTGAATCGCAGCCGTTCCGCGGCTTCTGAGGCGTCGGCCGGTGGATAGCCATCGCGGCGCTCGACCGCACCGGCGCCGGGGGAGTCTGAAGGGTCTCGCGGCAGGATCACCTCGCGGAAGAAATCGAACAGCGAGGATTCCATCGCCGGGTTGCGCCGGCGCGCCTGTGAGATCGCCTGCTCGACGACCGCACGGTCTTCGGGCGTCCAGCCTCGTTCGTCGACATAGGTGCGGTAAACCGGGAAGCAGGCGACGACCTCGGTGATGACGTCGCGCAGGCTGTCGAGCGTGAAGTCCCGCGACTTGCGGTTCCCCGCTCCGATGCGATCGAGCACATGGCCGAGCACGTTCAGTTCGCTCGCCATCGCGGTGTTCATGATGAGCCGCTTGCTCTCGTAGAGGACGTCCTCGAACGAGTCCAGATGGCCGGTGAGTTTGGCGTAGGTTCGCCGCAGCCGCCGGGCCTGCGACATGTCGACGAACAGCCCGTTCACGTCGTTGAGGAAGTTGTAGCCGGTGGTGCCGTGGACCTGCCATTGCGATGGCAGGCGCTCGCGGCCGGACAGGATCTTTTCGGCGACGACGTACAACGGGTATCTATCCGCGGCAGCGTCATTGCGGTGGACCGATGCTTCGTACAGGCCCTGCAGCATTTCGAAATAACTCGCCGGATCGAAGAGGCCGTCAGGGTGGTCGACGCGGACACCGTGCACGCATCCGTCGGCGAGGAGCTCCCCGAGAAGCTTGTGCGTCGCCTCGAATACCTCCGGCCGCTCCACGTGAAGCCCGGCCAGTGTGTTCACGTCGAAGAACCGCCGGTAATTGATCTCGTGAGACGCGGTGCGCCAGTACGACAGCCGATAAGGCTGCGCCTCGAGCAGTTCGTGAAGGGCATTGAAACTCGCCGAGTCGCCGGGAATTCCGTTCACGTGAGCCACCGCGTCGTTGATGTGCCGGGCAACCGCCGGTTCGTCCTGCACCAGTCTGTCCAGCCGCGCCTTCGCCACTTCTTTCTCGCGGTGCCGCTCCGCGATTCGGCTCGGGTCGCGCTCGGTGTAGGCCGGCAGATTCTCGAGTGAGCTGAGGATGCTCTGGAACTCGTGGACTCGCGAGCTGTCGGCGCCAAGCTCGCCGGCGAGCGGCTCCACCGCGAGCCGCAGCACGCGCGGAGCCTGGCGTGGATTGATCGGCAACTCCTGGTCGAAATAACGCAGTACCAATGCGCCGCTGCTGAACTGCAGTTTCAGTTCTCCCCGGTCCAGCACGCGCCCGTACTGATCGCCGAGAATCGGCAGCAGCAGTTTGGCGTGAAGCTCCGCTTTCAGCGGCGCCCAGTCGATGTCGAAAAACCCCGCCGCCTGTGAGCTCGGGCCATTCTCGAGCACGTCGGTCCACCACGCGTTTCCCCCCGCCCCGATCCCCATGTGGTTCGGGACGAAATCGACGACGTGCTTCATTTCCGCCTGGCGCATCGCCTCGCAGAACTCGCGATGAGCGTCGTCTCCGCCCAGCTCAGGATTGATCTCGTTGTGGTTCCAGACGTCGTAACCGTGCGTGCTGCCTGGCGCGGCAGTGAAGTACGGCGCCGTGTAACAGGTGGTGATCCCGAGCCGGTCGAGATAGGGGATCACCCGCGCCGCATCGCGCAGCGTGAAGGCGGAGTACACCTGCAGCCGGTAGGTCGATACCGGCACGTGCGACGGTCGATTGCGATCGTGATGAGCCGACATCTCTTCCCGTAGTCCAGCCCTTTAGGGCTGCCCGTTCGTAGGTCGTCCAGCCCTTTAGGGCTGCCCGTTCGTAAGTCGTCCAGCCCTTCAGGGCTGACCATCCAGCCCTTCAGGGCTGTCTCAGAATCTCCATGATCCCCGTGAGCGGAATACGCAGCCAATGCGGGCGATTGTTCAACTCGTAATTCAATTCGTAGAGCGCCTTGTCGAGCACGAAAAACCGCAGCAGTTCGTCACGCTGCGTGATCTCGCGCGGAATGAACAGTGCATCCCCGACGGTGTCGAAATACGACCGCAGGAAAGCCGCCGTCGTCCATGTCTCCCACGCGGCGGCCCACGGCGTCAGGGTTTCGAAGGAGGAAGGTCGCGACGCGGTGTGTGCGAAGAGCGCCGCGAACGCCGCGTAGCCGAACGATCGCACCATCCCGGCGACGTCCTTCAGCGGCGACTGCTTCTGTCGGCGTTCCGCCATCGGACGCGCCGGCTCCCCCTCGAAGTCCAGGATGTAGAAATCTCCCTCGGCCCAGAGCACCTGACCCAGGTGGTAGTCGCCGTGCACCCGGATCTTGGACGACGTGAACTCCAGCGCCTGCCGATGTCGGACGCGTTCGAGGAGTACGTCCCGCTGTTCGAGCAGCTCGAAACCGGTGTTCAGGCGCTCGAGGGTTTCGATGGCGAGCTGCGCCTGCGCAATCGCATCGACGCTGATCGCCTTGAGATCGTCGGCGGTGAAGGGTTCAGGCGCAAAGGCGGGATCGCTCGCGTCGGATGCGAGGGCAAGGTGCATCTCGCCGGTCCGGCGTCCGAGGATTCCGGCGGTACGAAGATAGCCCCCGAGCAGGTCGCCAATCACCGGCGGAACCGTCGCGGCGGCCAGCTCGGCGTAGGACGAAGGCACCTGTGGCAGACGTGGCAGCGCCCGGTTCTCGACGCGCATCGAAGAAGCGATCCGCTTCGTCGGTCGCATGTGTCCAGCCGTCCGCCTGCCCTTCGACGAAGTCCTGCAGCATCGCCAGCGTCGAAGTCGGTTCGCCGCTGGTCTCGAGCTCGACCCCCCCGACGACGGCGGGCACTCGGCTGAAACCGACGCGTGCAGTCAGGTGTTGCCCGATCTCGAAGTCCGGATTGACGCCGGGCTCGATGCGGCGAAACAGCTTGAGAATCAGGCGATCGCCGTAGATCAGCGACGTGTTGCTCTGGTCGCTGCGCGCGCGCCGCGGCGGCAGGTCCCCCTGGCCGCGGACCGCGGCAAATGACGGAGTCTGCACGGCGCGGATGCTGCCTCGCCGCGTCTTGATCTGCTCCATTCGTTCGGTGGCCTCGAGCAGCATGCGCGCGAACCGGTCATCCAGCCATCCATCGAAGAGCAGTCCCTTGCGGGCGCCGGTGATATTGGCCAGAACTGCCTGGCCGTGCTGCTCTTCAACCCAGCGAGTGTCGGCGTGGGTGCTGATCGTGAGCGGCACGAAATATTTGTCGCTGCCGCCGTCCTCGAATTCCGCCTGAACGATCGTCAGGAAGAGCGGTTGTGGCGATCGCCGCAGCAGCCCCCAGTCGACGAAGCGCGCCGCGCGCAGCGGGCGAGCCTTACCGCCGAACCATCGCTGCCGCTGAAGGAAGCTGACGAGAAGATCGCGCTCGATCAGCGTCCGCACATTGCCATCGAGCAGTGTGTCCCACGCAGCTCCCATGAAGAGCGCGGGAGCCGCTGCGACCTCCGGCGCGGATTCAGGCGCCACCCGCGCGGCAATCGGCGCCGGCGCCTGTTGCAGCCTGAACCAGTAAAACGCGTAGCCGCCGAGCGTCAGAAAGTACGGAAGGTCGCCGATTCTCGGGAATTCCGTCATGCCGAGCATCTCGACCGGGACCATTCCCTTGAAACGTGAGAGGTCGAGCTCGACCGGTTGCACGGTTCTCGCAAGATTGGCGACGCACAGAATCGTTTCGTCGTGGTGCTTCCGCACGTAGGCGAGGACTTTCCGGTTGCGCGCGCCGAGAAACTCGATCGACCCACGGCCGAACACCTGGGTCTGCTTCCGCAGGCCGATGATCCGTTTCATCCAGTTCAGGAGCGAATACGGTGAACGCTCGTGCGCCTCGACGTTGATCGCCTGGAAGCCGTAGACCGGATCCATGATCGGGGGGGCGAACAAGCGGGCGGGGTCGGCGCGGGAAAAGCCGCCGTTGCGGTCGCTGGTCCACTGCATCGGAGTGCGGACGCCGTTACGATCGCCGAGGTAGATGTTGTCGCCCATGCCGATCTCGTCGCCGTAATAGATGATCGGCGTCCCCGGCATCGACATCAGCAGCCCGTGCAACAGCTCGATGCGGCGGCGGCTGTTCTCGAGCAGCGGCGCCAGCCGGCGGCGGATCCCGACGTTGATCCGCATCTGCGGATCCGCCGCGTAGGCCTGATACATGTAGTCGCGTTCCTCGTCGGTGACCATTTCGAGCGTCAGCTCGTCGTGGTTGCGGAGGAACATAGCCCACTGGCACGACTCGGGGATATCGGGCGTCTGCCGGAGGATCTCGACGATCGGATGCCGGTCCTCCTGCCGCACCGCCATGAACATTCGCGGCATCAGCGGAAAGTGGAAGGCCATGTGGCACTCGTTGCCGTCGCCGAAATACGGACGGACGTCGGCCGGCCATTGGTTGGCTTCCGCGAGCAGCATGCGGTCGGGATAACGCAGCTCGAGCGCAGTGCGAATCCGCTTGAGGATGTCGTGCGTCTCTTCGAGGTTTTCGCAGATGGTCCCTTCACGCTCGATCAGATACGGCACGGCGTCGAGGCGCAGCCCGTCGACGCCGCGATCGAGCCAGAACCGCATCACCTCGATCACGGCTTCGAGCACGGCCGGATTGTCGAAGTTGAGATCGGGTTGATGATGGAAGAACCGGTGCCAGTAGTAGGCCCCGGCGGTGTCATCCCAGCGCCAGTTCGACGTCTCGGTGTCGGTAAAGATGATCCGGACACCTTCGTACTTGCGGTTGGTGTCGCTCCACACGTAGAAATCGCGCTCTGGTGACCCTGCCGGAGCGCGGCGCGCCGCCTGGAACCACGGGTGCTGGTCGGACGTGTGATTGATGACCAGTTCGGTGATCACGCGGAGGCCGAGTCCGTGCGCCGCCTCGATGAAGCGATCGAAGTCGGCGAGCGTGCCGTAGCTCGGGTGGATGTTCGTGTAATCCGCGATGTCGTACCCGTCGTCTCGAAGCGGGGATGGGTAGAACGGAAGCAGCCACAGGCAGTTGACGCCGAGACTTTCGAGGTACGGGAGCTTCTGCATCAGGCCGGCGAAGTCTCCGATGCCATCATTGGTGCTGTCGAAGAACGCGCGGACGTGGGCCTGGTAGATGACCGCGTCCTTGTACCAGAGGGGATCGATGTTGACGTGGTTCGCCGTCATCAGCCTTCCGGTTCGAGCGCCTCGGCCGCCAGCGGCGCAGGCAGCGGCACGGTGAGGATGTGGGCGACGCGAAGTTGAGGGTCGAGCCGGACGTAATTGCGGTCCGTCCGCCAGAAATACCGCTCCTCCGAAAGCAGATCCACGACTTCGACTGGATCATCAGCGAGCGAACCCCCACTCGGCGAGCGGCACTTCCACGAACCCGTGCTGCATGTAGAACGGGTCCAGGTTCACCACGATGATGAGCAGGTCCTGCCCGTCCTCCGATCGTTTGCTGTACGCCAGCAGGTGGGGATTGTCAGTCTGGTGAAAGCGCAGGCCCCAGTCGCGCTGCAACGCGCGATGATCGCGACGGATGCGGTTCACGCGCGTGATCAGTTCCGAAAGGCTGTGCGGCTGCTGAAAATCGCGTGGCCTGATCTGGTACTTCTCCGAATCCAGATACTCCTCGCTGCCGGCCTTTACCGGGATGTTCTCGATCAGTTCGTATCCGCTGTAGATGCCGTATGACGCACCGAGCGTGGCGGCGAGGATGAACCGCGCCTGGAAAGCCGGGCGTCCGCCCTGCTGGAGGTACGCGTGAAGGATGTCAGGCGTGTTGGTGAACAGGTTCGGACGCATGTACTCGCGGGCCGGCGTTCGAGTCAGCTCGGTGAAGTACTCCGTCAGCTCCTCTTTGGTATTACGCCAGGTGAAGTAGGTGTACGACTGGGTGAAGCCGCACTTGGCGAGATACCGCATGATCTTCGGCCGGGTGAATGCCTCCGAGAGAAAGATCGTGTCCGGATACCGGCGCTTGATGTCATCGAGCGCCCATTCCCAGAAGCCGTACGGTTTCGTGTGGGGATTGTCGACGCGAAAAATCTTCACGCCGTGTTTTATCCAGAACTCGATGATGCTTTTGAGCTCGGTCCACAGGCCTTGCCAGTCGGTCGACTCGAAGTTGATCGGGTAAATGTCCTGATACTTCTTGGGGGGGTTCTCGGCGTACTTGATCGTGCCGTCCGGCCGTTGCCTGAACCACGTTGGGTGATCCTTCACGTACGGGTGGTCTGGAGAAGCCTGGTAGGCGAGATCGAGCGCGATTTCAAGGCCGTGTTCCATCGCCTTTTCAACGAATCGGTCGAAGTCGGCGAGCGTTCCCAGACCCGGTTCCACCGCCTTGTGGCCGCCGGTGTCGGCGCCGATAGCCCACGGGCTCCCCGGATCATCCGCGGTCGCTTCGAGGCTGTTGTTGCGTCCTTTCCGGTAGCTGCGGCCGATGGGGTGAATCGGTGGCAGGTACAGAACATCGAACCCCATCCCGGCGACGTATGGCAGCATCGAGGCTGCCTCGCTGAACGTCGCGCTGCGTGACCGATCCGGGCCTGCCGAGCGGGGGAACATCTCGTACCACGCGCCAAAGAGTGCGCGCGGCGGATCCACGATCACCTCCAGCACCCGGTATCGAGTGGCGCGGCTGCGGTCGGGACGCTGCGCCATCGCGCGCGCCAGGTCCGCATCGAGTGCGATTGCGACGCGCTGATCCTCCGGCAGCGACGGGTCAGCCAGTTGCGCCGCAACTTCCTCGAGCCCCTCGGCACCTGTCGCACTCCTCGCACCCTTGGCACCCTCTGCAGCACCCCGAATCAGTTCCGCGCCTTCGAGCAGTTCGGACGCGACTGGTTGTCCGGCGCCGAACTTCTTCGAGACTTCGCTTTGCCATGTCGCAAAGCGGTCGACCCATCCTTCGAGCGTGTATTCGTAGCGTCCGAGTGCGGTGACCGTGAAGTGCGCACTCCAGCGGTCGTTGCCAAGCGGTTCCATCGGCGTTTCCGCCCACGCGGCGTCGCCGCTCTTGCGGTGCAACAGCCGGGCGGCGAGTACGTCGTGCCCGTCAGCATGGATGTCCGCGTTCACGATGACCGACTCTCCGGCGGTGCGCTTGATTGGAAATCGTCCGGCGTCGACCTCGGGATAGACACCTTCGATCACGACGCGTCGAAGGAGAGCAGGATCGAGCTTCGGCGCCATCTACAGCTGCTGGTCGGTGTCAGCGGATCGCCGCCCCTGGTCGCCGCGCGTGCTCAGTTTGAGCACTGCGACCGATCGCGGGTGGAGCTCGTAGGCCTCTCCGCCGGACAGCCGGCGGGCCGGCAGCCACGGGTCCCATGTGTCGAGCAGTGTGACCCAGCGTTCGGCATCCTCGGTGCCCGGCAATCTGAACGGCACGGCCTCGTCGCTGCCGTTCAGCATGACGACGAGCGTGTCGCCGATCACCCTCTCCCCATGTTCGTCCGCATCGTCAATGGCGTCGCCATTGAGGCGCATGCCGATGCAGCGCATGTCGGCAACGTTCCACGTCTGGTCGGTCATTTCACCGCCGGACGGATGGAGCCATGTGAGGTCGGTCGTGTCGGCGCCACGGAGAGGACGCCCCTGGAGAAACTTTCGTCGCCGGAGCACCGGGTTCTGCTTCCAGATGCCGATTACGCGCGTCGCGAACTCCAGGAACGCCTGGTTCTCCGGCGAGAGCTCCCAGTGCGTCCAGCTGATCTCGTTGTCCTGCGCGTATGCGTTGTTGTTCCCGTGCTGCGTCCGGCCAAGCTCGTCGCCGCCGCTGATCATCGGGACGCCGACCGACATGAACAAGGTCGTAAAGAGATTCCGCCGTTGGCGTTCGCGGAGCTCGAGGACGGCCGGCTCGGTAGTGGCGCCCTCGACACCGCCGTTCCAACTGATGTTGTTGTTCTCGCCGTCCTGGTTGTTCTCGCCGTTTGCCTCGTTATGTTTCTCGCTGTAGCTGACCAGATCCGCGAGCGTGAAACCGTCGTGCGCGGTGATGAAATTGATGCTCGCGTAGGGCCGGCGTCCGCTCTGCTCGTACAGGTCACTGCTGCCGGAGAGCCGTGTCGCGAGCTCGGAAACGACACCGCTGTCACCACGCCAGAAATGACGCACCGTGTCGCGGTACTTGCCGTTCCACTCCGTCCACTTGGTAGGGAAGTTGCCGACCTGATAACCGCCTTCACCGAGGTCCCACGGTTCGGCGATCAGCTTCACCTGCGAGAGGACGGGGTCCTGATGAATGATGTCGAAGAACGCGCCCAACTTGTCCACAGCATGCAACTCACGAGCCAGAGCGCTCGCGAGATCGAAGCGGAATCCGTCGACGTGCATCTCCTGCACCCAGTAGCGCAGGCTGTCCATGATGAGTTGCAGCACGCGTGGGCTGCGCATGTTCAGCGTGTTGCCACAGCCGGTGAAGTCCTCGTAGTAGCGCGGCTGTGTCGGCAGCAAGCGGTAGTACGACGCGTTATCGATCCCGCGCAATGACAGTGTCGGCCCGAAATGATTCCCTTCGGCGGTGTGGTTGTAAACGACGTCGAGGATCACCTCCAGGCCTGCCGCGTGCAGGGCCCGCACCATCACCTTGAATTCGTGGACGGCGTCGACCGGCGAATGGCCGGCGGCGAAGCGAATGTCCGGCGCAAAGTACGAGAGTGTGTTGTACCCCCAGTAGTTGCCGAGACCGCGCTGCACGAGGTGCCATTCGTCGGTATGTTGATGCACCGGCATCAGTTCGACGGCGGTGACGCCGAGCGACTTGAGGTGGCGGATGGATGGTTCCGACGCGAGACCACGATAGGTGCCTCGCAGCGCTTCGGGCACGTGGGAATTCAGTTTGGAGAAGCCCTTGACGTGCAGTTCGTAGATGAGGGTCTCGTGCCAGGGTCTGCGCGGATGCCGATCGTCCCCCCACGTGAACGCACCATCCACGACGGCGGCCAATGCCGCGTACGGGCCGCTGTCGCGCCGGTCGAAGGTCGTGTCGTCGCCGCCGAACACGAAACCGAACAGCGCTTCGTTCCAGCGGACGCCCCTGCCGATCGTCTTCGCGTAGGGGTCGAGTACGAGCTTGTTCGGATTGAAACGGTGGCCCGCGTGCGGGGCGAAGGGACCGTGTACGCGGTAGCCATAGAGTTGTCCGGGCTGCAGATCCGGCACGTAGCCGTGCCACACCATGTCGGTCTGCTCGGGCAGCGGAATGGTCAGCGACTCGACGTCCGCGTCGGCCGACTGGAAGAGACAGAGCTCAACCCGGGTCGCGTGTTCGGAGAAGAGTGCGAAGTTGACGCCGACACCGTCCCAGGTCGCGCCCAGGGGATAGGGTGATCCGGGCCAGACGCGAAGCGGCGCAATAGGCACAGAGGGAGATAGGTACCACGTGCGACGTGCGACGTGCAACGTGCGCGCGAGCGCGAGACCAGGAGTGATTACAGGAGTTCAGGAGATCAGGAGTCTGTAATGGGAAGACAAGAAAACTCCGTCCGCGTCTAGAACATTTTGATGTTCGACAGGGCCCAGAGCACCCACATGAAGATCACGACGGGGACGATGGCAAGGAGGGCGAGGATGCCGAGACAGACGCTGACGAAGATGTAATCGGAACGGCTCGGCGGGACACCGGGGAGGGCATGGCGTTCGAGCAGCGCGAGATTTCGCAGGTTGGCTTTATAGCCGGCGTCGAACAAGTCGCCGAGAAGAGGAACCGTGCCGGTCAGGAGGTCGAGACCGCTGTTGAACACCATGCGCGCGATGATGACTTTCGGGATACGCAGCCGGACCGCATGCAGCAACATCATCACCGCGAAGAATCCGGTGACGATATCGCCGGCGCCGGGTATCAGGCCAACGATCGGATCCAGCCCGAACCGCAGCTTCGTGCCCGGCACCTGAAACGCCGCATCGAGCAGGTAGGCCCACTTTCGCAGTGCCGCCAACGCACGATCGTCACGTTCGCGATGCGCCTCACTCATTCAGCAAGCACGTAAGCACGTGGCACGTGAGCACGTACAGCACGTGGCACGTCGCACGTCGCACGTCGCACGTGACCCCGTCATTCCCCCAGCAGCTCCCCGATCGGCTGCAGATCCTCGACGTGATCGCATATCGCCTTGATCATCATCATCATCGGTACTGCCAGTACCGTGCCCCAGATCCCCCAGACCCAGCTCCAGAACAGCAGGCCGATGAAGATGGCGGCCGGGTTCATCTGCGCCGCGCGGCTCATCAGCGCCGGCGTCAGGAGAAAGCCTTCGAGACTGGTGATCACCATCGCGGTGCCCGCGACGTACATCATCTTCATCGACGTCGTTGAACTGCAGAAACGCGACGGCGGCCAAGAGCCGCCGCTGACGACGATCGGCCCCATGTAGGGGATGGAGTTGAGGATGCCGGCCAGGATGCCCCAGATGACAAAGTGTTCGACCCCGAACCACCACAGTGCCAGCGCCGTAGCCGTCCCGACGATGGCGCTGGTGAAGATCTGGACTTTGATGAAACTCTCGATCTGCCGGTTGATCTCGTCGAGGATCTGGACCGTGATCTTCTTCTTCGTGAGCGTCGGACCTGCGATCTTGACCAGCTTCCGCTTGAAGAGGTCCCCGGTGACGAGCATGAAGTAGACGAGAAAGAGGATCACCACGAACTGCCCGCCAAGCGGCAGGATGCCGCCGCCCATCCCGACGTAGTCCGAAATCCGGAACGATGGCTGCACGACCTCGACTTTCTGCACGCCCCGAGTCTGCACGGCTGGTTCGGAGGCCTTGGCTGCCGCCTTGTCGATCTCAGTCGCGGCTTCCTGGACCTGCTCGAACGCCGTTTCGGACGCCTTCGTCCTCTGCGCTTCCAGGCGCTCGCGAAGCGTGCGGGCGGCCGGCGGGATATCGCGGATGATGCCCATCGCCTCGTCGCTGAAGGTATAGAAGGTGAAACCGATCGTCCCGACGAACACGGCGACCGCCACGGCCGCGCCGATCGCGCGGGGGATCTTCGCGTATCGCGCAAGCGTCGTGACGATCGGCCACAGCGCATAGCTGATGAGAATCCCCAGTGCCACCGGAATCAGGACCGGCTGCATGTATTGCAGCATCAGGATCACCGCGATCGTCGTGAGAACCGACAGCGAGACGTTGCGAATGTCGACCGGTCCCGCCAGAGTCGGTGGGGCGTCCGCCGACGATTCAGCCGGCGGCTCGGGAGCGGGTTTCCTTCTGGCCTCAGTCACCGCCTGATTCTACTTCGCTGCTAGAGTCCATCTTTGTGCGCGTCGACGAATTCGATTTCCTTCTGCCCGACGAGCTGATCGCACAGCAGCCGGCTCTGCGGGGCCAATCACGAATGCTCGTGCTGCGGCGGGAGAAGAACGCCGTCGAGCATGGGTGCATCGCCGACCTGCCGCGCTATCTGGCGCGACGGGGATCTGCTCGTCGTCAATGACACCAGAGTCTTTGCCGCGCGTCTGCTTGGCGAGCGCGTCCCGAGTGGCGGCGCCGTCGAGTGCCTCCTGATTTCCCGCCTTCGCCCGGCACCCCTCGCACTCCCGGCACCCCTCGCACCCTCCCGGCACTCTCGCCGACAGCGAAGTCTGGGACGTCGTTGATGCATCCCGGGCAGAAACTCAAGCCCGGCGCCATCGTCCGATTCGAAGGGGAGCACGGCGCGTTGAAAGGGGAGGTGCTCGACCGGCGGTTCTTCGGACGCCGCACCATCCGATTGGAGCTGGAGCGTGGCGACAGCGTGGCATCGGTGATCGATCGGATCGGCCACGTCCCGCTCCCTCCGTACATCAAACGCGGTGACGTCGCGGAGGATCGCGAACGGTATCAGACGGTCTTCGCGCGGGCACGCGGGTCCATTGCTGCGCCTACGGCGGGCCTGCATTTCACGCCGCAGATACTCGACGCCCTCGACGCGAGCTGGCGTCGAGCGGGTTGCGATCACTCTTCACGTCGGTTACGGGACGTTCAAGCCCGTACGGACAGAGGACGTCGAATCACACGTCGTCGATCCCGAAACGTACGAGATCGGCGATCGCGCCGCAGAACGTATCAACAGTGCCATCGACGAGGGCCGGCGCATCATCGCGGTCGGAACCACGACGACGCGAGCACTGGAGGACTCGGCGTTGCGCGGTGGGGGTCGCGTCGTTGCCGGACCCGGTGAGGCGGAGACGTTCATCTACCCGGGCTTCGAGTTTCAGGTGATCCGCGGACTCCTGACGAATTTCCATCTGCCGAAGTCATCGCTTCTCATGCTCGTCTCGGCGTTTGCCGGCCGGGAACGCGTTCTCGCCGCATACCGCGAAGCGGTGGCGAGGAGTTATCGTTTTTATAGCTATGGCGACGCGATGCTTATTCTGTAGCGCTGCCGCGTGCCGTGCCAGGTGCCAGCGCAGCTCCCAGCTGGAAGCTGGAAGCTGGAGCTGTAAGCTCCCCCCGTGCTTTTCAGCTATGACGAATTCGATCTGTCGGGCGTCCGTACCTATCCTTTGAGCTCCCGCGCGAGTAAAGCAAAGGCGGTCGATTTCGCGAAGCCCCACGTTCCGGGTGGGCGGTTCAGCGCGTTCGTCGATTCGCTGCCGTCGATTCTCGCGGGCAACGATTTCAAAGCGGTCGTGCGGGCGATTCAAACGGCGAAAGCGGCCGACGCCGGGATTGTCTGGGGCATCGGCGCCCACGTGATCAAGACGGGCCTGTCCCCGATTCTCATCGACCTGATGAAGCGCGGATTCGTGTCGGCGATCGCGATGAACGGCGCCGGTGTCATTCACGATTTCGAGCTGGCGCTGTCGGGAGCCACGTCCGAGGATGTCGACGCGGCCCTCGGCCCAGGGCGATTTGGCATGGCCGACGAGACCGGCCGTCTCTTGAACGGCGCCATCCGCGATGCCGTGCGTGCGGGCAAGGGCATCGGCGGCGGTGTCAGCGAGTACCTCGCCGGCGCGAATGCGTCGCACGCGTCGGTGAGCATCCTGGCGACGGCGTCGCAGTTGAACATTCCGGTAACGGTCCACGTCGCCATCGGCACCGACATCATCCACATGCATCCGGACGCGGACGGCCGCGCGCTCGGCGAAGGCAGCCTGCGGGACTTCAAGTACTTCGTCTCGAACGTCGCCCGCCTGAAAGGCGGCGTGTACCTGAACTGCGGCTCGGCGGTCGTGCTCCCGGAGGTGTTTCTGAAGGCTGTGGCGCTGGCACGAAACACCGGCGCGAGTCTCGACGGACTTACTACCGTCAATCTCGATTTCACCCGGCTCTATCGTCCCCAGACCAACGTCGTCACCCGTCCGGTCGCGGGCATCGGCACCGGCTATTCGCTCGTCGGGCATCACGAGATCATGATTCCGCTGCTCGCGGCGGCGCTGATCGATACGGTATAATCAAAGATTCCCGGCGGTGTAGCTCAGCTGGTTAGAGCATGCGGCTCATATCCGCAGGGTCCGGGGTTCAAGTCCCTGCACCGCCACCATTTCATCATTCCAAACGGATGCAGCTGCTCGATTCGGTTCTCCGGACGATCCGGCGGTATCGGCTGCTGCACGATGGACGCCGCGTCCTGTGCGCGCTTTCTGGTGGCGCGGACTCGGTGGCGCTGCTGCACATCCTGCTCGAACTGCAGCAGCTTGGTGAGATCGAGCTGGCCGGCGCGGCGCATTTCAATCACGGCCTTCGCGGAGCGGATGCGGAGGCCGACGAAGAGTTCTGCCGCTCGCTGGCCGCATCGCTGGACGTCAAGTTCGACGCCGGTCGCGGCGATGTCGCGGAACGTGCGCGCATCGAAAAGCGTTCTATTGAAGATGCCGCCCGCGGCGCCCGGTACGAGTTTCTTCGGGAAGCCGCGCAGCGACTGAACGCGAACGCGATTGCAGTCGGCCACTCGCTGGACGATCAGGCGGAGACGTTCTTGCTGCGTGTGATCCGAGGCGCCGGCACGCGGGGGCTGGGCGGTATCCGGCCACGGGCAGGCAACGTCATCCGGCCGCTGATCGAAGTTCGACGGAGTGATCTGCGGGCCTACGCCGCGGAGAGGCGACTTGCTCATCGGGAGGACGCCACCAATTCCGATGTGGCGATCGCGCGCAATCGGATTCGCCACGAGCTCATCCCGTATCTGGAGCGGGATTTTTCGCCCGGTATCGTCGAGGTGCTGGCGCGCGAGGCCGCGACAGCACAGGAAGATGAAGACCGATTGAATGCCGAAGCAATCGATTTGTCCGCTTCCATCGTCTTATCAAGTACGCCGTTCACGCTTGACGCCAGCGCGTTCAGGAGGCTGCATCCTGCGCTCGCTGCGCGTGTCGCGCGGCTGGCGCTCGGGCGCCTGGCACATGGTCGATTTATCGGGTTCGACCACATCCGGCGGTTCGGGGAGTTCGTGCGGGAGGCTGCCGACGGGGCGGCGTTGAGCCTTCCCGGCCAGCAGGTCGTCCGGGCAGGGAACGAGATCATTCTGAGGCCGGAGCCGCCTCGAACCGCGAGGGTCGCCAGGGTGTCTAATCAGATGGGCACAAGTCACCAAAGCGGCGGGCTCCCGTCTACCGGGTGACAGATAAATCCCTGCGGGGCTCAGCGGCAGAGCCCAAAGCAGCGAAATTGTTTCGAAGATTGGAAGGTTCCCGTCCGGAACGGGATCTGCTTCCAGTGACGCTCACTGACGATAACTGGATCGTCTGGGCGGTAAGGTGCGGCGAGGCTTCGGGCTTGCGCGTTCCGGGCCCCTCGTATGGCGTGATATCCTTGAAAGCAAGGCGGTTAGGAGGCGAAGGTTGAATTCGACCCTCAAGAGTTTGTTGTTCTGGATGGTCCTGGTCGTGGTCGGGGTCCTGATCTGGAACTTCTCCACGACGCTACAGAACCGTGACGACGAGATCTCGTTTTCGCAGTTCCTGCAGGACGTCCGGGCCAAAAAGGTCGCCTCCGTTACCCTCGAAGGCAACGACATCACCGGGACGCTCATCGGCAGCAGCGGCAATGGCCAGGAGAAATTCCGGACCTATGCCCCTCCGCAGTACGAAGGCCTGGCCAATGAGCTGCACGCGAACGATGTGCACATAAAGGCACGCCGCGAGACCACCAGTCCGTGGGCGTCGCTCCTCTACGCCTGGGCGCCGATCCTTCTCATGATCGGCTTCTGGATCTTCATCATGCGGCAGATGCAGAGCGGCGGGAACAAGGCGCTCTCGTTCGGCAAGAGCCGGGCGAAGCTCTCGTCCAGCTCTCAGAAAAAGGTGACGTTCAAGGACGTCTCCGGCGTCGATGAAGCGAAAGAAGAGCTGCAGGAAATCATCGAGTTCCTGAAGGAGCCGCAGAAGTTCCAGAAGCTTGGTGGCCGCATCCCGAAGGGCGTCCTTCTGATGGGCCCTCCCGGAACGGGGAAGACGTTGCTGGCGCGGGCCGTGGCCGGTGAGGCCAATGTTCCATTCTTCTCGATCAGCGGCTCCGACTTCGTCGAGATGTTCGTTGGCGTCGGCGCGTCGCGCGTTCGCGACCTGTTCGAACAGGGCAAGAAGAACGCCCCCTGCATCGTCTTCATCGACGAGATCGACGCGGTCGGCCGTCATCGCGGCGCCGGCCTCGGCGGCGGCCATGACGAGCGCGAGCAGACCCTGAACCAGCTGCTCGTCGAGATGGACGGCTTCGAGTCGAACGAAGGCGTCATCCTCGTCGCTGCCACCAACCGTCCGGACGTGCTCGACCCGGCGCTGCTGCGCCCGGGCCGCTTCGACCGCCGCATTGTCGTCAACCGTCCCGACGTCAAGGGTCGCGAAGGGATTCTCGCCGTCCACACCAAGAAGATTCCGCTGTCCGACGACGTGAACATCCATGTCATCGCGCGCGGCACTTCTGGTTTCTCGGGCGCCGACCTGGCGAACCTGGTGAACGAAGCGGCGCTGAACGCCGCGCGTTACAACCAGAAAGTCGTCCGGATGCTCGACTTCGAGTTCGCCAAGGACAAGGTCCTCATGGGCTCGGAACGTCGTTCGATGATCATCAACGACGAAGAGAAGAGGGTCACGGCGGTGCACGAAGCCGGTCACGCACTGCTCGCCGTCCTGCTTCCTCATGCAGACCCGGTCCATAAGGTGACGATCATTCCGCGTGGCATGGCGCTCGGCCTGACCACCATGCTGCCGGTCGACGACAAGCACAATTACTCGAAGGACTATCTGAACGACCAGATCGCGATTCTCCTCGGCGGCCGTATCGCCGAAGAAGTCACGATGAAGGGCGCGATGACAACGGGCGCGGGGAACGATCTCGAGCGCTCGACCGAGGTGGCGCGCAAGATGGTCTGCGAGTGGGGGATGAGCGACCAGATGGGCCCGCTCACCTTTGGCAAGAAGGAAGAGCAGATCTTCCTCGGCCGCGAGATCGCGCAGCATCAGGACTACAGCGAAGACACCGCCGTCAACATCGACAAGGAAATTCGGCGGATCATCCAGACCAACTACGACAAGGCCCGCGCGATACTCGATGAGCACAAGCCGGCGCTGCTCAAGATCGCCGAGGAGCTCCTCGCGCGCGAAGTGCTCGACGCCGAACAGGTCCGCCGCCTCGCGGCCGGTGAGCCGCTCGAAGAGTTCAAGCCTGCCGCCGCATCGAACAACGCCGAAGACGGCACGCGCAGGCCGGCAACGAAGGAGCGGCCGTCGATCGTTCCACCGCTGCCGCCGCTCAACAAGCCGCTCACGCAGGAATGAATCACTGATCACTGATTACTGACTACTGACTACTGATTAACTGATCACTAATCTCGAAGGGCCGCGGAGTAACATGCTTCGCGGCCCTCTTTTTATGTATCCGCGGAAGCGCTACTCCGTCCCGCTGCCGGGAGGCCGCTCGCTCGAGCTTGGCGCACGAACTCTCGTGATGGGGATCCTCAACATCACGCCGGATTCGTTTGCGGACGGCGGCGTCCACTACGACGTCGACCGCGCCGTTGAGGCGGGGCTGCGGATGGTTGCCGAGGGGGCGGACATCCTCGACATCGGCGGCGAATCGACGCGCCCAGGGGCCGAGCAGGTGGGTGCCGAAGAAGAGATGCGCAGAGTGCTGCCGGTGATCGATCGGCTCGTCAGGGAGACCGACGCGCCGCTCTCGATCGATACCTACAAGGCTTCCGTGGCACGCGAAGCGACCGGACGGGGCGCGACGATCATCAACGACATCAGCGGGCTTCTTTACGAGCCTGAACTCGGTGTGGTCGCTGCCGAGACGGGGAGTGCGCTGGTGTTGATGCACACGCGCGGGCGCTCCAGTGCCATGTACAAGGAGGCGGTCTACGAAGACGTTGTCGCGGATGTTCGATCCGAGCTCGCGTCCGCCATCGATCGGGCGATCGTTGCGAGGGTCCAGCGTGACGCAATCGTTCTCGATCCCGGATTCGGGTTCGCAAAGCGCCCCGAGCACAGCTTTGAGCTGCTGGCGAAACTGCCAATGCTTGCGGAACTCGATCGCCCGATCCTCAGCGGCCCGTCACGCAAGTCGTTCTTGAAAGCCGCGTTGGGCGAGCGACTGCCGGCCGAACGCGAAGCCGGAACCGCTGCTGCCGTCACCGCCTCGATCCTCCTTGGCGCCCACATCGTCCGTGTGCACAACGTCAAGCAAATGGCTGATGTGGTGAAAGTGGCCGATCGGGTTCGCGACATCGGTTGTCGACTGAATAGCTACCCCGGTCCGCTGCTCTCTGTCTGCCCTGCAGCTTGATAAGCTAGCGTCGAAAAAATGACGGAATACCTGCGGAGCGTCCTTCGCCGGCCGCCCATCGGCTGGTGGGACGTTCTCGACATCCTCATCGTTTCGTTCGTTATTTACGAGTTCCTCAAGCTGATCAGAGGCACGCGGGCCGTGCAGATGGCCACCGGCGTGCTGCTCATCGTCGGTCTCTTCTACATCTCCAGGCTCGCCCCGCTGCAGACAGTGAACTGGATGATCCGCAACATGCTGGCGTTTGTGGCGTTTGCCGCAATCGTCATCTTCCAGTCGGATATCCGGCGGGCGCTCGCGCATTTCGGCCAGGCGCCCTTCTTCCGCTATCTCAACCGGCAACAAGCGGCGCACGAAACGATAGAGGAAATCGTCGTGGCGTCGACGATGCTGGCGGCACAGAAGATCGGGGCAATCATCGCGGTGGAGAGGGAGATCGGGCTGCGCAACTACATCGAGAGCGGCATTCCGCTGGATGCAACCCTTACTTACGACCTCGTCGTGACCATCTTCCAATCCGGATCGCCGCTGCACGACGGCGCCGTCATCATCCAGGAGAGCCGCGTGGCCGCCGCCGCCTGTTTTCTTCCGCTGACGGTGAATCCACGGATCAGCCGCGAGCTGGGCACGAGGCATCGCGCCGCAATTGGTCTGACGGAAGAATGTGACGCCGTGGCGATCGTCGTCTCCGAGGAGACCGGAATCATTTCGCTGGCGCTCGATGGTCGTATCGAGCGGTCGATGACGCCGGAGCAGTTACGCGAGCGGTTGAAGGCGCTTGTGTTGTCGCGCCGCTCAGGCGCCCGGACGACCGGCGCCCGATCGTACGATGTTTAAGTTCAACCCGTTCAGCAACCTGAGCCTGAAGCTGATCGCAGTGTTGCTCGCGATCGTGCTGTGGCTGACGGTTGCCGGCGAGCAGGTCGTCGAACGGACGCTGCGGGTCCCGCTCGAGTTGCGCAACGTGCCGGCGCAGCTGGAAATCGTCGGTGATCCGCCAATGACCGTGGACGTCAGGGTCCGGGGATCGTCGGCGCTCTTGAGCCGCCTGGATCCTGGAGAGGTCATCGCACTGCTGGACCTCGATGGCGCGCGAGCCGGGTCTCGGTTGTTTCACCTGCGTCCGGACGAAGTGCGCGGACCGTACGGCGTCGAGATCGCGCAGATAACGCCAGCGACTGTTCCGCTCGAACTGGAGACGTCGGGCCGGCGGTCGGTGCCGGTCGTACCGGCGGTCGAAGGAGATCCTGCGCCAGGGTTCGTGATCGGACGCGCCACCGCCACACCGGCGACTGTGGAAGTCATCGGGCCGGAGAGGCGGCTGCGCGACCTTGCCAGTGCCACCACCGAGCCGGTTTCGGTCGCCGGACAGAAGTCGAATGTCACCGACGTAGTCACCGTCGGCGTAGCGGATTCGGCATTGCGTCTGGCCGAGACCCAGACTGCAACTGTGACGGTGGAAGTGCTGCCCGCGCCGGTCGAACGCGACTTTGCCAACGTCCCTGTCCGCTGGCGGAATCTGGGTGGCGGGCTGTCGGCGCGCATACAGCCGACGGTGACGCGGGTCACGATCCGCGGACGGCTGCCCGCGCTGGACGCCGTTCGCGCCGAGACGATCGACGCGTTCGTCGACCTTGCCGGCCTCGGACCCGGCCAGTACAATCTGCGCGTCCAGATCGAGGCGACCCAGAACTTCGGCGTCAGCGCCACCGATCCACCGGTCGTCCAGGTCACAGTCAAGTGAGTGGAGGCCGCTAGGCGGGGTGCAGGGGGCCCCGCCGATACATTAATGTCCTTACTGTTTGGCACCGATGGCGTCCGCGGCCGCGCGGGTGAATATCCGCTCGACCACGAAACGGTCGCGCGCATCGGCGCAGCGCTGGTGCGCGTCCTTGCCAGGGAAACGCCAGCGCCGCACCGGTTCGTTGTCGGCCGCGACACGCGTGAGTCGGGAGACTGGATTGCGCGCGAGCTCGCCCGTGGCGTCCGCTCGCAGGGAGCCGAGATGGTGACCGCGGGTGTGATCCCCACGCCCGCGATTGCCTACGTAACCCGGGCACTCGGGTTCGACGCGGGTCTGGTGATCTCGGCGTCCCACAATCCTTTCGAAGACAACGGCATCAAAGTGTTCTCGGGGATGGGTGAGAAATTCTCCGAGGCCCTCGAACGCGAAGTCGAGGCAATCGTTGCCGATCGGTCGTGGACCGTCGCCGGCAGCGGCGACCAACCGGTCCCCGCGGCCGACGTCGCTGATGCGTATGTTGCGCATGCGCTCCGCGCGTTCCCTGACCCGCAGCGGCTCGGGCGCTTCAGGCTCGCCGTTGACACCGCCAATGGAGCGACGGCAACCGTCGCCCCGCGGCTATTTCGCGATCTCGGATACGAGGTCGAACTCACCGGCGCGCAACCTGACGGCAGGAACATCAATCTTGGGTGCGGCTCCACGCATCCGCAGGCCATGTCGGCTACCGTCCGGGACAAGGGGTGCCGGATGGGAGTGGCATTCGACGGTGATGGCGATCGCGCGATCTTTGCCGATGGCAACGGGACAATCGTGGACGGCGACGCGGTGCTGCTGATGTGCGCCCGGCAGATGAAAGCGCAGGGACGGTTGCGCGGCGACGCGGTCGTGGCGACGGTAATGAGCAACATCGGCCTCGAGCTGGCTCTGAAGGAGAGCGGTATTTCCCTCATTCGAACTGCCGTCGGCGATAAGTATGTGATGGAGGAGATGCTGAAGCGCGGGCTGTCGCTCGGCGGCGAGCAATCAGGTCACATCATCTTCTCCGATCACCTCTTCACCGGTGACGGGATCGCCACCGCGCTCAACGTGCTTCGGGTGATGGCCGACACCGGCCGCGAACTGGAAGCCCTGGCGCGAGAGCTCGTGACTTACCCGCAGGTGCTGGTCAACGTAAGAGTCCGCGAGCGAAAGGACCTTTCCACCGTGCCGCTGGTCGCCGATGCTATGAAACGCGTCGAGGACCGATTGTCAGGCGTTGGACGGCTGCTGGTGCGGTATTCGGGCACCGAGCCGCTTCTGCGGATCATGATCGAGGGCAAGGATCAGCAGGAGATCCAGGATTGGGCCGGAGAGATCGCGGGAGTAGTAAAGCGAGAGCTGGGTTGAGTCGATTGTTGATCGTGGATTGTCGATTGACGGATTGACGATTGATGATTGCTGACTGGTGATCAGCCGCCAATCAGCAATCACCAATCGGAATCGTCAATCCTCGATCCGTCAATCCGCAATCGCCAATCGCCGATCCGCAATCGATTATGCGACTAGCCGTAAACATCGATCACATCGCGACGATTCGACAGGCGCGGAAGGCGCAGCAGCCGGATCCGCTTGCCGCCGCGCTGATCGCCGAGCGAGCGGGCGCCGATGGCATCACCGTCCATCTGCGCACGGACCGCCGTCACATCCAGGACGCAGACCTCGACGCGCTTCGCCACGGGATCGGCACGAAGCTGAACGTCGAGATGGCCGTGACCGACGAAATGGCGGGTATCGCCTTGAAAGTCCGTCCCGACCAGGTGACGCTCGTACCGGAGCGGCCGCGCGAGCTGACCACAGAAGGTGGCCTGGATGTGGTGCAGAACGCGGACGCGGTGAAGCGGTTTACGGAACGCATGCAAGACGCCGGCATCGACGTGAGCATCTTCCTCGACGCCGATTCACGGCAGGTGGAGGCGGCAAAAGCATCAGGCGCCGGCGCGATCGAGATCAACACCGGCCGGTACGCAGAGGCCGCCGAGGCTCGTAGTCCAGCCCTTCAGGGCTGCCCATCGCCAGGTAGTCCAGCCCTTCAGGGCTGCCCATCGCCAGGTAGTCCAGCCCTTCCGGGCGGCCCATCGCCAGGTCGCCCAGCCCTTCAAGGCGGCCCGTCGGCAGCGGCAATTCAGATGGAGCTGGATCGAATTGCAGCCGCGGCCCGTGCGGGAGTGGCGGCAGGCCTGCAGGTGCTTGCCGGTCACGGCCTCGACTATGTCAACGTGACTGCTATCGTCGCGTATCCCGGAGATCGTCGAGCTCAACATCGGTCACAGCATTGTCGCGCGCGCCGCCCTCGTCGGGATGGAAACCGCCGTCCGCGACATGGCCGCCCTGCTTCGCAGATAGAATAGGTGTCCGTAGTCCAGCCCTTCAGGGCTGAGACCGCCATAGACCCCATTGAATAAAGAATCCCTTGTGATGGGCGTGGCCGGCATCATGCTCGGCCTTCTCGCCGGATGGATTATCGGCAGCCAGCAGGCGGTTCCGGCGCGTCTCGAGCCGGCGCCAGCGCAAGCCGCCTCGGCTCCGCCCGGGCAGCAGCAGGGTCCACCCGCGCTCGACGAGGCGGCTGCGGCAAAGCTCAAGTCCGCCGCGGACGCCAATCCGCGCGATGCCGCGACGCGCATCCAGCTCGGAAATCTCTATTTCGACAGCGGACGATTCGACGATGCATCGAGATGGTACGCGGCGGCGCTCGAGATCGAGCCGCGCAACGTAGACGCCAGCACCGACCTGGGGATCGCGTATTACTACATGAACCAGCCGGATCGCGCCCTCGCGCAATTCGAGCGTTCGCTCGCGGTCGATCCGAAACATTCGAAAACGCTGCTCAACGTCGGCATCGTCCGAGCCTGGGGCAAACAGGACCTCGAAGGGGCTGCCAAGGCCTGGCAGCGTGTGATCGACGTCGCTCCAGGCAGCGAAGAAGCCTCGCGCGCGAAGCAGGGCCTCGAGGGTATCCGGTCGGCTCACCCGGATTCGACGCAGCCCGCGGCGCCGAAATCCCCCGGCTCCAACTGAGCGCCTCCGATGACGCGGATAATCCTCTGGGCAATCCTCGTCTACATATTGCTGCGGGTTGGGTGGCGCCTGTTCCAGGGTGTGCTCGAGGGCCTCGGCTACCGCCGGCAGGTAGGCGACGCAAGCACCGTTGGGCTCGTGCGGGATCCGGTATGCGGAACATTCGTTTTGCCCTCGCGGGCGCTCACCTCCGGGACGGGCACCAATACGAGGTACTTCTGTTCAGAAAAATGCAGACAGGACTATTCTCCGAAGTGAGATAACTCCGTCAGACATGAGCATGGCTACCGAGACCCAGTTACGCGCCGACATCGTCGAAGTGGGCCGGCGTATGTACGCGCGGGGTTATACGGCGTCCAACGACGGGAACATCAGCGTGCGGCTCGACGACGGGCGGCTGCTGATGACGCCGAAGAACGTCTGCAAAGGGTTCATGGATCCGGGAATGCTCTGCATCACCGACCTGGATGGCAAGAAGCTCGCGGGTGAGCGTGATCCGTCCTCGGAGATGCAGATGCACCTCGAGGTCTATCGCCAGCGGCCTGATGCCAGGGCAGTGGTTCACGCGCATCCGCCGATCGCGACAGCATTTGCGGTCGCCGGCATTCCACTCGATCGCGCGGTGCTGGCAGAAGTCGTCACCACCCTCGGGAGCGTGCCGATCGCTGAGTATGCGACCCCCTCCACTCGCGCGCTGCCGGAGGCGGTCAGTCGCTACATCAAGGCGCACGACGGCATGTTGCTCGCGAATCACGGCGCGCTTACCGTGGGCACGGATCTGTTCTCCGCTTATTACAAGATGGAGACCATCGAGCATTTCGCCCACATCAGTTTCATCGCACGAATGCTCGGCGGCGAGCGGCTGTTGCCGCGCGACGAGGTCGTCAGGCTGCAGGGGCTGCGCGGCATGTACGGCATCGCCGCGCCGGCGCCCATCTGTCCGGAACCGGCCGCCCCGTCAGGGGATCAGGCCGATTGCCAGGTTCTCGTCACCGGCCGCGGCCCGGGCGTTATAGGTCGCGACGATGAAATTCGACTAACATACGGCGAACTCACGGCTTTGATCGAAGATGCCGTTCGGAATCTGAAGTAGGGGCGGTTCGCGAACCGCCCCTACAGATGGAGGCACTAAATGGGTGAGGCTCTCGGGATGGTCGAAACCAAGGGGCTGGTCGCGATGATCGAGGCGGCCGACGCCATGGTGAAGGCCGCCAAGGTCACGCTGGTCGGCTGGGAGAAGATTGGCGCCGGCTACGTCACGGCGATCGTCCGCGGCGACGTCGCGGCGGTCAAGGCGGCGACCGATGCCGGAGCGGCGGCCGCGCGCCGTGTCGGCGAGCTCGTGTCGGTCCACGTGATCCCGCGGCCGCACGCGAACCTCGAGGACGCGCTGCCGATCGGCAAGGCCACCGCCAACGCGAAATGATATTGGCGAAGATCGTGGGGACCGTCGTCGCAACGCGCAAGGACGAGCGGCTGGTCAGCAACAAGCTGATGATCGCGCGTCCGGTGGATCCCCGCGGCAAGGCTGAGGGCACCTACCTCGTGGCGGTCGATACCGTGGACGCGGGGTTCGGCGAAACCGTCCTTATTGTCAGCGGCAGCTCGGCGCGGATGGCGTCCGGGATGAAAGACTGCCCGGTCGATGCGGCGATCGTCGGCATTGTCGATACGATCCAGGTCAAGGATTAGCGCTTGCAGCTCGCCCGCGTGATCGGTGAAGTCGTCGCCACCGTAAAGGACGCGAATCTCGTCGGCGCCAAGCTTCTCGTGCTGCAACCGATTGCGACCTCTGGCGAAGCTGCCGGCCGCACGCTGGTCGCGCTCGATTCTGTCGGCGCCGGCGTCGGCGAGAACGTGTTCTTCGTCAGAGGACGCGAAGCAGCGTTCCCCTTCTATCCTTCCGAGCCGCCGACCGATGCCACGATTGTAGGGATAGTCGATCAGTGGGATATGGAGCAACGCTGAAGGCTGAATGCTGAATGCTGAAGGTGAACGGCGGAATGGGTGCAGGCTGAATGCAGATCGGTAAAGTCGTCGGCACCGTCGTTGCCACCCAGAAGAACCGGAAGCTGGAAGGGGCCAAGCTGCTGCTCGTGCAACCGATGACGCTCGATGAGAAACCACGTGGAGTGGCCGTCCTTGCGATCGATTCGGTGGGCGCGGGGGTTGGCGAAAGAGTGTTGCTCGTCATCGAAGGCAAAGCCGCGGGGGATGCGCTCGGCCGCAAGGGAGCGGCCGTGGACGCGGCGATAATTGGCATTGTGGACACCGTCGACTACAAGGACGAGCCATGAACGACGACTGCGCTTGAGGGCACTTATACGTGAGTCGGTCGCTCGCCATCTGGGCGAGCCGCGGGCCGAAACCGTAGAACAGGTGCCCGTGTCGTTTCTCTCGCACGCCAGCCATTACCGGTATGCATTGCCACCGTCGGGCGGGCCCTGCCTGATCGAGCCAGGTGTGCCGTGCAATCACTGCGGGTATTGCGAATCGCACGGACACTGAGAAACGACGAACGACTGAACGATGAACGATGAATTTCGAACGTCCTCCTCACCCGACGGATCCCTTCGGCGGTTCTCTCCAGACTTGAAGCAGCGCACGACGTCGAGATCTACGACGGCCCTTCACCGATTCCCGAAGATGAGCTGAAGCGCAGAATTGTCGGCAAGCAGGCATTGATCTGCCTGCTGACCGAGAAGATCTCCGCCGAGGTGATCGCGACCTCGGACCTTCGAATCATCGCGAACATTGCCGTTGGCTACGAAAACATCGACGTGGCGGCCGCACGCGCGCGCGGCATTGTCGTGACCAATACGCCCGACGTGCTGACCGAAGCGGTCGCGGAGTTCACCTGGGCGTTGATCCTTGCAGCGGTCCGACGCCTCACCGAGGGGGAGCGCCTGCTGCGGCGCGGCGCCTGGCAGGGATGGACGCTGGACTTCATGCTTGGCAGCAGCCTCCAGGGGAAGCAGCTCGGGATCGTCGGTACGGGGCGCATCGGGCGCGCCGTGGCCGCCAAGGCGCCGGCGTTCGGCATGAAAGTCGCCTTTGCGAAAAGGGGACAGCCACCGTCAGAAAAGCGGCTGTCTCCCTTTCGATGGACGAGCTGCTCGTCTCCTCCGACGTTATCTCCCTGCACGTCCCCGGCGGACAGAGCCACGCGGCATATGATCGATAAGAAGTCGCTGGCCCGCATGAAACGCTCCGCCATTCTCGTGAATACGTCCCGCGGCTCGGTCGTGGACGAGGAAGCGCTCGCCTGGGCCCTCAGAGAGCGGCTGATCGCGGCGGCCGCGCTCGATGTTTACGAGCGCGAGCCGGCCGTGCATCCTCCGCTCCTGGAGATGGAGAACGTGATTCTGGCGCCGCATCTCGGCAGCGCGACGCACGAGACGCGCAGGGCGATGGCGTCGCTCGCGGTCGAGAACGTGCTCGCGGTGCTCTCAGGGCAGCCGGCAAGAACACCGGTATGAAAGCGTCCTCGCAACCGATCGTGCCGCGCGGCCACATCCCCGCTGTAATGAGGCGCCTCTCGCGCGCGATCGACGGTCTCAATGAACCGGCGGTCGAGAAGATTGCCGACGAACAGCAGGACGATCCGTTCCAGGTTCTGATCGCCACGATGCTGTCGGCGCAGACCCGCGATGCAGTAACCGCCGAAGCTTCCGAGCGGCTGTTCCGCAGAGCGCGTACCGGCCCGGACCATGTCCAGGCTGACCGTGAGAGAAATCGAGCGGCTGATCTATCCCGTCAGCTTCTACCGGAACAAGGCGGTTCACGTGAAGCGGACATGTGAGCAGCTCCTCACGCGCTTCGGCGGGCAGGTGCCTTCGACGATGGAGGAGTTGCTGACGCTGCCGGGAGTCGGCCGTAAGACCGCCAATCTGGTGTTGATTCTCGCCCACCGAAGTCAGAAGAACATCTGCGTGGACACCCACGTCCATCGCATCTCGAATCGACTCGGCTGGGCCGTCACGCGCACGCCTGACGAGACAGAGCGCGCGCTCTACCGCGCCGCGCATCGAAAGTGGTGGCCGGTCGTGAATCTGTATCTCGTGACGTGGGGGCAGAATGTCTGCCGGCCGGTTTACCCGCTGTGTGGCAGCTGTGTCATACGTGATCTCTGTCCAAGAATCGGCGTCGAGAAGGTGGGGAAGAAAAGATGAAGCGACGTGCGTGCACGTGCTGTGTGTCGGTCTGTGCTGTCTGCTGCTTACCGTTCCGACCGGAACAGTGGAGCAGAAGTCACCCGGGGCGGGGCCCATCGTGGTGCTCGAGACGGCGAAGGGTGTGATCGAGTTCGAGACTTATCCCGAAGAGGCGCCGAAAACGGTCGCACGCATCGTCGAGCTTGCACGAAAAGGGTTCTACAACGGACATCGCTTTCACCGGGCGGAGCCGAATTTCCTCATCCAGGTCGGGGATCCGCAGTCCCGCAACGTGGCGATGCAGGAATGGTGGGGGCGCGGCGCGGGCACTGGCAAACCGGTCGGGGTCGCCGAGATCACCAAGAAGCGGCGTCATGTGCGCGGCGCCGTTGCGATGGCGTACCCTGGCAGCGATCCTCGCGCCGGCGACTCGCAGTTCTACATCGTGCTGAGGGCCACACCGGAGCTCGATGGCAAGTACACCGTCTTCGGCAAGGTCATCACCGGTCTCGACGTCGTCGACAAGATCCGCAGGTCGGACATTCTCAAGAAAGCTTCAGTCCGGGACTAGTCGGCAGGATCTTTACGATCCCCTTCAAGTCGGGATACTCCCGCAGCATCTCTTCTGTGTACTCTCCAGGAACGTCCTGCCCGAGCTGGTGTTTCAGGATGGCGGCATTGGCGGCGGACTTGGCCGAAAAGTGATTGTTGGCATAGAGGTAGGCCTTCTTCACTTCTCGCGTAGCTTCACGGGCTGCTTCGGCGAAGGGTTTCAGCTCCCCGGCCGAATACAAGTAGTTGTACCGGTCCTCTGACTTCTCATGCCGCCACCACTGTGCGGCATTCCGCCCGTGCAGCCGCAGGTAATAGAACGTCCTGACATTGGGCAGCAGATTCTGACGGATCGAGAAGCGGAACTTCGGCTCGTCGATCTGCGCCCATGCGGCCTTGTGCTCGGCGAGAAGGCGCAGCGTTTCCTTCGGATCATCGCTCCAGGTGCGGTGGCGCAATTCGACCGCCACGTCGTACTCATGGAACCGTTCGAGCAGCCACTCCAGGTAGCCGCGCGAGTTCGGTTCGTTCTTGAAGCTGGCGGGGAACTGCGCGAGTAGAGCGCCAAGCTTGCCGGCACGCGCCAGCGGCTCGATTGCGGCGCGGAATTCGTCGACGTCTTTCTGATCGAGGTCCAGCGGATCCGCACCCGTCGCCTTCTGAAACATCTCGGGATGGGTGAACTTCTGAAACAACTTCAGGGAGAACTCGAAGTTCTTCGGCGTCCGCCGGGCCCAGCTCTCGGCAGTTGCAACCGAGGGGATCCGATAGAAGGATGAATTCACTTCGACGGTGTCGAAGTGATCCGCGTAGAAACGCAGCTCGTCGAACTTGCCGCTGCCGCGCGGCCGGCGTCCCGCGACCGGGTAGAAAATCCCGTTCCACGTCCCCTGGCCGGTCGGATAGTTCCACCCGGACGTGCCAACCCGCACGTTATCCGTACTTTTTCTTGTCGAACCCAAAGATTGCCTTCGATCCGCGCACGAGGATAGGGCGCTTGATGAGATTCGGCTGTTCGATCATCAGATCGATCGCTTCTTTCTTCGATCGCGGCAGGGGACGTGTCTTGAACACCGGACTGCGGGTGCTCACGAAATCCAGGAAGTGATCAGCCTCAATATGTCGCTCGAGAAACGCCCGATCCGGCGGCTCGCGGTTGATGTCACGCGCATCGATCTCGGTGCCCTGCTGCTCCAGATAACTTCTGGCGTTGCGGCAGGTCGTTCAGGTGGGCTTCCAGAAAAACGTAGGGTTTGGCATGGAACGATGTTAATGCCTAACTTCCAACTTCCAAAGCGTTCTTGGAGTTAGGAGTTAGGGGTTAGGAGTTAGGAGTTGTCTCTTACAATCGAAGAAAGTGCTGGTCGTCAACGAGATCTTTCACTCGATCCAGGGAGAATCGACGCACGCGGGGCGACCGTGCGTGTTCGTCCGCCTCACCGCGTGCGACCTCCGCTGCTCGTGGTGCGACACGCCGTACGCATTCACCGAGGGACATAAGATGTCGCTCGACGAGGTGGTCGAACGGGTCAAGGCGTTCGAGTGCCCGGTCGTCGAGATCACGGGTGGAGAGCCGCTGCTCCAGAAGGATGTTTACCCGTTGATGCAGCGGCTGCTCGACGAGGGCCTCACGGTGATGCTCGAGACCGGCGGTCACCTCAGTATCGAGCAGGTTCCGAACCCGGTGATCCGCGTGATGGACGTGAAGTGCCCAGGCAGCGGAGAGTCCCATCGAAACGACTGGTCGAACATGGAGCGCCTCACCGCGAAAGACGAGGTGAAGTTCGTTATCAGGGACCGCGAGGATTACGACTTCGCGCGCAAGGTCATGATCAGCCACGGGTTGGCAGACCGTGTCCGCGCCGTCCTGTTTTCACCGGTACACGGGGTTCTCGATTCCAGGCAATTGGCGGAGTGGATCCTGGAAGACAAGCTCGACGTCCGTCTTCAGCTGCAGATCCACAAGTACATCTGGACGCCTGAGACGCGAGGCGTCTGACGTGCGAGCGGTCGTGCTCCTGAGCGGCGGACTCGACTCCTATACCGCCGCGGCCGCAGTGCGTGCAGAAGGTTACGAGCTCAGTGCGTTGACACTGCATTACGGCCAGGTGCACGCGACGGAAACGGAAGCCGCGCGACGGGTCGCCGCGAGTCTTGGGATCTCGCGCCACGTCGAGCTCGACGTGGATCTGGCGGCCTTCGGCGGATCTTCGCTGGTGGGGGACGGCGCGATCCCGACCGGCGGCCTGTCCCCGGGGATTCCATCCACCTACGTCCCCGCGCGCAATACGATATTTCTGTCGCTCGCGCTGGCATTTGCGGAAGTCACCGCCGCCCGCGCAATTGTCATCGGTGTGAACGCGCTGGATTACTCCGGCTACCCGGACTGCCGCCCTGAGTACCTCGAAGCATTCGAGCGGCTGGCCGCACTGGCGACGCGCAGTGGCGTCGAGGGGCAACCGATGCAGATCCTTGCGCCGCTTCTTCATCTCACGAAAGCGGAGATCATCCGGCTCGGGATGAAGCTTGGTCTCGACTACGGCCTCACCCACAGTTGTTACTCGCCCGGGCAGCACGGCGATCCGTGCGGAGTCTGTGACAGTTGCCGGTTGCGCGCGAAAGGGTTTGCCGATGCGGGCCTCGCCGATCCACTTGTTCGGTGAAGTGGTGGTTGAATCCTCTCAAACGGAATGGGCGTTGACCGGCGTGCCAGGCGCGCCACGGGCGCGCACGCCGGAGCGGAGCGGGGCACGGGGCCCCCGCGAGCGATGGCGTAAGGGGGTCGGGGGACGAAGTCCCCCGGTTAGAAGATGACGGACCGCCTTTACTATTCGGATCCCTACCTCGGCGAATTCGATGCGCGCGTTCTCCGTGCCGACGTCGTCGACGGACGCCACGTCGTGATCCTCGATCGAACCACGTTCTATCCGACGTCTGGCGGCCAACCGTTCGACACCGGAACGCTCGGCTCAGCGAAGGTCCTCGACGTTATCGACGGAGAGAGCGAAATCATCCACGTCGTCGATGGCTCGCTCGCGGCCGGAGAGTCCGTGCACGGCGCGATCGACTGGCCGCGGCGGTTCGACCACATGCAGCAGCATACCGGGCAGCACGTCCTGTCGGCTGTGTTCGACCGCCTTCTGAACGCGCGAACGGAGAGTTTCCATCTCGGCTCTGCCGCCGCCACGATCGATCTGTCGCGGACGGTGACCGCTGCCGAGATCACGCGCGTCGAAGAGGAAGCCAATCACATCGTGTGGGAAGACCTGCCGGTAGCCATCCGTTTCGCCGACGCGTCCGAAGCCGCCGCGCTGCCGCTGCGAAAGGAGTCGCAGCGGACCGGGACTCTGCGACTCATCGACATCGAAGGAGTCGACATTTCTGCATGCGGCGGGACGCACGTCGCGCGCACCGGCGCAATCGGAGTGATTGCGGTGGCGGGTTGGGAAAAGTTCCGTGCCGGCACTCGCGTCGAGTTCTTGTGCGGAGGACGCGCATTGCGGGCCCACCGAAACCTCCGTGACGCCGCCGCGGCCAGCAACAAGCTGCTTTCGGTACTGCCGACGGAGTTGCCCGGGGCCATCGAGCGGCTCCAGTCGGATGTGAAGACGGCAAGCCGCACGATTCGTGATCTGCAGACACGTCTCGCCGCGCATGAGGGCGAGCGATTGATCAGGAATTCAACGTCGGACAACCTGTGCGTCGTCGACGTCCTCGAAGGCTGGGACCAGATCGGATTGAAGACGATCGCATCTGCCGTAACACGGCACGCCGGGTATTCGGCGGCATTGATCAGCGCACCGGCGCCCTCGTCCGTCGTCATCGCGCGCGCGGCTGACGCATCGGTGGATGCGGCGGCTGTCTTGCGAGCGCTGGTTGAACGGTTCGGCGGCAAAGGCGGAGGGCGGCCGGAGCTGGCGCAAGGAGGCGGCTTGCTGGGGGATCCTCAGGAAATGGCCTCGGCGGCGCGCGCGTTGTTACGGCCACAGCCCTAAACCCGCGATGGCGCGCCGACGCTGCCGGATCTACCTGGGCGCGCTGACGGGCGCGCCCCGACACGATTGACACCCGGAGACGGTAGCGCGGTGTTTCTGCCCGATCGCCAGGGGCCCGGCGAATCGTTGCGCGGAGGCGGGTGGGTGTTGTGGGTGCGGACGGGGATGCTCGTGGCCCAGCAGCTCGATGTGGAGAAGGCCACGCTTATAGGAGAGCCCTTGACCCTGGCGGACGGGGTGGCCACCGAGGGTGACTCTCGGAGCGCCGTCTCGGTGGCGACCGCGGGACTGGTGACATATCGGACGGGAGCGAGCAGCCAGCGGCAACTGGCGTGGTTCGACCGCTCGGGCACGGCGCGCGGCACGATCGGCGACCACGATGGCACACTCGCCAGACCGCGCGTGTCCCGCGACGGCCGTCGCGTCGCGGTGTCCCGCACGGTGCAGGGAAATACCGACGTCTGGCTGCTCGACGGCGTTCGCGCGAGCCGACTCACATTTGATGCGGCTGTCGATTCGTATCCCGTCTGGTCGCCCGACGGCTCCCGGATCGCGTTCACCTCGAACCGGACGGGGCAATTTGCCCTCTACCAGATGCTCACGCTCGGCGGAGTGGAGGAGCAGCTCATGGCGGCCTCCGACGAGTACGTGGCCTCCTACAGTTGGTCTGTGGACGGCCGCGGCCTGCTGTACGGCAGCATCGCATCGCAAGGGAACGTCGATCTCTGGATCGTACCGATGGTGGGGGAACGCACACCAAGGGCGTTCCTGAAGACTCCCTTCCGTGAGGCCTATGGGGTGTTCTCCCCGGACGGCCTTTGGGTAGCCTACCAATCGAACGAATCGGGGCGGCCGGAAGTCTACGTGCGGCCGGTTGTTCCGCCTTCGCGCGAGGCTTCGGCGGACAAGCCCGCGGCCACGCGCGCGGCTGGACATGGCAGGCGGTTCAGTTTGACCAAAGAGACGCCGGCTTCCCGCGCGACATTCTCGTCCGGGTCGGCTTTGGCCTTTTGCAGGGCGGGCACGGCAATCTCCGCCTCAGGGCCGAACGAGCCCAGCGCGGCGGCCGATGCCGTTCGAACGTCGGCGTGTTCGTCCTGCAGCATCTCGATCAGCTCGGGGACGACGACCTCTCCTTCGTCGTGGATGATTCCCAGGTAGATCGCGGAAATCATCCGGACGTCGGGATCGGCGTCTGCGAGGCCGTCGAGCAGTAGTGGTACGACGACTCCGGAGGAAAGGGAAGCGCGGGTATGGAGCTTACCGATCGCGCGCAGGGCCTCCTTGCGAACGATGGGGTCCTCGCTGGCGAGCGCGTCTCTCAAGGGAATGAAGGCCTCCTCGCCCATGAAGCTCAGCGCAACGGCAGCTTCGACGGTCAGTGCCGGGACCGTCAAGTGCGCAGCGACTTCGTCGATCAGGCCGGCCGCATCCGCGCCCAGCACCGCACAGCCCCTGAGGGCCGCTTTCTTGTGATCTTCGTCGGCGGTCGGATTGCGCAGCGTTTCGCTGATCGCGGGAAGCGCCGAGGTGTGCTGATTCTTGAGTTGCCGACGAGCCTCTTCAGCGACAGCGGGGTTCTGGCTGTAGATGTGATCGAGCCAGTTGATGTCGTTGGCGACATCGGCTGGCTGAGCGGATCGCGCGAAGCGTCCCGAGCGGTAGTACCACCACCCGGCAGCGGCCGCCACGCAGCCGACGACCAGCACAGCCGCGGCGATCCGGCGCACCATTCCCAATTATCAATTACGAGTGGTCAGTGATCAGTGATCAGTAATCAATTGACCAGTCGTCAGTGATCAATGATCAGTGTAGTTCGCGAGGATCTCGACGGCGAGGTCAGCAGCCCAGGTGATGGTCGCTGCGGGAATCACGAAGTCGTTGGCGATGATCGAGAACACCAGCATCTCGCCATCTCGGGTGCGCACGAAGCCCGATAGTGACCGGACGTTCGCGATTGAGCCGGTTTTCGCCCGCGCATTCTCCGCGGCGCGCGTCTGCCGCATGCGTGTTGAGATGGTCCCGTCTTTGGCCGCGATTGGAAGCGTTGCGAGGAAAGGCTCCCGGTGCCGGGGATCGGAGTACATGCGGCGCAGGACACTTGTGACTGCCGCGGCTGCGACGTAGTTGTACCGGGAAAGCCCCGAGCCGTCAGACATGACGTACGCGTCTTCAGGGACGTTCCACGCCGCGAATGCCTGCGCCGCTGCCGTCCTTCCCGCGCGAGTCGATCCCAGCCCGCCCTGCTTTGCGCCGATTGCCTTGAGCAGCGTCTCGCCGTACTGGTTCTGACTGACTTTCATCAGCACGGTGCCGATTTCAAGCAGCGTTGGCGAAAGCGTCGTGTGCAGCACGCGGAAGGACGGGGCGCCATTTCGGACGAGGTCCGCGGCCACATCGTCACCATCGGCAGCTTCCCCGGTGACCGCGATGCCTCGCGAAACGAGAGCGTCCTTGACCCCCTGCGAAAAGAACAAGGTGGGATTCACCACCGCCACCACGCGCGTCACAGCTGGCGAGCCCAACGGGATCGTTCCGCTGACTTCGAGCTCGGGCCGATCGACGCGACGGCGGACGTTGATGGATCCACGCTGCCCCGATTCGCCCGCCGCCGGCTCGGTTCGAACCCGATTCACCACCGTGAGCCCGCTGCCGGCCTCGAGACGCACAGCTGCCGGATCGCCCGACGCGCCTCCCGGTGTCACCGTCAACTCGGCCACATTCTCGTTGTACTGAAGCGCGCCGATGGGCGATGCATACCCGGCCTCGAGATAGTCCCACGCCCAGCCAGGCCCAAGTCCCTCGTCATCGAACGCCTGGTCGTCGCCGACGATGCGTCCCTCGATCGAGGAGATGCCCGCGGCACGCAGTGCTTTGGCCCATTCGTCGAAGACCAGCTTGGCGCGATCGCCGCGGGTGCTCATCGTCGGGTCGCCGCTGCCCCGGATCACCAGGTCGCCGCGCAGGACGCCGTTCTCGATCGGCGCCGATGTCTCGAGAGTCGTCGCGAACCGGTGGTCCCAACCGAGAAGTTGCGCGGCCGCCGCCAGCGTCAGGATCTTCATGTTGGACGCCGGCATCATCAGACGATCGGCGTTGTGCTGAAAGACTAGTGCACCAGTCTCGGCAGAGCGGATGTCAACGCCCCAGACTCCGCGGGCCATGATCGGAGCGTTGAAGACGGAGGAGAGATCCGCCTGCAGCTGTCGAACGGCTGCGGGGTTGTGAGAGGTCGAAGGGGATGTTGCCGGCGCCGCATGCGTCGCACAGCCGGCGGACGCCAGCGCCGCCGCAACGCACATAGCGCGGAGGGTGATCATTTCAGATGCAGGGGCGGTTCGCGAAACGGCCCCTAGCGCAGCGCCTCGACGGCCTTCAGGATATCGTCGAGCAGCGTCGTATCGATTTTCGCAGCACCGGGGACGCCGTCGCGGACCGCAAATGCGTCCGTACCGGTCCGTAAGAAGGTGACGCGTTCCTCTTTTCCGTCACCGGTGAGGACGGTCGTAAGCTCCGCTTTCGCGCCTGCTGCGGCGACAAATGACGTCGCCCGGGCGCCGGTAAGCGTCGACAGCAGGCTGGCGATCTTGTCGGCATCGGCGTCTTTCTGCGCCGGCGCCAGCTGCCGCCACTTCTCGACGTCCTTGCCGTCCTTGTCCTTTTCCGTCTTCTTCTCGAAGAGGAATTTGTCCGCGCCCTTCGTCAACTCGATGCGAGTCGTGTTGAATGCCCGTGCGTCGAAAAGATCCTTCTGGCGATACTGCAGCGCGTCCTTCTTCAGCTCGTCGACGATCGCAGACTCGAGCGTGAAAACCGCCGGCCGGGATTCGTCTTTCGCGTAGACCGTCCCCTCGGCGCCTGTCTTTCCGATGAGCAGCGTTGCTTGCGACGACCCGGTGCCGATACGGGCGGTCACCGACGGCTTGTCGAGGCCGTACTCCTTCAGATCGGCGCCCGGCGCCAGCGACTTCATCTGGGCGCCGGCGACGCGGGTAACAAGGCTGTCGATCGCGACGGCGTCAGTTCGCGGCTCGGCCGGTGCGGCGAGTTGCCACGTTCCGTTCACCTTGGCGAACTTGATCGGCTGTCCAGCCGAAACGATTTCGAGCGAATCGACCTTCTGTGCGTCGATCTTGAGTGCGCTCTTGTCTCTGAGATCGAACGTCTTTCGATTGAAGGTCGACTCGATGTACGACGGGATCAGGAATACCTTCGGCTTACCTGCGATCTTTGCGTAGACATCGCTGCCGGTCGGTGTCTTCGCCCCGATCTGCAGCGTCTGCGGCTCGCCGCCGGCTTTGAAGGTCACCTCGATGCGCGGTTCGGCGAGGCCGAATTCCTTCAGATCCTGGGCGTTCTCGTCGATGACCCGCTGTTGCTCGAGGGTCGACAGATTGGAGGTGATCCCTGAGACCTCCGACGCGTCGGCCGCAGCGGGCGCACCATCGGCCGGGGCCACCACCTGCCAGTCGGCTCCGGCCTTTCGGAGTGTCGTGCGTTCGCCCGATTCGGACTTGATCGCCACTTCTTCGATCTTGTCCGACTCGACGCTGAACACCTTTTCGAGCTTCTTCGTGTCAGTCGCGGGCGTCGGATTCCGATATTCCTTCGACGCGAAGTAGGCGACCGGAACCAGGACGAGAACGAGCAGCGCCAGAGTACGTCCGCCGCGCATCTATCTCCTCACCCACCACGTCCGGACGCCGGCCAGCAGGATCAGCCCGGGAATGATGAACACGGTCAGCCAGAAGATGTTCCGCTCCTGCGCGGCGGTGACGGTGATGCGGCGGTCTTCCGGATCACGCGGACGGATCGAAATCATGTTCTCCTGCTGCGCGAGCCAGTTCACCGAATTCATGAACAGATCGCGATTGCCCGGGATCCCGAGCCATCCGTTCGAGGCGAAATCCGAGTCGCCGATCGCCACGATCCGCGTCTCCGGCGGCTTGGGGGCGTCCGGCTTGTCGGACGGCGGCGTCGGTGGCTTCTCCGCGGCTGTAGAAACGGCGGAGCCGAGCGACACGGGCCCTGGCTTGTCTCCTTTGGCTTCCTCCCGCTCGACCCGGCCCGAGGTCATGAGCTCCTTGACGTCGATCTCCGCCCAACTCCTGGGACTGGTCTCGATCAGGTTCTGTGCGAAGCGATTGTTCGCTCCGGCGCTGATCGAGGAGACAGAGCGAGCCATCGCGTACGCGGTGAGCAGTCGAAACCGATCCGTGATCGGATGCGGATCGTACTTCGCAGCCAGCGGCACCTCGGGACCCGTACCGAGCATCTGTCCCATGCCGCTCGCGTCGACGACGACGTTGTTTCCGACCTCGATTGCCCACTCCTTGAGCAGCGCGATCACGTTGATCAGATCGGGGGTCTCGGGCTTGGCCGGCGGGTCGAGGAGAAAGAAAATCTTTCCGCCCCGGGCGAGGTACGCCTTCAGCATCTCGATTTCCGCGGGGAAGAGGTCCGTGCGCGGTCCCGCGACGACCAGCACGGTCGCGTCAGCGGGCACAGCCTGAACCTGAGCGAGCACGACTCCGTCGAACTCGAAGTTGTCGGACTTGAGCGCCGCGGCGATTGTCGAATAACCCGTCTGATCGGAACCTTCGAGCGCCCTTTCACCGTGCCCCTGGACGAAGTAGACCTTGTTCTTCGTGCCCTGCACGACCTTGATCAGCCCGTTGGTCAGCTCCTGCTCGGCGTCGGAGGTGACCCGCTCGACGCGGCCGTCATAGTCGAAGACTACGGTCCCGACCTGCTGCACGCCGTACTGCGTTGCCAGCGCCGGACGTCGTTCCACGTCCACGTACTCGACCGACACGTTGTTCGAGACGTACTTGAACTCGTCGAGACGGGCGCGGTACCGGTCGAAATCTTCCGCCCGAGTGAACACCCGCACCGCGACCGGTTTCTGCAGCGAACTCAGGACCTTTTTCGTCTGGTCCGACAACGTGAACTGTTTCGCCGCCGTCAGGTCCCAGCGCTTATTGCGTCGGCTCGCGAGGAAGTTGATCCCGATCAGAATGGCGAGCACGATCGCAACACTGGCGATCGCAACCGAACCGTACCGCGCTTCACGGCCCGAAAACGAACGCGCCACCGATCGCCAGTCGCTGAGGATGTACAGCAGGACGCAGACCAGACCGGCAATCGCCAGGCGGCCAACCCATTCCTCCCATTCGGGGCGGAGAAACCGAATCGCGACGGCGGCGAAGACCAGTGCGACGCCCAGCCATCCGAGAAGTCCGAGGATTTTCTTCAACATGTCGGTCTGCGCCTCACCCGCGCCAGCGTTCGCTGTCGACCGACTTGGCGGTCAGAAACAGGCCGAACGTGATGAAGCTCAGGTAGTAAATGACGTGTTTGGTGTCGATGACACCCCGGGCGAAGTCGTTGAAATGCTCGGTGATCGACAGATAGTTCAGCACTTCCCTGGTCGTCGGACCCGATGATTCGCCGATCCAGTTGATGATCCAGAGCATCAGGAAGGTGGCGAAGGTGAGGGTGCCGGCGACGATCTGGTTTTTCGTCAGGCTCGAAATCAGGAGGCCGACCGCAATGAAACAGCCGCCCATCAGCAGCAGCCCGAGGTAGCCGGCCACGATCGGACGCCACTCAGGGTTGCCAAACCAGAAGAGGATCGCGATGTAGAGGATCGTCACCGCCAGCATCGCGACGTAGAGGCCCATCGCCCCGAAAAACTTTCCCAGGATGATCTGCACGTCGGTGACCGGCGACGTCAGCAGCAGCTCGATGGTCCCGGAGCGTTTCTCCTCCGAATAGGTCCGCATGGTGATCATCGGCATCACGAACAGGATGATCACCGCCGAGTTCTGCAGCACTGCCGCGATCATCTGCTGGTTGATGTTCGGTGCGCGCCCGCCGCCGGCCTGCATCATCTCGGCGCTGCTCCGGATGAAGATGTAGAGATAGGCGTAGTAGAAATAGCCAAAGAGCAGCGCGAACAGCCCGATGATCACGTACGCGATCGGGGACGCGAAGTAGGAGCGCAGCTCCTTCTCGGCGAGGGTCAGAACGTTACGCAACGGGGGCCTCTCCTTCAGTCCCTGGGTCCGTCTGGCCCTGGGCCGGTAGGTCCGAAGGTTTCTCCTCGGGTATTTCCTCAGTCGTCACCTGGAGGAAGATCTCTTCGAGGCTCATGCGCATTGGCCGGAGCTCGAGCAGACCCCATCCGCGGTTGACGATCGATCGTGCAAGCTCACGCCGGATGTCCCTGCCGCGCTCACTCTCGACCTCGTAGCCGGCAAGCGTGCCGCGCTGGTCTGCTGTGGCGACCCGGATAACCCCGGGGACTTCATTGAGAGTCGGCCCTGCGTCCGCCCCTCCCGCATCCACCTGCACATACATGGTCTCGGCTCCCTTGAGCCGCGCGGTGAGATTGTCGGGGGTATCGACCGCCACCACGCGTCCTTTGTTGATGATGACGACGCGCTGGCACGTCTGGGCGACCTCGGGAAGGATGTGCGTGCTCAGGACGATCGTGTGATCGCCTGCAAGGCCGCGGATCAGCTGCCGCGTCTCGATGATCTGTTTCGGATCGAGTCCGGCGGTCGGCTCGTCGAGGATCAGGACTTCCGGATTGTGAATGATTGCCTGGGCGAGGCCGACGCGCTGCCGGTAACCCTTCGACAGCTTTGCGCAGTGGCGGTCCGCCATGTCGGCGACGTGTGCGCGGGCCATGACGCTTGCCACGCGCTCCTTCTTCTCCTTCGCCGGCACACCCTTGAGGCGCGCGACGAAATCGAGATACTCGCGGACGGTCATGTCCGGGTAGAGCGGCGGTGTCTCCGGGAGATACCCGATCCGCCGTTTGGCGTCGATCGGCTTGTCGAAGATGTCGTACCCCGCCACGGTCGCTCGACCGTCGGTCGGCGGCATGTAGCCGGTGAGGATGCGCATGGTGGTGGTCTTGCCAGCGCCATTCGGGCCGAGGAAGCCGAGGATCTCTCCCCGCTCGACCCGAAAGCTCACATCGTCAACGGCCGTAACTCGGCCGTAACGCTTAGTCAGGTGATGAACCTCGATCACGATTTCTCCGGTTCCTGGTTGTTTGTCTGTGTCTAAGGTGTAGATATCAGGCCGATTAGCAGCCCAAACAGTGATACTACCGACTCGCGGAAAAATGTGTCAAGACGACGGGGTTTGCATTTTCGCGTTTCGCTCGGGTAATATATGAACGCTTGCTCATACGTTCACAGGTTATGCGGCCCGCTCACGTCGAATCCGTGGCAGAAACGTTTCGGATGCTCGGCGATCCGACCCGCGTGCGGATCCTTGACGTCCTCGCGTCCGGAGAGCTGTGCGTCGGCGATCTCGCCAGGGCCGTGGGCATCAGTGAATCCGCCGTTTCTCACCAGCTGCGTCTGCTCCGGACGCTGCGACTCGTCCGCGTCCGCCGCGAGGGACGCCAGGCGTACTACGCCGTCGACGACCACCACATCCTCGAGCTGCTCAACCAGGCGCGCACGCACGTCGAGGAGGGCTCGTGAGCACCTGCGCCGTGTGCGAGCTGCACGCCGAGTCCACCTTCCGCGTGGAAGGCATGGACTGTCACGAGGAGGTGAAGATCCTCGAACGGCGGCTTTCCCGCCTGTCGGGGCTCGAGTCGCTCGACGCGGACGTCCTCGGCCAGCGGCTGCGCATCAAGTATGACGCGGCGCGCCTTTCGACCGATGCAATCGCCGAAGCCGTGTCGCAGACCGGCATGCGCGCCTGGCTGGAGCACGAGCAGCCGGCGGCACCGCGCGGCGACTGGCGGCGGCACCTGGTCGTCGGCTCAGGCGTGCTCTTCGCGGCGGGCCTCGCTCTGCAATTCTTGGGCGCGCGCGTTCCGGCCTGGCCCCTGCTCGCCGCGTCCGTAGCGCTCGGCAGCGTGCCGACGTCGCGCCGCGCCCTCGCCAGCGTTCGCGCGAGGCATCTCGACATCCACGTCCTGATGATCGTCGCCGTCATTGGCGCCGTCATCCTGGGGGAATGGACCGAGGCTGCGTCGGTCGTGTTTCTTTTTGCGCTGGCCCAGCTACTCGAAGCCGGCGCAATGGAGCGGGCCCGGGGCGCGATTCGTGCGCTCATGGAGCTGGCTCCGGCCGACGCACTCGTTCGCAGGAACGGACGGCAGGAACGCATTCCCGTGGACGACGTGGCCGCCGGGGATACGGTGCTGGTAGGGCCGGGAGAGAAGATCCCGGTCGACGGGCGGGTAATTGCGGGCAGGAGTCACGTCAATCAGGCGCCGGTCACGGGCGAGTCTCTCCCAGCGGAGAAGGAAGCCGGCGACGATGTGTTCGCCGGGACGATCAACGGCCGTGGCGCGCTCGACATCGAGACCACGCGAGTGCGGCGTGACTCGACCCTCGCACGCATCATCCATCTCGTCGAACGGGCACAGGCGCAGCGTGCTCCGAGCCAGGCATTTGTCGATCGCTTCGCGCGTATCTACACACCGATCGTGCTGACACTGGCGGTTCTGGTCGCCGTGGTTCCGCCGCTGGCCGCAGACGGTGCGTGGGGCGAGTGGTTCTATCGTGCGCTCGTCCTGCTGGTCATTTCGTGCCCATGCGCTCTCGTGATCTCGACGCCGGTGTCGATCGTGTCCGGACTCGCCGCCGCGGCGCGTAAAGGAGTCCTCATCAAGGGAGGGGCGCACCTTGAAAAGCTGGCGCAGGTGACCTGCGTCGCGTTTGACAAGACCGGGACCCTCAGCCAGGGACGTCTTCACGTGCAGTCGATCACCGCGCTGAACGGCGCGACGCCGGACGGCATTCTTGCCCGGGCAGCGGCGCTCGAGCGCCGGTCGGAACACCCGATCGGCCGCGCGATCGTGGAGCGCGCGGAATTGCTCGGGCTGCAGATCCCGGAGAGCTCCGGTTTTCGCGCGACGCCCGGGCGCGGCGCCGAGGCTATCGTCGACGGCGTTCCGGTGATGGCCGGGAGCCTGCGCTTCCTGTCGGAAGCGAAACTCTCTTCAGCGGACGTCGAGCTGGCTGTCGAGACCGTGTCGAGTGCCGGTTCAACGCCCGTGCTGGTCGCCAGCGATGGTGTTGTCATCGGCGTCATTGGCGTTGCGGATGAGACTCGTCCCGGCGCCCCGGAGGCCGTCGACGTTCTGCGCGCGCAGGGCATTCGCCACATCGCAATGCTGACCGGCGATCAGCAGGCCGCGGCCCGTGCCTTCGGGCGTGCCGCGGGCGTCGATGAAGTCCGGGCGGAACTGCTCCCCGAAGACAAACTCGCCGCGGTAGGGGAGTTGCGGGCGCGCCACGGTGTAATTGCCATGGTCGGTGACGGCGTCAACGACGCCCCGGCGCTCGCCGCCGCCGACGTCGGGATCGCCATGGGCGCGGCCGGAACGGATGTCGCGCTCGAGACCGCGGACGTCGCGCTGATGGCTGACGAACTGGGGAAGATTGCCTACGCCGTCCGTCTCAGTCGGGCGACGTCGCGTAACATTCGCGCCAACATCGCGTTCTCGATTGCGTTGAAAGGCGCGTTTCTCGCGATGGCCGTGGCGGGAGTTGCGACACTGTGGATGGCGGTTGCGGCCGACATGGGCGCGTCGCTGCTGGTGATCGGGAACGCCCTGCGACTTCTCCGGGAGTAGTCGGCCGACTCCGCGCCTTGCGGTCTGACTCTCTCTACGCTTTTCGGTTTGAAAAGAAATGCTCGTCGACGAAACGATCGATCGCTGCCTGCCCTGAGCCATCCACCTTTTCGAACTGAACCCCCATTCCGATCCGGCGATCGCTCCACGCGACGCGGGATTCAGCCTCGATGTCGTTCTTCGCGCCCGGGAGCCGGAAGCGCGTCTTGATCTTCGCCCCCTCCGATAGTGGGCTCATCGTCCTGATGGCCAGCCCCCCCTTGCTGATGTTGAACGTGAGAACTGCGGCAATCGTGTTGCCGAAGGTGTACGAGATCGGGATGCTGAGCAGCACACGAGGGCTGCTCCGGCGATTGAAACTGTCCGGAAAGAGATGCGGGGCCAGTGCCGGAAGGATCTTGTCGGCGGCGCTGTACTCGTTGACATAACCGGCAACCCCCAGCGAGGCCAGGTCACGCACCTCGTCGGCCGAAGCGATAGTCCCGCTGAATACGAGGACGCTTACCCGACGGCCTTCGTCGATCTTCCGCAACTCGCGCACCATATCGACGCCGCCTGAGTTCGCGAGCCGGAGGTCCATCACGACCAGGTCGATCTCCGCCAGGTCCTGGCGGAACCGGGTCAGCAGCTCGGCGGCCGTCTTGACAGGTACCGGTGTGTGCCCCGCGCCTGACAGTGCCTTCGCGAAGCGGTCACGAACGAAGGCGGTGTCGTCGGCAACGATGACCCGCTTGCTTGTATGCACAGGCTAATTGCAGGATTTTACAGGTTCTCGCTATAATCCGGACTCGCGCGCAGCAAGATTCATCTTCTCGCGCAGGAGCAATTCTGATGGCCACCTGTCCCGAGTGTGATGCCGACATCGACGTCGACGAATTCGACGTCGACAAAGGCGATCTGATCAGTTGCGCTGAGTGTGGAACCAACCTCGAAGTCACCAGTACCTCGCCGCTCGAGCTCGAAACCGCCGGCGACGAGGATGACGACGACGACGACGATGAAGAGGACGACGATTTCGAGGAGGAAGACGACGCCGACGCCACCGACGACGACGAGGACGAGAAAGACACCGACGATTGGGAAGAGTGACCGACGCCTCGGCCGCCAGCGCGCGTGAGCCGCGCGCCGGCGCCAGCCTTGCCGCAAAAGAAACATCCCTCTACAACACACTCGCCGAGCTGCCGTCGATCATCATTGCGTATAGCGGCGGCGTAGACAGCGCGTTGCTCGCGTATGCGGCCAGTCGGGTCCTCGGTTCGCAAGCGCTCTGCGTCACCGCCGACAGCCCCAGCTATCCGGAGCGCCATCGCGAGATGGCCTGCGCCGTCGCGCGGCAGTTCCGCTTCAACCACGAAATCATTCACACGGCGGAAATGGCGCGGCCCGAGTACCGAGCGAATCCGGCGAACCGTTGTTACTACTGCAAACACGAGCTATACACGCACCTGTCCGCCTTGGCGCGCGAACGAGGGATCGCCGTGATCGCCGACGGGAGCAACGCCGACGATCGCGGCGACTATCGGCCCGGCCGTCAGGCCGCTCGCGAGTTCGGCGTGCGAAGCCCTCTCGACGAGGCGGGCCTGACCAAGGAAGAAATACGCGAGCTCTCGCGCGTGGCCGGCCTGCCGACCTGGGACGAGCCCGCGTCCGCCTGTCTGTCGTCGCGCATTCCGTATTTCAGCGAGGTCACCGACGAGAAGCTGCGCATGATCGAGATGGCCGAGACCGTGCTTCGCGACCTCGGCTTCAGAATCTGCCGCGTCCGCCATCATGAGACAATCGCGCGGCTCGAGTTCGGCGTCGACGAGATCGCCCGTGCGGTGGAGCCTGAGATGGCCGAGCGGATCGATACGGCGCTGCGTGAGATCGGCTACGCCCACGTGACCGTCGACCTGCGTGGCTATCGGCTCGGCAGCCTGAACGAGGCGCTCCGCCTGCGCCCGGTCTGATCCGTGCGCACGAGGCTTGCCGCGCTCGCGGTGATCTTCCTCGCCGCGCACCTCGCCTTTCTTTCACCAACCCTCGAAGATATCGACTCGGTCAATTTCGCGCTCGGCGTCCGTCACTTCGATGTCGCGCAGCACCAGCCCCATCCGCCCGGATCGCCCGGTGTTCATCGCGCTTGGAAAAGCCAGCACGGCGGGTTTTCGCGCGTTCGGCATCCGCGGCGCTGAGTCGCGCGCGCTAGCGTTCTGGAGCGCGCTTGGCGGGGCGCTGATGCTGCCGCTGCTCGCCCTGCTATTCGAGTCGCTCGACGGCGACCGACGCCGCGCGTTCTGGGCAGCGGTCGTCGCCGCGCTTGCTCCACTGGCGTGGTTCACCGCGAGCCGGCCGATGAGCGATGTTGCCGGGCTCGCGCTGGCGGTGGCCGCGCAAGTTCTCGTCCTCCGCGCGTGGAGAGGCAAGGCCGGGGCGGCCTCGCTCATTGCCGGTGCGATCGTTGCCGGACTCGCCGCGGGGGTGCGCATCCAGACCGCCGCACTGACCGTCCCGCTGCTCGCCGTTGCACTGGTGACGGCGCCCGCAACGATTCCATTACGCGCGCGCGTTCTGACCGCAGCGGGTGCTTTGGCCGGAGTGCTGCTGTGGGGCGTTCCGCTGCTGGTGACGAGCGGAGGCCTGACGAATTACCTCGCGGCCCTCGGGTCCCAGGCCGGGGAGGATTTCGTCGGCGTCGTGATGCTGTGGACGACTCCCAAGCCTCGGGTTGCGGCTCACGCATTCGTAAATGCGTTCGTCTGGCCCTGGGGGACGCTCACTCTCGGTGCCGTCGTCGTCGCAGTGGCCGCGGCAGGCACGACGGTGTCCGCCTTGAAGACCCCGAAAGTTCTGGTGCTGCTGGCACTCGTGTTCGGACCCTACGCGGTGTTCCACCTCGTCCTGCAGGAAACACTGACGATGCGATATGCGCTGCCCTTGCTCGCGCCGGTTGCGTACCTCTTCGTGCGTGGAGCGCAGGCGTTGAGGGTCAGTCCGTTCGCCGAAATCGCCATCGTCTCAGTGGCATTGGTGTTGACGGTTCCCCAGGCGACAGGATTCGCCAAGGGAAGTCCAGGGATCGCGGCGATGTCCGATGCGATGGCGAGCGGTGGCCGGATCGCCGGGCATGCGGGGATGCGAAGGCTCCATGAATGGCTCGACCTCACTGTCGAACGGCCGCCCAACACGCCGAGAACGGAGTTTATGCGTGCTCCGCACGGGTTCGAGTGGCTGACGCTCGTGGAAGAGTGGCGTCGAAACCCGTCGAGCAACGTCCAGTTCGTGGCGAATCCACGCCGGACTGACTACAAGACACTGTTCGATCCCTACTCTCGCCACGAGACAACGCAGTACCGATGGCCGTTCACGGAGTGGCCGCATCTCGGCGGCGCACGTCCGGGCGCGGTGGACCGCGTCGAGTTCTCGCCACCCGGATGGATGCTCGATCGCGGCTGGGCGGTCAGCGCGGAGGTGGCGGGAACGACCGAGGTGGAGGGCTACGGCCCGCACCGGCGCCCGAGCATTGCCTGGGTGCGCGGGCGCGACGCCGGAGCGACGTTGATGATCGGCGGACGTCATCTCGGCGGAGCGGACGAGCCGGACGCACGAGTTACGCTGGCGCTGCCCGCCTCGCAACTCGCCCAGCGGACAGTAAAGTCCGGCTTTTTCTTCGACGTCATCGAGGTGCCGGCGGGGGTGCTGAGCGGCGCCGGTTACTTGCCGCTCTCGGTCACGGCCGCGTCCGTCGTTGAAGGACGCAATGTCCGGGTCGCACTCGAGCAGTTCGACCTGCAGCCCCCCGGACGTCCCATGCTGGGAGCCGCAGAGGGTTGGCAGGAGTCTGAATACAACCGCTCGACCGGACGCGCCTGGCGCTGGGCAAGCGAACGTGCGGCTCTGTGGGTGCGGCCGGTCGAACGTGATGTGATCCTGACGATCGACGGAGAATCGCCGCTCCGGTATTTCGACACGGCCCCGGTACTCCGCGTGACGGCGGGCGGCCGCGAGGTCGCGAGGCTGTCGCCGGCCCAGGACTTCAGATGGGAGATCACGTTGCCGGCCGCCGTTCTACAAGCCGCAAACGGCACCGTCGTGCTCGAGAGCGACAAGTGGTTCGTGCCGGCTGAGCGCGAGGGCATCGCCGACCGTCGTCACCTGGCGCTGCGCGTCTACTCGATGGCTGTCAAATGACGCGATTCAGGAAGGTTTGCGCGCCAGGCACAGCACCGACGATCCCAAAGGCATGTCCATGTAACGGAGGGCGACCGACTCGGCGGCCAGGACGCCGGTCAAGACGGCGTTGACGGGTGCTGAGGGCACGGTGATTTCTGCCGAGGACTCCTGGTGCCCGCGAACGCGCTGCAGCCATCGTGTCCCGGCGACCAGCGGCAGGATGCTGGCGTTCGTGTAGGTCAGGCGGCGGATCTCGAATCCTCCGCGTTCGAGCGCCCAGCGGAGGCGGCTGCGGGAGTACCGGCGGACCTCCCCGCCGAGGACCGAGTGATTCCCCCTCAAGCTCTCCAGCGCTGCCACATTCAGCACGAGATGCCCCCCGGCCCTGAGCACGCGAAACATCTCCGAGACGGCCGCCTTTTCAGCGGCATCGGGCAGCGCGTAGACCACGTCGAAGGAGGTGACGATGTCAAAGGCCGCATCCGGGAAGGGAAGATCGGTGACCGATGCCTGAGCGACGCGCCGATCGCCGCGGGACGTCGCGTATTTGAGGCCCGAGAACGTCAGATCGATGCCGACGGCGTGGCCGTACTTCCGCAGGAGCTGCAGGTTGTTGCCGGTGCCGCACCCGCAATCGAGGATGTCCGGCGTCGCGTGCCCCTCCGCCGCCTGCTGCAGCAGCGGGGTGACGAACCTGCGGAAGCCGTGGAACCAGAAATGATCGCGCTCGGCGCGCGCGGTGGCTTCGAGAAGACGGTCCATCAGCGTGTTCGTCGTTCAGATTTCAAATGTTTTGCTGTAAGCTCCATTCTACTTTCCCACAAATGAATCGCCGGGGCAGGAGAGAACCTAGATGAGAGTGAGTCAGAGTGTCGTTCTGGTTGTGACATTCGCCATTGCAGCGGGCGCGTGCGCCAAGAAGAAGGTCGAGCCGCCGCCGGCTGCCACACCGCCGCCTGCAGCAGCACCGACACGCCCCAATACCCCGCCGCCGCCCCCGCCGCCGCCTGCGAACCCGCCGACGGCAGCGCTAACCGAGGACGAGATCTTCGCGAAGACGACGCTGGAAGAGCTGAACGCGAAGAAACCGCTGGCCGATGTCTTTTTCGCGTATGACTCGGTCGAAATCTCCGAGGAAGGACGCGGCAGTCTGCAGAAGAACCTGGAGTGGCTCAAACGCTGGCCTTCGACGAAGATCAAGGTCCAGGGTCATGCCGACTCCCGCGGCACCAACGAATACAATCTCGCACTGGCCGAGCGCCGTGCCGACGCGGTTCGCGCTTACCTCGCCAGCCTCGGGCTGACCGCCGACCGTATCACGGTGGTCAGCATGGGTGAAGAGCAGTCCTTCTGCGCGGAAGAAACCGAGGCCTGCTGGCAGCAGAACCGGCGCGGCCACTTCGTCATTACGGCGAAGTAGGTCCGCAGCTTCGCACGATCTCTTCGGCGGCCGAGCGGGGATCGGCCGCCGCGATGATCGGGCGCCCGACGACGATGTAGCTGGCGCCGGCAGCAATGGCTTGCCGCGCCGTCATCGTCCTCTCCTGGTCATCCCGGGCACCGGTGTCGCTGCGAATGCCCGGTGTGACGATCGTGAATTCCTCTCCGCAGACCTGCCGGATGACTGCGGTCTCCTGCGCTGAGGCAACGACGCCATGCAGACCCGCCGAGCGGGTGAGCTTCGCCAGCCGCACGACCTGGTCGAGAACGCGCGCCGGCATCCCGGTCTCGGTCAGCGCGTCTTCGTTCATGCTCGTGAGCACGGTTACCGCGATGACGAGGGGCGTCTGTCGCCCTTCTTTTGTCGCTGTTTCACGCGCCGCAGCGCCAGCGGCCTGCATCATTCGCGTCCCGCCGGACGCATGCACATTCAGCATCCACACCCCGAGCGACGTCGCGGCCGCGACCGCCGTCGCCACTGTGTTGGGGATGTCATGGAACTTCAAATCCAGGAAAACGCGGTCGCCACGTTCGGTCAGCGCGCGGACGATGGACGGCCCCTCGAGAGTGAAAAGGCGGCTGCCGATCTTGAAACCGCCGGCTATGCCGCGGAGGTTCTCGGCGAGTGCCAGCGCGCGGTCGCCGTTTTCGACGTCGAGCGCGACTAGGAGCTGATCCACGCCTGCTGCCGGGAGGTCGCGTCGAGGGTGCCGGTCAGGTCGGTCAATCGCGAAAGGTTGTGCCGCGACATGTAGCTCCGGAGGCCGTCGAGCAGCCTGGACCAGATGAATGGATCGACGAAGTTTGCCGTCCCCACCTGCACTGCTGCTGCGCCGGCGATCATGAATTCGAGGACGTCCTCGGGATCCGCAATACCGCCCATGCCGATGATCGGGATCTTCACGGCCTGCCGGCACTCATAAACCATCCGGACCGCAATCGGGCGGATTGCCGGCCCGCTCAGCCCGCCAACGATGTTGGTCAGCTTCGGCCGCCGGGTCTCGACATCGATCGCCATTGCCAGGAAGGTGTTCACGAGTGAAACGGCGTCCGCGCCGGCCTCCTCGGCGGCGCGGGCGAACGAGGCGACGTCGGTCACGTTGGGCGTGAGCTTCGGGATCACCGGCAGCCGGGTGACCTTGCGGACCGCGGCAACGACGTTGTGTGTGCCCGGCAGGGAACAGCCGAACGTGATGCCTCCTTCCTTGATGTTGGGACACGAAATGTTCAGCTCGATCGCGGCAACACCCTCCGCGTCCGAGAGGATGCGCGACAGCTCGACGTACTCGTCGATCGTCGTGCCGCAGATGTTCACGAACACGATGGCGCGGCGGTCGCGTAGCTCGGGCAGCTTCTCGCGGATGAAACGGTGAACGCCGATCCCCTGCAGGCCGATGGCGTTGAGCATGCCGGCGGGCGTTTCGACGATGCGCGGCGGCGGGTGCCCCTCGCGCTCGGCGAGAAACAGGCCCTTGACGGCAACCCCACCGAGCGTCGAGAGGTCGACGGTGTCGGCGTATTCGACGCCGTAGCCGAAGCATCCGCTGGCGGCGATCAGCGGGTTGGGGATCGTGAGCGAGCCGAGAGAAACCGAGAGGTCGAGGCTCACGTCAGTGCGCCAGCGCCTCCCATATGACGCGGCTGGCATCGAAGACCGGGCCGTCGATGCAGGACCGTGTATGGTGCGGCGCTCCTGAGCGGTCGCGTGCGAGCACGACGCAGGAATAACAGCCGCCGAGTCCACAGCCCATGACCTGTTCGAGCGAGACGTCGCATCGGCGGCGGTTCGCCGACGCAACCGCCGACACCGCGCGCATCATCGGCGTCGGCCCGCAGACGTACAGCCGCAGCTCGGTCGATCGAGGCGTTCTCGCGAGCTCCTGCTCCAGGGGGGCGGTGACGCGGCCGTGAGCGCCTCGACTGCCGTCCTCGGTTGAGCAGACGACGCGAATGCCCAATCGCTCGAAGATCTCGATGCAGTGAAGATCCTCGGCGCGGCGTGCACCATAAAACAGCGTGGGCACTGTGCCCCGTGCCAGCAGTGCCTCCGCCAGGGTCGCGAACGGCGCGAGGCCGACACCACCGGCGACCATCCACGCTTCGGCGGGAGGATCCACCGGCTCGAAGGGGCGACCGAGCGGCCCGAGGCATTGCAGGTGAGCCCCTGGCTCAACCTCGTAGAGCAGTCTGGTTCCCTTGCCGATACGCTTGTTGAGAATGGTGATGCCGGTGGGAAAGGCGCGATCGTCGCGAAGCACTTCGAAGATCGAGAACGGACGACGCAACAGCGGATCCATCCCGCGCGACGCCTTCAGCATGACGAACTGCCCGGGCTGCGCGGCTTCAGCGATCGCCGGCGCCGCAAGCGCGAGCACGCTGTAGTCGGCTGACAGCCGCGTGTTCGCAATGACCGCGGCGTCGACGTCGACCGGCATGGACCGAAGTATACACTTGCGCCATGCGGTTCCTCCGCATGCTCACCAACTCGCTCATCGCGGGCGCGCTCGGAGCTGCGTTTCTAACGATCATCGTCGTCCAGTTGAACCCCGAAGTGCCGCTCGCATCGGGCACACCGTGGCAGTGGTTCGTGACACTCGGGTTGTTCTACGGCCTGATCATCGCCGCCGCGTGCTATCTGATAATCGTCGCCCGCGAATTTTTTGCGATGAGCGCGATGTCACCGGGGTGGGCGAGCGTCCGTGTTCTGGCATGGCTGTCGGCGGCGCTCTCCGCGGCGGCGGCCGTGCTGATGTGGCTCAACGTCCGGGGGTTTTCGCAGGCGCTCGGCGAAGAAGCCGCGCGGCGCATGACCGCTGGTGCATTGGCCACCAGCGCCTCGGCGCTCGTGCTGCTGGCGATCGCCGTCCTGCACTATTCATTCGGGCGCCGTGGCAGCCGGGTAGGAGCATCGCTGTTTGCGATCGCGGTCGTCGCTTCGCTGGTCTTGCCGCTGGTCGCGCGCGGCGCCGGCGACGAGTCCCGCTCGACGTCGATTGCATGGAGGTCGGAGTCTTTTCCGGTCGAGGGTGCCTCGGAAGGCCCTCGTGTGATGGTGATTGCGCTCGACGGCGCGTCGCTCGAATTCATCCTGCCGCGAGCCGCCGAAGGGCGGCTGCCGAACTTCAGCCGCGTGATCGAAGGAGGCGCGGCCGTTGACCTTGCGACGATCCGCCCGACGCAGCCCGATCCCGTGTGGGCGGCGGTGGCCACCGGAATGTATCCGGCCAAGAGCGGCGTCAGATCGGCGGCCCGCTATTACGCCAGGAACGACCGATGGGGCATCGATCTGCTGCCGGACCATTGTTTTTCGCATGCGCTCGTGCGAATAGGTCTGGTCCGAAACGAGCCACGCACCTCGAACGAGTGGCTGGCCCGTCCGGTCTGGAGCGTTCTGTCGGATGCCGGCCTGTCGACTGGAATCGTGAGATGGCCTCTCACACATCCGGCCCAGCCAACACTCGGGTTCATCGTCAGCGACCGGTTCCATCAGGGCGTCCTGGCAGGCGCATCACTCGAGAGCACCGCGTACCCGCCAGACACCCTGGACGTGCTCCGGCGGGCCGCTACCGCTCTGCCATCGACGGCCTCGCCGCCCACTGAGTTTCTCGACGGTACGCCCGAGGCCGCCGTGCGCGAGCGGGATCTTCTCTATTCTCGAGTCGCCCGAACGGTCCTGGCGCTTCGGCATCCACGCTTCGTCGCCGTTCGCTACGAGGGGCTGGATGTCGTCGGTCACCACTACCTGCGATACACCCAGCCACCAGCGCCAAGTGGCGTTCCCGAACGCAGGCGGCGGCGTTATGCGGACGTGATCGAGCAGTACTACGCGATGATCGACACGGAGCTCGGCGCCGCGGTCGATGCGATGCAGCCCGGCGACTTGGTGGTCGTCGTCTCAGGGTTCGGCATGCACAACACGAATCCGCTCAAGCGAGGGCTGTCGCGAATCCTGCGCGAGGCGGATCTGAGCGGAACGCACGAACGCGCGCCGGACGGCTTCCTGCTCGCCTACGGATCCGCCGTCCAGCACGGCCGTCCGCAGCGCGGTTCCATCGTCGACGTCACACCAACGTTGCTCTACTTCTTCGGCCTGCCCGTTGCGCTCGACATGGACGGCTTCGCGAGGTCGGATCTCTTTACGCGTGAATTCACGACTGAACGCCCGATTACGTTCATTCCGTCATATCGCTAGCGCGGTTCGCGGTTCGCAGTGCGCGGTGCGCGGTGCGCGGGGCGCGGTTCGCGCGTTCCCTCCGTGACCTCCGTCCGAGCCCCGCGCCCCGCGCCCCGCGTCATGTTACGATCCTCAGATAACTCTTTAACGCGGCACTGAGAGGCCGTGAAGAGGTGACCGATGAGAGCCGTTCTTCGGAGGTGTCCATGCCTCAGGTGATGGACGCCGACCGCATGTCCCGCGCGCTGACGCGCATCGCCCACGAGATCCTCGAGCGTAACCGTGGCCTCGACGAGATTGCTCTCGTCGGCATCCGTACGCGCGGCGTGCCGATGGCGCGGCGTCTGGCGCGGTCCCTGCGCGAGATCAACGGCGACAATGTGCCCACCGGCGCGCTCGACATCACCCTCTATCGGGACGACCTGATGCGGAACCCGGTCGGACCGCAGCCGGTCGTCCGCCGCACCGAGATTCCGTTTTCGATCGACGACCGCAAGATTCTCCTCGTGGACGACGTCCTGTATACGGGACGGACGATCCGCGCGGCACTGGATGCGCTCATTGACTTCGGCCGCCCGCGGGCCATTCAGCTGGTGGTCATGGTCGATCGCGGCCACCGCGAGCTGCCGATCAAGGCGGATTACGTCGGCAAGAACCTGCCGACTTCTCTCAAGCAGAGCGTGCAGGTGCGGCTGCAGGAAATCGACGGCACCGACGAAGTGACAATCGAGGGGGAGGCATGAACACCCAGGCCACCGAACACATCCCCGAGATCGCTCCCGCTACGCCGCGGACGCTTCGGTCGAGACATCTCCTCGGCATCGACGGTCTCGATGCCGACGAGATCTTTCTGATTCTCGACACCGCCGAGGCGATGAAGGAGATCGGCACCCGCGCGATCAAGAAAGTGCCGACACTCCGCGGCCGGACGGTCGTCAATCTGTTTTTCGAACCGAGTACGCGCACCCGGACCTCGTTCGAGATCGCCGAGAAACGCCTCAGCGCCGACACGCTGAGCATCGCCACCGCAACGTCGAGCGTGACCAAGGGAGAGTCCCTCCTCGATACGATCCGCAACATCGAGGCGATGTCACCGGACATGATCGTGATGCGTCATGCATCGTCGGGCGCGCCGCATCTCCTCGCCCGGATGTGCCAGTCGACGATCGTCAACGCCGGGGACGGCATGCACGAGCATCCGACGCAGGCACTGCTCGACGGGTTCACGATCCGTGCGCACAAGGGACGGCTGGCCGGCTTGACGGTTGCGATCGTTGGCGACCTGATGCACAGCCGCGTGCTGCGCTCCAACATCCTGTTGCTGCGCACGGTGGGCGCCGAGGTTCGAGTCTGCGGTCCGGCGACGCTCCTGCCGGCCGGCCTGGATCGCTTCGGCGTGACCGTGACGACATCGATCGACCAGGCGCTCGAAGGGGCCGACGTAGTGATGATGTTGAGGATCCAGCAGGAGCGGATGTACGGCCATTTCTTTCCGTCCGTTCGCGAGTACTTTTCCCTGTTTGGTCTGACCCGGGAGCGGTTGAACCGCGCGAAACCGGACGTCATCGTCATGCACCCCGGACCGATGAATCGTGGCGTGGAGATCGACTCGGAGGTCGCCGACGGCCCGGGGTCGGTCATTCTCGAGCAGGTGTCGAACGGCGTCGCCGTCCGCATGGCCGTGCTCTACCTGCTTGCCGGTCGCGACACCGACACCGCGGAGGCGTCTACCAGATGAACCTTGTGTTGAAAGGCGGCCGGGTCGTCGATCCCGCAAACGGCCTCGACGGAATGCTCGACGTCCTGATCGAGAACGGCCGGATCGCCCGTGTCGGCCGCGACCTTCCGGTTAACGGCGCGCGCGTCTACGAGATCCCGCGCGGCGGCATCGTCGCCCCCGGACTCATCGACATCCACGTGCACCTCCGCGAGCCCGGCCAGGAGCACAAGGAGACGGTCGCCACCGGCACGGCGTCGGCCGTGGCCGGCGGCTTTACCGCGGTTGCGTGCATGCCGAACACCGATCCGGTCAACGATCACGCCGGTATCACGCAGTTCATCCTGAAGAAAGCGGCGGAGGCGAATTCGGCGCGCGTATATCCCATCGGTGCTGTTTCCATCGGCTCGAAAGGCGAGCAGATGGCGGAGCTCGGCGAGCAGAAGGCCGCCGGCTGCGTGGGGTTCTCCGACGACGGGCAGCCGGTACGAACCGCACTTCTGATGCGCCGGGCGCTCGAATACGCCGGGATGCTCGGCGTCCCGGTGATCGACCACTGTGAAGACCCGTCACTGAAAGGAGATGGCGTCGCCCACGAGGGGTTCTTTGCCTCCGCGCTGGGGCTGCGGGGTATTCCCGGTGTTGCGGAGTCAGTGATGGTGGAACGCGACATCGCCCTCGCGGAGCTCACCGGTGCACCCGTGCACATTGCGCACATGAGCGCACGGGAGTCCATGCGGGCCGTTCGGGCCGGAAAGGACCGGGGCGTCCGGGTCACCTGCGAAGTCGCACCGCATCATTTCACGCTGACAGACGAGGCGATCGACGGCGCAGTGAAGTACGACACGAACCTGAAGATGAATCCGCCTCTACGCGCGCAGGCGGATGTCGAGGCCCTTCTTGCCGGGCTGGCCGACGGCGTTGTCGACGTGATTGCGACCGATCACGCACCGCATCACCTCGACGAAAAAATGGTCGAATTCGATCGCGCACCTTTCGGGATCGTCGGTCTCGAAACCGCGGTGGCGCTGGTCTTCGATCGTCTGGTCCATACCGGGCGTATCGGCATCGGACGCATGATCGAGCTGCTGTCGGTCAACCCCGCCCGCGTGATCAACGTCGAGGGGGGATCGCTCGCGCCCGGAGTGGCCGCGGACGTCACCGTTCTCCTGCCCGACATGAAGGTCACGGTTCGGGCGCAAGGGCTGAAGTCGAAATCGAAGAACACGCCGTTTGACGGATGGGAACTGCGGGGCGGAGTCGCCGCGACCATTGTCGGAGGCCGAATCGTTTACCAGGCGCCGTAAGGACGCGAATGAACCGCACCGAAGATCTGCGACACCAGGCCGTGAAGAAGCTGCAGGAGCTCGAGGTGCTCATGCGGCACGGGCACTTCGATTACGGCAACGGCTTTCACGGGCGTGTCTATCTGAATCCGCACCAGCTGTTTCGATATCCGTCGACGATCTGGCGTCTCGCCCAGGATCTGCTGGACGTCCTGCCCGGCGACCTGCTCGCGAGCACCGAGGTGGTCGCCGGCCCTGCGACCGGCGGTGCGTTGCTCGCGCACACCATTGCGGGGCTGCTCGACGGCCGCCGCGCGCTGACCCACCCACCCTGCAGCTTCGCGCCGTTTACCAGCGCCGGTGACGGCTTCGTCTTGCGCGACTTCTACGCGCTGCAGATGAAAGGACGCCGGGTGCTGCTTGCCGACGATGTCAGGAATACCGGGAAGACGTTCGAGCGATGTGCCGAGCTCGTGCGATCGGCAGGAGGGACGGTGCTGGCGACAGTGGAAATCTGCGACCGGATGGAAGCCGTCACCGATGCCGGCGTGCCGAACTACGCGCTGATGGAATACGCGGCCCCTGAGAATTACGCCGCCGCGCAGTGCCCGATATGCAAAGCCGGCGAACCCATCACGACCTTCTAACTGCGAACCGCGAACCGCGAACTGCGAACCTCTAACGTGCGCGGCAGACAGGAACTCGGCACGGCGCTCAACTCCCTGTACGAGTCGTACAACCGCGAAGAATCGGCGTCCGACCCGGTCAATCTCGTCCGGCCGTTCCGACGGAACGATGATCGCGAGATCGCCGGCTTCTGCGCCGCCGCGCTTGCGTTCGGGCGCGTCGGCAGTGTGCTGAACTCGATCCGCACGTTGTTCCGGATCATGGGGCCGCGTCCGGCGGAGTTCGTCCGTGCGTTCGATCCGGACGCTCCGCATCCGGAGCTCCGTGAGATGGTCCACCGCTGGACGAAAGGGGTCGACCTCGTTGCGCTGCTGTGGATCCTGCGACAGATGGTCGAGGCGAAGGGCAGCGTCGAAAACTTTTTCGTCGAAGGGTACTCGAGCGATGACGATGACGTGTCGGCCGCACTCGACAGTTTTTCGGAGAGAGCGCTGGCGCTCGATATCAGGCGCGCCTACAAACGGGTGCCGAGACGTCCCGGGGTCTGCTACTTCTTTCCGCGCCCCTCCAAAGGGAGCGCCTGCAAGCGTCTGAACCTGTATCTCCGGTGGATGGTCCGTTCCGATGAGATCGATCTCGGGGTGTGGACGCGCGTTTCAGCCGGCAAGCTGATCGTGCCGCTGGATACCCACGTCATCCGTCTTGGCCGCTGTCTGCGCCTGACCAGGTACAGGAGCCCCGGGTGGCGAATGGCGGCTGACATTACCGCATCGCTGAGGGCGCTCGATCCCGACGATCCCGTGCGCTTCGACTTTTCCCTGTGCCACGTCGGCATGATGAACGCGTGCGGCTACGGTCGCCAGCAGGGGGACTCACAGTGTCCTCTCAAGGGGCTGTGCCGGCCGCGGCTGCGCAGTCGGTGATGCCTCACGTCGCGACGTGAGGACGCAGTGCGGCGCGCTGGTAGACCTCCAGCGTCTCCCGTACCATGCGCTCCGCGCTGAACCGTGCGTTGGCGAGCGACTGGCCGGCTGCGCCCATCCGCCGTCGTAACGGTTCGTCCCGCAGCAGCTTGACGATCGCTGCCGCCATCGCGTCGGGATCGCGTGGCGGCACCAGCAAGCCTGTCCGACCGTCCCGCACTATTTCCGGGATGCCGCCGGCGGCGGTTGCGACCACCGGCTTGCCGGACGCCATGGCATCGAGGATCGACGTGCCCAGCCCCTCGGTCACCGAGCTCATGACGAAAATATCGAACGCCTTGTGGACCGACAGCACGTCCGGTCTGAACCCGGCAAGCAGCACGTGTTTCTCGAGACCGAGGTGCCTGATCTGCTGCTCGAGCGCCTCGCGCAACTCTCCCTCGCCGGCGATGACGAATCGAGCGTCCGGCACCTGCCGTACGACGAGAGCGGCGGCGTCGATCAGATGCTTCTGGCCCTTGTGCGGCACCAGCGCGGCGACGTTGCCGATGACCGGTGCTCCATGCGGCAGCCACAGTTCCTCATGGATATTCGCCGGCGACGCGGCGGCGACGCGGTCGAGATCGATGCCTTCGTGAACGGTGACCGCCCGCTCACGCTCGACGCCGTCAGACAGGAGAATCTGGCGGATCGCTTCGGACGCACAGATGAAGCAATCGACCTGTCGGTACTTCCATCGTGAAAGCGCATTGCCGCGGATCTTGAAGTCGACGCGCCTCGATGCGAGGAGCGGCGGCTTGACCGGCTCGGTGCTCATCGACAGGGCGAGGGCGGCCATCGCCACGCCGTGCGGATCGTGCGCGTGAACGACATCCGGCTGAAGCTGTTTCAGCGCGCGCGACAGCCGCCAGGCCGCCGACAGGTCCATTTCGGTCATGGGCGCGAGCGGCAGCAGCTCCATACCTTCGGACGCGCGGGTGCGGAGCTCGCCATCCGGGTGGGCCACCAGCATGGTGCGATGGCCGAGCGAGCGCAGGCCGAGCACGGTGACGAGGACCTGGTTCTGACCGCCGCGCCAGGTTCGCGCCGTATCGATATGAAGCGAGAACATCAGCCGCGCTGTTGCCGTTCCCAGAGCTTCGCGAACTTCAAGAAGACGTAATAGGAATTGAGCGCGGAGACGACCAGCCCCGCCGTCCCCTGGCGAATACCGCCGCGGACGATGTAATTCCGCAGGAACGCGGCGAGCGGATGCACCAGGATCTGGACCACGCTTGCGCGGCGTCCTTCTTCGATCCACTGGTCCACGATCAGCGTGGTGTAGTGGTTGATCTTCGCGACGTGATGGGTCACGTCGCGATAGGCGTAGTGCTCGAGCTCCTCGCGCAGCGTCCCCGGAACCGCATTGGTCAACCGGAAGGACTCATGGATTCTCAAGCCGTTCCAGCGTCCGGCGCTGCGGTCGTACAGGCGCAACTGATAGTCGGGGAACCAGTCGGTCGTCCGGATCCACTGACCGAGGTAGTGGCTCACCCGTCGGATCCTGTAGCCACGAGCGTCCGGCCCTTTCGCCATCAGCGTCCGGATCTCCGCGGCCAGTGCCGGTGTGACCCGCTCGTCGGCGTCCATCGAGAGCACCCACTCGTGAGATGCCTCGTCGGCGGCAAAATTCTTCTGCGCGCTGTAGCCCGGCCACTCGCGGACGATGACGCGCGTCCCCCGGGCACGCGCGATGTCGACGGTACCGTCCGTGCTCCCGGAATCGACCACGATGATCTCGTCCGCCCACGCGACCGAGTCGAGTGCGGCGGCGATGTGTGTGGCTTCGTTGTAGGTGATGACCGTAACGGTCAACTTCACGAGGAGGAGTTTACCCGAGGCTTGCGGGTGCTGCCCGCAGCGCACCGCCGAACGCTGAAGCCACAAAAGTCACGAAGGCCACGTTCCTAGTGGTCTTTGTGGCCTCCGTGGTCCGACGCCGTCGGCGCGTTCACCACCGGGTCGCGACTAGCGCGGCGTAATCTGCAGCGCGCGGAAGTTCACCAGCGCGCGATTGTAATCGATGATCGCCCGGTTCTCCTGGAGCGCCGAGTTCGAGAGATCGCGCTGGGCCTGCAGCAACTGGAAGGTCGTCGCCAGGCCGGCGGTGACTCGCTTCTCTTCCGCTTCGAGACGGATCTGCGCAAATTCGCGCGCCTTGCGTGTGGACTCGACCCGCTGAAGACTCGTCGTCACCTGACGACCTGCATCCCGGATTTGTGCCGCGATCTGCACCTCGAGCTCACGGATGTTGGTGAGCTGTTGTTCCCGCTGAAGGCGGTTGGACGCAAGCGCCGCCGAAGCCGGGCTCGTCCCGATCGGATAGCTGATCTGCAGTTGCACGCTCCAGGTCTTGAACTGCTGGCCGAAGACGTCGCGGAGTGCCTCGCTGAAGCTCCGTTCCGTGCGACCCAGTTCGATCGGTGGGAACCCGCCCTCATACAGGAATTGTGTGCCGGCAACCCCGACCGTGTTGTAGTTGGCGAGCAGATCGACCGCCGGGAGCTTCTGATTCTTGGCGAAGTCGATGCCGACGTCGGTGATCTCGACTCGCTGGCGCAACTCGGCGAGGTCGGTGCGGCTGGCGAGCGCAGTCTTCACGGCTTCATCGACATCGAGCGTTTGCGCCGTGAGCATCGGTTTTTCCGACGGGACCAGGTTCACCGTCCAGAAATCGGGCTGTGAAGGATTCAGGATCAGCGTTCTGAGGATGTCTTCGAACGTCTTGATCTGTGCCTCCGCCACGATGACCGACTCTTCGACGCGCGCGACTTCGGCCTGCGCTTCGATGATGTCGATACGCGCCATCGTTCCCACTTCCACCCGGCGGTTGTTCTGACGCAGCGACTCGCGTGAGAGCTCGAGAGACCGGCGTGCGACCTCGAGCTGTCCGATCGATCCGACGAGATCGTAGTAGGCGCTGCGGACGACGCGCTCGGTGGACGTGAGCTGCTGGCGGAGCTGGAGGTTGGCGATCTCTTCGTTCTTCTCCGCAATGAGCACCTGCTGCCTGAACGAGTCGATCTTGAAATCGCGCAACAGCGGTTGCGTGTACTGGGCGTTGAGGTTCGACCCGAGCTGCGGATTGAAGCTCGAAATACTGCTGGTCGTGAGCCTCGACGCGTCCAGCGCGACCGAGTAGTTGCCGCCGCCCCACGGCACGTTCTGCTGCAACCCGACGTTGGTCTGAAACCGGGCCGACGTCGTTCGTATCGGGATGCCGCCGCTGGCCAGGAAGTCAGGCGGCTGCGTGCTGTCGCGTTTCGTGGAGTTCGAGAACAGGCTGGGGTTGTACACCGCTCGCGCCTGCGCGACCCCGTACGTGCCGATCTGCGGCCCGAGCTTCTCGGCGCGGATCCCGAGATTGTTTTCAAGCGCGAGTCTGACCGCCTCATCCGCTGTGAGCAGCAGTTGCGGTCCCGTGGGCTGGGCAGGCGGCTGAACGGTCGCTGCCGGCGGCATTTGCGGCGGCGGCTGCTGCTGTTCGGATGCGAACAGGGGACGGCCGGAAACGAACAGGCCAGTCAGAAGGAAAACGCCAAGATACGCTGATATTTTCAGCTTCAAACGCATTGCACATTACTCCACAGTGAATTTCGGGGAACGTCCGCCATCGACAATAGCAGGACCTGTACCTAGACGAATTCTGAGCGATTCGGGATCCCGATATACTGCCGGAATGCGCCGAATTCCCGCCGCTGTTGCGGCCGCCTTCCTGCTGTTCACGGTCGCTGTTCCTTCGGCTCAGACAGCCAAGCCCGCCCGCGTCGAGATGACGATCGACAGCATCATGCGCGGGTCCGACCTCGTCGGCTATCCGCCGTCCGGTCTCCGTTGGTCCGGCGACTCGCGGCAGCTGTACTTCGACTGGCGCAAGCCGGGTGAGAAGGAATCCTCAACCTACGTGGTCGACCGCAGCGGCGGTGAGCCGCGCAAGCTGTCGGAAGCAGAAGCGAAGAACGCGCCGCCCGCCTCCGGTCGATGGGACAAGGCGAAGAAGCGCATCCTGTTCGCCGACGGGGGAGACATCGTTCTGTTCGATACCACGAACGGAACGCGCCGCCAGATCACCAAGACGACCGGCGGCGAGAACAATCCCCGGTGGGCGCGAAATGACACGCACGTCACCTACGTCAGCGGCGGCAACCTTTTCATCGTGCCGGTGCGGACTCGGGCACGCTGGTGACGCAGCTCACCGACGTCGTCCAGCGGAAGCAGGATCCGAAGCTCACCGACAGCCAGAAGTTCATCAAGGAAGAAGAGCAGAAACTCATTGACGCAGTACGCGAGCGGGTGGAGGAGCGGCAGAAGCGCGAGGAGAAAGAAAAAAAGGAACGTCCTCCACAGTTCGAACTGGCGAGCGCTCAGCAGTCAGCGTCGGACCTGATGCTGTCCCCTGACGAGACGTTCGCATACATCCTCGTGTCGGAGCGCCCCGCCGGTTCGAAGAGCACGATCATTCCCAACTACGTCACCGAGACCGGGTATACAGAGGACATCCCTGGCCGCACCAACGTTGGCGACACACAGGATCGGCGGCTGCTCGCGATCCTGAACCTCAAGACGGCGAAGACTGTATGGGCCGACGGCAGCTTCGCCCCGCCGGTTTCCGCCTCGGAAAACCCTGCGGCAACGGGGACCACGACGCCAGATGGCAAGCCGGGGCGGGCCGCCGAACGGGAGATCCGCTGGTCGATGCCGAGCATTTCAGATGACGGGAAGCTCGTGGTGGCTGCGGCGCGGTCGGCCGACAACAAGGACCGCTGGTTCGTGACCCTCGAGCCCGACAGCGGCAAGTCGAAAGTCATCGATACGCTGCATGACGATGCATGGATCCGCGAGCTGTCGTTCGGGGGTTCCGGTGTCGAGTTCCTCCCGGACAACAAGCGCGTGTGGTTTCTCTCGGAACGCGACGGCTGGATGCACCTCTACACGCTCGATGTGAGCGGTGATGGGGCGAAGCCGAAGCAGCTGACGCAGGGGAAGTGGGAGATCACGTCCGCATCATTGTCGCGAGACGGGAAGAAGTTCCACCTCACGTCGACCGAGAATCATCCGGGCGAACGTCACCTCTACAGACTCTCGACCGAGGGTGGTCCGCGCACGAAGATCACCGCGATGACGGGTTCGAACGAGGCGACACCGTCGCCCGATGAATCAACGCTGGGTTTGATCTACTCCTACAGCACCAAGCCTCCGGAAGTGTTCATCATGCCGAACACGCCCGGTGCGACCGCGAAGCAGGTGACGACAACTCCAACGGCGGAGTGGCGTGCCTTCAACTGGATCGATCCGAAAGTCATCACGTTCAAGGCGCGTGACGGTGTCAACGTGTACGCGCGTCTCTTCACACCCGAGATGATCGGCGCCCGGCGCGACCCGTCCCGCGCGGCGGTGGTGTTCGTCCACGGCGCGGGTTACCTGCAGAACGCGCACAAGTACTGGTCCACGTACTTCCGCGAATACATGTTCCACAACCTTCTCGCGTCCCGTGGATACGTCGTTCTGGACGTGGACTATCGTGCCAGCTCGGGCTACGGCCGCGACTGGCGGACGGCGATCTATCGCCACATGGGCGGCAAGGACCTGGAAGACATTGTCGACGGCGCGAAGTTCCTGGCCGCTAAAGAGAACGTCAACCCCCGGCGGATCGGCGTCTACGGCGGCAGCTACGGCGGCTTCATCACATTGATGGCGATGTTCACCACGCCGGACGTCTTCGCGGCTGGTGCCGCGCTGCGTCCAGTTACCGACTGGGCGCATTACAACCACGGCTACACGTCGAACATCCTCAATATCCCGCACAAGGATTCCGAGGCGTATCGCAAGAGCTCGCCGATATATTTCGCCGAAGGGCTCAAAGGCGCGCTGCTGATCTGCCATGGCATGGTGGACGTCAACGTTCATTTTCAGGACTCGGTGCGGCTGACGCAGCGGCTGATCGAGCTGCGCAAGGAGAACTGGGAGCTGGCCGCCTACCCGGTCGAGGACCACGGGTTCACCGAGGAGACCAGCTGGGCGGACGAATACCGGCGGATCCTCAAATTGTTCGAGGACAATCTGCGCGTGAATGGGCGGCGGGCGACAAATTAGTCGTCAGGCCGGCTAAAGCCGGCCTCTACCGGGAACAGGCCGGCTAAAGCGGCCTCTACCGAGCCGCTCAAACGAAGTAACAAACAATGACCGCGGATGACGTACTCGATCTGTTCCGGCAGTCAGGTGCTCTTCTCGAAGGGCATTTCAAACTTTCATCCGGCCTGCACAGTAACCGCTACCTGCAGAGCGCACTGGTGCTGCAACATTCCGAACAGGCCGCACAACTCGGCCGGGCGATCGCCGAGAGCGTCCGCTCGTTGAGACCGAACGTCGTCCTCTCGCCGGCGCTCGGCGGGATCGTCATCGGGCAGGAGACAGGGCGGGCACTCGGCGTCCGCGCCATCTTCGCGGAACGCGCCGAGGGCCGACTCACGCTCCGGCGCGGGTTCCAACTCTCCCCGGAGGACCGCGTGGTCGTCGTCGAGGACGTCCTCACGACCGGCGGCTCGACACTCGAGACGATGGAGGTCGCGACGGCGTCGGGTGCCGAAGTGGTTGCCGCGGCTTCGATCATCGATCGGGGCAGCCAGTCCGGACGTCTGAGCGTTCCGTTCTTCTCGCTGGTGAAACTCGAAGTGCCGGTTTACGAACCCGAGTCGTGCCCAATGTGCGCCCGCGGCGAGCCCGTCGTCAAACCCGGCTCCCGCACGTGAGCACGTCAGCACGTGAGCACGTGAGCACGTGAGCACGTGAGCACGTCGCACATCGCACGTGATCGCGTCGCACGTTCTGAAACTCATTCTCGCCTACGACGGTACGGACTTCGTCGGCTGGCAGCGCCAGGCCGAGGGTGTTTCTATTCAGGGGCTGATCGAAAAAGCGCTGGCTCCCATCGAAGGGGCGCGCGGTCAATGTTCACGCCGCCGGCCGCACTGACGCCGGTGTTCACGCCCTCGGGCAGGTCGCCAGTTTCACGCTCACCGCGACCATCGATCCGTCCACGGCTCGTGCGAGCGCTGAATGCCATCCTCCCGTTCGACGTCCGGGTTCTGGACGCTGAGGAGATGCCGAGCGATTTTCATGCGCGATTCAGCGCAAAGGGAAAGGTTTACGAGTACCGCATCATCAGCACGGCGGATTGCCTCTCCCTTCCTGCGCCGTTACGCCTGGCATGTCACTCCGGCGCTCGATCTCGAAGCCATTGAGGACGCCTCCGCGGCTTGTTGCGGCACGCATGATTTCGCTGCGTTCCAGGGTGCCCGCACCAACGTCCGTTCGACCGAGCGCACGATTCATCGGCTGGAATGGCGCCGGAGTTCGGGGCCTGACGACCCGCTGGTGATGGAAGTCGAAGGGGACGGCTTCCTTCGCCATATGGTGCGGAACATCGCCGGGACACTCGTCGAAGTCGGTCTCGGGCGCTACGCTCCCGGAGAGATCGACCGCATTCTCGCGTCACGCGACCGCGCGCAGGCGGGCGTCACGGCCCCGCCACAGGGTCTCTTTCTGAAGCGCGTACTGTATTAGAATCAGGAACTTACGCATGGCGCTGGAAGACCTGCTCGCGGTGGTAGCCGCTGGATCGGCGGAAGAAGCGCTCGCCCGGCAGGTGGACTTCGACCGGCTTCCACAGCATGTCGCGGTCATCATGGATGGCAACGGCCGCTGGGCGGCCCAGCGGCACCTGCCCAGGGTTGAGGGGCATCGCGCCGGCATCGAATCGGTCCGCGAGGTCGTTGAAGGCTCGGCCAGGCTGGGCATCGGCGTCCTGACCCTCTACGCGTTTTCGGTGGAAAACTGGAAGCGGCCGCCCTCGGAAGTATCCACCCTCATGATGCTGCTCAAGCGGTATCTGCGGCTCGAGCTGAAGACACTTCTCAGTAACAACATCAGGTTCAAGGTGATCGGACGGTCCGATGAGCTCGCGCCCGACGTCCGGAACGAACTGCGCGCGGCCGAAGACAAGACGGCTGGCAACCGGGGGATGCAGTTCAACATCGCCCTCAACTACGGCGGTCGCGCCGAGATCATCGAGGCGGCGAAACAGATGCTCGCCGCTCGCGTCGATCCCGAAACGCTGGACGAAGCGCGGTTCAGCGGGTTTCTTTACACTGCGGGCCAGCCCGATCCCGACCTGCTGATCCGGACCAGCGGTGAGATGCGCGTCAGTAACTTTCTGCTGTGGCAGATCGCGTACGCGGAGATCTGGGTCACTGATACGCTCTGGCCGGACTTCCGCAAGCGCGACCTGCTGGAGGCGATCCTGGCGTATCAGAAGCGTGATCGGCGGTACGGAGGCATCACACAACCGGTGGTTGCCGGCCGCTGATGGCGCGCGTTCTCAGCGCGCTCGTTCTTCTCCCGTTGGTAATCGGCACGGTCTGGTTCCTTCCCCCCGTCGCGACGCTTGCTCTCGCCTGCGTTGCGGCGCTGCTGGCCTTTGTCGAGTACGCGGGGATCGTCCGCGCCAGCGATGTGCACGTGCCGCGACTGATCACCGCCATTACCGTGGTTGCGGGATGCATTGCGGTTGGAACGTCCTTGATCGGCCTCGATCTTCTGGTGATGAGCGCGGTGATCGTTCTGGGAGCGCTGGCGGTGGCGACCGGCACCCCACGGCCTCGCGTGCTGCACGACGCGGCGGCGTCGGTCTTCGCTGTGATCTACATCGGCCTTCCGCTCGGAGCGCTCGCGGCAGTCCGCGCGCTCGCCGGTCGCGAGGCCATCCTGCTGCTGATGGTCACGATCGTCATCAGCGACTCGGCCCAGTACTATTGCGGGCGCGCCTTCGGGCGCCGGCCGCTGTCGCCGACGATCAGCCCGAAGAAAACCGTCGAAGGAGCGATCGGCGGATTGCTGTTCGGGACGGCGGCGATGATCGCCGGCGGCCAGTGGGTCTTTGCGGACGCCGACCTCCTGCTGCTTGCTCTCGTCAGTGCCGCCGTCGCCGCACTGGGTATCGTCGGCGATCTCTTCGAGTCGCTGCTCAAGCGGAGCGCGGGCGTCAAGGATTCATCGAACATCATTCCGGGGCACGGCGGTGTGCTCGACCGGATCGACAGCTGGCTGTTCGCCGCGCCAATCTATTACGCGTTCGTGCGCTACCTCCGTATCTGATGAAGAACATCGCCATCGTCGGATCGACCGGATCCATTGGACAGAGCGCGTTGTCGGTCGTGGACTCGCATCCCGGCCGGTTACGCGTCGTTGCCCTTGCGGCAGGCGAGAACACCGGGCGGTTCGTCGACCAGGTCGCGGCCACCGGTGCCGGGACGATTGCGATGGCATCCGGGCCTGCGCTCGCCGAAGCGCAAGCCGAATTGCGACGCCGAGGAGCATCACCGGTGGTGCGCGCGGCGAGCGGTCCCGACGGTCTGATCGCAGTGGCGACGCACCCGGACGCGGAGCTGGTGCTGTTCGCGTCCACCGGCACCGCGGCGCTCGAAGCTGTCCTCGCGGCTATTGAGGCGGGGAAGACCATCGCCCTTGCGAACAAAGAAGTCCTCGTCATGGCCGGCGCCCTGGTGATGAAGGCCGCAAGAGCGCGTGGAGTGGCGGTGCTGCCCGTCGACAGCGAACACAACGCCATCCATCAGTGCCTGCACGGCAGGAATACGTCCGAAGTGCGTCGCCTGATCCTGACCGCCTCAGGCGGCCCGTTTCGCGGCCGGGTGGATCTTGCGGGAGTGACGCCGGGCGATGCGCTGCGTCACCCGACGTGGCGCATGGGTCCCAAGATCACCATAGATTCCGCCACCCTCATGAACAAGGGGCTCGAAGTCATCGAGGCGCGGTGGCTTTTCGACGTACGCCGCGAGCAGATCGCGGTGGTGGTTCACCCGCAATCGGTGGTGCATTCGATGGTCGAGTTCGTCGACGGGTCGATCATCGCGCAGCTCGGCGTGACAGACATGCGGCTCCCGATTCAGTACGCGTTCTCGTATCCCGAGCGCTGGGAGTCCCCTCTGCCGCCCCTCGACCTGACGCTGCACAGCCGGCTCGATTTCGAGCCGCCGGACACGGGCCGGTTTCCGTGTCTGGACCTCGCCTTCCGCGCGCTGGCTGGGGATGCCGGGTTGCCGGTCGTGCTGAACGCTGCGAACGAAGTGGCGGTGGCGGCGTTTCTCGACGAGTTGATCCCGTTTTCTGCGATTGGGGAGCTCATTCGGCGGGCGATGGACGGGTATGAAGCCGATGGCGTCCGCCCGGTCGAATCGCTGGCAGATGTGCGCAGAATTGATAACTGGGCACGCACGTACACCGGGCACGAGACCCGCAAGGTACAATCGAACGTCTAATCTTGAACGGGCTTGCAACTCACAAAAACCCCTGACAATCCGATAGGACCCTGCAGTTGACCACAATTCTCGCTTTCGTTTTTGTACTCGGAGTACTCATTTTCGTACACGAGCTGGGCCATTTTCTGATGGCTCGCAGAATAGGTGTCAGGGTCCTGACGTTCTCGCTCGGCTTCGGCCCAAAACTGCTGAAGGTGACGCGCGGCGACACCGAATACTGCGTCAGCGCAATCCCGCTCGGTGGCTACGTGAAGATGGCCGGGGAAAACCCCGACGATGCCCGCACGGGAGCGCCGGACGAGTTCCTCTCGAAGAGTAAGTGGCAGCGGTTCCAGGTGCTCGTCATGGGTCCCGTGATGAACCTGGCGCTTGCGCTGGTGGTGATGGCGGCGGTGCTCTACCAGGGCGCACACGTGCCGCTGTTCGAGGATCAGCCAGTCGTCGTCGGCTCCGTCCTTCCCGGCTCAGCCGGTGAGCAGGCAGGTATCCAGCCTGGAGACCACATCATCTCGATCGCGGGTGAAGACCTCCAGAACTGGAAAGAGTTCCCGATGGTCGTGGGGACTCGCGCGGGACGCACCGTATCCGTGGTTCTCGTGCGCGATGGGAACACCATCGAGACGAAGATCACGCCGCAGAGCCGGGGCAAGTTCGAGATCGGTGACGTAGGCATCCTGCCGGTCATGGAGCCCCAGATCGCCGCCCTCACGGAATCTGAACCGGCGGCCGAAGCCGGCCTGCAGGTCGGGGACATCGTCCTCGCGGCGGCGGGGGAGCGGAAGGTCACCTACGAACGGATCGTCGAGATCATCCGCGCGCATGACGGGCAGCCGTTGCCGTTCGAGATCCGCCGCAATGGCCAGGTCATGACCATCACGGTGGTGCCTCGGAAGCACGGAGAGTTCGCCCGCATCGGCGCCCAGTTCACTGCGTTCGAACGGAAGCCCGTGAATCCCGGTCCGCTCCAGGCGATCCAGATGAGCGCCCAGCAGAACTGGGAATGGACCACGATGATCGTGAAGACCCTCGGCGGGCTCTTCGTCGGCGAGACTCCGGTAAAACAGTTGATGGGGCCGGTCGGTATCGCCGAGATGTCGGGCAACGCCGCTTCCGAAGGATGGATCCAGCTCTTCTCGTTGATGGCAATGATCAGCCTGAACCTTGGATTGCTGAACCTCATGCCCGTGCCCGTGCTCGACGGTGGACACATCGCCATCCTGGCGCTCGAGGGCCTTTCGCGCCGCGACTTCTCCATGAAAGTGAAGGAGAAGATGCTGCTCGCGGGTTTCGTACTGCTGGTGATGCTGATGGTGACGGTCATCTACAACGACCTGACCCGCGTTGAATGGATCGGCAAACTGATGCCGTGGCGGTAGATCGCGCTTCGCGCGGAACCGGGGCTCGGGGTTCGGGGCTCGGGGCTCGAAAAACGGCGGTCGCAGCGTTGATCGCAGTCGGCTGCCTCATCTCACTGCCGGCGCAGGACCTGCCTGCACCTCCCTCTACGTTTTCCATCCTTGGTTTCGATCCGGCGACCGGCGAAGTGGGCGGCGCCGTGCAGTCGCGCGTGTTTTCGGTCGGCAACGGTGTGCTGTGGGCGGAAGCTGACGCTGGCATTGTCGCGACCCAGGCGATCGTCGATGTCAGCTATGGTCCGAAAGGTCTGGAGTTGCTGCGGCGGGGCATGAATCCCGAAACGATCGTCCGCACGATTCTGGACGGCGATCCTGATCCCGGCTATCGCGGGAATCCGTGGCCGAAGGCCGGCCGGCAGTTCGCTGTCATGGACGCCAAGGGGAACTACGCGGCCCACACCGGCCCTTCAGCCACACCGTGGGCGGGTCACAAGAGCGGCAAGTTCAGCACTGCCCAGGGGAACATCCTGGCGGGCGAAGCAGTCGTCGCGGGAATGATCGACGCTTTCGAAAAGACGTCCGGCCACCTGTCCGTGCGGCTGATGGCCGCGCTCGACGCCGGTCAGGCGGCCGGCGGCGACACGCGGGGCATGCAGTCAGCCGCGATGCTGATCGTTCGCAAGGGATGCGGCGTCTGGTTGAACAACGACACCGTCCTGCGCCTGCAGGTGGACGACGCGCCAGATCCGCTCAAGGAAATGCGGCGCCTTGTCGAGTACTGGAACGCGCGACAGCGGCGTCCCTGCCGATAGCCATCAACGCGCCCGCGCCAGCTCCGCCTCCGCGGCGATGTATCCGAACGCCGCCCACTGCGTCGCGTTCTGCTCGACGATTTCTCCGAGCAGCTTCAAAGCTTCCGCCCGGCGGCCGTTGTACAGGTGCCAGTTCGCGACACCGTAGCCGATCGTTGCGCCATCGAGTCCGGCGGCATTTGCGGCCGTCAATAGCGCATCACCGGCAGTTTCGCCCTTGTACATGAGCAGGAGCTTGTAATACGACGTGTTCTCGAACACGTCCATGGTGGCCGTGATCGGCTCGAGCACGTTCTTCGCTTCCTCCGGACGATTCAGTCTACGCAGCGTCATGTACTGCCAGTGCGCGGTTGCCACCTGCATGTCGGGGTTCTTCGACAATGCCATGCAGCGATGGTAGGCGTTGGCAGCCTGCTTGAAATCACCCTTCAAATAGTGGGCGAGGCCGAGGTGGTAGTAGATGTTCGTCTGAAGCGTGCCGGTCGGGATGTTCTTCGCATTCGGCTGACCATCGGGCTCGACTTCGTCGGGCTTGTCCCGCACCAGTGACGCGGCCTTCGACAGATCGTCGATCGCCTTGTCGAACTCGCGGACGGTAATGTAGCGATGACCGCGATGTCGATACAGGCGGGCGTCGCCTGGATGTTTCGCGATCGCCGCTGAATAGATTGCGATCGCGTCTCGAAAGCGCGCGAGATACGCCGTCCGGCGTCCGAGCCAGATGGCCGCGTCCACATTCGCCCGGATCCTTGTCGAACTCAGTCTTCGCTGTCGCGAGATTCGCTTCGAGGCGCGCCCGCGTTTCGGGCGGGATGCTCGCGGCGTGAAGGGGCCTGCCGAGGAGCGACGTCGCTTCAGGTTGTTGACCATCAGGCGCGTCGCAGATGACCAACAGGAGCAGGACCGACGCGAAGTGCATCATTGCCCGGAGCATACAATGAACGCCCCTGATGACGACGTCGCTTCCCACCGTCGGTGCGCTGCGCCAGGAATTTCAGCCAATGTTCCGTCTCGCCGTTCCGGTTGTTTTCGCGGAGCTTGGCTGGGTGACGATGGGGATGGTCGATACGCTGATCGTCGGGCCTCTCGGCCCCGAAGCCATTGGTGCAGTGGGGGTGGGCACGTCGGTCTTCATGGGGGTGTGCATCTTTGCGATGGGGCTCCTCCTCGGGCTCGATACTCTCGTCTCGCAGGCCTTCGGCGCCGGCGATGTGGAGGACTGCCATCGATGGCTCGTCCACGGCGTCGTGCTCGCCGTCGCGCTCAGTGTGCCGGTTACCGGGCTGCTCTGGTGGATCGGCACCGGTCTCGATACCTGGGGCCTCGATCCGCGAGTGCTGGCGATGACACGTCCCTATCTCGACATCCTCGCGTGGAGCATTCTGCCGCTGCTTCTCTATGCAGCTTTTCGTCGCTATCTGCAGGGCATGGGCGTCGTCCGCCCGGTGATGGTGGCGCTCGTCTCCGCGAATATCGTCAATGCGCTGGTGAACTGGCTGTTGATTTACGGCAAGGCCGGTTTCCCGGAGCTTGGGGTTCGAGGGTCTGCCTGGGCGACCGTCTTCGCGCGCGCCGTGATGGCGGGTTTTCTCCTGGCGACGATTCTCTATCGCGAGCGTGGCGCCACCGCGGGCGTGTTCAAGGATCTGTCGTTGAAGCTGTCATGGTTCGTCCGGCTGCTGCGGCTCGGCACTCCCGCAGCTACGCAGATCACGCTCGAAGTCGGGGTGTTCGCCGCGGCAACGGCGCTCGCGGGTCGTCTGGTGCCGGCGGCGCTCGCCGCACACCAGATCGCGATCAACTACGCGGCGCTGACCTTCATGGTGCCGCTGGGCATCGCATCGGCAGGAGCAGTGCGTGTGGGCCACGCCGTTGGCCGTCGAGACGCGGACGGCGCCGCACGATCGGGCTGGACCGCGCTGCTCTTCGCGGTGATGTTCATGTCGATTGCGGCCTCCGTGTTCCTGTTTCTCCCTCGTTTCTTGCTCGAGGCATTCACCTCGGACACCGGCGTGCTGGACGTCGGAGTCCGCCTGCTGTTCGTCGCTGCAGTCTTTCAGTTGTTCGACGGAGTCCAGGGTGTCGCAACCGGCATCCTCCGCGGGCTCGGCGATACGCGCACCCCGATGCTCTGGAACCTGTTCGCGCATTGGTTCGTGGGTCTGCCGTTGGGCTACACGCTCTGCTTTATCGTGGGATTTGGCGTGGTCGGGCTTTGGTGGGGACTCTCGCTCGGCCTCATCATCTGCGGCTCCGCCTTGCTGCTCGTCTGGAGCCGCCGGATCAATGCCTTTTCACGAGGGCGGATTGATCAGCCCTGACCGCATCCGCCAAGGCTACGGCGAGTCACGCCGAGGCGCTCCGCGCGAAGGCGGAAGGGCTGGCCTACGCGACGATTAACGGCGGTGCAAAGGCGGGTGGCCGCGAGCGGGGCGCCCCGGTTCGCGCGGAGTGCAGTCCCGTGACAAGTGCTTTTGCACGAGCACGAAGTGGGGCTGCTCGCGGACAGGCCCCGCCACTAATGCGCCGCACACCTCCTGCGACACAGCCCTGAAGGGCTGGACTACAGATGCCACAGCCCTAAAGGGCTGGACGTCCTTCGATGGTCAGCCCTAAAGGGCTGGACTACGGGTGGCGGAGGGGATACTTATTCTCGACGTATTGATCGACGAGCGCGCGGAACGCGATGGCGAGCTCGTCGTACGTGCCGCGTAACGTCGTGTGGTGCAGGCCGTCGATGAACACCGGACAGTTGGGCGCCTCTCCTGTCCCAGGCAGGCTGATCCCGATATTTGCCGCTTTCGATTCACCAGGGCCGTTGACCACGCAGCCCATGACGGCAAGGGTCATCGTCTCGACCCCCTCGCGGCTGGCTTTCCATTCCGGCATGCGCTCGCGGATGTAGTCCTGCGTCCGTTCCGCCAGCTCCTGAAACGTGCTGCTCGTCGTTCGGCCGCAGCCGGGGCAGGCAGTAACGCTCGGAGAAAAGGAACGCAGGCCGAGGGCCTGCAGCAGCTCGCACGCCGCGTAGACCTCTTCGCGACGGTCGCCTCCCGGGCGTGGCGTCAGCGAGACGCGGATCGTGTCGCCGATCCCCTCGTTGAGCAGCACGCCCATGGCAGATGCCGACCAGACCAGTCCCTTGGTGCCCATCCCGGCCTCGGTCAGGCCGAGGTGCAGCGGCTGATCGGTCTTGCGCGCCAGGTCGCGGTAAACGGCGATCAGATCGCGCGGGCGGGACGTCTTGCAGGAAATGATGATCTGGTCCTTTCGAAGCCCCGCCTCCAGCGCCAGGTCCGTGGATTGGACAGCGGAGAGGACCATGCACTCGTTGATGATCTCCTCGGATGTCTTGCCCAGATCGCGGTCCGTGTTCTCCTGCATCCGCTGGACGACGAGCTCCTGGTTCAGCGAACCGCCGTTCACGCCGATGCGCACGGGTTTGTTGTGCTCCTGCGCGACCTTGCAGATTGTCGTGAACTGCTCGTCGCGGCGCCGACCCGTTCCGACGTTGCCCGGATTGATCCGGTACTTGTCGAGCGCGGCCGCACAGTCCGGATGCCGTGTCAGCAGCAGGTGACCGTTGTAGTGAAAGTCGCCAATCAGCGGCGCGGTCACGCCGGCATCCAGCATCCGCTGTTTGATCTCGGGGATCGCGCTCGCAGCCTCTGGAACGTTCACCGTCACTCGCACCATCTCAGAGCCCGCCTCCGCCAGCTCGACGCACTGCTGTGCTGTCGACCGGGCGTCCGCAGTCTCGGTCATCGTCATCGATTGAACGACCACCGGGGCGCCACCGCCAACCTGTACGGAGCCCACCCGGACCCCGACGGTTCTATGAAGCTTCACCACTGACATGGATTAGTCCGTTATATGGCTCGACACGAAAATTATGTACTCGTTGCGGCGAGCCGCATCACGGACCAGGCGCGCACGGCGCGCCTGCGAGGGAGCGGCGCGGGGCATGGGGCCCCCGCAAGCGCCCGAGCCGGGGTCCGGGGCGGAGCCCCGGTCTATTTTCGATAATAACAGGGTAGGATCCGAAGAGGTCGTAGCTGGGCTTGCGTTTTGCAATCAACGATCGCACCAGCGTCAGACGGGGGGTGACGACCCCAATCAGGAGAAAGACCATGGTTCGAGGCAAAACAATCTTCAATGGCTGGGGACGTGCGCTCTCGGTAGCGGCGCTTGTTCTGCTGCCGGCGCTGGCGGCGGCGCAGACGACCGTCACGTCCGCTGATATCCAGCGACTTCAGGACGACGTCTACCAGGCGGGAGCCGATTTGTCGCGGCTTCGCAGCACCGAGTCCGATACGGCGCTCCGGCTGCAGGAGCAGCTCGATGATCTGCGCGACGAGGTGGTCTACCTGAAGGTACGCCTTCGCAAGGAAGGCAGTGTGCCGCGCACTGAGTATGTGGACGTCCGCGATCGTATCGCGGCGCTGCGGTCGCGCGCGCGAGGGAACTCGACTTACGCCCCTGAGGAGCGTCAGGGCACGTATCGGCCTCCCGCTGGCGTCAGCGGCGGCGCGAGTGGTGGCGTCAGCGGCGGTGTTCCGAGCGACGATCGGCGAACGCAGTCCGGGAGCGACGTCATTCCTGTCGGGCAGGAGATCGATGTCCGGCTGCAGACCGAACTGTCCTCCGCGACCGCACAGGTCGAGGATCGGTTCGAGGCCACCACTGTCGTCGACGTCTACCGCGGCAGCGAGGTGCTGATCCCTGCGGGGTCCGTCCTGCGGGGGGTCGTGCGGACAGTCGATAAGGCGACTCGCACCGATCGTCGAGGGCAGTTGACGGTTTCGTTCGACCAGATCACGGTGCGCGAACGTGTCTACCCGATGCGCGGCACGGTGTCGGAGGCGCTCGAAAGCGAAGGGATCAGGGGAGAAGCCGCACGCATTGGCGCCGGATCCGCGGTCGGCGCGATCATCGGCGGCATCATCGGCGGCGTCAAGGGCGCCCTGCTCGGCGTGCTGATCGGCGGCGGCGGCACGATTGCCGCGACCCCAGGCAAGGATGTGACGCTCCCTGCGGGGACGATCCTTCGCGTCCGCATGGACACGCCACCGAATATTCGCTGAGCGCGGCGGGGCGCGCGGTGCGCGGTGCGGAATTGTAAATGGCCCGTTACGCCATCACGGTCGAAAAATGCTCGACGAGGGCGTCGACCAGATCGGGGATGGTGTAACGCTCGGGCATTATCGTCGTTCGGATGCCGAGCTGCTGGGCGGCTTCGGCCGTGACCGGGCCGATCGACGCGACGACTGTGGTCCGCAGCAGGTCCACGGCCTGTTCCTGGCCGTAAATCTCGACGAAGTTGCGGACCGTCGACGCACTGGTAAAGGTGACGGCGTCGATGCGACGCTCGAGCAACATTCCGTAGATGTCACGGTCCGTGTCTCGTTCGGCCTGGGCGAGCGACGGTCGGTACGCCGCCACCTCGATGACGTCCGCCCCCGCCTGTCTCAGCTCCTCGCCAAGCAACTCTCGCGTGTTGTCCGCGTGAAGCATGAGAAAACGCTGCTTCTTGAGCGGCGCTTTTGCGGCGAACGCAGTCATTAAGGAGTCGGTCCGGTACTCCGCTGGTATCAGGTCCACACGGATCCCGTACTGCTGCAGACGCGACGCCGTCGACGCACCGATCGCGCAGAGCCGAACGCCCTTCAGATCACGTACGTCACCGGCGGCGAACAGCTTCGCCATGAAACTGCCGACTGCGCTCGCGTTGGTGAACACGATCCAGTCGTAGCGGGTGAGGTCGGCGACGGCATCCTCGAGGGGAGAAAGGTCCTGAGGCGGCGTAATCCGGATCGTCGGCGCGGGGATCGCTTCAGCGCCGCGCTCCTCGAGCATCTCGATCAGCTCGTCGGAGTGCTCGCGCGAGCGAGTGACGACGATACGCCGGCCGAAGAGCGGCCGATCGTCAAACCATCGGAGGTGGTCTCGAAGCCCGACAACCTGCCCGATCACGAACAGAGACGGCGTGCCCTCGACCGCCTGCCCCGCAATGTTCCCCAGAGTCCCGGTGGTCGTTCTCTGCGACGGGACCGTGGCGTCATTGATCAGCGCCGCAGACTCGTCGGGTGATCGGCCGTTCGCGATCAACGCGTTGGCAATCGCGCCGATCTGGTGCGACCCGGCGTAGCAGACGATCGTACCGGAGAGACCCGCCAGGCGCGCCCAGTCGACATCCGGCGCGGCATCGGTTTCAGCTTCGTGCCCGCGGACCAGGACGACGACGTCTCCAGCGCCTGGATAGGTGATCGGGATGCCGGAGTACGCCGGGCCGCCGATGGCGGCCGGTATCCCCGGAACGATCTCGAAGGGAACGCCCTGTTCGCGGAGCAGCAGCGCTTCCTTCCCACCGCTGTCGAACACGAAGGCATCTCCCCATTTGAGACGTACGACGGTCTTGCCTTCGCGGACTTTCTCGGCGAGCAGGATGCTGATTGCTTCCTGGTCGACCAGGCGGGGCGCCGCCGGCCCGACGTCGATCTTCTCGGCGTCGGCGCGAGCGAATCGGAGCAGCCCTGCGGCGATGCGGTGGTCGTAGACCACCACGTCCGCGCGCTCGAGGAAGCGCTGACCACGAACGCTGATCAGCGACGGATCACCCGGACCGGCGCCGACAATGTATACGCAGGGTTTGTTCAAGACGCCTCGAGCCTAGGGCGCGGTCGGGCCGTAGTAGCCCTGCCGGGTACGCGTGATGAGCCCCTGACGCGTCACGCGGACGACGACGCGGCGCCACGCGCCATTGCGCTGCGGGTTCTTCGAGGTGTAGGCGACAGAGTAGAGCGTCGACAGTTCCTGTGAAATCGCCTCGTAGATTTTCGGCAGGTCGTGGACGGAGGTCGGGAAGAAAGACCGTCCTCCGGTCTCCTGCGCCAGTTGCCGCAGCACGTACTCCGCTTCCTTGAACGACGCGCGCCCGATGTCCGGTGGTCGCAGCCCGATGGTGTAAATCGCCGTTTCGGACCGCTTGGCCAGGTCCTGCACCTCTTCGTACGGCAGCAGGCTGGACGTGTCGTCGCCGTCCGACAGGACGACGATCGCCTGCCGGCGGATGTCCTCTTCGCTCTTTGCCTTGATCTTCTTCAGCTCCTTCAGCGAGATGTAGATCGAGTTGTAAAGCGCCGTCGACCCGTCCGCCGTTGTGGCGCGGATCGCCCGCTCGAGCGTGGGGAATACATTGGTGAATGGCTGCAGGATTCTCACCTGCGTGCTGAACCCGATCACCTCGATCACGTCTTCCGGCCGCATCCGTTTCGCGAAGCCGATTGCCGCCTCCTGCGCCGTCGGCAGCTTGTCTTCCATGCTGTTGCTGGTGTCGAGCAGGATCGCGAGCGCGATTGGCACTTGCCGGCGCGAGAAAAAAGTAACCGTCTGCTTCGCGCCGTCCTCGAAGACTTCGAATTCCTTCTCCTCGAGGTCAGTGATGAATTTCGACCCGTCGGTGACCGAGATGCTCAGCGAGACGAGTTCAACGCCTGCTTTGAATCGCTGCTGCGCTGACAGCCCGACGGCGACACAAGCGGCTAGGAGAGCGGCAATGAGGAGACGGCGTTGCATCGGCTACTTTTTCTGCGGCAGCCGCGTTCGAGCGCGGGCCGTAAGCTCCGGAACATTGACGGTGACCTGCACCTTCTCGGGTGGGATCAGTGATTCGGGCCGGCCGTAGGTCACCAGGTATTGGTGGATCAGCTCGCCGCCGAGCTGCCGAACGCGATCCTCGAGTGCCATGGCTGACAATAGCTGCTCGCGGCGGCCGCCGGTGAATTCCGTGCCTTCGGCGAGCACCATATTGCGATTGCGCAATTCATCGGTGTCGGTCGGTACCGGGGTGCCGATCGCGAGCACGTGGAGCGTGACGCCGCCGTTGACAAGATCGCGCACGATCCGAGGATGCTGCAGATTGCTGAACTCGGGCCCCTCCACCGTTACGACCACGATCGTCGGGCGCGCTGGTTTTCGCGCACGGAATCCGCGGAGTACTTCATTGATGCCTTCGAGGAGATATGCTCCGGTGCCTCGCCGCTCGAAGATCCGTGAGACCCCTTTCTTGACCGCCGCAACATCGGTGGTGCTTTCAACGACGGACGTCGGACGTTCGCCGACGGTCACGATGCCGATTTTGGCCTTGCCCTGGACGCGGTCGAGAAAACGGCTGAGGGCCTCCCGGATGTGCGGTATCGACCCGATTGAAGCCTGACTGTCGTCGATGAGCAGGATGATATCGAGCTGCTCGGTGGCCGGCTCGGCCCGGACGACTTCCCGAGCCACGCCATCTTCCTTCACTGCGAAATCCTTGGCGCTCAGCCCCGCGGTCACGGCGTTGCCCTTGCCGTCCACCACGCCGACGTAGATGCTCTGCGTCCGCGCGTCTGGCGGTGGTGACTGCGCCGACCCGGCCGGGCCGGAAGCCAGCACACCGGCAGCGGCCAGCGTGAACACGGTCCTTTTCATTGGAGGCCTCTGGCAGCGAGTATACTCCTGCGAAAGCGACCGACGATGGACCCGGCACCACAGAAGCGCAACACCACCGCCGAGACGATGCGGACGCTGGGGGGCCTGAGCACCGTTGGTCTGACGTTCGTCTTTGCCGTGATGATCGGCGCCGGCGCGGGCTACCTGCTCATGACCTACGCGGGCCTTGGCAGCTGGGTGTTCTTCCTCTTCTTCATTCTCGGCGTCGCTGCCGGCATTCTGAACGTCTATCGGACGGCGAACCGCTTCCTCAAGTAAGTGCACGACGATCCTTTCTTTCACCGCCTGGGGCGGACGGCGGCGTTGCTCTGCGCGGTGATGGCTGCCATCGCCCTGGCGGTGTCGGGCGTGAAGGCCGCCCTCGGGGTGCTCGGCGGCGGGGTGCTGGTCGGCGTCAGCTTCTTCGCTCTGGCGAGCGGGACCGGTGCGCTCGCCGCCGTTGTGTCCGGGCAGGCCGGCGCCGATCGGACGCGTCTGGTGCGCGCCGCGACGATCAGGTTGGTGGGCCGCTATGCTTTACTCGGTTTTCTGGCGTACGTTATGATTGCTCGTTTGCGCCTGCACCCTTTGGGGCTGCTGGCGGGTGCCTCTTCGGTCGTCGCGGCTGCAGCTGTCGAAGCCGCGCGCCTTCTGACAAAGAATCGTCCGTAACATTCTGAATGGAAAGCCTCGAACATCCGCTGTGGATCGTCGACGCGGTCAACGCGCTGCTCGGTCCGCTCGTCGTCGCTGCCGGTGAAGCGGTCGGGTACCATTTCTCGGGTCATCATCCGATCCCGAATTACATGGTCATGATCCTGCTGATCGTTGCCGGGGTGACCGTGCTCGGCTTGCTGATGCGAACCCGGCTGAGCGTGGAAAACCCCGGGAAGCTCCAGATCATCCTCGAGGACGGGATCCGTGCGCTGCAGGGGCTGTTGACCGATTGGATCGGCCCACAGGGCAAGCGGTTTCTTCCGCTGATTGCGACCCTTGGCCTGTTCATCCTCATCGCCAACTACATGGGGCTGGTACCCGGTCTGATGGCGCCGACGAGCAGCATCAACGTCACGCTCGGTCTCGCGCTGACGACCTGGGTCTACTACCACGTGCAGGGAATCAAGGCGCAGGGCTTCTGGGCCTATCTCAAACACTTCGCCGTGCCTCCGGGCTCGCCCGTCCTCATGGCGCCGCTGATGCTCGTGATCGAGATCATCAGCCATCTGGCGCGTGTGATGTCGCTCTCGCTCCGTCTTTTCGGCAACATTTTCGGAGAAGAGCTGGTGATCCTGATTCTTTTCACGATCATCCCGTTTCTCGTGCCGCTGCCGATGATGTTGCTCGGCCTGGTCACCGGTGGTCTGCAGGCGTTCATCTTCGTGCTGCTGTCGATCATCTATTTACAGGGGGCGGTGGCGGTCGAGCATCACGAAGAGGCGCATGGCCATGACGCGACGCACGGCCACCGTGCGCCCGCTGCCGCCTGAGTCGTCAATCGTGCGTCGCATTCATAATTACTGATAACTGACTACTGATTACTGACAACTGCATTTTGCGAACTGTTCGAGGAGGCCTGGATCGTGAGTAAACGTACGATTGTGATTACTGTGTTGCTGGTCGCGGCCGGGGCGGTGTTTGCTCCTGCATACGCGCAGGAGCTGGCCGCGAACAAGACCGAAGTGGCCAAGTGGTCGATCATTACCGCCGGCTTTGCGCTGGCGTTTGCCGCCGGGCTCGGGGCCCTCGGCCAGGGCCGCGCGATCGGCTCCGCCGTCGAAGCGATCGCCCGGAATCCCGGGGCTGTCGGCGACATCCGCGGCGCGCTGCTCCTCGGCCTCGTGCTGATCGAATCGCTCTCGATCTACGTTCTGCTCATCTCGCTGATTCTGTTCTTCCTGCCGCGGTTTTAACGCCGCGAGGGATCCTTCCGGGAAATGGCAGGGAGGCGCCAGGCTCCTCCCTGTCATACTCATTCCCGTCTTGGTTTCCGGTCCTGCCTCGCCGCCAACCTCCCGGCGTCTGTCGGTTGACGCGCTGCTGCTGCTGATGGCCTTCATCTGGGGCACCAATTACTCGATCGTCAAATCCGCATTCAACGAGATCGATCCGCAGGCGTTCAATGGCATGCGGATGCTGATCGCTTCGTCCGTATTCGTCGTGGTGATCATCGTCATGAATCGTGCGCGGCGCGCGAGTCACGACGCGGTGAACAGCGTGTTTCATACGCCGGCTGCGCTGACCCGGCGTGACTGGCTGGCGCTGGCCGCGCTCGGCATTGCCGGTCATGCCCTCTATCAGTACCTGTTCGTGGGTGGTCTGGCGCTGACCAGCGTCGCAAACAGCTCGCTGCTGCTCGCAGCGACTCCGGTGGTCGTCGGAATCATTTCCGCGCTTCTCGGCTACGAGCGCCTGGGGCCGCTTCACTGGGCGGGTGCCGCTCTTTCGTTGACTGGCATCTACATCGTCGTGGGGCATGGAGGCGCGTCGGAGCCGACATCACTCCGCGGTGACCTCATGATGGTGGGCGCCGTGTGCTGCTGGGCAATCTATACGCTCGGTGCCGGTCCGTTGATGACGCGCCATTCGCCGGTCGGCGTGACTGGAGTGTCGATGGCGATAGGAACGCTCATCTACATTCCACTGGTGCTGCCGCGGCTGCGCGCGACGCCATGGACGTCGCTCAGCGCCGCGACCTGGTTCGCGATTCTGTACTCGGCGCTCTTCGCTCTCTGTATCGCATACACGATCTGGTACACGGCGGTACGCGAAATCGGCAGCGCGCGAACGGCGGTGTACTCCAACGTCATTCCGATCGTCGCGATGCTCACCGCCGTCGTGTTCCTCGGCGAGCGGCTCTCGCGCGGCCGTCTGCTCGGCGCCCTTGCTGTTCTGGTCGGTGTCGCACTCACCAGAGTGAGGCCTCGGGCGCTAGCTCACCTGAGGACCTGAGGAACCCCGCCTAAGCCCCCGCGCCCTGCGCACAGCGACCTACGTTCCCCGACCTGTTAAAATCGTCGGAAGCGTGAAAGACCACTACTACTCGATGCACGCGGGGCCGCTCCGTGCTGAGCTTGGCGAAGCCATCTCCAGGGACGAGATGCGGGAGCTGCATCGGAAGTCAGGAGTCCGCCATCTCATCATTGCCGTGCGCCAGTTCGCCATCCTCGCTCTCGCTACGTGGGCACTGATCTATTCTGAGAATCCGCTGGTATGGCTGCCCCTGGTCGTCGTCCAGGGATTCACGATTTTCAATTTCACCGTCCTGCTGCACGAGGTCGTGCACCACACGGTCTTTCAGCGGCGGCACCCTGTCGCCGAGCGCCTGCTGGGGCTGATCTATGCAGTGCCAAGCGGCATTTCCGCGAGCCAGTTCACCCGCTGGCATCTCGACCATCATGCTGAACTAGGTTCAGAGGAGGACGACCCTAAACGCCATCACTTGTCACCGAAGGTAAACAAGCGGTGGTACAAGCTTCTGTACTGCACTCCGGCGCTCTTCCCGATCTACTTCCGCGCCGCGCGGCGGGAATCGTCGACCTATCCGGCCGAGCTGCAGCGCAGTATTGCGTTCGAGCGACGGCTCTCCCTCGCGTTTCATCTCACTGCGGTTGCGGTTCTCTGGTATTTCTTCGGCTTTTACGCGGCCCTCAGGACGAGCATCGTCCCGGTTTTTTTCGTGTTCCCCGTCGCCTTCACACTCAATCGACTTGGACAGCACTACGACATCGATCCGGATGATCCCGCCAAGTGGGGCACGCTGATGCGCGGCCACTGGTTCTGGGATTTCGCGTACTTGAACTCCAACTATCACCTCGAGCATCACTACTTTCCCGGTGTGCCTTTCTATAGACTGCCGGCGGTTCAGCGCGCCCTCGTGCCGTTCTACGAGAAAAAGCAGATGCGCTGGCGGACCTACGGTGAGCTGGTCCGCGGATGGATCCTGGAGAACCACGCCCCCCACACCAACTGGGCAGCCAAGACCTCCGCAACCGGGTCGCCGACCCCCTCGCACGACATCTCCCTGGTCTGAACAAACCCGGCGGCGCGGCAGATTTCTTGCGGATAATGGCAGGGGATGCTCGCCAAAATCCTTTCGCCGGCTCAGGATGAGCTGCTCCGCGAGGAGCGGAAAGTCCTCTCGCGACTGAAGGCGTCGCTGGTCAGATTCGAGGCAGCTGCCGAACATCAGGCAGCCCTCGACAAGTCGATCGAGCAGCTCGACGAACTGTTCCTGCTCGTCATCGTCGGCGAATTCAATTCCGGAAAGAGCGCGTTCATCAATGCGCTGGTCGGTGCACAGGTGGCACTGGAGGGAGTGACGCCGACAACGGCGCAGATCAACGTGCTGCAGTACGGCGAGACGGCGACGCGGCAGGTGCGCGATGCCGCGCTGCACGTGATCACCGCGCCCGCCCCGATTCTGCGCGACATTCACATCGTCGATACGCCTGGAACGAACGCGATCATCCGCGAGCACGAAGCCATTACCGCGGATTTTGTCCCGCGCTCGGACCTCGTCCTGTTCGTGACGTCCGCCGACCGTCCGTTCACAGAGACCGAGCGCGCGTTTCTCGAACAGGTCCGCGGCTGGGGCAAGAAAGTGGTGATCGTCATCAACAAGATCGACATTCTCGATGCGGCTCAAGTCGAAGAGGTCCGCGCGTTCGTGACCGAGAACGCCCGCGCGCTGCTTGGCTTCAACCCCGAGATTTTTCCGGTCAGCTCGCGCCTCGCGCTGAAGGGCAAACAGGGTGACCCTGCCGCGTGGGATGCCAGCCGGTTCGAGGCGCTCGAGGCCTACATAACGACCTCGCTCGACGCGCCTGGGCGGGTTCATCTCAAGCTCCTGAATCCGCTCGGCGTCGGCTCGGCGCTGGCCGAACGCCATGGCACGATCGTGCGCGAGCGCCTGGGGCTGCTGAAGGAGGACTACGCGACGCTCGAGGAGGTCGAGAGCCAGCTGCAGGTCTACCAGGACGATCTCGGCCGCGACTTCGAGTTCCGCATGGCGGATATCGACCGGATCCTCCTGGAGATGGAGCGCCGCGGTCACGACTATTTCGACGACACGCTCAGGATCGGTCGCGTGATGGATCTGTTGAACCGGAGCCGCATCCAGCAGGGATTCGAGCAGCGGGTGGTCGCGGATGCACCGCAGCAGATCGAACGCAAGGTCGGCGAACTCGTGGACTGGCTCGTTGCCGCCGACCTGCGGCAATGGCAGGCTGTGACGACGCACCTATCCGAGCGGCGCCGTCAATACCGCGATCGAATCGTGGGAGAGGATGCCGGGCAGTTCCACTACGACCGGACCCGCATGATCGACTCGGCGGGGCGCGAGGCGCAGCGTGTCGTCGACTCGTACGATCAACGGCGCGAGGCGCAGCAGATCGCGGACAACGCGGTCAATGCGGTTGCGGCGACTGCGGCAGCCGGCGCCGGCGCGCTGGGGCTCGGCACCATCGTCACGATCGCGGCATCGACGGCCGCCGCGGACATCACCGGCATCGTCCTCGCGTCGGTGGTCGCGGCGATTGGATTCTTCATCCTTCCGGCGAAGAGGCAGAAGGCGAAAGAGGAGATGCGGAAGAAGATCGGGGACGTCCGCCAGCGGCTGTCGGACGCGCTGAAGAAACAGTTCGCGCAGGAGATTCAGCGCAGCGGCGATCGCATCCGGGAGAGCATCGCGCCGTACAGCCGATTCATCCGGTCCGAGGGGGACAAGCTCAAGACCGTCGACCAGGAGCTCCGCGAGATTGCGGCGTCGATTGCCAGCCTGCGTGAACGCATCGAGCGCCCCGCCGCTTGACATGAGGTCGCCGTCTTCGTAGTCCAGCCCTTTAGGGCTGCATCGCCGTAGGACGTCCAGCCCTTCAGGGCTGCCAGGTAGGGCGTCCAGCCCTTCCGCTTTCGCGCGGAGCGCTTCGGCGTGACTCGCCGTAGCCTTGGCGGAAGCGGTTAGGGTGGCACCATCAATCCTGCCCGAAGCCCCACCGCCGGCGCTTCAGGAACAGGCCTTTCCGCGATATCCCCAGCAGCCTCGCGGCTTCTTCGACGCGCCCTTTCGCGCGCTGCAGTGCCGACTGCACCATCATGCGCTCGAGGTACTCGACGGCCTGCGGCAGCGGCTGATCGAGCGGAATGCGCATTTCCGAGTCAGGCGCTGCCGTGGCAGGTATCGTGCGTCGCGTTGCCTGGACCTCCGCCGACAGATGAGCGGAGGTGAGGGCCGCATCCGGTTCCGCCATCGCGACCATCCGGTTGACTTCGTTCGAGAGCTGCCGGATGTTCCCCGGCCATGCATAGAGGACTAGATATTCCAGCGCTTCATCGCTGAGGGTCAGGCGGCCCTTGCGCTGCTGCTCGGCATAGCGTCGAACGTAGTGATCGACCAGGGCCGGGATTTCTTCACGGCGCTCGCGCAGCGGCGGCATTCGCAGCCGGACGACGTTGAGGCGGTAGAAGAGGTCTTCGCGGAAGCGTCCCTGCGCGACCAGTTGCTCGAGATTGGCGTTGGTCGCGGCGATGACGCGGACGTCCACTTTGAGCGGATGGGGCTCGCCGAGCGGGTGGATCTCGTGGGTCTCGAGAAAGCGGAGCAGCTTCGGCTGCAGGTCGATCGGCAGATCCGCGACCTCGTCGAGAAACAGCGTGCCCCCTTCCGACGAGCGGATGACGCCGGCGAAGGAGGTATCGGCGCCGGTGAACGCGCCGCGGCGGTAGCCGAACAGCTGGCTTTCGAGCATGTCGCGCGGCACCGCCGTGCAGTTGAACGGGAGCATGATCTTCTCAGCGCGGTCCGAGGCGCGGTGGACCGTGCGGGCCAGCATTTCCTTGCCAGTCCCGGTCTCGCCGGTGAGGAGGACCGAGAGCGGCGTCGGGCCGATACGGCGGGCGACGCGGACGATCTCCGCGATCGGCTCGGCTACCCAGATGCAGTCCGAATCGCCGTCCAGCGATTCGGCCGGCCACAGCGCGGCGCGTTGCTTCTCCTCGCGGCGGTAGCGGTCCAGCATCAGAGCCGTCGCCACCAGCTTTCGGATCGCTACGAATGCACAGCGCTTCTCGAGATCGTCGGGCAGCGCCGCGACGATCTGGAGCGTCTCGTCCCGATAGGTGCCGCAGTCGATCACGGCCGTGGGATCCGCCTTCTTGGCGGCCTGCAGCGCCTGGCGATCGTCCCAGCCACGGGTCTCGATGACCCGAAGGGAGCCCTCCGTTCTCGCGACCAGGGTCATCGAGTCGACGCAGCGCGCGTCCTCGAGCACCGCGAGGGCCTCTGCGGCGAGGATTTGCGGATGTGCGGCGAATTCCAGCAGCGCCACGGCGCTGTCGAGATCAGGGGGAGTGGATTGTTCGGCGTTGGCTTTGGCGATGACGTTCGCGTCGTTTTCGGCAGCGCGATCACCCAATCCCTTGAAACAGCGGATGGCGCGAGAAATGTGCGCTGCGGCCTTGGACGAGGAAGCTGCCTGTGCCGAGTGAGCGCGGGCCAACCAAAAATCACCCAAGGCCGGGACGGACCAATCTGTGCGATCCGATTGCAAAGGTATGTCCGAGATGCTCAGTCGCGATCCAGATCCAGCAATAGCGAATGCGCGGCGGAGACGGAGTAGCGCCTCCAGGGGCTTGGCTGCCACGATATCGCAATCGGCCAAGACGCGGTCCGCTGCTGCAATCGCGTCGGCCCAGCGTCCTTGCCGATTCAAGATCCGCACGTGTGTGTCGGCTGCTTGAATCAGATACCAAGGATTAACCGTCGCGTTTGCTTGCTGCTCCGCGATTAACGTCTCAGCCTCAATTATTCGCCCTTGTAAGAGAAGAAGTCGTGCCCGAGTCTCGCGGAGCGCCATTTCGTAGCTAGGACTCGAGAAGCGTTGTCGGTGCGCTATGCTCAAATACCGCTCGCACTCGTGAGGCTGCCCCAGAAGAATGGAGAAGTGGGCGCAGTTCACTGCTGCAGCGACAATACCTTTAGACCAGCCTGATTCCTCCGCTACGGCGGCCGCTTTCATAGCGAGCGCCAAAGCGCTGGCGTAGTCACCCGTTAACGATAGAGTGGAAGACTCATCCAGGGAGACGGCCGCTTCGAGGTACAGGTTGGGCGCTTCGGACAATGCGCGATGCGCCATGCGGAAATGCCGCAACGCACGGTCCAAATGGCCGACGCGAGCCTCTAAGCGTCCAAAGGTGTGGTGAACGGGAACCAGAGCAATTGGATCTGCACACCGGATCGCAGCCCGTCGGGTTTCAAAAGCTGTCGTGCGAGATGCATCGAAAGCAGTCGTGTCACATTCGGCTTCCAGTAACAGTGCGTACGAGTTCGCGATCAATCGAAGATCGTCGGTCTCACCGCAGGCCTTGACTGCCTTTCTGATTGTTGCAACCGCTTCTTCGAACTCGCCGTCATCACGCAGTTGTGAAGCGTAGACGATCAGACATCGAGAAGTAACAAGAGAGGACGTGGGTGCAGCGTTCAAAAGCCGCTTCGAGTTCGCTCGAACACGGGAGGAATGTCCCAGGAAATAATCTAACTCGAGCTCTAATATTTGATCTCGAGGGCTGTTTGCGAGCAGGGAGGCTGCGTCAGTAAAACGACCAAGTCGATAAGCGCGCTCGGCAGCACTTGCGTGCATCTCCTGTCCTCAATGCACGGAAGGGGGATGTCCTGGGGGGGGTACTGCAACCGCGGCCTTGCGTGCGGTGTCGATCAACGTCTGCAACGCTTCGCCGTCCTCCGGCGAGGATGCGCAGCCAACGGTGATAATCAGATCGCGCGTTGAACCTAAATCAATAAGGGACAATTCCCGCCAAGTTTGCTGCAAAATTTCGGCAACGTCCAGTCTTCGGCCTGGTTCAAGCAAAGCGATCACGGAAATCTCAGTGAATCTGACAATTACGTCGGCCGGATCCAAGACCCTTCTCAACGCCTTTATCACCAATTCGCTAAGACGCCCCAAGGTGCCGGGACTAGAGCTGCTTGAAGCGTTAAGTTCGATCACCAGAATTGACGATCGAATTGCAACAGAATCGGTTTCCCGTGTGGAAGCAAGGGCAGCTTGGGGTCTTTGATCAAGTGCCTTCGTCCGATTAGACAACTCTGACAGGTTCGACCCTGGGGCACTGCCTCGGATGCTGGGACCAACCTGACGGGCGACTGCTTCGAGAATCCGTTGGTGATTCTTGCTGAAGGCAGCCTGCTGATTGGAATAGACCGTAAGGACGCCGACAATATCGCTACCAACCACGATCGGGGCACCCAAACAGCTCTTCAGGGGTGGCTTTAGGCTTCGGGCGACGTCGCCAAGATCCAGCACCGGGTCGGAGTTCCTTACGGATTGCTTATTTGCTGCTATCCATCCCGTAAGTCGTTGACCGCGCGGAATGCGTAGGTCGAGAAAATGTGCCGCGTGTTCCCCGACTGCCGTCATTCCCACGAGTTCGTCGGTTTTCTCATCGAACATATATAAGACACATGACGACGCGGGCACCATTCTGCGCAGGTGCTGGCCGATAATGTCGGCAACCATTATTAGTTCGTTCTTGCCCGACAGTGCTGTCGCCAAGTCGTACAGAGCGACGGTCTCCTCGGTGCTGGCATTTATCTCGTCGAGTCTCTCTTTGGATCTTCTAGACTCCGAATCGGAACGTCTACTTCTAGCGATTGCAGAGAAGCCCTCTCGAGCCGAAACTACCGGAGGCGGTGCGAGTGGCTCAATCGAATTGTAAATCTGCAGAAATGTATCGACCACTAATGGATCGTACATGCGTCCGCGACGCTCCATCAGAATGGCTATCGCATCGCTGTCAGGTAGACGCGGTCGATAGGGTCTGTCAGATGTGAGCGCATCAAAACAGTCGACCACAGATAGAATACGCGCCCCGATTGGTATGTCTGTTCCCTTGATTCCGTCCGGATATCCGGAGCCATCCCAACTCTCATGATGGTGTCGGACAATTGGGACGACAGGATATGGAAAGTCGATTGCAGAGAGGATGTCCGCACCAACGCTTGCATGCAGTTTCATTTTCTCAAACTCAGCAGGGGTTAGCGGCCCTGGCTTGTTGAGAATATATTCAGGTACTGCGAGTTTCCCCATATCGTGCAGAAGTGACGCCGCCTCGATCGCACGTATGTGAGCGGGATCCTTTATGCCGATTCCTTTGGCCAACGCGACCGCGTAGTGTTGAACCCGACGAATGTGTCCGTGTGTGATCTGGTCTTTGGCGTCGATCGCCATCGCGAGCGTTTCGATGGTGGACATGTACAGGGTGTTGAGCTCGCTAAGGTGTTTGTTCGTGTCTTCTACTCGGCCCATCGAGGTTGAGAATGTGAAGTACAGGACAGCGAGCAACGGCAGGACGATCGCCAGTAGCCGGTAATCCACATCACGCTGATAGGTAACTAACAATGCGGCAACGGATGCACCGCCAAAATAGTTTAGCGACAGCCAGGCAAAGTTCTCTTTCCAGACCCGGAACGGAGAAATGCGTTTTTCGACCGCGATCGCAAGGGCAATGAGCCAACTGTTAAGTGCGAAGTAGCACCCTGCAAAAAGAATTAAAGGGCGCAAGAGCGCACCTAGGTCGACCTTTGCGTTTGCGGGTAAAGCGGAAAGAGGCGGGACTCCTGCAGTCCAAAAGAAGAGATGTGCGCCCACCCATAAGGCGGCAGGCAGCGCGAAGATATTGAATACCAGTCGGTAGGCGGGATGACCCTTATAAGCTAGCGAAAGGGAAATTACGAGCGCATCGAGCGCGACTGTGAGCGTCCCCGCGGCCGGTCCATACAACAGTGCCGATGTAAAAACGAATGTCTCTGAAATCGAGATGGTTGCGGGAACGGACGGAAGCTTGACTGTCGCGGATCCTGTGAGCAGCGTCAGAAGAGCTAGGACGAACCAGTTCCAGCTAATCGGCTCGGCATACAAGCTGTAGATGGAATGCCCCAGGATCAGCATTCCTGCCAACACGACCACGGATACGTATCCGCGGCCCCACCAGGCCAACCCGGAGTCCGTCATAAGTTTGACCCGACCCGCGAACACTGCACACGCGTCGGCCTTTATTATCGGACTATGCGCCCCAAGCAATTATAGTCATTTGAGCTCCTTTCCTTCACTGGTGCCGATCTCAACCCGGTTAAAGGTCGCCGTCTACTATTGAATTTCCCCAAACGAGAATATTCGCGTCGACGTTCAGGTTGCCCCAGACAAGGATGTTCCCGTTGACCGTAGCGTTTCCCCAGACGAGGATGTTCGGGTTGATCGTGGCGTTACCCCAGACGAAAATGTTTGGGTTCACAGTCGCATTGCCCCAAACGAGGATATTTGGATCGACCGTCGTGTTCCCCAGAGACCAGAATGTTCCCCCAGACGAGAATGTTCGGTTCGACCTTGTTGCCCCACACCAGTCCGTCAGCCGTGACCGAGTCGTTTCCCCAGACCAGAATGTTCCCCCAAACTAGGATGTTTCCCCAGACGAGGATCTGTGCCTCGGTCTCAGACTGCGTCACGTAGTTTCCCCACACGAGTATTTGAGACGTAACGCCGGGAAGAGTGGAGCCAGTTACATTGAAGGAAATTCGGCTCGGAGTAGTTACCTCGCCACCGATGGTGGGTGAGGGCGCGTCGAGCCCTTTCACGAATTGAAGGGCCGCCGCAACATTCATTGAGCCTGAGCCAGCTTCAATCAAGCCCAGGCGACCTACTCGAGAACTCGTGACCTGGAGCGCCAGCTTGACGTCGGCCGGCGTGAGCGAGGGCTGTGCCTGTCTCAGCAGTGCGGCGGCGCCCGAGACGACTGCCGCCGACCATGCTCGTGCCGCTCAACTCGATATACCTGTTCTGCCCGCCGCCGCTGACGATGCGCTCCGGGTAATCCTGGACGATCTTCGACTGCAGCGCGGCTGCCGCCACGATCTTGTTGCCCGGCGCCACGATCTCCGGCTTCAGCAGCCCGTCGATGGGCGTCGGACCGCGTCGAACTGTAGCTCGCGACTTCGTCGTCGGACCGAAAGGCGGTCCCCTTGGTGTTCGACGCCCCAACGCAGAGCGACGCTGGCGTGTTGCACGGCGACCCGATGCCGCCGATGATCTTGCGGCCGTCCTGCGTCTTGCCCCAGTTGCCCGCAGATGTGACCACCACGTAGCCGGCCTTCACCGCATGTTCAACGGCCAGGCCCAGTGGATCGACGCGGTACGACTCGAACACCGCGTGGCCGAGCGACATATTGATGACGCCGACGTTGTACCGCGCGCCGTTCGCGACCAGGAAGTCGAGGGCGGCGATGACGTCGCTGGTGTCGCCTGAGCCGGTGTCGTCGAGCACCTTCAGGCAAACGATGTGCGACCCGGGAGCGATCCCGGAGTACTGATCGTCCTGCCCGGCGATGATCGACGCGACGAAGGTTCCGTGGCCGTACTCGTCCAAACCAGTCTTGGAGTTCGTAAAGTCGAACGACGCGATAACGCTTTTGCGAATTGACGCGTGATTCGAGCACCCGGAGTCGAGCACCGCGACCCCAACGCCCTTGCCGGTGTAGCCGGGCAGACCCGAGATGCCGCCCCAGACCTGATCCGCACCGGTTGCCATCACCGTCGTCGACATCATTCCCTGCACCCGCGCATCGCCGGACAGGTGTGAGATCGTTGGGTCGTTGGCGAGCGCGGCGAGCTGCTCCGGCGTCACGTCGACGACCTCACCGCGCTCCAGCCGCTTCTTGATCTGCAGCCCGTGCCGGGATGCGATGCCGTCGACGTCGGCGTCGAGGATCACGCTCGTCCGCCCGGACGATCCGGATGCCAACTGCTGCTCGAGATCCTGCGACAGTTTCGCGTGACGTTCGCCCGCCTCGACGGAAGTGCCGATAAGTGAGGCCAGAACCATCAGCGCAAACGCGCAGGTGATTCGGCGGCGTCCCCGCGGGCAGGGTGGGAGCGAATTTCGCAGCTGGTCGGTCATAGTTATCAGTCCGATAGTTTTTGAGGGAAGAACCTGTGCCTTTCTTAAAGGCACAGTCGGTGCCAAACCTCTAGTGGAGTAAGGTTTACGGTATTTCCGACGTGACTGATGAGAACTTGATATGACTCAATGGACGAATTTGGTTTGCTAAGGTACGATGGCGCCGCGATGGCGTCGTCTCCGGCAATCACTACCTCCTCAATACCGGAGGCAAACCATTGGCTCCCCCCGGCACTGGCAGGGGGAGGGTAGGACCTACCCGCACCCAACCTCAATATTTGCAATGTGTTACGGTGTCGAGGCCAAGATACTGGCCGATTGGTTGAGATATGGCTAAGCGTTCGAGGCTGGTTCTTTCCCTGATCCTGCTCGCGGCGATCGTCGCGGCCAGCCTCTGGATCTTTGCGAAAAAACGTCCAACTGAAGTCGGGGCAAGGGTTCCGCGCTCGACCGGAGGTGAGCTGGTGGGTTCCCTTCGCGGCGATCCGGCCGGCTACAACCGGTACACCGAGCCAAGCGCCGCCGCGGACCTGCTGGCACTGCTGACACACAGCACGTTGGTGAGCGTGGACCGGGCGACCGATGAATTGCAGCCCGCTCTGGCCGAGAGCTGGACGCAATCCGCCGACGGGCTGAATTACATTCTGAAACTGCGCAACGACGTGCAATTCTCGGACGGGGCGCCATTCACGTCCGCCGACGTCCTCTTCACTGCCCGGGTCGTTTACGACGAGAAGACGAACAGCTCATTCCGCTCGGCGATCCTCGTTGCCGGCAAGCCGCTCACGTTCGAAGCTCCCGACCCGTTCACGGTAGTGGTACGTCTGCCGGCACCGTTCGTCCCTGGACTGCGACTCCTCGCCGGCGTCCCGATCCTGCCGAAACACAAGCTGGAAGCCGCGCTCGACTCGGGGACCTTCGGGGATCAATGGAAAGCGGGCACGCCGCTGACGTCCATCGCCGGCCTCGGTCCATTCGTTCTCGACGAACACATCGCGGGTCAGCGCATGGTCTTCGCTCGAAACAATCGGTACTGGCGCCGTGACACCACCGGCGTCCGGCTGCCGTACCTCGACAAGCTCACTATTGCGATCATCCCGGACCAGAACACCGAGGCCCTGCGCATCCAGTCCGGCGAGATCGACCTGATGTCGAATGGCGACATCCGGGCCGAGGACCACGCCGCCTTTCGCCGCGCCAGCGAGCAAGGCAAGCTGCGGCTGATCGACGTGGGCGTCGGTCTTGATCCGAATTTCCTCTGGTTCAATCTGCGGGGTGGGAACGCGCTTTTCAGGGAGAAAGCGTTCAGGCAGGCAATTTCGTATGCGGTAGATCGCCAGGCAATCGTCAACACGGTGTTTCTCGGCGCCGGAGTTCCGATTTACGGTCCCGTCACTCCTGGCAACAAGACGTGGTACTCCGAATCAGCACCGGCGTATCCTCATGACCCTGTTCGCGCACGAGAGCTGCTGAAATCGATCGGCCTGCAGCTGCGCGCGGCAGACGGGCTGCTGACCGACGCACAAGGCCGCCCCGTCCGCTTCTCGCTCCTGGCTCAGAAGGGGCACACCGTGCGCGAGAGAACCGCCGCAATGATTCAGGAGCACCTGCGGCAGGTCGGCATCACGGTTGATATCGTCGGTCTGGAGCCGGGTGGCATCTTTGCGCGATGGGGCTCCGGAGACTACGAGACTGTCTACCATGGCATCCAGGCGAGCTCGACGGATCCGTCGATCGGCATGGCGGATTTCTGGTTCAGCAGCGGTTCCTTCCACCCGTGGGACCCCGGTCAGAAGTCACCCGCCACAGAGTGGGAGGCACGCATCGACGATCTGATGCGCAAGGTGGCCACCGCACCAACGCTAACGGAGAGGCAGCAGCTCTATGCGCAGGTGCAGAAGATCTTCGGAGAAGAGCAGCCGGCAATCTATCTTGTTGCGCCGCGCGTCACCCTCGCCGTCAGCAACCGGGTCGCGAACCCGCAGCCGGCACTGCAGGTGCCGCAACTGCTCTGGAGCGCTGAGACGCTGCGCGTCGCCTCGCGCTGATGTCGCTGTTTCTCGCCGGCCGAACACTTCGAGCCGTGCTTCTGGTGTTCGTCGTTTCGTCGGCCGCACTCCTGCTCGTCCACCTCGCGCCTGGCGATCCCTTCGACGGGCCCGGGATGCCTCCGGGGTACGCAGAGGCTGAACGCGCGCGTCTGGGGCTAGACCGGCCTTTCCTGGAACAGTACGCCACGTGGCTGGGCAGGACCGCGCGCCTGGATTTCGGCGAATCGATTCGCTTTCAACAACCGGTTGTGAAGCTGCTTGCGGAACGTGCGCCTCGGACGCTGGTGCTTGGCGTGTCAGCACTCCTGCTCGCCATTGGGATAGGTCTTCCGCTCGGCGTGCGCGTGGGCGCGGCCCCTCACCACTGGTCGTCAAGGCTGGTCACCGGCGTATCGATGATCCTGGTCTCGGTGCCGCCGCTCGTCATGTCGTTCGTGCTGCTGCTGCTGGCGTCGCGGACGGGATGGTTCCCAACTGGAGGCCTCGGCCCCCCCGCCGACACATCAGCATCGACACTGGAGCGGGTGATGCTCTCGCTGCATGCGCTGATACTTCCCGCGCTCGCGCTCGCCCTGCCGCTTGCGGCTGTGGTCGAACGGCTTCAGTCGTCTGCGGTGGGCGACGCTCTCCGAGAACCCTGCCTGCGCGCCGCCCTTGCCCGTGGCGTTTCCCGCCGCCGCGTCCTCTGGAGCCACGCGCTGCGGTTGTCGTTGAAGCCCGTGCTCGGTGTCCTCGGCGTTCTCGTCGGATCCGTCCTCAGCGGATCGCTGGTCGTTGAAATCGTCATGTCCTGGCCCGGTGTCGGCCAGTTGATGTTTCAAGCGCTGTACTTCCGGGACATTCACCTGGCGGCCGGTTGCGCGGCGGCGGCCTCGCTGGCGCTCGCGGCGGGAGTACTGCTGGCTGATGTCGCACTCGCGGCGGTGGACCCACGGATCAGAGAAGCGGATTGATGGCTCGCAACCGTGTGGCAGGCGTCGCCATCATGCTCTTCATCGGGGCGGTGGCACTGGCAGCACCGTTCGTCGCCACGAGCGAGCCTTGGCGGCAGCACGCCGATCTAGCCTACGCCCCACCCATGCCGCTGCGCCTAATGGACCAGGACGGACGCTGGCGCCGTCCGTTTGTCTATCCGGTGCTCGTGCAGGATCGGCTCGAGCGCATCTTCGTCGAGGACCTCTCGCATCCGGCGCCGCTGCGCTTTTTCACAAATGGACGTGCCGCCTCTGCGGAGCCGGCGGTGTGGTTTCCGCTCGGCGCAGATCCGCTGGGCAGGGACGTGTTCACCCGCCTTGTCTACGGCGCGCGCTGGTCCGTAGGCGTTGCGATCACCGCGACGCTCCTCGCGATCGGGCTCGGGGCGCTGGCCGGGGCGATCGCCGGATTCGCGGGAGGTTTGACCGATCGCATCATCATGACGATCGCCGACTTCATCGTCATCCTTCCGGCCGCTTACGTCATCGTGACGCTCCGCGCATCACTGCCGCTCGTGCTCGACAGCGTCGAGATCTTCTGGACGATCGTGCTCGTACTGGCGGCCGCCTCCTGGCCGCTGCCGGCGCGTGGTGTGCGCGCAATCATCGCGGCAGAGCGGCGGCGTGAGTACGCAGAAGCTGCGTACGCGGTGGGGGGTGGGTGGTTGCGAATTCTGCTAGTTCACCTGTTGCCGGCAGCCCGGTCGCATCTCGCCACCCAAGGTTTTCTTCTATTTCCCGCGTTTATTCTTGCGGAAGCGACTCTCTCCTTCCTCGGCCTTGGTTTTGCGGAACCCACCGCGAGCTGGGGCGTGATGCTGCACGACGCTGGTCACATATCAGTCATTACCGAAGCACCCTGGATGCTGGCACCGGCGGGAGCCATCGTGGCCGCCGTGTTTGCCACCCATCTACTGGTAGCCGGGAACGCTGATTCCGAACCCGCGATCCACCTGTAAGGTCCTCGCCCTAACACAAAAAGTGTCGAGTGTTCCACTCCGGAACACTGTGGCACCGATCCGCGCTCATGTGGCGTCCACTTTGATGCGGATAAACAGTCTATGTTGCAACGATTTAATGGCTGTTCTTGAGGTCGAATCTGGCTGGCGAAAAAGATGCTCATGCAGACGCACACTTCAAGTCTGTTTGCGACTCTTTGTCGCCGAACTCGGAAAGGTAGAGAGCTGTGTTTCGATCGCGCCCGATACTTCGCGCCGTGTTGTCGCTGCTCGTGTTCGCCGTGCTGTGCCCACAGGCACACGCGCAGGGGGAGGAGAAGCTGGACGATGCGCTCAAGGCAAAGGCCAAGCGCAGCGGCTGGTCACGGGCAATCGTCACGTGGAACGGTCAGGAAGACTCGTCGCGGCTGTCGCGCCTCGGCGGTCGTCTCGGCCGACGCCTGGAGTTGATCAACGGGCAGGTTGTCGAACTCCCGAACGGCCAGCTGAAGAAGCTCGCGGCGCTCGACATCGTCGCCCGCATCGATGAAGACCGCCCGACACTGGCGACGATGGCGACAGTGAGCACGGTGGTCGGCGCACGAGCAGTTCAGAAGTCGTACGGCTACGACGGTGCCGGCATTGGCATCGCGGTGATCGACTCGGGTATCACATCCTGGCACGACGATCTCACCTCCACCGGACCACGCAGCTCTGCCCGCTCCAGCGGCAATCAGCGCGTCGTTGACTTCGTCGACTTCGTGAATGGCCGGCGAGGCGCCTACGACGACAACGGCCACGGTACACATGTCGCCGGTGTGATCGCCGGCAACGGCTACGACAGCGACGGAGCACGAGCCGGGATAGCACCCGCCTCGCATCTCGTCAGCTTGAAGGTCCTCGACGAAGAGGGTCGGGGCGTGATCAGCGACGTCATTGCCGCGCTCGATTATGCGGTGCGCAATCGAGCCGAGCACAACATCCGCGTGATCAACCTGTCAGTGGGAGCCGCGGTGACGAGCTCCTACAACGTGGATCCGTTGACGATCGCGGCAAAGCGCGCGGTCGACGCCGGCGTAGTCGTCGTCACGGCCGCAGGGAATTTCGGCCGCAACAGCAACGGTGATCCTCAATACGGCGGGATCACGGCTCCGGGCAACGCGCCGTGGGTTCTCACGGTCGGGGCGATGAGCCACAACGGGACGCTGACTCGCAGCGACGACACGATCGCTCCATACAGCTCGCGCGGCCCCTCGGCGTACGACTTTGCCGCCAAACCCGACATCGTCGCACCCGGCACGGGCGTCGTTTCGCTGAGCGATCCGTCGAGTCGTTTATACAAAACGATGTTTTCGTACACGGTTGACGGGACGGTCAGCACGCCCTACCGACCCTACCTGTCGCTCAGCGGGACCAGCATGGCGGCCCCCGTGGTGAGCGGCACCGTTGCCCTCATGATCCAGGCGAACCCGCGGCTCACGCCCAACCTGGTCAAAGCGGCCCTTCAGTACACCGCCGAGACTTACGCGCAGTACGACCCGCTGACGCAGGGGGGCGGCGCCTTGAATACGAAGGGGGCCGTCGATCTGGTCCGCTACTTCGCGATCGCGAAGAAAGGCGACCGGTATCCGGGAGCGCCAACGTGGAGCCGGCGCATCATCTGGGGCAATCAACTCCTGCGGAGTGGAGCGATCAGCCCCCTCGGGACTGCCTGGACACCCGGCGTTGTCTGGGGCGACGCGAAAGACCTTTCAGGCGCGAACATCGTCTGGGGCACGAAGTGCGCCGACGAGACGTGCTTCAACATCGTCTGGGGCACCAACATTGTCTGGGGAACGAACATCGTCTGGGGGACTCAGGCCGATGGGTTCAATATCGTGTGGGGCACAGCCGGCGACGGTTTCAACATCGTCTGGGGCACCGCGGCAGACAGCTGGAATATCGTCTGGGGCACCGCCTGCGGCGGCGGCGACTGCTTCAACATCGTCTGGGGCACGAACATCGTCTGGGGGACAAACATCGTCTGGGGCACGAACATTGTCTGGGGGACGAACATCGTGCTGGGGCACCAACATCGTGTGGGGCACCAACATTGTCTGGGGCACCAACATCGTCTGGGGCACGAGCGGCGAGCCGTCGCCGGCGGCGTGGAGCTCGGCGTCCGCCGACCTGTTCAACATCGTCTGGGGAACAACCGAGGGAGGGCTCTAATGGAGAAGATGCCCTTCAGCGACGAGCCGGTTTTGTCGGGTACAGCCCTCAGAGAGCGGCGAGAATCTCGCGCCGATCGCGACTGGCGTGTCTCGCTGCCGACGCTGCGCAGCGAGTCGGTGACGCTGCGCGAACTTCGTGTTACGGACGCGAGATCACTTTTCGCGATGCTCTCGACTGAGGAAGTCGGTCGGTTCATTTCGCCGCCTCCCGCTACGGTTGCAGGCTTCGAGCGATTCATTGCCTGGACCGAGCGTGAGCGTATTGCCGGCAAGTATGTGTGCTTCGGCATCGTCCCGAAGGGGATGAACGTAGCCGTTGGTCTGTTGCAGGTGCGACAGCTCGATCCGCAGTTTGATACCGCGGAGTGGGGCTTCGCACTGGGATCCAGTTTCTGGGGATCCGGCATTTTCATCGAAGCCGCGCACTTGATGGTTCAGTTCGTCTTCGATGTCATCGGCGCTCACCGGCTCGAGGCGCGCGCGGCAGTCCGGAATGGCCGCGGCAACGGTGCGCTGCGCAAGCTCGGTGCGACTCAGGAAGGTCTCTTGCGCTGGTCGCTGCCGCGCAACGGCGAGTATCTGGACCAGGTGCTCTGGACGATTCTGCCAAACGAGTGGCGGACGCTTCGCGCCCCGTGCGGCCCGAGCATCCACTGACCTTCGATGGGCAGCCCTGAAGGGCTGGACTACCAGTGCCGCAGCCCTGAAGGGCTGGATGATCTTCGATGGGGCAGCCCTAAAGGGCTGGACTACTAGTGTCGCAGCCCTAAAGGGCTGGACTGATCTTCGATGCAGCAGCCCTAAAGGGCTGGACTACGGTAAGCGCGCGGTTGACACACTTGCGGGGCGCCGGTACGCTCCGCGCGTGAATCTGTCCGGTGTTTTCCCTCCGATCGCCACACCTTTCGACGCCGACGGCGAGGTCGATCCGACCGCAATCCGCTCCAACATTTCGCGCTGGATGCGCTCCGGCCTGAGAGGCATCGTTGCGCTCGGATCCAACGGCGAAGCGCCTCTCCTGACTGAAACAGAGTCCGACGTCGTTGTCGCCGCGGCCCGGGACGCGGTCCCACGAGACCGCATCTTCATCGTCGGCACCGGACGGGAGAGCACGCGCGCCACGATCGACGCATCACGTCGCGCGGCCGCGCTTGGAGCGGACGCAGTGCTCGTGCGGACTCCGTCATACTTCAAAGCTCGAATGACGGCCGACGCCTTCACCGCACATTACAGCGCGGTCGCGGACGCGATAACGGTTCCGGTCCTTCTCTACAACTATCCCGCGGTCACCGGCGTCAACCTGCCCCCCGACGCGATCGCGCGTCTTGCCGGCCACGCGAACATCGCCGGCATGAAAGAGACGAGTACGGACGCGGGGCAGATCGCCGCCTTCGTGGACGCTGCAGCCGGTCACGAATTCGCCGTCATCGCAGGTTCGGCACCCAGCTTCTATGCCGCAATGTGTCTGGGTGCCAGGGGCGGAATCCTCGCCGCGGCGTGCATCGTTCCTCGGCTGTGTGTGCGGCTGTTCGATGCCTTCAACGCTGGCGATCACGCGACCGCGCGCGACCTGCAGCGACGGTTGATTCCAATCGCCACTGCAGTCACCACGGGTTATGGCGTCCCCGGCCTCAAGGCCGCGCTGCAACTTGCGGGGTACGTCGGTGGATCGCCTCGACCACCGCTGCATGTGGCGTCAGACGACGCAGTCGCGGCCATTCGAGGAGTGCTCCCGCCGGTTCAGGAGTTTCTGTGAAGCGTTCCACAGCGGTTGCTTCTGGGGCCAGGGCCGAGCCCGGTGAGCGATCGGGTGCTGCAGGCGTTGTCGTCGCCTGTGTTGAGCCACCTCGATCCGTACTTGATGGACGTTCTCGACACGGTGCGCCGGCGGCTCGCCGCAATTTTCGGCAGCGGGACGGACGCTCTGGCGCTCGCGATTTCCGGCACCGGGACCTCGGGGATGGAAGCCGCCGTCGCCAACGTGACCGAGCCGGGGTTGAAGGCGACCGTCGTAGTCACGGGTTATTTCGGCGATCGTCTCGCTCAGATGCTGGAGCGGTATGGCGCCGACGTTGAACGTATCGACATCGAGTGGGGTCGCGCCTGCGATCCCTCCCGGGTAGAAGACGCACTGCGACGTCGGCGAGCTGACCTCGTCGCCGTCGTCCACGCAGAGACGTCTACCGGCGTCCTCAATCCGGTTGACGAGATCGCCGCGATTGCCGAACGGCACGGAGCGCTTTTGATCGTGGACGCCGTGACGTCCCTTGGCGCTATCCCCGTCAATGTTGGGAACTGGGGCAATGCGGTTTGTTACAGCTGTTCGCAGAAGGGTCTGGGAGCGCCGTCAGGGCTCGCGCCGATCACCTTTTCGTCCGCGGCATTGAAGCGCCGCGCCCGCTGCCGCAGCTTCTACCTCGATCTCGCGCTGCTCGAGGATTACTGGCTTCGACGCAAGTACCACCATACGATCTCGGCCCCGCTGGTTCTTGCGCTCAACGAAGCGCTCGCTGTCGTCGAGGAGGAAGGTCTCGAGGCGCGCCACGCGCGTCACCAGCAAAATCATCTGGCCCTCCTCGAGGGGTTGACCGCGCTGGGGCTCTCGCTGCTCCCTCCGGAAGGCGAGCGGCTGTGGACGCTCAACGCCGTTCGCGTGCCGGACGGTGTGAACGAGGAAGCGGTGCGACGGCAGCTCCTGCAGAAGGACGGCATCGAGATCGGGGCCGGCCTCGGTCCGCTTGCGGGACGGATCTGGCGGGTCGGCTTGATGGGAGCCGGATCGACGCGTGCGAACGTCGACCTGTTCCTCTCAGCGTTCGGTACGGCCGTTACGGCCTCCCGCACGGGATAACGCCACTGCCTTTCGCGGGCAGGCGGAAGGGCCGATAATCACACCAGATGCGTAGACTCGTGCGCCGAGGCGGGCGGTTGTTCGTCGCACTGCTGGCGGTGCTCTTCGTGTACGGCGCCTACGTCTTCCTGACGTTGCCGGACGTCCGTCAGCTGCGCACGAGCAATCCCAAGACCACCGCGTTCATGGAATTGCGGGCGCGCGAGGCGCGGAAGCGCGGCGATCAACCTCGCCGCGTGCAGCAATGGGTGCCGTACTCGCGGCTGTCGCCGAGCCTCGTGCGAGCGGTGCTCCTGACGGAAGACGCAAAGTTCTGGAAGCACGATGGACTCGATTACGAGCAGATCAAGGAGTCGGTCGAAGTCAACATCGAACGCGGTGAATTCGCGCGCGGGGCCAGCACCATCACCCAGCAGCTCGCAAAGAATCTGTACCTGTCGCCATCCAAGAATCCGGTGCGCAAGTTGCGCGAGCTTCTGATCGCCCGCCGCCTGGAAGCGGAGCTGACCAAGCAGCGAATTCTCGAGCTCTACCTGAACGTCATCGAGTGGGGGGACGGAGTCTACGGCGCGGAAGCCGCGGCCCGGACCTATTTCGGAAGATCTGCCGCTACGCTGGCGCCGTCCGAGGCCGCCGTGCTTGCGGCGTCGATCGCGAATCCGCGTGTCATGAATCCGGCGCAGGTGACGGCACGTCTGCGGCGGCGGCAATCGATGGTAATGCGCCGCATGGGGGCGATCGAGCCGCCGCCGGTCATTGTCACGACCCCCCCGCCTGAGCTGGGGCCGCCAGCCGTGCCCCTCGAACCGGTGCCCTCCCTCCCTCCGGTCGAGGGTTTACCTCCGACATTGCCCGGTCAGCCCGTTCCACCCCCGAAGAAGCCGGGGGGTGGCGGCCAGATCGGCTAAAAACCTTGCAAATCTGCGGTCTTTCCTTGTTGCTCACCTTGACAGAAAGGCGCGCAACTCTTTATAGTCGGCGCAACGTTTCAGCATTAATAGCTCCCAACTGAAGCGACAAGGACGTTGCCGGCCGACCTCCTGTGTACGGCAGCGTGTGTTCGCATGATCAACTACACTGAGCGCATTGCGCTTCTGATGCAGGACGTAGTCGCGCGTACCCCGCGACTCGGCTTCATCGATCTCAGCGAGGTGCTCGTCTTCGGGCGGTTCGGCCGTTCGGATGCCGAGGGAGCTTTTGCCACCTGCCACTGCCTGACGCTCCCCGAGACGGAGCCCGGTTATTTCTTCTGGAAAGACCGTGATACCGGGGAGCTCACACGACGCTCGCCGTGGTTCGTCACCAAATCACCGCTCGTCAGGGTGGGTACCAGACAGATCAAGTACCTCATCTCGTTCGTATTGCCACGGTTCTGCGACCAGGCACTGCCGCGCTCGCGCAAGGCGGATCTCTATCCGGGCGCCGAGCCCTGGCTGGCCAAACTCGATACCGTGATCCACGAGCTCTATCACATCGATCCCGCCGAGTCGGGCATTCGCGCGGTGCAGCGCGCTGACGGTAGCCGTTCGCCGCGGAGTCATGGTCCACGTTTCTATGAAGACGTCGCCGAGATGGTGCATTCATATCTCGCGACGAATCCGGATCCACGGCTGTACGACTTCCTGCAACACGATTTCAGCCAGCTGACGGCACGCTACAACGGCGTCGTCGCGACGACGTTCAGGAACTTTCCTTCGTTCCCGCAGCGTTATATGGAGATCGTGGATTTTCCGGCGATGGATCCAAGCGTCCGCGTCGAGCCGCTGAAGCCGGCGACCCAGCCGGTGATCTATACCGAAGACGACCTGCACATCCGCGAGTTCACCGATTCGAGCTCACGTCGCCTGACCCGCAAGGGCCAGCACTGCGCAGCCTGAAGAAACGATGAAGGATGAACGATGACAGGCCGGCTGAAGCCGGCCTCTACCGCAGGGTTCATAGTTCATCGTTCAGAGCTTTACCCGTCTCGCGCCGATGTAGCGCGACGACCAGTACGCCGCGCCCAGCCTGTCCACCCTGACAACGCCGTTCGATGCGGGCGCGTGTACGAATGAATCACCGCCGACGAGGATGCCGACGTGTGAGGCCCCGGGGGCGGTCGTGCTGAAGAATACGAGATCCCCGGGCGCGAGCTCGGTGCCGGTGACGTCCCCTCCGGCGCGGTACTGTTCCGAAACCGTTCGCGGCACCGCGACCCCATGCTGCGCGAAGACATAACGGACCAGCCCGCTGCAGTCGAATCCGTTCGGGTCCGCCCCTCCGTTGCGGTAAGGCTTGCCGCGGAGTGACAGGGCCGTCCCGCTGATTTCGTAACCACTCGTACGGATCGGTAACGTCCCGGTGGGGCTCACGCCACCGTTCGGCCGCGATGCCTCAGGCGTTTCCGCGGGGCCTCGTCCCGGCACGGGAAATGGACGCGGAGTGGCGCCAGTGGACGCGCATCCGCAGCACGCTACGACCACCACCATTAGGAGGGCACGCATGGGCTTCGGCCGCATTATCGGCTAGAATGACTCAGGCATTTATGGAGCAGACACTGCTTCTCAACGCCACGTACGAGCCGCTGAAGGTCGTTCACTGGCAAAAGGCCATGACGCTCTGGTGCCAGGGGAAGGTCGAGGTGATCTCCTCGTACGACCGCGAAGTCAGGTCCCCCTCTTTCAGCTTCAAGATGCCGTCGGTGATCCGGCTGCTTCGCTATATCAAGATCAAACGGAAGATCGACTACGTGCCGTTTTCGCGCGCCAACATCTACGCGCGCGACGATCACGCGTGCCAGTACTGCGGCAAGGTCTTTCCCACGCTCGATTTGACCTTCGATCATGTTGTGCCGGTCGCCCAGGGCGGCCGGAAGGACTGGGAGAACATCGTCACCTGCTGCGTCTCCTGCAACCGCAGGAAGGGCGGGCGGACACCGGCTGAAGCCGGCATGCACCTGATACGAGCGCCGAAACGTCCTGAACGGGCGCCCGCCATCCGGATCACGGTGGGTCTCAGGAATGCCCCGGAAGGCTGGCGGGACTACTTCTACTGGAACATGGAGCTGGACGAGAGCTGAACCAGCTCCCACGCCCTCCGCAGTTCGCTGGTTTCCCCCTTGAATCCTGAGTCTGTGAACGTCGAACCGTGAACGATCCCCGTCCGTCCCGAATTACGGGAGTGCGTCCGTTGTGGGCCGTCGAAGGGGCACGGCTGACCGTTCTCGGCGACGGTTTCAGCCTCGAGCCGCTCCCGGACATCAGGGTCGGTGGCGCGTCTGCCCGCCTGGCGTCGGCGTCACCGCACGCGCTCAATGTGACTGTGCCGCCGGGCCTTGACGGCGGACGAACCTCGATCCGCATCGACACAGCGCCCGGCGAAACCGCATACGTCGAGGTTGGCGCCCCGCTCGCCACCGGGCTTCACCAGGTCGACAATCCGGCCTTCGACCAGGACGGCAGCCTGTACGTGACGTTCAGCGGCTCTCGTGGCCAGGACTCGCCGGTATCGGTTTTCAAAGTCCGCCGCGACGGTTCTCGGGAGCCTTTCATCAGCGGCATTCCCAATCCGACATCGCTCGCCTTCGACGCCGAGGGGCGTCTCCATATCTCGAGCCGTTTCGACGGCACGGTGTATCGAATAGACGATGCAGGGACGCCTGTGGTCGTGGCCTCGGAGCTTGGCGTCGCCTGCGGCATCGCCTTCGACCGCGAGGGGACGCTCTTTGTTGGCGATCGCTCTGGATCGATTCTGAAGATGATCGGTGGCAGGGCGAGGACGCTCGCGACGCTTCCGCCGAGTATCGCAGCCTTTCATCTGGCCTTCGCGCCCGACGGCGACCTGTTCGTCACCGGTCCGACGCTCGGCACGCACGACTGCGTCTACCGGATCACGCCCGATGGACAGGTGGGGATCTTCTACGACGGTTTCGGACGCCCACAGGGGCTCGCGTTCGACGCGCTGGGACGCCTCTACGTCGTCGATGCGCTCGCCGGTCGTGGCGGTGTCTACCGCTTTGAGAGCGTGGGCCAGGCCATTGAGGGCCGACCCGACGGGCCAGACGCCCAGAACCAACCCGAGCTGCTCGTCGCTGCCGGCGGGCTCGTCGGTCTTGCGTTCAATACGGACGGCACGCTCGCGATCGCATCGTCTGACACCGTCTACCTGCTGGACGCCGGCGTTCGCGGCCTGTTACCCTTCGCGCCAATCGTCAGGAGTCAGTAGTCAGTAATCAGTAGTCAGTAATCAGTAGTCAGTGATTGATCATTGATTACTGATCACTGATCATTGATCACTCTTCCATGAACCAGCTGTTCCAGCGGAAGCCAATTTCTGAGCTGCTGGCCGAGAGCGGCCACTCGCTGAAGCGCGTCCTTGGCGCCGGCGATCTCGTGATGCTGGCCATTGGTGCCGTCATCGGCGCCGGTATTTTCTCGTCCATCGGTACGGCCGCGGCCGGGGAAGTGCTGGCGTCAGGAGAGGTCGTTCGGTACGGCGCGGGACCGGCGCTGGTCCTCTCCTTCGTTCTCCTCGGTGTCGTCTGCGGCCTTGCGGCGCTGTGCTATGCGGAACTGGCGTCGATGATTCCGCAGGCGGGGAGCGCTTACGCCTACTCGTATGCGACGCTTGGTGAGCTGATCGCGTGGATCATCGGGTGGGATCTGATTCTCGAGTACGCCGTTGGCAACATCGCGGTCGCGATCGCGTGGAGCGGCTACTTCAATTCGCTCATCTCGGCCTTCGGGGTTTCGCTGCCCGACTGGCTCACCCACGGTTATCGGACAGCCCTTCTGAGCGCGGACCCGGCCGTCCACGGCCTGTTGCAGACCGCACCGAGGATCGCCGGGATTCCCGTGCTCCTCAACATACCGGCAGCCGCGATCGTCCTTCTGATCACCTGGCTGTTGTATATCGGGGTGAGGGAGAGCGCCCGCGCCAACAACATCATGGTCGTGGTGAAGCTGCTCGTCCTCGGGCTCTTCGTGGGCCTCGGCGCGATGCACATCGACATGGCGAACTACACGCCGTTTGCGCCCAACGGATGGAAGGGAATCCATCAGGGGGCTGCGATCGTGTTCTTCGCCTACATCGGCTTCGATGCGATATCCACCGCGGCTGAAGAGACAAAGAATCCACAGCGGAACATGCCTCTCGGGATACTCACCGGCCTTGGCATCTGCACGCTGATCTATGTCATCGTCGGTCTCGTCGCGACCGGGCTGGTGCCGTATCAGCAGCTGAAAGCCGCCGATCCGCTCGCTCGCGCGCTGGAGGTGGCCGGCCTCCCGATCGCGAGCTGGTTCGTCGCGTTCGGTGCTGTGGTGTCGCTGTCTGCCGTCCTGCTCGTGTTCCAGTACGGCCAGCCACGAATCTTCCTGGCGATGGCGCGCGACGGCCTGCTGCCATCATGGGCCGCGAAGGTCCATCCCAAATACCGCACTCCGCATGTCACCACAGTCGTTACCGGACTCGTCGTGGCGGCCGGCAGCCTGGTGATGGACGAAAACGAAATCTACGACCTGACGAACATCGGAACGCTTTTCGCCTTCGCGATCGTGTGCATCGGCGTGCTGGTTCTGAGACATACCGAACCGCAGCGCCCACGTCCGTTCCGCGTCCCGTTCGTCTGGGGGGTGTCGCTCGCCGGCGCGGCCGCCTGCGTCTACACCATGAAAGGCCTCCCGACCCATGCGTGGGAGCGCTTCGGGATCTGGCTCGCCGTCGGGTTGTTGCTCTACTTCGTCTACGGGTTCCGCAACAGCCGGTTGAGACAGCGCTAACCTCATCATTTACGGCCGCTTTTCGCGTGCTAAAATTGCCTGTTTCGGCAACCTTCAGGAAAGCACGCAGAGGGGCATGGCACACGACTGGATCGCGGTGCGTGGCGCACGGGTCCATAACCTCAAGAACATCGACGTCGACATCCCGCGGGATCAGCTCGTCGTTCTGACGGGCCTCTCGGGGTCGGGCAAGTCGTCGCTCGCCTTCGACACGATCTACGCCGAGGGCCAGCGGCGCTATGTCGAATCGCTGTCGTCGTACGCCCGCCAGTTCCTCGAACAGATGGAAAAGCCGGACGTCGATCTCATCGACGGCCTGTCGCCCGCGATCGCCATCGAGCAGAAGACCACCGGCTCCAATCCGCGCTCCACCGTCGGCACCGTCACCGAGATCTACGACTATCTGCGGCTGCTGTTTGCCAACATCGGCGTCCCACATTGTCATCTCTGCGGACGCGAAATCGCGTCGCAATCGCTCGACCGGATCATCGACATGGTGATGCTGTCGCCCAACGAGGAGCGGGTCAACGTGCTCGCCCCGATCGTCCGCGGCCGCAAAGGGGAGTTCAAGAAGGAGCTGGCGTCGCTTCGCGCCCGCGGATTCACCAAGGTAAGGGTCGACGGCCACCTCAAGTCGCTCGACGACGACCTCAAGCTGGATCGCCGGCGCAACCACAGCATCGACGTCGTCATCGATCGCCTGATCCTCAAGCCGGGCATCGAGCGGCGGCTCACGGAGTCAGTTGAAATCGCGCTGAACCTCGCCGACGACATCGTGGTCATCAACACGCTCGACGGCGGCGACCGCCTGTTCTCGCGAAAGCTGGCCTGCACTTATTGCGGCGTCAGCATGCCCGAGATGACTCCGCGCGCGTTTTCCTTCAACTCTCCGCACGGGGCCTGCCCCGACTGCCAGGGGCTTGGCGCTGTCTACGACTTCGATCCGGCCCGCGTGGTGCCCGATGAAACGCTGTCGCTGTCGCAGGGGGCGATCGCCGCGTGGGCGAAAGGCGACAAGAAGCTCGTTCGCGAGGCACTCCTCGGCCTCAGCAAGGCATTCGCGATCGATCTGACGATGCCGTTCCGGCGGCTTCCACGAAAGATCCGCGAGCTGGTGTTCTTCGGCGCGGGCGGTGCGAAACGGGCCGAGGACGGCGGCCGCCGCAAGTCGTCGAACGCTGAAAAGGATCCGTTTGGTGCCGGTTTCGAAGGGCTGATTCCGAACCTGCGGCGCCGTTATGAGGAAGGGACGTGGCTCGAGCAGGAGAACCTCGAGCCGTACCGGTCGCTGCGCCCGTGCCCGACATGCGCCGGCGAGCGGCTCAAGGCCCAGAGCCTCGCGGTGCGGGTCAAGGGACGGACGATTTCAGAGTTCGTCACACTGCCGATCAGTGAAGCGGTCCGCGTGTTCGACACCATCGACCTCTCCGATCGCGAGTCGCTCATCGCCAGCCGGATCCTGAAGGAAATTCGCGACCGTCTTCATTTTCTCAACGACGTTGGTGTCGGCTATTTGAGTCTCGGACGCAGTGCGGCCACGCTTTCCGGCGGAGAAGGGCAGCGCATTCGGCTGGCCACCCAGATCGGGTCCAATCTGACCGGCGTGCTCTACGTCCTCGACGAGCCTTCCATCGGGCTGCACCAGCGAGACAATCGGGCGCTGCTCTCGACGCTGGCGCGGTTGCGCGATCTCGGCAACACCGTCCTGGTCGTCGAGCATGACGAGGAGACAATCCGTCAGGCAGACTACGTCGTCGATCTCGGCCCGGGTGCGGGGGAGCACGGCGGCAAGCTGATCTTCCAGGGATCTCCCGCCGGACTGCTGCAGGACGCCAACGGTTCACTCACGGGGGCGTACCTCCGTGGAGATCTTTCGATCCAGACGCCCCGAACGCGTCGCCGGACCACGCGCGGCGAAATCGTCATCCGCGGGGCGCGTGAGAACAATCTGAAAGACATCAACGTGAGCATTCCGCTCGGCGTGCTGACGACAGTGACCGGCGTCAGTGGGTCGGGCAAGTCGACCCTCGTCAACGAAATCCTGTACCGAGCGCTGGCACGGACGCTCTATCGCGCCGCCGACGAACCTGGCGCGCACACCGCGATCGAGGGGATCGAGTTACTCGACAAAGTCATCCAGATCGACCAGTCGCCGATCGGCCGGACGCCGCGATCGAATCCCGCGACTTATACCGGCCTCTTCACGTTCATCAGGGACCTGTTCGCGATGCTGCCCGAGTCGAAGGCGCGCGGCTTCCGGCCCGGACGCTTTTCGTTCAACGTCAAAGGGGGGCGTTGCGAGGCGTGCCAGGGTGACGGCGTCATCGCGATCGAGATGCACTTTCTCCCGAACGTCTACGTCACGTGCGAGCAGTGCAAGGGACGCAGATACAACCGTGAAACCCTGGAGATCAAATACCGCGGCAAGTCGATCGCCGACGTGCTCGATCTCACCGTCGACCAGGCGCTGCCGCTCCTCGAGAACTTTCCGCCAATCGCGAACAAACTGCGCACGCTGCAGGACGTCGGGCTCGGCTACATCGAGCTCGGGCAGTCGGCCACGACACTGAGCGGCGGCGAAGCGCAGCGCGTGAAGCTCTCGAAAGAGCTGTCTCGCCGGGGCACCGGGCGGACGCTCTACATCCTCGATGAACCGACGACGGGGTTGCACTTCGCGGACACGCACAAACTGCTCGACGTCCTGAACAAGCTCGTCGATCAGGGCAACACCGTCGTGATCATCGAGCACAACCTGGATGTCATCAAATCGGCGGACTACGTGATCGACCTTGGCCCGGAGGGGGGCGGGGCCGGCGGGAAGGTTGTCGCGAAGGGGACTCCTGAAGAAGTGGCGAGGAGCCGAGAATCCTTCACAGGCCGGTTTCTGGCGGAGATCCTGCGACCGCCAGCGGCGGCGGCTTCCTGAGGGCGCATGCATAAAGTCGCACCAGCTCCTCGCTGTGGCCCAACGGCCACAATCGCCGGACGCGCTCGTGTGGCTGCGCAGCCACAACTGACGGCTTCACAGCGCATCCATGACCTTGGTCTCGCTATCCAAGTCGAATATTTTCAACAGTTTAGAGATGGCAATCGCCGATGTCTGCCCATGGCAGGACGTTTGCTGAGCTCGCAGGCGGTTCCCCTTCGGCTAGAGAGGCCATGAACGCTCAGCGCACACTGCGACGACCCGTCTCCTGCACCGGCATCGGCCTGCATTCAGGCAACAAAGTCACGCTTTCCCTCAAGCCGGCGCCGGCCGACTATGGGATCCGTTTTCAGCGGAGCGATCTTGGCGGGCTGGAGATACCGGCCACCGTCACGCACCTTGGGGGCATCCAGTATCAGACGGGGTTGACGCGCGAAGCGGTATCAGTCGAGACCGTGGAGCATCTGCTGGCCGCGCTTACCGCACTCGGCATCGACAATGCCATCGTCGAACTGAATCATCCCGAAGTACCGATCATGGATGGCAGCGCAGCGCCCTTCGTGCACTTGATCCTCAACGAGGCGGGGGTCAAGCGGCTGCAGGCGCCACGGCGGTACCTCAAAGTCATCCGTCCGATCTCGCTGGCTCAGGGTGACAAACGCATCGCGCTCTATCCGTCGGACCACCTGAAGGTCACTTACAGCATCAGCTTCGACCACCCGCTCCTCCGGCATCAGTCGCGGACGATGAGGATTGACGAGGAGAGCTTCGTCGAGGAGATTGCTCCGGCGCGCACGTTCGGGTTCCTGAAGGAAGTCGAGATGCTGCGGCAGCGCGGTCTCGCGCTTGGCGGGTCGCTCGACAACGCGATTGTTCTCGGCGAGACCGGCGTGCTGAATCACGCGCTGCGGTTCGAGGACGAGTTCGTCCGACACAAGATCCTGGACGTCATCGGCGACCTCACGCTCGTGGGGCATCCGGTGATCGGCCACCTCGTCGCCCATCGCGGCGGTCATGCGCTGCACACGGCGTTTGCCGCAAAGATCCTGGAAGAGCGCGATGCCTGGCGGCTGGTCGAAGCGCCGGCCGACGTGGATGCGGTGAAGGTGCCGGTAGGATCTGCGCTCGCCGCTCCGCGGCTCGCGAACTAACGCACGGTGATTTCCGACGGTGGTAGGGGCGGTTCGCGAACCGCCCCTACGCGGTTGTGAAGGTGGACGCGACCCGTTCAGAACACCAGGAGGGTCTTCACCGTCGTCGGAGACCCGCAGGCCTCGAACCAGTCGATTCCCTCAGCCACCAGATCAAACTTCAGCGCGTAGCGTCCTGGCCGGTCGGGCGCCGTGAACGTGAGCGGCACCTCAGTTGTGGCGCCGCCGGCCAGCGTGCCGGGTAACCATGCGCGCTCGTAGTCGCGGTTGATGACGGTGCCGTCGCGGCCGCAGAGTTGCGCACCAAGGCGGACCAGGCGGCGGCCGTAACTGGCCTGCGCGGGGAAGGGACGAGTCGACGCATTTGTCACGCGGGCGTTGATCGTCGCGGCGCGGCCACGGCGGGCGACCAGCGGCAGGCCGGGCAGGGCGCCGGCCACCGCGATCTCTGCGCGTGGAGTGGCACCGCGGATCGCGTTCCCCAGGTTGTTGGCGTCCCACACTTCGTGACGGATCCGTGCGAGCTCCTCACTCCCAGGCACGAATCGCCGAGAGAACATGTCTTCCGGATGGTCGGTCAGCTCCCAGCAGAGGCGATCGATGCCGAGTTCCTCCGCCATGGCGCGCGCTTCGTTCATCTCCTCGTCCGAATCGTTGTGGACGAACAGGATGTATCGCCAGTTGATGAACGGCACGTCTCGGCCAGACTCCCGTTTGGCGCGCGCCGCGGCCCGCAGGTTGCGGATCGCCTTGCTGAAGTCACCCCGCTGCCGGTACTTGGCATAGCTCTCGGCGCGGGCGCCGTCGATTGAAAACGTGACTTCGTCGATGCCGGAGTGGACCAGCCTCGCGACGCTCTCCTCGGTGAAGGCGAGCCCGTTCGTGCTGGAGTAGAGATAGATGTGCGGAAAGCGTGACTTGATGTACTCGCACATCTCGACGGCACGCTTGTGGAGAAACGCCTCGCCGTAGTTGAAGAAATCGACGCGGACGAGAGCGGGCCCGGCTTCGTCGATCACGCGCCTGAACAGCTCGAAGTCGAGCATCCCTGCCTGGCGCGTTCGGGTGATGCCCGTTTCCGGCGCGCAGCAGGCCTGGGCGCAGGAGATGTTGCATGCAGCCGTGCACTCAACGTACAGGCGGGACGGCAGCGACCCGACGTCCAGGCCGCGACTTGGCGGGTCCTCATCCTTCTTCAGCGGCAGTTTGAGCGGGCAATCCCCGCAGAACTTCGAACCGCCAGCATTGATGTCGCTTCGGAGCGCCGTCGCAGTCTCCCCCGTCCACACGGCGTTCACGCTCGACGTCCGGGTGTCGCCGAGCACACGCTTCCCGTACGGATCGGCGCAGCCGCACACCAGCCGTCCATCGCAGAGGAGCGTCATCGTGCTCCAGGGCCACGAACAGGTGAATCGAGTGGCGAGATAGTTCAGAGACAATTTCGATTGGCGAATGGCGATTGCGGATTGTCGATTGACGGATTGCGGATTGGCGAATCAGGCTTTCTTGGTCAACCTCTTCATGTACGCGCCAAGGCGCTCGTTTTCGTACGAGACGAAATTCAGGAAGAGACTTTCGGACAGGTACTGCTTGCGTTCGTCGTCATCCATCTGGTCGATGACGTTCTGGATCTCGCGAACGGTATCTTCGAATGAGTGATCGAGGTCCCGCTTGGCGCTGATCTCCTTGTAAAGGGATTCCAGGACCGTCAGCAGGTCGCCGTCCAGCTCCACCGCGGCGCCGTTGGTCAGTTTGATCTTACGCATCGGCTTACGCTCCGAAGCTTTTGACGGCGCTCGGCTCGTCGGGGTGTACCTCGATGAAGTTCTGCGCGCCGGTCATCGTCAGCATCGTCTCGACGCGCTTCTGCACGCCGGCCAGCTTCAGCGCGCCGCCGGCGGCGGCGGCCTGGCGGTAGAGATCCATCAGGCATCCGATCGTGGCACTGTCGACGTAGCCGACGGCGCTGAGATCGACGATCACCTTGCGCTCCCCGGCGCCAATCAGCTGCGTGACCGCATTGGCGAATTCGGAGAGCAGCGGGTACATCAGCCGCGATTCTCCGACCCGGACGATGGCGACGCCGTTGGCGTGTTCGGTTGTGAGATTCATTCAGACGCTCCGGAACGCCGGCCTGCCGGGCGCGCGGGAGCTCCGCGGCGACGGCGCGTGGCCGGTTGATTATCCTGCAGCCGTTTGAGCTGCCGCGCCAGCTCCAGCCGGCCGCGATTGATGCGTGACTTCACCGTGCCTTCGGGCAACTGCAGCCGGTCCGCGATCTCCTGGTAGGACAGCTCCTGGAGGTCGCGAAGCACCACGGCCGTCCGCAGCGTCTCGGGCAGCGTCTGCAGCGCCTGGCGCAGCATCACGCGCAGGTCCTGGTGTTCAGCCGCGGCATACGGCGTCCGATCCGTGGACGCCGGCTGCAGGTCGTTCGTGTCGACCTCGCGTGCGATCGTCATCCGCTCCTTCCGCACGCTGCGGTAATGATCGATGCAGAGATTGCGGCTGATGCTGACGATCCACGTCTGGAAGTTCGCGCGACGGTCGAAGGTGGCGAGTGCCTTGAAGATCTTCAGGAAGATGTCCTGTGTCAGATCTTCGGCTTCCTCGTGCTTGCCGACGAACTTGTACGCGACGTTGAATACCTTACGCCAGTTTTGCCGGACGATCGCATCCCACGCCGCCTGATCACCGCTCAAGCACCGGGCGATGAGGGTATCGGGCGTCGCCGGCTGCGCGGCGGGTAAATCAACGGACATGCATCATCCGGTTGTACGCAAGGCGGGAAACAACTGGAATCATATCAAAAGCACGTGCGGGATGCGGGGTGCGGGATGCGGAACGCGCACTAGCACGTGCGCACGTGCGCACGTGCCGCACGTGCGCACGTGGGCACGTTCGCACGTGGCACGTCGCACGTAGCACGTCGCACGTGGACGTGCGATAAGATTGCGATTCCACTGTGACAGGGTTTTTTCGACAGCAGGGCACGCTGACGTGTGACGGCGTGCCGCTCTCCGATCTGGCGTCCGCCGAAGGCACACCGCTCTACGTCTACAGCGCCGCGACCATCGCCGAACGCTATCGCGCCATCGATCTCGCGTTCGCGAGCTACCCGCATTCTCTCCACTACGCGTTGAAGGCGAACTCGACGATGGCAATTGCGCGGCTGCTGCGGTCGCTTGGCGCCGGCGCGGACGCGAACTCGGGGGGTGAAATCGACGTCGCGCTCCGGGCCGGATTCATCCCGTCGCAGATCGTCTTCACCGGCGTGGGCAAGACGTCCGCCGATCTGGCACAGGCGATCGATCTCGGTATCACCACGATAAATGCGGAGTCCGAAGGGGAGATCGAGCGCATCGACGCGCTGGCCACTGCCCGGCAGGCCAGGGCCCGAGTGGCCCTTCGCGTGAACCCTGATATCGATGCGAAGAGCCATCCACACATCTCCACTGGTCTCAAGACCAACAAATTCGGGATGCCGATGGACGGCGCGAAAGCCATCTGCCGCCGGTTTTCGACGGCGGCGGGCGTCGAGATCGTCGGCCTGCACGTCCACGTCGGATCGCAGATCACGGACCTTCAGCCACTCCGCGCCGCCGCGGAAGCGGTGGTCCGGCTCGCGCGCGAACTGCGCGATGAGGGGATCGTCATCGATCATCTCGATCTCGGCGGAGGGCTCGGCGTTTCGTATGACGGTTCACCCGTGCCTACCGTGCAGGACTACGCGGAGGCATTGCTCCCGGCCGTGAGGGAATCAGGCCTGCATCTCGTCCTCGAGCCCGGACGGCACATCATCGCGCCCGCGGGCGTGCTGTTGTCGCGCGTGATCGATGTCAAGGAGCAGCCGGGAGGAAAACTGTTCGTCATCCTCGATGCCGGCATGACGGAGTTGATCAGGCCGATGATGTACGGCGCCTACCACGCCGTTGAATCGGTCGCCGCCGCGACCGGCCCGGAGATCATCTGCGACGTCGTCGGTCCGCTCTGTGAGAGCAGCGACACGATCGGGAAGGACAGACGGCTGCCTCGGCCTGCGGTCGGCGACCTGTTCGCGATTCGCGATACCGGGGCCTACAGTGCCGTCATGGCGTCCAACTACAACCGTCGGCTGATGCCGGCGGAAGTGCTGGTCGAAGGAGGAGCCTGGAGCGTCATTCGACGCCGGCAGACGATCGACGACCTTCTGGCGCTGGAGACATAAGTATGCGCAGGCTCTGCTCATTGCCTTCGAGGGGCTGGACCAGAGCGGCAAACAGACCCAGGCTGAGGGGCTGCGCGACTATTTCGTGTCGAAAGGACGCGAGTGTCGGCTGCTGTCGTTTCCCGACTACACGACCGCCATAGGCATGGAGATCTCCCGCGCCCTCCATGGCGAGCACGAATACGCCGCCGATACGCTGCAACTCCTCTACGTCGCCAACCGCTACGAATATCGAGCCGCGATTCAGTCGGCTGTCGATTCGGGGACCGTGATCGTGTGCGATCGCTATCTTGCATCGAGCATCGCTTACGGTGAGGCGCAGGGTCTCGACCCCGAGCTGGCTGGCGGACGCCCAGCGATTCCTGCCGGCGCCGGATCTCACGATCGTCCTCGACATCGCCCCCGAGACCGCGGTGCAGCGCAAGGCGGCGGGACGCGATCGGTACGAGCGTGATCTGGCGCTGCTCTCCCGCGTCCGCGACAGCTACCATCGACAGAGCAAGCAGCGGAACTGGATCAGGCTCGACGGCGAGCGCGGCAAAGCCGAGGTCAGTGCCGACGTGCTCAGAGAAGTCGCGACACGGCTCGAGCGGCGGTAAGGGCGCGGACTTCCTTCGCTCCCGCCGAGAGCAGCACCGCGGCGCTGGCGTCCAGCGTGGCCCCTGTCGTGCTCACGTCATCGATGATGACGAGCACCGCATTCTTGACCGTTGCGCCCGCACCGCGCCGGACGGCGAACGCATCCCGCACGTTCTGGTGGCGCTCCGTCTCAGGAAGATCCGTCTGCGTCGCGGTTGGCCGCCGCCGGCGCAGCGCGTTTACGACCGGAACGCCGACATGCTGCGCCAGTTCCGATGCCTGATTGAAGCCTCGCCGGTAGTGACGCGAGAAGTGCAGCGGCACCGGGACGAGAAAATCGGCCCCGTCGAGAACCGGACGTCCCCGCCACCGCCATCAGCCGCCCGAGCGGGCGTGCCACCGAGCGGCGCTTGTCATATTTCAGGACGTGCAGGACGTCCCGCAACGTTCCTTCGTAAGGACCAACTGCGCGGCCAATGGTGATCAGGCGTGGGCGGCGCGCGCACCGTGTGCACAGATGCACTTGACGCCGTCGATCCGCCACGTCGGGAGCGCGTCGCCGCAAACCCGGCAGAGTGGCTCCGCCAGCCGATTGATGTGCGACCAACACCTGGCGCAGACGGCGCCAGCGAGCGGGATTTCGAGTGGAGCCCCGCACACCGCGCAGGCCGGGGCGATGACGACCGCGAGTGCGGCGTTGACAAACCTGCTAAGGATTCTCGTCGCTGATGTCGATGCGCTGCGCGTCTCCCCACAACCGCTCGAGTGCGTAGAAAGCACGGGTCTGGGGAGTGAAGACATGAACGATGAAGCTGAAAAAATCCATCAGCACCCAGTCACCGCGGTCGTAGCCTTCGACGTGTGCGGGACGGATTTTCGATGCGCGGAGCACTTCTTCGACCGCATCGGCAATCGCCTTCACCTGGCGCTGGATTCTGCCCTGAGCACAGAACGAAAAAATCGGTGAAGGCCGGCGTGTCGCGTAAATCAAGCACGACGACGTCGAGGGCCTTCTTGTCGAGCGCGGCGCGCACCGCCTTCGACACTTCACTCGAAAGCTTTCGCGGCCTGGTTGCGGTTGCCGTGCGTTTTCTCTCAGTTTTGGCCATGCAAGTGATCTGCCGTGGATGTAGGGAACGGCTGTCGTCCGTAAAGACCGTGCTGCTGAATGTGATGCTCGATTGTTGGAGGGACGAGGCCGTTCAGCGGAAGCCCCGCGCTCAGGCGACGGCGGATTTCAGTGGAGGAGACGTCCAGAGTCGGCGCATCCACCAGAAATATTGAGGTTCTTCCGCCACGCGTTTCCAGGTCGGCCCGTCGCAGCGGCAGACGCATCCGGTGCTTGAGTGACGGCAACTGTCGACGGAGCGCTGAAACCGGCACCCCCGGACGCGATACTGCGACGAACTCCGCGAGGTCCAGCACCTGCGGATAGCGCTTCCACGTTTCAATATCTGCGAACGCGTCAGCGCCGGTAATGAAGAAAATCTGCGACGGGTCGAGCCCCAGGCTGCTGCGCATCCGCTCGAGCGTGTCGGCGGTGTACGACGGGCCGGGGCTCGACAGCTCGATGTCGCTCGCGCTCAAGCCGTCGACGCCGTTCACCGCCAGTGCCGCCATTGCGAACCGGTGGAACGGTGAGGCAAGCGGCTGCTCGGATCGATGCGGAGGGATGCGGGCGGGAACGATGATGACGCGGTCGAGCGCGAGCGCTTCGCGCGCGGCCAGAGCGGTGTCGAGATGACCGAAGTGAATCGGGTCGAGAGTGCCCCCGAGGATGCCGATGCGCGCGGCCTGGTTCATTCAGCCACTGGTCAGTCGTCCGGTGTCTGCGCTGCTGCCGATGTTCGTTCGCGTGCCGCGGCGACTTCGCGCCAGACGGCTTCGACCAGCGGCGTGAGTCCGTCGCCGGCCGCCGCAGAAACAGCGTAGAGCGGAATGCCCCGGTCCTGCAAATGGTTCCGAAGTTTTTCGAGGCGTTCCGGTTCGTCGAGCGCGTCGATCTTGTTCGCCGCGACGATGATCGGCTTCTCGGCGAGCCGTTCTCCCGAAACGTCGCGGCCCGGGAAGAGCTGCAGCTCGCGCGTGATGATCTCGAAATCGTCGACTGGATCGCGTCCGCTGGCCGACGAGACGTCGACGAGGTGAACGAGAACCTTCGTTCGTTCGAGATGGCTGAGGAACCTGGTGCCGAGCCCCTGCCCCTCGTGCGCTCCTTCGATGAGACCCGGCACGTCGGCGACGACGAAGGTGCGGTCGCCCGACAGCCCGACGACACCGAGGTTGGGCGTCAGCGTTGTGAACGGGTAGTCGGCGATCTTCGGACGTGCCGCGGAGATACGCGAGATCAGCGTGGACTTTCCCGCGTTTGGAAAGCCGACGAGACCGACGTCCGCGAGCAGCTTCAGATGCAGCCGAAGATCTTTCTCTTCGCCCGGCAGTCCCGGTTGCGTGCGCCGTGGAGCACGGTTGGTGGACGTCGCGTAGCTGGCGTTGCCGTGACCGCCGAGACCGCCTTTCGCGATCAGCACCCGCTGGCCTTCTTCGGTCAGGTCCGCGACCTGCACGTACTCTGCGTCGCGCCGCTCGTACACGGTGGTTCCAACCGGGACCGAGAGCTCGATGTCGGCGCCGGTTCGTCCGGTGCGATTCGATCCTTCGCCGTGCGCACCGCGCTCGGCTTCGAAGAGTTTCTGGAAACGAAAATTGAGGAGGGTGTTGAGGTTGGGGCTCGCGACGATGTAGACCGAACCGCCGGGTCCGCCGTCGCCGCCGTTCGGCCCGCCGCGCGGGACGAACTTTTCGCGGCGGAAGCTCATCGCGCCGCGTCCGCCATGTCCTGCGGCGACGTGGATCTCTACCTCGTCAACAAACATCGGAGACGGGGTGCTGACCCTGAATTATTCCTCCGGCGGCGACGATGCTGATGGTGCGGCCGTGGGCGCCGTGATCGGCGAACTTGACACGTCCGGCGATCTTTGCAAACAGCGTGTCGTCCTTGCCGAGACCGACGTTCAGCCCCGGGCGGAACCTGCGTCCGCGCTGGCGGACGAGAATCGAGCCGCCGGTCACGAGGTTGCCGTCGTGGCTCTTGACGCCGAGCCGCTGTGAATTGCTGTCGCGGCCGTTGCGTGAACTGCCTTGTCCCTTTTTTGTTGCCATGATGTTTTCAGGCCGGCTGAAGCCGGCCTCTACCTCTCGAGGCTGACTCAGGCCGGCAATAGCCGGCCTCTACTTCTAGACTTCGATTCCGGTGATTCGAATGCGCGTGTAGGTGGTGCGGTGACCCTTGGTGACGCGCATGCCCTTGCGGCGCTTTTTCTTGAAGACGCGGATCTTGGGACCCTGCTCTTCGCCGTCGACCACGCCAGTCACCTTCACGTTGGGGACAAAGGGCGCTCCGGCGAGCAACTCGCCGCCGTCTTTCTCGAGGAAGAGGACCTTGTCGATCGCCACTTCAGTGCCGGCCGCGGCATTGATCCGGTCGACGGTGACCACCTCACCCGGCGACACTTTGATCTGGCGTCCACCGCTTTGAATGATTGCGAACACGTTCATTCTCCAAACAGACCCCGTCGGCAGGGCCTTAACCACTCTGGGCAAAGGTATTAGGGTAACACGGCGGACGGGTCCCGGCCAAGCCGGGCGGCCGCGGCCCGATCAACCCTAAGGGGCTGGATTACCTCAACAGGATGCGCGTGCCGCGGATCTTCTGAGTGCTCAAGGCGCCCAGGAAGTCGGGGATGAGCTGATCCATCAGCTCGAAGTAACTCGCCAGCGCAGGCGTGCTCTGCTGCGAGGGGTACAGGATCTCGCGACGGTAGCTTTCGGAGTGCAGCGTGGCCCCGGTGCGCCCGTCGATGAACACGAATTTCGGCTCGAGGATGAAGCCCTTGCGCTCCTGGTAGACGCGGGACTGCATGATCTGCCGCCGCCCGAGCTGATCGTAGACTTCGCGGTTCACGTTGACGAAGCCAGCGGTCTGGTGCGGCGTGAACATGATGGTGCCGGTCACGATCAGCGGGCTTTCGTACTCTTCGCCGAGTTTTTTCCAGAACGCCGCGTCCGCAAAAATGCGATCGAACTTTTCGAGGTCCTTCTTCGAACGGACAGTCGGTTCCGATTTTCTGTCGTCCGGCTTCCTCGTCTCTTCCCCGTTCGGCGTGGATGCCGCCGGTGTCGCGGGCTGTGTTCCGGGCATCTCCGCGACTGCGGGAAGCGTCGCAGGTTCGGCGGCCGTCTTCGCCGCCTGCTCTCCCGCGAGCTCCACCAGGGGCAATACTTCCGCTTCGATTACGCGAAGATTGGTCTTGCTGCGAAGCTGGCTGCGCAGCAGCCGCACCGTCTCCAGATTCGCATCCACATCGTCTGTGCCGCCGGAGATGAAGCCGGCGATCAGCACGCGCCGGAACGCGGACACATCGAGCTTCGCCTGGATCGGCGTTTCGATGGGCACCTCATAGAAATTGGTGCACCCGCTCGCGCACAGAAACGCGAGACTAGCGATCGCGGCGGCGTTTCGTGCGGTCATTGATTTCTTTGAAGAGATCGTAGTTCTGCCGGATGGAGACGTTCTTCGGATCGAGCTTGAGCGCGTTCTGGTATGCCTTGTCCGCCTCGTCGAAGCGCCCCTGGTGTTCGTAGCCGATCGCGAGGTTGTTCCACGCCTCCGCGTACGACGAGTCGAGTTGCACCGCCTTCTCCCAGCGGTACGTCGCTTCCTTCCAGAGACCGTTCTGCGCGACTCTTATTCCGAATTCAACTTGCGCTTTTGCATCGGCGCGGGCGTCCGCTATGGCCGGGAAGGGGAAGGCCAAGAGCGCCGCGAACACCACCGAAGCGCGAAGATACATTCGTGATCGGACCACTATAGCGACGCGTCCCACAAGTCGCAACTGATTTCCTGACTTACAAGAAGGTATGCCCGAGCAATGGATGTACCAGGCCTCCCCCGACGAATCGGCAGCCTTTTGTCCCAAAACCCCTGACGAACTCGAAAAGGTGTCGACGTCCCGCGTAAGTCCGTTGCGAGAGGTGACAGACGCTCCCTATAATGAGGACACGAGAGGCCGGGCCGGCACTGCTGCGCGAGCCGCAGGAGGCGCCCATGGATCTCGTTACCGCCGTCGCCACCTCCATGCTGGGGGTTTCCCGCCTGAAAGCGGCGGCTGTCTTCAAGAGCCTCAGTCAATCCCGCTCAGCGGTTACCTTGGAGCTGGTGTTGGACGGCCTCGGAGTGCCGGCGCCTGAGGCGGGTCCTCTCGCGGAATCGGCGATCGAGGCGGCTGCAGGGGCGCTTCGCGAAGCGCCCCTACGCGGGATGACTGCCATTCCGCTGTTCGACCCGCGATATCCGGCCCTTCTGGCTTGCACGGATGATCCACCGCCGGTGCTGTGGGCGCGCGGATGCCTGGAGGTCGCGACCAAGCCGTCAGTCGCGATCATCGGGTCGCGTGCCGCCACCCCCTACGCCCTGCAAGTGGGGCGAAGACTAGCTGCTGAGCTGGCCGAACGCGGTATGGTAGTAATAAGCGGCCTCGCTCGAGGCGTCGACTCGGCCGCCCACGCCGGTTGCCTCGACGCCGGCGGGGAGACGATCGCCGTGCTTGGCTCCGGGCTCGATCGCATCTATCCCTCCGAGCACAAACGTCTGGCCGAGACGATTTGCGATAAAGGACTCCTGTTGAGCGAGTTAGGGCCTGGCGGCGCACCGCTCGCGGAGCATTTTCCGCTGCGCAACCGCATCATCAGCGGGATCTCTTTGGGCACTGTGGTGGTCGAAGCCTCTGAGAGCAGCGGGTCGCTCATCACCGCGGCGTGCGCTCTGAGGCAGGGCCGGGACGTCATGGCGGTGCCCGGCAGCATACTGAGCGGCCGGAACCGCGGTTCCCACAGCCTCTTGAAGGATGGCGCAAAGGTCGTGGAGACAGCGGACGATATTTTGGAGGAACTCGGCTGGCGTCTCCCCCGCACAACCCCAGGTAAGCCCCGCAGTCTGCTCCACGACGATCCGCTGCTGGCGAGGATGGAAGTGGGCGAAGGCTACCGGCTCGACGATCTGGTCGAGGCAACCGGCACGGCCGCATCGAAGTTGCTGCCGCGTCTCATGGAGTTGGAGCTGCTCGGGCACGTCGAGATGGCCTCCGGCGGCAGATTCATGCGCACGCCGTCTCGACAGGTCTGATCGGCTGGGTGCTGTCGTAGGCCAGCCCTCTAGGGCTGTTCTGCTGTAGGCCAGTACGCGGCTCGTAGGCCAGCCCTTTAGGGCTGTTCTGGTAACGTAGGTTCAGTTTTTATGGCAAAGGCACTGGTCGTGGTGGAATCGCCGGCAAAGGCGAAGACCATCAACAAATATCTCGGCAGGAACTACAAGGTCGTCGCCTCGATGGGCCACGTCCGCGACCTGCCCAAAAGCAAGCTCGGCGTCGATGTGGACGACGGTTTCGAGCCTTCGTACGAAGTGATCGCGAGCCGCAAGAAGGTCCTGAAGGAACTCAAGGACGGCGCCAAGGGAGCCGACGAGATCTTCATCGCAACCGACCCCGATCGCGAGGGAGAGGCCATCGGATGGCATCTTGCCGAGGAGCTCGGCACCGGCAACAAGAAGAAGATCCGACGGCTGATGTTCAACGAGATCACCAAGAAAGGTGTGCTCGCGGCGCTCGAACATCCCACCACCATCAATAAACAGATGGTCGACGCACAACAGGCTCGGCGCGTTCTGGATCGTCTTGTCGGTTACAAGATCAGTCCGCTGCTGTGGGACAAGGTCCGCCGCGGCCTGAGCGCCGGCCGGGTGCAGTCGGTCGCGTTGAAACTCGTCTGCGATCGCGAGCGCGAGATCGAAGCGTTCATCCCGGAGGAGTACTGGAACATCACGGCGCGTCTGGCCGGACCGGTGCCGCCGGAGTTCGATGCGCGACTCCTCAAGCGCGATGGCGCGAACATCAAGGTCGGCAACCAGGAACAGGCCGACAAGGTTCTCGCGGATCTGCGGTCGGCCGACTGGGTCGTCAACTCCGTCACCACCAAGGAGCGCAAGAAACATGCGCTGCCGCCGTACATCACCTCCAGGCTGCAGCAGGCGTCCCGCTTTCCCGTCAAGAAGACGATGATGATCGCGCAGCAGCTCTACGAGGGGATCGAGCTGCCGGGTGAAGGGGCGGTGGGTCTCATCACCTACATGCGAACCGATTCGACGCGCGTGTCGGAAGAGGCGATCACCGACGTCCGCGAACATGTCGGCAAGAAGTTCGGCCCCGACTACGTGCCCGACAAGGCGAACTTCTACAAGACCAAGAAGGACGCGCAGGATGCGCACGAAGCGATTCGTCCGACGTCCATGCAGTGGGACCCGGAGACCGTGCGCGCGCACCTCACGGCGGACCAGTACTACCTCTATCGCCTGATCTGGAACCGCTTTGTCGCGTCGCAGATGCTCCCGGCGATCTTCGACGACACGACGGTGGACATCGCGGCGGCGAACTACTTGTTCCGTGTCAAAGGCTCCGTGCCGAAATTCGCCGGCTGGACGGCGGTCTACGAGCGCGAAGTTGCTGAAGTCCGCTCGGAAGGCGCGGGCCCGATGCGCGTCGACGCGCTGAGGACGAGGAGGGTTCGGGTGTGCTGCCCCCCCTCGCCGAGGGGGACCGCCTCGACTTGAAGGAGCTCAAGCCGGAGCAGAAGTTCACACAGCCGCCGCCGCGCTACAGCGAATCCACGCTCGTGAAGGCGATGGAAGAGAACGGCATCGGCCGTCCAAGTACCTACGCGTCGATCATCACGGTCATTCAGGCGCGCGAGTACGTGAACAAGATCGAGGGACGTTTCAAGCCGACAGTTCTCGGTCGGATGCTCGTGGATCGGCTCCTCAGTCCTGCCTTCGACGACATTCTCGAGGTGAATTACACGCGCGAGCTCGAGGAGGATCTCGACAAGATCGAGGAAGGCACCGAGAACTACGAGTCCACGCTCAAGAGCTTCTACAAGAAGTTCAAGAAGGATCTCGAGACCGCCAAGAAGCTGATGCCCAACTTCAAGGAAGGGGTGCCGCCGGATCCCGCCGTCGACTGCGACAAGTGCGGCAAGCCGATGGTGATGAAGGCGGGCAAGTTCGGCCTGTTCCTCGCCTGCAGCGGCTACCCCGACTGCGAGAACACGCGGGAACTCGAAACGCCGGAAGCCGGAGCCGAAGGCGAAGGCGCGATCGAAGAAGCGTGCGAGAACTGCGGCAAGCCGATGGCGATGAAGCGCGGCCGGTTCGGCCAGTTCCTCGCCTGCACCGGCTATCCGGAGTGCAAGACGACACGGAAGATCATCGCCACCAAACAGGGGATGACCGCGGCCAAGCCCGATCAGATCCTCGACGAGAAGTGCCCGAAGTGTGAGTCGAACCTGGTGATCAAGCAGGGGAGGTTCGGCGAGTTCACCGCGTGCACCAATTATCCCAACTGCAAGTACGTCAAGCAGAAGTCCACCGGCGTCCTTTGCCCGAAAGACGGCGGCGACATCGTCGAACGCAAGTCGCGACGGGGGAAAGTGTTCTTCGGCTGCGCGAACTATCCTGATTGCGATTTCACGTTGTGGAATCGTCCGGTGGCGGACAAATGTCCGGATTGCGGCGCGCCATTCCTCGTCGAGAAGATCACGAAGAAGCACGGCCGGCAGCTGGTGTGCAATAACGAGGAGTGCTCCTACGTGAGATCAGAGGAATTGACGACGGTGTAGGGGCGGTTCGCGAACCGCCCCTACGTCACCAACAGAATGTCCATTCACGTCATAGGCGGGGGGCTTGCCGGAAGCGAAGCCGCCTGGCAGGCCGCTTCTCTCGGGGTTCCTGTCACCATCCACGAAATGCGTCCGGTGCGGCCGACCGCGGTCCACAAGACCGATCGGCTTGCCGAGCTCGTGTGCAGCAATTCCTTTCGCGGTGACAAACTCGATAACGCCGTTGGTCTGTTGAAAGAAGAGATGCGGCGGCTGGGGTCCGTGGTGATGAAGGCTGCCGACCTCGCGCGCGTCCCCGCCGGTGCCGCGCTCGCTGTGGATCGCGACCGGTTCGCCGAAGAAGTGACGCGCGCGGTCTCGGCGCATCTGCTCATCACAGTTCGCCGCGAAGAGATCGAGCAGATACCGACCTCACTCGACGGGCCGCTCATCATCGCCACCGGTCCGTTGACGTCCGCCGCGCTGTCGCGCGAGATCGCCGCGCTTGTCGGCGGCGATCACCTCTATTTCTACGACGCCATCAGCCCCATCGTCCTCGCCGAAACCATCGACCGTTCCCGCGTCTTCCGCGCCTCGCGCTGGGGCCGGAACATCGGACCACGTGACGGTGTAGGGGCGGTTCGCGAACCGCCCCTACGGGTGTTGGGACCCGCATGCGGCCTGGACGACGGGGAGGGGGATTACCTGAACTGTCCGTTTACCGCGGACGAGTACGCCAGGTTCTATCAGGCGCTGATCTCGGCTGAGAAGGCGCCGCTGCATGAGTTCGACGATGCGAAGTTCTTTGAAGGATGCCTGCCAATCGAGGTGATGGCAGGACGCGGCGTCGATACACTCCGATTCGGGCCGATGAAACCCGTCGGTCTGCCGGATCCGCGCACGGGACGCGAGGCGTTCGCGATCGTGCAGCTCCGGCAGGACAATCTCGCCGCCTCGCACTACAGCCTGGTTGGATTCCAGACGCAGATGAAGTGGGGCGAACAGGCGCGCGTGCTCCGCTTGATCCCCGGCCTCGAGAACGCGGAGTTCGTCCGCTACGGCATGATCCACCGCAATACGTACATCAACGGCCCGACCGTACTGCGCGAGACCTGGCAGGTACGTGGACGCGACGATCTCTTCTTCGCAGGACAGATTTCCGGCGTGGAAGGCTACGTCGAATCGGCGGCCTCGGGACTCATCGCCGGACGCAATGCCGCCGCACTCGTGGGCGGCCGCCAGCCGTCGGCGCCGCCGCGGACGACCGCCATCGGCGCTCTGGCCTATTACGTCTCTCACGCCGATCCGAAACACTACCAGCCGACCAACATCACCTTCGGCATCATCCCGCCGCTTCAGCGAGAGCCGGGCGGCCCGCGCGTGCCGAAGAAAAAGGCGGATCGCAACGAGCGGATCTCGCAGCGGGCGCTCGCCGATCTCGCTGTGTGGATGAAACAGACCGCGAGCTTCGAACCGAGTATGTTGCAGACCCGCCGATAAATGAAAGAGTGCCTCGAGGACTTCCTCGAACATCTCGCGCTGAACGAGAACGCCTCGGATCACACCGTCCGGGCCTACGAGAGCGACCTGTCGCAATTCCTCGCCTTCCTCTCACAGCAGACCGGACGCAAGCGCGCCGCGCTCGTCGCCGAAGACTTTTCGCAGTCGAGCATCCGCGCGTTCCTCGGCGACCGCAACAAGCGCGGGAACGCACGTTCCTCCGCAGCCCGCAAGCTCGCCGCGCTCAGGACGTTTGCCCGTTACCTGCGCCGCGAAGGCATCCTCGACGCGGATCCCGCCGCGCTCGTGGGGACGCCCAAACGCGAACAGCGTCTGCCGGCCCATCTCGGCGAAAAGGAAATGACGACGCTGCTCGAGATGCCGGACGTGTCGCAGCCGCTCGGCCGCAGGGATCGCGCGATTCTCGAGTTGTTCTATGCGTCCGGTCTACGCCTCAGCGAACTGGTCGGACTGGATCTCGAGGACGTCAACCTCTCCACGCGCATCGTCCGCGTCATGGGCAAGGGGAGAAAGGAGCGGCTGGTTCCGTTCAATCGCTCGACCGAGGCCGCTGTCCGTGCGTGGCTGAAGGACTGGCAAGCCTTCGCTGACGGGGCTCGGGACTCGGGGCCGGGGACTCGGGGCTCGGGGCTTGGGGCTGGCGATTCGGGGCTCGGGGCTCGGGGCTCGACAGATCGTGCGAAGGCGAAACGCCGTTCAAAAAAGGCTGCTTCTCCTCTCTTTCTCAACTACCAGGGAGGACGGTTGTCGACTCGCAGTGTGGACCGGCTGGTGAGAAAGTACGTGGCACAGTGCAGCACCCGGTTCGGGATCAGCCCGCACGCGCTGCGGCACTCCTTCGCCACGCATCTACTCGAGCGCGGCGCGGACCTCCGCGCAATCCAGGAACTGCTCGGGCACGCACGGCTCAGCACGACGCAGCGTTACACGCACGTGAACTCAACGCAGCTGCTGGACGCGTACCGCAAAGCCCACCCGAAAGCCTAGGCGCTCCGCATCCCGCATCGCGCATTCCGCACTACGAGCCCGCTTGCGGCGTATTGGTCGTCCTGCTCGGGCGCCGGCGGCGGCACCGGATGGCGCCGGCCACCGCGCGTGTAGTCGATGCCTAGCGTCTTGATCTTGTAGTTCATCACGCGCGGGCTGATCGAGAGCAGCTCCGCAGCGTCCTTCTGGACCCAGTTCGACATCTTCAAAGCTTCGACGATTGCCTGCCGTTCGATGTCCTCGAGCGCGATGCCGGTCGGCGGGATCTTCACCACCGAGCTGCTATCGCCGGCCGCATTGGATGTGGAAAGCTCACCGAGTCGCAGGTCGTCGCTCGAAAGGTTCGGCCCCTCTGAGAGGAGCACGCCGCGCTCGATCGCGTTTTCGAGCTCGCGGATGTTGCCCGGCCAGTTGTAGCGCATGAGCAGCTTCAGCGCATCCGGCGCCAGACCGTCGACGTGCTTCTTGAGTTCCCCCGCGAACCGCCGCAGGAAGAACGCGGCCAGCGCCTGGATGTCTTCCTTGCGCTCGCGCAGCGGCGGCGTTTCGATCGACACGACGTTCAAACGGTAGTAGAGGTCCTCGCGGAATTGCCCGGCCGACACCATCTGCGGCAGGCTGCGGTTGGTCGCGGCGATCAATCGCACATCGACGCGCAACGTCCGCGTGCCGCCCAGGCGCTCGAACTCGTGCTCCTGCAGGACGCGCAGGATTTTCGCCTGCGTGTTGGCGCTCATGTCCCCGATCTCATCGAGGAAGAGCGTGCCGCCGTCGGCCTGCTCGAAGCGTCCGACGCGCTGCTTGTCGGCGCCGGTGAACGCTCCCTTTTCGTGGCCGAACAGCTCCGATTCGAGCAGGTTCTCCTGAAGCGCAGCGCAATTCACCTTGACGAAATTGCGCGCCGCGCGCAATGAGTTGTGGTGGATCGCGCCGGCGATCAGTTCCTTACCAGTGCCCGTCTCGCCGCGGATCAGGACGGTGGTGTTGCTCTTGGCCACCTTGCGCACGACGCCAAGGACCGACTGCAGGGCGCCGCTGGCGCCGACGATGCGGTCGAAGTCGTAGATGTCCTGCTGGGTGTGGCGGAGGTATTCGATTTCGTGCTTCAGGCGACGGTGCTCGATCGCTTTCTCGATCTTGAGCTCCATCTCCTCGATCTCGAACGGCTTCTGCACGTAGTCGAAGGCCCCGATCTTCATGGCCTCGACGGCGGTGTTGATGGAGCCAAAGGCCGTCATCAATATCACCGCCGTCGTCGGGTGCAACGCTTTGGCGGTGCGCAGCACGTCCATGCCGTCGCTGCCGCCCATCTTGAGGTCGCTCAATATGACGTCGTACTGCCCCTCGTGCAGTTTCTCTATCGCGATATTGCCGTTCGGCGCTTCGTCCACCTCGTGGCGCGCGTCCGTCAACGCGCGCGCAACACCGCGGCGGAGCGAATCGTGATCGTCGGCTACCAGAATCCTGCCCATTGCCCCTCATTCCAGGCCGGCTAAAGCCGGCCTCTACCGACTGTTCCAGGCCGGCTGAAGCCGGCCGTCTACCGAATTACCCGAACAGCTCGTAATTCCCGTTGACCGGCAAGGTCACGACGAAACGGGTGCCGGTTTTGGGGCCTACACTCACGTCGATCCGCCCGTCATGCGCGTCGACGATCTTGCGGACGATGGCCAGCCCGAGGCCGGTGCCCTGCGGCTTGGTCGTGAAGAACGGGCTGAAGATGCGGTCGATGAGATCCGGCGGAATGCCGGGGCCGTTGTCGACGACCTCTATCTCGAGCATCGGCACGGACTTGCCTTCTGGTCCAGCGCCGACTTCTTCCTCTACCGCTCGCTCGGTCGCCGAGATCCGGACCGATCCCTCGCCGCCCAGCGCCTCGAACGCATTGGCCAGGAGATTCGAGAACAGCTGGCGCAGCTGGTGTTTGTCCCCTTCGATCGCGGGAAGGCTGTCGGGAACGTCCACCAACAGCTTGACGTCGCGCCGCGGGACGTGGCTGTCGGCACTGGTGATCGCGTCCCTCACGACGTCAGGCAGCGCGATCCGCTCAACCTGCAACCGGATCGGACGCACGAAATCCAGCACCTCGATGACGATCGCGTTCGCCATCTTGGCGTCCTTGATGATGTCTTTGAGGATCGTCTGTGCGTCCTCGTTGTCGGTGAGCTGCCGCTTGAGCAGCCCGGCCATGACTTCGATTCCCGCCAGTGGATTCTTGACCTCGTGCGCGATCGCCGCCGCCATCTCGCCCAGCGCGGCGAGGCGGTCGCGCAGTCTCTCGCGCTCTTCCAGCTGTTCGACGCGAGTCAGGTCCTTGAAGAAAAGCGTCGCGCCGGTCACCTGGCCTTGCGGGTCGCGCACCTGCGAAAGCGTGTAGCCGATCACCTTTCCGGTCCGCTTGAGGCGCAGCTCCGCACGATTGGGGAGGTGGGACTTCTCGAAGCCACCGGCAACGATCCGCGCAACGTCTGGGATTTCCCGCAGGACCTCCGAGTAGTGGCGACCGATGTCGTCGACGGTCGGCTGCAGCCCGAAAATCCGGTAGGCGACCTCATTCATCACGGCGATGCGGCCGTCCCGAGTGACCGCCAGCAGCCCGTTCTGGAGATTCCAGACGAGGTCCCGGTAGAAACTCTCAGTCGCGGCGCGCGTGTCTTGCGCTGCCGGCCGTTTACGAGGTCGCGTGGCCGCCATTGACTCCATATCTGTAACTGTTAGAACGCCAGCAGAGGGGCAAAGGGTATGCCTCAGCCAAAAAATACGAATCTGCAGTTTTCAGGGGGATTTTCGGGGACAGAGTGCGGAGCCGGAGGTGGCGACTGCCAGCCGACCGCTACAAAATCGGTCACCAATTACAAAATTGTATCATTCCTCCTGCAGAGTTTCCCACTGACCCATGAGGTCACCCACCTCCCACATCAGGGTCTGATGCCGGGCGATGACGGTCTTTGACGCGTCGCGATCCTCGTAAAAACCTGGCGTAGACATAGTTGCCTCGATTTCTTTGATCTCACGCTCGCGTTCGGCGATCCTGCTCTCGAGCTCATCAATTCGTCGCTTCCGAGCCCCCTCGGTCTTCCGAACCCGCCGGGCCTCCGCGTCCTGACGCTTTTTGTCCTCATACGACACCTTGGGCGCGGGGGACTGAGGCGCGGGGCCTGACCCCGGACGCTTCGAGTTGGGGCCTGACCCCGGAGGCTGGGGGCCAGGGGCTGGGGGCTGGGGGCTGGGGGCTCCCTTGATGGCTGGACGCTGCGACCTGGGAGCTGGAAGCCGGGAGCTGGACTTGTCCGCCGAAGCCTTGGCGGAGGCGGAAGCTGGAGGCTGTGAGCTGGCAACCGCCTGCTGCTTCCGGCTCCAGAGATACTCCTCGTAGTTGCCCGGGTAGAGCAGCGCGCCACCGTTGCCGATGTCGATGACCTTCGTGGCGAGCTTGTCCACGAAGTACCGATCATGCGACACGAAGACGAGCGTCCCGCCGAAGTCCTCGAGCGCGTCGAGGAGGACGTCTTTGGAGTCGAGATCCAGATGGTTGGTCGGCTCGTCGAGAAGTAGCGTGTTCGACGGACGCAGCAGCATGCGCGCGACAGCGAGGCGCGTGCGTTCACCGCCCGAGAGCACCCGCACCGGCTTCTCCACGTCGTCCCCGGAAAACAGAAAGCCGCCGAGGATGTTGCGGATGCTGGGAACCATGTGCAGGGGTGAATCCCCGGCAAGTGTCTGGTACACCGTCAACGTGGGATCGAGCCGTGTCGCTTCGTCCTGGGCGAAGTACTGGAGGACGACCTGGTGCCCCTCATTCCGCGCGCCGGAATCCGGCGGCTCGACGCCCGACAGCATCCGCATCATCGTGGATTTGCCGGCGCCGTTGGGGCCGATCAGCGCGATGCGATCGCCGCGCTCGATATGGACGTTGACGCGGTCGAACACCACGCGCGTGCCGTAGGCCTTCCGGATGCTCTTCAGATCGAAGACGGTGCGGCCGCTCTTCACACTCGCCGGGAACGTGAAGTGGACGCGCTTGCGTTCGGGCGGGATCTCGATCGGGACGACCTTGTCGAGCATCTTGATCCGGCTTTGCACCTGCGCTGCTTTGGTCGCCTGGTAGCGGAAGCGATTGATGAACGCCTGCATCCGCTCGATCTCTTCGTCCTGATCGCGCTTCATCTGCCGCAGGCGCTCCATGCGGGCGTCGCGCTCAATCAGGTAATCGGAGTAGTTCCCGACGTAGTCGGTGAGCTTCCGCAGGCCGATGTCGGTGATCCGCGTGACCACGGCGTCCAGAAAGAAGCGATCGTGCGAGACGAGAATCACCGCGTGCGGGTAATCGGCGAGGTATTCCTCGAGCCAGTTGCGTGCGTCGAGATCGAGATGATTCGTCGGCTCGTCGAGGAGCAGCAGTCCGGGACGCCCGAGCAGCAGCTTCGCCAGCGCGATGCGCATCTGCCAGCCGCCGGAGAATGTTTCGGTCGGCTTATCCAGGTCCTCCGCGTTGAATCCAAGGCCGCGAAGCACGGTGGTGACCTTGAGATCGATGCTGTAGCCCTCGAGGCGGCGAAAGTCCTCCTGCAGATCGCTGTACCGCGACAGCATCGCCTCGTGCTCGGATTCGTGGACCGAATCGTCCGCCAGGCGTTCTTCGAGTTGCGCGATCTCCGCGCGCATGTCGAGCAGTGGCTTGAACGCGAAACTGGCCTCTTCGTGCAGCGTGCGTCCGCTGTGGCTCAGGCCGTCCTGCGGCAGATAGCCGACCGTCAGGCCCGCAGGTTTCACGATCGATCCGGAATCCGGTTCCTCCAGGCCGGCGAGCATCTTGAGCAGGGTGGTCTTCCCCGCGCCGTTCGGGCCGCTTAAGCCGACACGCTCACCGTCGTCGATCTGCCAGCTGACCGAATCGAGAAGGACGCGTCCGCCAAAGGACTTGCTGAGAGAAACGAGCTGAATCAACTTATGGGTTCGCCGAGTGCTTTGGCCGCCGCATTGAGGACGCGCGGGATGCGGAACGGTTTGGTGAGATAGCCCTGCACGCCGATGTCGATTGCCTCGATCGCGGTCGCCTCCGTGGAGTAGCCGGTAATGATGATGACCGGAAGATCGGACTTGAGCCGGCGTGCCTCGCGGATGACGGTGAGACCGTCCACGCCTGGCATGCGCAAATCGGTGATCAGCAGGTCGTAGGACGTCATCCGCAGTCGTTCGAGCGCCGCTCGTCCGTCCTCTGCCAGATCGACGTCGTATTCGGCGAGCTGCAGCGTCTTCGCAAGCAGATCGCGGATCCCTTCCTCGTCGTCCACGACCAGGACGCGCGTGCGTCCATTCGACACGGGGGTTCGAACCGGCTGCGGGGTGGCCGCCGGCATGGTGGCCGGCCGCTGGCTCTCCAGCCAGAAGTCGATGTCCGTCTTACGAAAACGCCACTGACGTCCGACCCGGACCGCCGGGATCTTCCCGGCCTTGATCAGCCGATAGACCGTCCGCAGGTTGACCTGAAGGTAATCGAGTACCTCTTCGGTCGTTAGAAAACCATCGTTCTTCATCTAGTGGGACTCTACGGCCAATTCTACCGCGCAGATTCATCAGCGCAGATTCGTCCCCGCAACTCTTGACGGTACTTGCACTTGCGAAATCGGGGTCTGACCCCGTACGGGGCCTGACCCCCTACAGCGGCAGGTCGATGGTGAAGCGGGCGCCGCCCTGGGTTCGGGTGGACGCCTGGATGCTGCCGCCGTGCTCCTGGACGATGCCGTAGACGATCGCAAGGCCGAGCCCGGTCCCTTTCCCGACCTCCTTCGTCGTGAAGAAAGGATCGAAGATTCGCGGCAGGGCGTCAGGAGCGATCCCAGGGCCGTCATCCTCCACAGTGATGATCGCCCGCCCGTTCTGTGCCGAGGCAGTGATGGTGACCCGTCCGGCGCGTCCACTGTCGGCAATCGCCTGTTCGGCGTTGATGACGAGGTTGAGGAGCGCCTGCTGGAGGAGTTCGGCGTCTCCCGCAACGCAGAGGCTGGACGGCTCGGCATTCGAGACGATCTGGACGCCCGACTTCGGCAGCGCTGCCTCGCGAATCGCAATTACTCCGGCGACCAGCGCGTCGACATCGACCGGCTTGCGAGTGGCGCGACGAGACCCGCCGAACACGAGCAGGTTGTTGACGATCTTCGCGGCACGATCGGCGTCGTGATAGATGCGTTTCAACTCGGCGCGATGCGGCGTCGGCTCCTTCGATTCGATCATCAACTCCAGATGACCGAGGACGCTCTGCAGGGGATTGTTCATTTCGTGCGCGATGCCGGCAATGAACTGGCCGAGCGACGCCAGCTTTTCGGACTGCAGCAGGCGCGCCTGCTGCCGGATCAATTCGTCGAGGACGACGACGCCCTCGACCGCGATCGAGAGCTGACGCGCCAAATCCGTCGACAGATCTACCAGCTGTTCATCGTCCACATGGCGCGGCGGACCGTCGATCACGAGAGTGCCGAGCGCACGCCGCCTACCCCTGAGAGGCGCGACGAGCAGGCGTGAGGCTCCGGTTCCCGTGACTTGCACGCCTTCCTGGCGCAGGCCGCGCGCAATCGGACTGTCTTCCGACGTGGGAATGCGCTCCTGGCCGGCGTCATGGCCCGAATCAGACGAGCCGGTCAGGCTCAATGAATGCGTGCGCCGATCGTGCAGCCACACAGACGTCCGATCGGCGCCAAACAGACAGTTCACCTCGCGCGCCAGGGCTTCGAGGCCCGTATCGAGCGCCAGCCGGGCCGAAACCCCGCGCGAAAACACGAGCAGCGCCTCTTGAAGCCTCTTCCGGAGCGCCAGTTCCCGCGTCACGCGGTCCAAGAGGGTGGTATCCATTAATTGAAGGCAAGGCATTCTAAAATGTTGATAGACAAAAGGAAAACCGGGTACCGACGGGCGCCAAGCTACGGGGGAGGGGCCGACGTCTAAACCTAACGACAACGGCATGGCGTCGTCAGACGAAGAGCTGGTCGCCCGCTCCATGGGAGGCGATCTGGACAGCTTCAACCAGCTCGTTTTGCGCTGGGAGCGCCCGATCTATGCCCTCGCGTACCGCGTTATCGGCCGGGAAGAGGACGCGCGCGATGTCGCCCAGGAAACCTTCCTCCGCGCCTTCCGCGCCCTCAGCGGCTTCAAAGGCCAGGCGAAGTTTTCGTCCTGGCTCTACCGGATCACGCTTAACCTGTGCCGGGACTGGATCCGGAAGGAGAAGCGGACGCCGGTTTCGCAGGCGCCCGAAGGGATCGATATCATCGAGCTGGCGGGCGAAGGGACGCCGGCGGAGTCGATTGAGCAGCTCGTCGGGCGAAAGGAGCTTGGACGCGCCGTGAGCAAGGCCATGGCCATGCTGCCTGAAGAACAACGGACGGCGATCATCCTGAAGGAGTACCACGGCCTCACGTTTCAGGAGATCGCCGACATGCTGGATTGTCCGCTGAGCACCGTGAAGACTCGCCTTTACCAGGGGCTGAGTGTGGTGCGAAAGCAGTTGGAAGACGCCGGAGTAAAACCGGATTCTCTGGGTAAGTGACACACGGGGCAACCGAACATATGTGTAACAGCAGTGAACTGATCGTCGGGTATTTGTACGACGAGCTCGAGGACAACGAGCGTCGATCGTTCGATGCGCATCTCTCAGTGTGCGAGGAATGCCGCAGCGAAGTCGCCGGGCTGAAAGCGACGCGCAGTCAGCTCTCACTCTGGGCGCCGCCGCAACCGGAGTTCGCCTTCCGCATCGTCCGCGACCACGCGCCCGCGAAGGTGCTGCCGATGCGCTCGCGCTGGAAGCCCGCACTCGGGCTCGCGGCTGCGGCCGTGCTCGTGCTCGCGGTTGCCAGCGCCATCGCGAACCTCGAAGTGAAGTACGACGCGAATGGGCTTGTGGTGCGAACAGGCTGGGCGCGCAGCGACGGCGACACCGCGCAGAACGGTCCGAGCGCACGCCCCGCGAGCGTCGGGTTACAGCCGGCAAGCTCTGAGTTCCAGACGCTCGACCGACGGCTCAGGGATCTTGAAGTCGCGGCAGCGTCGCAGACTTCAGCAGGCGGCGTCCAGACCGCATCCGCGCGAATGGATGACGCGGAGATGTTACGGCGGGTACGGCAGATCGTCGGCGAGGCGGAGTCGCGACAGCAGACAGTGGTGGCGCAACAGCTGCTGCAGGTCGTGAGGGACTTCGATCGCCAGCGGGCGACAGACCTTACCGCGATTCAGCAGGGGCTAGGCACCTACCAGGGATTGACCAACGCAGAGATCGCGCAGCAGCGCGACATGCTCAACCAGCTATATCGCGTCGCGGCGCGTCAGGAAAAGTAGGAGCAGGTATGAACGTCTTCAGGCCAGCCGGTTTCTTCCTCGTTCTAGTGCTCGGCGCAACGAATGTCGTATCAGCGCAGCAGGCACAGAATCCTCCTCCTCCCACCCCTCCTCCGGCGCAGATACCCGTTGTCGTGCCGACGACACCCGCTCCGTCGGCCGACGCGGCAATTGTCCCCACTGCGCTTTCGGTAACCGAGCTCCGGCGTCGTCGCGAGGCGATCGACGCGATGGAAGGCGTGCTCCCCACCAAGGTCAAAGCCGCGGGCAAGGACACGATGCGCGAAATGGAGGCCGTGCAGCAAGGGGCCGTGAACCTGCTCACGAACAGCAATCCACGCGCGCGCGGATTTCATCTCGAGGGGTACGGCGTATTCTTCTACGTCGAGATCCCCGGCGTGCGCGCGAGCGTGGCCTCTGCATTCGAACAGATACAGCGAAGCAGGCAACCTGTCCCGGAGCGAGGCGCCGCCACTCGTACCGCCGAGAACGCGACCCCCCTCCCATTCGATGCAAACGCGTCGTATACACAGGCAGTCAAACGTCAGCTGGTCGATGCGATGCTGGATTACAGCCAGCCGCTCGACCTGCGCCCGAACGAATGGCTCACCGTTGCGGCGCGCGATGGCGACGAACCGATTCCGAACGCGATCTACGAATCGATCACGATGGTAGTGCGCGCCCGAGGGTCCGACCTCGCCGACTTCCGTGCCGGCCGCCTGACTCGGGAAGAGATGCTCAAGCGCGTTGAGGTCCGAGGGTTCTAAGGGCTGCTATACAATCCCTGAATGTCCAGACGCGCCCGGACAGCCGGACGTTACAGCGTTCTCGTCCTGGCTCTCTCCGCGCTCCCGTCGTGCTCAACGCAGGTGGACCTGAAGCAAGCTCTTCAGGTCACCGACGTCATCACCGGTTGGTACGACTTCGGCGTGGTGGACGGCAAGAATAAACTCGTCCCGAGCGTCACCTTCAAATTAACCAGGCCCACCGACGTCAAGCTCTCCAGCGTGTCGCTGAACGTGGTGTTCCGCAAGGACACCGGTGAGGAACACGACGACGTGTTCGTGCAGCGAGTGGATTTCGGCGACAACGGGCAGACCGAGCCGGTCAAGGTACGTGGCACGTCCGGATACACCGCGGAACCGCCGCAGTCGCGGGCGGATATGCTCAAGCACTCCAGCTTCCGCGATATGGACGCCGAGATCTTCGCGCGACAGAGCTCATCGCAGTGGGTCTCGCTCCACAAGGTGCGGGTCGCGCGCGAGTTGATCGCCCACTGACGCAGCCCCGAGTGCCGCCTCACACCAGTCCAGCAACCGGCGGCCGCGAAACGTCCGGTCTCGAGCGGCGGCTCGGGCCATACGACGCTGCCGCTATCATCGTGTCCAACGTGATCGGCGGAGGCATTCTCTTCACGCCACCGCAGGTGGCCGCGGCGGTCCCTCATCCGTGGTTATTCCTGAGCGTGTGGATCGCGGGGGCCTCCTCGCGTTTGCCGGCGCGATGGCCTACGCGGAGCTGGCCGCACTGCGGCCGCGCGCGGGAGGGGAATACGTCTATCTACGGGCCGCGTATGGACGTCTGATGGCGTTCCTGACCGGCTGGACGTCGTTCGTCGCCGGCTTCTCGGGTGCGATTGCCGCCAGCGCGGTGGTGCTCGCGTTCTACGTCGGCCGATTCGTCCCCGCCGCGGCGGACTCTACGCCGATCTTCACGATCCCGCTGCCGTTCGTGCCGCTCGTGTTCTCGCGGCAGGCCGGCGTGGCGCTGGCCGCCATCGGCCTGATGTCCTGGATCCACCTGCGCGGTGTTGGTCCCGGACGGTTCGTCGGCAACCTGCTCGCGGGACTGAAGGTGTCGGCGCTGCTGATCTTCATCGCGCTCGGCCTCACGATCGGCGTAGGGTCTGGTGCGAATCTGCAGCAGGCGGCCGGCAGTGTCCCGCCGGCAGCATGGCTGCTTGCCCTGATCCCGGTGATGTTCACCTATTCGGGCTGGAACGCGGCGTCGTACGTCGCGGAGGAAATCAAGGATCCAGGCAGGAACGTTCCGAAAGCGCTGGCGCTCGGAACGCTGGCGGTCATCGCGATCTATCTGCTGTTGAACGTCCTGTATCTCTACGTGATGCCGGTAGGGCAGCTGGCGCAGGTCAAGGGCAGCGTCCTCGACATCATCGCCGACCGGCTCCTCGGCACGCGCGCCGGCGATGTCATGGGGCTCGTCTCGATCATCAGTCTCGCCGCAAGTATTTCTGCGATGGTGTTCGCCGGCCCGCGGGTGTATTACGCGATGGCTCGTGACGGTCTCTTTGTTCGGCCGGCGTCACGTATTCACCCGAGATACCGGACGCCCGCTATTGCGATCGGCGCGCAAGCGCTGTGGAGCTGCCTGCTCGTCCTGTCGGGCAGCGCAACCACGCTGACCACTTACACGGGTTTCGCCGTCGTGTTGTTTGCCGGGATTGCCGTCAGCACGCTGTTCGTTCTGCGGCACCGCGAGCCATCCGCCGCGCGTCCCTTCCGCGCCTGGGGATATCCGATCGCGCCTGCGATCTTCACCCTGGCGATGGCCGCGATCGTGGCAAACGCGCTGTGGACGGACCTGATCCGCCCGATGATGTACGGCGACCAGTGGGGCCCTGCTGCGGCGGGTCTGATCGTGATCGCCGCCGGTCTGCCGGTCTACTTCCTGCTGCGGTCGCGCGCCAGCAACGCGTAGAGCGACAGCAGCGCGAGCGCGCCGTCGCTCGCCGCAAACAGCAAAAACGATTTCGGCGATCCCCTGAACCAGTAATCGAGAAGAAACGCGGCCGCGCCACCGCCTTTGAGTAAAGGTCCCATCACCCAGAGGTAGCCGCGGTATCGCTCCGGATCCCGCCACGGCAGGTAATAGCCGGCGCCGATGCACAGCAGGAAGAGTGCGTTGAGGTCGGAGAAGATCGGCGGGGTTGCGGGTGCGACGCCGAAGAACGATGCGAACCAGGCTGAAGCGAAAAGTAAAATGGCCCCTACGACAGCGTCGTAGAGGCCACAGATTGCGGCGACGAGTCGAAGCATACTTAGTCCGTCATGCGGCTCGACACGAAAATTATGTACTCGTTGCGGCGAGCCGCACACCGGACTAGGCGCGCACGGCGCGCCTGCGAGGGAGCGGCGCGGGGCATGGGGACCCCGCAAGCGACCGCGCCGGGGTCCGGGGCGGAGCCCCGGTCTACTTGATGCGTTTCATTTCGCCCTTGTAGGTGACCGTCTCACCCGGCGCGACCATCACGTCGAACGACACCGTCTCGTAGCCGGTGGCGCGGATCTCGACGCGGTGCGCACCGGCTTCGATCGACAGCCGCTGCAGGACGCCGTCGAAGCTGTCTACTTCACCGACGTAATAGCCGTCCACATAAACCTGACCCTCGGCCGGCTTCACCTTCAGGCGGAGCTGACCAACCGGGCCCGTCTGCCCGTAACCCTCGTAGCGCGAGCGGCCGTAGCTGTAATGACTGTAGCCGTATCCAGAATCGTACGGGGAGTAGTAGCTATAGCCGAACGGATCGTAGAACAAGCCGAGGCCGAATCCGTAGCCCGCGAACCACGGGCCGTAATAGCCGCCGTAGCCGTAGCGCGAACCGTATCCGTAGCCGTACCCGTAGAACGGATCGTAGTACGGATAGAAGATCACATTGCCGTTGCCACCAACCGGAGGCCTCTCGCCTCTGACCGCGTAACCGACCGTCGTGCGCCCGTCACGAGGACGGCTGTAGACCGGCACCGCCCGTCGCGAATCCCCGGAGCTGGCGCCAGACTGCACCGAAGCTGTTCCCGAGGTGCGAGTCCCCGTTCTCGAACGGCTCTGATCATCCGCAGAGGCGGCGCGTTCGTCGCGACGCTCCGGAGCGCTCCGCCTGGACCCGCCGTCCGACCGCGCGCGCGATCCGCCACCCGACGGCATGCTGGAGGCAGACCCGCCGCCGGACGAAGACGACCCTGACCGGGTTGAGGATCCGCCGGATCCGCCACTGGACGAAGATCCGCCGCCATCCCCGCCAGACGGACGCGAGCCCGCGCTCCCGGTCGCGGTGCCGGTCGCCGGGCGGGAGTCGGGACGTTCTTTCGACTGCTGCGCCGCCACGGCCGGACCTACGCTCAGCGAGAACGTCGCCGCCGCCGCCCACAAAGTCACTGCTCGACGAGTCATGGAATTTACTCCTCAGCGCCTGAGTTTCACCTTTATGGTGAACCAAAGGCTGGAATTCTGCAAAACCCAAAAGCAATGGACCTGCCAGCGGTCGAGCTCGATAAGACACGCAGAATCATCAATTTAGGCGCCGAACTGTCCTGCGCCGAGTGCAGAGGCGTCACGCAACGCGGACATCACGGCTTTGATAAACTCGAAAATTGTCCCGCCTTCGCCAAAGGCTTCGGCGGGCAAGCAGTCGCCAATCCGTAATGATTCACGCCACAACCGTCCTTGCCGTGCGGCACCGCGACCAGACCGTCATGGCAAGTGACGGGCAGGTTACCTTCGGCAATACCGTCCTGAAGCAGTCGGCGAAGAAGATCCGCCGGCTCTACAACGACAAGGTCCTCGCGGGATTCGCCGGATCGGCAGCCGATTCGTTTGCCTTGTTCTCGCGGTTCGAAGCGAAGCTCGAGCAGTACCGCGGCAATCTGGAGCGCTCCGCCGTCGAACTCGCGAAGGACTGGCGAACCGATCGCATGCTTCGCAGGCTCGAGGCGATGCTCGTCGTCATGGACACGAAGAACACCTATCTGCTCTCCGGCACAGGCGACCTGATCGAGCCCGATGATGGGATCATTGCGGTGGGGTCGGGTGGGCCGTACGCAATGGCGGCAGCCAAGGCCCTGGCGCAGCATACCGAACTCGATGCCCGTGCGATCGCGCAGGAAGCGATGACGATCGCCGGCACGATCTGCATCTACTCGAATCTGAATATCACGCTTGAAAGTCTTTGATCGGATGGCTATTCCTCTTCCCGAAGCAACCTCCTCCTCGCTCGAGGCGCTGACACCCCGTCAGATCGTCGCGGAGCTGGACAAACATGTCGTCGGTCAGAAGCAGGCGAAGCGCGCGGTTGCGATCGCCCTGCGGAACCGGTCACGCCGCCAGAAGCTCGCGTCCGAACTGGCCGAAGAAATCGCGCCAAAGAACATCCTCATGATCGGACCGACCGGCGTCGGCAAGACCGAAATTGCCCGGCGGCTTGCGAAGCTGGCGCAGTCTCCTTTCATCAAGGTTGAAGCGTCCAAGTTCACCGAGGTCGGCTACGTCGGCCGGGACGTCGAGTCGATGGTGCGCGACCTCGCGGAGATCGCCGTCGAGATGGTCCGCGAGGAGCGGCGAGCCGAGGTGCGCGAGAAGGCGCGCCAGGCGGCCGAGGAGCGCGTCCTGGATCTGCTGCTGCCGCCGCTGCCGGCGCAGAGCGAATATGACGATCAAGCCACCTCGATCCGCGAGCAGGCACTGCGGACGCGAGCGAAGCTGCGCGAGCAGCTGCGCGACGGCCGGCTCGATCACAAGAATCTCGAGATCGACGTCCGCGAGAAGTCATTTCCGTCGTTCGAGATCATCGCCGGTTCGTCGGTTGAAGAAGTCGATATCAACGTCAAGGACATGATGGGCGGGCTCTTCGCCGGCCGGACGAAGAAACGGAAGCTGCGCGTCCCCGAGGCGCTGGAGGTGCTCGCGCAGGAGGAAGAGGCGAAGCTGATCGACATGGAAACAGTGGCGCGCGCCGCCATCGACCGCGTCCAACAGGCGGGGATCATCTTCGTCGATGAGATCGACAAGGTTGCCGGTCGAGAAGGCGGGCAGGGTCCTGATGTCAGCCGCGAGGGTGTCCAGCGCGACATCCTCCCCATCGTCGAGGGGACGACGGTCAATACGAAATACGGGATGGTGAAGACCGATCACATCCTGTTCATTGCCGCCGGCGCCTTTCACGTGTCCAAACCGTCCGACCTGATTCCGGAACTTCAAGGGCGCTTCCCCATCCGGGTGGAGCTGGAAGCGCTGGTCCGGGACGATTTCATCCGCATCCTCACCGAGCCGAAGAGTGCGCTGGTCAAGCAGTACACCGCGCTGCTGTCGACCGAAGGGATCACCCTGCGCTTCACGGAAAGCGCGATCGAGCGCATCGCCGACTTCGCGACGCTCGTCAACGACCGCACCGAAAACATTGGCGCACGCCGGCTTCACACGGTCATGGAGAAGCTGCTGGACGAGGTCTCGTTCGAAGCCCCAGACATGGATGCCAAGGAACTGACGATCGACGAGGCGTATGTCGACCGGATGCTGGCAGACATCGCGGGTAACGAAGACCTGTCGCGGTATATTCTGTGAAGTCGTCGTTCTCACCACCGAGGCTCAACCGCCAACAGTTCTCTGTGCCCTCTGTGCCTCTGTGGTGCATCCTCTCCGTCGGCTGCGGCAAAGAAGGTCCGCCGCTGCCGCCGCTGCAGCTTGCGCCGGCGGCGGTCACGGGCGTTGCCGCGCGGCGTCAAGCGAACGAAATGCGGTTCACATTCGTGCTGCCGACCCGCAATCAGGACGGTTCCGAACCAATTAGACCTCGAACGTGTCGAGATCTTCGCGGCGACAGTCGCGGCGGGCGCGGTCGTCCCGACCAACCGGGAGCTTCTCGCTCCGCTGAATCGCGCCGGATCGATCGACGTGAAGCCTCCACCGCCGAAGGAAGGGGAGGAAGCGGAAAAGAAGGGGGCCGCCCCCGTCGTCAAGAAAGACGATCCCCGGCCGGGCCCCGGCGAAACCGTGACGTTCGTCGAAGAGCTCACGGAAGCCAGGCTGAAGCCGACCTACACGACGCCGGTACCGGCGCCGAAGGCTCCCGACCCGGCCGCAGCACCAACAGCCGCGCCCGTGGCGCCGGCCGCACCTGCCGGGTTTCCTCTACCCAGGCGGATCTACGTGATCCGCGGCGTCGCTCGCGGCGGCCGCCCGGGCGCGCCGACGACGCGCATCGAGCTTCCGATTGCGGATCCGCCGCCGCCGCCCGGCGCGGCGACGGCGATATTCACCGAATCAGCCGTCAAGCTTTCCTGGATTGCGCCGGTCGTGGATCCGGCGGCGACAGCCGGGCCGACGTTCAACGTCTACCTGCCGGACGGAGCGACGCCACTGAATCCGGCCCCGCTGACGGTCCCGGAATTTGAACGTCAAGGTGCCGTCTTCGGGACCGAACAATGCTATGTCGTCCGTACGGTGCTGATGGTGGGCGCCGTCGCTCTCGAGAGCTCTCCGTCCGAGCGCATCTGCACCACGCCCCTCGATAAGTTCCCGCCGGCTGCGCCCAAGGGGCTGTCCGCCGTCGCGGGTACGGGGGTCATCAGTCTGATCTGGGACGCCAACACCGAGCAGGACCTGGCCGGCTACCTCGTCTTGCGCGGCGAAGCGCCGGGTGACACACTGCAGCCGCTGACGCCGTGCCCCCCTGCGTGAGACGACGTTCCGCGATACGACCGCCAAGCCAGGGGTGCGGTATGTCTACGCGATCGTGGCCGTGGACAGTGCGAAGCCGCCGAATACGAGTGCGCAATCGCCGCGGGTGGAGGAAACGGCGCGGTGACGCGGGGCGCGGGTGCGCGGTGCGCGGTGCGCGGGTCGCGGGGCGCGGGTCGCGGGGCGAAAACGCTGATGGATAGGGAATGATTCGGCGATTTTACAGATTTGATGTCTCCGGGCGTCGCTCGTCACGCGGTCGAGGAATCTGGCGAGTGGCGCCTCGTCGAAGGGGACATCTTTGGCGAGTTCGAGGCGGGTGAAAAGCTCGATCCGAAACGTCACCGGCTGCTGGCGCCGGTTGAGCCCTCGAAGATCGTGTGCGTCGGATTGAACTACAAGGCGCACGCCGCCGAGCAGAACAAGTCGCTGCCGGCCGAGCCGCTGATCTTCATCAAGCCGTCGACGGCCGTCATCGCTGCCGGAGAGCCGATCGTCCTGCATCCTGGCATCGGGCGGGTGGACCATGAGGCCGAAGTGGCGCTGGTGATGGGCCACCGCGCCTGGCGCGTGTCTGAGGAGGAGGCGCCCCGCTACGTCTTCGGGATCACCTGTATGAACGACGTCACGGCGCGGGCTTTACAGGACAAGAACGTAGGCTATACGCGCGCCAAGGGCTTCGATACGTTCGCGCCGGTTGGTCCGTGCATCGCGCAAGGGCTCGATTGCACCGGTGATCTCGCGGTGGAGGGTTGGGTCAACGGAGTCAAGCGACAATCATCGTCCACGCGCGACCTGATTTTTCCGATATCGCACCTGATCGCCTTCATTTCGTCGATCATGACGCTGCTGCCCGGTGACATCATCTCGACCGGCACACCTGCCGGTGTCGGCGTGCTGCAGGCGGGCGACACGGTTACGATCAAGGTCGAAGGCGTCGGAGAGCTCACGAATCCGGTCGCGCTCGCGGTTGACCTACGCGCCAGCGGCTAGCGGCACGCAACTCGGGACTCGGGGCTCGGGGCTCGGCGGAGGGGACGGAGTGGGGGCCCGGGGTCGGGCTCGGTACGGAGACAGACGGAGTTGGGGAGAAAGACAATGAAGATATTCATCGACTCGGGCAACTTGAAAGAGATCGAGGCGCTGGTGCCGCTGGGCATCATCGACGGCATCACGACGAACCCCTCGCTCCTGGCGAAGGAGCCGGGCGACTACAAGGAGATCCTCAAGCGGATCTGCCAGATCGTCAAAGGCCCGACGAGTGCGGAGGTCGTGGCCACCGACTTCGAAGGGATGATTCGACAGGGGCGTGACCTCGCGGCGATCGACGAGCACATCGTCGTCAAGGTTCCGTTCACGCGCGAGGGCGTCAGGGCCTGCAAGACGCTCTCGTCCGAAGGCCTCCGCGTCAACGTCACGCTGGTCTTCTCGCCGACGCAGGCGCTGCTGGCGGCAAAGGTGGGCGCCACCTACGTCAGCCCATTCGTCGGCCGCCTCGACGACATTGCGACGTCCGGCATGGGTCTGATCGCCGAGATCGTGGAGATCTTCGCCAACTACAAGTTCTCCACCGAAGTGCTCGTCGCGTCGACCCGCGGCCCGATGCACATCGTCGAAGCGGCGCGCATGGGCGCCGACATCTGCACCTGCCCGGCGGCCGTGATCGATTCGCTCTTCAAACATCCGCTGACCGACATCGGTCTCGAGAAGTTCCTGAAGGACTGGGAAAAGGCGCAGACGGCGAAGGTGTAGGAACGGCGGTAGAGGCCGGCTTCAGCCGGCCTGTCAACGATGGACACTCTCAAACATCTCGAGGACCTCGAACGCCGCGCGGAGCTTGGCGGCGGCGCGGAGCGGTTGAAGAAGCAGCACGACGCCGGCAAGCTCACGGCGCGTGAGCGCATCGATCTTCTCTTCGATCCCGGCAGCTTCCTCGAGGTCGACAAGCTGGTCACCCACCGATGTCTCGACTTCGGCATGGGTGATCAGGTGATCCCTGGTGACGGAGTCGTGGCCGGCCACGGCAGCGTTGAAGGGCGCCCGGTCTACGCGTTCGCGCAGGACTTCACCGTCTTCGGCGGATCCCTCTCTGAAACCAACGCCGCCAAGATCGTGAAGATCATGGATCTGGCGGTGAAGATGGGAGCGCCGGTCGTCGGGCTGAACGATTCGGGCGGCGCGCGTATCCAGGAAGGCGTGCTATCGCTCGCCGGTTACGCCGACATCTTTCTCAGGAACACGCTGGCCTCCGGAGTCATTCCGCAGATCTCCGCGATCATGGGCCCGTGCGCCGGCGGCGCGGTGTATTCGCCTGCCATCACCGATTTCAACATCATGGTCGAGGGGACGAGCTACATGTTCGTCACCGGACCTGACGTGATCAGGACGGTCACTCACGAAGAAGTGACCAAAGAGGAGCTCGGCGGCGCCCGCACACATAACGAAATCAGCGGCGTCGCGCACTTTGCCGTTGCCGACGATCGGGAATGCCTCCGCCTGATTCGCGAGCTGCTCGGGTACCTTCCCGGCAACAACGTCGACGATCCTCCGCGGCGGGAGACCTCCGATCCGATCGACCGCGAGGACGATGGGCTCGACACTCTCGTGCCTGCATCCCCCAACCAGCCCTACGACATGCACGATCTCGTGCACATGATCGCGGACGATGGCGGGTTTCTCGAGGTGCATCGGCACTACGCGAAGAACATCATCGTCGGCTTGGCCCGGCTTGGCGGACGAACGGTCGGAATCGTCGCGAACCAGCCGGCTCATCTCGCTGGGACGCTCGACATCGACGCATCCGTCAAGGGAGCGCGGTTCGTGCGGTTCTGCGATGCGTTCAACATTCCGCTGGTGACGTTCGAGGATGTTCCGGGATTTCTGCCCGGCACCCGTCAGGAGTACGGCGGCATCATCCGCCACGGCGCCAAGCTGCTCTTCGCCTACGCCGAAGCGACGGTCCCGAAGCTGACCGTGATCACACGCAAGGCCTACGGCGGCGCGTACTGCGTCATGTCGAGCAAGCATCTGCGGACCGACGTCAATTTCGCCTGGCCGACCGCGGAGATCGCCGTGATGGGCCCCGAAGGCGCCGTCAACATTCTCTACAAGCGCGAGATCGACGCCGCCGCCGACAAGGACGCCGCCCGCGCAAAGCGCGTCGCCGAGTTCAAGGAGAAGTTCGCCAACCCGTACGTCGCCGCTTCACGCGGGTTCGTCGACGAAGTCATCCGCCCACGCCAGACCCGCGCGAAACTGATCGCCGCCCTTTCGGCGCTCGAAACGAAACGGGATAAGAACCCGCCGAAGAAGCACGGCAATATTCCGCTCTAAGTGCCAGGTTGCCCGCGGAGACGAAGGCCCGCGGCAGCACGACTGCGCGGACGCGCAATCGTGGGCAGGCGGCCGGCATTTCTCCCCTGCTACAATTGCCAGTCGATCCCACCATGAAAATCTTGATAGCGAATCGCGGCGAAATTGCGGTGCGGGTCATTCGCGCGTGCCGGGAGATGAACATCCCTTCGGTCGCGGTCTACTCGGATTGCGATCGGGACGCGCGACATGTGCGCGACGCAGACCAGGCAATTCACATCGGCCCGAACCCGGCAGCCGAGAGCTATCTCCGCATCGATCGCATCATTGACGCGGCGCGGCGCACGGGCGCGGACGCCGTGCATCCTGGCTATGGTTTTCTCGCGGAGAACGCCGCCTTCGCCCAGGCGTGTGCGGACGCGGGACTCACGTTCATCGGTCCGACCGCTGAAGCGATCCGACTGATGGGCAGCAAGACCGCCGCGCGCGATGCGGCGATGAAGGCCGGCACGTCGGTGGTGCCTGGCAGCGAGATCTTTGTCGAGAGTGTGGCGGACGCGGACCTCGTTGCCGCGGCTGCGAAGGTCGGCTTCCCGCTGCTCGTCAAGGCGGTCGCCGGCGGTGGCGGCAAGGGGATGCGTGGCGCCAATGGTCCCGGCGAATTGCTCGATGCGGTTCGAACCGCAAGATCCGAGGCCGGCGCGGCCTTTGGCGACACCGCGATCTACTTCGAGCGGCGGATCCGGAAGCCGCGCCACATCGAGATTCAACTCCTCGGCGATCATCACGGGACGATCGTGCCGTTCGTCGAGCGCGAGTGCTCGATCCAGCGACGGCATCAGAAGGTCGTCGAGGAGTCACCGTCCTCAGTCGTGACCCCGGAACTGCGGCACAAGATTGCCGCGGCTGCCGCCGCTGTTGCGCAGACCGTCGGCTATCACAACGCCGGCACGATCGAGTTCCTGCTGGACGAGGACGGCGCCTTCTATTTCCTCGAGATGAACACGCGGCTGCAGGTCGAGCATCCGGTCACGGAGATGGTCACAGCCACCGACCTCGTCCAGTGGCAGATCCGAATCGCTCGCGGCGAGCGTCTGAATCTGAGTCCCGAGCGCGCGCTGACTCCGGTGGGGCACGCAATCGAATGCCGGATCTATGCGGAGAACCCGGACCTCGGCTTCATGCCCTCGCCGGGCGTCATCCGGGGCCTGCGTCCGGCGTCGGGCCCGGGGATTCGCGACGACGGGGGTGTCGGAGTCGGCTACTCGGTGCCTGTCTTCTATGATTCGCTGATTGCGAAGCTGATCGCGTGGGGCGAGTCGCGCGACCGGGCGATCGCGCGGATGGCGCGCGCGCTGAACGAGTACCAAGTGCTTGGGATCCCGACCACGATCCCATTCTTCCGGTGGTTGATGGAGCAGCCCTCGTACGCCCGCGGCGAGTACGACACGACCTGGCTCGACAAGCTGCTGGCCGAACGTTCCGGTCAGAGTTTCAGTGATCTGGACGATAGCGACGCGGACCTGGCGGCGATCGCGGCGGCACTCGACGCCTACTGGCGCGCAACCGCCGGCGCTGATAACCGCAACGGCGCCAGCCGGCTGCCCGCATGGAAGCAGGCGGCCCGCTTCGAGTCGCTCCGCGGATGACCTTCGAAATCGAATTGCGAGGCCGCACGCGCACGGTTTCCATCGAGCGGGCCGGGGGTGGCAGGTATCGCGTCCTGCTCGACGGCGAGCCCCATGAAGTGGACGCGTCGCGTGTTGGCGTCCACGGATTATCGATGATCGTGGACGGGGAGCGCGGGCTCAGCCGCGAGGTGCAGGTCACGCCGAGGGCGGACGATTTTCTGATCACCTTCCGCGGCCGAACGATCCCGGCAACGGTGAACGGGCAGCGAACCCGGCGCGCGGCGCCGGACGGTGGCGGCGCATCGGACGGCGAGCAGCCGGTGGTCGCGCCGATGCCAGGGCGCGTTGTCCGCGTGCTCGTCGCCGCAGGCGACGCCGTCGAGCTCCGTCAGGGGCTCGTCGTCGTCGAAGCCATGAAAATGGAAAACGAGCTCCGGTCCCCGAAGAAAGGGCGAGTGAAGTCGATCAGCGTGGCGCCCGGCACCTCAGTCGAGGCCGGGCGGGTTCTTCTCGTCGTCGAATGAGTAATGGCCGAAGATCAGCAGGAGCCGACGCCGAAGGAAGAGACGCCCCCGCAAGAACCTCGGAAGAGGGTATGGCCGCGTCGTGCCCGGCGGCTCTCTCTGTACGCGTTGGCGCTCGTGACCGCGACCGTCGCCGGCCTCCTTGTCACCTTCTTCACCGTTGACGTCGGGCCGGTGCTCAAGGCGCAGGCGGAGAATCAGGCAACCAGATATCTCGAGCGGCCGATGCACATCGGGCGTGTCGTCGCGCGTCTTCGTCCCGGGGAGTTCGAGTTCCATGACGTCGTCATCGAAGGGCTGACGCCGGACGCCACGCCGTTCCTCAAGGCGAAAAAGATCACCGTCGCTCTCCCGTGGTGGACGGCTTTCAACCGCCGGCTGATCGTCGAGTCGATCGACATGAGCGAATGGGAGGTGGTGCTCGAAAGCTTCCCGGGCGGACGGCACAACCTCCCCAAACTCATGCCGCGGTCGTCCGGCGAAAAGAAGAAGCGTGATTTTTCGACGACGCTGCGCCGGGTGGTTGCGTCACGCGGCCACATCCGGTACATCGACCATTCGACTCCGTGGAGCCTGGATGCTCCGAACGCGCACGTGACCTACTTCAGGCGCGACGCACTGGCCGACTACGGCGGTACAGTGACGTTTGACGGTGGAACGATCCGGATCATGACGTATGAGCCGTTCACGGCGTCGATGAAGTCGCGCTTCTCGATGAATGGACCGCTCATGCATTTCGACCGGATCGACCTCCTGAGTGAAGGGGCGAACTCCGTTCTCGAAGGGGACATCCAGTTCAACAAGTGGCCGGAGCAGACCTACCAGATCAAATCCAAGCTCGACATCGCGAAGCAGAAGGAGATTTTCTTCAAACGCGACCGGTTCACTGCCACCGGGCAAGCGGACTTCGACGGGACGTTCCATTACTTCAAGGGTGGACGCGAGGTGAAGGGCACGTGGCGCACACCGGTCACGCACGTCAGGATCGGCGCGAATACCTGGCGCTTTCCAAATCTGCAGGGCAAAGTCCTGTGGCTCCCGGATCGGCTCGAGGTGACCGACGCAACCAGCGGGTTGTACGGCGGGACGGCGCGTTTCGATTACACGCTCCTGTCGCTCGACCGGAAGTCCGGCCCGAGGCGCGCAATCTGGGACGTGAATTACCGCGACGTCCAACTCGCTCAACTGACCGACTTTCTCGAGACCCGTGGGATGCGTGTGGCCGGTCAGGCAACTGGACGCAACCGCTTCGAATGGCCGCTCGGCGGATGGGATCTTCTACGCGGCGGAGGAGAGTTGACCGTCCAGCCACCGCCTGGTACAGCGGTTATGACGCGCGAGCTTCTCCCTGATGCCGTGGCTCGCCAGGTTGCGCTGCCGGTCGAGGCCGGACCTTTCAATCGGCATGCGCCACTCGGCTACGTCCCGGTGAGCGGTCACGTCACCTACACGCTGGATCCGACATGGATCCACCTCGCACGCAGCTGGATGGCGACGCCGAAAACCTACGTCGAGTTCGAGGGGCGTACGGCTTACATGAAGGATTCGCGGATCGACTTTCACGTGACCAGTCTGGACTGGCAGGAAAGCGACCGTGTCTTCGCCGGTGTTCTCACGATGTTCGGCTCGCCAACGGGGGCGATCCCGGTAGGAGGCCACGGCGAGTTCGACGGCGTCATGCTCAAGACGTTCTCGAAACCGCGGATCGAAGGCACGTTCACCGGCGAACGCATGCGCGCGTGGGACGTCGACTGGGGACGCGGTTCCGCGAAGCTGGTGATCGAGAACAGCTACGCCCAGGTCAGCGAGAGCACGCTGACAAAAGGGGACTCGCAGATCGCCGCCGCCGGGACGTTTTCGCTCGGATACCCCCGGCGTGACGGCGGCGAACAGATCAACGCGCGGGTGAAGCTGACTCGGCGGCCGCTGGCCGACCTCCGACACGCCTTCGAGCTGGACGACTGGCCGGTCGAAGGATTCGTGTCCGGTGAATATCACGTCTACGGCGAGTACGAAGCAGCCGTTCGGCTTCGGCACGCTGGTCATCGATCAGGGGGTGGCATACGGCGAAACGTTCGACCGCGTCACCGCGTCGCTCGGCTTCGAGGGGAACGGCGTCCGGCTGACGAAGTTCGAAGTCCAGAAAAGCACCGGATCGATGACCGGGGCGGCGTGGGTCGGGTGGGACGGCAACTATTCGTTCAACACGGACGGCCGTCGGATCCCCGTGGAATCGCTGAAGCTCGTCGAGTTTCCGAAGGCGCCACTCTCCGGGCTCGTGCAGTTCTCCGCATCCGGGGCCGGGACCTTCGAGGAACCGCGGTACGACGTCAAGTTCCGCATCGACGACCTGTTCGCCGGCGACGAAGGCATCGGTGGGCTGACCGGGCAGCTTGGCCTCCGTGGCGAGCTGTTGACGGTCAGCTTCGACGCGGCATCGTCACGACTCGCAGTGTCGGGAGCGGGGCGCGTTGGCTTGAGCGAGCAGAAGGACGTCGAAATGACGCTGCGGTTCACCGAGACGTCGCTCGATCCTTACGTCCGCTTTTTCGAGCCGCGACTGTCGCCGTTCACCAATGCAGTTGCCGGCGGGACGCGTCCGCGTCAGCGGCGAGCTCGCTGACATGAATCACCTCCTCGTGGATGCCAGCGTCGAGCAGCTCGATCTGAAACTGTTCGACTATCCGCTCCGCAACAGCGGTCCGATCGAGCTGGCGCTCGATCGCAACGTCGTGCGGATCGAGCAATTGAAGCTGGAAGGGGAGGGCACCGCGCTGGAGGTCACCGGTACTGTCGGCCTCGAGGCGCGGACGATCGACGTGTCGGCCCAGGGGGATGCCAACCTCGGAATCCTGCAGGGGTTCTTCCGGGATGTTCGCAGTTCCGGGTCTGCGACCCTCCGAGCCAGTGTGACCGGGTCGTTCGATAAGCCTGAGTTCAGCGGCAGCACGGGGCTGAAGGAGGGGCGGATCCGGTATCTGTCGCTGCCCCACGGGCTCGAAGCGATCAACGGCTCGCTCGCTTTCGACGCCGGCGGCATCAGGGTCAACGACGTGCGCGCACGTGTCGGGCGCGGCGACGTCGTATTTGGCGGGCGCATCGCCATGAACGGTTTCGTCCCCGGCGACCTGAACCTGACCGCGACTGGCGAGCGGATGAACATCCGCTACATCGATGGCTTCCCCGCCATCGTCGATGCCGATCTCGGCCTGCGCGGGTCTCTGAGCGCGCTCGTCCTCAGCGGCACGGTGACGGTGCGTGACGCTCAGTGGACGCGGCGATTCGAAGCGACCCCCGACCTCCTCAGCCTCGCGACCGGTGAAAAGGGTCCGCTTGGCGCTCCTGCGGCGCCGTCCGCGGTGCCGATGAGTCTCGACATTCACGTCGTCGCCCCCGGCACGCTTCGCATCGAGAACAACCTCGCCAGAGTACGCGCCAGTGCGGACCTGCGCCTCGGCGGCACCTACGATCGGCCCCAGCTCCTCGGCCGCGCCGATATCGTTCGCGGCGACCTTCTCTTCGAAGGCAACCGCTACGTGGTCACCCGCGGCTCCGTGGACTTCTCGAATCCGCTGACGATCGATCCATATGTGGATATCGAAGCAGAGACGCGCGTTCGGGTTCCTGGCACTCTCGGCGGCGGTACCAGCCAGACCTTCCGCGTGACCATCGGGGTCACCGGGACATCGACGCAGTTCACCCCCACGATCAACTCGGACCCGCCGCTTCCTGAGATCGACATCGTGTCGCTGCTCCTCGGCCAGACCACCGACCTCGATGCGGATCTCCGGCTGCGTAACCCCGCGACCGCATCGCAGACCGAGACGGAGCTGCTTCGGGCGCTCACATCGCGCCTGCTCGCGAGCCCGATCTCCGCGCCGGTCGGACGCGTCGTCGAAGAGACGCTCGGCTTCGACACGGTCCAGATCACTCCGTCGATCGGCACCGAATCGGATCCGTTGAATCCCTCGGCCCGTCTGATCATCGGCAAGCGGATTTCGAACCGCGCTTACCTGACATTTGCCCGCGCCCTCGGCGGCAGTTCCGCCGTGCGCGATCAGATCATCACGGTCGAATACGATCAGAACGACCGGCTCGGGTTCGTGATCACGCAGACCGGCAACAACACGTTCGCGATCGATTTCCGCGTGCGCCACATCTTCTAAATGGCCTTCCTGCTCGCGTTACTGCTGCTTGGCGGGGGACAGGGCGTATCTTCTTACGTCGGCAAACAGATCGTCGCCGCTGAAGTCGTCGTCGAAGGGTTCAGAACCCAGGACGCGACCGTGCAGTCGCTGATCGAGACGACCGCCGGAGAACCGCTGGCGATGGCCGAAGTCCGCGAGACGATCGCGCACCTCTTCAGCCTTGGCCGATACCAGGACATCCAGGTCGAGGCATTCGCCGAAGGGGAAGGCATCCGGGTGCGCTACAACCTGATTCCGATTCATAGCGTGCAGCGCGTGGAGTTCCGCGGCGAGCTCGGGCTGTCGTCCGGCACGCTGCGCGATGGGATCACCGAACGGTTCGGCCCAACGCCGTCCGCGACTCGCGCGACCGAGGTTGCGCAGCGGCTGCAGGAGGTCTACAACGAACGCGGCTACCTTGGCGCCGCGATCCGACCGGTCGTCGAGGTGCTCCACGATCCCGACCGGACGATCCTCGCCTTCGAAATCGAACCTGGACCCGTCGCGAGGATCGGACAGGTGGCGATCGAAGGGGAGCTGGGAGAACCGCGGGAGCCTTTTCTTCGCCGGATCCACGCTGAGCCCGGTCGCGTCTACGAACGCATCGAAGTGGACCAGCGTCTCACCGAGTTCATCCAACGGCAACAGCGGCAGGGGCGATACGAAGCCGCGGCGCGACACACCTTCCAGCAATCGGACGATGGGAAGACAGTCAATTTGATGATTGACGTCGATCGTGGCCCCGCGGCGACCGTGCAGTTCACCGGGGATCCATTGCCGAAGGACCGGCTCGAGGAGCTGGTTCCGGTGCGACGCGAAGGGTCCGTCGATACGGATCTGATCGAGGATTCAGAGCGGAGGATCGCCCAGTTTCTCCATCAGCAGGGTTACTGGAAGGCGATCGTCACATCCACACGGCAGCAGACAGCCGAGCGGCTCGACATCGTGTTCAACGTCCGCCAGGGCCTGCAGTACCGCATCGAGGATGGCGTCGAGGTCACGGGCCACCAGGCGATCTCGATCGAGGAGCTTCGACCCGCGCTCGTGCGGCTTGCAGGCGGACAGCCTTTTGTCGAATCCGACCTGACCGCCGCGGTCGGTGCGATTCGCGGCATCTACCTGCGCCGCGGATTCGCCCATTCGAAGATCTCTTCGGCTGCCAACGAGCGTCCGCCGGCGGCAACCGGCGAGGGACGCGTGAAACCGGTGATCACGATTGCCGAAGGCCCGCTCACGGTTGTCGGGACCGTGAGTTTCTCGGGAAACGAAGCGATCGCGAGCGGCGAGCTGGCCACTCGAATCCGCTCGGCGACCGGAGCGGCCGTACTTCGAGCCAACGGTCGTTCAAGATCGCGATGCGGTTCTGCTCGAGTACCGCAATCGTGGATTTCGCCACCGCCACGGCGGAAGTGTCGGCTCAGCTCGCCGAAGACCGCTCGCGGGTCGATCTCACGTTCCGGATCACCGAAGGTCCGCAGACGCTCGTCGACCACGTTCTGATCGTCGGCAACGTCCGGACGGATGAAAAGGTCATCGCGCGCGAGATCGTGCTGCAGCCCGGGCGGCCGCTCGGCCTCGGGGATCTCATCGAAAGCCGCCGCCGCATCGCCGCGCTCGGGCTGTTCAGGCGCGTGCAGATCACCGAGATCGCGCACGCGGGTTCGACGAAGCACGACGTCCTGGTCACCGTCGAGGAGGCGCCGTCGACGACGATCGGATACGGCGGCGGTCTCGAAGCCAGCGAACGCCTGCAGGAGGCCTCCGAAACAGGAGTGGCCGAAGAGCGGCTCGAATTTGCCCCGCGCGGCTTCTTCGAAGTCGGCCGGCGGAATCTCGGAGGGCGCAACCGGTCGGTGAACCTGTTCACCCGACTGAGTCTCCGTCCAGACTCGAGCGCGGACAACGCCTCTGGCGACAACAATTTGTTTGGCTTCGCCGAGTACCGTGTCATCGGGACGTATCGAGAACCGCGATCCTTCGGTCTCAACAGCGACATCGTCATTACCGGTGCGATCGAGCAGGGGATCCGATCGAGCTTCAACTTCGCCCGAAAAGGCGTGAATGTGGAAGTGGCTCGGCGCCTCAACCGCCAGGTGCGCGTCGGCGGCAGATACTCGTTCAACACCACCAAGACGTTCGACGTTACCTTCGATACTGAAACCGACGAAGGAGAGATCGCCACGATCGACCGGATCTTTCCGCAGGTGCGGCTGTCGGCGTTCTCCGGCGCGATTTCACGCGACACGCGCGACGATGTGGTGGATCCGAGCCGTGGGCGATTCCTGAGTGCGGACGCCACCATCGCGGCGCGTGCGCTTGGCGGCGAGGTCGGCTTCGTCAAGTCGTACGTCCAGGGCTTGTTTTTCCACCGTCTGCCGGTCCGACGCCGCGTCGTATTCGCAGGCCGGGTCGCGCTGGGCCTGGCCGACGGTTTTCCGCGACTGGTCGAGCAGACCGACGCCGACGGCAATGTGATCGAAGGGGAGTTCATCACGATCGAAGACCTGCCCGCGAGCGAGCGGTTTTTTGCCGGCGGCGACTCGACGATCCGCGGGTTCGCTCTCGACAGCGTCGGGGCGCCGAATACCATCACCCCGACAGGATTTCCGCGCGGCGGGAACGCCATGCTATTGCTGAACGCAGAGCTGCGCGTGCCGGTCTGGGGAGATCTCGGCGCCGCGGTTTTCGTCGATGGCGGCAACGTCTTCGAGCGGACGACGCAGCTCGATCTCGGCGAGTTGCGGGGGAGCGTGGGCTTCGGCGTCCGCTACCGTTCGCCGATCGGCCCGGTCAGGCTCGATCTCGGCTTCAAGCTCGATCGCCGCATCGTTGGCGACCGGCTCGAAGATCCGAGAGGCCTTCACTTCAGCATAGGTCATGCCTTCTAACCACAACATCTTGGGGTTCCCCCTGCATGTGAGCGGATTCGGCCGCCTTTTGGGGTCAGGCCCCGTTTTGTTGCTGATGCTGCTGCTTGGGGGTCAGGCCCCGATTCGCGCCGAGGTGATCGATCGGATTCTGGCGGTGGTCAGTGGGGCGCTGGTGCTTCAGAGTGATGCCGAAGGGGCGATCAGGCTGGGGCTGGTGACGGTGCCGGCCGGTTCGGACCGTCTGCAGGCGGCGCTGGATCAGCTGATCGAGCGTCAGCTGATGCTCATCGAAGTCGACCGCTACGGGCCGCCCGAGCCGCCGCTTTCCGAAGTGGACGCCGCGATGCGCGAGATCGACAAGCGCGTCGGGTCGGGTGAACAGATGAGCGCAATCCTGGCCCAGTCAGGCATGACCGTCGATCAGCTGCGGCTGCGCGTGCGTGATGACATCCGCATGCGCTCGTACCTGCTGCAGCGTTTCGGCAATCAGCCGGTCCCCGCCGAGGACGAGATCGTCCAGTACTACCGCACCCACGAGCGCGAGTTCACGCGCGGCGGCGTCCTCCGCCCGTTCGCCGAAGTTGGCGTGGAAGCGCGCGAAGCCCTGATCGCCGAGCGGCGTGACCTGCTGATTCGTGAATGGCTGGCGGGGTTAAGACGCCGGGCGGACATCAACGTCTTGTACCTTCCCGCCCGCTGATAACTTCTAACTACTAACTACTAACTACTAACTACTAACTGGTTCCTGTGTGAGCATTGCGAGCACTGCCGCGGGCGACAGCACACTCGCATTCGCCACGAGGCCGTCCAGCCTGCCTTTCGGGATCGACGCCTTCAGCGCGTCGATCCGGCTGACCACACCCGGGTCCATTGGATGTGCGATGACGACACCGGCGCGTTCGCTCAACGCGTGCGCGGCTGTGGCGATCTCGACCGCGCGTTCCGAGCGTCCTTCGGCAGCCTCGACCGCCGCAAGACCGAGGAGTGCCAGACCGGTGCCGCGCGGGCTGCCCACCTCCTCGCTCGTCTGCACTCCCAGGCGAAAGGAGCGTTGCGCCGCAAGCGGATCGCCAGCGACAAGCGCAGTCCAACCCATCTCGCAATGCACGCGGGCGACCTCCGGCTGATCGCCGATCGCGGCGAGTGATTCGAGCGCCTGGCTGTAGAGGGCGAGCGCCCGCGCATGATCCCCCTTGGCGAAGGACATTTGAGCCAGGAAGCTGAGTGCTATACCGCCGCCTTCGCGGTCGTTCATCCGTTCCTGGATCCGGCGCGCCTCCTCGACCAATGCGATGCCTGATGCCAGGTCACCGGTCACGAATAGCAGCATCCCTTTCATCGTCATCCCGAGCGCCTGCACGAAATCCGAGACGCCACCCGCGCTCCGCGCGATTGCTTCGTCGAGCGCCGCACCCGCCTTCTCCATCCGCCCGAGGCTCAGGCAGCAGTAGCCGACACCCATTTGCCCTTCGGCTGCTACTTCCGCATCGCCGATGGCCTTGCCATCCTCGTAACCTCCGGCCCACTCGCCTACCGAACGCTCCCATTCGCCGGTCGTGGTGGAGACCATTCCGGCCGCCAGCTGGGCGAGCGCCCGGCCACGGCTCGGCGGAGCATTCGCAGCGAGCGCCAGCAGCGGGTCGAGGAGTACGCGCGCAGTGAAATGCTGCCCGCCGATGTGCCAGAACCAGTTCAAGTGGCCGCAGAGGAGCAGTCCCTTCTCGAGCGCAGCCTTGTCGCCGGCGCTGGCGCAGCCGGTGAGCCACTGGATGGCGGCTTGCGTGTTCGCGTTCTCGTTGCGGGCGCGCCGCAGGACGTCGAGCTGCTCCGTGCCGCGGATGCCGGCAGCGACGCCTGCTGCAAACCGCAGGTAGTAATCCGCATGCGCATTCCGGGTGGCGTCCACTCCGCCGCCGGCGTGGAGCTGTTCGGACGAAAATGCGCGGATCGTCTCGAGCAGCGCATAACGTTCGCCCGAGCCGACCACGCGCACCAGACCCTTTTCGACCAGCGAGTTCAGCTCGTCCAGCGCGCGGTGGCGTTCGTCGTCGGCGTAGCAGACGTGTTCCATCGCTTCGAACGTCCAGCCTTCGTGGAAGCACGAGAGCCGGCGCAGCAGCTGCTGTTCGGCTGCGTCGAGCAGCGAGTAGCTCCAGCTGATCGTCGCCCGCAGTGTGCGCTGGCGCAGCGGGAGGTCCCGGTCGCCCGACGTCAGCAGGTCGAGGGCGTGGTCGAGCCGTCGCAGTAGTGCGGCGGGTTCAAGCACGCGCACTCGCGCCGCGGCGAGCTCCAGCGCCAGAGGCAGGCCGTCGAGCCGCCGGCAGATCGCCGCGACCACCGCTGAATTCGCTTCGGTGAGGGCGAAGTCCTGCTTGACCTTCAGGCCGCGCTGGAGGAACAGTGCGACCGAGGGGTTCTTCCTGAGCGCGTCGAGCGACGTCAGGCCCGCCGCCGGCAACTCGAGCGGCGGCAGGACGAACTCGGTCTCGGCGCCGATCTTGAGCGGCGCACGGCTCGTCGCGATAACCTGAAGAGCCGGGCATCGTTCGACGAGTGCCGCGATCTCTTCGGCAACGTCGATCACCTGCTCGAGGTTGTCGAGCACCATCAGCATCCGTCGCTGTCCGATCACGGTGGCGAGAGCATCGAGAGCCGACCGGCCGTGCGCCTCGGGGATCTCCAGGGCGCTGCCGACCGCCGGCAATACCGCCGACGCCGACGTCACCGACGCGAGTGACACGAATGCCGCGCCGCCGGGATACTCCGGTGCCAGCCGCCGGAATAGCTCGATGGAAAAGCGCGTTTTGCCCGTGCCACCGTATCCCGTAACGGTGAGAAGCCGCGCGCCTTCACGCACCCGCTGAACCGCCGCGTCCAGCGTTTGCTCACGGCCGAGCAAGGGCGTAGACGGCGTCGGCGGCGCCTTGAGGATCGTCGCGGCATCCCGAATCGTCCCGACGCGCCGCAGTTCGCTGCCCACATCGCGTGCGGTCTGGAAACGCGCGCCGGGCTCCTTTTCCAGACAGCGCGTGACAATGCGCTGGAGATCGGCGGGAGCGTCGGCCCGTATTCCTGACAGCGAAGTGGGGGTGTCGCGGAGAATCGCGCTGCTGATCAGACCGACGGTTGCCCCCTCGAACGGCCGGCGCCCGGTCGCCAGCTCGTAGAGGACGATGCCGAGGGCGAACAGGTCCGTACGGCTGTCGACCGCCTCGCCACGCAACTGCTCGGGCGCCATGTACGGCACGGTGCCGACGACCTGACCGGTCGCCGACAGTGGTGCGACCGTCGCCGCCTGTGCGGCCGCGAGATCGGCGTTCGAGTCTGCCAACTTGGCGAGCCCGAAGTCGAGCACCTTCACTCGCCCGTCGCTGGTGAGCATGACATTCGCGGGCTTCAGATCGCGATGGACCACGCCCTTATCGTGCGCTGCCGCCAGCGCATCGGCGATGGCGATGCCAAGCTCCACGACACGTGCGACCGGGAGGCCGCCCGGTGTCACCTGTCGATCGAGCCCCTCCCCCTCGACCAGCTCCATCGTCAGGAACCGGACGCCGTCCTCATCCTCGACCGAATAGAGCGTGACGATATTGGGATGGTTGAGGCCGGCGACAGTGCGCGCCTCGTGTTCGAATCGCGCCAGGCGGTCGGCGTTCGCGGCCATGCCGGCAGGCAGTACCTTGAGCGCGACGTCCCGTCCGAGCCGGCTATCCCGCGCCCGGTACACCTCTCCCATGCCGCCCGCGCCGATCGGGGCGACGATCTGGTACTTACCGAGTTGCGTGCCGGCGGAAATGAGCATAGGAGTTCGCAGTTCGCAGTTCGCGGTGCGCGGGGCGCGGGGCGCGGGTCGCGGTGCGCAGTTCGCGTTCGCGGTTCGCGGTTCGCAGTTCGCAGTTAGTTTAGTAGTTAGTAGTTAGAAGTTAGAAGTTATCGCTTCTGCACTCTTAGATAATCGATCGCTGCGGCAAGGGGACGTGGGTCCCCACCCAGACCGACGTCGGCGGGCCGCGTGGCGCGGGCGAATTGTAACCTCACGCGGTTGATGCCGGCGCGCCAGGGCCGTTCTTCCGTGACGAACTCGATCGTCGTCCATTCCGGTGGAGCGTTGAGGCCGGAGGCGACCAGTGTTTCGTTCACGTAGACACTCAGCGATTGTGGCGGCGCTCCGGCATAGTTGAAGGCCTGCGCGCGGACCTGCACGGCCAGGCTCGCGGCATGGTCGAGCGGGACCAACAGTGTTGCGGGCGTGGCAACCCAGCGGAACGTGATGGAGCCGTCACGTTCGGGCTGGTGCCACCCTTCTCCCAGAAGGAGCTCATCACCGCTGCCGATATCGACGCGTCCGTAGGGGCGGGTTGGATCCCCGAGAAAGCGGTTTGCGGCGAGCAGGTCGTACGATCCGATCGGCAGTCCGTTGCGCGCCGCGAACACGAGGCTCGCGGGATACGTGAACGGATTGCCGAACCAGCCGTGGACCACACGCGCCTGGTAGGCGCCCGCTTCGCCGAACGACACCGGTTCGCCGATTCGTACCTGGCCGTCCTGGGCGACTTTCATCAGCGAGACGTTCCATAGCGCGAGGAGCGCGCACGCGGCGACGACGACGGTGCCGGGGCGCCGGCTGGTCCAGCGGATCGCCCGTTCACCGAGCGCAGCGGCGCCGAGAGCGAATAGCGGAATCGTCCCGTCGAACCGGCGTCCACCGAACCCGGCGCTGCCCCACCAGTCCTGAATCGACGCGTTGAAATAGACCATTACGCCGAGGCAGAGAAGCACTGCGAGACCGACGGGTGGACGCATCCACGCAAAGATGAACAGGCCGATCGCTCCGAGATAGAGCGCGGGCGACCAGCTGAGAAGTCCATTGCGCGAGGACCACAGGATGTCGACGAGTTGCGGATCCCAAAGGCGAATCTGCGGCCCGACCGGGGACACGGCCAGGAACTTGCCATAAATTGCGCGCCAGGCGAGCATCTGCGGGAGGAAACCGACGATCGCGCAGGCGGTGAACGCGACCCCTGCGATCAGCGTTTCGCGAACGCGCTGATTGTCCTTCCGGCGATAGCCGTCCAGCGAGCAGTGATCGAGCGCGTCGCACATCGGGAGCAGGGCGAAAAGGACGTTCTGCCAGCGGATCAGTCCGATGAATCCGGCCAGCGCGCCGAGCAGCGCCCATTGCCGCAGGGTCCGGTTCTCGCGCGTCGCCGCCCACATCCAGATGAACGCCGCCGCCCCCGCCATCGACGGCGCGTGCGTCATGCTCGGCTCTTTGACGATGTACCAGAGCATGAAGGAACCGATGACGACGAAAGCAGTCGCCATGGCCGCGAGCCCGCGAGCGAAATAGAGCGACACCAGCCGCCATGTGAACCAGCAGCCAAGCAGGCCATACACCAGGCCTGCGATACATAGCGCCTGTCGGTAGGGAAAGGAAACGCCGTTGGTGCTGACGTCCGGGTTTCGTGCGCCGAGCCCTTTGGCGACGGCATGGCCGCCGATGAAGAACGGCGCCCAGACGAACGCAGGACCGATCGTCCACGCAGACTGCGCGTAGCCGGTCGGCGTCGGATTGAACAGGTGCGCCTTGTCGCCAAGGCCGAGCATCTTGTAGTCGTTGGTGAAATTCACGTCCTGGTCGAAGGCGAGCGATCGCAGGTAGGCGTAGTAGTAGAAGCCATCGCTCTGCAGCCGCGCCCCGAGTTGAAGCTGCAGCGCGACACCGAGGGTGAACAGGACGGCGAAGAGAACCGGCGTCTTCGTAGAGGCCGCCTTCAGGCGGCCGGTGTCGGGCCGGCTGCCTTCGACTGCGCTCAGGCCAGGAAAGCCGGCCCCTACCGACAATACGATCGCCCCCACAACCGCCACCGCGACCATCGTCCAGACAGAAAAGTTCCCGCCCGAGATCCCGGCAACGATCGACTTTCGAGCGACTTCACGCGAGACGAGCTCGAGCGCCGCGAGGCCGATGAGGGCCCATCCCGCACCCCGCATCCCGCGTTCCGCATCCCGCATCCCGCGTTCCGCATCCCGCATTCCGCGTCCCGCATCCCGCATTTACGGTTCCACCTTGTAGATGATCATCTCGGGCCATGGATACCCGCGGGGAGGTGTGAAGCGCGCAACTTCGCGCATCCGGGAAAACAACGCGCGGTACTCTCCGTATTCGCGCGGGAACTTCTGTGGAGACTCGAAGTACGGGCCGTAGCATTGCGACGAGGCGACGATGTAGTCGACACCCTGGGCGACGTAGTCCTGATACGTCAGATCGCGAAGCTGCCGGACGTTCGTGCCTTTGAACGATCGCGTCGGCGCCACAAGATTTCTCGCCTCGATCACTACCGTGTCATCTCCCGGGACGTTCGACATGATCCATTGGTAGGTGTGCCGCACAGTGGCAGCCCCATGGGTACGGTTGAAGCCGATTGCCTGAATACCGGGTGGAACAATCACGCCGACGGCCAACGCGACAATCAGAGCCGTCCGCACCACCCGCGGGATTGAAAACCGGCGCAGGAGATTCACTCCGGCAACAACCGCGACGGCGGCGAAGATGCAGAGGAATGGGACCAGCGGTAATACGTAGCGTCCGAAGACCATCGCCTGGCGCGAAATGAACCAGAAGAAGATGAGCGGAAACACGACTGCCAGCGTCCAGCGAACCCGGCCCGGTCCATTGATGGCCCGGACGGCACCAAAGATCAGACCGCCGATGATGGCGAGCATCCCCGGCCACCAGAAGGCGTTCAACAGATGCTTGAGATACGTGATGGCCGGGGCATCCGGTGGATGCTTGCCAGCGTAGCTCCTCATCAGTACGGCATACCCGTTGAGAAACCCTGGCAGGTCGAGCACCGTGTACGGCGCCGCCAGAAGAAAAGCCCCCGCGGCACCACCGACTGCGGCGAGCGCACCGGCGAGACGCGATGGCCGCACGCCGTGCGTCATCCAGGCGGCGATCAGCGGCAGCAACAGCACGAGGGCACCTGTGTACTTCGTGGCTGCGGCAAGGCCAGCGGCAGCACCGGCCAGCAGAAACGCCATGGCGCGCGCCTGTTCATGGGCGCGTAACGCAAGCAAGAAGGCCAGGGTCACGAAAAACGTCACCGGCACGTCGGTGAGGACGTAATGCGACTCCCGAACGTGCAGCGGCATCACCGCCATCAAACTCGCGGCGACGAGTGCGTAGCGCGTCCCCCAGCGCAGGCCGATGAAGTACACCAGCGCGACGGTTGCGGTGCCCAGCGTGGCGGTGACGGCGCGGGCCCACAGGTAGAACTGTTCAGGACGCGCATCCGCCAGGGTGTACCACTCGCCTCCCATTGCTCCGCTCAGAAACCGCAGGCACGCGACCGCGAGCTGGACGTAGATGTAGAAAGCGGGGTAGTCATAGAACCGGGGGTTGAAATCGCCGGAGCGCATCATCCCAAGCGCGCGGTCCATGATCTCCGGTTCGTCGACGCTCAGCGAATAGGGAAGGCCAGCCCCGAGGGACCAGAAACGCAACACCGCCGCCGCCACCACGATTGTCGCGAACGTTGCGGTCGATTTCCGCATGTCGCTCGCTTCGCGCCACTCGCGCTCAGTCATTCACAACTCTTCTCGTCATCGTCCTCTCGTCTGCGTAGTCCAGCCCTTCAGGGCTGCCCCATCGGAAGAGCGTCCAGCCCTTCAGGGCTGTCCCATCGGAAGAGCGTCCAGCCCTTCAGGGCTGCTTCGTTAACGCGGCCCGTGAACACGGCAGCCCTAAAGGGCTGGACTACGACAGCACCCTAAAGGGCTGGACGCCCTTCGATGGTCAGCCCTAAAGGGCTGGACGCCCTTCGATGGTCAGCCCTAAAGGGCTGGACTACGGGATAAAATTTCCCAGCACAACCGTACATGGACCGTCTTTTAGAAGCAACGCGCCGCGCGGAACAACGCCATTTCTGGTTTCGCGGTTTTCGCGCCTTCGTCCGCCCACTCATTGCCGACGCGGTCGCCGGCCTGCCATCGGCGAGGATCCTCGACTGCGGATGCGGCACCGGCGCGAATCTTGTCATGCTTGGCGAATACGGCCGCTCCTACGGTTTCGACATCAGCTGGGACGGGCTTCAATTCGCACGCGATTACGGTCAGGCCGCGATCGCGCACGCGTCGATCACCCACATCCCGTTCCGCGACGCCAGTTTCGACGTCGTGACAGCGTTCGACGTGTTGTACTCCCTCTCGGAAGAACAGGAAGTGGCGGCCGTCGAGGAAGATCTTCCGCGTTCTCCGTCCTGGCGGTTCCCTCATCGTCAACGTCGCCGCTCTGAAGATCCTTCGCGGCAGTCATTCGGTCTTCGGCGCCGAGCTCCGCCGCTCCACGCGTCGCCGGTTGCGCGCGCTTCTCTCTGGGCACGGCTTCGACGTCCAGCGACTCACGTATACCAACTTTGCGCTTTTCCCTCTGATGCTTGCCGTGCGCACCGGCCAACGCGTCATGGGTCTCGCGACGCCGGAAGAGAGTGGAGGAGACATCGTCGTGCCGGCGACGGTATTGAACGAGACCCTTTCTGCGATGCTGGAGCTCGAAGCGACGGCATTACGGCGTATCGACATGCCGATCGGCAGCTCCCTCCTGTGCGTCGCGCGCCGCCCGCCAGCGGGTTAGGAGCGGCGCCGTGACGAAGTAGGCGGCGATCCCCAGGACGATCGCGCCCGCGATGGACCCCACGAGAAAACTCCAGAAGAACGGTGCGACCAGGTCGAACGCCTGCGATCGGAACTCCCTGCTGTAGAACGACAACTCCATCAGCGCGTCGAACCTCCGGCCGAAGTCAGCAGCAATCGGCCGATTCAGCATCAATCCGCCGGCGATCGTCGTCAGCGTGTACCACGGCACAATGATCCATGGCAGGTTCACGCACAGGCCGATGAACACTGCCGGACGGTTCAATCTGAGGAGAAACGCGGCGGTCATGCCGACCAGGATCTGCAGTCCGAGGAACGGGGAGAAACTGAGAAATACTCCGAGGGCAAAGGCGGCCGCCGTCCGTCGCGGCGACTCCGAGCTCCCCGCCAGCTTCTCGACGACAGCACGCCAGTTCATCGAGCGGCTGCTCCTCGAGCGAGCAGTTCGGCGTAGAGCGAGAGCGTTTTGTCTGCCGCGGACGTCCACGAGAACTCGGCTTCGACGATCTCCCGACCCGCGTTCCCCATTTCTGCGAGACGCTGAGGATCCTCGAGCGCGCCACTGATTGCGGCCGCGAGCGAGGATGCGTCTCCTGCCGCGACGACCCAGCCGTTGATGCCGTTTTTCACCTTGTCAGGCAGGCCTCCAGCATTGGTGACGACGCAGGCGCGACGGTGAGCCATGGCCTCGAGCGTGACGAGCGAGCTGCCCTCGTACAGCGTCGGGTGGACGAAGAGGTCCGCCGCCTCGTACCACGCGTGCAGCTCTCGATCCTCCAGACGACCCGCAAGGATCACGTTCTGGGTGAGCCCGGCGTCGCTGACAATCTTTTCGAGCCGGGCGCGAAAAGGTCCGGCGCCGACAATCACCCAGCGCCATGGTTCTCGCGCGATACGGCCCGAGTGCTCCTTCAGAGCGGCGAGAGCGGCGGCAAGGATGTGAAATCCCTTGTTCTCTTCGAGCCGTCCGACGCTCAGGAGCGTTATCGCTCCGGTCTTCAGAGGCGCACCGTCGGCGGGGCCCGCCAACGCATCGACCTGCATCAGATCCAGCGCGTTCGGGATCGTATGGATCTTCTCGTCCGGAATGCCCAGATGCGCGCGCACCGCCGGCTCCAGTGCGCGGTCGGTGGCGATGACGGCATCCGCTCGGCGCGCGCAGGCGATAACGGCGCGGCGCAGCGGCAGGTAGCCGAGGCGCTTGAGCGGCGCCCTCGAAGGATCCGTCGCGCCAAACTCTTCGAGCCCCTGCGGATTCAAGACCAGCGGCGCCGGCAATGAACGCCGCCGGCGCGCGTAGCCGAGGACGCTCGCGCCGAAGCCATGGACGATGTCCGCCTCGCCGCGTTCGACCATTTCGGCCGAAAGGGCGCCGGCGCGAAGACCGAACAGCGGATACGCCGTGCTCCGATCGATGACCGTCGTGCCACGGCGTCCTGCGCCAGGGAACGTCCGGTACGGCACGAACCGAACCGCAACCCGCGGATGGATCGCATCAGCCGCGACCTCATGGAGCGGTGTGCGCGTGATGACCGTGACCTGCGCATCCCGCATCGCCAGATGCCGCGCCAGGTCGTAGACGCTGCGCTCGAGGCCCCCCAGGCCGTGGATCGGAAACACCGAGCGCGCGACGACAACGACGCGGATCATCTATTTATCGCCGGGGCCCCCTGCACCCCGGCTGGCTCGCTCCGTTACGCGGGACCCGCCGCCCGCTCCACTCCGCTCGCTTGGCGTCAGCAGTTCCGCGTACAAAGCGTCTACGCGAGCCGCCACCGATGAAGCTTCGAATTTCTCACCGGCGCGCTGGGCCGCGGCCATTCCGAGCCGCGTTCGCAGCTCGGCGTCGCTCCTCAGGCGCCTGACATCCGTCGCAAGTTCTTCCGGCGAATCCGACAACAGACCGGTGACTTCGTCCTCGATGATGTCGGGCGTGCCTCCGGTGTTCATCGCCGCGATTGGAATGCCGAGCGCGCTTGCCTCGATGAGGACGCGGCTCAGGGATTCGGGGCCGGACGATGGGAAAACCAGCATGGTCGCGTGCGCCAGCCATGTCGCTGTTTCGGACGGATCGAGCCAGCCGAGAAGACGAATGTCTTTGCCGCTGTGCGCGGCCTGGCGTTCGAACCGAACGCGGTCCGGTCCGTCTCCGACGATGATGAGCGGCCAGTCGAGGTCGGCGCGTTTGACGACGTCGGTGAGGTAGGCCGTCCCCTTGTTCGGGGCCAACTTGCCGACATACAGGGCGTACGGTCCGATCATCGGTGGCGCCGCGGCGGCCCGGTCGCGTACGGCGTTGGTGTCTACGGGATTCGGGATGACCTCGATGCGCGCCCGCTCGAGGACGGGTGCACGCGCCTTGAGATCCGCGGCGATCCTGGAACTGACGGCAATCACCGCGTTCGCGTGCAGGAGCGCATTCTGCTTTCGCCGCAGGTTGGCTTCCAGATAGGTGCGCACCACCGAGGTTGCGAGGCCCGTCACCCCGATGCGAGGCCGCCCGCGGTGAATGCCCGCGACGCGTGAGCAGCCGGGGCACAGCGCAAGATCTCGCGGGCCGTGAATGAGATCCGACCGATAGCACACCGGCCAGTAGTCGCGGACGGTGCAGACAGAAGGGATGCCGGTCTTTTGTGCCGCTTCGACCGCGGGGACCGACGACATGACGTGTTGCCCGTGGACGATGGCGATCCGCTCATCGGCGATCAGCTTCACCAGTCGCTTGCCAACGATGCGGTAGGCGCGTTCGTTCTTCAGGTAGTTCCGAATCCCTGGAACCGGCGGGGCGAAGACCTGATAGTCGATCACCCGAAATCCGTCGTAGTTCGCCTCCCGCTCGACACCGCGCTTCGCCGCGCTGACTTTCACGACGAGCACCTGGTGCCCGCGGTTACGCATCGCGCGCGCGAGCTCGTACGTGCTCCACCCGCTGCCGCCGCACTTCGGCGGAAACGAGTCAGTGACCAGGAGTAGATTCATTCAGCGCTTGTCGTTCACCACAGAGGCACAGAGGCACAGAGAAAATTAATGTAAAGGCAGAGAACACCAATCAGCAGTTCACCACCAAGGCAGAGCGACACAGATTGTTTTCATTTGTCTTTCTTGCCTTTCCAATAAATGTCTCTGTGCCTCTGTGTCTCTGTGGTTTGAATTCCGCGATGGCGGATCCAGCGCTTCGCAGTGTGCGCGCCAGCTGTAGTCGCGGACGGCGCGTTCGCGCGCGGCGGCGCCTAGTCTCGCGCGCAGTGTCGCATCGGTCAGTCGCTCCAGCGCATCGGCCAGACCCGTAACCGGCGACGCCGGCTGATAGAGCAGGCCTTCGACGCCCCCTTCGACGAGCCTCGGGATCCGGTCGGCGGCAGGGGCGACGATCGGCAGCCCCGATGCCATGTACTCGAAAATCTTCAGCGGCGACCAGTAGAAGCCGAGCGCCAGGGGCTTGTGCGCGGAGAGATCGAACGGCGCCACGCCGATGTCAGCCGCGGCGAGGCACGCGGGCATCCGCTCGTGCGGCACAGGCCCAGTGAAGATCACGTTCTTCGAACCGGCGGCTTCGGTCCTGACGCGTGGAAGCTCCGGCCCGTCGCCGATGAAGAGCGCACCGACGTTTGAGCGCCCACGCTTCTCGAGCTCCTTGATTGCGAGCGCCAGATTCACTGCCCCATGCCAGCTGCGAAAGGCCCCCGCAAACACCGCGAGCACACCGGGTGGTCGTGTGAAGGGCAGCGGTCCCTCGGCTCCCGGGTGAAAACGATCCGTATCCGCTCCCCATTCGAGCTCGATCACTTTGTCGCGCGGCGTGCCCGGAGGCAGGATGGCAGCACTCGGTGTCACGATCAGATCGGATGCGGCGCAGATGCGCTCCCGCCGCCGCTGCATTGGTTTGACGACCAGGGCGCGATCGACCAGCGCTTTCGGCGAGCCCGGATGATCGATGACGGGTGCGTTCACTTCGAGGACCGCCCGTGCCCCGATCTCGCGGGCAGTCAGAATCCCTTCGCCGCCGAAGTTGTAGTACCGCTCCATGATGACATCCGGCCGAAGGCGTGCCGCAATCTCGCGCACCGCGCCACGGCGCAGCCAGCGCAGCTTCGAGGACCCGAGCGGCGGCGACATCGCAATCCATTGAATGCCGGTTCTCTCCGGCATCGGCCCGTCGCCTGGAGTCACCAGCACATGGACCTCATGCCCCAGCGCCCCGAGCCCTTCGGCGACAGCAGTGACATGAACCGATCCCCCCTTGGTGCCAGGCACCGTCTGGTCGATGGCGCAGTACAGGATTTTCATGGCCCGAACACTGCACGCGGCGCGGCCGACGCCTTCGGCAACGCACGAAGCCACGGAGGCACGAAGCACGCGAACCAATTTTGTTCTTTCGTGTCTTCGGGTCTTCGAACCCTTCGTGCCGGCCGCAGGCCAATCGTCTCAGCGGTCACCTTTTCACCAACAGCGCAAAGAAAGGCCCCGACGTAATTCTCCCGAATAGCAGCAGGTCCAGCTTCATTGCCAGCGACAGCCCACGCAAAGCAGCGTACGTCGTCGGACTGCTGGCGATACGTTGTTTGGCGGAGGTCCGCGCCTCGCGGACGGCGGCGGCATCCACGTCTGCGTTCGCTGTCGTGCCGGACGCGGTGATCCGTTTGGCGGCGCGCCGCGCCATCGCGCGTTCGGCCATCCGCATCAGGATGTTCTCGACGAAACCGCCGACGATCGGCGTGTAGAAGCGGATCTTCGCGATGCGGAACCCGGTCGCGGCCGCGACACTCTCGAGATGCGGAATATCTCGCAACGGATTGAGATGATCGGACTTGCGCAGGTGTTCCTGCCGCAGGTCGATCAGATCCCAGCGCTCGAGTTGCTTTGCGGCGCGGTTGATCCATTTCAGCCCGGCCGCGATCGGCGCGTTCTTGCGGACGTGGGTGTAGACAAACAGCCCGCCGCCGGGCTTGAGCACGCGGTTCGCTTCGGCCAGCATCCCCTGCAGGGCCTCGGGCGACAGATGCTCGAGGACGTCGAGCGACCACGCCTTGTCGAACGTGTTGTCGGCAAACGGCAGCTTGCGGAGATCGGCGAGGAGAAGATCGATGTCCCGCCGCGCATCCCGCGAAAAAAACGGAGCGATATCGATCCCCATCATTGTCGCGCCAAGATCGCGGTTCCACAGCAGCGCGCGGCCGCTGCCGCATCCCAGGTCGACGACCAGCTCACCGGCGCGCGGCGCCAGGAATTCGCGCAGCATGTCGTTTCGGATCTTCGACCCGAGCAGTGGCGGTGAGACTCGCTCGTGCCTGGCGTCGACGTGCAGCGCCTCGTCCAGGTATTTCGTCTGCTCGGCGAACTGCTCGCGCGGACGCATGTCGAGATAGTCAGGCGGACTCTCATAGCTCCGGCCGCAGCCGGTGCAGACGAAGTCGCGTAGCTCGGAGCGGCAGTCCGGGCAGCGCACGATCGAGAGCAGCGCGCTGGAGATCATGCCGGGCGCGTCACTTGTGAAAACAGATCCTCGAGCCGCTCGGCCCGTCGTGCCCAGGTGTACTGGGGTGCCGCCTTGTACGCCGCCTCCGCCAGCCGCTCGGCCAGCAACTGATCTCGCAGAAGGCGAGCGATCGCTTCCCCCATCGCGGTCGCATCACCTGGCTCCACGAGGAGTGCATTCACCTCGTCGCGAAGCACTTCCCTGATCGCCGGCAGACTGGTCGCGACGATCGGACGACGAGCCGCCATGTACTCGAAGAGCTTCAACGGTGAGGTGAATCGCGTGGAGATGGCGGATGCCGGATTAGGAAGAACCAGCACGCGTGCCTCCGCAAGCCGCGCATCAACATCACGCGGCGGAACGTGCCCGGTGAACGTCACACGATCGGCAATCCCGAGCTCGGCGGCCAGTGCCTTCACGCGTCCGAGATCCGATTCCTTTTCATGCCCGCCAATGATCAGTCCACGGGCCTCCGGGACGCGCACGAGCGACTGCAGCAGCGCGTCCACGCCCTTCCACGCATAGAGATGACCTGCGTATGCGACGATCGGCTCCGCAGGCACCGGGCCTGGATCTCGATCTGGTAGTCGAACGCCGTCGGGGACGATGGCGAGTCGCTCGCGTGTCCCGAACCGCTCGACGAGCTCACTGGCCAGCCCCGTCGTGATCGTCACGTAGCCATCGGCATTTCGCCACACCGCTGCCTCGCGATCCGCGAGACGTTTGAGCTTCCCGGCGCTGGGACGCTGCGCGGTGGAGATCAGATCGGGCAGCGCGGCTGTGACATCCGGCGCGTAGCCGTGGGATTCGTAGACGAGCGGCGCACGCGAACCGGAGGGCATTCTCAGAAGCGCCGCCGCAACGCCGAGGTCCCGCGTGAGGATGACATCCGCGCGCCCTTTGCCGAAGGCGCGTCCGAACACGAACGACATGTAGCCGACCCGCTGGAGGATCCCCGCCCCGGAAGGTGTGTTCGCCCGCTCGACGACCAGGGACGCAAGCTTCGGCAGTCCATAGAACTCGAACGGATCTCGCGCCGGTGTGTGCGTATCCGGCTTGACCACGAGGCGCACATCGTGTCCCCGCTCCGCCAGCGCATAACACGTCTCCATCGTCTGGATCCCGTTGGCGCGCTCGAGTGGAAAGCGGATGTCCGCGAAATACAGGAGACGCATTCGTCAGGGCAGCGGCGTGCGCACGGCATCACGCGTGAAGAGGGTGAAGTTCTGCGGGCTCGAGCCCGCCTGCCAGGTGCGCACGATCTGATTGTCGCGCCACTCCCATAGCCGGTCGTGGGCGCGGTCGACGTCGACCGGGTCCGAGTTCCAGCGGCCGTGCGGATAGCAGACGGCGCCGAGCCCTGTAATCGCAACGGAGCAGACGAGTAACAGCGCGGCCACTGAGGGAGCGAGCCATCCAGTGAACGTAGTGGACGCAACCACGCGCGAGCGGAACCAGCAGCGGCAGGACGTCGAGCATGTAACGCGGTCCGTATGTGTGCCCGCCCCACCAGACCGAATAACTTGCGTAGAGCAGGAACTGCACCGCTGCCGCGGCGAGGCACAGCGCCGCCGGCGAACGCCATCCTTCTTTCATTGCCGGGCGGAGACCGAGCGCCAGCGAGTGCGACAACCGGGCTGAAGATCAGCAGGCCGCGGTTCGGAGAGAACAGCAACCCCGCGGCGCCTTCCCATTGCAGATGGAAGGTCTGCGATGTCCCGTGGATCGACGGGTGCAACGCTTCGAGCAGCGGTGCGGCCCCGAGCACGGTGCCGAACCAGCGGACGTTGGCGAGCACGAGCGGCACAATGAACACCGAAGCAAGTGCGGCTGCAAGGATGCCGACTCTCGCTCCCCTGAGCCACGTTGCTGCTGCGAGGAGCACGAATACCGCCGGCACCAGCTGCAGCCGGCTGCTCGCCGCCAGGCCCAGGCCGGCCCCGATCGCGACCGCAGAAACGCGTCCCGTCCCCGTGAGCCCGAACACCGCGATCATCAACCCGAAGAGTGCTGTTTCGTGCTGCCAGAGAGTCTGGCTGACCGTGCTCCAGAGACCCGTGCCCAGACCGAGCGCCACTGCGATGAAGAGTGCACGCGCGCGGTCGACGCGCCGGCGCGCGATCAGATACGCGAGACCGACGGTCAGCGACGCGAGCAGCGAGCTCGAAAGTTTCGCCATCAGGCCAGGTGCGCGCGGTGCGCGGATATCGATGATCCCAGTCTTCCAGAATGGCCAGGCGATCACTGCGGTGACGATCGCCGGCGCCGGGGAGTAGGCCGAGCGGTAACGGCCATCCCGCGCGAGCTGGAACCCGGATCGCTCGAGAAGCTGCGGCGTGAACCCGACCACGTAGTTGAGGGACGTGGTACCGCGCAGCAGCAGTTCGCGCGCGGCGAGCTTCGTCGGTTGGGAATCGTAGCTCGCGATCTCGCGTCCGTTGGCGTTGTAGACGACGAACATGGCGGCGATGGTGCCGGCGGCGATGGCGACGTCCTTCCGCGATCGTCCGGTCGTCACTTGATGGCCTTCGGCGGCGGCGGCCGATAGAACGACTCACGGTCAGTCAGATACCGATAGATCAGTGAAGGGGTCTCGAGAGGCAGGCGAACGAACGCGTTGTAGGCGTTCTTTCCAGGCTCGAGACGCTGCCGGTCCATCATGCCGGTGGCAAACTGCGCCATCAGCGCAATGTTCCACCACACGCAGGCAATCACGGCGGCGGTCAAGGCCATATCGTAGGCCGGCCGCCGCGGCCGTGCGTGCCACAGAGCCGCGAGCCCGATCACCAGCACCGGCGTCAGGCACACGAACCGCCGCTGCCCGAACGCACCCGCGACCGTCCACGATTCAACGGATCCCGCGACGTAGACCTGCGAGGCAATCATGATGAGCGCGCAGATCGCGATCCGCTGTGTATCGGGCCGGTTTTCGGGCCCGGCTAAAGCCGGCCCCCACCGATTCGGTAGAGGCCGGCTCGGTAGAGGCCGGCTTTAGCCGGCCTGCCGCCATCGCGATCAAACCAGCGATCGCCAGAATCGCCAGCGGCGTCCAGAAGAAGAATCCATGCTCCGGCGACAACAGCACCTGCAACCCATGCGGCGCATACCAGTACATCTTCCGCTGGACGTGCTGTGCCGGGCCTGGATACCCGTTCAGCCCGTTGTAGGCAATCAGCTGCGGCAGATAACCAAGGAAGAAACCCCCGAGCCCCGCCCCCGCCGTCGCAAGCCACCGTGTCTTTTTAGGAGTTAGGCGTTGGAAGTTAGGAGTTAGCAGAGCGAGGGCGAAATCGAAGAGAGGCCCGAGCGCTATGAAAATGTCCTGCTCTCTGATCATCGCGAGCAGGGCCGCGCAGATTCCGAGCAAGAAGGTGCCGCTAACGCTCCACTCCCGCCGGACGTGCAGCCATACGGCGACAAACAGCGCCACACCAAATGCCGACACCGCGTGCGAGAACGGCGGCGCCACGTACATGTAAAAAAGCAGCGGAGTTCCGAGCCAAACCCCCAGGCCGGCGAGGAATCCTGAGTGCTCGGATGCGTTCACCACGATTCGTGCAGCGCGGATAGAGAGCAGGACGGCGAGCAAGCCGTAGAACGCCGATCCGTAAGCCACCGCGCGGATGTATGGCGGTGAGAATCCATCGGTGACACCGCCGGTGATACGCGTCCACAGATGGGCGATGCCGTAGAACGGCGACCAGAGCAGCGCGCACCCGATCGTCGCCGTAGTTGACGCGCCGGCCGGCGCCTGTTTCGCGGACGAGGAACGTTTCGTAATACCCGCCCGACTGCGCGATGTTGTGGTCGTAGAAGTAGCGGTACTCGTTCTCGAACGACACGTCGCGGTCGAACCAGATCGAGCGCAGATACGAGAAGTACTGGACCTCGTCGGACGAGTACAGCCGCGCCGTAACCGCAGGCAGCGACAGTAGAAAGAGCACCGCGAGCACCAGGAACTCGCGACGGGAAAGCAGGAAGAAGCGGCAGATCTTGTCGAGAAGGGCGATGAGGAATGTTACCTCAGCGGAACCCGCATGCCGGCCGATGTCAGCAGCGTGAGCTCCTTCATTGCCGAGAGCCGTTTTGTCATGTCGGCCGCGTCGGACGGCGGCAGGTGCATGCCGAGGATCCGCCGCGGGCCGATGGACGAGGACACGAATCGGCGGTTGCTGCCGTCCATGACGTACCAGAATGGCAGCAGGGCGGTATCGACCGGCGGCAGCGAGCGCAGCAGGTTGAAGTTATCCGCCGCAGGATCAGCGTCGCCGGTGTGAAGCACCGTGCGGCAACCTTCGACGAGAAAGCCGACGTGCTGCTCCGGTAGTCGCCGCGTCGGGTTGTGCCGGATGCGGAGCACGTGCACCGGCACCCCGGATCCCGTCGCGCGTTCCGAGGCACCCGGTTCCGGCGTCACCGCATTGAACTGTGCCGCTGGAACCGCAGGTCCCGCCACCGCCTTCACCCGCTGGACGACTTCTGTCGACGACACCAGCCGCGTCGATGGACTGTTTCGCAGGTGTGCCGCGACTGCCTCCGCGCTGAAATGATCCTCGTGCCAGTGCGTGATCAGGATCGCCGTGACGTTATCGAACGGCGCCGTCGCCGACTCGAGACTCCGCCGCTGCTCCATCGTCGGAGTCGCATACGGTGAAATCCCCTCGCGAATCGGCGCGTCGAACAGGAATTTCTGTCCGTCCGTTTCGAACAGGACGCCGGCATTCGCAACATACGTGATCGCGCACGCCCCTCCACCTTGTGCTGGCGTTTGCCCCCAACCGCCCAAAGCCAGCGACATCAGCAGTACGAGCACCCCCGGCACCCTTGGCACTCTTAGCACCCCCGGCACCCTTTCGCACTCCCCCGCACCCTCCCGCACCCCTTTACGCACCCCCGGCACTCTTGAGCACCACCGTTTTGACCACCTGCGCGAGATTGAATCCCGCGTGACTGACCATCGGGGCGATGACGCTCCGGCGTCGCAGGTACACCAACCCCCAGAGAAGGCCGAGGAACGCGGTGATGACCGAGGCATCCCAGCCCTGCTCGAAATGCCCGAGCCCGAAGATAAGGCTGTATAAAACGACGCCGACGAGCCCGCCGCCCAGAAACCCCTCGAATCGATGGACGATGAAGCCGCGCTGGACTTCTTCACGCACGCCGCCGGCGATCATGACCACGACGCCAAAGAGGATGGCGTCCAGGCGGTTGCGGATCATGTCTTCGAGCGGATTGCGTGGCACATTCCGCAGCGACGGCGCATAGGTGAGAACGAGGACCATCACCGCGATCACGACCAGAAAGACCAGCGGGATCAACCCGAAGCCGACCAGTACTTCCCGGCGGACACGTCCGCGCCCGATCAGCACGTCGCGAATCGACTCCCCCCGCGCGCGCAGCAGCATTGTCACCATCGCGACGACGAGCACGGCATCGACGAGCGAGACAGTGAAGACGAATGGCGGAGACATCCCGCCGTCCGCCGTGCGCATGGCCATCCCGAAGCTGAGCAGCGCTGAGATCAGCACGATCTGTGTCGGGATTCCGGAGATCAGAAAGATTTCAAGAAGGGCAAAAAGACGTTCGCTCGGAAGGATCCGGCGTTCCGCAACAGGCTGAAGCAGCTCCGGCGCCGGAGCGGGCTCATACACTCAGGGATTATGGCAGCTACTTCGGCACTCGCACCTTCAGCGCCTGCGACAAGCGGACCGACAGCGGGGTACCCGCGGCCATGCGCACTTCCTTGCCGCGCGTGGCGAGGACGACGCCGGTGCCACCGGCTCCGCCGATCGCGGCACCTTTCGCCGCGCCGTCACCGCCCCCGACGATGCCGCCAACGATCGCGCCGCCAACCGCGCCGGCACCGATCTTCGCGGCGTCCTGTTTCTTCGTCCCGGGCGCGATGCGCGAAATAGTGCCGGTGCGGATCGTCGCCGAGTCATCCGGGCCAGGCGGGTCGATGCGCGTGAAGCGGAAGGCGATCTGCGCCCGTCCCTTGACGCGCGCCGAACGCGTCGCGTCGGTCACATATCCGCTCAGCGCCGTCCCTGCCGGTAAGGCGGTAACGCCGCGAATGATGACCGGCGACCGTAGAGTTCCGCGGATCGGGTCCTCAACCCGGCTGGTGTCCGAAGCGACGCCGGTGTTGAGATTCACCTTGAGGATCGTCCCCGCCGGAATCGTCACCTCACGCCATTCAGCCTGTTGCTCGGCCCCGAGGTCCGCTGTCGTCAATGCGACGACGAAAAAGGCTGCGGCACAGATGTTTTTCATGATGTTCCACCCGCTCGTTTTCTTCGCTTATGGCCGATTGTGCAATGGAGGTACCGAAAAAAGGCACCTCGACAGGTAATTTTTACCCTTTTGACCCGCAGGAATGTAAAAATGACGCCATGGAGGAAATTGATCAGCAGTCCTCGCCCGGCGAACGGGTGTTGATCGTAGAGGACGATCCCGCAACACGCTCTGGTCTGGCCGAGCTAGTCGGCGCCTGGGGCTTCCAGACCGAAGTCGCGGCGGACGGTGAAGAAGGACTTCAGAAAGTCACCACCTTCCGACCCGCCATCATCGTGTCGGATCTCGTCATGCCGCGGATGGGAGGGCACGACCTTCTGCGCGCGCTGAAAGACCAGCTCTCCGACATCACGTTCGTTCTCCTGACGGCGCAGGGCACCGTTGAAAGTGCCGTGGATGCAATCAAGGAAGGAGCGTACGACTACCTGAGCAAGCCGGTCGATCCGCAGCGGCTGCGCATCCTGCTGCAGAAAGCCGTCGAGCGCCAGGAGACGCTGCGTGAAGTGAAGAACCTGCGGCGGCAGCTCCGCGAGCAGGGGAGCTTCGGACGCATCATCGGCAACAGTCCCGGCATTCGTGGCGTCTACCGCGTCATCGAGCAGTCAGCGCCGACTCAGGCGTCGGTGCTGATCTCCGGCGATTCGGGCACCGGCAAGGAGCTGATCGCGCAGACGATTCACGAGCTGAGCCCGCGGCAGCCGTTCCCGTTCGTTGCGATCAACTGCGCCGCGATCCCGGAGACGCTGCTCGAGAGCGAAATCTTCGGCCACGAGAAAGGCGCCTTCACCGGCGCGCACGATCGCCGCACCGGCGTGTTCGAACTGGCGCATCGCGGCACGCTGTTTCTCGACGAGATTGCCGAGATGATGCCGGCGACGCAGGTCAAGCTGCTGCGCGTCCTGCAGGAACGGACCTTCCGGCGTCTCGGTGGACGGCAGGAGCAGACCGTTGACGTCCGTGTAATCGCCGCGACGAATCTGAATCCCGCCGAGGCCCTGCGCAACGGCAAGCTGCGCGAGGATCTCTTCTACCGGCTCAACGTCTTCACCATCGAGTTGCCGCCGCTCCGCCACCGCAAGGAGGACATCCCGCTCCTGGTGCAGAACTTCCTCAACGAATTCAATCGGATGAACGGCAAGACCGTCCGCGCAGTGGACCAGGAGGCGATGGAAGTGCTCGAGCACTACCTGTGGCCAGGCAACATCCGCGAGCTGCGCAACGTCATCGAACGCGCCACGATTCTGGCCGAGGGTGATTTCATCGAGTACCGGCATCTGCCGCCGACGCTGACCGCGAAAGGCGAAGAGACGCTGCCGACGCTGACCATCGCACCCGGGACAACGGTGGACGAGGCCGAACGCCGGCTGATCATGATGACCCTCGAGCACACGCGGAACAACAAGACCCGCGCCGCCGAAGTCCTCGGCATCAGCCTGAAGACGCTGCACAACAAACTCAATCGCATGAAGGAAGAGACGGGGGTCCGGAGCTGACGCTGCCAGGAGCTGACGCAGAGAGTGCGAGGAGCGCGAGGGGTGCGACGAGTGCGGACGCGGGATTGGCAGGCGGGCTCGGGGCTCGGGGCTCGGGGCTCGGGGCTGCGGGGCTCGGGGCTCGGGGCTCGGGGCTCGGGGCTCGGGGCTCGGGGCTCGGAACTGATTACTCATCACTGAACAATTGATAACAGTCAACTGCTAACTGACAACTGCTAACTGACGCGTGTCAATCAAGGCTAAGCAGGTCGCCGGCGTCACGACGCTCGTGGTTGCTATCGTGGCGATCATGAGTGCCTACCATTTGGCGACGCTGGCGCGCATGAGTCTCGAAGAGACGCAGCTGCGCGGCGAGATGCTTACCCGCGCCATCTACCACCGCGCCCGCGCCGTCGTCCCCCCCGTCGGCGTCGATCTGGCGACCGCGCTGCGCAATGACGGCGGGGTTCGTTCCATCCTTGAATCCGCGCAGGGCTACACGCCGAATGTCACTTACGCTGCGATCGTCGATGCCCACGGCGTGGTGATCGCGCACGGGTTTCCCACGCAGGAAGGGCAGCCGCTACCCGACCAGGATCTGCTCGGGCCGGTGATCGACCGTGGCCCAGTCTCGCAGCTCGAGGCGGTGTACTCGGAGCAGACCTACGAAGTCCGCCAGGCGCTGCTGGCGGGTGACGAGCAGTTCGGCGCGATCCGGATCGGCATCTCCACGATTCTGATCAAAGAGGAGTTCGAGACCGCCCTCAACACCGCGCTCGGCACCATCGTCGTCGCGCTGCTGCTCGCGACGTTCGTCGCGGTCATGCTCTCGCAGTGGATGCTGCGGCCGATCCACGTCATTCAAAGCGGACTCACCCGACTTGGACGCGGCGAGCTCGACGTGACGCTCGAACTTCCCGGTGAAGAGTTCCGCGATCTGGGCAGCTCGTTCGAAGCAGTGAGTGCGCAGTTGTCCGCCGTCCGGACGAAGCCCTTGCCTGCTGCGGCAACCGACCTCGAGTCGGTCATGGAGAATCTCGAGGACGCCGTTGCGCTCTTCTCGCCATCAGGTGAAGTGATCTTCACCAACACGGCGATGAAGGCCCTGCTCGCCGAGCACAGTGAGCATCCCGCGATGCGCCAGTTGATCGAAAAGACGCTCGCCGGACGCAAGTCGCTCGGGCCTGTCCCCATCACGGCCGCCGGGCCGGTGGGGGCCGGGGATCAGACGCGGCCAGACGTCCCCGAACGGCTGCTGGTCACGCACGCCATCGAGGACGGCACCGGCCGCTTCCTCGGCGCGATGCTGGTTGCGCGCAACCTCGGCTACCTGAGTCACGTCCACTCGACGCTCAACTACTCGCGCAAGCTGGCCGCGCTCGGCCGGCTGATGGCGGGAGTTGCTCACGAAGTGAAGAATCCGCTCAACGCGATGACCATTCACCTGGAGCTGGTGAAGCGCAAGCTGTCGATGCGACAACCGGTGGGTGCCGGAGTCGGTGCCAGTGCCAGTGTGGGGGGTGCGGGGAGTGCGGGGAGTGCCGGGAGTGCGCCCGGCCAAGGCACCCCGCCGACCGTCGATATAGAAAAGCATCTGAACACCATCGGCCAGGAGATCCGGCGGCTCGATGAGGTGGTGGTCGGGTTTCTGAAATTCGCGCGTCCCGACGAGCTCAAGCTGCAGCCGATGAACCTCGTGGAGCTCGTGTCCGACGTTGCCACCAGCGTGGCGCCGGAGGCGGAGCGACTCAATGTCACTATGAAGGTCGAATGCCAGCCGGATCTGCCGCGCATCAATGCGGATCCCGGGATGCTGCGGCAGGCGCTGCTCAATCTCGCGCTCAATGCGTGTCAGGCGATGCCCAATGGCGGCGGGCTGCGCATCAACTGTCGCGCCGCGCCGCGCAAGCGCGTCGAGATCGAGGTGCAGGACACCGGCATGGGTATCCCGCCGGAGAATTTGAACAAGATTTTCGATCTGTATTTCACGACGAAGGAGAAGGGGTCCGGCATCGGCCTGTCGATGGTCTACCGGATCGTGCAGCTCCACGACGGTGAAGTAGAGGTCCAGTCGACACCAGGTCACGGAACGACGTTTAAACTGGTGTTTCCGCAGGCGTAAGATTGAGGTACGGGAAATGAGCAAGACACACGTACCCACTGTCGGCCGCAGGCTTGGCGTCGCCGCGTTCGCCGCGATACTCGCATCGGGGGCTTGTGTCACAACCACCGGCGAGCCCGTCGTTCAGCGTCCGCCTTTGGAGGTGCCTCCCGCCCCGCCGCGGGTAATCACTCCGTTGCCGCTGCCGGAGCCGCCGCCAGTCGAAATGCCACCGGAAGACACGGGGGCAGCGACAAAACCACCCGCTCCAGCGAGGCCAAGACCGCCGGCCAATAACAAACCCGAAGCGAAGCCGCCCGAACCGCCGCCGGTCGAGCCTCCGCCGGTGACGCCGCCGCCCCCGACTCCGCCCGCACCGACGCTGAGCACGCCCCCCCAGGGGGACGCCAATGCCGTGTCACGCCAGATCCGCGACAGCGTCGAGCGCACGCGCCGCGCGCTCGACAGGATCGATTACCAACCGCTCACCCGAGAGCGGAAGAAGGCGTACGACGATGCGAAGCTGTTCGCGACGCAGGCGGAGGAGGCGATCAACGCCGCCAACCTGGTGTTTGCGAAAGAGCTGGCGGATAAGGCCGAGCGCCTCGCGAAAGAGCTCCAGGGCCGCTGAACCGCTGAACGAGCCGGCAACTGGCTCGACCATTTAATAGGTCACTCGAAAAAATCCCGCGCCATTTTGACCATTTGTCAATATCTAGCGCCCTGCCTCAAAATCAGACACAATATGTGGTGGAATCCCGCTTGACAAGCATGTAACGCGGGCGCATATTTACAAACCGCGGCGGATCATCGGGCAGCTTTCCCAGCCTCCCGGCGTCGCGGCAAAATACTCAAAAGCAACTGATTATGGGTCACTGCCGGGGGCGGGCAGACGACTCACGTATTCGGAGGGGTGAAGATGCACAATGGCGCCGCTGTGGGCTCGAATTTGAACCCGGGCCAGGTTGATTCCAGCAGCACGCACACCCCGACCCGCCCGGCCGCACCCGTCGGCGCGCCCGGACTCGAGTACGAGCGCTTCTTCACCAAGGAAGGGATCGATCCGTTCGACGAGATCGAATGGGACGTCCGCTCCGCCGTGATCGGCAACGAAAAGGGCTCGGTCGTTTTCGAGCAGCGCGACGTCGAGATCCCCCGCTTCTGGTCCCAGCAGGCCACCAACATCGTCGTCTCCAAGTACTTCCGCGGCACCATCGGCACGCCGGAGCGTGAGCGTTCCGTCAAGCAGCTGATCGGCCGCGTCGTCGACACCATCACGGGATGGGCGCGCGGGCAGAACTACTTCGCCAGCGAAGACGACCTCCTCGCGTTCAGCGATGACCTGAAGCACCTGCTCGTCTATCAGAAGGCCGCGTTCAACAGCCCGGTGTGGTTCAACGTCGGCTTCGAGAAGCATCCGCAGTGCTCGGCGTGCTTCATCAACTCGGTGCAGGACACGATGGAGTCGATCCTCGGCCTGGCCAAGACCGAGGGGATGCTGTTCAAGTACGGATCCGGTACCGGCTCGAACCTCTCGAATATCCGGTCGTCGATGGAGCTGCTCGCCGGCGGCGGCACCGCGTCCGGTCCCGTGTCGTTCATGAAGGGCTTCGACGCGTTTGCGGGCGTCATCAAGTCAGGCGGCAAGACCCGCAGGGCGGCCAAGATGGTCATCCTCAACGCCGATCACCCCGACATCGTCGAATTCATCAACTGCAAGGTCGAGGAAGAGAAGAAGGCCTGGGCGTTGATCGACGCCGGCTACGACGGCTCGTTCACGGGTCCGGCGTATGCGTCCGTGTTCTTCCAGAACTCGAACAACAGCGTCCGCGTGACCGACGAGTTCATGCGCGCGGTGCTGGACGATGGCGAGTGGACGACGAGGGCGGTGCGTGACGGGCAGCCGGTGCACACCTACAAGGCGCGCGACCTGATGAAGCAGATCGCGGAAGCGACGCACGTCTGCGGCGACCCGGGCATGCAGTTCGACACCACCGTCAACGACTGGCACACCTGCCCGAACACGGCGCGGATCAACGCCAGCAATCCGTGCTCGGAGTACATGTTCCTCGACGACTCGGCGTGCAATCTCTCGTCGATCAACCTGATGAAGTTCGTCAGGGAAGACGCGGAGTTTGACGTCGTCGGCTTCGAGAAGGCGTGCCGGACGATGATCCTGGCGCAGGAGATCCTGGTCGACAACTCGAGCTATCCGACGCCGGCGATTGCGAAGAACAGCCACGACTATCGTCCGCTCGGTCTCGGCTACGCGAACCTCGGAGCGCTGCTGATGTCGCGCGGCATGGCCTACGACAGCGATGCCGGCCGCGACTACGCGGGGGCGATCACTGCGCTGATGCATGGTGCGGCGTTTGCGGAGTCGTCCAGGGTCGCGCGCGACCATGGCGGTCCGTTCGCGGGGTTCGAGAAGAACCGCGAGCCGTTCCTGCGGGTGATGCGGAAGCACCGCGCGGCGATCAAGGACATCGAGAAGACGCACGTCCCGAAGGACCTGCTCGAGGCGGCGAAGACCGTCTGGAACGAGGTCATCGAGATGGGGGAGCAGCACGGCTTCCGCAATGCGCAGGCGACCGTGCTGGCGCCGACCGGGACCATCGGCTTCATGATGGACTGCGACACCACGGGTGTGGAGCCGGACATCGCGCTGGTGAAGTACAAGAAGCTCGTCGGCGGCGGCCTGATGAAGATCGTGAACCAGACCGTGCCGATGGCGCTGAACAAGCTTGGCTACAACCAGCAGCAGGTCAAAGAGATCATCGAGTACATCGACGAGAACGAGACCATCGAGGGGGCGCCGCACATCAAGGATTCGCATCTTTCTGTCTTCGACTGCGCCTTCAAGCCGGCGCGCGGCGTGCGGTCGATCCATTACATGGGCCACATCAAGATGATGGGGGCGACGCAGCCGTTCCTCTCCGGCGCGATTTCGAAGACTGTGAACGTGCCGAAGGAAGCGTCCGTCGAAGAGATCGAGCAGGCCTATATCGACTCATGGCGGATCGGCGCCAAGGCGGTATCTATTTATAGGGACGGCTCCAAGCGCACGCAGCCGCTCAACACGGCGAAGGATGCGGTGGGGGCCGGCTTTAGCCGGCCCGAGGATGCGGCCGCCTTTAGCCGGCCTGCGACGCCTGTCCGCCGCAAGCTCCCGGACGAGCGTCACGCCATCACGCACAAGTTCGACATCGCCGGGCACGAAGGCTACATCACCGTCGGGCTCTTCGAGGACGGCACTCCCGGCGAACTGTTCCTGGTCATGGCGAAGGAAGGATCGACCATCAGTGGCTTCGCCGACGCCTTCGCGCAGGCGATCAGCTACGCGCTGCAGTACGGCGTGCCGCTGCAGGACCTGGTGGACAAGTTCAGCCACGTCCGCTTCGAGCCGTCGGGGATGACGAAGAACCCGGACGTCCGCTTCGCGAAGTCGATCGTGGACTACATCTTCCGGTGGATGGCGACCAAGTTCCTCTCGGCCGACGCGCAGTTCCGCGCCGGGGTCAACGTCCGCGAGGAGGTGGTGACGACGCCGGAGCAGCTGCCGCTGGACGTGGCCGCCGCCGCGGGAGCCTCAGCGACTGCCGCGATCACCTCACCGAAGATCACGTCGTTCGCCGCGATGCAGAACCAGGAGGACGCGCCGCCGTGCTCGACCTGCGGCTCGATCATGGTGCGCTCGGGGTCCTGCTACAAGTGCGCGAACTGCGGGAACACCAGCGGGTGCGCGTAGCCGACAGTTGCGGTGCTCTTGTAACTAACCGCCCTCCAATAGGCCCGGGGCGGGTTCGAATCACACCTCGCCCGCTTGCAGTCTGCCATGAACCCGGTCAGCAGGTTCTGGACGACCATAGCCATCACCCAAATCTCAAATCGTTGAAGAGGTTTTCATAGCTGGTGCTGAAACCGTCCCATTGACTGGGGGTTCGATGTCGCTGTCTACGTCCGCCTCGCTCCTCGAGCAGATTCCCTCGGATCTCGTCGAGACCGAACAGTGTCGATCGCTCTGCTGGACGAAGTGGCAAATCACGTTCAAAGACAATCTCTGGGACGAGATCTGCTCGGAGTTCGACGCCAGGCGGCTGGCCGAGCACATACGGGCCGCGCGACTGCCGCTGTCCGGCGAGTTCCGTCGTTTCTCGGAAAGCTGGCTGCGTGACGAGAATCAGCACTATCTGGGATTCCGCCGGCTCTACTCGACCATGTATCACGTTCCACCCGACGAAGTCGCATCGCGCGTAGAGGGACGGTCCTCGGCGTTCGCTGCGCTCACCCCGTTCCTGGTGGACGAATTCCACCTGTGCGTGTTGCTTGCGTACGACGAAATTGTGACGGCGAAGGTGTACGCGAGCGACTTCGATATGTACGACGCGCTAGGCGACCGTCATCTCTCGGCGTGGATTAGGCAGGTGTGCCGGGATGAATCCAATCATTTCTGCGGCGCCATGGAGCTTATGAAACGCCTCCACGGGAACCGACTCGTTGACGTCCCCACCGTGCTGGACGAGCTCATTCGATTCAACGCCGGCTCGTCGAAGTACAGCGGTTCGTTCGTGCTGGATCACCAGTCCTACGGGTCCGAGCTGATCGAACGCGGGCGCCAAGCCGTTCTGGCATTGTGCCGCACGCCCGCGGCCGGTTCGTCGATCACCTGATCATCTCGTCAGATCGTAAACGCCACCCGAAACCCGTGCTGCCGGTCGGGTATCGTGACGTCATGATCGCAGCGGACGGCCGATCGATTGTCCTTCGATCCGTAGCTGAAGGAACCGCCGCGCACAACTCGCCTGGACAAGTCGGCATCGGAGAGCCAGGCACTGCCGTCGTCGGGAGCACCGACGTAGGTCTCGTGATACGGATCCTCGACGTGCTCCCACACGTTCCCGAGAAGGTCGTACAAGCCCCAGGGGTTCGCCGGGTACGACCCGACCTCGCTCGTTCTTCCGTGCTCGTGGTCGTAGTTCGCGTGCTTGACGCTGATAGAGTCGCCGCGGAACGTGCGGGTCGTAGTACCTGCTCTGCAGGCGTACTCCCATTCGGCCTCGGTAGGCAATCGGTAGGGGCGTTTCGTTTTGCTCGAGAGCCAGGCGACGAAGGCCTGAGCATCGTTCCAGCTGACGTTGATCACGGGGAAGCGTCCGCGCGACCAGCCCTCGTCGCCCGGTGGCTGCCGCGAGCTCGCAGCGCAGAACGCTTCGAACTCGGTGAAGGTCACGAGGTAGCGCCCCAGCGCGAAGCGGTAGTCGATCGTCACCAGGTGCTGGGGCGATTCCTCCGGGTACGCATCCGGTTCACCTTCGACAGATCCCATCATGAAGCGCCCGGAGCGGATGACGACCATTTCGGGACACCATGGCGCATCGACATCCTTGAAGACGGCGCCGGTCTCGAGTGTCGCCGGGTCCACACCGATCAGCAGGCCGCGCGACGATCCCGACGTGCCCGAGAGCCGCTTTTTCGCGAATGCGTTGAACGCTTTTAGCACCCCTTCGCGGAGCTCGGAAATCGACGTGAAAACCGCTGCGCGCTGGTCGGTGTTCGCAGCCGACCTGAACCCTTCGATCCGCTCGGAGGGATGCTCCTTCGACTTGGCATCCGTCTGCGTGTACGGGATGACGTTCTCGTCCTTCAGAAACATCAGACGCGGTATGTCATTCTCTTTCGCATGTCGGTATTCGAGCTCGGTGATCGAGAGCCCGTTTTCGTTGACAATGCCGCTCGTCGGGATGAATCCATAACGGAGACCGACGATGCCGATGTAGAGATCGCAGTCGGCGACATCCTGAAGGCAGCTGAGCGCGACCGAGTCTTCGCTCGCTCGATAGCTGTGCGTGACCACGCACTGGTCTCGGAGCGCGTCCTCGACAGCCTTGCGTTCCTCCACCAGGTCCTTGAGCGTAGACGACAGATAGACTTTGAAAAGCAATGTGGCCACAGCTTACCCGAAAAAACTTCGGTGGTTCGTCTGCAAGAATGACGGTGTCTTGATGTTTCTTCCCGCGGCGTTATTCGCTTCGTTGTGCCGACCGTGCTTGCCATTTCTGCCGAGCATGCCCTGCTCGTAAGCGAGCTTTGTCGACGCGTGATGAAACGTCCGCAACGCACATCGCAGGAACTTCAGACGAATCGTTCACCCACGGCGGCGTGCATTTCGTGGAACTCGTTCAGTGGACATCGCCGATCTCTGCTACTACGGGAACCTGGACGACGTTCAGGTGGAGTGGCCATAGGCGGATCTCTCGCACCTGCAACCCCAGTCGATCGCCGTTGCCCGGTTCATGCCTGAGGCGAGGGCATCGTCTTCAGCTCCGCACTGACCGGCAACGTCGTCCAGTTGTCGAGATTCGATCGGGCACCGTAGAAGCCCGGCGCACGACGTTCCAACGACGCACCTCGGTAGGGCCGTGTAGAATCTGCTGAGCTAGGGCAGCCTCCGATTTTCGATCCGAAATTTGGTGATTGGTTCAAGGCATTTGTTCCCGCCAGTGGACGGGGACTTGCGCTCGCTTCCCTTGGCAGCACCCTGACGCATTCCACGAAATGCCTGACGACGGAGGTCCCTGCCGTGGACTCGAACGACTCGCCTGACGAAGCTGGAACGCCCTTTCATCCCGACACTGCAGCCAGCACGATGACGGGCGGCGCCTCCGCCTCGATGAGCGCGGGTCAGATCGGACCGTACCGGCTGCTGCGTGTGCTCGGCGAAGGGGGGATGGGGCAGGTGTGGCTGGCGGAGCAGAAGACGCCGATTCAGCGCACCGTTGCGTTGAAGGTGATCAAGGCAGGCATGGACACGAGGGCCGTCGTGGCGCGGTTCGAGTCCGAACGCCAGGCGCTCGCCCTGATGGATCACCCGAACATCGCGCAGGTGTTCGAGGCCAGCTCGACGCCCGAGGGCCGCCCGTATTTCGTCATGGAGTACGTTCAGGGGCTGCCGATCACCGAATATTGCGACAAGCACCGCTTGTCGATGAAAGACCGCCTGCAACTCTTCATGCAGGTCTGCGAGGGGGTGCAGCACGCGCATCAAAAGGCGATCATTCATCGAGACTTGAAGCCATCGAATGTCCTGGTGGTGCAGCAGAACGACAAGGCGATTCCCAAGATCATCGATTTCGGCCTCGCGAAGGCGATGGCGCAGCGGCTGACCGCGAACACGGTCATTACCGAGCTTGGCGTACTGGTGGGGACACCTGAGGTACATGAGCCCCGAGCAGACCGATCTGCGCGTCCAGGACATCGACACCCGCACCGATGTGTATTCGCTCGGCGTGATTCTGTACGAACTGCTCGTCGGCGCGCTTCCGTTCGATACCCGAGCGCTGCGTACCGCGGGTCTCGAGGCGATTCTCCGCACGATCCGGGAAGAGACACCACCAAAGCCGAGTACCAAGGTCCGGCTGATGGGCGCGAGCTCCGCGGTGTCCGCAGGGAAACGTAACGAGGAGCCGCGCACGCTGGCGAGGCGTCTGCAAGGCGATCTGGATTGGATCACTCTGAAAGCGCTGGAGAAAGACCGCGGACGACGCTATGCCACGGCTTCAGAATTCGCCGCCGACCTTCAACGGTACTTGCGCAACGAAGCCGTCGTCGCCGGCCCTGCCTCCGCCACATATCGCCTGCGGAAATACGCGGTGCGCCATCGGTTCGGACTCGGCGCCGCCGCGCTGGTGGCGATCCTGCTGATTGCTTTCGCCGCGACCCAGACAATTCAGCTGCGCCGCATTCAGAGGGAGCGCGACCGGGCCAATCGTGTAACGGACTTCATGACGCAGATGTTCAAGGTTGTGGACCCGAATGAGGCGCGAGGGAACACGATCACCGCGCGCGAGGTGCTCGACAAGGCGTCCAGGGACATCGACGCCGGGCTCGCGCAGGACCCGGAGCTCCAGGCGCAATTGCTCCATACGATGGGGAACGTGCACATGAGCCTCGGGCTGTTCTCCATCGCGGAGAAACAGTTCAATCGCACGATCGACATTCGGCGGAGCGTCCTCGGCGCCAACCACATCGACACCCTGAAGTCGATGGAAAGGCTGGCGCTGACGCTGTATCGCCGCGGTAAATACGCGGACGCCGAGGCCCTCGCGCGCGAGACCCTCGATGCCGCGCGGCGACTATCCGGGACGGATGATCCTACGACGCTGGCGGCTCAGACCGGTCTCGGGTTGATTCTGCTGGCGCAAGGAAAGCGCGACGAGGCCGAGCGCGTGGATCGAGAGGTCATCGCGATCGAGCAGCGTGTCTTCGGACACGATGCGCCGCAGACGCTGGCGGCGACGAACAACCTGGCGATGGTGTTGCGGCTGCGCGGGCGCTATCCAGAAGCGGAGCAGGCATTCCGCCAGGTGTACGAGGCTCGCAAGCGGGTGCTGGGAGCGGATGATCCGGACACTTTAACGGCGGGAGTGAACCTGGCGCTCGTTCTGGCCGACCAGGGGCGCTTTCCGGACGCAGAGGCGCTGAACCGTGAGACGCTGCAGCAACTCATTCGCGTACTCGGACCGGAGCATCCCTTTACGCTGAACACGATGAACAACCTCGCCGACGTCCTGATCAGCGAGGGGAAATATCCCGAGGCGGAAAAACTGAACCGGGACGCCCTGGCGAGCCGCGAACGGCTGCTGGGCCCGGAGCATGCCGACACGATCATTTCGATGGCCAACCTCGGTCGGCTGCTGGCGAGTGACGGCCGCACGGGCGAGGCGGAAGAGCTGATTGCGCGCGTGCTGGAGAAGCGGAAGAAGGTGCTTGGGCCTGAGCACCCGGATACGATCACGACGATGGCCGATTTGGCCGCGGTGCTCGGAATGGAGAAGAAGTACGCGGAGGCGGAAAAAGTCGGGCGGGACGCGTTGGCGATCGGCCGGCGCGTCCTCGGCGACAAGGATCCCACCATGGGGATTCTTCTCTACAACCTCGGTGCGGTTGCCGGGATTCGAAATCGGACGGACGAAGCGATCACGCTGTTGAATCAAGCCATCGATGCGGGGTTACCTCCCGGGGCCGCAGAGAACATCGAGCGGGACCCCGATCTCACACCACTGCGGGGCAACCCCCGGTTTCCCGCACTCGTGGCTCACGGACGCGAAGTCGCCAAGGCGAACAACAAAGGTGGATAGGCAGTTTCTGCCATCTTGACCGGCCGCGAAGGACGATGCCATCGTCGTCCTGATGGACGCCGGGTGTTATCCTCACGGCATGGCGCCTCCTGCGCGCAGGCCAGCGACCTTCGAAGATCTGGTGGCAGTGCCGGAGCATCTCGTCGCGGAGATCATCGATGGCGAGCTTTACACGTCGCCGCGGCCAGCTCCGCGTCATGCGCTCGCGGCGAGCAGACTCCTCGGCTTGCTGCAGGGGCCGTTCGATCTCGGACGTGGCGGACCCGGCGGGTGGCGCATCCTCTTCGAGCCCGAACTGCACTTCGCGGCTGACGTGCTCGTTCCCGACGTCGCTGCCTGGCGCCGCGAGCGGCTGCCGCATCTGCCTGAAGAGGCGCATTTCTCGCTCGCGCCCGACTGGGTGTGCGAGGTGCAATCGCCGTCAACGGCGGCGCTCGATCGCGGAAAAAAGCTGCGCGTCTACGCTCGCGAAGGCGTGAGGCACGCATGGATGCTCGATCCGCTTGCCGAGACGCTCGAGGTCCTGCGACTGGACGGCGCACATTGGACGATCGTCTCTACCTACGTGGAGAGAAGCGTGATCCATCCGGAACCATTTCACGCGCTTGGTCTCGAGCTGACGTTGCTGTGGGAGACCTGAGCGTCCCTATGACATTTCCTCCTGCGGTCCCGGAGATCCCGGTCGCCAACATCGACAGAGCCGCTGCCTACTACGTCGACAATCTGGGCTTCACGCTGGACTGGGGCGGCGAAGAGGGCGGCATTGCCGGCATCTCGCGAGAGGACTGCAGACTGTTCATCACCAATCGTGAGTTCCGACAGGAATACGGCAACACCGGGCCGATCCTGTTCTGGCTCAATCTCGGGAGCAAGGCTGAGGTGGACGAACTGTTCGCCGAGTGGAAGTCCGCGGGCGCGACGATCGTGTCCGAACCCGAGGACAAACCCTGGAATCTGCGTGAGTTCACCGCCGCCGATCCCGACGGCAACCACATTCGTGTTTTCTACGATTTCCGCTGGGAATTGGACTCGTAGGGAGTCGCACGGTCGGGTGACCGCGGCGCGACACGCCTTCGTCACATCGTGTTCACACGGATGTGACTTCGCTTAGGTAGGATGCCCTTCTCTGTCGGTTGCCCTATGGTGGAGGGTTCATGCCCAAAGCGAAACCGTACACGTCAGGTCGGGACACGTGCAAAGACGTGGGAACGCTATGGTCGATGCGGCGGAACAGACGCAGCGCGCGCTGCGCACTGATAGCGTGGCCGGACACCTTCGAACTCCGCGTCCTCGTCGACGGCCAGTCCTTGCTCAGTGAGCGGTGTAATGGAGCAGCCGAAGCCTTCACGCTTGCTGAAGCATGGAAGCGCCGGATGATGGATAAGGGCTGGCATCAGGTGATTCCAGCCGGCACAGCGGTCGCAGCCACCGGGTAAAGCCCCGAGGAAGCTGGATCCCCCGACGATTGGGAAGCACCTGCACCAACCCGGGCGGCCGGCCTCGCTGGAAATAGCTTTCAGGGCTCCAGCGCTCTTAGTGATCACTCCGTCGCCGCAAGTTGACAGCTCGTCCGGCGAGACGCATTCGGGACCCTCCTCTAAGAAGCGTCGCGCTTGTCATGCGCGTTGGCGTCGATATTGCCCTCGCACCTGCCGCCTCGCCATAGCCTGCCGGAAACGCGAGTCTTCCCATGCTCCTGCGAGCCGTGTGTACGGTCAGCATCGCGATCCTCTTATTCGTCGAACCCGCCCCGGCGTCCGACGTCGTCGATCTAGCGGCGAGCCTGATCGGCCGGCCGTATGTCTGGGGAGCTGAAGGTCCCGACGCGTTCGACTGCTCGGGGCTCACTCAATATGTGTTTCGGGAATTCGCGCTGGATCTGCCGCGGCGCGCTATCAGCCAGTCGAAGGTCGGCGATCGGATCGGCGCTGGGCTCGAGCGGGGCGATCTTCTGTTCTTTTCAAGCGACGCCGGCGGATCCCTGGTCACGCATGTCGGCATCTATGAAGGGCGCGGTCGCATGATCGAAGCCAGCAAGCGATCTGGCCGCGTGCGCCGGAGCGAGTTCGATGATGCTTACCTGGTCCAACGGTTCTTGTTCGCGAGGCGCGTTCTCGGCAACCCGCAGCTGGCGCGTGGAGGCAGCGACGGACGAGATGAAGAAGTGAGGGTCCCACCGCAGCGCAGAGAGAGAGCGTAAAAGCGTGGTGCGGACGGCAGCCGCTCGAGCGCTCGAGGAGTTCGCAGGGATTCTGCTTCGGCGTCCTCGTCGGTGAGTAATGTCGTCCCCTGCGCTATTGATTCCCGTCAGCGAAGCGGGCTCGCCACCCCCGGCATCATATGCGACCGGCGTAAGGTCGGGCGAAAGCGCCGAGAACAGCGCCATTCCGTCGCTCGTCTAACTGGGAGTGCGGACAATGGACCGTCTGAAGGCTGTGGACCGTGGACTGTGGACCGGCTGGCTCGAGCCGCTGTGGCAGGACGTCAAGTATGGCTGCCGCATGCTCGCGAGCTCCCCGGCATTCACCATCGTCTCAGTCCTCTCGCTGGCGATCGGTATCGGCGCGAACAGCGCGATTTTCAGCTTCGCGGACGCGCTGCTCTTGCGGCCGCTCCCGGTCGCGCGACCCGGCGAGGTTGTCACCGTGGGCTCGACCGCATCTCTCGAATCGCTCGGGGCCAGCTCCCTGGTGTCCTCGTATCCCGATTACGTCGACATCCGCGACAACAGCAAGAGCTTCGAAGGACTCGCCGCGTTCTCATATGTCACCGCCGGCTTCACCAGCGATCCAAAGGCGCCGCCAAAACTGAAGATGGGAATGCTGGTCAGCGACAACCTGTTCTCGCTGATGGGCGTCGAGCCGACCATCGGACGCGCATTCACGCCCGACGAGCATCGTGTCCCCGGCCGCGACGCCGTCGTCATTCTCGGCCGCACGATGTGGGAGCAGGACTTCGGATCGGAAAGCGCCGTGCTCGGCCGCCCCGTGCGCATCAATGGTCACGACTTCACGGTCATTGGTGTGGCGCCGCCGTCATTTACCGGCATGAATCAGTACGTGCGCAGTGATTTCTTCGTGCCGTTGATGATGTCGGCGCGGCTTCTCGCCGATCCGAAGACGGCATCGCTCCAGGCACGCGACGCGAGAAACCTGACGCTCAAAGGCCGCTTGAGCGCCGGGGTGTCGCAGGCGCAGGCGCAGACCGAGCTGACGTCGATCGCGGCGAATCTCGCGCGGGAGCATCCGGACACGAACAAGAATCGTGGTCTCGCCGTACGCACCGAGCTGCAAGCGCGGATGTCGGAGAGTCCGCCGGACGCGATGCTCATCGCGATGCTCTCGACGCTCGCCTTCGCGGTGTTGTTCGTCGCGTGCGCGAACGTCGCCGGGCTCCTCACCAGTCGCGCCCCGGTCCGCGCGCGCGAGATGGCGCTGCGGCTCGCCATCGGCGCCAGACGCGGACGGTTGGTGGGTCAGCTCGTGACCGAGAGTCTGCTCATCTCCGTGCTGGGCGGCGTGCTCGGTCTGGGGATCGGCTATGCGGGCATGACGCTGTTTCGGCAGATTCAGCTGCCAACCGATCTCCCGATTACACTCTCGTTCCAGCTGGATCAGCGGGCGCTCATCTTCAGCCTCATCGTCGCGGTGACCAGCGCGGTGCTGTTCGGCCTCGTGCCGGCTATCCAGGCAACGCGCACGGATCTCACGGCGGTGATGAAGGCGGGCGACGCCGTGGCGCCCAAGCGCCGCCGCCGCTGGGGACGCGCGGTCCTCGTCGTCGGTCAGGTGGCAGTGTCGGTGGTCCTGCTCGTCGTCGCGATGTTCATGTATCGCGGCTTCCGCGAGCAGATCGTCAGCGGTCCTGGCTATCGCACCGATCACCTGCTGATGATGGGATTCGACACGACGCTCGTGCGCTACTCGGAGCCGCAGTCGGAGCAGTTCTTCCAGCAACTCGCGGAACGTGCGCGCGCGCTCCCGGGCGTCATCACCGTCACGCTGACGACGGCCATCCCGATGTCGACCGACTCGCAAGAGTTCGTGACGATTGCACCTGAGGGCTTTCAGTTCCCGGAGGGCAGGGAGAACGTCACGGTGCTCTCATCGGGAATTGACGAGCACTATTTCGACACCCTGGCGATTCCGCTCGTGCAGGGCCGCAACTTCACCGAGGATGACGATCTCGGCGCGCCGCGCGTGGGAATCGTGAATCAGCAGCTCGCGCAGCACTACTGGCCGAATCAGGATCCGATCGGCAAGCGGATTCGCATGAACGACGAGGAGAAGTCCTGGGTCCAGATCGTCGGCGTGGCGAAGACGGCCAAATACCTCTTTATCGCCGAACCGCCGTCGGACTTCGTCTATCTGCCGTACCGCCAGCGCAAGCCGCAACGGATGATCATGGTCACGCAGTCTGCCGGCGATCCGGCATCGCTCGCGGCCCCCTTGCGCGAGGTCGTCCGGGGCCTCGACGTCAATCAGCCGATCTTCAACGTGAGGACGATGGCGGAGCTCTACCGGATGCGGGCGGTGAGCGTCTTCAACGTGCTGATCACGATGGTCGGCTCGATGGGCCTGATGGGTCTGGGCCTCGCCATCGTCGGACTCTACGGCCTCGTCGCATACGCGGCGACCAGGAGGACAGAGAGATCGGGATCCGCATGGCGATCGGGGCCAACCGGACGACGGTGTTGCGGATGGTGCTGAGGCAGGGGATCGTGCTGGCGCTCGTGGGACTCGTCATGGGCCTGGTGGCGAGCGTGGGCGCGGGAGAGTTGCTGGCGGCGGCGTTTCCGCAGGGGAACGATCAGAGGGACGTGCTTGCGCTGGTCCTGGTCACCCCGATCGTGCTGGCGGTGACCTTGCTGGCGGTGTACATCCCGGCGAGGAGGGCCTCGAGGGTCAATCCGATGCAGGCATTGAGGTATGACTAAGACGTGTCGGAGATTCGTCAGAAGCGCGCTCGTTGTCCCCCGGCATCATACGCGACCGGCGTAAGGTCGGGCGAAAGCGGCCGAGAACAGCGCCATCACGTCGCTCGTCTAACACGGAATGCAGACAATGGACCGTCTGAAGACCGTGGACCGTGGACTGTGGACCGGCTGGCTCGAGCGGCTGTGGCAGGACGTCAAGTATGGCTGCCGCATGCTCGCGAGCACCCCGGCATTCACCATCGTCTCCGTCCTCTCGCTGGCGATCGGCATCGGCGCGAACTGCGCGATTTTCAGCTTCGCGGACGCGCTGCTCCTGCGGCCGCTCCCGGTCGCGCGACCCGGCGAGGTCGTCACCGTGGGCTCGACCGCATCCCTCGAATCGCTCAGGGCCAGCTCGCTGGTGTCCTCGTATCCCGATTACGTCGACATCCGCGACAACAGCAAGAGCTTCGAAGGACTCGCCGCGTTCTCATATGTCACCGCCGGCTTCACCAGCGATCCAAAGGCGCCGCCAAAACTGAAGATGGGAATGCTGGTCAGCGACAACCTGTTCTCGCTGATGGGCGTCGAGCCGACCATCGGACGCGCATTCACGCCCGACGAGCATCGTGTCCCCGGCCGCGACGCCGTCGTCATTCTCGGCCGCACGATGTGGGAGCAGGACTTCGGATCCGACAGCGCCGTGCTCGGCCGCACCGTGCGCATCAACGGTCACGACTTCACGGTGATTGGCGTGGCGCCGCCGTCGTTCACCGGCATGAATCAGTACGTGCGCAGTGATTTCTTCGTGCCGTTGATGATGTCGGCGCGGCTGCTCGCCGATCCGAAGACGGCATCGCTCCAGGCGCGCGACGCGAGAAACCTGACGCTCAAAGGCCGCTTGAGCGCCGGGGTGTCGCAGGCGCAGGCGCAGACCGAGCTGACGTCGATCGCGGCGAATCTCGCGCGCGAGCATCCGGACACCAACAAGAATCGCGGTCTCGTCGTGCGCACCGAGCTGCAGGCGCGGATGTCGCAGAGCCCGCCGGACGCGATGCTCATCGCGATGCTCTCGACGCTCGCCTTCGCGGTGCTCTTCGTCGCGTGCGCGAACGTCGCCGGGCTCCTCACCAGTCGCGCCCCGGTCCGCGCGCGCGAGATGGCGCTGCGGCTCGCCATCGGCGCCAAACGCGGACGGCTGGTGGCGCAACTCGTGACCGAGAGCCTGCTCATCTCGGTGCTGGGCGGCGTGCTCGGCCTCGGGATCGGCTATGCGGGCATGAGGCTGTTTCGGCAGATTCAGCTGCCCACCGATCTCCCGATCACACTCTCGTTCCAGCTGGATCAGCGGGCGCTCATCTTCAGCCTCATCGTCGCGGTGACGAGCGCGGTGCTGTTCGGCCTCGTGCCGGCGATCCAGGCAACGCGCACGGATCTCACCGCGGTGATGAAGGCGGGCGACGCCGTGGCGCCCAGGCGCCGCCGCCGCTGGGGACGCGCGGTCCTCGTCGGCGGTCAGGTGGCAGTGTCGGTGGTCCTGCTCGTCGTCGCGATGTTCATGTATCGCGGCTTCCGCGAGCAGATCGTCAGCGGTCCGGGCTATCGCACCGATCACCTGCTGATGATGGGATTCGACACGACGCTGGTGCGCTACTCGGAGCCGCAGTCGGAGCAGTTCTTCCAGCAACTCGCGGAACGTGCGCGCGCGCTCCCGGGCGTCATCAACGTCACGATGACGACGGCCATCCCGATGTCGACCGACTCGCAGGATTTCGTGACGATTGCGCCTGAGGGCTTTCAGTTCCCGGAGGGCAGGGAGAACGTCACGGTGCTCTCATCGGGAATCGACGAGCACTATTTCGACACGCTGGCGATTCCGCTCGTGCAGGGCCGCAACTTCACCGAGGACGACGATCTCGACGCGCCGCGCGTGGGAATCGTGAATCAGCAGCTCGCGCAGCACTACTGGCCGAATCAGGATCCGATCGGCAAGCGGATTCGCCTGAACGACGAGGAGAAGACGTGGGTCCAGATCGTCGGCGTGGCGAAGACGGCCAAATACCTCTTCATCGCCGAACCGCCGTCGGACTTCGTCTATCTGCCGTACCGCCAGCGCAAGCCGCAGCGGATGATCATGGTCACGCAGTCTGCCGGCGATCCGGCATCGCTCGCGGCCCCCTTGCGCGAGGTCGTCCGCGGCCTCGACGTCAATCAGCCGATCTTCAACGTGAGGACGATGGAGGAGCTCTACCGGATGCGGGCGGTGAGCGTCTTCAACGTGCTGATCACGATGGTCGGCTCGATGGGCCTGATGGGTCTGGGCCTCGCCATCGTCGGACTCTACGGCCTCGTCGCCTACGCCGCGACCAGGAGGACGAGAGAGATCGGGATCCGCATGGCGATCGGGGCCAACCGGACGACGGTGTTGCGGATGGTGCTGCGACAGGGGATCGTGCTGGCGCTCGTGGGACTCGTCGTGGGCCTGGTGGCGAGCGTGGGCGCGGGAGAGTTGCTGGCGGCGGCGTTTCCGCAGGGGAACGATCAGAGGGACGTGCTCGCGCTGGTCCTGGTCACCCCGATCGTGCTGGCGGTGACCTTCCTGGCGGCGTACATCCCGGCGAGGAGGGCGTCGAGGGTGAATCCGATGCAGGCCTTGAGGTATGACTAAGACCTGACGCTTTGCCCCGCCGCCAGCAGGTGCGCTCATAGCACTGCTGTAAACGGCCGGCAGTGACGGCAACCATTTGTCCAACCGCCACGTCTATTGAAAATTATTATAATTATTCAATGAGACGGCCCTCAAAACCGTTCTATATCAAAGAGGCGCGGAGGGTCCGAGCGGTCGCCACTCCCGTCCGCGCCGCCATGATCGATACCCTCGAAGTGCTGGGTCCGGCGACGATCCTCCAGGTCGCCACGGCGCTTGGCTATCCGCCTGACGGCCTCTACTACCACTTCGCCGTATTGGAGCGGCACGGGTTGGTGCTGCGTGTCGAGCCGGATCGGCCCACGGGTGCGGCGCGGTACGACGTGCCCGGGCGGCCGATGACGCTCAGCTATCGCCTGGGCGACCGCGCACAGCGCCGCGAGACCGCCAAAGTCGTCGCCGCGATGTTACGGAGCGCCGAGCGCAGTTTCGGCCGTGCGTTCGCACCCGGGCTGGCGACGGTTGACGGGCCACACCGGAATCTGCGAGCCGGTCGTCGAACCGCGTGGCTCACCGATGCGGAACTGGCGCGCTTGAACCGCTACATCGAACGGATTCATGCGCTCTTTGCGCGCCGGCATCCACGCACGACCCGGGCACGACTTCACGAATTCACGTATGTGCTCGCGCCGATCGTCCAGAAAGGCCGCCGCCGGGGCGTGGCCCGGCCGAAAGGAGTTCGTTCATGACACGGGCGTCCCTTACGTGCGTTCTGCTGATCGCGCTCGCCGCGACGCAGACGGGGAGCATCGTCGCGCTGCAGCCGGCGCCGGCGACGACGATTCCATTCGAAGTGGCGAACCGGCACATCGTCGTTCAGGTCAAAGTGAACAACTCGCGGCCTCTGTCGTTCGTGCTGGATACCGGTGCCAACAGGGCGATCGTTCGGCTCGAGCACGGCCAGGGAGCTCGGGCTGACTCTCCACGGAGACGTGAGAACCGGCGGGGCAGGATCAGGAACCGCAGTCCGGGCAGCTTGTGAAGGGGGGGACCTGGTCACTGGTTGGACTCGACGGTTTCTCTCAGCCGCTCGCGTTCGCGCTGCCGATGCCGCTGCTCTCAGCTGGTCTCGGCCGCAAGATCGACGGCATCATCGGCGGCGAGTTCATCAAGCAGTTCGTCCTGGAGCTCGACTACCAGGCACGCTCGATCAGGCTGCACGATCGACAGACGTTCCGGTATGCCGGTCCGGGCGAGACGCTCCCGATCGAATTCACGCCCGACGGGCACCCGATTGTCGCGGCCACGCTCACGCCGCTCGGCGGAACACCGATCCAGCATCGGTTCCTGCTCGACGTGGGCTCGGGTCTCGCGCTGGTGATCCACAGCCCGTTCGTGGCCCAACACAACCTCCTCGGGCGCCGACGTCCGCACGATCAGAGCCATCGGCACGGCAGGTGCGGGTGGGGTGTCGGTCGGGCGCCTCGGACGAGTGGCCGCGTTGCAGATCGGCTCATTCAAGATCGACAACCCGATCGCGCTCTTTTCCCGACGACAAGGCCGGCGCCTTCGCCAACGCCTCGCTCGCCGGCAACATCGGCGCGCAGATCGCCAGCAGGTTCCGGATCATCCTCGACTACGGTCGGAACCGCATGATCCTCGAACCGTCGCCCGCGTTCGCCGAACCGTTCGACCGCGCGATGAGCGGATTGGTCTTGCGAGCCGAAGGCCCGGACTACCGCACCTACCGGGTCAAGGAAGTCCTCGAGGACTCACCGGCGACCGAAGCGGATATCGCTGAGGGAGACGTGATCGTCTCGATCGACGGAACGGACGCGACGAGTCTGACGTTGACGGCCATCAACGAGTCGCTGGAGAAGGCGGTGACTCGTGAGGTGACGATCCGCCGCGGCGAGCAGGTCATCAAGCGGACGCTGACGCCCAGGCGTCTGATCTAACTGGAGATCGACGTGCAGTCCCTTTTGCGAGCCGTGGTGTTTACGACGCTGGCAATGGCTTCCGCGTTCGCTGAGCGCTCGGTTCCAGCGCAGCAGCAACCGGTCGTCTTGAAGGCGCGAGGCATGATCGACGTCGACGCCGGGCGGCTTATCGAAAACGCCACGGTCGTCATCCAGGGCGACCGGATCGTCGCCGCTGGACGGACTCCCGATGTGCAGGTACCCGCAAACGCGTCGATCGTGGATCTGCCGTCCATGATCCTGCTGCCGGGACTGATCGACGCTCACGTTCACCTCACGCTGGGAGGAAATCCCGCGGCGAATGCGCGCGCGACGCTGGATGCAGGATTCACGACAGTGCAGGATCTCGGCGCCGCGGCTTACGGCAACGTGCGTCTCCGGGATGCGATCAAGGAAGGTCGCGTTCAGGGGCCGCGGGTGGTTGCCTCCGGTCCGTGGCTTGGCATTTCGGGTGGCATCTGCGACTTCAACGGCATCGGCGTCCGCGGCGAGGAGGCGTTCCGGCAGCGGGTGCGTGACGATGTCGAGCACGGCGCCGATCTGATCAAAGTGTGTGTGACCGGCTGGCTAGCCGAGGCCGTTGAAAGCCCGTCGAAGTACGAGATCAGCGATGCCGAGCTGAGCGCCGCCATTGGCGAGGCCCACAGGCATGGCAAGCGCGTCGCCGTTCACGCGTTGAGCGAAGCGGGCATCGGTGCCGCCGTGCGTCTCGGTGCGGATCTGGTCGTTCACGCGGGGTTCCCCTCGCGCGCGACAGTTGACGCCATGAAAGCGCAGCGGGGTCTGGCAGCTTCCGACGCTGTACTCGTTCTCCACCGCGAAGCCGCAGCATCTCGCGGCCGTCGTCACTCACATGCGCCAGGCAGTTGCCGCGGGCCTCCCGGTGGCGGTTGGAACCGATGCAGGCGTCATTCCGCACGGCGAGAACGCGCGAGAGCTCGAGCGCTACGCGTCCATCGGTCTCGACGCCCCGGCCGCGCTTCGCGCCGCAACGGTGTGGGCGGCGAGCGCCGTGGGGATGTCCGGCCAGATCGGCGCACTGTCGTCAGGACGCCTGGCGGACGTCATCGGCGTCGAAGGCAATCCTCTCGAAGACCTCCGGCTTCTGCAGAACGTCCGCTTCGTGATGAAGGAAGGTCGAATCATCAAGTCCGCATCGCCAGCGCCGCGGTAGCACGCCGACACGTCCGCGGAGAGGATCCGTCGCCTCACCGGCGCGCCGGCGGCGCGCTGCCGATCGCAAAGATCCGCACCAGCACGACGCCGGCGATGAACCCGCCGATGTGCGCCATGAAGGCGACGCCGCCGCCCGACTGCGGCCCCTGCCCGATCACGCCGAAGGCGCTGATCAACTGGAGGACGAACCACAGGCCGACGGCCACGTAGCCCGGCACGTCGGTCAGCATCCGCAACATGAGCACGCGCACGCGCCGGTGCGGGTGCAGCACGAGATAGCCGCCCATCACGCCGGAGATCGCGCCCGACGCGCCGAGGCTCGGGATGAACGGGTTGTCGCCGAACGCGAAGGTCGAGACGACGTGCGCCAGCGAGGCGAGCACGCCGGTCGCGAGATAGAACGCGAGGTAGCGGCCGTGCGCCGAGGTCGTCCTCGATGTTGTCGCCGAAGATCCAGAGAAACAGCATGTTGCCGAGCAGGTGCATCAGGCTGCCGTGCATGAACATCGACACCAGCAGCGTGAGATACACGCGAGCCGGGCGTCGGCTGCAGCGGAATGGTGGCGGACTCGTCGCCGACCTCGATCCGCACGGGCCGCGCGACGTCCTCGCCGGTGCGGATCTCCTGCGGCACGGTCGAGAACGTGTACGTGAACTGCTCGTTGGTGCCCATGCCCTGCAGGAACACGAACACCAGCACGTTGAGCGCGATCAGCAGGTAGGTGACGTACGGCGTCCGACGCCGTCCGTGTTGTCGTCGCCGATCGGAAATACCATCTAGCGACGAGAATACTCCAACGCGGATCGCGGGTCGCGGGGCGCGGGGCGCGTTCGCCGAGCGCCAGACGATGGTATCGTCGTCGGCTCGAACTGTCTCAGGGCACGGTTCTCGCCAGACACGCCGGAAGACTCGTCCCGCACGACATGCGCGACGGGTCTACTGGAGTGATGATCGATGCCCGCCCAAACCCTTGAATCGAGAGTAGAACGCCTGGAGAAGGTCGTGAGCAGACTGGAGCAGCTTCCGGAACGAATGACGGCACTCGAGTCGCAGATTGTCCAACTTCGGACAGGAATGCGCGATGAGTTTTCTGCCATCCGGCAGGAGGTGCGTGCGGGAGACGATGAAACGCGGACGCTGATGCGTCGCTTCGAACGCGGCCGGGCCTCGGTTCGCGAGATGGCTGGTGGAACGATAGCGGAAACCGCGGCGGTGAAATGTGATTCACCGCGCACGGCCCGGACGACAATGTCCGTGAAACCATCGATCCAGAAGCCTTCCATGGCCGCACCGTATGCCGCGGTGGCTTTGGCCGGCGACGAACAGGGCCAGTGACGGCGAGCATCCCCGACGTTTCGCCCACGCCGGCATGCGCGTCGATGCCGAACGACGAGAGTTCAGCAGCGGAGAAGTGCTGAGCGGCGATCTTCTGTCCGCGCGCCTGCAGTGCCGGATCGGCGCGGAACAGCGCCGTCACGTGCAGCATCGTCACGCCGAACGTTTCGCTGACGAAATCGCACGCGTCGTTGATCGAAATGTTGTGGCCCGGACCGCTGTGTCCGTTGAGGACGAATATCCACTTGAAACCGTTCTGGGCGGCCTGTCCGCCGATATCGGCGATGAGCGAACGCAGTGTAGATCGCCGGATTTCATACGTACCCGGATGTACGAACATGCGGCCGATGTGGTTGGCTCCACTGTTCCCGTAATTCAGCGAGGGCATCAACACCACATTCCAGTCGGGCAGTGTTCGGCCGACACGGGCTGCTGCGCCGTTGGCCTCGTGCATCAGACCAAATGTGTCGGCGCCGAGCGGCAGGTGAGGACCGTGTTCGTGGACGGATCCCACCGGCAGCAGGAACATCGTCTTCTGACGGTCGAGCGCGGTAACGTCCGGATAGGTGAGCTCTTCGAGCTTGAAGACATTCGGCGTCGATTGGGCACGCCTGCCGCTCTGAGCCGTAGTCGTGTCGCTGGCGGAGAAAGACGCGATGAAAGACACGAGCAGGACAAATACTGCGCGACCCGGAACGGCCATGGATCACCTCGCTCTCGGATGCCGTGCTTACTCGGACGTCGCGTTCGCGACCCCCTGCAGTGTAAATCCACCGACGACCGTGCCATCGTCTGCCCGCTGAATGATCGAGCCGTATCGCTTGCGCGGCTGCGGATCAATGAGCATGACGATCGGCTCGACGCCATTTGCTTTCAGGCGAATGTTTTCGAGCCACGCGCCGGCTTGCGGCCGGTAGGCGCGCGTCGTGTCGAGTTGACGTTTCAGCCGCCGGTCGGCGGCAGTGAGCTTCGCGAGTTCATCCTTGTCTTCGATGCGAAGCCGCACTGACTTCAGCCGCGCCTTTTTCGCCAGGGCCGACAGCCGCTTGCTGAGCACGATGCCACGGATCATGGAGGCGGACGCGCGATCCAGCTCCAATGCCCAGCTTTTCACGCCCGGCGTGGCGCCGACATCGAGCGGCACCGAGCGCACCAGCGGTCCGGCCGCCGGCTGCGGATTGACGATCGACATGTTCTTCAGCCCACATTTCTTGCTGCCCGTCACCAGCGATCCGATGTTCAGCTCGGTGCTGGAAATCGAGTCGTTGTCAGCCGTGATCACCGCGAGCAGGCTGACGTTTGCGGGCGCCGTGCCTGGCACGGTCCAGTCGAACGGAATGATTCGCGCGCTGCCCGGTTCGATACGCGCCACGACCTTGTGGGCGCCGATCTGCTGCCAGGAGGAAGTGCCGGGCACGACGTTGTTCGGGAAGCCGCTCCAGAATCCTGTCGGCAAATCGGGAAGTGTCACCGCCGAGGCCGCGAAGAAGACCTTCACGGCAACGTTCACGGCGGCGTGAATTCCACGGTTGTGGACCTGCACAAAAACACGGACGGTGCGGTTCCGTTGAGCGTTCTCGTGCGTCAATCCGGCGGCGAAGACTCCGTGATCGTCTTCGAAAAACTCGAAGTCGACGTCCGCCGCGACCGGCTTCTGGAACGTGGGAGCATCGACCTTGATGTCCTGGCACTGCCACCAGAACGTCTGCGAGCCGAACGTGAACGGGTCCGGAACGCCGGATGGGGATGGTGACATGCGGCCCGAATCCACCGTGCTGTCCCGCAGGTAGACGTCCACCGCCGGCATCGTTGCCTGGTCGACGTGGGTCTCCCAGACCCCGCGGCTTTGTGTGGCCGCGCGCAGCAGCCGTGAAGGCGCGTGGAAGAGCAAGTCCTTCACTAGCGCGTTCGGAAGTCCGTTGCTGAATGCCGTCCACACCAGGCCGGCGTTTGGCGAGCGAAACACCCCGACGTCGGCGGCCACGAACACGGTATCGGTGTCCGCGGGATCGAGCTCGATCGCATTGAGGGCGATGCTCGGCAGGCCCGCGCCGACATCCTGCCAGCTCGCGCCGGCGTTGTCCGAACGGAAGACGCGGCCGCCCATGACGCCGGCAGCGACGCTGGAGTAGGTGACCCAGAGTCGATTTGGATTGCTCGGGTCCGCGAGCAGGTCGCTCACGTATCCCGAGGCCGGACGTCCGACCAGGCTCGGAGCCGACCATGAACCGCCGGCGAGGCTGATCCGGTAGATTCGACCGTTCTCGGTGCCGACGTAGATGCGGCTGCTCGTCGCCACCGACAGCGCCGAGGCGAAGCCTGCGGCGGCGGGCAGGGAGACGGTCGTCCAGTTTGTTCCGGAGTCGCTGGAGATGTAGACGGTCTTTCCCGCCTGGACGACCACGGCGCCGTTGACATCCAGCGGAGGATAGAACAGCGCGCCGTTGGGATAGTTGTCCGCCGGCGGCACGTCGGGGCCGATCCAGGTCCAGGTCCCCCACGCTCCGCCGCGCGTGGACCGCTCCATCCCCATGCCGTAGAAGGTGTGGTAACACGTGTATGGGGATGAGGCGTTCGCACCGCAATCACCGCCGTCGCCGTCCTCGACGTGAAACCACACTTCCTCACCCTCGTACCGCAGCGTGCCGTTATCCTGCGTGCCTCCGAGGAGCCAGGTCTCGAACTGCGGGTGCTGCGCGAGGAATTCGAACTCGGTGATGTTGAGCCCTTTGTTCAGCGACTGCCACGTCACGCCGGCATCGGCCGATCGGTAAACGCCGCCATCATTGCCGACGATCAGCGCATTCGGATCAATCGGGCTGAACGCGATCGCGTGCTGGTCCGGGTGGATCGAATCGCCGGAGCCTTTGGCGCCGATGTTCGTCCACGTCCATGTTCCGCCGGCTGATCGCACGCCGCGATGGACGTTGATGCCGCCGAGGTACAGCACATCGGGATTGTTCGGCGCGACCGCGGCGAACCAGTCGTACCAAGCCTGGCCTGTCTGCGCGTCCGGCGGCGTCGCCTGCGCGGTAAAGCCTCCGCCGAGAACGCTGCGGCGCCACAGGTACGGCGTCGGCATGTGCACCGGGTCACCCGGACTCGAGTCGACAGGATCCAGAATCTGCGGATTACCGGCGCCCCAGACGTAGACCACATGACCGTCGGATGGAGCGTGGCGCACTTCGAGTCGCTGGAGACCGGACGGCATGCCGGGGAGCGACACGTGGCTCCACGACGTGCCGCCGTTGGTCGAGCGGAACAGCCCATCGCGGCACGCCGCAAACACCTCTGTTGTCGAATTCGCATCGCCGCTGACCACAGGATGCATCGAGATGTCCCACGTGATCTGTGCTCGGCGTTGGGTCCAGAGAAGACCGCCGTCCTTGGATTCGAAGAGCCCGACTGTGGTTGCCGCCAGGAGGTGATTGCCATTCAGCGGATCGACGATCAGCTCATAGAACCCGATCCCTTCGAATGGAGCAGTCGCATGGAGCGTCCACGTGGTTCCGCCGTCGGTTGAACGCAGAAGGCCCACGCCGAGCAGTGACTGAGAATCCCCTTCTCCGGTCCCGGCGTACGCGATCAGTGGATTGGTGGGATCGAAGACGACCGCACCGATCGACAGCGACGGCTGATCGTCGGTTCTCGGCTGCCACGTTTTTCCAGTGTCTTTGCTTTCCCAAACGCCGCCTCCGGCGGCGCCGATCAGTACGTGGTCCGCATTACCCGGGTCGATCGCGACAGCAACGACGCGTCCGGCAACCGGAGGCCTGCTGCCTGCACCGTGGCCGTAGGTCTGGCCGTGCGGGATGCTGAAAGGGCCCAGCGGTCGCCATGCCTGTTCGACCGGTGCAGCAGGCGCTGTCCTGGCGAGGTGCGATTTTTCCGCGAACGCAGTCAGGTACGGCGACTCGGCGCCACCCCGAGTGCCGCGCCTGCCCACTGATCGCGTCGAACCAGCCGGGACCACTGCCACCGCGGGAGTGGCCTTGTGAGCGACATCAGACTCGCCGGTCTGGCGCTGGCGCTCGAAGAAGTTGAGTCTCGCCAGCGCTTTGCCACCGCGGACACGCGGCAGTCGTCGCCGTGGCTTTTTGGCGCGGCGCGTCAGCTCGTCGGGTTCCAGCTTTCTTGACCCGCCGTCGTGGCGTCGGCGTTTCGGATTTGCGTTGAAACGGTTCTTTCATGGCCTCTGCTCGTCAGCATTTGTCCTTCGCCGATGGTGCACCAGAATCGGAGCTACCGCCCCCGCGCTTGACGCCCCGCTGCTTTTCAAACTGCTGCTGCCGCGCGCGCGCGCCTCCGCCTTCGGTCTTGGCCGGGAGTGTCCGTCCTTTCTTTTCGATTTGTCTGCGTTTGGATGCGGCAGTTTCATGGCCCACCTCCGTAGAACTGCCGGCAGTTTCATGGCGCACCTCCATGGAGCTCAGCGCGGGTCGGGACCGACATCATACTCGTCTGTCGCGGCATCCCGCCTCGTACCGACTTCAGGGGACGTATAATTCCGCTCTCTCCGCATGGTCGTCCAGGCCGGCTCGCGCATCGGGGCGTACGAGATCGTCGCTGCTCTCGGCCGGGGCGGCATGGGCGAGGTTTATCGCGCGCGCGATACCAAACTGCGGCGCGAAGTCGCGATCAAGATCCTCCCGCACAACTTCGCCCACGATCCGGACCGAGTCGCCAGGTTCCAGCGCGAAGCGCAGGTCCTCGCGTCGCTGAATCATCCGAACATCGCCCAGATCTACGGGCTGGACGACAGCGCGGGGCTGCACGCGCTCGTCCTCGAGTTGGTGGAGGGGCCGACGCTGGAGGACCGCATCGCGCGCGGACCGCTCAACTGGACCGACGCGCTGCCGATCGCGCGGCAGATTGCCGAGGCGCTGGAAGCAGCGCACGAGCACGGCATCATCCACCGCGATCTGAAGCCCGCGAACGTGAAGGTCACGCCGGAAGGCCGTGTGAAGGTGCTCGACTTCGGACTCGCGAAACTGGCCGCGCCGGCCGACGCGCAAGGCGCAGTCGATGATCTGTTGAGCTCGCCGACGATGACGGGGTCGGCAACCGAGGCCGGCATGATCCTCGGGACCGCCAGCTACATGGCGCCGGAGCAGGCAAGCGGCAAGACCGTCGACAAGCGCGCCGATATCTGGGCGTTCGGCGTCCTGCTCTACGAGATGTTGACCGGCCGGCGACCGTTCCCTGGTTCTTCCACGACCGAGGTGCTGGCCGGCGTCATCAAGGACGCGCCGGACTGGACGGCGCTTCCAGACGATGCGCCTGTGGCGCTGCGGCGCCTGGTGGCGCGATGCCTCGCGAAGAATCCGACGCAGCGATTGCGCGACATCGGGGACGTGCGCCTCGAACTGGATCAAGTCAGTGCGGGTGGCGACGTTCCGGTTGCGCAGCCGCGCGGGCGCACACTGCCACTGTGGGTGATGTTGTCCGCGCTGCTTGCGGCCGCCCTTGCCGGCGCTCTTATCAGTGTGGCCATTCGCAAGGCACCGCTCATGGCGAGCGGTACTTCGCGCCGCGCTACCATCGCGACGACCAATCTAGGCGACGTGCGGGGGACCACGTTTCCTGTGGCGGTGTCAGCGGACGGGTCGCTGCTCGTGTACGCGACCGATACCGCCACGGGGGCATCGCTGCATGCGCGACGGCTCTTCTCTCTCGAGGCGCAACCGATCGAGGGAACGATCGGTGCTGTCGGCCCCTTCCTTTCGCGCGATGGGCGCGTGGTTGGCTTTCAGCGCGAAGGACAGATCTTCAGCGTTCCGGTGGCAGGCGGCCCCGTCGTCCACGCTCATGGGTCCGCGCACCTGGCGGAAGGGCTTCCGGCGTGGATGCCGGATGGTCGAATCGTCTACACCGGCCCGAAGGGCGGGCTGGTATCGATGAATGCCGACGGCTCGTCGCCTGAAACGCTGACGACGCCAGAGAGCGGCGAACGGCACTTGTCGCCGCACCCGCTGCCCGACGGGCGGACCGTTCTCTTCACAGCCGTGGGCGGTGACGCCAGCCATGCGCGAATCGAGGCGCTTTCGCTCGCGGACCGGCGCGTGTCGACACTCATTACCGGCGGCGCGGTCACCGCGCAGTACGCGGATGGCCACCTCGTGTACGGCGTGCCGGATCGACAGCTGGTCGCAGTGCCCTTCGACCCGGTGGGCGTCGCGCTCGCCGGCACGCCGCAGGCGACTGCCCGACCGGGCGAGCCGCAGCCGGTTTGGCGTCGCCCACTTCGCGGTGGCGCAGGGCGTGATGGTCTATTTGCCGCTGCCCGCCACCCACCTCGTGGAGATCGATCGATCCGGCCGCCGCGAGACGCTCGATCCGGTGCCGCGTCTCTGGCATCACCCGCGGTATTCGCCGGACGGATCGCAGATCGTCCTGGACGTGACCGATGCCGCCGGGGAGCGTGACGTCTGGACGTTCGATCGCTCGCTCAAAACGCTGTCGCGGGTGACTCACATCGGCGATGCGCACGATCCCTCGTGGCTGCCTGACGGCCGGTCCGTCTCGTTCCTGAGCTTCAAGTCGCGCGGCGGCCCGCTGATGATTGCTCCGGCCGACGGCGCAACGAACCCCGAGCCGCTGCCGCTCGGCTCCGAATTCACCGCCGGCGGATCTCATCAATCCTGGCGGGTGGCTTCCCGACGGCTCGGCGTATCTCGGCGGCGTTGCCGATCGTGGAGGCCCGAGCGATCTCTGGCGCATCCCGCGCGCCGGAGGTCGTCCGGTGAAGATTGTCGGCACGCCGGCAGAGGAAGCCGCGCCGATGGGCAGCGCTGATGGCAAGTTGGTGGCGTACCAGAGCAACGAGACCGGACGGGTCGAGATTTATGTTCGTGGACTCGAGGGCCTCGGTGGCCGCGTGCAGGTGTCGAATCTGGGCGGCAGCGAACCGCTTTGGGACCGGAAAAGCAATCTCTTGCACTACATGGAGTTTGACGGCGATCGCCTGCGCCTGATCGCTGCCGCGTTACGCACGACGCCGACGCTTGGAGTGCTCGGCCGGACGGTGGTGTTTTCGGACTGGCGACCTGAACGATCGGAGAACCACGCGAACTTCGACATTCATCCTGACGGCAGCCGCTTCGTCATCCCCGAAGCCGGTGCACGAGGAAACCTCGTCGCAGTGTTCGACTGGTCGAAATCGCTATCGGGGAGCAGGGCAAGGTAGCCGAGGCCGCGCGCATCGTTCGCGGGCCCCTGTGACTCTCGAAAGCAGCGCGCTGATGTCGCGCTGCGCGCCTGCTACCTCCCGCTCGCCATCTCGAGCAGCGTCGTTACCGTGCGCCAGTTACGCGCCGTCGCATCGACTCCCAGGAGCCGCTCGGCTCGCGCGGCCAGCTTTGAAGTGCCGAAGCCGTCAGGAGTGTGCAGGTAGAAGATCCGTCCTTTCAACGCAAAGCGCTCGGTCTCTGTTTTCAACGCTTCGAGCGCCTTCACGTCCGCCTTCGGCGGAGGCTCGGCGAGAAAAAACAAGTGCACGCTCTTGGGATTGGCGTCAGCCTCGGGAAAAGGATTGCCCGCGGCGGCGCGTTCGAGCTCATCGCGCGTGAGCAGAAGGACACGCGGCGGGAAGCCATGACTCTTCGACACCGCCGCCGTCAGTTGCTTCGCCAGCCGCGCCGCGTCAGACACCTTGCTGCGCAGGATCACGTTGCCGCTCTGAATGTAGGTCTGAACATCGGTGCAGCCATTCTTCTCGAGCACCACCTTGAGTTCCTTCATCGGCAGAAGGTGGTTGCCGCCGACGTTGATACCGCGAAAAAGAGCGATGTAGCTATTCATCAGCGGTGTGTCCGGAGGATCTGTTCCCCGATCTGGCGATGAATGCTCTGGAGCTGGGGATAGAACCGCGTGCCGCCCGGCGGGCCGTAGCTGAACATCAGAATCGCAGTGACTCGCGGATCATCGTGCGCGTGCAGGTAGACCGGCAGCTGCAGGGTCGCGAGCGTGTCGGGATTCGTCCAGCTGCCGTTTCGATCGTACGCCATCATGATCAGCACGATCTGCTTGTCGGACGGAATCCGGCGCTTCGCCTGCTCCAGAAAGCGGTTCAGATCGGTGACGCTGCCGGGCAGGCTCGCGAGTGGATGATCCACCGGTACCCAGCCGCTGCAGTCGGTAGTCGGCACGAATGCGGGTCCGGGCGATGGCGCCGCCGGGCGTGCTGAGCACGTTGTCGCATCGTTTACGGCAGGCGGATCGACGTACGCTTCAATCGCCACCCACCTGACGCTCGGCGCACGCATGCCGTCGCCGGTGAGCGACTGACCGCGGGTGTAGGTGAGGCCGAACGGCTTCGGCGGCAGACCTCGCGCGTCGAGCGCCTGCGTCAATGAACGGATCCTCTCGTCCACGGCCTGCGGAGTGAGATCTTCCTCATGCGCCGCTTCGATCAACACAACGTTGTCCCAGTAAGGCTTCGCGATGGCGAGGACGGCGTCGATCGTGACCGGGACCCGGCGGCGAAGATCGTCTCCCAGGATGAGCATCACTGCCTTGTCGTTGTCAAAGGCGCGCTGCATCGAGCTTTGGAACAGGGGCCGCCAGTCGAGCGAGGTGTCGTATCCGCCGGGAATCGCAATATAGAGATTCGTATAGGACCAGACCGCATCGGTGAAATCACCCCAGCGGCCGTCCGCGTAGTAATAGCCGAAGTAGAGCGGGTGGCCGGGGTCGTGGGTTTTCGGTGGCTGCCGCCGCCTGCAGACCCAGCACAACCGCTGCTGCTATCGTTGTCCAGAACGCCGAGGGCTTTTTTCCGCCAATATCGAGCTCTCCCGTCCGCTCTTGTCGCAAGAATGGGGCCGGCCCGCCTTTTCCCGGCCGCGCCCCGCGCGGCGCGACGAACCGGAACGCGTCATCGCCGAAGGTCGGCTGGGTGGTGTGCAGGTCGTACACGCCGCGCATCTCGACCGTGAAGTCGCGGCCGTTCTCCGGATGCTTCCCGCGCGCGCTCGTCGCAAGTCCGCGCAGCAGGTGCGACGCCGCGTCGAGATAGTAGCGCTGCTCGATCGCGAACGGCAGCGCCCCGCCCTGCGTTGTGAGACGAAGGACGTTGACCTGCGCATCCCCCAGCTTCTCCGGACCCGTCAGCGTCAGCCCAGCGCCCTGCGCGGCGAGAGACTTTGTCGGCGATGGCGCCCGCGCGTCAGCCAGCAGGTCCCACTCGGCGATGCTCTCTTCTTCCCAGGTGTTGTCGATCGCGAAACCGATGACGGTGTCCGGGAGCAATCCCGCGATACCCGACAGAGCGTAGCCGGCGCCGTGCTTCTGGATGAACGAGTTGGTTGCACTTCTCCAGTAGGTGAGCGTGGTCCCGTCGGAAACGACCATATAGCTCGATTGCTTGCCGTCGCGTTTCGAGGCTGCCGAGAGGTAGAACTTGTTCGGCCGCTCCATCCGCAACTCGAGCGAGTCGGGTCCGGGCAGAGGAAAATCATCGGCCGACATGCCGCCGCTGTACCTGGCCGACCACCGCACTTTGATGTGCAGCGCCGGGAGCGTCTTGTAGGCGGCCTCCATCCGGGCGAGCGCAGTCTCGGCGGCTGCGTTCGTGGCTGGCTGCTGCGCGTGCAGCAATACCACAGTACCCATCGACGCCGCGACGATCGCGCAACAGGCGACCGCCGCCAGGGATCGGCGCGTCCAGCAATGCAGCATCATCGGCCGCCTCCTCGGGAGCCAGGGCGATAGTGGACCCATTCCGGCGAAAAGTCGTGAGCGAAGGCTGAAGAACACTGAAATCGCGCCAGTGTACCGTTCAGCTTCAGACTTCGGTTATGTGCCGACCCGATAGAAGTCGCGTACAGTGGGCGGCAAGCCGCTCAACGGCTTCCAGGGGTGTTCAAGAAGAGCGGCTTTGTCGCCGCGCACCACCGCCTGCCAGATGCGAACCAACTGCGCATCCGGGATGTCTCGCAGGTGCATGTTTTCGGGCAAGTCGGATTGCTCACCTTCAAGCAGATCCATGTTGTCGAACGTAATCAGACCGCTGACCTGTGCGGTGACCGACCAATGCTCGTTGCCCACCGCAACCTGCGTGTGCTCGTCGTCTGGTTCGTCAAACTGCTCGCTTCGCAATTCGGCGATGAGCTTCCGGGTGATCCACGGATCGTCCGGATCGCTGACCTGCTGCGAGTACCCGTATCGCGTCTTGATCCTTGCCATAGGAGCAACTGCCTTTCTGGAGCGAATCGTCGTGCTGGTCGTCTGCCGCGAAGCGGATTAGCAGTCGCCGGCCGACTTCGCCGGACGATGGTATCGTCGTCCCGGACTGTTTCGAGGCACGGTTCTCGCTGCGCAATGAACATCCGACCAGGGATCGCTGCCGCCCTTCTGTCCGCCGCCGCGGCCATCACGCAGGCACAAGCGCCAGCACCTGTCGCCGGCGTCGTCTTCGAGGACGCGAATCGCAACGGGCAGCGCGATGCCGGCGAACGCGGTCTCAGCGGCGTTGCGGTGTCGAATCAGCGCGAGGTCGTCCGAGACCGCTGCGCGACGGCAGCTATTCGCTTCCGCGCCCAGCCTACGGGATCGTCTTCGTAAGCCTGCCCGATGGCTACGCGGCAGTCGGGAACTTCTGGCGCTCCGTGTCTCCATCGTCAAACAGCCCTGTCGACTTCGCACTGACGGCGCGCGCGTCTTCCGGGACGTTCACCTTCATCCACGCGTCCGACACGCACGTCAGCGCGCAAACGCTCGGTCGGCTGCAGCAGCTGCGGGCGATCGCTGAAAAACACCGTCCGGATTTCGTGCTGGTGACGGGGGACCTTGTCCGCGACGCGCTTCGTGTCGGGGAGGAAGAAGCGCGCGGGTATTACGATCTCTACACACAGGAGGTGCCGCGCTTTCCGATGCCCGTCTGGAGCGTACCGGGCAACCACGAGATCTTTGGGATCGAACGGCATCTCTCGCTGGTCAGCCCCAAACATCCGCTCTACGGCAAAGGGATGTACCGTCAGCGCCTCGGCCCGAACTACTACTCCTTCACCCACGGCGGCGTGCATTTCGTGGGACTCGACTCAGTGGACGTCGCCGATCTCTGGTACTACGGGCATGTGGACGACGTCCAGCTCGCGTGGCTGAAGGCGGACCTGTCGCACGTGCCCGCTGACACGCCGGTCGTCACCTTCAATCACATTCCGTTTGCGACTGCGATCGATGGTGTGGGGGGTTATCAAGACGACGGGCCGGCACCCACGCTGATCAAAGTGGGCGGACGGACGGTGTTCAGGCATATCGTGTCGAACGTCAGCGACGTGCTCGCTGCGATCGGATCACGAGAATGGCCGCTGGCGCTCGGAGGCCATATGCACACCCGCGAGTCGATCAGCTTTGGATCCGCGGTGCGCACGCGGTTTCATCAGGCGGCGGCAGTTGTCGGTCCGACCGACAACGCGATCCCGGCGATTTCCGGCGTAACGCTGTATCGTGTGAAGAACCGCGTGATCGACGATGGTGAATTCATTCCGCTGCGATAAATGAGCCATCGGGAGTGGAATCGAATGCGGTGCCCGCGGGTTCTTTCTAAGGGGCGGCGCGGGCCGCCGTATTCGCATCAGGAAGGTTCGACATGATCTCGAAGCCCGGAGCGGACGTGAAGATGAAGGTACTGCGACTAGTTGCCGTCTCTCTCGCCATTGGAGTGGTCGCGGTGGGTCTGGGTCGTGCCGCGCCTGACGACAAGGCGCGAGTCGTCGCTCCACCCGTGATGGACGAACAGGTTTCAAACAGTACACGGGCGGTTGCGGTCGTCGCGGGCGGCTGCTTCTGGGGTGTGCAGGGAGTGTTTCAGCACGTCAAAGGCGTGACCGGCGCGATCTCCGGCTATGCCGGCGGCCCGCAGGGCGGCGCCAAATACGATCTGGTGAGCGGCGGCGCCACCGGCCACGCGGAGTCGGTGCAGGTGACCTACGACCCGCGACAGATCACGTTCGGCCGGCTATTGCAGGTGTATTTCTCGGTTGCTCACGATCCCACCGAGCGCAATCGTCAAGGGCCGGATGTCGGGCCGCAGTACCGCTCGACGATCTTTCCACTCGACGACGAGCAGGCGCGCATCGCCAAGGCGTACATCGAGCAACTGAACGCGGCGCGCGCATTTTCGAAACCAATCGTCACCACGATCGAGTCCGGCAAGACGTTTTATCCGGCCGAGGACTATCACCAGGACTACCTGACGCGTCATCCACGCGAGCCTTACATCGCGATCAACGACCTGCCAAAGATCGATGACCTGAAGCGCCTGTTTCCCGAGTTGTATCGGGTGGACCCGGTGCTCGTCTCATCCCGACGCTAGGATTCCACCTGGAGGCTGCCGTTGCGCAAACGCCTTGTCGCCGCCGCTCTGGCGCTCGTTTCCGTCCCCGCCGCGAGGGCGCTCATCTTGGTGGGCGCGACGGTTCCAGCGCTGACGTCGCAGCGGATGAAGCCGACGGAACCCGGTACGCCCGGTGATCCCAGGTGGCAAGGGCAGGTTCGCCTGAAAGATGGACGTACGTTCGTCACCGACGGGGGACTCGCCATCGATGCGGCGCTCGCCAGGCCTGACCCGCTCCCCGCCAGGGTCCTGGCCGCGAAGGTGCTGGAGGACTACCTGGCGGCCAAACCGAAAGACGAATTCAGCGTCAACGACCTCAAGAAGGCGGCGAACGGCCGTACCTACACCGCGCCAACCGGCGTCGTCCTGAACGCAACCTATATCGATTATCTGCGCCGTATCCTGCCGGCGGCATCGCTGCGCATCCGGGTGGAAGGGGATCTCAAACCCGTGGTGGTCGTCTCGAAAGGGGTTGCCGTCGGCGTGCTGATGCCGGTGGCGCGCTAGCTGGGTCCTTGGGTCCTTGGGTCCGTAGGTCCGAAGCGTTCGTTGACGCTACGTCAGCCGTGACTTAGAATCGCGCATCCCCTCGCTGCTGCCCGGTGATCAACGAATCAATCTCGCACTATCGCGTCCTCCGCAAACTTGGCGGCGGGGGAATGGGCGTCGTCTACGACGCCGAGGACCTGAGTCTCGGCCGGCACGTCGCGCTCAAGTTCCTGCCTGAGGATCTCGCCCGCGACCACGGCGCGGTGGAGCGCTTCCATCGCGAGGCCCGCGCGGCGTCGGCGCTCAATCATCCGCACATCTGCACGATCCACGAGATCGGCGAGCACGACGGCAAGTCCTTCATCGCGATGGAGTCTGCTCGAGGGGAAGACGCTCAAGCATGCGATCGGCGGCGCGCCGCTCGCGATCGAGACCGTGCTCGAACTGGCGGTCCAGATCGCGGATGCGCTCGAGGCGGCGCATGTCAAGGGGATCGTCCATCGCGACATCAAGCCGGCCAACATCTTCGTCACCGATCGCGGCCAGGCGAAGGTGCTGGATTTCGGGCTGGCCAAGATGGTCAAGCCGGCGACGCAGGCGTCGGACGCCACGATCAGCGAGGCGGGTCGACCTGACCGGCGTCGGCGCGACGATCGGGACGGTGGCGTACATGTCGCCGGAACAGGCGCTCGGTCGGGAGCTCGATGCGCGCTCGGATCTCTTCAGCTTCGGGATCGTGCTCTACGAGATGGCGACCGGCGTGCTGCCGTTCCCGGGCGACACGTCCGGCGCCATCACCAACGCGATCATCAACGCGACGCCCGCTCTCCCGGTCCGGCTCAACCCGCGGATTCCGGCCGAACTCGAGCGCATCATCGGCAAAGCCCTCGAGAAGAAGCCGGAGCTGCGCTATCAGAGCGCGGCGGAGATGCGCGTCGATCTCACGCGGCTGCTGCGAGAGACGCAGACGAGCCCAGTGACTGCCGTCGGCGCGGCTTCGCAGAGCTCGACTCAACATCCAGGCGCTGCGCCTCCAGGAACTGGAAGATGCGTCGGCGCTGTAGGCGCGCTGGCGGCAGTCCTCACGCTCGGCGCTGGCCTCTACTGCGCTGCGCGGTCGCAGCTCTCCGGCGCCGCCAACGCCGGCGCCCGAACAGCCCTCGATCGCCGTGCTGCCGTTCGCCGACATGAGCGCGCAGAAGGATCAGGAGTACTTCTCCGACGGCCTCGCCGAGGAGCTGCTCAACAGCCTGGCGAAGATCCCGGGCCTGCGCGTCGCGGCGCGGACGTCGTCGTTCCAGTTCAAGGGGAAGAACGAGGACCTGCGCACCATCGGCGAGAAGCTGAACGTGAGCACGATCCTCGAGGGCAGCGTGCGCAAGCAGGGGGAGCGGGTGCGGATCACCGCGCAGTTGATCAAAGCGTCCGACGGCTTTCAGTCTCTGGTCGGAAACCTACGATCGCCGCGAGCAGACGCGACGTCTTCGCGGTGCAGGATGACATCGCGCGAGCGGTCGCGGGGTCGCTGCAGGTCGCGCTGCTCGGGGGCGGCAAGGCAGCGCCCTCCGCGGAAGGGCACGAACGTCGAGGCCTACAACGCGGTTCTTCAGGGACGCTACTTCCTGAGCCGGCGAAGCAAGGAGAACCACGAGAGGGCCTTGGGGTATTTCGAACAAGCCATCAAGCTGGATCCGACACTGCGCTCCGCATGGGCCGGTCTGGCAGGCGCCCGACATGGGGCAGGCGGATGCGGCTGACGTCCCGGTTCACGAGGGCTACGGGAACAGCGCGCGAAGGCGGCGGAACGTGCGCTTGGCGCTGGATGAGAAACTGGCAGAGGCCCATTCGGCGGTCGGATGGATCAAGTGGAGCTACGACTGGGACTGGTCGGGCGCGAATGCCGTCGATTCAGCGCGCGCTGGCGCTGGAACCGGGGAACGCCGGGCTCTCGACAGGGCTGGCGTCCTGGCTTGTTCCCTGGGCCGCTTCGACGAGGCGTTGCAGCTGGGTCGCCGCGCGGCAGCGCTGGATCCGCTGCGGTCGGCGACCTTGGGGAATCTTGGGGACTGTGCCACTCGTGCCGACAAGTGGGAGGAGTCCGCCGCGGCGTTCAGCGAAAGCGCTCGAACTGAACCCAGGGCGCCCAGGATATGCCACGCGTTTCTGGGGCGAATACCTTCTCGCACAGTCGCGTCCGCAGGACGCCCTGATCGAGGTGCGAGCAGGAGTGGATCGCCCTCTGGCGGATGCAAGGACTGGCCCTTGGCTACCACGCGCTGAGTCGTAAGAAGGAAGCGGACGACGGCGCTTGCCGAGTTCATTGCGAAGTATCAGGCGGATGCGCGCCTTCCAGGTCGCCGAGGTTTACGCATTCCGCGGCGACGCCGACCGCGCCTTCGAATGGCTGGAGCGTGCCTACGCGCAGCGCGACGCCGGGCTTGCCGGGATCAAAGGCGACGTTTCGCTGAAGAACCTCGAGCACGATCCGCGATACGTCGCGTTCCTGAAGAAGATGCGCCTGCCCGTTTGATCAGGACACAGCAACGGTCGAGCTTGCCGCGGCGTGACGCCTCGTCGTCCCGCGGTAGTATCGGGCGTCATCCTTATTGGAGGGTCCATGCGCAGACGATTATTTGCCGCCGCTCTAGCTCTCGTTGCCGTCCCCGCCGCGTCACTGCTGGCAATCACGTACGGCTTCGTCGATACGAACGGCACCTATTCCAACACCGGCGCCTTCATCGTGAAGTCTCCGACAACAGGTGCAAATCTTTCCGATCTGCAGCGGGACGTTGATCGCTCCTGACGTCTTTCTGACCGCGAGTCACTGCACCCTCTTTTTCGAGCAGGACCTCGAGCCACTGGGCTTCACCGCGTACGTCAGCTTCGATAGTCCGATCGGGTACGGCACTCAGACCAATCCGGCGACACAGTTGATCGAGGTCCAGCAGGTCGTCAGCAATCCCGCCTACACACAGGCCCAGAATGATCCCAACGACGTCGCCGTGTTGCTCCTGGATCCGACGGACACCGCCGGCATCGAGCCCGCGAACCTGCCACCCGCAGGGCTGCTGGAAGAAATTGCCAGAAGCCGCGGCTTCAATGGTGCGTTTGTGACCAATGTCGGGTACGGCGTGCAGAATCGAGTCGTCGGTGGCGGCGTGCCGTTCTTCCAGGACGTGAACCCGATACCTCGGATGTACTCCTTCTCCAGCTTCAACGCGTTGAACAAGGGATACATCCGTTACTCGCAGAACCCCGCTACAGGCGGCGGTGGCGCGTGCTTCGGTGATTCGGGAGGGCCGCAGTTCTTCAGGTATCAAGGCACGACCTACATCGTGTCAATCACGATTACCGGGGACAGCGTGTGCCGCGCCACGAACGTGGCATACCGCCTCGACATCGAGAGTGCACGATCGTTCCTCGCGGCGTATGTGACGCTGCCCTAAAAGAACCGCCGCGACGCTTGATCTCGAAGCCCGGAGCGGACGTGAAGACGAAGGTATTGCGACTAGTGGCCATCTCTCTCGCCATCGGGGTGGTCGCAGCGGGCCTGGGTGGCGCCGCGCCTGACGAGAAGGCGCGCGTCGTCCCGCCACCCGTGATGGACGAACAGCGGTCCCGGAGAGTACATCGGCGGTAGCGGTCGTCGCGGGCGGCTGCTTCTGGGGTGTGCAGGGAGTGTTTCAGCACCTCAAAGGCGTGACGGGCGCGATCTCCGGGTATGCCGGCGGCCCGCAGGGCGGCGCCAAATACGACCTGGTGAGCGGCGGCGCCACCGGCCACGCGGAGTCGGTGCAGATCACCTACGATCCGCGACAGATCACGTTCGGTCGGCTGTTGCAGGTGTATTTCTCTGTCGGGCACGATCCCACCGAGCGCAATCGTCAAGGGCCGGATGTCGGGCCGCAGTACCGCTCGACGATCTTTCCACTCGACGACGAGCAGGCGCGCATCGCCAAGGCGTATATCGAGCAGCTGAACGCGGCGCGCGCATTTTCGAAACCAATCGTCACCACGATCGAGCCCGGCAAGACGTTTTATCCGGCCGAGGACTATCACCAGGACTACCTGACCCGTCATCCACGCGAGCCTTATATCGTGATCAACGACCTGCCAAAGATCGATGACCTGAAGCGCCTGTTTCCCGAGCTGTATCGGGCGGACCCGGTGCTCGTCTCATCCCGGCGCTAGGTCGACGTCACGATCGACGCCAATCAGGTCTACGATTTCCACCACGACGGCTAACGCCCGCGCGGGCCGTCGGACCAGTTGAGGATGACGTTGAGCTGCCGCGGCGCCGATCCGGGATCGCGCTGAATCATCAGGATCCGCTTGCCGTCGGGCGACACGCTGTAACTCTGAAACCGGTCGTTGACCAGAAAGTTCGCGCGGTCGGTGAGCCGTCGCGGCACGCTGAAGGTTCCGTTCGGCTGGACCGCGACTGACACGAAGGCGTCACCGGTCACAAAGAAGAGGTCCTTGCCGTCGGGCGACCATATCGGCCGCGCGCCACCTCCCGTCGAGACCGGCACGCGATGCTCACCGCCAGGGTACGACTGCACGTAGATCTCGGGTCGCCCGGATTCATCTGACGTATACGCGATCCATCGTGCCCCGTCCGGCGAGAACTGCGCCGCATATTCATTGGATCCGGTGACTCGCAAGGGGGACGCTTTCCCCTCCGGCGACAGCGTCCACAGATCACGGCCGGTCCTCGGCCCGATCTCCGTGAAGAGCAGCGTCCCGTCGGGCGCGAACGAGTACGGAAACTGGTCGGACGGCCGCTTGAGGAGCACTTCGGCCGCGCGCGATCCGTCGGCAGGCTGCGAGTAGATGTCCCAGTCGCCGCCGCGATTCGAGGCGAACAGGATCCGCCGGCCGTCAGGGCTCCAGACCGGAAGAATGTTGCTGTCGGTGCCTGAGGTCAGCGGGGTGCTGGTCCCGCGTTGCAGGTCATGGATCCACAGGTTCAGGCCAACGCGAACGACCGCCTTCGTCCCATCCGGCGAAATCCTGACTTCGCGATAGACGTCCTGCTTCCTGCCCGACGGTTCAATCTTGCCGTCGAGGCTGACCCACACCAGCGATGTCTTCGCGGGATTGCCGGCCGCGTAGACGGCCGTCCCGCCAGCCGACACCGCCAGCCATCCCTGGCCCTCGGTTTCGATGTTGTGGTAGACGTTGTCGAGCACGGTCGCGTCCGCACTGGTGAGGGCCGGCCGTTGGGGATCGAACGGCGCGGATCGAATGCCCGCGCTTTCGTCGACGATCAGGAGACGGCCTGACGGACCGGACGACGGGTCGTACATCGCCGAGGCAAACGTCGTCGCCGGCAGGACCGTCTGCCACTTGCCGGTCTCCAGCGACAGCACCGCAGTTCCCTTGTTCTGCCCCCAGATCGTGAACAACAGACTGCGTCCTCCGGGGAGCGCCTGCGGAAATACGTGGGCGTAGCCGTTGGCAGCGCCATCAGGTTTGGAGATCGATGTACTGGTCCCACCGCTGGCGGGAATCTGCAGCAGTCCGGAGCTTAGTGAGGCCGCGTAGATGATCTTGTTGTCCTCGGTCCATGTTCCGCCGAATGGGTACGCCGCTTCGACCAGACGGATAGGGGCACCGCCGTTCACCTCGGTCTTCTGCAAGAATCCCTGGGCGAAGAACGCCACCCATTTACCGTCCGGCGAAAAAAACGGCTGACGGGCGCCGCTTGCCCCGGCAACCGCGCGCGCCTCGAACGAATTGAGATCTCGCAGGTAGAGCTGCGAGTCTTCCGTCCCTTGTTGCGCGACGTAGGCCACCGTCCGGCCGTCGGGCGTGATGGCCGGATACGAGGTGAGTTCAGAACCGGCGGGAAGCGGGATCGTCAGACGCGCTGACGTCTGCGGAGCAACCTCCGGCCTGCTCCACAGCGCAAAGGCGGCGACCGCGAGCGAGACGACGGCGATCGCGGCCGATGCCCATACGAACGGCCGGCCTGACTGGCGCGCCGGCACTGTCCCCGTTGTCTGAGCTGCGGCCGTCTCGAACGCGCCTTCCAATGCCAGGCGCATCGTCGCCATGTCGGGAATGCGCTGCTTCGGATCCTTCTGCAGGCAGCGTCGTAGACAAATACCGAGCGTCGGAGGCAGGTTCGGCGGCAGCAGCGTCCAGTCTGGCTCGCCACGGACGACGGCGGCGAGCGTGTCGGTCAGGTCGTCGCCTGGAAAGGCGCGCGTGCCGGTGAGCATCTCGTAGAGGACGGCGCCAAAGGCCCAGATGTCGGCGCGCCTGTCGGTCGCCTTGCCGCGCGCCTGCTCGGGCGCCATGTAGGCGGCGGTGCCGAGGATCATCCCCACCGCCGTCGCCCGCGCTGTGAGCGTGGGCGAATTCATGATGTTCCCGGAGCTGGACGCGCCGGCCGGATCCATCGCTTTGGCCAGACCGAAGTCGAGCACCTTCACCGTGCCGTCGTCGCGGACCTTCACATTCGCCGGCTTGAGATCTCGATGGATGATGCCCTGCTCGTGCGCGGCCTCGAGCGCCGCCGCGATCTGCAGCGCGATCGGCACCGCGTCGGTCAGTGCGATCGGGCCGCGCGCGACGTGCGCGGACAGATCCTCGCCCTCGACGAGCTCCATGACGAGTGCGACGATTCCGTCGCGCTCCTCGAGGCCGTGGATGTGCGCGATGTTCGGATGGTTCAGCGCCGCCAGCGTCCTGGCTTCGCGGTCGAAGCGCGCGCGCCGGTCGGCGTCGAAGGCGAAGGTCTCGGGCAGGATCTTGATCGCGACGTCCCGACCCAGTTTCGAGTCCGTTGCGCGATAGACCTCGCCCATTCCGCCGGCGCCAAGAGGCGCCCCGACTGCATAAGGGCCCAGGCGCGTGCCCGCGGCAAGTGTCATGAGGGATGGCGTGAGTATACTTCTCGCCCCATTCGTACGGCGATCTCGATCGTCGCCTCGACGTCGGCCAGCGTCGTATGGAAATTGACGATGCATGCCCGCAGCACGTAACGATTGCCGACAACGGCATTCGAGACGAAGGTTTCGCCGCCCCGCTGCAGGCGAACGAGCAGGTGCCGATTCAGCGAGTCGAGGTATCGCTCCACGTCCGGGTTTCCGAGCTTCGGTCGAAGGTCGCGCGGCACGTAGCGGAACGTGGTGATGCTCAGCTCCTGCGTGACCAGTTCCAGTTCGTCGCAACGCCGGACCGCATCGGCCATGGAGCGAGAGAGCCGGATGTCCTCGGCAATCATGGTGCGGTAACCCGAAGCGCCCGCGTGCCGCAACGCCAGCCACACCTTGAGGGCGCGAAAACCGCGGGAGTTCTGCGGACCGTAGTCCACGTAGTTGGTCGCCTCCTCATTGTCGAAGTGGTAATACGGCGGGTGATAGGCGAACGCCGCGCGCAAGAGCCCGGGGTCGCGCACCAGCGCGCATCCGGCCTCGAGCGGCGCATACAGCCACTTGTGCGGATCCACCGCGACCGAGTCGGCTGTCGTCAGGGCACGCAGATCGGAGGGCGCGTCGGGAACGGCGGCGGCAAAACCGCCATACGCGCCATCGACGTGGAACCAGACGTCGTACTCCTTGCACACGGCGCCGATGTCCGGTAATGGATCGACCGCTCCGGTGCTCACCGATCCGGCGGTGCCGACCACCATGCAGGGCACGTCCCCGGCGGCCCTGTCCGCTTCGATCTGCCGGCGCAGCGCGGCGACGTCCATGCGGAGGTTCCGGTCGGTCGGGATCCAGCGGATCGAGCCGGTGCCGAGGCCGCCGATGTCGGCGGCTTTCTGGATCCAGGTGTGCGTTTCGGCCGAGCCGTAAACGCGAAGCCGCTGCCCGGAATCTCCAGTGACACCTTGCTCCCGTACGTTCCATCCCGCCTTCGCGGCGCGCGCGGCCAGGAAGCAGACGATGTTCGCCATGTTGCCGCCGCTCAACAGCAGGCCGCCGCAATCAGCCGGGTAGCCGATGAACGAAGCGATCCAGCGCACCGTCTGCGACTCGATCTCGGTCGCTGCGGGTGACAGCGTCCAGGCGCCGACGTTGGCGTTGACGGCTGACGCGAGGAAGTCGCCGAGGACGCCGATCGGCGCCGGCGCCGCCGTGATGTATCCGAAGAAACGCGGGTGGGCATTGAACAGCGAATGCTCGAAGAGCCACTGTGCGGTCCGTTCCAGCAGCGGCCCCGCGTCCATTCCGGATTCGGGAAGCGGCGCCGACAGATCGAGCGCCTCGCGCACCGCGGACGGCGATTCGTCGCGAGTCACCGGTCCACGCGGCACCGCGTCGAGAGACTCGGCGAGCTGATCGACGAGTCGATGCCCGAGTGCACGAAACGTGGCCGCGTTCATCGCCAGCGGTGCCTGCCGCACCGGGTCGTTCTTCATCGGTCTACTCCTTCGGACTTCTTGTCGGCGGGCCTCATTGTAGTAGCCGTGAACCTGCGTCACCGCAGTCCCGCTCGTTGTCTTCCATACTGGTGTCTTCTCCGATTTTCCGGGGCGACATAAAATCGCTGGATGATGATCCAGCGAACCACTTTCGTACTGATGGCCGCGGCGTTCCTGGCTGGACTGTGCCTCGATAGCGCGATTCTCCCCGTCGGCGCGCAGACCGCCGCTGACAATCCTGAGCTCGCGCGGATGTATGCGGAGGACCAGTCCGACCGCAGGGACGCCGAGAAGATCGGCTGGGAAAAAGTCAGCGAGCGCGATGCCGTCCGCCTCGCGCGTGCAAAGGTACTCTACCGGTCAGACGCATTGAAGACCGGCGGCGACTATTTCCACACCGCCATGATCCTGCAGCACAGCCACGAGTCCGAAGACTACCTCCTCGCGCACGAACTCTGCGTCGTCGCCATCGGCAAAGGGGAGGAGCGTGCGAAGATGGCTGGCGGCTGCGACGGAAGACCGGTTCCTGATGGACATCGGCCGTCCGCAGCGATTCGGCACCCAGTACCGTCCCGAGCCGCCAGGGTCCGACGGCCCCATCCGGTTGTACAAGGTCGATGACGGAGTGACCGACGGGCTGCGGCGAGAGTTCAAGGCGCCTTCACTCGCCGACGCGCGCGCCAAAGAGGCGATGTTCAACAAGAAGTAGCTGAATGAAGGGTCATTGCGAACGTGCGCCGCGCGGCGGGACGAACCGGAAAGCGTCAGCGGCGAAGGTCGGCTGGGTGGTGTGCACGTCGTATACGCACCGCATCTCCACGGTGAAGTCGCGGCCGGTTTCCGGATGCTTTCCACGCGCACTCGTGGCCATTCCGCGCAGCAGGTACGAGGCGGCGTCGAGGTGGTACCGCTGCTCGATCTCGAACGGAAGCGCGCCGCTCGGTTCTGCCAGGCGGATCACGTTGACCTGCGCCTCGCCCAGCTTCTCGGGACCCGTCATCGTCGCACACTCCGCCTTGCGCGGCCGGCCTCGTCTTCGCCGGCGACGGCGCTCGAGCGTCGGCCAGCAGGTCCCACTCGGCGATGCTCTGTGCCGCGCGAGCGCGTCAAGTAAGTCTGCTATCCGAGCGAGGCCTTCAGTACCCGGATCCAGTTGCCGCCCATGATCTTCTCCCGCTCGCGCGGCGAGAATCCGGCACGCTCCAACGCGCGGTCGATCAGGAACATGCGGCGCACGTTGTTCAGTTCAGGAATGATGACGTGTGTGGGACGCTTGCCGAACCCCAGCACTCCAGCCTTCGCGACCGAGTCCCACCATTCATAGTAGTTGCCGATGATCTTCGCGTTGTCGTTGCCCGCCTTGACGGCCGCCGGCTCGCCGGCGATCGAATAGTCGTTCGCCACCGCGGCGGCATCGATGCCGGCGACGTTCACGATGTGCTTGATCTGACGGACGTACGAGTCCGCGGTCGGCGTCGGGTCGGTCGTAAGCCAGAAACTCATCATGAACACGCCCATGACGCCGCCGGAGTTCGCCACGCCTTTGATGACGTCGTCTGGCGTGCACCGTGCGTTGTTCACGAGGGCACGCGCCGCGCCGTGCGACACGACCACAGGCTTCCTGCTGATCTTGAGGACGTCGAGCGACGTCGGGTCCGAGACGTGCGAAAGATCCGGAATGATGCCGAGCGCATTGATTCGCTCGAGCCCCTCGCGACCGGTTTTCGTCAGGCCGGTCCACGTCTTTTCGATCGCGCCGCCGCCCCACGCGTTGTCGTTGTGGTGGGTGATCTGCAGCACGCGGAGCCCCAGCTCGTGGAACAGGTCGAGCCTCCACAGCTGGTCGCCGATCGGTTCGCAGCCCTGGAACTGAAAGAAAACGGCCGTCCCATGCTTCTGCCACGCAGCGTCGATCTGGCTGCCGCTGGTGGCGAGGAACGCACCAGGCAGCAAGCCGCCCGCGAGCGACTTCCGCGCGGCGGTCAGCGACCGTGCGCAGGCTTCAAACGAGCGGAAGTACTTCACCGAGCCATCGTCGGTCTTCAGCCGTTCGACGGATGACACGTCCGCGATGAATGCCGTCAGCCCCGAGCCGGCCACGTCGGCTGGTGCGCCGCTGAGGAACGACAGGCCATCCACGTACGGGTACGGCGGCCGCTCGACGACGTTTTGCGTCACCTGCGCGCGCGCCAGCGGCATCGCGCACGCGCCGATCGAGAGACGAAGGAACTCGCGCCGCGCCAGGAGGGTCGCCGGGGAGAGCGCCATGCGCGGCATTATAGGTCTCCGCTGCGGAGCGTCAGACCAGCGCGCGCTCGAGCGGACCGTCGATGCTCGGAAATGACGTGTCGTCCGGCAGATCGATCAGGAACACGTCGCGCAGCAGCGGTATCAGCCCGTCGCGGGTGATCTCGCGGCTCACGACTGCGCCGTCGCGAATCTCGACATAGGTGGGATAGCGCAGGATATGGCGCGCGTCGGGCGTGATCCGCTGGACCGTCAGCGTGCGCGTGAAAGGGCTCTGCGGATGGGTGCTTGTGAACCAGTTCGCCATCTCGAAATCTACGGGATGGACCGGTTGCATGAGGAACGCGTACTCGTCCTCCCAGCCGGCTTCACGGCGCTGCTGCAGCACCTGCAGGTCTCCCTCCGCGAACACACGATGTGAGACGCCAGACGAAGACACGCCGCCTTCGCCGCCGATCCGCACCGGTTCGCGCAGGCCTTCGCCGCCGAAGCCGACGTCGGCGAGCCACTGCGCACCATCGAGTTCGACGACCAGGACCATATGAGTCCGCGCCCGCACAGCGGTGGCGCCGGCGCGCACGCGCGCCTCCATCGGCGTCACCGTGAATCCCAGCTCGCGCAGGATGGTGAGGAACAGCGTGTTCTGCTCGAAGCAGTAGCCGCCGCGCCGCTGTGCGATCAGCTTGTCGCGAAGCGCCTCGATGTCGAGGTGCACGCCGCGTCCGAGCAGGATGTCGAGGTTCTCGAACGGAATCGCCTCGACATGCGCCGCGTGCAGCAGTTTGAGGGTGTCGAGATCCGGCGCGACACGTCCGCTCACGCCTACACGTTCGAAGTACGCGTCGAGAAGCGCAGAGGCCACCAGGGAAGGATAGGCCATATCGCGGGCTGATCGGCACGCGCACGTGGACTGGGTTAGCATCACACCCTTGTGACGGAATCCCGCGTGCTCGTTGCCGGCGCCAACGGTCAGCTTGGAAGCGTGATCGTGCGCAAACTGGCCGCGGCCGGCGTCCCTGTTCGTGCGGTCGGGCGCAACGCGCAGAAGCTCGAGACCCTCAGAGCACCTGTCGTCGAGATCGTGCCCGTGGACCTGCTGAACCTGGCGGCGCTGACCGAGGCCTGCCGCGGCGTCGGGCAGATTGTCTCCACCGCCAACAACAACATGGGCAAGGGCGCGTCCAGCCCGACGAAGATCGACCTGACGGCGCATCAGAACCTGTGCGCTGCCGCGCGCAATGCCGGCGTTCGGCGCATCCTCTATGTCTCGGCACACGGTATCGACCAGTTTTCGCCGGTCGATATCTTCCGCATCAAGTGGTACATCGAAGACGCGATTCGCCGGAGCGGCGTGCCGTACGTCATCCTGCGGCCGACCGCGTTCATGGACGTCTGGGTCGATCAGATCATCGCCGACCCGATTCGCAAGAAGGGTGTGGCCACGATCTTCGGTCCCGGCACCGCGCAGGCGAACTACATTGCCGAGGACGATGTCGCCGAGTTCGTGGTGAAGATCCTGGCGCGTGAAGACGTGGTGAACGAAGTCGTCGAGATCGGCGGTCCGTCCACGATGTCGATGAACGACCTGACCACGCTGGTCGAGAAGCAGCTCGGAAGCGGCGGCCGGCGGCGCCACATCCCGGCGTTCGCGATGTCACTGCTTCCGCCGGTTGTTCGCATGTTCGACGAGCGGGCCGCGCGCCTGATGACGCTTGGTTATTTCGCGACGCTCGAGCGTCCGTTTCCAGGATGGAACAAGGCCGCGGATCGTTTCGGCGTGCGGCCGCGAACGCTCGAGGAGTACATCAGGCACCTGGGCCGCTGACGCGTGCCGACAACTGTGTCGCCGGACGGCAAGAGGCGCTGGGTGCTTCCCGCGACGATTCTCGGATCGAGCCTTGGCTTCATCGATGGCTCGGTCGTAAACGTCGCGCTCCCGGCGATCCGCACCAACCTCGGGACCGATCTCGCGACGCTTCAGTGGGTGGTGAACGGTTACATGCTGACGCTGGCGAGCCTGATCCTGCTCGGCGGGTCGGCTGGCGACCGCTTCGGACGCCGGAAGATTTTTCTGATCGGCCTGGTGGGCTTCGTCGCCGCATCGGTGGCGTGCGGTCTCGCACCCGGCGCCGGTTGGCTGATTGGCGCGCGGCTGGTGCAGGGAGTCGCTGCGGCGCTGCTGACGCCTTCGAGCCTGGCGATCATCAGCTCCGAATACACGGGAGAGGCGCGTGGCGCCGCCATCGGCACGTGGGCGGCCTCGGCCGCGATCACGACGGCGCTCGGCCCGCCGCTCGGCGGGTGGCTGGTGGACGCGATCGGCTGGCGCGCCATTTTCTTCATCAACGTGCCGATCGGCGCGCTCGCCCTGCTGTTCGGATTGAAGCTTCCAGCCGATGCAGGCACGGCCAGCAACGCCCCGCTCGACGTACGCGGCGGGCTGCTGGCGATCGTCGCGCTGGGCTCGCTCAGCTACGGCCTGGTTGCACTCGGCGCGGGAAACGTCACGACCGGAGCAATCGGGATCGTCGCTTCACTCCCCGCGATCTGGTGGTTCATCAGGACCGAAGCGCACGCGCGCGCGCCGATGATGCCGCTGGACCTGTTTCGCAATCGGACCTTCGCCGGCGTCAACGCTCTGACGGTGCTCCTCTACGCCGCCTTGAGCCTGGCGTTGTTCCTTTTGCCGCTTCAGCTCGTCGGCGTACATCGCTACAGTGCGACCGCGGCTGGCGCGTCCTTCCTGCCGTTCTCTGCGATCATGGGTGCGGGATCGCGGTGGGCCGGCAAGCTGGTGATTCGCATCGGCGCGAGGTCGCAGCTGATGCTCGGCCCGGCGGTTGTCGCGGCCGCGTATGTGATCCTCGGCCTCTCGGGCGATCGATCCAGCTATTGGACCGGCTTTCTTCCCGGTCAGATCGTCCTCGCCGCCGGCATGACGCTGTGCATTCCGCCGCTGACGATGACCGTGTTCGACTCTTCGACTCGAGAGAGCAGTGGAACCGCATCCGGGATCAACAACGCCGCGGCGCGGGCCGGTGGTCTCATCGCCATCGCGGCGATCGGCCTCGCGTTCGGAAGCGCCGGTCTCGCCGACGCCAGCCGATCGACGATCACCGGCGCATATCAATCAGTGATGTTCGGCGCGGCCGTCCTCGCCGCTCTCAGCGCCATCACAGCGGCATTGACCATCGCCCGGGCGATCAATCTACCCACAGCAGGGCCCGGGACGAGCCCGGCGAGCGGTAGTCGGCGACGATCCCCGGTCCGTAGCGCTGGACGTCCTCTATCGTGAGCCGGAATTTCGCCGGAGCGATGCCGAGCTTCGATAACAGGTTCAACGAGCTGAATCGCATCAGCCACAACGGAATTTCCGTTCGTACCAGCTCGTTCTCCTTCGATTCCCAGCTGATGATGTGGATGGTGTTGACCGGCGCCGCAGCGGGACCTTGCTCGCGGTTGATTCGGATGTCACCGGTACGCGGATCGACGATCTCGACCAGCGGCGGGCGCGGCTCATAGCGTCTGCGCAGCGCGTCCATCTCGTTATTCGCCTCAACCTCGCCGGCCACCCTTTTCTCCATGCTGCGCATGATGAAGTAGGCGCTCGTCCCGCCGAGTGCCGCAACGATCGCGAGGATTCCTATGAACAGCCCGAGCGTGGCCTTCTGCCAGGTCCGCATGCCGACATTGTAGTGATAGCGGCTTAACCCTGGGCGTCGATTGGACGCGGACGCCACATGATCAGGACTTTCCCGACGCGGTGCACGGCCGTGGCGTCGGTGCGGTCGCAGATCTCGTCGCCGATCGCGACTCGGTCGGCCCGATCGTCAGCGTTGACCTTCACTTTGATTAGTTCGTGCGCGGTCAGCGCCCGATCGACTTCCGCCACCAGGGCGTCGGTCACGCCCGAAGTGCCGGCGTGCACCACCGGCTCGAGCGCGTGCGCACGCGCCTTGAGATGCGCCCGTTCCTTGTTGCTCAGAGTCGTGGCCACGTCCTCATTATTGTAGCGGCCGTGCAACCGCGTCACCTGACGCTCCCTCGTCCTGTCCCACAAGCGATCCGTCACAAGTCAGTGCGGTCCGCCGAGGTGCCCTCGGTATGCTCACCGGCTGGAGGGACTGATGGCACGCACGTGGATGGCGATGATAGCGGTAGTGGCGGTGGGCGTAACGGCGTCCGGACAGCAGACGGGGCGGCCGATGAGTCCGGAAGGCTCCGCGCAGACGCAGGTGCTCGGCAAATGGATCAAAGGCGATCGGCCGACATTCGCGCTCGGACGCGAACAGTATCAAGGCGGCAAGTGGATCGAGATCACCTACGGACGTCCGCTGCAGCGCGGACGCGATCTGTTCGGGTCCGGTCCGAACTATGGAAAAGCGGCCAACGACGTCGGGACGCCGAACTTTCCGCCGCCGCCAGTATGGCGCGCCGGCGCCAACGTGACGACGAGGCTGAAGACCGAAGTCCCGCTCGTCCTCGGTGACAAGACCGTCCCGCCCGGTGAATACAGCCTGTTCATCGACCTGGTGAAGCCCACCGAGTGGACGCTGATCGTCTCGAGCTGGCCCGCCCAGTTGAAGTTCGATCCCGAACAACAAGGCCGCGCTCTGGGGCGCGTATGGTTACACGCCTGACAAGGACGTCGCCCGCGTGCCGATGAAAGTGGAGACGCTGCCGTTCGCAGTCGATCAGTTGACGTGGACGTTCCTCGATATGAAGACCGATAGCGGCCGGATCGCCCTGATGTGGGGCAACACGCTCGCGACCACGCCGTTCAAGGCGGGGGCCTGACATCGCGCTTCCATATCCTGAGCTGACCAGCGACGACAAATCAGGCCGAGTTCGTCGCCTACGTCCCGGGCCGGCGCATCGCCCGGCATCGCCCCCCGCAGACCCGACTTGACATATTCCTATATCGGAATATATAACAGAACCGTGGCGCGAGCATCGACGACCTCCGACCCCTTCAACGCTATCGCGGAGCCCCGCCGGCGGCACATTCTGGAGTTCATCGCCGGCGAGGAGCGCTCCGTCACCGAAATCGCTGATGCCCTCGAGATGGGCCAGCCGTCGGTATCGAAGCACCTTCAGGTGCTACGTGACGTCGGCCTCGTCAACATGCGTCGCGAGGGCAGGCAGACGATGTATCGCATCAACGCGGAAACGCTTCGCACGGTTCACGACTGGTGCGGGATGTTCGCGCAGCACTGGCGCGGACAACTCCGCCGCATCAAGGCACACGCAGAGGAGAAGAGCAGATGACCACGACGGCACCCGTTTCAGAGAACCAGACGTTCACTATCACCGAGGAGATTGCGGTCCAGCGCCTCGATCGAGCAGACGTTTGCGTCGCTCCTGGCGCAGATGGGACGGCTCAACCAGGCACCCGACGGCGCGCCGCTGCCGATGATGCTCGAGCCCTATCCCGGCGGCCGCTGGTTCCGGGACCTTGGCGGCGACAACGGCCACCTGTGGGGATTCGTCCAGAGCATCAAGCGGCCGGCGCTCCTCGAGATCTGGGGGCCGCTGTTCATGTCGACCGCGGCAACCTCGAACCTGTTGTACCGCCTGACGGAGACGCCCGAAGGCACGCTGATCAAGTTCACACATACGCTGGTCGGGCCGTTCCCCGATGATCATCGGTCGCCGCTCGCGACAGGATGGTCGGCGTTGCATGCGCGCGTCCGCAAGGCAGCCGAAGCGGCCGCGCTCCAGGAGGACCGATGAAGATCATCGACGGACTTCTCGCAGAGCTCGAACAGGAAGCTCAAACGACTCGCCGTGTGCTCGAGCGGATCCCGCAGGCTCACCTGTCGTGGAAGCCGCATCCGAAATCGATGTCGCTCGGCCAGCTCGCGCTGCACGTGGCCACCGTGCCCGGCAACGTCGCCGAGCTTGCGGCCCTGGACACGGTGCCCGAGCCGCCGGCATTCGTTCAGCCCGAGGCTGCCACGGCGTCGGAGCTGGTGCCCTCGCTGACCGACAGCGTCGCGAAGGCGAAACAGTTGCTCGGCGGATTCGACGATGCCAGGATGACCGCGCTATGGCGCCTTCAGAGCGGCGGAAAAGACCTCATGACGATGCCGCGGAGCGCTCTAGTCCGGGCAATCATGTTGAACCACTGGTATCACCACCGCGGCCAGCTGCTCGTCTACCTGCGATTGCTGAATCTCCCCGTGCCGTCTGTGTACGGCCCGACCGCTGACGAGAATCCATTCATGGGCTGAGAGAGGAGCAATCGCTTGAACATCGAGAGGCTGCCCTAAACTGCGATCTGGGACGAGGACGACCTAAGGGCAGTCAGACAAAAAGCGGCGCCATTAATGGCGGGTCCTGACGCAGGACAGCCCCACTTCGTGCTCGCCCAAAAGCGCTCGTCACGGAAGTGGGCTCCGCGCGAAGCGGGGCGCCCCGTCCCGTGCCACCCGCCTAGGCGCCGCTGCATGTCGGTGAGCCAACATCGCGAGCGACAGGGCCATGCCGCGTTCGCGGCACGATGCGGGCAGCCCGCAGCGTCAGTTCGAAAAACGGTGCGCAGGCGGTCTCGTCGGCTGAGGCACTGATTCGACAGTCGGCGCACGGATCATATCGATGCGCTGATGATCCCAAGCCGCACTTCGGGTAACCCAAGCCGAAGCCGCCATCGTAAGTCACGCGCCGGAGCACCGTTTTTCCGGGCGTAGCCCGAGGTGCCGCGAACGTGGCGCGGCCCTGCCGCTCAGAGCCAGGGCCTATGACTCGCACGGCCGGTCGTCGGTCGTTCTCTCGGTTGCACAACCCGGGCGGAGCATGAGCGTCAGCGTCTTGCCCCAGGATCACCGCGAGACTGGTCCCATCCGCAGGCTCGTCTGGCCCATCTCTCGAGGACCTCGAACCATAGATCTGGTCGACTGCGAAGTCCGGCCATACCGTTCCCCTGTTTAGCGTTTTGTAACAGGAGGTTTCAGATGCGCCGCACTATCACGACTTGCGCACTCGTCCAGGCGTTGTGCGTCGGTGGAGCACTCGTCCTCGCGCACACCCAGGAATCGGCTGGCAAGATCCCAATCACGACATCGTCCACGGAAGCGCGCGACTTGTATCTGAAGGGACGCGATCTCGCGGAGAAACTGCGGGCCACCGACGCCCGCCGCTTCTACGAACAGGCGGTCGAGAAGGACAAGAACTTCGCGCTCGGGTATGTGGGCCTGGCCAACACCGCGCCGACGACGAGAGAGTTCATCGACGCCGTTGCGCGCGCCTCGGCGCTGGCGGGCAGCGTAAGCGAAGGCGAGCGTCACATGATCGGTGGCCTCGACAAGGGCTTGAAAGGAGATCCGGCTGGCGTACTCACTCACTACACCGCGCTGGTCGGGTTGTTCCCGAACGACGAACGCGCGCGAACGCTTCTGGGGAATACGTACTTCGGCCGACAGGAATATGAGACGGCGATTACGCACTACGTCCAGGCGACCTCCATCAATCCGTCGTTCTCGCAGCCCTACAATCAGCTGGGTTACGCGTATCGCTTCATCGAGAAATTCGACGATGCGGAGAAGGCGTTCAAGAAGTACACGGAGCTGATTCCCGGCGATCCGAATCCTTACGACTCGTACGCCGAACTGCTGATGAAGGTCGGCCGCTTCGAGGAATCCATCAGGATGTACGGGAAGGCACTCTCGCTGGATCGCAACTTCGTCGCTTCTCATGTGGGGATTGGAAACAACTATCTCGGGATGGGAAAGCCCGAGCAGGCGCGGGCGGCATTCGCCAAGATCGCGACGGTGGCCCGGAATAACGCCGAACGGCGCCTCGCGCGCTTCTGGATCGCGGCAGCATACGTCCATGAGGGGGCGACCGAGAAAGCTCTCTCCGAACTGCGAGGCATGTATGCGCTGGCGGAGGCAGACGGCGACGGCGCGGTGATGTCAGGCGATCTGACGCAGATGGGCGACGTGCTCCGCGAAGCCGGCCGCACGAAGGAAGCGCTCGCCAAGTACGAGGAGGCCGTGACGGTCATCAACAAGGCGACGGTGCCGGAAGAAGTGAAAGAAGCGACGCGGCGGACCCACCTGTTCGAGGAAGGGCGCGTCGCGGCTGCCGGCAAGGACATCGCCACGGCGAAGGCGAAGTTGGCCGAGTACTCGCGGGAGGTCGCACTAAAGAAGCGGCCGTTCGAAGTGCGTCAGCAGCACGAGCTCGCCGGGATGGTTGCGCTCGCCGAGAAGCAGTATGCCGACGCCGCGAAAGAGTTTCAGCTCGCGAACCAGCAGGATCCGAGAATCGTGTATCTCACCTCGGTCGCACTGAAGGGCGCCGGTGACTCGCAGCGCGCCGCCGAATATGCGGCCAAAGCCGCGAAGTTCAACGGGCTGAACTTCACCTACGCTTACGTCAGGAACGCCGCACGGAAACTGGCGGGAACGTAGGGTCACCCGCGAGACCGTCGGAAGTCGCAATCATCGGTCAACCTCGCGGCTCGCCTGGCGTATTGATGCATCAGGGGAGCCGCGATGTATTCGTTCGTTCAGGTACAATCCCGCCGACGATGAATTCGACACAGGTCCTGCGACACATGCTGGCGACACTCGCGTATCGCGCGGCCAAGGTTCTGCGGGCCACGCCGGACGGCTTTGCAACGGCGACCGCCGGCGGCAGTGGCCGCAGCTCGCTGGAGATCGTCGCCCACATGGCGGACCTGATGGCCTGGGGCGTGACGATCGCGAAAGGCGATTACGTCTGGACTGCAGCGGGATCTGATGACTGGGCCACCGAAGTCGAGCGATTCTTCAGCGGACTCGATGCACTCGATCGCGAGCTCGAGTCCGGCCTTGTCGCCGACGATTCGATCGAGAAGCTGATTCAGGGTCCGTTGGCCGACGCGCTGACGCACGTCGGCCAGCTGGCCATGCTTCGCGGTCTGGTGGGTGCACCCGTCCGGCCTGAAAGTTACGCGCGCGCGGAGATCGTGATCGGCCGCGTCGGACGAGAACAAGCCGCCTCACGCAAGGAATTCGACGGCGACGCCAGCGCTCGGCGCCGATGATAACGCCATGTTAGGTTCTACAATCGTAGGGTGAGGTGGGCTCAGGGTTCCGGTTGGTTGATCCTGACGCTGGCGCTCCTGGCCAGTGCCGGCGCATCGCAACGCCCTGACACGTCCACGAAGAAGATCGTCGAGGCTGCGGCACGCTACGTCGCGGACTACCAGCGGCAACTGACCTCCGTCATCGCCGACGAGACCTACACGCAGGAAATCGTTGCCCAAACCCCGCGCGACCCGCAGATGCCTCGGCTTCGCCGCACTCAGAGTGAGGTCTTCTTCGCATATCTGACGACCGATCGCCACTGGATGGCGATCCGTGATGTGATCTCGCTCGACGGAACGGTGCTCACCGAGCGTCCGGATCTCAGAGGCGCGTTTCAGAGGCTGGCGGCGGGCGACGTGCCGCCGAAATTCACGGAAGTCAATTCGCGATACAACCTTGGCCGGACGTTCCGGAACTTCAACGAGCCGACGTTGGCCCTGCTGGTGCTCGACGAGCGACATCGCGCCCGGTTCTCATTCGAGCGGAAAGGCGTCGAACGGGAGGGCAATACCACCCTCGTGACGATTGCGTTCACCGAGAAGGATCCCCCGACGCTGATCCAGCATCAGCGCCGGGGGCGAGTGTTTTCCAGGGGAGAGTTCATCGTCGAAGCTGGTACCGGCCGAGTCCGCCGCACGCTGCTGACAGCCAAGACTGACTCAGTGCGCCTCGAGCTGACGACCACTTACGGACCCAATGACCGTCTCGGCATGTCGGTGCCGACCTTGTTTCGAGAGCACTACGACTACGGCTCGATCGCGAGGAAGAGCGGCACGGCACCGGCTCACGAACGTGTCGTCTGCGAAGCGCAGTACACCAACTTTCGCCGGTTCGAGACCAGCGCGCGGATCAAGTAGCCGCCGACTTCTTCGGTATGCCGCTTTCAAGTAATGCCAGCGCATCCCACTACAATGGGCCGCCGGTGGACGGTAAACATAAGGAGGAGTTGATGAGAGCGACCTACGTCCTGGCCTTCTCGATCTCGCTGATCCTGACCGTGCCACTGCTGGCGCAGCCTCCCGGACAAGCGGCGGTCAAGAAAGATTTGAGAATAGGGCCAACCCAACCCGTTTTCATGGCCGCCGGCGACCTGGTGTGGACCGATCTCGATCCAAAGGGCGCTCCCGGAGTCAAGGTCGCGAGTCTGTGGGGCGATCCTGCCAAGGGGGCGTTCGGCGCGTACTTCAAGCTGCCGGCGGGATTCACCGTTCCCCTTCACACGCATACCCATGCCATGAAGGTCGTGTTCCTGTCAGGCACCTACATCCAGGCGCCAGAAGGCAAAGCGGAGGTGCGGCTCGGTCCGGGTTCTTACATGATGCAGCCCGGTGGGAACTATCGGCACGTCACCTCCTGCGATAAGGCGTCAGACTGTCTGTTCTTTGCCGAGAGCAGCGGGAAGTTCGACCTCAAGGTGGTAGCGGCGCCGAAAGAGCCGGCGAAGAGGTAGCGTCCCGTGCGATCGATTGTGTCCATAACGTTCATCGTCATCCTGCTCCTGGCAGCTGTCGACAGCCGGGCCGACACCTACCCGCGCCAGCCGGGGATCGACATCCTTCACTACGTCTTCCGCTTGACGGTTGAAGACAGCTCCGACCGGATCGCGGGAGAAACAACCGTCACCTTTCGCGTCGTTCAACCGGTCCGCGAGCTTCTCCTCGACCTGACGTCGGCCGCGGACGGCAAAGGGATGACGGTCTCGGGCGTAACAGTTGCCGGCGCGATGGCCGCTTTCAAGCACGCGACCGATCGGCTGAACATACCGCTGCCGTCCACGGTGAAAGCGGGCGACGAACTGCAGGCGGTCATCACCTACAGCGGCATCCCCGGCAACGGCCTTCGATTGATCAACAACATTTACGGCGAACGGACGATGTTCAGCGAGAACTGGCCGAATCGCGCACGGCAGTGGCTGGCGATGGTCGACCATCCCTACGACAAGGCGACGGGAGAGTTCATCGTCACTGCGCCGGCGCACTACCAGGTCATCGCCAACGGTTTGCTGGTCGAGGAGCTGGATCAGCCGAACGGCACCCGCCGCACGCACTGGAAGCAGTCGGTGCCGATCAACTCGTGGCTCTACGCGCTCGGCGTGGCGCGGTTCGCCGTCCATCACTACGACGTCGTCCGCGGGATTCCGCAGCAGGTGTGGGTGTTTCCCCAGGATCGTGAGCGCGGGCGCGACATCTTCGAGTTCACCGGACGCCGCGCGTTCGAGTTCTTCAGCGACTGGATCGGGCCGTATTCATACGAGAAGCTCGCGCACGTCGAGGCAGCCGGCATCGGCGGCGGCACCGAGCACGCGTCCGAGATCTTCTACGGCGAGAAGGGAGTGGCGGCTGGACGCGCGCCGGTCGTCCATGAAGTCGCGCATCAATGGTGGGGCAACGCCGTCACCCAGAAGGACTGGGACGACGTGTGGCTGAGCGAGGGGTTTGCGACCTACTTCACGCATCTCTATACCGAGCAGTTCAGCGGCCGTGACACGTTCGTCCGCAATCTGCGTAACGACATCCAGACCATTCTCACCGCGCAGAAGGCGGCGCCGGACCAGCCGATCATCCATCGCAACCTTTCGGATATGAGCAAGGTGACTCAATCGTCTGGTCTATCAAAAGGCTGCATGGGTGCTGCACATGCTGCGCGGAACGATCGGCACCGACAAGTTCTGGACCGGCATCCGTGAGTACTACCGCACTTATCGGGACAAGAACGCGTCCACTGACGATTTCCGGCAGGTGATGGAGCGCACCGCCGGCGTGCCGCTGACGTGGTTCTTCGATCAATGGATGAAGCGTCCAGGCATGCCTTCGCTGAAAGGAGAGTGGCGCTACGACGCCGCCGCGAAACAGGTGCTGATCGAGTTGACGCAGACGCAGGAAGCCGCAGCGTACCGCCTGCCACTCGAGATTGCCGTCGCCGGCGCAACCGGTCAGCCGCGGATCGAACGGATCGAGCTGGCGGAGCGCAGCGGCCGCTTCTCGCTCGCCGCGGACACCGAGCCGGCGTCGGTGACGCTGGATCCGAATACCTGGGTATTGATGCAGTCGGCGGAGTTCGTGAAGCGCTGACAAGGAGCGATTGATGCACGGAAGACTCTTACGCAGCGGCAGTGTGCGGCATGCTGCTGGCTGCCGGCGCCGGCGTCGCGCGCGCAGTATTACCAGACCGACTTTCCGGCGGACGAATTCAAGAGCCGGCACGCCAAGGTCCTCGATCAGATCGGCACATCCGCCGTCGCCGTCGTCCAGGGCATGCCGCAGACGGAGGGCTTCACGCTCCCTCGTCAGCACAACAGCTTCTATTACCTGTCCGGGATCGAGACTCCGGGCGCATACCTCCTGCTCGACGGCCGCACGCGGAAGGTCACGATCTATCTGCCGCCGCGAAACGCGCGGCTGGAGGCGGCGGAAGGGCGCGTGCTGTCGGCCGAAGATGCGGACCTGGTCATGCGGATCTCGGGCGTCGATCAGGTGCTGCCGGTGCAGCAGATGGTCGGCACTAATTGGCCGGTGATTTCGACCGCAGCTCCTGAAGCGGCGCCCGCGGCACGGCGCGGACAGCCGCCGGCCGCCATCTTCGCGGAGTTCAGCCCGGCGGAAAACCAGGGTCAGAGCCGCGGCGAACTGGTCGCCGCGGAGGTCGCGCGCATCAACGATCCGTGGGACGCTACCGGCTCGCGGCAGCGCCGCTTCGTCGAGCTGCTGCGCGCGCGCCATCCGCAGGCGGACGTGAAGAATCTCAATCCGATTCTCGACGAGATGCGAAGCGTCAAGAGCCCGCGCGAGATCGCGATGGTCCGCCGTGCGTCACAGATCGCCGGGCTCGGCCTGATGGAAGCGATGCGCAGCACCGAGCCGGGGGTCACCGAGTATCAGCTCGACGCGGCGGCACGCTACGTCTTCCTCCTGAACGACGCTCGCCTCGAGGGCTACCGCTCGATCACCGCCAGCGGTACCGAGAACATCAACAACGGGCACTACTTCCGCAACACGTCCACGCTCAAGGACGGCGACCTGGTGCTGATGGACTTCGCGCCCGATTACCGCTACTACACCAGCGACATCGGCCGCGTGTGGCCGGTCAACGGCAAATACACCGCGCAGCAGCGCGAGCTGCTGCAGTTCATTCTCGAGTGGCACAAGGCGGTGATGTCGCGGATCCGTCCTGGCTTCAGCCCCGACCAGATCCTCGAGGAAGCGAGGCGCGCGATGGAGCCGGTGTTCGCCCGCACGCGGTTCTCGAAGCCGCTCTACGAAAAGGCGGCGCGGACGATGGTGGAGACCGGCGGTGGCGTGTTCTCTCACACCGTCGGCATGGCGGTGCACGATGTCGGCAGATATCGAGGCGCGCCGCTCAAGCCCGGGCAGGTGTTCTCAGTCGATCCCCAGCTGTGGGTGCGCGAGGAGAACCTCTATCTCCGTTTCGAGGACACCGTCGTCGTTACCGAGACCGGTGTCGAGAACTTTACCGACTTCATCCCGATGGAGCTGGCCGACATGGAGAAGCTGGTGCTCGAGAAGGGCGTCGTCCAGAAAGTGCCGCCTGTCCCCGGCTCGGCGATCAAACGCAGCACAGGCGGGAAGTGACCTAGCCATTCGGCTGATTCACTCGCACCCGCCGGGTTGCTATCGTGTCGGCATGAGCAACGCATTCAGTCAACTATCGGACCAAATTGCAGCCGCTGTAGAAACTGCCGCCCGCAGCGTCGTCCAGGTGCACAGCCATCGCCGTCCTGCGGCCGGCATCGTCTTCGACACCGATCTCGTAATCGCACCAGCCCGGGCGATCGGAGACGATGTGGCGGTCGTGCGGCATCCCGACGGTCATACGGTCGAGGGGCGTGTTCTTGGCTTCGCAGCATCCCACGGGCTCGCTGTGATCCGGGTACCCGAGCCTCGCTGCCACTTCAGCACAGGTTGCGCCGGAGCCGCGGGTGGGCGCCCTGGCGGTCGCGATCGGCCGCACGTGGAGTGGCGGCGTAATGGCGCTCGTGACCAACGTGGCGGTTGTCGGGGGACCGCTGAGAACCGGTCGCACATCCTCGATTGAGCGGGTAATTCGAGTTGGGATGTCGCCGCACGGTGCGATCACCGGAGGAGCCCTCGTGGACGGCAGCGGAGGTTGGCTCGGTTGCGTGACCGGCACCGAGATCCGTGGAACCGCGGTCGTCCTGCCGGCAGCGATTGCGCTTGCAGCCGCACGGCAGATCGTGGCACGGGGCGGGGAGCGCCAGGGGTTTCTTGGCATCAGCACGATGACGGTGAAAATCCCCGACCGGCAGGGAGCCGATGCCAGCACCACTCACGGACTGCTGATCACCGGCGTTACATCAGGGAGCCCCGCAGATGCGGCAGGCCTGCTCATCGGCGATGTCGTCACGGCGTTTGCTGGAGAGCCGCTCGACGATCCCGAAGCGCTCCTGACCCGATTGCGCGGTGATCACATCGGCAAGCCGGTTACCCTGACAATCCTGCGAGGCGGCGTGCGCCGGGATGTGGCGGTCACCGTGGGGGAGCGTTCATCGCGACGTGACTGACGATCTGCCGGACCCTCCGCGGCTGCTCGAACAACTCACGCCGCGAGAGCACGACGTGCTCGTGCTGGTTGCGGATGGGCTGCGCAACCGTGAGATCGCGAGCCGATTGGCGATCTCGGAGCACACGGTCAAGTTTCACCTGGCGGCGATCTTCGGGAAGCTGGACGCCTCGTCGCGCACTGAACTGGTGCGCAAGGCGCTGCGACTGGGCCTCATCGACCTCTGACTACGATCGGCACGTGATGCACCGAGGATTCGCTCCGTCGGCGTCCATCACCCAGATGTCGGTGCCTGAGCCCGAGTCACGCATGAACGCAATCCGCCGGCCGTCGGGGGACCACGCTGGATGCACGCCCGGCGACAGCCGGCGCGCAGCACCCCCGTCGCGAGAGGCGGTTGCGATCCAGAGCTGTTGATCGCTCTCATTCCAGATCTTGAAGAGGAGCGACCGGCCGTCGGGAGACCATGACGGATCGGTGCCTGTCGACACGATCCTAGGCTCCGATCCATCCGGCTTGGCGATGACGATGTTCGATCGCTTGATGTCCTGTTCGTCGATCGCATTTCGCTGTTCGTAAACGATCCAGCGGCCGTCCGGCGAGAAGCTGCCCTGCTCGGCGTGCTGACCTTCCGTCAGCACGCGACGCCTTCCGTCAGGCGAAACAGCAACGATGGCGCCGCGACCCTGGACGCTGCTCTCGATCAGTTGAGTGCCGTCCGGCGCGGGGTGCGGCTCCGCTGCTCCGCTAAACGGCGTCTGCTCCGAGCCGTCCGCGTTCATGACGAAGGGTTCGAGGCGTCCTCGCCTGTCGCTGGTGAAGAAGATCCGCCTTCCGTCGCGCGACCAGATCGCGATATCGTCGGCCGCCGCATTGCGGGTGAGTTGGCGAGGTGCGCTGCCGTCCAGAGAGAACAGAAAGATCTCGGAATCGCCGTCGATGGTCGATGACGCAAGGATCGTGGTGCCGTCAGGCGACCACTGTGGAAAGTGATGCATTACGTGCGCGGCCGGGTTCTGCAGAGACGCGCACGTGATGAGCGTGAGAATGAGCACTGGTTCGCGAGTCATGCGGCTGGCGTCGACGCCCCAAACACGTGTGCCGAATCTCAGGCCTGTGAAAGCACCCGGCCCACCGCACCGACCAGCGCGCTCCAGGTCTTCTCTTCTGCGGCCAACTGCTTGCGGCCGGCCTTGGTGAGGTTGTAATACTTCGCCTGGCGGTTCGACTCGGGCGCCGTGCCCCACTCCGCTTCGATCCAGCCTTCTTGCTCGAGCCGGTGAAGCGCAGGATAGAGCGAGCCCTGCGGGACCTGCAGCACGTTGCCGGTTGCCTGCTCGATGCGGTGCGCGACCCCCCAACCATGCATCGGTTCGAGTGCGAGGGTCTTGAGGATCAGCAGATCCAGCGTTCCCTGAAGGGTATCTATCTTGCGAGGCACTGTGCTCCTGTAGTCAATCGACAATCGAGGATAAACGGCGCGTCGTCCGCTGTCAACGCGTCGTATCAGTCAGCGCGGAGCGCTACCAGCGGATCGACCGTCGTCGCACGCCACGCCGGCCCGAAGCAGGCCAGCGTGCCGGCAACCAGAAAGGAGATCCCGACGATCGCCAGAGCGAACGGATCAGTGGGACTGGTCTGATACAGATACGCCGTCAGCGCGCGTCCCACGATCACCGCGCCGACGAGCCCCAGCACGAGTCCGACGACGACGAGGGTCAGCCCCTGGCGCAGCACCATCGACAGCACTTGCCCCCGCCGGGCCCCAAGTGCCATCCGCACGCCGAACTCCTGCGTGCGATGCGACACCGACGTGGCGATCACGCCGGTGATGCCGGTCAAGGTGACGATCACGGCCAGCACCGCAAAAATGCCGATCAGCGTCGCCGTCAGCTTCGGCGTGGCCAGGTTCTGGTCCCGCAATTCCTCGAGCGTCTGAATGTTCTCGATCGGCATATCCGGATCGAAGGCGCGGACGGCGCTCTGAATGGCGGCGGCCGCGTCCCGAGGATTTCCTGAGGTGCGCACGAGCACGCGTCCGCCGAAGGAGTTGCGCTGCTGACGCAGCGCCGTATAGACCTGGGCGGTCGAATCCGTGTCGAGCGAAAACAGGCGGACGTCGCCGACGACACCGATGACGGTTGCCCAGTTCTCACCGCCGTCGTACGAGACGCGGGCGCCGACCGGGTCGCGACCTTCCCAATACCGCGCCATCGCGCGATTGATCAGCACGACCAGCGGCGCCTCCCCGTCGTCGGACGGCTTGAAGGTGCGGCCCTGCAGCAGCGGGATGCCGAGGGTGTCGAAGTACTGTTCGCTGACGATCCGGATGTCGGAGGTGGGGCCTCGACCGGTGTCGCCGGTGTCACGCCCTTCGATGCGGAACGGGGCGGAGAAGGGGGCAATGGTGCTCAGCGGTACGGCGTTGGTGATCGCCACCGACGTGATGCCGGCTTGCCCCTGGAGTCGATCTATTACCGGCAGATAGACTTTGAGAAGCGACTCGATGTCGGGATACCGGCGGAAGTTGCCGAACGTTTCGGCTGAGACGACACCGTCGGTCCGGTACCCGGGTTCGACTTTCTGCAGGCGGAAGAAGCTGGTGAGGAGCAGCCCGGCGGCTGCCAGCAGCACGACTGAAACCGCCACCTGCGTGACGACGAGCGCGCTCTGAAGGCGAGCGCGTGGGGCGCCGACGCCAGTCCCCTTGCCTCCTTGACGCAGACGCTGATTGGGGTCCGCCGGCGCCATCAACGCCGGCACGGCGCCGAAGAGTACCCCGGCGATCACCGACAGCAGCAGCGTGAAGCCGAGCATCCACGGATCGATGGCGATCTCCTGGGTGCGCTGGGTGAAGCGGCCGATGAAGCGGGTCAGCATCCCGACGGTCATCGTGGCGAACAGGACTCCGGCGATCCCACCGGCGGCGGCAAGAAGCAGGCTTTCAGTGAGCAGCTGGCGGAAGAGCCGCGAGCGTCCGGCGCCGAGCGCGGTGCGAACGGCCAGTTCGCGATCGCGCCGCAGCAGCCGCGCGAGCGTCAGGTTGGCGACGTTGGCGCAGGCCAGCAGCAGGACGAGCCCGGTCGTGCCGAGCAGGATGATCAGCATCGGCCGCGCGTTCTGTGTCATCTGTTCGCGGACGTCGAGCAGTGTCGCGGCGAATCCGCGATCGGGGCGGTAGGCGCGGGTGTCGGCCGCGGCAAAGCGACCGGCGATGCCTCCGACTTCGGTGGAAGCCTGCCCGCGGCTGACCGAGTCCCGCAACCGGCCGAACACCGTCAGCGCAGAGAAGATCCGCGGATTCTGCGCGATGTTTCGCTCCGCTGCCGCACGGAACGGACACACCAGCACCGGCATGTAGACGTCGTTCTCCTGAGGGAACATCGGCACGTTGGGCAGGATCCCGACCACGGTGTGCGGGCGCCCGTTCATTTCGAACTGCTGACCGACGACCGATGGATCGGCACCGAAGCGGGTGCGCCAGTAGGAATGCCCGAGGATGAGCACCGCTTCCGCACCATGCTTGTCGTCATCGGCGACAAACGAGCGTCCGTATTGCGGGCGGATTCCGAGCACATCGAAGAAGTTGTGCGAGACGACGCCGGTGCTCACCCGGTCCGGTTCGCCGCGCTTCAGCAGATCGAAATTCATCTGGTGGTACTCGACCAGGCTTTGCAGGTCGCGCGCCTGTTCGCGATAGGTGAAGTACTCCTTGATCGAGACGCCGACGTTCGCCACGCTGGCGAGCGGCGCCGACTGGCGGAGCAGCACGAGCCGGTCGCTGCTCTCGTACGGCAACGGCCGCAGCAGCACACCGGTGATGACGCTGAAGATTGCGGTGTTGGCGCCGATCCCGAGGCCGAGCGTCAACACGACGATCGCGGTATACCAGTGGCTGCGCAGGAGTGCGCGCGCGCCAAAGCGAAGATCTTTGAGAATTGAATCCATGATCATCTCTTCCTGAGCTGCTGCCGCCGTAGTCCAGCCCTTCAGGGCTGTTGCCGCCGTAGTCCAGCCCTTCAGGGCTGTGGCAGCTCACCATCACGCGATCCAGCCGTTACCCGCGTATTCCATGTAGTCGGCCGTCTGCTGCGCCACGGCGCGGCCGAAGTACCGCTCTACGGTGCGCAGGGCGAGGTCGATGCCGGACGTGAGCCCACCGGCGGTCGCGAGATTCCGCCCCGTCTCGACGAATCGGAACCCGCGCTGCAGCTTGACGTCAGGAAAGTCGCGGGCGAAGGCGTCGAAGAACTCGTGGTGGGTTGTCGCCGGCTGACCATTCAGCAACCCCGCGCGCGCCAGCTGAAAAGCCCCGGTGCACACCGACATCGTCAGGTCGGTCTTCGCCGATATCGCCTTCAGCCATTCCAGTACGCGTGGCGTGCCGCGCATCGCCGGCACGACGACGACGTGCGGCTGAGGAGCGTTGTCGATGGTGTGGTCGGGGATGACCTGGAGGCCGCCGGTCAGGCGAACCGGCCCGGCAGTCTCGGCGACGGTGAACAGCTGGAACCCGGGTCGGCGCGGGACGTCCTGGAACACCTCCCACGGGCCGGTCATGTCGATGACGTTTGAACCCGCGGAGACGAGAAAGGCGACGCCGATCGGCCCCTCGGGTACGGGCAGCGGTCCGCCGCGGATGGTGCGCTGCGACAGGGGCGTCTCGTCGCGCAGCATCAAAGCGGCCGCCGCGACCCCGCCGCCTAAGAGAACCGATCGACGATCGACAACCACAGTATTGTCGATTGTCTACACGAGTGCGGGTTTGTCAAGAAGTAATGTAGAGAACCTACATCAATGAACGGGAGATCTCGTTCGAGCTGTGAAAGACTTCGTAGGCCAGCCCTTAGGGCTGCGAGCAATGATTCATTGCGAATTGGGCGATATCCCGCGCCACCAACTCCGGCCGCTCCCAGTTCGGGCAATGGCCGGTCTCCGGGTAAACCTTCAACCGCGCCGACGGCATCGCGCCGATGAACCGGTCTTGTTCCGTCCGTGAGAACAGCCCGTCGCGATCGCCCCACAACAGGAGGGTGGGTGCCTGGATCTGGTCGAGTTGAGACGTGTCGTCGTACTCGACGAGGCGATCGAGGGTGAGCCGCCACAGGCGGAGAGGGCAGTTTCAGGCTCGCCGCGACCATCCGCTCGAGAAATTCAGACGGCACCGGAGTGTAGACGGTGCTCTGCGCGAACTCGCGCGCGAACTCCACCGGAATCGGATCCGGCAGATCACGCAGAGACTTCTGCAGATCACGCGTGACCTGGTTTGACGCAGCGAAGCCGGTGCCGATCAACACCAGCGTCTTCACCCGTTCCGGGTGCGCAATTGCTGCCTGACGCGCAACGAAGCTTCCGAACGAGTGGCCAACCAGGGTGACGCGGTCGAGAGCCAGCGCGTCAAGAAGGGCGATGACATCAGCGGCCATCTCGGGAATCGAATAGCCGGACTGTGGACGATCGGAGTCGCCGAACCCGCGCTGATCGAACGCCACGGCGTGAAGAGCGTCGGGCAACAGCGGCATCACGCGGCTGTACGAGAACCACGCGTCGGGCCAGCCGTGAATAAGAATGACCGGCTCTCGACTCGGATCCCCGGAACGCACGCAGTTCACACGCGGCCCTGTCGCGAGCTGAACCAACCGCGGGATAGTATCTGTTGTCATCCTTGAAGGCTCCTGAACCGGCAGAAGATGATCATTCGACAGATTGACTCGACGCTGCAACTGATCACGCAACCGGACCACGCCGCACTCGCGATGCGGATCATGCGCGCCTGGGATGCCGTGCATTTCCCCGACTCGTCACGCAAGGCGTCCATTCTCCACGCGGTCCAGCATCATGACGATGGCTGGATGGAAGCCGATGAGACCCTGATTGTGGACGAGACGTCCGGGCAGCTCCTCGACTTCATTCACGTGCCGGACACGGTCAAACGTGAGACGTCGTCGCGAGGCATCGACCGCCTGGCGGAGGATCCTTATGCCGCTGCACTCGTGGCTCAGCATCGGTTGCACGTTTACCGACGGTACACAGATGACCCGGAGTGGCGGGCGTTCTTCGCGGAGGTGACTGCCTCCCGCGACAATTACCTGCACGCAGCCGGCTCGATCCCGGTTTCTGAACTCGTTGAAGACTACCGCTTCGTCCGCGCCGGCGATCTGGCGTCGCTGGCGTTCTGCAATCAGTGGACGTCCACCGAGCCTGACGGATGTGGATATGCGATGCGCTTCGACGGAGCGTCACTGCAGATCATCCCGAGTCCCTTTTCGGGACGTGCAATAGAGATTGAAATCGATGCCCGCGAGATTACGAATCGTCAGTTCGCGTCGCAGGCGGACGCGCAGCGGGTGGCGGCAAGCGCGCCGATCGTCAAACTGACAGGTGTGGTCCGATGATCTGCGGTTTCATCAACGGCGATCTGGGTTCTCGATCGTAAAGGCTACGATGCCAGGTCTGCGTCGCCATCGGGACGCCGGAAGCCCTGTGCAACGTCGTCGCAACTCACCTGAGGCCTCTCCAGTCACGGTCTCTAAAAAACTCGTGTCTTCCGCGGCAAGAAAGAGCGACGCTTCGTGGGCGTTGTGCGCACGGCAGCGCAGTTCGATGTTTTCGACCGTCGCCGCGCCGCCGACTCCGAACGGCACCAGGTGATGGAACTCCAGGAAACCACGTTCCGAGCATCGGCCGTGTGAACCGACGAAAGCGCACTGACCGCCGTCGCGGTGCCACACGTCCCGCCGCACGGACGCAGGAATGTGGCGGCTGGTCTCGTCTCCCTCGCGGGCGCGGCGCGGGGTTGTTGTCGCCGCGAACTTCTTGCGCTCGAGCTCCGCGAGCAGCACCGTGAGCGCTCGATCAAAAATCGTCGCAGGATCACCATTCGGTACCACGTGTCGCATCAGGTCCTGGACCTGCTGCAGCTTGTCGCGCGTCTCGCGGCTGATCGTGAACTGGACCTTGAAGCGTTCCGGTGCCAGGGGAATTACTGTCGAACGAGCCATTGCGGCCGTCGCGACCGGAATCGCTGGCGATGGACCAGGTGATGCGGCAAACGTACTCGCCGGGGGTTCGGCTGACGACGACGAGCACACTGTCGAAGTCGACAGTTGCCGGACCATCGGCGCAGCGTCGGGCCGCGGCTTCAGTGCGGCGATCACTTCCTCGATCTCGCGCTTGCTCTTGTAACGCGCGGTCGAGAGCAGCGCGTCCGCATTCTCATCGGTCAAATGCGGCGCCAGCAGTCGAGCCCCCGTAAGGTGCAGGCGCCCGTCGGCGATGTGTTCGAGCAGGGCAGGCAGCCGTCGGGCCGCCCGCGCCACCTCGATCCGATTCAGCGCGGCGTGTTCCGCGTAGTGGAGCACCTGAGTGCAATACGCAAACAGCGATGGGTACCCTTCGCCGAGATAGAGCCGCCGCGCGTCGAACTCCATCAACGATCGCAGGACCTCGGTCGTCGCCTCACGCTCAGTCGCAACGAGCCGCTTCAACTTCGCGATCAAATCCGTGTCCGACAGGTTTGCGCCGAAGTCCTGTGTCGGCTTCACACTTCGGCGCTCGCGAATTTTCTTGGGGGCGAGCTCGCCCGCCGGGACGAGTTCGCGTCGCTGCGCACGGCCGCTGTCGTCGGCTCGAGTGGCAAATGACAACCGAGCGGCGCGGAGTTGCGCCGAGGCAGGATATTTCCTCAGTTATGCTGACTGCTCGCATGCGGCCGGGTGTGTTCACGGTCGTCACTCGGATAATCAGGCGGACAAGCAGTGGAGCGAAACCACACCAACGTTGCGCTATTCATCGTCGCGATGGCCACGCTGGCAACGGCGGCGTGTGGGTATGTTCGCAGCGGGACCTGGGACGATGTTCCAGAGAACTGGCATCGAGCATTCGGGACCACAAAGCCCGCGGACGTCGTTGTTGTTCACTCCCGCTACTGGCGAGCGCCTCACTGGACGTACGAAGCGGGATACCTCTTCGAGATTCAGCCGCACGCAGCGCTACGTGACCAGCTGTTCAGTCGGAATCGCTTGCGGAAAGTTCAGGATGCCGAAGCCACTGCCGCGACGCGTCCGTGTTTCGCCGAGTGCCCGTCGTGGTTTGCGCCGAAGCCGCTCACGGAATACGAGATATGGACTTACGCCGACGCACGCGAGCAGCAATTTCCGTCTGCTGATCGATAAGCAGACGGGCCACATCTTTTTGGCGGATTATCAGGTGTAGGCCGACAACGGAAAGGATGATGCGTCCTGGACAGCTGAGCCGATCGAGCCTTCAGCTTCTCAGATCGGCCGCGCCGCGGGTCCTCAAGGTAGGATCATAGCCTCGTGGCGCTGCGCCCGAGGGCGCGAGCGGAGGAGAGACGATGAAAATCACGTTGTGGGTGCTGCAGATCCTGCTGGCCCTGGCGTTTTTCGCGCATGGATGGCTGCTGCTGGCGCCGCCGCCTGAAATAGCCGTCCAGATGAACGCGTCGCTGCCGCGAGCGTTCTGGGTGTTTCTTGGATGGGCCGAGATCCTCGCCGCCGTCGGCCTGACGCTCCCCGCCGCCACGCGCATCCTGCCAGGGCTGGTTCCGGCTGCGGCCGTCGGCATCATGATCGTCATGATCTCCGCTACGGTTTACCACATCCGGCGTGCGGAGTACTTCCCGGCGTTGATCACGATGGTGCTGCTGGCGATGGCCACGTTCGTGGCGTACGCACGCTGGCGCCTCGCGCCTATCCGCCCGCGGAGCGCTGCATAGCGCCCAACTCCTCCTTGATCGCGTTCAGCGCCTTGTCCACATCGGCCGTGGTGTTGAACACATGGGGCGACAGGCGCATCCCGTTGAATGGCTTCGCGAAGCTCTTCACCTGAACGGCGTGCTTCATCGTCAGGGTCTGCATCAACGCACGGCTGTCGACGGTGGCTGGCAGCTCGAACGAGACCAGCGCTGAGACAGTCGGTCCTGGCCCTCCGCTCCGCATGCGTACTTTGGTGATCTTCGAGAGTGCCGCATAGGCGCGGTTGCGCAGCGCGAGATTATGTCGCTCGATGTCGGCCAGCCCCCGCGCAGTCGCCGCCTCGATCGCAGCGCCCAGGCCCATCACCAGCACCAATGGCCCGACGCCGGTAGAACCTGACACGAACTTCTTGCCGCTCATCCACTGGACCGGCTTGATCGCGTCGGCGGCATCGGCGCTGATATAGAGGAGGCCGATGCCCTTTGGCCCGAGGAGCCACTTGTGTCCGGTGGTGGCGTAGGCATGACAGCCCAGCGCCTTGACGTCCACCGGCATGCCGCCCACCGCTTGCGCGCCATCGACGATGCACAGGACGCCCTTTTGCCGGGCGATCGCGGCAATCTCCGCCACCGGCAGCTTGCGTCCGGTGGTCCACAGGACATGGCTGACGCTGATCACCTTTGTTTCTTTCCGGATTCCGGCGTCAAGAGTCGCCACGATGGCTCGATCATCCATCTCGTCGGTGATCGCCACCGCGTCGAGCACGATGCCGCGACGGTCCGCCAGATATTTCCAGCAGTCAGTGCCTCCCTCGTGCTCCTGATCGGTGGACAGCACCCGGTCGCCGGCATTCAGCTTCATGCTCTGGGCGACGGTGTTCATCCCCTCGCTGGTGCTGCGCGTGATCAGCAGTTCTTCGGTGGTGCATCCGAGGAACGCCGCCGCCTGCTCCCGCACCTTCTCAGCGGAACCCAGCAGCCCTTGAGTGCCGTCGTAGGCTTGCCTGACGGGATTCGTCTCCAGTTGGCGCCAGGCCGTTATCGTGCGCTCGAGCACCGCTTTAGTGGAGGGGCCGGTCGAACCGGTGTTGAGATACACGAGTCCGGGCGACAGCAGATAATCGCCGGCGCCCTCTGTCGTTGCGCGCAGGAGCGCGTCCGTCAGTTCGGTGGCGGCACTCGCATCAATCAGAGCACCGCCGGCCAGTAACGAAGCAGCACCAGCCGCCAGAAAATCACGGCGCGTCGTCATCATTACTCCTTGTACAGGTTGGGGAACAGCGGGCCAAGAGTAGCAGCAATGCTTCACCAAAAAAGGTATTAATACCTCGAGGGAGAGACAGATGCAGAGAACAAGAATCGGATGGCTGCTTGCACTGGTAATGATGGCTGCGACGATCGGGCAGGCCCACGGTCAGAGTGGTCGTGGCCAGGCGCAGGGGCCTCCCGAGATCGCCGGTAAGTGGTCGGGCACCTGGAGCAGCTTCAATCCTGCCAAGGCGACGACGCAACCCAAGGAACTGTGCAAGCAGCTGGACGCCGACGTGGTGCGCAATGGCGAGACGTGGGTCGCGACCTTCGAAGGTGACTGCGGGCGTCCCTACAAATACAAGATCAGCATGAACGGGCGCCTTTCCGGCGGCGTCGTCCTGTTCACCGGCACCGTCGACCTCGGCGCTCAGGATGGCGGCGTCTACGACTGGGTGGGCCGCGCGACCAACGACGAGTTCATCGGCTTCTACACCAGCGCGCACGCGACCGGATTCTTCAACCTGACGCGGGCGAAGTAAGCGGCGCTACTGATAACTGCCTGCTGATGACTGATTACTGATAACTGATTACTGCCTACTGCCTACTGCCTACTGCCTACTGTTAACTCCTAACAGCAGCGGCCAGTTTTCCACCAGCAGCGCGCGCGGACGCTCACCGGCGCGCTCAGACTGCCGCGCCACGAGCAGCCGGCCGTCGCGGGCGACGTCGAAGCCGCTCGGCACGGCTGAACCCGTGAACAGCGTGCGCGGGACGCCGGTCGCCAATGCCGGTCCCGGCGTCAGCGGCACCACAATCATCCGCCCTTCGAAGGCACCCGATTCGCTGCGGCCGCCGCTAATGAAGTACAGCTCGCGGCCATCAGCGGAGAACTGCGGGAACGTTCCGCCGCTGCTCGTCACCTGTCGCCGCGGGGTCCCGGCGGGAAATGCCGTGACATAGATGTTCCCCTGCATGCTCTCCTCTTCTTTGGCGCCAACGGCGATGAGGCTGGCGTCCGGCGACAGATCAAACGCGCGGATATTCAGTTTCTCCAGTCCGGCAGGCGTACGTGCTTCGCCGACGATCGCATTGCCGTCGAATGCCGCGTAGCGCAGGCGGCCCAGCCCGCGATGGTCCTCGAGCCACAGCAACCATTTACCGTCGGCGGAGATCCGGCCGTAGCTTCCTTTGGTGAGGGTGATGGGCTCACCGGATCCATCCGCGCGCCACGCCAGCAGCTCCGACGCCTCGATCTGCCCTCGCGAATAGAGCACGCGATCGCCAGACGGAGACCACGAGGGATGCATCATCAAGGTAGAGCCTGCGAACGCCACGTTGAACCCCCGCACGACCTCGGATGCCAGCCGCATATCGGCTCCGGTCGCAAGGTCGCGAATGAAGATGCTGGGCCGCGCCCGCCCTGCCGAATAGACGACACGGCCGGCGTCGGGTGACACCGCAATCCATGGATACAGGTCCTCGATCGGGGGACCAGCGGCGGCCGAGAGCTTCCCGTCAGGCGACATCCACTCGAGGGTGAACGTCGGAAGTACCTCAGACTGGACGATGGCCGTGCCGTCGTTCGAGACACTGTAGGCGCTCGCGCCGGGCGACACGAACACCGCACGCGACAGCTCGAGCCTGGTCTCGCTCAAGGGTAGGGCCCAGAGTCCCTGATTCGCGCCGATGCGGCGGAACATCAGATAACCCGGCGCTGCGTATCGAAAATCGCGCACCGACGGGTCGTCGGTGAGGACAGTCCGTTTACTCGAACGCAGATCTATCAGCTCGACGCGCGCCAGGTCAGCATCACGCAGATGGACGCCAGCGACCAGGCGGCCGTCAGGCAGCAGCGCGGTTTCGTGGAAGTCGACTTCGGTCTGGACGTTGACCGCGAGCAGCACTGTGGGCGTCCCGCCGCTCGACTGGACGGCATACAAACTGTCGCGCCAGACGGCAAAGAGGATCCGCCCATCCGGATGCCAAAGAGCGGACGTGAGCTGTCTCGATGCTGGCACCTCGCACACGGTGAGGACGGGGCCGCCGGCCGCAGGGGCGGTGCGAATCGTTCCCGCTGCGTAGAATCCGACCGTTCGGCTGTCCGGTGACCAGAACAGATAGTTCACGGTCGGATGTGCGCCTGCGAGTTCGAGCGGTTCCGTCTGAGCCAGCTCGCGAACGAAGACCCGTCCTTCGTGCACGTATGCGTAACGGGTTCCATCCGGGGAGATCGCGAGCGACCTTGCCGTTGCCACGGCCCCCGGCAGTTCGATGCGCCGCAGCGGCGAAGTGGTCGCCGGTTTCAACGACCACGCGATTGCCGCCGCCGCCGCGGCGAGGACCAGTGCGATTGCGCTGGCAGCCAGCACGGTCCGCCTGCTGCCCGTCGGCTTCGCCACTCGCGAGTCGGATGCGTCACCCGCCTGCATCACCACGGGAATCGCATCGCCGATGTCCCGCAGCCGCCCCTTGGGATCTTTCACCAGGCATCGCTTGATCAATTCGACGATGTGCAACGGCACTGATGCGGGAATGGCGTTCCAGTCCACCACCTTTGTGACCACCAGTCCGAGACTCTCGACGGCAGACTCGGCCGCAAAGGGAGACCGGCCGGTCAGCAGCTCGAAGAGGATGACGCCGAAGGCCCAGATGTCAGCGCGCTTGTCGACGGGCTTTCCCTTCGCCTGCTCCGGCGCCATGTACGCGGCGGTTCCCAGAATCACCCCCATCTCAGTGCCCGCGTAACCTCGGGGGAGCCGAGTAATGGTCGGGGACAGCGCCGGATCCTGTGCCGGCGCGTCGCCGGCTACGGCCTTGGCGAGACCGAAGTCGAGGATCTTGACCGTTTCGTCGGGTGTGATCCGGATGTTCGCTGGCTTGAGATCGCGGTGGACGATCCCGCGCTCGTGCGCGGCATCGAGCGCCTCGGCGATCTGTCGGGCGATCGGCTGCGCGTCGCTCCAGGCGAGAGGACCACGTCCGACGCGTGCCGCGAGGTCCTCGCCTTCAACCAGTTCCATCACGATCGCGACGTTGCCCTCGGTCTCCTGGACGCCGTAGATCTGGGCGATGTTCGGATGATTCAGCGAGGCGAGGGTCCGTGCTTCACGCTCGAAGCGAGGGCGACGATCAGGGTCGTCAGCGAAGACCGGCGGCAGAATCTTGATGGCGACCTGGCGGTCGAGCTTGATATCGCGCGCGCGATGTACCTCGCCCATCCCGCCTGCGCCGATCAGGCCGACGATCTCGTAGACGCCAAGTCGCGTTCCCGGACTGAGGCTCACGCGACAACCTCCTTGATCATTTTGGCCGCCACACGAGCCGTGAGGTCACGCACATCGTTCCGCGGGTTGTATTCGACGATGTCCGCCCCGGACACCGGGCAGGGAAGCCGACGGATGAGCGAGAGTACCTCGCGCGTGGACAAGCCCCCAGGCTCCGGATGCGATAGACCGGGAGCATACGCCGGGTCGAGTACGTCGAGATCGATTGAGAGATAGAGCGGCGCACCGACACTTTCCAACGGGGCGTCTGACCACCGGGTGGCGTTATAGATCTCGACGCCGAACTTCTTCGCCTGCTCGCGCTGGTGAGCGGTCAGCGTGCGGACGCCGATCTGCACCAGCCGGACCGCCAATCCTTCTTCCATGATCCGCGCAAACGGGCAGGCATGCGAGAAGCGATCCCCTTCGAACTCGTCGTAGAGATCGCCGTGCGCATCGAAGTGGACGATCGTGAGGCCGGTGAGGTGCTTGTGAAACGCGCGAAGGACGGGATATGTGATCGAGTGATCACCACCGAGCACGATCGGAGTTGCTCCACGATCGAGCAGGCTGGCGACCCCGGATTCGATCGCGGCACGCGCCTCCGCCGCATCATCGCTCAGTTCCAAGTCGCCGGCATCGTCCAGCGCCCCGGGTGCTGACAAATCGACACCCGTCTCCGTCCAGGAATTACTGGACGCGGACCAGAGTGCCTCCCTGATCCTGGGCGGAGCGCCGGCGGCGCCCCGCATGAAAGAGGACGAACCGTCCCAGGGGACGCCGATCAGCACCGGTGGCACCTTCAACATGCTATTTGAGGCGGACCGCAAAAGGCACTAGCATCGCGCCGTGCTGTGCCGCGTCTTCGTACTCTTCGTCGCTGTCCTCGCTGTCAACCTCACCGGGCGCGCGCAGCCGGCTCCGCAGCGTCACGTCATCATCATCACCATCGACGGCCTGAGGTGGCAGGAGTTCTTCGGGGGCGCCGCCAGAGATTACTTCAAGCGCGACAAGAGTGGATCCGGAGGACAACCGGAGCGTCAGTTCTGGAAGGAAACGCCGGAGGAACGGCGCTTGGCGTTGATGCCGTTTGTGTGGAGCACGCTGGCGCGTGATGGCCAGATCTTCGGCGACGCGACCGCCGGCAGCACCACACGGCTGACCAACGGGCTCTTCTTCTCATATCCGGGTTACAGCGAAATGTTCGCCGGTCGGGCCGATCCGCGGGTCGACAGCAACGACAAGGTCCCCAACCCGAACATCACGGTCCTCGAATGGCTGATTCGCCGCCCCGGCTTCGAAGGCCGCGTCGCGGCGTTCGGGTCGTGGGACGTGTTGCCCTCGATCCTCAACGTCGAACGGAGCCGGATTCCGGTCGGCTCCGGCTGGAGAGTAGTGACTGACGCGACGACCGACCGCGAAAGGGAGATCAACCAGTTGGCCGCCGATCTGCCGCGGCATTGGGATTACGGTCCAGTCGATGCGCCGATCGTCTACGCCGCGATCGAGACCCTACGCACACGCAAGCCTCGCGTTCTCTACGTGATGCTCGGTGAAGGCGATGAGTGGGCGCACCAGGGCCGCTATGACCTCTACCTCGATGCGACCTTCCGCGCGGACCGCTTCATCGAACGCATCTGGACGACCGTGCAGGCGATCCCCGAGTACGCAGGTCGAACGTCGCTGCTGCTGACAACCGACCACGGACGAGGAGCAACCACGACCGACTGGATGAACCACGGGCGAGACGTGCCGGCGGCGGAGCGGACGTGGATCGCCGTACTCGGGCCCGGACGTGGCGCCGCTCGGCGTTCGGCGCGATGTGAACGTGACGACGTCACAGATCGCCGCCACGATCGCTTCGCTCGTGGGTGAGGACTATCGAGCAGCCGTCCCTGATGCCGCCGCGCCCCTGCCCCTGAGCCGCTAGCCATCCGAGGCCTCCGCCTTCGCCAGGCTCGGCAGCCCCCAGCCCCGAGCCCCTAGCCCCTAGTCCCCAGCCCCCAGTCCCGAATCTTGATAGCATCCCGCCGTGATGCGCAGCCGACTCACTACCGCCACTGTCGCCGCCTCCATCGTCAGCCTGGCCACGCTCTATTCGCAGGTGCCCGCCGACAAGACGACCTACGTTGTCGCCACGGCCCACCTCGACTCGCAGTGGAACTGGACGGTGCAGGACACCATCCGCGACTTCGTGCCGAGGACGTTCTACACGAACTTCGAGTTCTTCGAGAAATACCCGAACTACGTCTTCAACTGGGAAGGCGCCATCCACTACATGTGGTTCAAGGAGTACTACCCGGACGACTGGGCCCGCGTGCAGAAGTACGTCGCCGATGGCCGCTGGCGGGTCTCGGGATCGTGGATCAACGCGGTGGATGTGAACATGCCATCCCCGGAGTCGCTGTTCCGGCAGGCGCTCTACGGCCAGCGGTTCTTCCGCGAGGAGTTCAACAAGGTCAGCCGCGACATTTATCTTCCCGACTGCTTCGGCTTCCCGTGGTCGCTGCCGGCGATCGCCAGGGCGTCCGGGTTGTCGTCGTTCTCGACTCAGAAGCTCACCTGGGGGCGTCCGATCCCGTTCCCGGTTGGCCGATGGAAAGGCGTGGACGGCAACGAGATCCTCGCCAACCTGGATCCGAAGTCGTACACGTCGCGCATCACAGGAGATACCGACATCACCACCGATGCGTCGTGGACGAACCAGTTCACGCCGCTCGGCGATGGCAAGTCGGTCGCGTTCCGGTATGTCGGCACCGGCGACACCGGCGGTGCGCCGACCGAAGAGACCGTGCAGAACCTTCAGAAGGCGATGACGAAGGCCAATGCGCCGGTGAAGGTGCTCAACACTTCGGCCGACCAGCTGGCGAAGGATCTGACGCCGCAGCAGTTTGCGAAGCTTCCCGAGCACAACGGCGAGCTCATTCTGAAGACCCACGGCACCGGCTGTTACACGTCGCAGGCGGCGATGAAGAAGTTCAACCGCGAAAACGAACTGCTCGCCGATGCAGCCGAGCGGTCCGCGGTCGCGGCGCAGTGGCTGACCGGAATGGCGTATCCGGCCGAGCGGCTTCGCGAGTCGTGGGTGCGCGTCCTGTGGCATCAGTTCCACGATGACCTGACCGGCACGTGCCTCCCTCAGGCCTACCAGTTCTCCTGGAATGACGAGCTCGCATCGCTGAACCAGTTCGCCGGCGTGCTGACCTCGTCGGCAGGCGCCGTGGCGCAGGTGCTCGACACGCAGGGCACTGGTATTCCGCTCGTCGTCTTCAACCCGATCTCGTCGTCGCGCCGCGATCCGGTCGAGGCCACGGTGAAGTTCACGGGCCTCGCGCCGGCATCGGTTGCAGTGGTCGACGCGTCCAGCGGACGTGAGGTGCTGTCGCAGGTTCTCGATCGCTCCGGCACCGAGGCGACGGTGCTGTTCCTTCCGGAGCTGCCGTCGGTCGGCTACAAGGTGTTCCACGTTCGACCGAAAGTCGCACCGGCCGCCGCCTCCTCGGTGGAGGTTACGGGGACGACGCTGGAGAACAATCGGCTGATGGTCAGGATCGACCGCAATGGCGACATCGCGTCGATCTACGACAAGGACGCGAAGCACGAGCTGCTCAGCGCACCGGTGATGCTGGAGCTGCGGGACAATCTCTCGCCGCCGTGGCCGGCGTGGGAAGTGTTGTACGACACGGTCCAGGGGCCGGCGCGCGAGTACGTGTCGAAGCCGACCATACGGATCATCGAGCGCGGGCCTGTGCGCGTCGCGCTCGAGATCACGAGGCGCGCCTCGGGATCGACATTCGTACAGCGGGTTCGCGTCAGCGAGGGTGGCGACCGGGTGGACGTCGACAATGTTGTCGACTGGAAATCGCCGAACTCTTTGCTCAAGGCGTCGTTCCCGCTCGCCGCCGCCAATTCGAAGGCGACTTACGACCTTGGCGTCGGGACGATCGATCGGACGAACAACGAGCCCGACAAGTACGAGGTGCCGGCGCAGAAGTGGGCCGACATCACCGACGCGAGCGGTCGCTTCGGCGTGGGCATCATCAACGACAGCAAGCACGGATGGGACAAGCCGGGCGACAACACGCTGCGGCTGACGCTGATCCACACGCCGCGTCCGGTCGGCAGCTACACCTATCAGAGCAGCAACGATCTCGGACGGCATCAGTTCCTGTTCTCGATCGCAGGACACCAGGGTGACTGGCGACAGGGGCGGATGCCGCATCGCGCGACCCAGGTGAATCAGCCGCCGATCGCGTTCCAGGCGGATACGCATCCCGGGCCGCTCGGCCGCTCGTTCTCGATGATTGGCATCGACGATCAGTCTGGTCAGGTCGCCGTCGTCGCCCTGAAGAAAGCCGAGGACAGCGACGAGCTCGTCGTCCGCCTCCAGGAGCGTTACGGCCTACCGGCGCGCGACGAACGTACGGCTGCCTGCGGGCGTCACCGCGGTTCGCGAAATCAACGCGGCCGAAGAGGAAGTCGGACCGTTCGCGCAGCCACCGCCGCAGGGGCGGGGCAATCAGCCGGCGCAGCCACGTCCACTGCTGGCCAACGTCGAGCTGAAGCCCTATCAGCCGCGGACTCTTGCGTTGCGTCTGGCGCCCGCGGTCGCCGGCGCGAACGCGACGATGTTCCCGGCCGGGCGGGGTGCCGCACCAGCGCAGGGGCAGCCGTCCCCCGCGCCCGAGCCGATTGCAGCGCTGGAACGCATCTCTGTGCCGGTCGCACTGCCGTTCAACCTCGATGGCGTGACGAGCGATAAGGACCGCGGCGATGGAGATTTCGACGGCCGCAAGAGAACCATCGCGGCGGAACTCCTGCCGAAGGCGATCACGATCAACTCCGTGCGATTCGAATTCGGATCCGGCGCGACTGGAGCGAAGAACGTCCTGGTGCCGAAAGGCGATCGCCTCACCCTTCCACCTGGTTCGTTCAATCGCGTATACATTCTCGCGGCGGCCATCGATGGCGATGTGCCCATGACGATCGGGGCGCGGGGCGCGGAGCGCGGTGCGCGGGGCGTAGGGCGCGAGTCACCGTCAGCGACCACGACGTCGAGAAACGTTCTCGTGCGTGAATGGCAGGGCCCGGTAGGCCAGTGGTGGAGCCGGCTGAAAGAGCCGAGCGCGCTGCGCGAGCCATTCGTGCCTCAACGGGCCGGCCAGGGCGGCACGCCGACGCAACAGGAGATCCAGGCCGGTCTCGTCGTCTCGTGGAATGCGCAGACCGGCGAGGTCAGCGGCATCGAGAACATCCGTCCCGGGTTCGTGAAGCGGGACGAGATCGCGTGGATCGGCACGCACCGCCACGCAGCCAACGGCAACCAGATCTACGTCGCGAGTTACCTGTTCATGTATCCGCTGGATCTGCCGCCCGGCGCCAGGACGCTGGTGCTGCCGGTCAACGATCGCGTTCGTATCATGGCGATCACCGCCGTCCGTGAACCCGCGGCGGTCCGCGCGGCGACGCTGCTCTACGCCCAGGACCTGCCGACGAAGTGACAACCCACATGAGTAGCCTTGCCGCAGGCGCCCGTCTTGGTCCCTACGTGGTGACCGAGGCGCTTGGCGCTGGAGGAATGGGCGAGGTGTATCGCGCGCGCGATACGCGGCTCGAGCGTGACGTCGCCATCAAGATCCTTCCGGCGCAGCTCGCACAGGATACCGACCGGCGCGCGCGGTTCGAGCGCGAAGCCAGGGCGGTCGCGGCGCTGTCGCATCCGAACATCCTGGCCATTCACGACGTCGGCGCGTATGACGGCACGACTTACGCCGTAACCGAGTTGCTCGAAGGTGAAACGCTTCGCCAGCGGTTGGAAGCTGGCGCCCAGCCGCCGCGCAAGGCGGTCGAGATCGCCGTCCAGATTGCGAACGGGCTCGCCGCTGCGCACGATAAAGGAATCGTTCATCGGGATCTGAAACCCGAGAACGTGTTCATCACCCGTGACGGACGGGTCAAGATCCTCGACTTCGGCCTGGCGACGGAGCTCGGCAAGGCTTTGCCGGATTCGCCGACGATCGCCGGGGGTACCGAGCCCGGCATGATCCTCGGCACGGTCGGCTACATGTCGCCGGAGCAGGTTCGCGGCGCGCGGGCGGATCACCGGACCGACATCTTCGCGCTCGGTGCCGTCCTCTTCGAACTGCTGACGGGACGACGCGCGTTCCGGCGCGACACCGCGGCGGAAACAATGACTGCGATCCTGAAAGAGGACGTTCCGGAGCTCTCGGTCAGCGGCAGCCACATCCCGCAGGGGCTCGATCGCATCACCCGCCGCTGCCTTGAAAAGAATCCGGACGAGCGCATGCAGTCGGCGCGGGATATCGCGATTGCTCTGGAGGCAGTCTCAGGCAGCGACGTGTCGAGCGCCCGTGCCGCCGGCCCACCTGCAGTCAAGCCGCGCCCGCGCTGGCCTCGTCTCGCAGCGGGCCTCGCGCTGCTGGTGGCGGCCGCCGCCGGCGGCTATCTGGTCGCCATTAGCCTGGCATCACGCACGACTCCGGACGATCTCCCGCGCTATACCCAGCTGACATTCCGCCGCGGTGAGATTCGCGGCGCCCGCTTCACGCCCGATGGCCAGAGCGTCGTCTACAGCGCTGTCTGGGACAGTGAGCCCCAGCGCGTCTACTCGGTTCGCCTCGACAATCCACGGTCGTCCGCTCCTCCGATCGCCGACGCGGCTCTGCTGGCGGTCTCGCGATCGGGCGTTATGGCGATCGCGACGCGCCCCGAGCGTCGGGATACTTTCATGGAGCTGGGAACGCTGGCAGAGATCCCGCTCAGCGGCGGTGCTCCGCGGGAAGTCCTCGAGCACGTCAGCCAGGCCGCCTTTTCACCGGATGGGCGCATCGCCGTCGTCCGCACGGAGGGAGGACGCTCGCGTCTGGAGTTCCCGATCGGAACTGTGGTGTACGAAACCGCTGGTTGGCTTTCGTCGCCGCGCATCTCACCCGCCGGTGATCGCATCGCCTTCCATGAGCATCCGCTGCACGACGACGATCGAGGATGGCCGGCCATCATTGAGGTCGCGACGCGGGCCAAGCGGAATCTCGCGGCCGAACACATTTCGCTCTCGGGCCTGGCGTGGACGCCGGACGGCCGGGAGGTGTGCTTCGCCGTCACCAGAACGATCAGCTGCGTCGCCATCCAGACCCAGGCGGTCCGTGACGTGGTGCGAGGAGCACCGCGCCTGATCTTGCACGACATCGCCAGCGATGGCCGGATGCTCGCGTCGGCATACACCGTTCGCGCGTCTCTAGCGGCCGGTCAGGTAGGTGAGCGTGAGGTCGATCTCTCGTGGCAGGACGTCGCCTACCCGGTTGAGTTCAGTGCTGATGGAAGGCGCCTCCTCTTTGGGGACATAGGATATGGCGTCAGCCTTCGCCCGCTGGACGGCGGACCACCGGTGCGGCTCGGCGACGGGGTCCCCGCCGGGTTGTCGCCCGACGGGCGATTCGTACTCGCGCTGACTCCCGATGTCCCCACACGCCTGATCCTCCTGCCGACCGGCCCTGGAGGAACGCGGACGCTCCCGCGCGGCGCTCTCGAGACGCATACCTGCGCGGCATGGATGCCCGATGGCCGCCGCATCGTGGTTTCAGCGTCAGAGCCAGGCCGGGGCTCGCGGCTCTATCTCCAGAGTCTCGATGGCGGCGATCCTCGCGCTTTTACCGCGGAAGGCGTCCGGCTGACGCCGTATGTGGCACGCGTCGTATCGCCGGACGGCCGCTTCGTCATTGCGATCGGTCCGGACCAGGAGCCGGCGCTCTATCCGGTCGATGGTGCCGCCCCACGGCCGATTCCAGGTCTCGGGCAGGATCTCTGGCCAATTGGATGGGGTGAGACGTCGCAGTCAGTGTTCGCGAGGACCCGCGCCATGGCGCGTCTCAGCCCTGTGTTCAAGATCGACCTGTCGACTGGGCGCAGGCAGCTATTGGCCGAGCTCGGCCCCCGCGATCCAGCCGGCGGGCCGCTCGCGCTAATGCCGATTCTGACGCCCGACGGTCAACGCTACGCGTACTCTGTCCTGCAGTTCTTGGGTGATCTCTTCCTCATAGACGCTTCGCGGCGGTAACCGCTGCGGAAGGTTCAGGGTTCAAAGCTTCGCGGGAGCATTGAGGAAATCGTCAGACTGCTGAGTTGAAGTCAGGATTCCATCAAATCCCGAACGCCGATGCACCGCCGTCTACCAATCGCTTCATACATCGCGCTCGGCGTCGCAGCCGTACTTCCGCTCGGCGCGGCTGGTCGTCAGCAACTCCCACAGATCCCGCTAGTCCCGGGGCTGAAGATCACGTTCGCCGTCCACGTGCCGGATGCCGGGCCCGCCGGCATCGCGCAGGGTGATTACGAAATGGTCGTCGCGGTGAGCAGCGTCACCGACGACGCAATCGGGTTGTCGACGAGGATCGAGGCGAAAGATGCGTCCGGCAAGCCGCTGGATCTGGACATCACCCGGCGCGTGTCGCGGCAGGATGTCGCGGCGGCTCGCCGGCAGATCCTTGGCTTTCACACGGACGACCCCGGCGAAATCCCCGGCAGCACCTCGCTTGGTCCGTCGCTCGCGGTCTTGCGAGATCTCAAGACTGACGGCCGGGCGCAGTTCTCGGTCCAGAACTTCCGGCACCTGTCCACCAGCACCGGCGTTCTTACCCGCGCGGCCGATTCCCCGATCAATTTTCCAGTGCTCGTCAACGGCGAGCGCGTTACGCTGCCGGCGATCCGGGCTACCGGACAGTTGAAGTACGGAGAGAACGTCCGGCCGTGGGAGTACTACCTGCTGGACCATCCGCAGCAGCCGCTCACTTTGCACTTTGAGCACGGCGCGGTCGCCGCCGGTATTCCCTTCAAGCCCGAAACCACGCGGGACATCGTCCGCATCGATTTTCCCGGGAACGATCGGCTGGAGAAGGGGCTGCGTGAGGCGTGCCGGGTTGAGGTCCCCGGCGTCTATTTCGATTTCAACCGCGCGACGCTGAACCCGCTGTCGCGATCTGCATTGAGCGAGATCGCCGGTCTGCTCAAGCGTCAGACCTGGCAGATCGCCATCGAGGGGCACACCGACAATGTCGGAACGGACGCCTACAACCAGGACCTCTCGAGCCGGCGGGCCGCCGCCGTGAAGGATGCGCTCGTCCGCGACTTCGGCGTCGCCGCCGGACGTCTCACCACCGCTGGATTCGGCGAAAGCCGTCCGCGCGAGACCAATGAGACGATCGCCGGCCGGGCACGCAATCGCCGGGTCGAACTCGTTCGGGAGTGCAAGTAACCCGACCGACTATCGACTAACGACTAACGACTAACGACTGACGACTCCGTAAGGGGTTAGCAGACCACGGCCGTGCCGCTGACCGACACCATCAGCATCCCGTTGTTCTGCCCGAGCACCTCGTAGTCGAGGTCGATGCCGATGACGCCGTTGGCACCGAGCTCGCTGGCGCGCTGCTCCATCTCTTTCATCGCAACAGACCGGGCTTCCGCCAGTCCCTTCTCATAGGTCGCCGAACGTCCGCCGACGATGTCGCGTACGGACGCGAAAATGTCGCGGAACACGTTGGCGCCGATGATCGCCTCGCCGGTGACAACGCCGAGGTAGCGGCTGACGGGCTTGCCTTCGACAACGGTTGTGGTGGTCAGTAGCATCGAGCTCAACTCCTTACCTACATATACGTATCCGCCCCCGGGATTCTCCATCGGAGGCTGGGGCACGAATATGTAGGTCGTAGTCCAGCCCTTCAGGGCTGAGACGCCGCCGCAGCCCAGAGGCTGGACCCTCTGTCGCTGATGCAGCCCTAAAGGGCTGGACCCTCTGTCGCTAATGCAGCCCTAAAGGGCTGGACCCTCTGTCGCTGATGCAGCCCTAAAGGGCTGGACTACGAGTGCGCAGCCCTAAAGGGCTGGACTGCGAGTGCGCAGCCCTAAAGGGCTGGACTACGGGTGGTGAGACCCCCTCGAATCGCGCCTTCAAGAGATTAGCGTGGGGGTCTTCGGGACTTGCGTTCAGCGAGCCCGAGTGAGACCGTTCGCGCCTCGAGAGTCCTCCAATAGCGCTCCGCGCTGGCGCGTTGCGCCGGAGGCAGGGCGGCCAGGCGACTCCGCACAAAGTCTGCTTGCAGGCGCCGCGCGGCGTACTCGTCATCGGTCTCGTGCACTTGCTCGTGCAGGAGTGTCGCTGCCAGCCGCAGCAGGTGGAAGGCACTGCGATCGCGCGTGGCGTCACGGTAGACCTCAGACTCCGCGTTGACGTAGATCTTCGGATCGTCGGGGATCCTGAACGCGTTCAGCCCCACGGGCGGGGCGACACCTTCCGTTCGGCTGTAAAGCGCGCGCACCTGTTCCGGAGAGACTACGCGGACAGCATTGAGTGGTTGAGGGAGCAGACGTAGCGCCTCGTCGACGACGGAGACGCCGGCATGCGGGGTAAGCTCGGCGCCGCCGGGGACTGCCATCAACATCAAGAGCACACGTATCGCGCCGGCGCAAACCGCGGGGAGCATCGGCCAACCTTAGATTTGGCGGTCGGCCTCGACAATCAGCATGAGCGGCCGGATCGGCGCGCGGCCCACTTTGGCCAGCGTTGGCCACACCCGCCGGTCGCGGCATGCTGAAGTAACATCGGCGGAACTCCGCTGCTGAGGGCCGATGGTCGAACGACATTCTGCGCTTGATCAGGACACGCCGCCCGAGCGCCGCCTCGAGTCGTGGAAGGAGATCGCCGTCTACCTGAATCGCGGCGTGCGCACGGTGCGACGCTGGGAAAAGGAGGAGGGCCTCCCGGTTCATCGGCAGGCGCACAAGAAACTCGGCACGGTCTACGCCCACCAGTCGGAGCTCGACACCTGGCGTGAAGGTCGGCGCGCTCCGCGCACAGACGGCAGACATGCGGCAGATGCCGAGGGGTCGGCTCCGAGGCGAGTAATGATTGCCGTGCTGCCGTTCGACAGCCTCGCAGAAAGCGGTGAGAGCGACTACATCGCCGAGGGGCTGACCGAAGAGATGATCAGTCACCTCGGTCGATTCAGCCCTGAGACGCTCGGCGTGATCGCGCGGACGACGGTGATGATGTATCGGCGGACGGCC
>CAWEMY010000018.1:0-174130 GCA_963810305.1 uncultured Acidobacteriota bacterium
CCCGAACTTCTGAGCAATCGTTCTGTTCGTTCGCCCTTCGACAATTTCAGCCAGAAGGTCGCGCTCGCGCCGGGTCAGCCGCACGGTGTCAGCACTCGCTTTCATCCGTCTCGCTCCTCCATGTTTACGGCGGCCCCGACCGATCTGCATTTACAAGCGCTGTCCTGCCATACGTGTTCGTTGAACCATGAAACGCCGCCGTCCTGACAAACGCACAGCGCCTCCGTTTTCGTACGTGCCCAAGACCATGGAGCGGGCGCCTGGTTTGTCGTTCGGGAGGGTATACTTCCGCAAATCTCCACGACCTCTGGTAATCGAACGTGAATGACGAGTCCTGGGTAGCCTCGAACGCATCGGCTCCCCTGCCGAACCTGGCGGCGGAGTCGTCGATGCGACTACTCGAGCGCGCGCGTCTCGGCGATCGGGCGGCGCTGGATGCCCTGATGGCCCGCTATCTGCCCCGCCTGCAGCGTTGGGCGACGGGAAGGCTGCCGCGCTGGGCGCGGGACGCGACCGACACGCACGACATCGTGCAGGACACGTCTGGACACTGGGGAGACTCGATAGCTTCGAGGATCGTGGCGACGGTGCACTGCAGGCGTCCTTGCGGCAGGGCATCATGAATCGGATTCGAGACGAACTCCGCCGCACCGGCCGGCGACCGCCCTCTGAGGAGCTTCCGGCCTACCTGGAGACTGCATCAGCATCCCCGCTGAAGGAGAGACAATCGGCCGCCAGACTCTCGAACGATACGAGAGCGCACTCGAGCGGTTGAAGCCGTCAGACCGCGAAGCGGTGATTGCACGGGTCGAGATGGGATGCACCTACGACGAAATTGCGGACGCGTTGGCCAAGCCATCCTCCAACGCCGCACGAATGACCGTCGAACGGGCGCTCGTGCGTCTTGCCATCGAAATGAACGAGAGTGGCAGCGCCGCTCGATAGGGATCGCGCGCTCCGTGCTGGCGCCCGCGGCATCGCCGCAGGTCTGCCGCTGGACTGGCGCTCACTGGAATCCTCAGCGGATGGCGACGCCGCACGGAGTGTGATTCGACAGCTCCCGCGTCCTCACCGAGATATAGCAGACGTGCAACGACGCCTTGCCCGAGACGCTGTAGCCGATTCGAGCTCGTCGCTCTGGACACGGCCAACGCGAGTGCCAGCCCCGTCTCGGACCAACCGGACGACGCGGCCTATGACGGGTTCGCGACATCGGGGATCACTGACCTTGCTCGAGCGAGTCGGCGAAGGGGCCTTCGGCGAGGTCTACCGCGCGTGGGATCCGTCTCGAGCGGGAGGTGGCGCTCAAGTTCCTCGCGTCGCGCGATACCGCGACGCGACAGTGTCGGTCGCGTGGTCATCGACGAGGGACGGATGCTCGCGCGAGTGCGCCATCCGAACGTGGTTACGATGTATGGCGCCGACGCCGCATCGACGGACACGTGGTGTATGGATGGAGTTCGTCGCGGCCGCACGCTCGAGCACGTGCTCGGCCGCCAACGGGCGTTCGGCGCGCAGGAGGCCGCGCGGTCGGACTGGATCTGTGCCGCGCGCTGCGGCCGTCCACGCCGGCGGGCCTCGTGCATCGCGACGTCAAGGCGCAGAACGTCATGCGCGAAAGGCGGACGGGCGCATCGTGCTCATGGACTTCGGCACGGGCGTGGCGCGGACGAAGACGGCCGGCGCCATGTCTATGCCGGCACGCCCTGTATCTGGCGCCGGAGCTGCTTCGAGGGGAGATGCCTCACGCCGGCGAGCCAGATCTCTACAGCCTCGGCGTGCTGCTGTTCACCTGGTCACGGGTGGGTTTCCGGTTGGTCGGGACGTCGCTCGAAGCCATTCGTTCGGCGCACCGGCTAGGTCGCCGACAGTAACTGCAGGATGTGCGGCCGGACCTGCCGACCCGATTCGTGGATGTCGTCGAGGCGCGTTCCCGCACCTCCGACGTGAGCGGCCGATTCGAGAGCGCCGGCATGATGGAGCGCGCGCTCGCCGAAGCCCTCGTAGGAGGGGTTGAAAATCCCCGGGCTGCCCGACGCGCGGTGACAGGGCCAGCGCCTCGTGCGGGGGACGTACACTTTCGAAACGGATAAAGGTGCTGGGGGCTGCCCTTCTTGGGGCACTCGGAGTATTAGCCATCGGCTTCGTCTTGAACCGACCGGGTCGCGGCGCGACCGCCGGTTCTCCCGAGAGCTCGGCAGCCGTGGCCAACGCTGCAACCGGACCGGTCGCGCGGAAGCTGCCGGTGCCCGGCGGGTGGACATACATCGGCAGACCTGCCGTCAGTGGTCGTTACCTCACCTATGTGGACAACAGTGGTGATCTTGCCCTCATGGATCCGGCCGGTGGGCAACGCAACCTCACCAACAAAGGGGACATCGATGAAGCGGGCGAGATGGCATCCGCGGTGTCCGCGGATGGCACGCGCGTCGCCTACGCATGGCGAACCCTTGACAACCACGTCGAGATGCGCGTCATCAGCATCGATGGCAAGTGGCCTCGCGTGCTCGTCAAGAGCGACGATGTGTCCGTCCCGCATCCGATCCAATGGAGTCGCGATGAGAAGCAGATTCTGGTCTGCTGGAGCGCACCGATCGGACCAACGCCCTGGCGATGGTCGATTCAGGCGACGGGCGGAGTCACGGTTATCAAGGACTTCGGTCGAGTCCGGCCGCAACACGCAAGTATGTCTCCCGACGGGCGCTACGCTGCGCGTTTGACTATCCACAAGACAGGCATTCTGACGCCCGCGACATTTTTCTGATCGCGGCAGACGGAAAACATGAAGCGCCGCTCATACGGCATGAGAGCAGCGACATGTTTCCGATGTGGACCGCCGACGGACGGCTGCTGTTTTTCAGCGACCGGACGGCAGGTCTCGGGGCATGGCTCCAGACGGTCGTGGACGGCAAACCCGCGGGTGAGCCGCGCCTGGTGGACAAGGCGCTCGGCCGGATCAGACCCATAGGACTCACCGATTCGGGGACGCTCTTCTTCTTGAAGCCGACCGGGCTCGTCGACGTATACGTCGCGGATCTCGACTTGATCCGGGGGCCGTCCAGGTCACGGGTCGTTGCGCCGAACTATGTCGGCGAAAATCTGTCGTCGGGGTTCTCTCGCGACGGTCGTTTCATCGCCTGGATGTCGATGCGCGGCCTGGTTTCGACCGAACCATTCTCACGTGTGCTCTCAATCCGGGATCTCCAGACCGAAAGGCCAGCAGCGCGATCTCCTGCCCGCTCTGGCATTCTTCACTGACATTCAGTGGGCTCCGGACGGTCGCCGCATTATGGTACGAGGAGTAGACCTAAGAGGCGAGCGAACCGGACGGCACATTGTCGACGTCATATCGGGTCGAGTGACGCCCGCAATCATTGGGGCCAGCAACATTGTCGGAAACGCCGTCTGGTCCGCAGACGGGACCGAGATCCTGTACGGACGCCGCAACACCGCTATCGTCGCCAGGACGGTCGAGACCGAAGCAGAACATGCGTGGTTGACGTTTCCGCGGAAGGCATCCTGGAAGAGGGATCACTCAGACGTTCGGTGTTTCTCCGGACGGCCGCGCGATCGCTTTTCGTGTGGTGCGCCCCGTGAAAGAGGAGGGCCCGGGTGTCGGCTTCCTGCGCGTTCAGGTTTTGGGGGGAGCGGCAAGAGATCTGGTCAAGGTCGAGCCGTCCGAGGGAATCGAATTTCAGGACTGGAGCCCGGACAGTCGATCCGTATCTTTCACTCGCTTCACTCAGGCAGACCGCCGGAACCGCACGCTCTGGCGCATCGACGTCGATCGGCGGCGAGGCTCGTTGAATGGGGCTGCAGATGGACGGCCTCCGGGAAGTCCGCGTGCGCTCCGACGGGCGGCTCATGACCTTTACTGCAGGCGACAGCCGGTGGGAAGTCTGGGCGATGGAGAATTTTCTGGGCCAACAGCGTGTTGCTCTGAGTTAGCGTCATTCCGCCAAGAAACTCCTGATCTTCCTGATCTCCTGCTAAGAGAGACGCTTGTCGTAGGCGGCTTTAGCGGCGACGCCGCTCAACGCCAGGACGCCGACCAGGTTCGGGAAGATCTGCAACGCGTTCATCAGGTCTCCCCAGGCCCAGACGAGATCCACCTTGGTCACTGCGCCGAGCGGAATCAGCAGGCAGTAGGCCCAGCGGTACGGCGTCACCACGCGTGGTCCCAGCCAGTACCTCGAGGAATTTCTCCCCGTAATACGACCAGCCGATGAGCGTGCCGTAGCCGAACAGAAAGACACTGAATGCGAGCAAGTACCCGCCGAATCCCGGCATCGCCGCGTCGAACGCGATACCGACGGCGGCCGTGCTCGTCGCGCGCTGGGCCGCCGGCAGCGTCCAGTCGATCACGCCGGACAACATCACCACCAGCGCTGTAAGCGTGCACGTGCCGAAGGAGACGATGAACGTCTCCATGACACCGTTGAGTCCCTGCTGCGACGGACGCGTGGTCTGCGCGGTGCCGTACGCCACTGCCGCCGTTCCGTACCCCGCTTCGTTCGCATACAGCCCGCGCGCGAGGCCATAGCGGATCGCGGCATACACCCCGAGACCGAACGCGGAGTCGGTCGTGAACGCCTCGCGAAACACCAGCGCGAGGACGTCCGGCAGCCGCCCGGCGTAGGTCACGATGACGACCAGGCTGCCGGCCAGGTAGATCAGGATCTTCGCCGGAGCCAGCTTCTCGAACGCGCGGCCGATCGACTTGATGCCACCGATGATCACCAGCCAGGTGAGCACTGCCACAACGACGCCGGACACCCATTTCGGAACGCCAACCTGCGTGTTCATCACCAGCGCGATGGAATTCGTCTGCGTGAACGGCGTTGTCGTCAGCGCGGCAATGCCGGCGACGATCGCGAAGGTCATTGCGATCGCCGGCGATTTCAGTCCATCGCGCAGGTAATACATGGGGCCCGACCGGATGTCGTCCCGGCCGGACGTCTCGCGAAAAGTGACGCCGAGCACAGCTTCGGCGAACTTGATCGCGGTCGCGAAGAAGCCGTAGCACCAGATCCAGAACAGGACGCCAGGCCCGCCCGAGGCAATGCCAGCAGCCACGCCCGCAATGTTGCCGGTGCCTATTGTCGTGCCCAGCGCGGTCATGAACGCCTGAAACGGCGTCAGCACCCCGGCCACTCCGCCCGCTCGCCCGCCGAGGAACGCGTTGAGCGCCTCGCCGAAGCGCCGCACCTGAACGAACCCGAGCCTCAGGCTGAGGAAGAGGCCCGTGCCGAACAGCACGATAACGAGCACCGGTACGAACAGGAAGTCGGCGGCGCTCTGGATCAGGTTTGCGAGCTGAGACATCCTGGGGATTGTAGTGGGCGGTGGCGCCGATCGGCTAAAGGTCGCGGAACACGCCTGGCTTTCGTCGCCGCCCAGACGCTCACGCCGCTTGAAATGTGACGTTCAGGAAGTCTGCTGGCCCTTCCCGGTGCTCCAACCGGTCAGCAATGACGCGGAGAGCCAGCGCTTGCACACGGGCAATGGCGTCTTCTCGATCAGAGCCATAACACATCACACCGGAGAGGTCGGGCACTTCTGCCAGCCAGCGACCGTCGTCCTCGCGTTCGAGCTCAATGCTCAAGGTCACCCGGCTACGGTAGCACCGGGGCTGAGGTGTAACAAGCGTTTCTAGCCGGCGGCGTCGAGTTGGACTCTGCGTCGCCACGACAGAAGACAACACTGGTATAAGGTTCCTGCGGCGTAACAACATGAGCGGACGGCATTTCGCCAGGACGATGGTCTTGCTCTCTGTGCCGATGATGAGTGTTGGTGTCGCTGTTTCGCCCGCGGCATCCACCCTCGCTGTCGCTCAATCGGCGAGCATCGCCGGACATATTTTCGACGCCGGCGGTCAACCGCTTGCCGGCGTGTCGGTGACTACCATCGCGGAAACAGGTGGTCCCGCGAGATCAACACAAAGTGGGCGCGACGGAGCGTACGCGTTCGACACTTTGCCAGCCGGCACCTACCGCGTGGACTTCGATCTCCTTGGCTTCGACCTGGTTCGTCTAAATCATGTACTCATCGGCGCCGATGCGACCGCGCAGGTAAACGCGACATTACCTGTGAGCTCGATCTGCGAGTGCGTCGAATTTAGATTCGACCAGCCACTCAAGGAGCGTGCGGGTCAGGTATTGGACGAATCAGGTCGCCCGCTGGCTCACGCACGGATCGAGATCGTCAATCCAATGAGCCGCGCCGTGGCGTACGCCGACGGTGAGGGCCGTTTTCGGGTTCGCGTTCCCCTCGGTGAAAGTTGGCCGCTCACAGCATCCGACTCGGGTTTCGCTCGGATTACGCAGCACGTGTCCGGCACCGCGGCGGCGTCTTTGGTTTTTCGTCTACCGCGCAGCGCTCAGACGAGCGTGCCGGAGATCGAGCGTTTCCCCCGAGGCTGTCGCTGCCCGGGTGATCTCTTCACCCATCACGGACGTTGAAGCGATTGGCAGCATTCGAAGCCGACCAGCAACGTTTGGAGGCGAAGCGTTGGGGGTGTGAGAACGTTGAACTCGTCCCGGGACGAGTAGTTCAATCGCGCTCGCGACCCGTCGGTTCGCGGCCTGCGGCAGTGGTCAAAGAGGGCACCACAATGAATCGCCTGTCACGAAAATCATTCCTCGTCCTGTGCATACTGTTGCTGCTTGCCATCGGTTCGGGCGCGCAATCGGCGCCGTTGAAAGGCGGTTGGACCGCGCGCAGCAGCACCGGCCTCACGCTGAAGGGCACGTGGACTGCCGCCGGCGACCCGAAGACCGGAGCCGTCACCGGCACGTGGACACTCGACGACGCGAAAGGGAGGACGATAACCAGCGGCGGGTGGTCAGCAGCGAAGTCGCCGACAGGATGGACCGGCCCGTGGCGAGCGGCGGTCTCTGGCAGCAAGGCCGAGGTACTCGGGCACCTGGAACGCGACCCTCAAGCTCAAGGCGGACGCGCCGTTTGCGGATCTCTTCGAGACGGCGGTGAAGACCGTAGTCAGCGGCACCTGGAGAACCGGCCGGCACTCGGGAGGCTGGTCGATCCGCGCGTTCGAGCACTAGCCGGCGGGGGCAGGTCAGGTCCACGGCGCGATGCGGCCAGGCCGCTGCGTGAGTTCGAAAAAGAATCCGCAGGCGTCCCGATCGGCGTAGGCGCGGTTTCGGCACTGACGCACAGAGAATCCGGTCGCGCACATGATCCTTTACCGCCTTTCGGATGACCCCAGCCGAAGCCGCCATCGTGAGGCACCCGCCGGAGGATTGTTTTCCCGGCCGTCAGGCCGAGGCGCCGTGGACCTGATGTGCCCCGCCGGCGCTCACCCAGAAGTGGTGAACGCACTGACGTCGCTTGTTAGAGCCCGGCGTTTCAGATGTTCGAACGGCTCTGGCAGCCGTCGACGGTGATGGAGGCGCCACTGATCCAGCTGGCGCGGTCGGACGCGAGGAAGGTGACGACGTTCGCGACTTCGTCGGCGCGGCCGAAGCGGCCGAAGGGCAGATCGCGCTTGACGAATTCCTCGATGCCCTTCGGGTCCGCCTGCTGGCGTTTGTGCCAGGAGCCGCCGGGGAACATGATCGGATCCCGGGGCCACGCTGTTGACGCGGATGTTGAACGGCGCCAGCTGCTGCGCCATCGCCTTGGCGAGGCTGATCTCGGCGGCCTTGACGGCGTTGTAGGTCATGCGCCCACCGGACTCGCGTCCCCAGATCGACGCGATCATGATGATGGATCCGGCCCCTCGGGCCTTCATGTGCGGGACGACGAGACGCGAAGCGCGGATTGCGGGAAACAGCGTTTCGTCAAACGCTGCCTGCCATTCGGCATCCGACGTTTCCCCGATATCACCGCCCGTCGCCTTGCCGACGTTGTTCACCAGGATATCGAGGCCACCGAACCTGTCGAGCGCGCGCTTCACGACCAGCTCGATGCCGCTCGCGGTCGAAACGTCCGCCTCGACAGCAATGACTGAATCAGGCCGCGCCGTCCGCTGGACTTCGGCAGCCGCCGCGGACAGCGCTTCCCTGCCCCGCGCACAGATGCAGACGTGACATCCCTCGGCAGCCAATGCCGTGGCGGTCGCGAGACCGAGTCCGCGGCTCGAACCGGTAATCAGTGCGACTTTGCCGGCTAACCCCAGGTCCATCAGTCGGGTCTGCCGCCGGTCAGGTCGTTGAGCCGCCAGTCGAATGACTGAAACGCGACGCGGAAGGTGTTCTTCTGGACGAACTCCTTTTCGAGCGGCAGCAGCCGCGGCGTAATGAACGCGATCATGGCCCGCTCGATCGGCGAACGTTGCGCGAACGGGCCCGAATCTCCTTTGTCGTAGGCGGCGATGAATTCCGCCTCGTGCCAGCTGGCGATCGGCGTGATCGACAGGACGTCGTTCCCCCGGTCCATGTTCATCATCCAGCGGCGGGTCATGAAGTCCGCCTGGACGGCGTCGAGCTGTGACGAGAGCCGCTCGCCGGTGAACGCTTCGCTGAGCAGCCGCCCGCTCCCGAGTGCACCGCGTCCGAGCGCGAGGTACAGACGCGGCTCCTTGAACTCCGGCAGGATCGTCTTCTCGATTTCGTCGAGCGTGACGCTCCGCCCCGCCGCCCGGTGCTTCGTCCGTTCGAAAGCGCCCGGGATCTGCCTGATGCTTGAACCCGGATAGGCCTCGCTTCGACCGCGAATCGGATAGTTGTCGATCACCGTCCGCAGCACGAACACGTTGTAGGCGTTCACCCAGAACGCCATCTGGTGCTCACGCGGCCATCCGGCATAGGTCTCGGGTGAAACGTTGAGGGACGCGATGTAGCGATCGAGCCGCGCGCGTTCGGTTTTCAACGCCTGGTAGTAGACGAGTCCGTCGCGGACGTATACATCCAGCATCTGGTCGAGCGCGCGATGCATCAGCTCGACGCCGGGGGCAGTCTGCGCAACGAGAGCGACGAGGAGAACGGCCAGCGTCTTCATAGCGGTGAGGGTTTAGGCCTGCATGGAGCGTACCTCACCAAGGCATCATAACGTGGAGGTTCACACCGAAGAATGGTGGGTTCGTCCCACCTGAGCGGACAGCGTGGGGTTTCAGAGGATAATCACCGGACATTCTGGAGGTCTTTCGCATGCGAATTCTGACAGCGTCCACTGCGGCGATTGCCGCGGCGGCGACGCTCCTGGCGGTACCCGCGTCGGCCCAGTCGGTCGACGAAATCGTCGCCAAACATATCGCGGCGCGGGGCGGCTACGACAAGATCAAGGCGATCCAGTCGATGAAGATCACCCGCACCGTGGCCACCCCGTTCACCTCGGTCAAGGTCGTAGTCTTCAAGAAGCGTCCCGCTCTCGTGCGGTTCGAGCAAACCGCGGCCGGTCAGACGACAACCAATGTCCGCGGTATCAATGCGGAAGCCGCCTGGGACACCGGGCCCGGAGGCAAGATCACCACCCGCACCGCCCAGCTCGCCTCCGAAGCACGCGAGATCGACGCGGACTTCGACGGCCTGCTGGTCGACTGGAAGGAAAAGGGGCACACGGTCACGCTCGAAGGCAAGGAGCAGATGACCGGCTGGGAAGGCTACAAGCTCAAAGTCACCACCAAGAGCGGCGTGGTCCGGGAGATTTACGTCGACACTGCGACCTATCTCGATCGGCGGCATGCCGGCACGGTGACGCTCCCATCACCCCCCAATGCCCCCGCGGGCGCGAAGCCACGCCAGTACAACTTCACGTCCGATTTCAGCGACTGGAAGGACGTGAATGGCGTGAAGTTCGCGTTCGCCGTCGACGAGGATCGGGTCGGCCGCGAACCCTCGCAGTCCTTCGCGACGTACACGGAGAAGATCGAGGTAAATGTTCCGTTGGAGGACGCAATGTTTGCGCCGCCGGCGGCGCCGTCGGGCGGCTAAACGAACCGCGTCAGTGTGACGTCGAGGACTCGGGTGGGGCCGGCGCCGCGGTGCCACTGGACGAGAATCGGGCTCTGGTAGGTGCCTTCGATGATGGCGCCGCGGCCTGGCTCGGCGCGGTCGGAGACCAGCAGGCTCACCGAGCGCTTCATGCGCAGGAAGCGCGCCGCAGGCACAGCGATGGCCTTCGACAGGACGCTTTCGACCATCGACTCGCGTAGCCCCATCACGTCCACCAGCTTGTTGAACACACGGACGAGATCGTACTTCGCATAGTCGAGCGTCTTGGCCGGGATCGCTCGCGGATTGCCGAGGATGTGCCCCGCCTTCTCCGCCATGAACCGCAGCGGATCGCTGAGGACATCGCGGAGGTCGTGCCGCATCAGGAGCGTTTCGTATTCGTTGACCGTCAGCCCGGCATGGTGCTCGCCGGACGCCAGCGTCAACCGAATCCGTCCCTTCGTCACGCCGTGCTCCGCCACCAGCTGCGCGCAGGTCTCGTAGACACCCAGGCTGGGATCCTTCAGGTTCACTGAATCGACCGAGTGGCTCGAGATGGGGACGATGATGCGCGACTGCGCGACGCGTTCCTCCGCGGAGTATCCGAGCACGGTGGTCTGGCGCTGACGCACGTGACCGGCGTGCACGCCGTCGAGATCCACGAACGCGATCGGCTCGTCAGCGCGGTTCGGGTACGATACGCACGTCCTCAGGGCCCCAGCCATGAACGCCAGGTGCGAGTCGGCGTTGCGTGGCTCGCGCGGCCGCTGTTCCGCGGTCAGCTCCAGCCGACGGTCCATCTTGTCGTGCTCGTACCCCGCACCCTCCGGGAACATCGTCCGGAAGACATCGATGTACGGCATGACATCGGACGCGTTGTGCTTGAGGCGGGCGGCCACACCTCGATCGAGATAGCCGGCGGTCGTGTGGAAGGAGCAGCACAGCGCTCGCGGATAGACGTCGAGTGCATCGCCGAATCGCGAGGCGATGACGTTGCGGACGTCGATTACGTCGACCCGCTCGCGGGGCGTCAGTTCGAGGGTGAACTCGGTAGGACCACGTGACATCCGGATATGCGACCCCCGCCACGGGCGGCAGTCCCTCTAAGAATAACATCCCGGAGGGTTTAAGCGTAACATCCCCCTGCCAACAGGAGGCTGAATGCTCCGTATCTGCGCCGCCCTTGTTTTTATCGTCCTGGCCCCCGCTGGTCAACAGGCGCAGCAACCCCCCTTCAAGTCCGGCATCGAGCTGGTCATGGTCGATGCGCAGGTGGTGGACAAGAAAGGCAATCCCATCCCTGGGCTCGCGACGGCCGCGTTCCAGGTCACGATCGACGGCGGGCGGGCGACTCTACATGCGCAGCGATGCGATGCAGCTCGGGAAGGACGCGCAAATGGCGGGGATCCTCCTCTACACGCTCCACCTGAACACGGCTTTTCTCGATGCGTTCTCACCTGACGCACCGAGCTCCCAGCAGACCGCGATGCGCGAGGCGTCCATTTACGCGCGGGGTCTCGACATGTTCAACGGATATGCGGGAGGCACGTTTTTCGAAGTCAACACCAGCGCGAACTCCGCGATCGATCGGCTGGTACGCGAGATGTCGTCGCATTACCTGCTCGGCGTTCAGGTCGAGGAGGCGGACCGCGACGGCCGTCCTCATCTGATCCAGGTCAAGGTGAATCAGAAGGACAGCAGCGTCCGCAACCGCGCCAGCGTCGTGATCCCGCGGAGGGGAACGTAGGTCTCTACTTTCGCTTGGCGGTGAACGTGCCCTCACCCATTTCGCCGAGGGTGACGGAGCCTTTCAGCGCGTCCTTCTCCAGGGTGCCGCTGTAGACGACCTTCACTTTCTGCTCGGTGCCGATCTCCACCGTGAAACTGAACTCGGTATTCTTGATCGTTCCCGTCAGCTCCGACTCGCCATAGGACCCGACGTACTTTCCTGTCAGTTTGTCGTCCTTCTGAGTGATCGTCACTGTGGGCGTGCTCACCCCGGCGGCGTGATGCACCTCGAACAGCCACGTGCCGGTGAGCGTCGCGGCAGGTTTCTCCTGATTCTGCGCGAGGGGCGCACCCTGAGCGGCAGCCGAGGTTCCGAGCGAGAGTGTCGCAATTAGAATCACAACAATAGTGTTCTTCATGGTCTTTTCTTTGTGCCCTTAGTGGCCTTTGTGCCCTCTGTGCTGAAAGCCGTCGGCGCGTCTACTGGCATCAGCAAAGTACGCGAATGACATCCGACCTGGTGATGATGAAGTTCTTGTCGGTCTTGAAGTCCCGCACGAGTACCGCCGGATTCTGCGGCGTGATCATCTTGGACAGCAGCTCCACCGGTGTGGAGATATCGACGAACGGGAACGCCGGCTGCATGATCGTCTCGACCGGCTGCGACTTGATGTCCGCGTTGCTGAGAAATTGGTCGTAGAGATGCGATTCGTTCAGCGACCCCACGACACGCCCGTTCGACGTTATCGAGATCTGCGAGAAATCGTGCTCGCTCATGACCCGAACCGCCTCTTCGACCGGCCGGCTCGACTCGACGGCGTAGAGCTCTCCCGACACGCCTGACGCCACCAGGTCACGCGCCGTCATTCCCGATTTCTCGAAGAAGCCTTTTTCACGCATCCAGTCGTCGTTGAACATCTTGCCGAGATAGCGCGACCCATGATCGTGGAAGATGACGACGACGACCTGCCCCTCGTGGAAGTTGTCCTTGAGCTGGAGCAGCCCCGCCATGGCGGATCCGGCGGAGTTCCCGGCGAAGATCCCTTCCTCCCGTGCGATCCGTCGGGTCATCAACGCCGCGTCCTTGTCGGTGACTTTTTCGAAGTGATCGATGACGCTGAAATCGACGTTCTCCGGCAGGAAGTCCTCGCCGATGCCTTCGGTGATGTATGGGTAGATCTCGTTCTTGTCGAAGACGCCGGTCTCTTTATATTTCTTGAACACCGACCCGTAGGTGTCGATGCCCCACACCTTTACGGCAGGGTTTTTCTCTTTCAGGTAGCGCCCGACGCCGCTGATCGTCCCTCCGGTGCCGACGCCGACGACCAGGTGGTCGACCTTGCCGCCGGTCTGCTCCCAGATCTCCGGCGCCGTCTGCTCGTAATGCGCCTGTGTGTTGGAGAGGTTGTCGTACTGATTGGCCTTCCAGGCGTTCGGCACTTCGCTGACCAGGCGCGAGGACACCGAGTAGTACGAACGAGGGTCCTCGGGATCGACGTTCGTGGGGCAGACGATGACTTCCGCCCCAAACGCCTTCAACGCGTCGACTTTCTCCTTCGACTGCTTGTCGGTCGTCGTGAAAATGCACTTGTAGCCCTTTACGACTGCCGCAATCGCCAACCCCATCCCGGTGTTGCCGGACGTCCCTTCGATGATCGTCCCGCCAGGCTTGAGCAGCCCACTTCGCTCGGCGTCCTCGATCATCTTCACGGCCATGCGGTCCTTGATCGAGTTGCCGGGGTTGAACGTCTCGATCTTGACGAGCACGTCCGCCTTGATCACCCCCTGGGTGATGCGGTTGATCCTCACCATTGGCGTGTTGCCGATGGCATCCAGGATCGTGTTGCTGATGGGTTTCACTCAACGCCTTCCCGCGCGCAGGCGCGCCAGAGGCGATTCTATCGGTCTATCGGCTCATCGGTCTATCGGCCTATCACTGGTGCGGCCGCATCTCCTGGATCGAAATCGCCAGCCCGATGTGCAGCCAGCGAGTCGGGAATTCCCCTGGAGCGAAATGAATCGGGAGGGTGGTCTCGTCAGCGACTTCGACGAGCGCCCAGCCGTCGTGCCTCACCGCCTTCACCGTGTAGGTCTGCGCCGGGCCGCCGCCAGCCCAGGTAAAGGCGTAGCGTTTGCCGGTGACGACGAATGGTGGCGTCTCGATGTAAACCGCATCGGCGAGTGGGAGCGGTTCAGCAGCCCGCGGCCGCGAGCCGAACTGCAGCCCTGCGAACAGGAAGAGGAGCGTAATGAGGATACCGAGCGATGAGCGAAACGGCGCCATGGGACCTCCCACCGGCGCTGGCTCAGCAGTATCGCATACACCACCTTCAGTTGAGGGTCACAGCACACGGCGCGCCGAGGTCAGAGTACGTGAATGAAGATGAGCAGAATCGGTGGCACACCCGCCAGAACCCACATCCACGAGGTTTCTTTGCGAAAACTCCACTTTCGCAGACATCCCGCCTCCTAGGTCGCCGTCCGGCGACTGCGATTGAACGCGTCGCTTTCGACGACGATAGCGGGCTCGGACCCATCAGTCCTCTGCCGCCTGCTCCGCCGCGGCGATCACCTGCCTGACGATCTTGGGATGCAAGACCTCGCCGCGTGAAATGGAAGGACAACGCGCGTGTTGCCTCGCAGGTAGATGCGATGGCTGCCCTTCGAGCGCGCCAGCGTGAAGCCAGCGGCGAGCAACCGCGCTTCAGCCTCGCGCGCAGTCAACCGAGGCAGCTTAGGCAACGTTCACTTGAATCGAGGTGGTGAGGATCTCCTTGCTCAGAGACGCGTCGCGTTCTTCGGGCGACAGAGTCTCCAGATACAGCTCGATCGCCTCTTTGATGCGCTCCACAGCCGCCTCCAGAGTCGGCGCCTGGGTTTGACAACCGGGCAACTCGGGGGAGTACGCGTAAAACCCGTGGCCATCCCTCTCGATGACAATGCTGACTTTTCGAAACATGCGGAGACTCTCTTTTCTATCGTTCGTGACGAAGCGCTCTCACCGAACCTGCACTGCCGTCTGAATTCGCGAGATGAAGTCCTTCAGACCTCCGTCAATCGTACCCCTGAACAGAAGATCCGCTTGTTTTGAGAAGAGGCGTTACGACGGCGTCTGTGATTTCGAAAATGGCGGCCACTGTTCCGAGGGTGCGGACGGAAGCAGGATCGGCACGGTAGGATCCCGCTTCGCCTGTTCCTGCGCCATGGCGCGAAGGTTTCGTTGGGCGACGACCGCGGAACCTCCGGAGACAGTCACAAACATGGCGAGACAGAAAACGCCTCGGAAGAATGACACGCTCACACTCCTTCGCCGGCGAGGGCACCTCAGGTCCACGGCGCGATGCGGCCAGCCGGAATCGTCAGTTCGAAAAACGAACTGCAGGCGTCCCGATCGGCGGAGGCACTGATTCGCCACTGACATTTGGATTACCTCTTCGTCCAACTGATCCTCGCAAGGCGTTCGCACTACCCGAGCCGAAGCCGCCAACGTAAGCCGCGCGCCGGAAGTTTGTTTTTCCCGGCGTCAGGCCGAGGCGCAGTGGACCTGAGGTGCCCTCGCCGGCGATTCCCCGTGCGGCCGTGCGCTCGATGAAGTATGCGTCACGCGAGGATGTCGGTGATCACCTTCCCGGCCACGTCGGTCAGCCGGAAGTCGCGGCCGCTGTAGCGGTAGGTCAGCTTGGTGTGGTCGATCCCGAGCAGGTGAAGGATCGTCGCGTGGATGTCGTGGACGTGGACGGGCTTGTCCACCACCTTGAAGCCAAAGTCGTCGGTGGTGCCGTAGACCGTGCCGCCTTTGATCCCGCCGCCGGCGAGCCACATCGTGAAGGCGAACGGGTTGTGATCGCGGCCGTTGGCGGCCCCTTCGCCGCCGGCGCCGACCTCGCACACCGGCGTGCGTCCGAACTCGGAGCCGCAGACGACGATCGTGTCCTTGAACAGCCCGCGGGACTTGAGGTCCTTCACGACCGCCGCGAACGGACGGTCGGAGTCGAAGGACGTCTTGCGGTGATTCTGGATGTTGCCGTGGTGATCCCACGGATCTCCCGCGGCGTAGTAGACCTGGACCATCCGGACGCCGCGCTGCACCAGCCGCACCGCCATGAGGCAGCCACGAGCGGTACTGCCGGGCCCGTATAGCTCCAGCGTGGCCGTCGTCTCCTTGCGGATGTCGAAGACATCCGGCGCCTCGGTCTGCATCCGGTACGCGACTTCCATCGACTGAATCGCGGCGTCGAGCTGAGGGTCCCTGATCTGCTGCTGCTCGGCGCGCATCCGATCGAGCTTCTCGAGAAGATCCAGCTCGCGCCGCTGCTCGGGCAGCGTGTGCTTGTCGTTATAGATGAACGAGACGAGCTTCTTCGGGTCGAATTCCTTGCCGATGATCTCGTTCTTGTTCTCGACCTTGCTGGCAATGAACGTCCCCTGGTGAACCGCGGGCAGAAACGCGTTGTTCCACAGCGGCGGCCCCACCGTGGTCGGCGTGTCCGGGCAAAGGACGACATAGCCGGGAAGGTTGTCGTTGACCGTGCCGAGGCCGTAGGTGAGCCAGGCGCCGATCGACGGCCGGCCGACCTGCGTGTGCCCGGTGTTCATCATCAGCATCGACGGCTCGTGGTTGGGGATGTCGGTGTACACCGAACGCACGAAGCAGATGTCGTCGGCGCAGCCGCCGACGTGCGGGAACAACTCGCTCACATCCATGCCGGACTGGCCGTACTTCTTGAAGGTGAACGGCGAACGCATCAAGGCGCCGGTCTTCCGCTCGGTCGCCACCGGCCCGCCAGGCAGCGGCTGACCGTGATACTTGTCCAGCATCGGCTTGGGATCGAAGCTGTCCACCTGCGAGAGGCCGCCATTCATGAACAGGAAAATGACGTGCTTCGCCTTCGCCGCGTGGTGCAGCCCGCCGTTGGCGAATGGCTTCTGCTCCGCCGCCAGCGCCGTCGCGATATCCAGCGATTCGCCGAGCATGCCGGCAAACGCCAGCATGCCGAAGCCGTTGCCGATGCGGCACAGCGCATCACGGCGGGTGACAGGAGGGGGCTGACGATGTCTCATGTCAGTAATCAGTGGGTCAGTAGTCAGTAATCAATAATCAGTAATCAGTAATCAGTTAGTCGATGAACAGGAACTCCGAGGAGCTTAGAAGAACCTTGATGTAGCGACCGAGCGGCGTGACCGGGAGCGGTTTCTTTGGCGGCTCGGCACCGGGTCGCGGCGGAACGACACCGGCCATCATGCCTTCAGCCATTTCCCCCTCGGGTTTTTCGGCCGGCGGTTTCGCAGCTGCCTTCTTCGGGTCCTTGTCCTTTTCCTTCTTCTCCAGTTCCGCCGCGAGTTTGCGCTCTTCGTAAGCACGCAGCGGTTCCGCGGCGAGGTACTCGAGCGCCATGGTCACTTCGGCGTCATTCGGATCGCGGGCGAACACCAGGCGATACGCTTTCTTCACACGGCCGCGGTTATCGGGCTCGTCCTGTACTTTCTGCGCGAGCCGCTCGGCTTGCTGCTGCATGAACTCGCTGTTCATGAAGAACAGGCGCTGCAGCGGCACGTTGGTCGAGAACCGCTGCTCGGCGGAGATCGTCGGCGCCGGGAAGTCGAACAGCTGCAGGAATTGATCGAGCTTGTAGCGGCTGACCTTCCCGTACACCGTACGCCGGGTAGCCGCCGGGGTCAGCGGGATCGACGGCCCGCCGATCTTGTTCTCGAGGGTTCCGGACACGAAGAGCACGCTGTCGCGGATCTGCTCGGCGGCCATGCGCCGGCGGCTGGCATGCCAGTACAGACGATTGCCGGCATCCTTCGCCATGTTCACCGGATCGCCGGCGGCGCCGAGCTGATAGACCGCGCTCAGCATCATGTGCCGGTGCAGTTTCTTCATCGAATAACCGTTGTCGATGAAGTACTGGGACAGATATTCGAGCAGCTCAGGATGAGTCGGAGGCTCGCCGAGCTTTCCGAAATTGCTCGGTGTGTTCACGATCCCCGTGCCGAAGTGCCACTTCCAGATCCGATTGACCGCGACGCGCGCGGCGATCGGCTGCTCGAGGATCGACTCGGCAAGGTCGAGGCGTCCGCTGCCACGCGTCAGTGGCCGCGGATCGCCGGAGCTGAGCACCTGAATGAAACGCCGGGGCACTTCTTCCCCCTCGCGCATAGGATTGCCGCGGAGGTGAAGCTTCTGCGCCACCGGCTTCTCGAGATCGCGCACGCCGTGAACGTACGCGTATTTTTCAGGGAGTGCTTTCCGGAGCGCCGCGATGTCGCTGCGCAGCTCTTCGATGTAGCGGCGGCGGTCGCCACCAAGCCAGCGCTCGAGGGTCCAGTCGCGAAACACCAGCAACCCGGGCCTCGGCCCCGGATTGGCCGCCGCGACGGCAGCCTCCTGCAGGTCATTTTGAAACGCGTCGGACCAGAGATGCATGCGGTCGGGCGCCAGGCTCTTGAGCTCGAGCCCGCAGCCGGGGCAGAAATCATCGTTGGTGATGAACTCGTGCGGAAGGTTCGCCGGCTCCTTCTTCTTCGTCCCCGGGAGCGCCTTCGCGCGAATGATGTCGTTCTCCTCCTTGACCTCGCGCTGCTCGAACATGACGTCGAGTAGAAGGGTCTGGAAATCATCCGCAAGTGTCTTCGCCTCTTCGTCCGATCCACCCGCCTTGACCATGTCCTGCCACTTGCTCAGGAACGGATAGAAGTTCGGCGGTTTCTCTAGAAATCTCACCCACCGATGGAACAACTCGTAGTCCAGTTTCTCCCATCGCGGCGACGCGGGCGACGTCCTCTTTGGGCTCCCCCTGCACCTTCCACGCGGCGCGCATGTACTTCGCCGCCTGCAGGGCAAGCGTTTCGGCGAGCTGCCGGCTCTCGGTTCCGGTGAACTCGTCGAGCAGCTTCTGCTTGTCCTTGATCTTTTTCTCGAGTGCCTTGTACTCGTCCACCACCGACTTCGGCGCAAGCGGATACTCGGTGTACGACGAATTGAGGAAGACGCCGGACAGCGCGTAATAGTCCCGCGCGGAAATCGGGTCGTACTTGTGATCGTGGCAACGCGCACATGCGACCGTCAGCCCGAGAAACCCGCGGGAGACGACGTCCACGCGATCGTTGCGTTCGTCGGCCCGCGTGATCTCCACGGCGCCGTTGTCGTAGTACCAGGGGCCGATGCCAAGGAATCCAAGGGCGGCCAGGTTGCCGACGCGGGTCTTCTCGTCGAATTGATCCGCGGCAAGCTGCGCCTTTACGAACTGGTCGTACGGGAGATCGTCGTTGAACGCCTTGATGACCCAGTCTCGATAGAGATAGGCGTTCGGGTACGGGGCAAACCCCCGACCCATCGGATCAAGGCTCCGCGGATCGTCTTCAGCGTACCGGGCAACGTCCAGCCAGAGACGCCCCCAGGTCTCGCCATACTGCGGCGAATCAAGCAGCCGATCGATCACTTTGGCAAACGCGTCGGCGGACGTGTCCTTTTCAAAGGCTTCGACTTCTTCGATCGTCGGTGGCAGGCCGGTGAGGTCGAACGTCGCGCGGCGGATCAACGTCCGCTTGTCGGCGGCCGCCACCGGCGTCATCCCTTCCCGCTCGAGGCGCGCGAGAATGAACCGGTCGATGTCCGTTTTCACCCAGCCGGCGTTCTTCGGGGTGGGAACGTTCGGCTTCGCGATCGGCTGGAACGACCAGAACGCCCGCAGCGACGGGTCAATAGGACGCTCGCCGGTGCCCGACGGTGTCGCCGCCATCGTCATCTTCGACGCTGCGGGCCACGGCGCGCCCATCCGGATCCATTCGGCGAGTGAGCTGACCTGAGCGTCCGACAGCTTCGGGGAGCTGCGAGGCATCTTCGACACGCCCGGCGTGTGGCGCACAGCTTTGATCAGAAGGCTGCCGTCGGGATCGCCCGGAACGATCGCCGGGCCGGAGTCGCCGCCCTTCAACATCGCCTGCCGCGAGTCGAGCCTCAGGCTGCCCTTCTCGTCCGCCGTGTGGCAATCGAAGCAGGATTCGACGAGCAGCGGCCGGATCTTGGTTTCGAAGAATTCGATCTGCGGCGGCGGGGGGCCGCTCTCAGGGGTCAGCTGCGCCGCGCCAGTCAGTCGCATCGCAGCGGCGACGACGAAAAGCCACGCAGCTGCGCCGATCAAAAGACGCGGAGATGACCTGAACATGACGGGGTGTTTCCGAGCGGCTATTATGCCTGCGGACTACGAGGTTTTATGGGCAAACTCCCGGGCACCTGCGTCGTTTTTTTGACATCTGCGCTCGTCGCTGCAGCTCATGAGGAGCCGCAGCAGCAACCGCAGCCACAGCCGCAACAGCAGCAGGCGCAGGCCGCCCGACCGAAGCGGCCGGGGGTGAGCACGCCTGGCGTCAAGATCCCGATCACGCGCCTGAAACCCGATCACGTTTTTGACGTGCCGGGAGTACCTGATTGGCTCGCTATTGATGCCCACGTATGGGTATCGAACTATCCGAAGAACAGCGTTACCCGTATCGACCCTGTCGCGAACAAAATTGTTGAAACCATCACCGTCGGCAAGAACCCCTGCTCGGGGCTGGCGGCCGGGCTCGGCAGCCTGTGGGTCCCCAATTGCGGCGACTCGACGATCACCCGGCTCAATCTGAAGGACGGTAAGGCCGAAGCGACGCTGCCGTTCGGCGTCCCTGATTCAGAAGGCGGCCTGGCCGTGGGCGCCGGCAGCCTGTGGGTGATGATCGACAAGAAGGGGACGCTCGCGCGGGTCGATCCGGCGACGAACAAGATCGTTGCCGAGATCTACGTGGCGCCGGGCTCTTATGCGGTCGCCTTCGGCGAGGACGCCGTCTGGGTGACGAGCACCGACAAGAATCTGGTCACACGCGTGAACGCCCGCACCAATGTGGTCGAGATGACGATCCCGGTCGGCCCCAAACCGCGATTTCTCACGACCGGCGAAGGATCGGTGTGGACGATCAACCAGGGGGACGGCAGCGTCTCGCGGATCGATGCGAAGACGAACAAGGTGGTCGCGACGATCGAATGCGGCATCCCCGGCGGTGGTGGAGAGATCTCGGTCGGTGACGGATCCGTGTGGGTGACGTCGTTCGAGTTCCCGATCACGCGCATCGATGCAGGCACCAACAAGGTAGTGCAGCAGTTCGAAGGACCCGGCGGCGACGCCATCCGGTTCGGTCACGGCTCGGTCTGGCTCTCCAATCTGAGAGCGGCGAATGTCTGGAGGATCGATCCGAAGCGCATTATCGCCACGCTCCCTGAATAGTGATCATCGACAGGAACCTCGTGGGCCGGATGCGCGACGGCACGCTCCTTCGCGCGGACGCCTACCGTCCCGACACGCCCAACGCCGCGCCGGCGATCCTCATTCGTACACCGTACAGCAAGGGAGACCGCGCCTCGGCATCCTTCGTGCGCGCCGCGGTCGAGCGCGGCTACGCCGTCGTCGTCCAGGACGTCCGCGGACGATATGAGTCAGGCGGTGTCTTCGATCCCTATCGTCAGGAGGGACGTGACGGTTTCGACAGTATCGAATGGCTGGCGGCGCAGCCCTGGTGCGATCGTCGTGTCGCGGGATCAGGTCTCTCCTATCCGGGTGCGGTGCAGTGGCTGGCGGCGGTCGAGAGCCCGCCGCACCTCGCCTGCATTTTTCCGGCGATGTGCTTCTCCTCGGCGAGGCACTTCTTCTACGTCGGCGGTGCCTTCGATTTGTCGTGGATCCCGTGGATCGCGAACAACATCGCTCCCGAGGAGCGGCGGCGCCGTTCGCTTCCCGGACCTCGGAGCGGGCGTGAAGCGCGTGCTGAATGGGGGCAAGTCGGGCCGGGCGCCCTCAGGCACGTGCCGCTCAACACCCTGGCGCTCTTGAAGGATGTCGCTCCCTACTACTTCGAGTGGCTCGACCATCCGGAGGACGGGCCCTATTGGGACTTTGCGAACATCGAAGGCGGCCACGATCGAGTGCGTGTACCGGCGATGAATTTCAGCGGCTGGCACGACGAGGGTTACGGACCGGTCGGCGCGATCCGGAACTTCACCGGCATGCGCCTGCGCGGCGCCACGGCCGCCGCTCGCGATCCGCATCTCATCATCGGTCCCTGGACACACGGCGAGCCGGATCTTTCGTCGACGCGTGTCGGAGACCGCGACTTTGGCGCCGCTGCCGGTCTCGATTACGAGAAGCTGGTGCTCGACTGGTGCGATCTGCACGTCCGCGGTCTCGACCGCGGCCTCTCGCGCGAGCCACGCGTGCGTGTGTTCGTGATGGGAAACAACCGGTGGCGGACGTCCAATGAGTGGCCGGTGCCCGGCACCACGGCACGACCGCTATATCTCAGAGCCGGCGGACGGCTGACATGGGAGCGCCCCGCTGCCGCCGAATCTCCGGATCAGTATCGATACGACCCTGCCGATCCGCTCGAGGATCCGCATTTCGACAAGGGCCTCGGCCCACACGATCAGCGAACGATCGAAGCGCGCAAGGACGTTGTCGTATTCACCAGCGATCCGCTACCTGAGGATCTCGAGGTCGTCGGTCAACTCGAATGTCGTGTGTGGCTCTCCTCCACCGCCACCGACACCGACATCGTCGTGCGCGTTCTCGACGTGGAGCCGGACGGCCCGGCGTGGAACCTGATGAGCCCGACGCTGGAGGTGTTAAGGGTTCGCTATCGGGCGAGCGAGCTGCAGCCGCTGATGCTGTTGCCTGGTGTCCCGGTGGAGGTCCGGCTCCCGCTCCCCGTCTGCGCGAACCGGTTTCGGCGCGGCCACCGCATCCGCGTGCACGTCACGAGCAGCTTCTTCCCGCATTTCGATCGCAACCCGAACACCGGGCGCGCGGTGAGCACCGAGACGCGGCTGGTCGCCGCGACCAATGTCATCTACCACGACGCCTCGCGCCCGTCGCGCATCATTCTGCCGGTGGTGCCCGCGGAATAGCGCGCGGGGCGCGGGGCGCGGCGGGCGACCGAGATTCTAGCCTTCGCGCAGTACGGTCGCAGGATCGAGCCGTGCGGCACGCCGCGCCGGTAGCCAGGCCGCCAGAACACCCGCGACCACGAGCACACCAGCCGCGCCCGCGAACGTCGCCGGATCGCGGGCCTCCACCTGAAACAACAACGGTCCCACAAACTTCGCGGCCCACAGGCTGCTTGTCAGACCAATCGCGAGGCCCACAGCGATGAGGAAACCAATGCGACGAAACACGAGACGCACGATCCCCGATGGCGCCGAACCAAGCGCCAGGCGGACACCGATCTCAGCCTGCCTGGTGCGCACCGCTTGCGCGACGATGCCGTAGAGCCCGATGCCGGCCAACAGGAGGGCGAGTCCGCCGTAGAAGCTCGAGAGCATGGCGATGAGGCGCTCCTGCGTAACGGTCGCGTCGATGAACTGATCGAAGGTCCTGAAGACGAACGCAACGGCCGGCTCGGTCCGCGCGAGTGCGGCAGCGACATCGCGCTCCACCGCCGCTCGCTGGCCACGATCCGCGTTGATGGTCAGGATCACGGTTTCTCCGAGCGGCCCGATCTGGGCGAGCGGCACATACATCGTGGCCATCATGCCGTCACGCGGCGAGGTATAGGCGCTGTCGGCAACCAGCCCGACGATCTCGTAGCGCGTCTCACCGTTCGGCAGGCCAATGCGCACGGTCCGGCCGATGGGCTGCTGCCCAAGCTGATAGCGGCGCACGAAGGCGTGGTTGACGATGGCGACGAGCGGCGCGCCCACGCGGTCGCCGTCGGTGAAATCTCTGCCGCTGACGAGCGGCGTCCCCATGGTGTCGAACCAGCCCGGGGTCGTGGCATTGCGCCAGAGTCGGTTCGCGCTCAGATCCTCGACGGGCATGGGCCCATCGTCGATAGCGACGCGGTTGGCTCCCCAGCCCCCGCCAGTGAGCAACGGCACCCTGGATAGCGAGGCCGACCTCACGCCGGGCACGGCCGCCGCGGCGGAGCGCAGGCGCTCGGCCCGCGGACCGCGTTGCTCAATCGGCACATCGCTCGCCTGCAGATCCAACTCCGCGATGAGCAAAGGCTCGGGAACGAAGCCGAGCGGCAGCTGGTTGAGCGATGCGAACGAGCGGAGAAAGAGCCCGGCGGCGGTGACCAGCATCAGCGACACGGCAATCTGAGCGACGACGAGCGTGCCGCGTACGGCGAAGCGCCGGTCGCCGGCCAGGCCTCGACCGGCATCCTTGAGCGCGTCACTGGCGCCAACACTCCTTAACCCGAGAGCGGGCGCGACACCGGCAACAATCGCTGACGCGCAGGCGACCGCCATGCTGAATCCGAGCACGCGCCAATCGAGGGCGAGTTCCAACGATACGTCGCTCTCCCATGTGCTCAACTGGCGGACCAGGAGCGCACCACTCCAACGCGCGAAGACCAGTCCGAGAGCCGCACCAGCCATCGCCACGATCAGGCTCTCGGTGAAGAGCAGCCGCGCGAGCCGCCTCCGCGAGCCGCCAAGCGCCATCCTCACGCTGAGCTCGCGGCGCCGCGCCAGAACGCGCGCCAACAGCAGGCTCGCGATGTTCGTGCAGGCGACAAGCAGCAGGAGTTCCACGGCCACGATCATCGCGATGAGTGGCTTCTCGAACTCTGAGCGCAGCGACGACTTGCCGGTCGCAGCGTCCACCAGGGTCAATGGACGGGTGAGATAGCGCGCGGCTCGTCTTGCCGCCACACCGCTCACGGTCGCGGCGCGGATCTGCGGCTGCACGCCGCGGAGCGCGGCATTCGCCTGCTCGAGACTCTGCCCGGGCTTCCGCCTCACGATCATGTTGAGCCATGACGAGCTGACGGATGCCAGCTGGCTTTCCTGGCCTCGCATGAGTGGCTCGGTGGCAAATGGCAACATCACGTCCGTCGTCCGCCCGACGTCCACACCGAAGAATCCCGGTGGCATCACGCCGACGACGGTGAATGTCCTGCGCTGCAGCGTGACCTGGCGTCCGACCACGTCATCGGCGCCGGCAAAGTGCTCGCGCCAGAATCGATGGCTGATGACGGCCACGGGGCCATCCGGCGCATCGGCAGCGTCATCGGCCGGAGTGAGCATGCGGCCGCGCACGGCCGACACGCCCAGCACCTCGAAGAAGCGCCCGCTCACATGGGCGCCGTCCACGAATGCGCTCTGCCCCCCGCGAGACAGATCGAATCTCTCGTTGGCCCACGCGATCGCGCCGTCGAACAGATCGTTCTCACGAGCCTTGATCTCCGCCCAGATCGGGTAGGACCACGATCCATCGAGGAGCAGCGCCAAACGACCCGGGTCGCGCACCGGCAGCGGGCGCAGGATGAGACCGTTGAAGATCGAGAACAGCGCGGTATTGGCGCCGATGCCCAGCGCCAGAGTTGCGATCGCGACGAGCGTGAACACCGGGTTCCTGCGCAAGCCACGAACCGCGATTCGGATGTCCTGCCACAGCTGATCGACGGCGCGCGATACCCACACGTCGCGTACCTCTTCGACGGCAAGCGTCATGTTCCCCATGGCCCGCCGGCTTGCCCACGTCGCGTCGTCGGAACCGAGGCCGTCACGCTCGAGTGCGGCCTGTCGGAGCGCGCGATGCGTCTCGATCTCTTCGCGCAGGTCAGCGTCGGGTCGCGAGCGGCGGAGCAGGTGGAGCAGATCGCGAAGGAATGTGTTCATGACACTAGCCCCTTTCACGCCATCAACACGCGCTGGATCGCGCCGACCATGCGGTCGAACTCGGTACGTTCGGCAGCGAGCTGCCGGCGGCCGGCAGCGGTGAGTGTGTAGTAGCGCGCACGGCGATTGTTCTCCGACGTTCCCCACTCGGCCTTCACCCAGCCGTTGAACAAGCAGCCGTTGCAGTGCGGGATACAGTGCGCTCTCGCCGACTTTCAGCACGTCGTCCGACGCCAGCCGCAGGTGCTCGACGATGCCGTACCCGTGCTTGGCTCCGGGCGCGAGCGCCTTCAGGATGAGGAGCTCGAGCGTGCCGGGAAGGAGATCCGAGGGCGTATTGGTTAGTCCCATCAGCTAATGATGGGACTCTACAGAAGCGTGCGAAGCCTGTCAACTGCCATCAATGGGTGAGGGGACGGCGGTCGCGCAAATGCGAGTGTCAGCACCGTTGAAGTGCCTCGATCGGTAGGAACAATAGAGCGGGCCGAAAGAGCCGGCGCCTGGACGAGCAGACTGCCGGCGGCCTCGCCACGTGCGACCTGTCCAAGACGCCATTCCAGGCTGCGTCTTGTACGAACCAGGTTCGAGAATCGTCCCTAACACCAGCCAGAACCCCTGACAGAAAAGTGCGGAACGCTCCCGACTCCTCGACTCGGAGAAGAGTGCGATCGACTCGGTCGGGTCTGATGATTCTGAATGGATGCGGTTGCTTGAGTTCGGGGTTATTGATCCTGGCGCGGACAATCTCAAGTTCAGGCCGAAAGATGAAGCGGTTAGCCGAGCGCAGCAAAGAACGCCCAGTAAGCGCTGCGGAACCAACTCGCTGCCGCACGGTCCGGAGAATAGCCAGATTGCCTCTACCCAGGCCTATGAGATCCGCCTCACGGGGACGTGGCTGTCGGCCTCGCGGCCCCCTTCGTTGTTGCAACGTCGACAAGTCAAGATCATTCGGTGACCGCCGAGGCTCTCCGGCGGAACATGCTGGCGTGTCAGACTCCTTTCTGGAGAGGGCATGTTCGGAAAACGCTTTAAGGCAGATCGGACAGACGTAAGAACTGTCGGCGGGTATGCTCGCGGCGACCTCCGGCAGCGAGCCCTTGAATGCATCGCACGCCTGACGAAACCAAGCGAGGGCAGAACAACAGCCAAGAAACCGCTGCGGCCGCCCTTATGGACGCGAACTCGTCCCGGGGCGAGCCCGTCTCCAAGAAAATTCGCGAGCGGCGAAGAAAGTTGTTGACACGTTTTCGCGACGCTCGTGCTTTTTCTCTCAACCTAACGTAGGAGTGGCCCAGGGAATGACGACGAGCCGCTCTAGTGCGACGAGCGCCACTCGTTTCGAGTCCGGCCGAGGGATTCGTGTCGATCGCCCCGCTGACGCCAACCTCGAAGTGCAGAAACTGCGATGCTAGAAAAGGGCATGACGACCACACAGTCCTTAGGCGCAAACCTGTCGGACGCGGATTTGATCGCCAAGTTGAAGCGGCTCGTTGCGAATGAGCGTGAGGCGACGACCGAGCTCCTGCGCTCGCTGATGGAGTTCGACGCGCGGCGGCTGTACCTCGGCGAAGGGTACCCATCGTTGTTCGCGTACTGCACTCAGGTGCTCCATTACGCGGAACACGCGGCGTTGAACCGGATCGAGGTGGCGCGTGCGGCCCGACGGCTGCCAGCCCTGCTCGAACACATCGCCGACGGGCGCCTGCACCTGACGGGGGCGCGACTGCTGGCGCCGCATTTGACCGATGAGAATGCGGACGCGCTGCTCTCGGCCGCGCGTTACAAGAGCAAGCGCGAGATCGAGGAATTGATCGCCGCGCTGAAGCCGCGGCCCGACGCCGCATCACTGGTCCGCAAGCTTCCGGCTCCCGAGTCACTGGCGATCGCCGAACCCACCGCGCATGGCCCAGAATCGTCGACAACCACTACGGCGCTGTGTCCTAACTCCGTGATCCTGAAATCTACGCCGCCTCGCTCCGTCGTGATGCCGCTCGCACCGGAACGATTCAAAGTCCAGTTCACGATCAGCCGCGAGACGCGCGACAAGCTGCAGCAGGTCCAAGACCTGATGCGGCACGTCGTACCGAATGGTGATCCTGCGACGATCTTTGATCGAGCGCTCACGGTGCTGCTCGCGGAGCTCGAGCGCAAGAAGTTCGCGGCGACCTCAACCCCGCGCCGCGCTCGTCAACTGGGGGACGGCAGTCGGCACATCCCTGCGTCCGTGCGGCGGGAAGTGTGGCACCGCGACGGCGGTCAGTGCGCTTTCGTCGGTTCCCACGGCCGATGCGACGAACGCGGGTTCCTGGAGTTCCATCACCTGGTGCCATTCGCGGTCGGCGGCGCGACGACGGTCGAAAATATCGAATTGCGCTGCCGCGGGCACAACACCCATGAAACGTCGCTCTTTCTTGCCGCGGACGAGGCTAGTTTTCTGGAGACCGTGACTCGAGAACCGCCAGGGTGAGTTGCGTGTAACGTTTAGCGGTCGAAGGCGTAGGAAGGGGATCACGTTCTGGTCGACGAAATAGTCAAGCTGCCGCGAGCGGGTGCGTAGACTCCGCGCAGCAGGAGTTCAAATGGCGCACCCGTCTATCACTTACGAGTCACTCGGACGTTGCGCTGCCGGGACGCATGATGGTGTTCAGCTCGTTCTTGATCCGCGCGGCCGTCATTACGACGATCGTGGTTCTCGTATCGTCGTGCGGCCTCTCTGACTCCCGCCACCATGGGACACAGATCAAATCGCAACAGTTGCGAAAGGCTGCGTGGTTCAGAGTCGCGGCTGAGGAACCGCGCTGTGGTCTTGCCGGCGCGTCGAACTGAGGCACTACGGATTGCTGTCTCTGCTGGGCGAGGTTCTTCCCGTTTCCGTTCGGGACTGGTGCGGTGGGTCCCGTCGACCGTCAGTCGGGACGCCCCTACCGGATGACAAAGACGACGAGATTCTCTGGCGTGACCTCGGCGAGTCCACGCTGATAGAACGAATGCGCCGCCACGAGCGCCTCGATCATCTCGGGACGCGTATCCGCATACTCGGTCCGGCAGTAAGTCGAGATCTTCTCATCGGACAGCTCCGGAAGTGTGGCGGGCGTGTCGAACACGAATCCGGCAGTGAAAACGCGGCTGAGGACGTGCGCCGGCTCGGATTCGTCATCGAGCAGACTCGCGTCGTTCATCGCGAGCTGGACGTCGAGGTAGGTGCCGGGCACATATCGCGAGTGATCGAAGTCGACCCTGCGGAGGACTGCGGCGTCCCAGGCGTGGTGGAATTCCGCCAGCCCGCTGACGGTGCTGCTCTTGCGGATCCACTTTCCGGTGGTCTCGGTCCGGACGTTGCGCGCGAGGTCCATGCAGTGTTCGAACCGCGCGCGCTCGAGAACCTCGTAACTGCCGAGCGCACTCATTGCGCGCCTACTTCACCTGAAACGCGATGCGGGCCGGCTGGCGCCTCTCTTCCTCTCCACTTCGCACTTCGAAGGCGCGTCCAATGCGGTTGCCTGCCGGATCCTCGAGAAGGGGGAGCGCGACCAGCGCGTAGGTTCCCGACGTCCAGGGCTCGGTCGGCGTGAAGACCCAGCGCGTCTCGTTGCCCTCGACTCGAATCTCGCCGCCAAAGTCGACTCCGGAGCCCGGCGCACCGGGTTCGGTTTTCTGGACGCCGAGAGCACGCTGAAGCAGGCCGTGATCGAGCGGCTTCGGGAAGAGCACCGTCAGCGCGCCGCGCGCGCCCGCCACGGGCGGGATGATATTCCACCGGGCCGTATCGAGCGCCGATTCCTCGGCGGGACCCGCGGTGAACGTGTGCCGGTACGCCTCTTTGAGCGGCCGGCCGTTCCCATCGAGCAGGCGGTCGCTGACGATCAGAGTGTAGCGACGGCCGACGACAAGGGCACGTCCCATGTCGCGATTCGGCTTGATCCCGCGCTTGACCCGTCCGGGATCGAAGAAGAGCGTGAACCTCGTGCGCTCGGGATTCCAGAACTCCGCTTCGACGGGAAGGAACGGATCGGCGACCTCCTTCCCGTCGTCGGTCAACAGACGGATGTGCTCGAGGGGACCGCCGCGGCCCATTGGCGCGGAGAACTCGATGTAGAAGCGCAGCATGTTCTCCGGCAGCACGCGCCCGCTCGGATACACCTGGGTCACCTCCGTCGGAGGTGGCGCCGGCGCGCCGGGGAGGGTGACTACTCGCTGCAGCCTCGGCTGTCGCCACGGCTCACGCGCGTTGACACCAGGAATTCGAGCGGCGTTGAAAGTTGCGATGTAGGTCCGCCCCTGATCGAACCCGAACATCGGCGTGAACCGGATCGTGCCGTTCTGCGCGGTGTAGGTGCCGGCAATGCCGCTCCCGCTGGATTTCGCGATCTGCACGCGCAGGACTTCCTGCCACTGCTCCGTCGTCAGGTTGCCGGTGGCGAGCGACTGGATGTCGGTGGACGGCAGTCCGCGGACCTCGACCGCCGATGGCGCCGGGCTGCCGGCGAAGGAGAGTGCGGGGGCGGGCGGGGTGCGGCCGCATGCGACGGTGAGCACCGCCGCTGCGACCGCAGCCAGAAGGCGCACGCCTATGGGAGGTCGACAGCCTGCAGGTTCAGCGTGGTCCCCTGCCGCGCGATGATCACGGTCCGCTGGGTGTCGAGGAGATCCATCTGCACGACACCGGTCATCGTCGCGATCGTCTCGTAGGGAATACCCGCGGTGCCGCCGACCCGCGCAGTGATCGGCGCGGCGCTCCCGAACATCGCGGTCGGGATCTTCATGACGCCGCGGTTGGTGTTCGACATCAGGATGAACTCATGTCCACCCTTCTTATACACAATCATGTCGAGCGGCCGGTTGCCCGAGCCGAGCTCCGCGATTGTCGTGCCGACGATCTTCTGCGTCCCGCTGAGCGCGCTGACCGGGAACTTCACGAGCGGAGTGCAGAGATAGCCGGCGATCAAGTGCGGCGTCTGGTCCACGGTGTAGGGGACGAACGTGTACACCGGGCTTCGCGTTTCGAGCGCGCCGTGGTTGCCGTGGAAGATCTCGACGCTGGTGCCCGGCTCCACCGTGGAGAACGGATACGCAATGGTCCGCAGCTTGGACGCGAACTCCTCGTTCGACAGACCAGCGACGATCAGCCGGCCATCCACGAACGCCATGTCGGTGATCGAGTCAGCGCGGGGGTTTCGGCGGACGGCGCCGGTCGGCGGAGCCGGTGCGTTCGGCAGGGCCGCCTTCGTATACTGCAACTGGTCGATCGCCACCGCCTCGAGCCTGGCGTCCCCATCGACGCGGATCAGCGCAGCCTTGGCGTCGGTGCCCTGACCGCGCATCACCGCGATGAACGCGTTGCGGGTTTTCGGGTGGACGGCAAGATCCGTGACCGTGATCGCAGCCGCGTCCGTTCCCAGCAACGCTGCGATCTTCTCGTTGAGGGCCGGCACGTCTTTCGTCCCGGGAGCGCCGCCGGTGGCCGCTTTCCCCAATTCGAACGCGAAAATTGTGGCACCTTCCGTGTCGGCCGCAAACAACACGTCGTTCGGTCCGAACGTCAATGGCCCGATCGACTGCAGCACCGCCGCCGTGTCCCCTGGCGCAGCCGCCGTCGGCGAGACGGGTGTAAACCCGGTCGTCGCAATCACCAGGGCCAGGAACAAACCCTTGAGAGTCTTTCCGCGCATGCCTTCCTCCTTGAACCCGTCCTTTGTACTACAGGAGATCAGAGACGAGGAGACTAATCCGCTCCACGTTCAGCGTGCGCCCTCCACCATCAGTGTCACCGACGACGAGCGGTAGACGCGCTGGGTAGCCTTCTGGAAGTCGGCCGCCGCCGCGTTGGGGATCTCCATGAACTTCTGTGGATTGCGATCCACCAGGGGGAACCATGAGCTCTGGACCTGCACCATGATCCGATGCCCCTGACGAAAGGCGTGGTACACATCCGGCAGCTCGAACGCAATCGTCACCGGCTCGCCCGGCTTCAACGGCTCCGGCTTCTCGAAGCTGTTGCGGAATTTCGCGCGGAACGGCTCGCCGCGTACGAGCTGTTGATACCCACCCATGCGCACGGCATTCGGTGGCACGGGAGTACCGGGAGGCGGCGCCGGCGTCGGGTAATCGTTCGGATAGACATCGATCACCTTGACGACGAAATCGGAGTCGCTTCCAGACGACGACACTTTGAGATTCACCTTTATCGGACCGGCAATGACGACGTCCCGATCGAGGGGTTCGCCGCGGTAGGTGAGGACGTCGGTACGCGTGGACGCGAACCGCTGATCCTCGGTCATGTAATCGGACGTCATCGCTTCACCCACATAGCCGATGAAGGGCACAGGCCGGTGCGGGTCGCTCACGTACTCGTCGAACGCGCCGGGCTCCTTGGGCTGAGTCGTCGACAGGCGTCCTGCGGCATCGAGGTACATCGTCATGGGCTGGAGCTGCTTCGGCGGCCACGCCGCGTGCTTCCGCCACTCGTTCATGCCGGTCAGAAACATCCACGCTTCGGGCACCTCCGCGCCCTTGTCCTTGAGATGCTTCATGAAGAACGGGAACTGGATCTGCTCGCGGAAAAACTCCCCGGTGCTGGTCGCGAAGTTGACATTGCCGAGCCGGTTGCCGGGGCCGCGTCCCCATCCGCCATGCGACCACGGCCCCATGACCAGCGCGTTCACCGTCGCCGGATTCTTCTGCTCGACGCCACGATAGGTGAGCAGCGGTCCCACCGGGTCTTCCGCATCGAACCACCCCCCGACGTTCAGCACCGCGCACTTCACACCGTCCATGAATCGCCACACCGACCGCTTCTTCCAGAACTCGTCGTAGTTCGGGTGATCGACGATCTCCTGCCAGTACGTCGCCTTGCCGCCGAACAACTCCGCGTTGACTCGAGCGAGCGGAGGGATCCGCAGGAGGAACTCGTACATGTCGGGCGTGCCGGGATCGAAGCGGAGCGCCGGTCGCGGCGGCTCGGGAGTCTCGCCGCGCGGGACGAACCCGGAATAAAACCCGAAGTTCGCGCCCAGCATGAACGCGCCGTTGTGATAGACGTCATCGCCCATGTAGTAATCGGCTGTGGGCGCTTGCGGTGATGCGGCTTTCAGCGCCGGATGAGAGTTGATGAGGCTTGCGGCAACGTGAAAGCCCGGCTGCGAGACGCCAACCATGCCGGCGCGGCCGTTGTGATTCGCCACGTTCTTCAGCAGCCACTCGATCGTGTCGTAGGTATCGGTGCTTTCGTCGATGTCCTTGTTGCTTTTCTTGTCGGGCACGAACGGACGGACCTGCTGAAACTCCCCCTCGGACATGTAACGGCCGCGCGCGTCCTGATAGACGAAAATGAAGCCTTCCTTCTGAAAGTGCTCCGACGGCCCGACCGAGGCTCGATATTGATCCACGCCGTACGGTCCGACGCTGTACGGCGTCCGCGTGATGAGAAACGGATATTTCTGCCCGGTGTCTTTCGGCGCGTAGATGGACGTAAACAGCTTCACCCCGTCGCGCATCGGGACCATGAATTCGTATTTCGTGTAGCGGGCGCGGACGTCTTCGGCACTCGAAGGGGCGGCCGGCTGCTGCGCCACGAGCGCGGTGGTGATCGACACCGCAATGGCGCCAGCTGAGAACAGTCGAAGATGCATGATGAGAGATTAAACCCAAAAATTCCTGATCTCCTGTTAACTCCTGTTTGCTTCCTCCTGACCTCCTGATCTCCTGTTGACCCACCAGACGAAGATCATTAGATGGCTGACAATGGCCAACGGGATGATGAATGTGGGAACGAGGCTGAGTGGCAACGCGGTGAAGCCTCCCTGTACGAGTGGGTCGGGCTGCGACAGCCGGGTCATCACCGCGGTCATGAGCAGGATGTCGAGCACTCCCACCACGTTCCACGCCAGGATCGCCATCCGGCTGCGTTCATCGCCGGCACTAAAGACGACGAGAATGACGAGGGCTCCGGTCGCGATGATGATCGGGCCCCATCCCGCGATCATCGCGAAGTCGCGCGCGAGCAGTCCCTGGCGTGAGAGCCACACAAAGTAGAAGCCGAAGAACCGCACCAGGTGGACGGCCAGGAGCGTGCGAATGCCCGACGACAGCGCGCGCGTCCTGAGGTCACGGCTGACGGCGAGGAGCACGACCAGCGTGAGCGTGATCGCCGCGCTCAGCGCGGGCATCGGGAGCGCCGTGTTCCGCAGCAGCCCCGAGAAACCGACCAGCACCGCCGCAAACAGCCAGCACAGGACGAAGATAATCATCGCCGGCGATTCTATAAGGTGCAGCTACAATTCGCGCCGGAGGAGATATGCGCGTCCCCAGCCTCGCCGTGGTATTGGTTGTCGTGATGGTTTCAGGTGCACAGGCGCAAGAGCCGTTGAAGGTCGGATCGATTACCGCTGCGGCCGGAACCATCGCCTCCGGGACGCTGGAGGTGGCGCCACGGGGAGGCGATCAGGGCACCACCATTCCGGTCACGATCATCAACGGCGCAAAGGCTGGTCCCATTCTCGCGCTGACCGCGGGCGTCCATGGGCAGGAGTACCCGCCGGTGCTCGCGCTGCAGCGCCTGCGCACGACGATCGATCCGGCCACGCTGTCGGGTGCGGTGATCATGGTCCACGTTGCGAACATGCCGTCGTATCTCGCGCGCACGATCTACTACTCCCCGGCGGACGGCAAGAATCTCAATCGCGTCTTCCCGGGGCGCGCTGATGGCACCCTGTCGGAGCGAATCGCGGATGTGATCACGCGTGAGGTGATCGAGCGCGCCACACATGTTGTCGATCTGCACTGTGGCGATGGCAACGAGTCCCTGCGGCCGTATTCGTACTGGATCACCACCGGTCGTCCCGAGGTCGCGGATGCGGGACGTCAGATGGCCCTGGCGTTTGGCCTCGACCGCATCATCGTCGACCGGGAGCGTCCGCTCGACCCGAAAGCATCCCTTTACCTTTCGAACACCGGCGTCACCCGAGGCAAGCCGGCGCTGACCATCGAGTCCGGCGGCATGGCGCAGAGCGACAACGAATCGATCGAGCAGATCGAGCGCGGCGTGGCCGGAGTGCTGCGCCACTTGAAGATGCGGCCGGATGGGCCGGCGCCGGTGGCGAAGCCGATCTTCTTCGAGCGAAGCGAAGTCGTGCGCAGCAACTTCACCGGCATCTTCTACGGAACCGTCGCAAAAGGGCAGACTGTCGGCGCCGGAGCGACGATCGGACGTGTCACGGACTTTCACGGCCAGGTGCTCGAGGAATTCAAGGCGCCTTTTGCCGGCGAGGTTCTCTACATCATCGGTACGCCCGCGATGAACAAGGGAGAGCCCGTCGCATTCATCGCGGCGATTCGGTAGAGGCCGGCTCGGTAGCCCGTCGGCGGCTCGGTAGAGGCCGGCTTTAGCCGGCCTGGCGGCCTGCCTTCGGCCCTCCTCCCATCGCCAGCCACACGCTGACGAGGATCAACGCGGAACCGATGGCCGCGCGCGCATTCATGGTTTCGTCGAGGATCCATGCGCCGAGCAGGACGGCGATCGGCGGTTCGACCAGGCCCATGATCAGCAGGTTCACGGCCCCAACCCGCGCCAGCAGCCAGTAATTCAGCCAGGCAGCGATCACCGATCCAAACAGCGCGAGATACGTGGCCGAGACGAGGGCCGTGGACGTCCAGCGGATCTCGGTCGGATTTCCCTCGACGACCCAGGCATACAGCATCAGCGGAACGAACGCGGACAGCATCTGGCCGGTCGTAATTGCGCTCGGATGGATGTCTTTCGCAGAACGCCGGACGACGACGTAGGCGAAAGCGACGCAGACCGCCCCGAGCGTGACGGTGACGCTGCCGGTGAAAGCGCGTCCGCCAAAGTGCAGCTGGTCCCAGAAGATCACCGTGATGCCGGCGACTCCGAGCGCGAGGCCGCCGAGCTTTCGCAGCGTCATCTTCTCGTCCGGCAGCAGGAAGTGCGCGAAGACGAGCGCGAACGCCGGCGTAATGGACTGAAGGACGGCGGTCAGGCCGGACGAAATGAATCTCGTGCCCCAGTAGAGGAGCGCGTAATTGAATCCGAGAAGGATGACACCGGTGCCGGCGATGACCCCCCACTGGCGCCGGTGCTTCGGCAGCGGCGTTCGCATCGCCAGCGTGAGCGGCACCATCACGAGGAGCGCGATCATCAGGCGCATGGCCGCGAAGGAAACGGGCGGCACGTCGCGGACGCCGAGCTTCAGAAACAGCCAGACCGTGCTCCAGATCAGGCAGGTCAGGATCCAGACGAAGACGACGAGGTTCACTCGTTAGGGCTTTGATCCGGCGACAGACGATCGCGCTCAGCCGGGAAGTAGTAGACACGCACAATTCGGCCGTCTTTCAGCTCATAGACCGAGATCCCCGTCTGCGACACGGCGGCCCCGGCGCGGTTCGTCCAGTTCGCGCGCTCCTGGGCGCTGACTCGCGATCCCGCCGTCTTCAGCCAGACGAGGTCCGATTTACAGGATGGGCACTGCTGGAAGTATCTGGTCATGCTCGCGCGCAGGGCGTCCTTCCCTTCGGTCTCGACGGTCACCTTCGCGCCATCCACGCTCAACCACTGGATCCCGTCAGCGGCGAGGCCGAGCATCCCGTCGATGTTTCGAGTATTGAAGGCCTCCACGAAGTCGCGCACCAGTTTCTCGGACGCCTCAGGCGCCATGCCCTGAAGCGAGACTGCCATGGCGAGCGCCACAATCGTCGTCAGCATGTCCTCATGCTACATTGCGGCGCATGCAGAGATTCCTTTTTGCCGTCTCTTTCGCGGTTCTTACCGCGGCGTTGCCGACCATCGCGCAGCAGCGGCCCATCACGGCCGAGGACTACGCGCGCGCCGAGCGGTTCATGAGCTACAACACGACGCCGCTGGTGCTCCGGTCAGGGGTGCGGCCCAACTGGCTGGACGATGGACGGTTCTGGTACCGGATCACGACGGAGAAAGGGAGTGAGGCCTTTCTCGTGGATGCGGTGAAACGCACCAAGGCCGCGTGCGATCTGCCGCAGTGCAGCGGCGGACGGGGCGCCGATCCGGAGGGGCAGCCTGCGGCAACGGGTCGGGGACGCGGCGGCGCGGGGCAGCGCAACGACATTCCCTCGCCGGACGGCAAACGCACCGCATTCGTGCGCGAGCACAATCTGTGGGTGCGCGACATTGCCAGCGGCAAGGAGACGCAGCTCACGACCGACGGCGTCAAGGACTTCGGCTACGCGACCAACAACGCTGGCTGGACGAAGAGCGACCGGCCGATCCTGCTGTGGTCGCCGGATTCAAAGCGGATTGCGACCTTTCAACACGATGCCCGGAAAGTCGGCGAGATGTATCTCGTCGACACGCGCGTCGGCCACCCGGTGCTGCAGGCGTGGAAATATCCGATGCCGGGAGACGAGCACATTTTCATGCTCCACCGCGTGGTGATCGATGTCGAGGCGCCGCGCGTGACCCGATTCGCCATGCCTCCCGATGCCCATCGCGGCACGCTTTGCGATCACATCGTCTGTCGCGGCGGCGACTGGTCCGACGTCCACTGGAGCCCTGACAGCGCGAAGGTGGCGTTCGTGTCGACCTCGCGTGACCACAAACAGGTGCAGCTGCGGATTGCGGAGGCGTCCACCGGGACCGTCCGTGACGTGCTCGAGGAGAAGGTCGAGACCTTCTTCGAGTCCGGCAATGGACGCATCAACTGGCGTGTGCTTTTCCCGTCGAACGAAGTGATCTGGTTTTCAGAACGGGACAATTGGGGCCAGCTCTATCTGTACGACTTGGCAACCGGCAAACTGAAGAATCGGATCACGACCGGAGAAGGCAACGTCACCCAACTGCTTCGGATCGATGAAAAGGCGCGGACGCTGATCTTTCAAGCTGTTGGAAAAGAGAAAGGACGCGACCCGTACTTCACCCACCTGTATCGCATCGCGATGGACGGGACGAAGCAGGTACTGCTGACGCCTGAGGACGCGAACCACGAGATCGCGCTGCACGACTCCGGGCAATATTTCGTCGATAACCACTCGAAGCCGGACGTCCCGTCGGTCGCCGTCCTCCGCGACCTCGACGGCAACCTGGTTCTGCCGCTGGAGACAGCGGACATCGGAAAGCTCAGCGCGACCGGCTGGAAGCCACCCGTGCCAATCACCGTGAAAGCACGTGACGGCCAGACGGATCTCTACGGGTTGATGTATCAGCCGACCAATCTCGATCGTTCGCGCAAGTACCCGATCATCAACCGAATCTACCCGGGGCCTCAGACTGGCAGCGTTGGCAGCCGCAGCTTTTCGCCGGCGCGGTCCGATTCACAGGCGCTCGCGGAGCTCGGCTTCATCGTGGTCGAGATCGACGGCATGGGCACCCCGTGGCGATCCAAGAAATTCCACGAGTTCTACTACGGCAACATGGCTGACAACACCATCCCCGACCAGGTGACAGGCATGAAACAGCTTGCCGAGCGGCATCCCTGGATCGATCTGACCCGCGTCGGGGTGTGGGGCCACTCCGGCGGCGGCTATGCGACCGCGTCGGCGATGTTCATGTTCCCGGATTTCTTCAAGGTCGGGATTTCAGAATCCGGCAACCACGATAACCGGGTGTACGAGGACGACTGGGCGGAAAAGTGGACCGGCCTGCTGAAGAAGAATCCCGACGGTACGACGACCTACGACAGCCAGGCGACCCAGACGCTGGCGAAGAACCTGAAGGGCAAGCTGCTGCTGGCGCACGGCACCATGGACAGCAACGTCCCGCCCAACAACACCCTTCTCGTCGTCGAGGCGTTGATCAAGGCCAACAAGGATTTCGACCTGTTGATGATCCCCAACGCCGGGCATGGATACGGTGCCGCGGGCAACTACATGACGCGCCGCCGCTGGGACTATTTCGTCCGCCACCTCCTCGGCGTCGAACCGCCGAAGGAATACACCATGCGCTCGGGTTCGTAGAGGCCGGCATTGGGTAGAGGCCGGCATTGGGTAGAGGCCGGCTTGCCTGGCCTGAGCCTGTCGAAGGCAGCCGGCCTGTCACCGCGAAAATACGACCGCCATTCTCGCCAGCTGCGTAAGGTAGGCGACGCTGAGCAGGGCGACCGCCGCGTCGAGCGCGCGCCGCTTGAGATCCGCACGCTCACTGCGCGTCCGGAGTTGCTGATGGCAGCGCGCCCGTAGCTGGGTCGCACGTCGCTCATCCGACCGCATCACCGGCAACTCAGCGAGTGCGCGGAGCACCGCGTCATCGCGGACCACCTTCATGACGCCACCTCCTTCAGGATGGAAACCTGGCGGGCCCTCGCTTCGTCGAGTCGGGCCGCCAGGAGCGCGCGGGCACGACTGAGGCGCTGCCGCATCGTCTCCGGCGTCACACCGCACACGTCCGCCGCTTCGGACGGCGTCATGCCCTCCCCGCCTACCAGCAGTAACACCTCTCTCGACACAGCCGGCAGTGAGGCCAGAGCGGCTTCCAGGTGTCGCCCGAGTTCCGATCCGGCAGCGGCTTCGAATGGAGACGGAGGCGATGGAGCGACCGGCCACAGGCCGATACCCGCGCTGGATTCCTCCAGAGAACGACTGCGGCAATAGCTGATGTAGAGATTGCGTGCGACCGTGAAAAGCCACGGGGCGAGTCGCGTATCCGGATCGAGGCGGTTTGCGTGCTGCACGAGGCGCAGCCAGGTCTCTTCGAGCAGATCCTCGGCAACATCGCGGTTTCGGGCCAACCGCGCCAGAAACCCGAACAGCCGTCCATTCAACGCGGCGTGGACCTCGTCGAACGCGGCGGTATCGCCAACGCGCAGCCGCGCGATCAGATCGAGCTCAGACCGGCGATCCACAAGAACCATAACGCGTCAGCGGGCCGAACGTGACACGTCACGCCGGCAGGGATGGAGCGTTATATCAGGTCAGGATCATCGAAGGGAGATAAGGGTGGATTTTCCTGGAATCTTGAGAAACGCGAGCATCGTCGCTTTGATGTGCATGCTCGTGCCGGTAGCAACGCTTGGTATGGCGATTCTCTACGCCTGGCGTCCCGAGGAACGCCGCCTTGCCCTGATGCGCCCGCTGTCACTCGCATCGATCTTTGCCGCCCTCTGCGCATTCACAGTCGGCGTGGTCACTATTTTTCACGGGATCGCGGCAACCCAAACACTGTCGCCGGAAAGCTGGCGACTGGTCGCCCTGGGCACGTCCGAGACATTCGTGCCGCTGTTCGTTGCCTTCGGCTGTCTCACCGTAGCGTGGCTGGTCGTGGCCCTCGGGATGCGACGGGCTGCTGTTTGAGGGCTCGATATGCGGAGGTGACCGCCGGCCCGGTCACATAGTTGGCAAACAGGAAGCGTTTCAGTTGCGAGTCACCCGCGAACTTGTCACGGAAGTCATCCAGGTTCACGCTCTTTCGCGACTCCTGGATGGTTTCTCCCCTGCCGATCGCCGCCTTGACGCGTTCGGTGACCGCGGCAAAGAGCTCCGCCATCTGCTCGACATAGGTGGTATCGCGCATCACCGGACCATGCCCCGGCACGATGATCTTCGGCTTCAGTTCGAGCAGCTTCCGAAGAGTCGCCGTCCACTCCGTCACGTGCGACTGATCGCCGCCGACCAGAGGGACCGGAAACACCACGAGGTCCCCCGTCACCACAATGCCCTCGGCCGGGAGGTGGACGACGATGTCTCCCGCCGTGTGTCCGCGGCCGATCGGCATGATCTCGATCGTTCTGGCGCCCCGCTTCAGTGTCAGTGGATCCTTCACGGTGATCGTTGGCAGGATGACGTCGAACGTCGGCGCGTCTCCGAGATACGACTCGATCATCCGCAAGTCGCTGCTGTAGCCCGCCTGCTCGTCGTCTGTGATCGAGGCGCCGGCAAGATTCTTCTTTTGCGCCAGCGCGTCACGGAGGGCACCGGCAAAGCCGGGCAGGTTCTGGATTTGCGCCTTCCGCGCCGCGGCACCGCGGCCCGGCAGGTATTCACGGGTTGCCTCGTGGGCAACGAACTGCACACCGGGATACGCGTCGCGATACGCCTGGTTGCCAAGCACGTGATCGTCATGCCAGTGCGTGTTTACGACGTATTTCACCGGTTTCGCCGAAATCTTCCTCAGCGCCGCAATCACCTGCCGTGTCGAGGTCGCGCCAAAATTCGTATCGACGACAACGATCCCGTCGTCATCGACGATGAACACGTTATTGGCGTCAACCCCGAGACCGACCGGCTCCCGTCGAATCGACGCATAGACGCCGTCCGCGAGTTTCTGAATTTCGAACCGCTCCGGCTCCTGGACGGCCGGAATAATGAGCGTCGTAACCAACAATGCGACCAGCGGCAGCATCCGCGCAGCTTACCTGACGCGCACACCGCCATACCCGCTGAGATGCCGGCGGCGCATCCTTAGTGATGAATCAACCTGACGACGTGACCGGCGACGTTTCGTATTGCATTCCAATAGGACTGGGTTACTATGGCTATCCCATATGAAGGACGCCAACCCGAAGACTGATGTCTGGCAGGGCACGCTTGCGCTGATGGTGCTCAAGACGCTGGACGCGATGGGCCCGCTCCACGGCTACGGCATCGCCCGGCGGATCGAACAGGTCAGCGGCAAGCTGCTCACCGTCAATTACGGCACGATCTACCCCGCGCTGCTGAAGCTCGAGCAGGAAGGCTATATCGCCTCCGAGTGGGGCCTCTCTGACAACAATCGCCGCGCCAAGTTCTACCGCCTCACGCGCGCCGGTCGTGGCCAGCTGCTGAAAGAAGCGCGCGAGTGGGACCGCACCACCGAAATCATTGCGCGGTTCTTCGAGAAAGGGACGGCATCGTGATGCGCCGCATGCGCGCGTGGGTTCTTCGATTCGGCGGCCTGCTGAGGGGATCACGCCGGCAGGTGGAGTTCGACGATGAGCTGCAGGCGCATCTGGCGATGCACATCGACGACAACATCCGCGCCGGGATGACCCCGGAACAAGCGCGTCGTGACGCGCTCATCGCGCTTGGCGGGATGGAATCTGTTCGCGAGTCGTATCGCGACCGGCTCGGCGTACCGACCCTGTCATCGATCGGCCAGGACCTGCGATTTGCGACACGCGTCCTGAGGCGGTCTCCTGGCGTGAGCATCTTCGCGATTCTCGCGATCGCCCTCGGCATCGGTATCAATGCGACGGTCTTCAGTCTCGCGAACGCCGTCCTCTTGAAACCGCTGCCGGTAGAAGACGCCGACCGCCTGATGTTTGTCGGTACCGTCAGTACAACCCGTCCTGGTGATTTCGACGGCATGTCGTGGGCCGACTTCAACGACCTGAAGGTGCGCGTCCGTTCGATGGCATCGCTGGCCGCGTCGTCCTCGCCGGCAGCGGATCTGAACGATGAGATGGGATTTGCCGAACCACTTCACGGCTCGGCGGTCACCGTCAATATCTTCGAAGTCATGGGGATCAAGCCAGTGATCGGCCGCGAGTTCTCTGAAGCGGACGGCCAGCCGGGAGCCGCGCCAGTGGCGCTGCTGTCGGAGCGCGCCTGGAGGGCGCGCTACGGCTCCGATCCGGGGATCGTGGGGCGCTCGGTCAGGGTGAATGCGACGCCGACGACGATCGTCGGGGTCATGGCCACCGCGCCGCTGATCCAGGAAGGCAACACCGGACTCTGGCTCCCCCTCGGGGCGGAAGATCGGACAAACGATCGCGGCCGGCGCCGGCTGTCTGTCTATGGCCGTCTGGCGCCTGGCTTTGCCGCTGGCGGTGCTGACGCCGAAGTCGCCGCGCACAGCGCCGCCCTGGCGCGTGAGTACCCGAAAACGAATCGCGATGTGGTGTTCGTCGCGCGCGACTTTCGCGCATTCTCACTTCCTGAAAGAGTTCAGCTTCTCTTCCTGGTCATGCTTGGAGCGGTCGGCTTCGTGCTGCTGGTGGCGTGCGCCAATGTCGCCAACCTGCTCCTGGCGAGAGCTGCAGGTCGGACACGTGAGATCGCAATACGCTCCGCGATCGGTGCAAGCCGGTGGCGCGTCATCCGTCAGCTCCTGGTGGAAAGCCTCCTGCTGTCGAGCGTCGGCGGCGTCCTCGGTCTCGCTCTCGCTGTCTGGGGCGTCCGAGTCTTCGACGCGGCGCTCGTCGACAGCGACCGGCCGCTGTGGCTCAACTTCTCGGTCGACTTCACCGTTGTTGCCTATCTCGCGGCAATCACCATCGGCACTGGAGTTGTTTTCGGGCTCGCTCCCGCCTGGCGGCTTTCGAAGCTGGACACCAGCGCGACGCTGAAGGACGGCTCGGCCGGTGGAGGGCGCCGCCGGATTCGCGTTGTGATGTCGACGCTGGTGATTGCGGAGATGACGCTCGCAGTCGTGCTGCTCGCAGGCGCGGGCGTGATGATCCGCAGCTTTCTCAATGTCTACAGAACGCCGGTCGGTTTCGACAGACAGAACCTGCTGACGATGCGCCTCAATACCGCGAGGTACTACGGCGAGGCGGAGTCCCGGAAAGCACTGCTCGGCAAGGTCGTGGAAGGTATCGGCGCAATACCCGGGGTCAAGGCTGTCGCAGTGACGACGGGAATGCCGGCTGGCGGATCGATTACCGAATTGACAGTGCAGCTCGGCGGGAAACCGTCGCCGGACCTGCCGGTCGCCGCCGTCGTCGGAGTCATCGGCGATTACGCCGACGCGATCGGGGCGCCGCTGCGGGCCGGCCGATCGTTGCAACCGGCCGAGTGGCGTAGCCCCCTGCCGACCGCGGCCGTCGTCAACGAATCATTCGCCAGCCGCGCATGGCCGAATGAGAGTGCCCTCGAAAAGCAATTTCGATTCGTGCGAGGTGGTAAGCCGCAGCCATGGCTGACGGTCGTCGGCGTCGTCGGCGATTTTGCGCAACGCGAGCGCACGATACACCGGCCGCTCGCCTATGTTCCGTACGTGTTGCTGTCAGGAACAGACGTCGCCGTGGTGATGCGCACGGCGGTGCCGCCGAGCACCCTGGTCGATCCGGTGCGCCGGGCGATGCGAACGCTCGATCCCGATCTGCCGGTCATCGAACTGGATACGTTCGAGCATCGGTTTGCGATCGACCACTGGCCGGCGCGGGTGTTCGGCTCGATGTTCACGATTTTTGGCGCGATCGCCCTGCTCCTCGCAGCGATCGGCCTGTATGGAGTGACGTCGTACTCCGTCACCCAGCGTTCCCACGAGATCGGTGTGCGGATGGCACTCGGCGCATCCGGACGAAGGATCCTGTCAGAGATGGTTGGCGGCGCCCTGCGCCAAGTGCTGATCGGCCTGGTGCTCGGCCTTGCCGGCGCGGCCGTTCTGACGCAGCTCCTCGAAGCTCAACTCGTCGACGTCCCGCCGCACGATCCGCTTACGTTCGTCGGCGTCACGGTGATTCTGGTGAGCATCGGCTTGATGGGTTGCCTGATCCCCGCTCGCCGCGCTTTGCGCGTCAATCCTTCAAATGCGCTCCGACATGAGTAGATACTTCGCGTGCATCCGTGCGCTCGCTGGTCAACTTCTAACTTCTAACTTCTAACTCCTAAACGCCCAAACCAATATGCGCAGTTTGGAAGTTAGAAGTTAGAGGTTAGGAGTTACAGCGAAGCTCTGATTTCCCAGAGATCCGGAAACGCGGCCTTCGCAAGTGTGGTCCGCAGGTATTCTGCCCCCGCGGATCCGCCAGTACCTGGCTTCGCGCCTATCGTGCGCTCGACCATCTTGACGTGCCGGTAGCGCCACTCCTGCATGCCTTCATCGAGGTCAACGAGCCGCTCGCAGAGCTCGCTGGTCTTCGGATCCTTCCTATACACCTCGATCAGGATCCGCTGGACCTCGGCCGACGGCTCGATCGGTGCGGTCACGTCGCGTGACAATTGCTCCGCCGGAACGTCGTGCCCCTCGCGTTTCAGATACTGCAGGAAGGCATCCCACAGGGTCGGCGCCGCCCATCTGGCCTCGAGCGACGCGCGCGCGCGAGAATTCGCGGCGAACCGCTCGATCGCCGCGCGCGACTTGTTGCCCATGACGAACTCGAGCTGGCGGAACTGGTCCGACTGGAATCCGCTCGCGGCCGCCAGACGATTGCGGAACGTGAGGAACTCCAGCGGCGTCATCGTCTCGAGAATGTCCACCTGCGCGACCAGCACTTTCAGGATCGTCAACACCCGCTTCAGCGTGTGCTGCGCCCTCACCGCATCGTCGGCACGCAGCAACTGCATGACGCGATCGATCTCGTGCAGCACGACCTTGAACCACAGTTCGTAGACCTGGTGGATGGCGATGAACAGCAGCTCGTCATGCTCCTCCGAGCGAGGCCGCTGAAGGTCGAGGAGCTTGTCAACCTCGAGGTAGCTGCCGTAGGTAATTGCGGGATCTTCGGTGGTCATCGTGTCCGCTGTGCCGCGCCCGTGCCGAGTTTCTCGATCCGGCGTGTTTTCATGTTGTAAACATCCCCTGCCGACAGGACGAAATACGGCTTTTCCCACGGCTGATAAAGGCGTGTGTTGTCGTGCACCGCAACTTTCCATTTCCCGATGACTTCGAAGGTGTCCTGCTTCACCACGATCGCCGTCCCCTCTGACAAACCGATACCGAGCAACTTCGGCAGCTTCTGCATCACCGGAATGAGATGGTCCCATCGGTTCCGCGTGTTGATGTGCTGATCGATTGCGGTACCGCGAAGAAACTTGAATGCTTCCTGGTGATCGGGCTCGTTCGTCATCATCACGTCAGCCCCGGACGTGTCGCCGCGCACCAGGTACTCTCCCTGAATCGTGGCGCCCGCGGAGCTGCCGCCGATCACGCCGCCGCGCTCGAGCACCTTGTGAAACTCACGATAGGTCAGCGTATTCGCGTACGAATCGACGATGTTCCACTGTCGGCCGCCGTTGAACCACACCGCGTCGGCGGAGCGGAGATCCTTGACGAAGTCTTCGGTGTCGCCAACCTTCGGATCATGCGTATGCAGCATCTTGACGTTGGTGATGCCGCGCTTGAGCCACGGCTGAACGACGTCCTCTTCCTTGTAAGCCTGGATGGCACCATCCTGTCGCCGATTGCCTGCTGCGGTCGGCACGATCACGAACTTCTTCGCTGGGCCACCCGCCAGCTCGATGAACTTCTCGAGGATGCCCGTGCCTTCCATCGACCCACCGCCCACAATGACCAGCGCGCCCTTCGTGGGTCCGTACTCTGGCGGCGAATCGATGGTCTGGAGGGGCGAGCTGTGGGACGAGAAGACGGCAAGAATCGCGGCAATGACGACGGCTCCACGCATGTGGACACTATAAACTCAAGGGTGGGTCACAGCCCTAAAAGGGCCGGGCTACGGCTGTCATCATGCTCAACTTCAAACTCGCCTTTCGGACACTCTTCCGCGCCCGGTTCGTCACCGCCGTTGCGATCCTCTCGCTGGCGCTCGGCATCGGGGCCAACGCGGCGATCTTTTCGATCTTCAACCAGATGCTGTTGAGCGCCCTGCCGGTCGAAAGGCCGAAGGAACTGGTCAACCTCGCCGCGCCGGGCCCTAAGCCGGGATCTCAGTCGTGCAATCAGGCGGGAGACTGCGAGTGGGTGTTCAGCTATCCGATGTTCCGCGACCTGGAGAAGATGCACACCGTGTTCGGCGGGATCGCCGCGCACCGGCTGTTCGGGGCAAACCTCGCGTTCGGTGGTCAGACGATGACCGGTGACGGGATGCTGGTCTCAGGCAATTACTTCCCGTTGCTCGAGACGCGCCCCGCGCTCGGCCGGTTGCTCAATTCGAACGACGACAAGGCGGTCGGCGAATCGCCGGTCGTGGTTCTGAGCCATTCGTACTGGACGTCCCGTTTTGGCCAGCGCGCCGACGTGATCAATCAGCAAATGATCGTGAACGGCCAGTCGATGACGATCGTCGGCGTCGCCCCGCCGAAGTTCGAGGGGACGACGCTCGGTACGACGCCTGAAGTCTTCGTACCGATTACTCTGCGCGCCCTGATGGAGCCCGGGTTCCAGGGGTGGGCCAACCGGCGAACCTACTGGGCATATGTGTTCGCGCGGCTGAAGCCGGGCGTGCCTGTCGAGCAGGCGACCACCGGCCTCAACGTCCTGTATCGCGGCATCATCAACGACGTCGAGGCGCCGCTGCAGCGGGGGATGAGCGAGCAGACGATGACCCGGTTCAGGGCAAGACAGCTCCGTCTCGAGCCGGGATTTCAGGGGCAGAGCTCGGTACGAGCCGAAGCAGGCACGCCATTGAAACTGCTATTGGCGGTCACCGGGCTGGTGCTGGTCATCGCCTGCGCGAACATCGCCAACCTGCTGCTTGCGCGAGCCGCCAAGCGCAGCGGCGAGATGGCAATCCGGCTCTCGATCGGCGCGAACCGCGCGCAGTTGATCCGCCAGCTGCTCACTGAATCACTCATCCTGGCGACGCTTGGCGGGGCGGCCGGCCTGCTGGTCGCGCAGTGGACGCTGCACCTGATCGCCTCGCTACTGCCGGACGACGCGGCGAGCACGTTCAAGATCGAACTCGATCCGATCGTCCTCCTCTTTGCCGCAGTCCTGACCATCGCCACCGGATTTCTTTTCGGCCTCTTCCCGGCGCTGCACAGCACTCGGCCGGATCTCCTGCCGACGCTGAAGGGACAATCCGGCCAGCCGTCGGGCGCGAAAGGGGCGGCACGGTTCCGCACCTCTCTGGCAACGTTCCAGATCGCGATTTCAATGACGCTTCTCATCGCCGCGGGGCTCTTCGTGAAGAGTCTCGCCAAGGTCTCGCGGGTCGAGCTCGGGCTGAAAGCTGACAACATCGTGACGTTCGGCGTCTCGCCCGAGTTGAATGCGTATACGCCCGCACGGTCCCAGGTGCTTTTTTCGCGGATCGAACAGGAGATGGCGTCGACGCCCGGGGTCACCGGCGTTACCGCTGCCCTCGTCGCGCTGATTGCCGGCAACAACTGGGGCACCGATGTCACGGTACAGGGGTATCCGACCGGGCCGGACGTCGACAACAACTCCCGTTTCAATATGGTCGGGCCCAACTACTTCAGCACCCTCGGCATCCCGCTGATCGCCGGCCGCGAGTTCACCGATCAGGACGTCGGCAAATCGCCGAAAGTAGCGATCGTCAATGAGGCGTTCGTGAGGAAGTTCAAGCTGGGAACACCGCAGGAAGCCGTCGGCAAGCGGATGGCAGACGATGGGACCGTGCTCGACACCGAGATCATCGCAGTCGCGAAGGATGCGAAATACAGCGAGGTCAAGGACGCCATCCCGCCGCTCTTCTTCGTACCGTATAAACAGAGCACACAGATCGGCTCGATGACCTTCTATGTGCGGACCGCGACCGATCCGGATCAATTCGTCGGCCAGGTCCAGCGCATCGTCGGACGCATCGACCCGAACCTGCCGGTCGAGAACCTCAGGACGCTGCCGCAGCAGATCCGGCAGAACGTCTTCATGGACCGTTTTATCAGCGTGATGTCCGCCTCGTTTGCCGTGCTCGCGACATTGCTGGCTGCGGTCGGCCTCTACGGCGTCCTCGCCTACACGGTCTCGCAGCGCACACGCGAGATCGGATTGCGGATGGCACTCGGCGCGGCTCCGTCACACGTCCGTCAGATGGTGCTGAAACAGGTGGCCGTGATGACCGCTATCGGTGCGGTGATCGGCCTGGTCGCAGCGTACTGGAGCGCCACCGGCGCACAGCAGATTCTCTACGAGATGAAAGCCCGCGATCCGCTCGTCTTCATCGGCGCGACGCTGATGCTCACGTCGGTTGCACTGATCGCCGGTCTGATCCCCGCGAACCGCGCGTCCAAGGTGGATCCGATGACCGCGCTGCGCTGGGAGTGACGTTTGCGCCCCGCGCCCTGCGCGCCGCGCTTATCGCCGCTCATACTTCCAATTGCGCCCTTTGCCCTCGGCGATCCACTCGAGGGCGGTGGCGAGCCGGCGCTGGCGGGTGGCTTCCTGCTTCGCGTCGGCGACCCATTCGACGTATTCGCGGCGGTGGCTGGGGCTGAACGCGTCGAAGGCGGCTTTCGCTTTCTTGTTCTTCTTGAGCGCTGCCGCGAAGTACTCAGGCACCCTTACTGGCCCCTTGGGAGTCTTCGGCTCGCGTTTGATCCTCACGCCTTCATCGTTCAGCTTCGCCGCGCGCCGCACGAGCGCGGCGATCGCCTTCTCGGCCGGAAGCTCGTCGACAGAGTGCACCCGGCCCAATTGAGTCATCGGACCCCGTGACTCCGGCTGTTGCTCGAGCAACGGTCCCTTCCAGAAACCGACGGAGCAATAGGCCTTGAACGCGGCCATCCCGCACATCGGCCCCTTGTGCTCGAACGCAGGCACACTCCACTTGATGGTCTCGACCACATCCGGGCAGCCGGCGTGGACCGCCTTGCGGACGCGGGTCAGGATCGGCTGCGCGAACGGCCGTGCCTTCGCGATGTACGCATCGACGCGTGAATCCCTTGTGCCCATCACTGCCTCCTGGCGAGCGATTCGACGAGGTCGTAGTTGAATCGCACGAAGCGGTGCAGCTCCGTTTCGAGGATCCTCTCCTGATCGCTGTGCGCACCGAATCCCTTGGGACCATCCTCGATGTCGGTCGCAGGACCGATGCCGTAACACTGAATACCCTTGGCGCGCAGGTAGGCCATGTCCGTCGCGCCGGTGGACATCGAGGGCAGCGTTACCGCCTGGTAGTGCTTCGTGATCATTGCCTCGATCGCCTTGAACCCGGGTGAGCCGAGATTTGCGCTGCCGGTGCCCGGCCGGACGTCCCGTTGCGCCCAGGTCACCTCGATCGCCGGATCGTTGATCACCTTTTTCACCTGCTCGATGAACGCAATGTGGTCATCGTCAGGATGCACTCGGACATCGAGCGTCGCCCGGGCGTCGGAGGGGATGACGTTGATGCGATAGCCGGCCTGGATGATGTTCGGGGAAATTGACGTGCGCAGCATCGACGCGTGCCTGGGCTCGTGGTCCAGGAAGAACTCGTCGGCGGCGTCCACGACCTTGGGGTCGGAGCTGAGGACGTCCAGGTAACGCTTCGCCTCTGCGGGGGTCGAGACCGACGCCAGGCGTCGGAAGTATGCGCGCGTGATTTCGTTCAGCCGCACCGGCGGCTTCCACGCCGCGATTCGTCCGACCGCGTTGGTGAGGTGGACGATCGCGTTCGACCGGAGCGGCACCGATCCGTGCCCGGCCGGGCCGCGTGCGGTCAGTTCGATACCTCGCGGGATCTTCTCGAGAGTCTGCACCGACGCGAATTTCACCTTCCCACCCTGCCGCGTGACGCCGCCCCCTTCGGCGAGACAGAACTCAGCCTCGATCTTCGGGAAGTGCTCGTTCACGACATACTGGATCCCGACGCGCGTCGATCCTTCCTCCCCGGCCTCAGCGAGAAAAATGACGTCGCGATCGAGCGGCACGTTCTGCCGTTTCAACGTCAGCATCACCATCAGCGCGGCGACGAGGTTATCTTTGTCGTCCACCGTGCCGCGTCCATAGATGTAGCCACCATCCCTCGTGGCGGAAAAAGGCGGGTACGTCCACTTCTTCGGATCGACGTTGACGACGTCGGTGTGTCCCATCAGGAGCAGGGGCCGCTTCGCGCCGCTGCCTTTCAGGCGCGCGATGACATTCGGGCGGTTGGGTTCGAGGGCGACGACCTCCACCGGAATCCCTTCCGCTTCGAGCACCTGTTTGAGGTAGTCCGCCGCCAGCTTCTCGTGGCCCGGAGGATCGCTGGTGTCGAACTGCACCAGCGCTTGAAAGTGCTGGAGTGTTTCGTCCTGGATTTTCTGCCAGTCGGGGGGCGAGGTTTGCCCGACTCCGAGAGTGGCGAGGAGCCCGATAAGTGCAATCTGTCGCATCGGGGCGGGATGCTACCACGGTGGGATAACAGGAGCTCAGGAGATCAGGAGTTACCCGTAAGCGCGTCGGGCTCCGGCGCGTGGCGTCGCGTGCGCCGGAGCTGCCCGTGTGACCTTCGTCCTCTCCGTGCGGTATCCTGTCGCCGCCAGCCGTAATACCGAGAGGACTTATGGGCGCTCGTCAGATTTCAGTCGTTGGCGCGTGCATCCTCGTGCTCACCGCAGCTGTCGCAGCGCAGCAGCAATCGCCACCAGCACCGCAGGATCCGCAACAGACGTTCCGCAGCCGCGTGACCGTCGTGCCGGTCGACGTTCGCGTCGTCGATCGCGCTGGCAAACCGATCACCGATCTGAAACAGGAAGACTTCACCATCATCGAGGACGGCGTTCCGCAGAAGATCGTCCACTTCTCCTTCCAGGTGCTCACGCCGGGGGCGTTCGGCGACACACCGCCCGACTTCCGGAAGCCGCTCGGCGAAACCGTGGCGCCGCAGAACAAGCGGATCTTCCTGCTGGTGCTCGGCACCGGACGACAGGTTGGGCCGGTCCGTGGCGTGCAGGCGGCGGTGAAGTTCATGAAGGAGCGGCTGCTGCCGCAGGATCAGATCGCGATCCTCGCCTACAACCGCGCCACCGACTTCACGACCGACCACAAGAAGGCGATCGAGACAGTCGAACGCTACTGGAAGAAGCACGAATGGATCGAGTCGAGGCTGCGGCAGCATTTCAGCGGCCTCTCCGCGGTCTATTCCTCCCCGGACGTAATCCCCCCAGATATCCAGAAAGAAGTCGACACGATCTTTCGCGCGCCGGGAGCGCTCACCTCACGAACCCTGTCAGCGACAGGTGTGACCGATGCCGCGCAGCTGTCCGCTGACACGCGGCGCACGCGAGACCAGATCGAGAGGGCGGAAGCCGCAGCCGACCGTATTGCGAACAACGTCGCCTCCCCCTTCGACCAGTCCATCGTCGACGAAGCGGGATTGAATGACGTGTCGTTCGATGAGTACATCGAGAAGACCGCCGACACGACGGCGGACCTCGGAAGGCTGTACGGCGGCATCCGATACCTCCGCTACCTCGACGGCGAGAAGCATCTCGTGTTCCTGACGCCGAACGGCCTGTTCCTGCCGCGACTGGAGAACAGCAACAGCATCGCCGCGCTGGCCAACGATGCGCGCGTGAGCATCGACATCATCCACACCTACGGCATGGCCGGCGGGACTGCACCGCCCGTCCGCTTGCCAGCCTCGAGCTCCGCAGCCGCGCAGGCGTCGCTGAATGCGGCGATGCCGTCTTCCGGCGCCACGTTCATGCAGCGGTTCTCGGTCGGCAGCTCCAGGCAGATTTCAGATCTCACCGGCGGACGCACCACCGCCTTCGCGGCGGGCGACGAGGCGTTCAAGCGACTGGACGAGTCGACCCGCGCGCAGTACCTGCTCGGCTACTCCCCCACCAACGGCAACTGGAACGGCGCGTATCGCCGCATCACCGTGAGGGTCAGCCGGAAGGACGCGCAGGTGCTGTACCGCCATGGCTACGCCGCGCGGCAGGAAATCAAACCGCTGACTCGCCGCGAGTATCTCAGTTACAGCCGGATCGCGTCCGCGGCGAATCTGACACGCCCGATCGACGATCTGAAAATGCGGGTGGTGACGACCAGCATGAACAGCACTCCTGAGGGGATGTTCCTCAGCGTCGAGGTGCGGATAGAGCCCGGCGCTCTGAAGTTCGTCCGACAGGGCGATGAATACCTGGCGAAAGTCGACGTGCTCCACTTCTGCGCCGATGCGAAGGAACAACTGGTCGGAGAGACCTGGCAGACGCTGGACTTCAAACTGACCGACGCCAACTACCAGAAGTTCATGCGTGAAGGCGTCGGCTACACCATCCGCGTGCCGGTCACAGGGGACCCGCAGCACCTGAAAGTCATCCTCTACGACTACGGTGCGGACCTCGTGGGTTCCGCGATGGTCCAGCTGAAGAAATAGCGGGCCGCTGCGGGCGTCCCGGGTGCCGTACGGCCGCGCCGCGGCGCGCCGCGTTGATAGCCGCTCGTGCACGTTCGTCGCGTTTGCGGGCGCGGATCTCGGCGATGCGCTGCGCGAGTGGCACCTCCAGCCGCCCTTCCGGCTTCGCGCTGTAGTCGAAGTCCGGTACGGTCACGCGCGGCAGGCGGCGATTGATCGCCTTCTCGATGTCGCGCAGATCGTTCTCTTCCTGAGGCGACACGAACGTGAACGCGTCGCCAACCGCTTCGGCGCGGCCGGTGCGCCCGACCCGGTGGACGTAGTCGTCCGGCGCCTGAGGCACATCGAAGTTCACCACGTGCCCGAGCTCCTCGACGTCGATGCCCCGCGCCGCGATGTCGGTCGCGACCAGCACGGGGTAGCGGCCATCCTTGAACCCGGCGAGCGCCTGCGTCCGCTGCGCCTGCGACCGGTTGCCGTGGATCCGCTCCGCCTTGACGCCGGCGCTCACGAGGAAATTTGCGACCCGGTTGGCGCGATGCTTGGTGCGGGTGAAGACGAGCGCCTGAGCAATCTGACCGGTCTTCAGCAGATGCACGAGCAGCGGTCCCTTCAACTCCTGCGCGACCGGATAGACCGCCTGCGTGATCCCCGAGGCGGGTGCGGCCTGCCGCTCACGCTGAATCGCGGCAGGATTCGTCAGCATCTCCCGGGTCAGCGCCGCGATCTCCGGCGGCATCGTCGCGCTGAAAAACAGCGTCTGCCGTTTCTGCGGGATCGCTCTGAGGACCTTCCTGATGTCTGGAAGAAACCCCATGTCCAGCATCCGGTCGGCTTCGTCGAGCACGAGGTACTCGAGACTCGAGAAATTGACATAGCGCGCGCGCATGTGATCGAGGAGCCGTCCGGGCGTCGCAATGATGATGTCCACGCCGGCGCGAAACGCGTGCTCCTGCGGGCCCATGCCGACGCCGCCGAATACCGCCGCGCCAGTCAGCGGCGTGTGTGTCGACAGCGCGTTGAATTCCTCCAGGATCTGCGCCGCCAGCTCGCGCGTAGGGACGATGACCAGCGCGCGAGTACGCCCGCGCGGCTTCGACAGCAGGCGGTGAAGAATCGGCAACAGAAACGCTGCTGTCTTGCCGCTGCCGGTCGGCGCGCAGGCGAGGACGTCTCGTCCCTCCATGGCCGGCGGGATCGCATCGGCCTGCACCGGCGTCGGTCGGGTGAAGCCCAGCTCGCGTATGCTCTTGATCAGACTCGGATCGAGATGAAGACTGTTGAACGGCAGTGGAAACTCCTCTAAGATTCGACCGGGGCTCCGCCCCGGACCCCGGCTCGGTCGCTTGCGGGGGCCCCATGCCCCGCGCCGCTCCCTCGCAGGCGCGCCGTGCGCGCCTAGCCCGACCTCTTGACCCGACGGAAAATGACGATGCGGAACGTGCGCCGTGCCGCGATAACGATAGCGGTAACCGTGGCCGTCAGCTACTCGGCGGCCGTTGTCTACCTCATGACGCAGGAGACGCGGCTGGTATTCGCAGCCGGGCGGCCGCTCGCGGCGTCGCGACCGCAGCAGCCATTCGAACAGGTCCAGCTCGATCGCTCGAACACCACCCGCCAGTTTGCCTGGGTGATGCGGCGATCGGCCGACGCTGGCAGTGCTCCCTGGGTGCTCTTCCTCCACGGCAACGCGGCAACCGTCGCCAGCCGCGTCAACATCGTCCGCTACGAGCATCTGCGATCTCTCGGCGTCAACGTGTTCGCTCCGGAATATCGCGGCTTCGGCGGCCTCGCCGGTGAGCCCACCGAGTCGGGTGTGACAGAAGACGCGAGCATCGCCTATCGCTACCTGCGAGAGACCCTGCGTGTGCCAGCCGGCAGGATCGTGATCTACGGCTGGTCGCTCGGTTCCGCGATCGCCGTGAATGTCGCGTCGACGGTGGAATCGGGCGCCCTCATTCTCGAGGGCGCGCCAGCCTCACTGGTCGCGATCGGTCAGCGCGAGTACCCATGGATGCCGATTCGGCTGGTGATGCGAAATCCATTCGAATCGGTCGAAAAAATAGACCGCATTACCGCCCCCAAGCTGTTCATTCACAGCCCGGAAGATACGATAATCCCGATCGGCGAAGGGCGCGCGCTCTTCGACGCCGCGCCCGGACCAAAGACCTTCGTCGAGGTACGCGGCGGCCACATCGATCCGGCCGACGTGGACGCCGAGACGATGTTCGGAGCGGTCCGCGATTTCCTGTCCCGCTCGTCCCTGCTCCCGCCCCACGCCCCGCGCCCGGCGACCCACGCCCTGCGCCCCGCGCCCCTCCGCTAGTTTTTCGGATACCCGGCCGCGGTCTTCACTTCCTCGATCTGCAGCGTATGACGCTCGCTGTGTCCACCGATCAGCAGCACCCACTGGTGCGTGTCGAGCGTCTTCAGCACCGGATGCGGCGCGGCATGCGCCCTCAGGTCCTCTTTCGTGGTCTTCACGAACTCGATCGTCTTGTCGCGAGCCGCGTTGAAGTCCTTGACCAGCGCGTCCCTGGTCGGCCACTTGTTGACTGGCTTCAGCATCTCCGGCGCCTGGAATTTCGACGTGCGGTCGACCATCGCCGTAATCACCTTGTCATCGCTTATCGTCTCACCGGCCTTCGGGGCCGGCGCCGTCAGCATCTTCTGTTCAATGAGGCCAAGGATTGTCCCCTCACTGATCGCGATGTGCTCCGCCACCTCCGCGATCGACCAGGTCGTCGGGGACGGCTTGAACGTCCACTGCGCGTCGGTCAGCCCGTCGATCGACTTCATGAACTTCGCGCGGGTCTCTTCGAGATACCTGGCGGCGTCTGCGCGGTCCTGCTGCGCGCTGGTCGCTGCGGTCGTCTGCGCAGCGGCAGGGGCAGCAACCGCCAGGGTGAACGCGGCCGCGACTGCCAGATGTCGAAACGTCATTTGCCCTCCATTGATTTACAGCCCTAACCGCCTCCGCCAAGGCTACGGCGAGTCTCGCCGAAGCGCTTCGCGCGAAGGCGGAAGGGCTGGACTACGGCTGTCAGCCCGCTAAAGGGCTGAGCCACGGCCGTCATTTGGAACCACTGATTGTGTCACACCAGAACACGTCGGTCGGCTTTGCCGTCTAACTCCCGATATGGCCCTGTCTTCGAATCGCTTGACCAGAAGCGTGCGGCGTCTGCTGCGCACCCCTCTATTCTCGATCGTCGCCATCATCACCCTTGCCGTGGGGATTGGCGCCAATGCGGCGATCTTCAGCGTCGTCAACGGCGTGCTGCTGAAACCATTGCCGTTCCAGGACGCGGATCGACTCGTTGGCTTATGGCACACCGCTCCCGGCATCAACATTCCGCTGCTCAACATGGGGCCGTCGAACTACTTCCTGTATCGCGACGAGGGGCGGTCGTTCGAGGACGTCGGGCTGTGGGACGGCACCGCCGTTTCGATCACCGGCACCGGTGAGCCCGAGCGCGTGCAAGGGCTGCTGGTGACCGACGGCACCCTGCGCATCCTGCGGGTGGATCCGGTCATCGGCCGGCACTTCACGAAGGAGGATGACTCCCCGGGGGCAGCCGACACCGTCATCCTGATGCATTCGTTCTGGCAGCGAAAGTTCGGCGGCGATCCCGCAGCAATCGGCAAGTCGATAACCATTGACGGAAAGCCCTACCAGATCATCGGTGTCCTGCCCCAGCGGTTCCAGTTCCTGGACCGCCAGCCGCAGGTGCTGCTGCCGTTCCAGTTCGATCGGACCAAGATCTTCGCGGCGAACTTCAGCTACCAGGGGCTCGCGCGCCTGAAGCCGGGAGTGACCATCGAGCAGGCAAACGCCGATGTCGCCCGGATGCTGCCCCTCATCGTCGAGCGATTCCCGATGCCGAAGGGGTTCACGCCGCAGATGTTTGCGGACGCGAAGCTCGGACCGAACGTCCGGCCGCTCTCGGTGGACGTGATCGGCGACATCGGTCAGATGCTGTGGATTCTGCTCGGCACGGTGGGGCTCGTCCTCCTGATCGCCTGCGCCAACGTCGCCAACCTGTTCCTCGTTCGCGCCGAGGGGCGGCAGCAGGAACTGGCGATCCACGCCGCACTCGGAGCGAGCTGGCGCCGCCTCACGTGGGAACTGCTGTCTGAGTCACTGACGCTCGCCGCTGTCGGCGGGGCCGTCGGGCTCGCCCTCGCATACGGTGCACTCCAGGCGCTCAAGACGATCGCTCCGGACGGGCTGCCGCGACTCTCGGAGATCACGCTGGATCCGATCGTCGTCCTGTTCACAGTCGGCATTTCCATTGTTGCGGGATTGCTCTTCGGCTCGATCCCGGTGCTGAAATTCGCGCGCCCGCATTTGTCCGCGGCTTTGAAGGAAGGCGGACGCCTTTCGAGCGCCGGGCGCGAGCGTCACCGCGCGCGCAACACTCTTGTCGTCGCCGAGATCGCACTGGCGGTGATCCTCCTGGTTGCCTCTGGGTTGATGATTCGCACCTTCCAGGCCATGCAGAAAGTGGAGCCCGGGTTCACCAGGCCTGAGGAAGTGCTGACCGTGCGCATTGCGATCCCAGAGTCGCTGGTCAAGGACGAAGTGCAGACCGCGCGGACGTTCGAACAGATGGCTCGCCGGATCGAGCAGGTCCCCGGCGTGACATCGGTCGGGCTGTCGTCGTCCATCACGATGGACGGCTACGACAGCAACGACCCGCTCTTCGTCGAGGACTTCCCCACACCCGAAGGGCGTATCCCGACCATCCGGCGCTTCAAGTGGATCGGCGAGAACTATTTCCGGACGATGGGCCACAGCGTCATGGCCGGCCGGGACATCACCTGGAACGACGTCTTCACCGCAGCGAAGGTCGTGGTGGTCAGCGAGAACCTGGCGCGTGAGTACTGGAAAGATCCTGCGATCGCGCTGGGCAAGCGGGTCCGCGTCAACCCCACCCTCGACTGGACCACCATCGTCGGCATCGTCGCGGACGCGCGCGACGACGGCGTCACTCGTCCGGCGCCGACGATCGTGTACTGGCCGATGGTAGTTGACAAGATGTGGACCGAAGAGCGAATGGTGAACCGTTCGATGGGATTCGCCATCCGGTCCGGCCGCGCCGACTCCCCGACGCTTCTCAAGGAAGTGCAGCAGGCGGTCTGGGCGGTCAATTCCGGCGTGCCGATTGCGTCGGTACAGACACTCGACGAGATCCGTGCCGAGTCGATGGCGCAGACGTCCTTCGCGCTCGTCATGCTCAGCATCGCGGCTGGTGTGGCGCTGTTACTGGGGATTGTCGGCATCTACGGAGTGATTTCGTACATAGCGACTCAGCGCACACGCGAGATCGGCATCCGGATCGCGCTGGGAGCCGCGCGTGGCGACGTCAGCACACTCTTCCTGCGCCACGGGATGGCACTGACGGCAGTCGGGATCGTGCTCGGCATCGCCGGCGCCGCCGCGCTGACCCGGCTGATGGCCGCGATGCTCTTTGGCGTGAGCGCGCTCGACTGGGTCACTTACGTCGCGGCAACGGCGAGTCTGGGGGTGACCGCTCTGGTGGCCAGCTATCTGCCCGCGATGCGCGCAGCACGAACGGACCCGGCGATCGCTCTCCGCTACGACTTATAACGTGCGACGTGCGACGTGCGACGTGCCACGTGCCGACGTGCGGACGTGCGACGTGCGGACGTGCGACGTGCGGGTGGTAACGTACGTGGCTGCGGAGGGGCTGCGTGCGTGTGTCTCAGGAGCTTGAAGCGCAATTCGGCTCGATCGACATCTACCTGTTCGATCAGTTGCTACGCGGACGGTTCGACCGACGTCGGCGGATTCTTGATGCAGGCTGTGGCGCAGGGCGGAACCTTGCGTTTTTCGTCTCGCGTGAGTTCGAAATCTTTGCGATCGATGCTGAAGCGTCGGCGGTCGCTGCCGTACGTGGGTTGGCACCGGCAGCCGACGTAAGGCAGGGTCAGCTCTCCGCACTGCCCTGGGGCAACGACAGCATGGATGCCGTGATCAGCAGTGCCGTGCTGCACTTCGCGCGAGATCGTCAGCAGTTCGACGCGATGGTCAAGGAAATGTGGCGCGTCCTGCGCCCGACCGGCCTCTTCTTCGCGCGCCTGGCCTCGAGCATCGGTATCGAATCCGGTTTGCCGTCCTCGACCGGACGCATGCGTTTGCCGGACGGCAGCGACCGTTTCGTCGTCGATGAGCAGTTGCTCCTGGACCTGACGCGACAATTGAACGGAGCGATGATCGATCCCCTTAAGAGCACCAACGTCCAGAACCAGCGCGTCATGACGACGTGGGTCCTCGAAAAGCCCGCGTAAGACGCGCACGTGAGCACGTTCGCACGCCTGTCCCGCCGTAGCGCGAAGCGCGAAGGCGGATCGCACGTCGCACGTGCGCACGTCGCACGCCGCACGTCGCACGTCGCACGTCGGCCCACGTGTAATAATTCCCCGCCCGTGACACTCCTGACCATCGACGATTACGAGGCCGAGGCCCGGCAGCGGATGGAACGCTCCGCTTACGACTATTACGCCGGGGCCGCTGGCGACGAGCGCACGGTAGCGGCCAACCGGACGGCGTTCGACGACATTTTGCTGCGACCTCGCGTGCTCGTGGACGTCAGCAGCGTGGAACTGAGCACGACTGTCCTTGGAGAGCCACTCGCTTTGCCGGTTCTGCTCGCCCCGACGGCGTTCAACCGGCTCGCCGATCCTGAAGGGGAAATCGCGACCGCGCGGGCGGCGTCGGCCTGCGGGACGGTGATGATCGCGAGCACGATCTCGACCTGCTCACTCGAAGAAATCGCCGGCGCGGCCGAGGGGCGTGTCTGGTTCCAGCTGTATGTCTACAAGGATCGGGAGCTGACTCGCGAGCTCGTCGCACGCAGCGAGGCGGCCGGCTACGGCGCGCTGGTGCTCACGGTGGACACGCCGCTGCTCGGGCGCCGGCTTCGCGACGTGCGCAATGCCTTCGCGTTGCCGGCAGGTCTGTCGATGCGGAATTTCGACGCGGCCAGCACCGACGTCGCACGCTGGGGGCCGCACGCGTCTTTTTCCGCATACGTCCACGATCTGTTCGATGCCTCGCTGTCATGGAGCGCGGTTGAATGGCTCAAGAGCCAGACGCGGTTACCCGTCCTGGTGAAAGGGGTGTTGACCGAAGAGGATGCGAGGCTCGCGGTCAATGCGGGGGTGGACGGCATCATCGTCTCGAATCATGGCGGCCGCCAGCTCGATGGCGTGACCCCGACCATCGTCGCACTCCCGGAAGTGGTCGATGCTGTCGCCGGGCGCGTCGACGTCTTGATGGACGGCGGGGTAAGACGCGGCACCGACGTACTCAAGGCACTGGCCTTCGGCGCGCGGGCAGTACTGATCGGACGGCCATATCTGTGGGGTCTCGCCGCAGCCGGCGAGGCGGGCGTGCGCGGAGTCCTGGGTCTGCTGCGCGATGAGCTGCGGCTGGCGATGGCACTCGCCGGACGCCCGACGATCGCCTCGATCAATCGTTCCGTCGTCGAACGTACTGATGGCCACTGAGATTCGGACCGGCGGCGTGCCGACGCTCAGCCATGGCGCGCTGCCCCCGTGGGGTGTGGCCGAGCTCCCCGCGCCGCCGCCTTTTACCTTCCCCAACGCGCTGCGGACCGTGGGCCCCGGGGTCATCGGACTCGGGATTGCGATCGGCAGCGGCGAATGGCTGATCGGCCCGGCCGTCATCCTGAAATATGGCTCGGCGCTGTTGTGGATCACGAGTGTCTCGGTGTTCCTGCAGGTGATCCTCAACCAGGAGATGGCGCGGTACACGTTGTATACGGGCGAACCGATCGTGACCGGCTTCATGCGCACGAAACCGGGGGCGACGTTCTGGGGATGGACCTACGGAATCCTCTCGTTCTGCCAGTACGGCTGGCCCGGATGGGCGCTGGCGAGCGCGACGGCGTCGACGGCCCTCCTGCTCGGACGCATACCGACAGCCGCCGATGCATCCACCGTGATTCTTCTCGGCTACGTCACCTTCGGCGCCTGTTTCGCAATCGTGACACTCGGCAAACGCATCGAGCGCACGCTCGAATACGCGATGTGGTTCATGGTGGCCGCGATCATGGTCTACCTGCTGCTGGTTGACGTGTTCACGGTGTCGGGAGAAAACTGGATCCGCGTTCTCGTCGGCTTCGGCAGCGTCGGGAGCCTTCCACAAGGTGCGGACTGGCTGCTGCTCGGAGCGTTCGCCGCCTATTCCGGTTCGGGCGGCATCGGTAACGCCTACACGACCAACTGGATGCGCGACAAAGGCTACGGGATGGGAGCAACGGTCGGATACATCCCGTCAGCCACCGGCGCAGCGGCGCCGCTCGCGCCGCATGGCAACATCTTCGCCGTCAACTCGGAGTCGCTCCGGCGATGGCGCGACTGGTGGCGCTATCTCCATCTCGATCAATGGGCGATTTTCGGGTTCGGATCGTTTGCCGGCATGGCCCTGGCTGCGCTCTTCACCGTCCAGTACGTTGCTCCGGGCACCGTGGCGGGGGAATGGGCGGTCGCGAATCTGCAGGCCACTGGAATTGCCGCCGTTCACGGCCAGGTGTTCTGGTACCTGACGCTGCTCTGCGGCTTCTGGATCCTGTTCTCGACGCAACTCGGCATCGTCGATGGCCTGCCGCGCGCGACGACCGACATTCTATGGTCCGCCAGCCCGCGGCTCCGGCGTGGAGGAGACGTCCGGCGCGTGTACTACGGCGTGCTGGTCGTCTTCGCCATCTGGGGCTGCATCGGACTCAACCTGGCGCGGCCGATCACGCTGATCATCATCGGCGCCAATGCCGCCGCTTTCATTTTCGTCGTGGAAGCGATCCACACGCTGGTGGTCAACCGAAAGTTCCTCCCACGCGAGCTGCAACCGCCGCTGTGGCGGGAAGCCTGCCTCGTCCTGTGCTCGCTTTTCTACGGCGCCTTTCTGAGCATCGCGATCTACAGACTCCTGCCGTAAAGCTTTCGGTCCTGCTCTCTCCTAGCCTCCTGTTATCCCCGCGACGCTGAGAATAATCGCCAGCGCCACCTGTGCGGCCTGAAGGTCCGCCTTTGGTTCGACGACTGTGAATTCGTCCAGGGAGTGGGAGCGCCCACCGGGGCCGCGGCCGATCGTTACCGCGGGGATGCCGAGACTCATCGGCATGTTCGCGTCTGTGCTGCTCATCTGGTAGGCCGGTGCAAGGCCGAAAGCTCGGACGACGGCCGCTGTGGTTTGGACGATCGGGGCGCTGCGCGGGGTCTCGCCGCACGGCCGGTCACCGATCATCTTCGGATCCGCGACGATCTTTCCTTCGCGGGTAGATCGCGCCTTGTTCTCTTCCTCGACCGCCTCGCGAACGACCGCGAGAAACTGGTCGTCGAGCTTTTTCAGCTCCGCGCACGATTCCGACCGCATGTCGACGTCCATGTGAACTTCGAAGGGAATCGAGTTGACGGAAGTCCCGCCGCTGACCGCACCGATATTGAAGGTCGTCTTCGGCTCCTGAGGCACGGTGATGCGGGAGAACCTCGCGATCGCGCCGGCCATGGCGTAGGCTGGATTCACCAGCCCGAAGGCGGCATAGCTGTGGCCTCCGGGCCCTTTGAACGTCGCGCGGTACCGCCGGCTGCCGACGCCTCCGGTTGTAATGGTCGCCTGGTCGCCACCGTCCACCGCGATGAACTGCTTGATCCGGTCCTTGTATTTCCCCTTCTGAAGCAGGAACTTCACCCCGCGAAGGTCGCCTTCACCCTCCTCGCCCACGTTGCCGACAAAGAGAATGTCGCTCGTCGTCTTGAAGCCCGCGGCCTTCATCGCACGGATCAGCGAAAGGACGAGCGCCATGCCACGCGTGTTGTCGCCAACACCAGGGGCGTTCAACTGATCGCCGGCGCGCTTCACCTTCACATCGGTTCCTTCGGGAAACACCGTGTCGATATGAGCCAGCACCGCAACCATCGGCCTGGTACCACCAGACTCCTGAGCTCCTGTGTGCGAGCCCTCCGGCCCCTCTCCACAAACCAAGAACGTTGCCGGCCTCGTCCATCTCGACATCAGCGAGGCCGTGTTCCCTCAGCAGCGCAAGCACTGCCTCTGCCCGTGCTTTCTCCTTGAATGGCGGTGCGGGAATCTCCGTGAGCGTGATCAGCTCGCGCACGAAGCGGTCGTGATCTTTTTCGAGAAAGGCGGTCGCGGTTTTGAACTGCGGGCTGTCGATGATGCGACGGACGTTGGCGTCGGCTGCCTGGGCGCCGAGCGATGCCGCGGCCAGCAGCAGAAAGAGAACGATCCTCATCCGAACGAGTCTACTTCCACGATGCGGCGGTCTCGGCGGCGAACGCCTCGAACGCTCCGCGACCGGCCCAGGGACCTACTTCGTTCGACAATCCGGGTGAGGACAGCCGCAATGTAACTCCGTCATTCCATGAGCCTTCTTGCAGTGGTCGCTGCAGTACTTGCCGTACTCGCCATGGGGGGCGACGGTGCAGTTACAGATCGGGTGGGCGCATTTATCTGCGGCCATGGGTGGCCTCCTTCAGAGTCGAGTGTACGCTGCGGCCCGGCCAACGCAAGCTCATGAGCGGCAAGCCGGCCTGTAGAATGGAGCCGCATGCCAACGATCCTTCAGCGTCTGCCGTCCGGTGAAAAGGTCGGCATCGCGTTTTCGGGCGGTCTCGATACCAGCGCCGCGCTTCACTGGATGCGCGCGAAGGGAGCCGTGCCCTTCGCCTACACCGCAAACCTGGGGCAGCCGGATGAAACCGACTACGAAAGCATCCCCCGTCGGGCCCTCGAGTACGGCGCGGAACGCGCCCGGCTGATCGACTGCCGCGCGCAGCTGGTGGCCGAGGGGCTGGCGGTGCTGCAATGCGGCGCCTTTCACATCTCCACGGCCGGCGTGCCGTACTTCAATACCACGCCGATCGGCCGCGCCGTCACCGGCACGATGCTCGTCGGCGCGATGCGTGAAGACGACGTGCACATCTGGGGTGACGGCAGCACCTACAAGGGGAACGACATCGAACGGTTCTACCGTTACGGTCTCCTCGCCAATCCGAGCCTCAGGATCTACAAGCCCTGGCTCGACCAGCAGTTCATCGACGAACTTGGCGGACGCGCGGAGATGTCTGCCTATATGACCACCCACGGCTTCGAGTACCGCATGAAGGCCGAGAAAGCGTACTCGACCGACTCGAACATCCTTGGCGCGACGCACGAGGCCAAGGATCTCGAGCGCCTCGATACCGGCATGAAGATCGTCGAGCCGATCATGGGCGTTGCGCACTGGCGCGACGATGTCGCGGTCAAGCGCGAGGAGGTGAGGCTGCGTTTTGACGAAGGGCAGCCGGTCGCGATCAACGGCCGCACATTCAAGGACGGCGTCGAACTGATGCTCGAAGCAAACCGCGTCGGCGGACGCCACGGTCTCGGAATGAGCGACCAGATCGAAAACCGGATCATCGAGGCCAAGAGCCGGGGCATCTACGAGGCTCCCGGGCTGGCCCTGCTCTTCATCGGCTACGAGCGCCTCATCACCGGCATCCACAACGAGGACACGATCGAGCAGTATCGCGAAAACGGACGCCGCCTCGGGCGGCTGCTCTATCAGGGCCGTTGGTTCGATCCGCAGTCGATGATGTTGCGCGAAACGGCGCAGCGATGGATCGCACGGCCGATCACCGGCGAAGTCACCGTGGAGCTTCGCCGCGGCAACGATTACTCGATCCTCAACACGGTATCACCCAACCTCACCTACCATCCCGATCGCTTGACGATGGAAAAGGGAGAATCGATGTTCTCGCCGCAGGACCGGATCGGTCAATTGACGATGCGCAACCTCGACATCGTCGATACGCGCGACAAACTGTTCACGTATGTGAAGACCGGCGTTCTCGCCCCATGGGGCGGGAAGGAATTGCCGCACTTCGTCGAGCCGGAGGACACGGAGAAGGGATAACCACAGAGGCACAGAGGGCACAGAGACCTTTTGTAAGACAAGAGAAGATTTGCCTTGAAAGTCTCTGTGTCTCTGTGCCTCTGTGGTGAACCTCAGGCCGCGCGGAGCTTGCGCAACGCCTTGGCTTCGATTTGGCGCACGCGCTCGCGCGAGAGATTGAACCGGTGCGCCACTTCGGCGAGGGTGTACTCCTGGTCGCCGCCGAGACCGAAGCGGAGTCGCAGCACTTCTTTCTCCCGGTCCTCCAGCGGCGCCAGCGCCTGCTCGACGCGCTCGGCGTACTCGCTCCGCAGCAGCTCCTCCTCCGGTGAGGCGACTGTCGCGTCGGCGACGCGGCGACCGAGCTGCATCTCTTCATCGGCATCCTCGCCGGCGGCGCTATCGAGCGACAGCGGCACGCGGGAGGCGTCGAGCAGCAGCCGCACCTTGTCGATCGGCATCTCCAGCGCACGGGACAACTCCTGGTCGTTCGGCTCCCGGCCCGTGCTCTCGCGGATCTTGCGCCGTTGACGCTCCAGACGTCCGAGCGATTCCACCACGTGCACGGGCAGGCGGATGGTGCGGCCGTAATCGGCGACCGCGCGGCCGATCGCCTGCCGGATCCACCACGTGGCGTAGGTCGAAAAGCGAAATCCGCGACGGAACTGAAAACGATCGACCGCCTTCATCAGGCCGATGTTCCCTTCCTGGATCAGGTCGAGGAGCGATAGCCCGCGGTTCATGTACTTCTTGGCGATCGAGACGACAAGGCGCAGGTTCGATTCGATCAGTAGCTGCTTGGTTTCGCGGAGCGCTTCGTCCGCCTGGTGGATACGGACGAACGCCGCCGCGAACGCTTCGGCAGGCATGCCGACATGACCTTCGACTTCGCGCGACACCTCCTGACGCCTGCTGCGATCGCCGGACGAGCGCGCGGCCTCGAGCTGGGCGTCGAGCTCAGTCAGGCGCGCGACAAGTTTGTCGATGACTGCCGGACGGATTGGTTGTTCCCGCAGGATGCGGGCGATCAGCGTCACGGCCTTGTCGTATTTCACCGCAGCGTTGTCGCACGTCACCTTCTGAAGCTTCGTCCGCGACTGGTCGAGCCGCTCGATCCGGGCGAACGCGTTGAGGACCGGCGTCACCCGTGACGGCTCCAGCTCTCCCCCTTCCGGCAGCAGGATCAACTCCGCCGCCGGGGCCTCACCATCGCGGACCCGATCGGCCAGACGAATCAGACAACAGACCGCGCATGGCACCGACGCGAGTCCCGCCTGCACCTCGGCGCGCGCGGCCTCCATCTGTTGACCGATCTTGACTTCCTGCTCGGCGGTGAGCAGCGATGTCTTGCCGATCTGAACGAGGTAGGCCCGGACCGGGTCGATCTCGCGGGCGGCGACGCCGTCTTCGGGCGCCTGCCGGAACAGTACGGCCCGGGAGAATTCTTCGTCTTCGTTCCCGTCAATCGGTTGAGCTTCGTCCGCCTCTGGCTCCTCGTTGGCGAGGAGCCGCTCCGCCTGGAAGAGATCCGTGTCCTCATCTTCCTCGTCGTCGCGGTCACGAGGGCTAAGTCCAAACGTGGCGGCCCTTTTGCGCCAGTCGAGGACGTCGATTTGCTGCTGCGTCTCTTCCCAGGGGATCAGAACGGACTCATCTGTGCTGGTTGCAGTACGTCGCGGCATGGCCCCCTCTATTGCAGGGTTCGGGCCACAACTGAAACTAGGAACTATGAACTAGAACTAGAAGCGGGTTCATTTGGCTGCCAGCTGATACCACGACGTCGGATCGAAACGCGCTGTATCGGGCAGATAACCTTGCGGGATCTTGAGGCTCCGACAATCGTCGTGCATTGACGCTGGCCAGTAGGCCACCGCCATCGGTTCTTTTGTGACGAGGAACGCCACGCCGATGGACTCGACGTCCTTGATGTAGATCTTGAATTCGCGGACGACTGAACCCGACGCGCTTGCGTTGGCAAGCCAGCCACTCTTCAGGAGCCACTCGGCCTTCACATCGTCGGAAGGAACGGTGTCTCGCGGCGAATCGCGCAGCGTCCATTCGAATGGCTTTGCGTCTCATCCACATGTCGCCCCAGCGTTCGAATGTGGCATCACCGATGGCCGCCGATGCATGGAGGATGCGGACGGTCTTTCCTTTCGCGACGCATATGCTCGCCAGGCCGGGCGCGCGTGGGCCGCGGATCGCGACGAACAGGAACTTGCCCTCGGCGAGCAGTCGCACTTCCCCGCCCCCCTCCAGCTTCGCCTTCCAGGCGCTCGTCCATTCGTTGTCGCTGAGCGTTCCGTCAATCGCCGGAGCGCCGGCGCTCTGAAGGGTTATGAGCAGGAGAACCACCAACGCCGGTCTGAACATCAGGTGAAACTATCACCCCGCGGCGCCCGAGAGCACCGGTCCTGTGACGAGCGGGACCCCCGGCGTTGTGAAATACGTCAATATGGGTGCACACATGCTCAGGAAGATTGCGATCGGGCTCGGCCTGGTCGTGACGATGCTGGTCGTCGCCGGGGGCGGGCTCTATCTGGCGGGAGCCCGGATCCAGGTTGACGGGGGCGGCGGCGTTCACGTCGCCTTCCCGAAATCGGCCGAGGATCAGGCGCGTGAAGTGGCGCGGCATCGCGAAGCGCAGCGCGCGCAGGCAGCGTCGTGGTTCCTGCGGCCGCCCAGCCTTCCGCGTCCATCCCCGCCGCGCCAGCGGTACCTGCGGTCTCGGCGCCTGCTGAAAAGCCGGATCCGGACCCGGATCCACCCTACTGGACCGACTTTCGTGGTCCGCGACGCGACGGCAACTACGCAGAGCGGCCCGTCATGTTGAACTGGCCCGCCGGCGGCCTGAAGCCCCTGTGGAAGCAGCCGATTGGCGGAGGATTCGCGTCATTTGTCGCCGCCAACGGGCGGGCATTCACCATCGAGCAGCGTGGCCCTCAGGAAGTGGCGTCTGCGTATGACATCGCGACGGGACGCGAATTGTGGACGACCGGGTGGACGGCGACATTTCGTGAGCTGATGGGCGGCGACGGCCCACGCGCGACGCCGACATGGCATCAGGGGCGCGTCTACGTCCTCGGGGCAACCGGCGAATTGCGTGCGCTCGAAGACTCCACCGGCCGGACGATCTGGCGCACCAACATTCTCGAGGACGCCGGCGCGACCAATTTGCAGTGGGGCATGGCCGCCGCGCCGTTGATCGTGGATGACAACGTCGTCGTTCTGCCGGGCGGCAGGAACGGGCAGTCGGTCGTCGCCTACAACCGTACCACTGGCAAGCGCGCCTGGGCGGCACTCAACGACCAGGCGTCGTATTCATCACCGATGCTCGTCACCATCGGCGGCGTGCGGCAGATTCTCATCTTCACGGCGTCCCGTCTGGCCGGCATCACTCCCGATCGTGGGGAGTTATTGTGGGAGTTCCCGTGGAAGACACAGTACGACGTCAATGCATCGCAGCCGATGCTGGTTGGATCGAACCGCGTCTTCATTTCGACCGGTTACGGATCCGGCGCTGCCCTGATCGAGCTCACGCGCGGCGGTGACGGAGCGTTTAACGTCCGCGAGGTCTGGCGAACCAACCGGATGAAGAATCAGTTCACGAGCTCGGTGCTGCACGAGGGGTTCATCTACGGTCTCGACGAATCGATCCTCGCGTGCATCGATGCCGCCACGGGTGATTTGAAGTGGAAAGGTGGCCGGTACGGCTACGGACAGGTGATGCTCACCGGCGGTCACCTCATCGTCCTCACTGAAGAGGGGGATCTGGCACTCGTCCGCGCCTCGCCTGACCGCCACCAGGAGATCGTCCGCTTCGCCGTGCTCGACGGCAAGACCTGGAACCATCCAGCCATCAGTGGTGGCTACCTCCTCGTCCGCAACATCAACGAGATGGCTGCCTTCGATCTTCGCAAATAACTTCTAACTTCTAACCTCTAACTACTAACTCCTAAACTCCTGAACTCCTGAACTCCGCCCTAGCCCCGAGCCCCGAGCCCCCAGTCCCGAGTCCCCAGTCGGTCCAGTCCCCAGTCGCTAGCCCCTATAATCGCGCCAATGAAGTGGCGCCTGGCAGCCGCCTCGGTTGTTCTATGCCTGTCCACCGCCTTGTCGGGTGCGCAGGTGCCTGTCGCCATGCGCATCACCAGGGTGGAGAACAGCCTGGTCGGTCCCGTGGTCGTCAAGGGTCGCCCGCTGAAGGTATCCAAACTGGACGACCGCATGCAGGACTTGAAGGTCCCGGCCGTAAGCGTGGCCGTATTCCAGTTCGGGCGGATCGAGTGGACGCGGGCGTGGGGCTTCGCGGACATGGAAGTGCGACGGAAAGCCAACGAAGATACGCGCTTCCAGGCCGCGTCGATCAGCAAGCCGGTCGCGGCGGTTGCCGCGCTCGCTCTCGTTTCGCGCGGACGGCTCGCGCTCGACGAGAACGTCAACAAGTACCTCAAGTCCTGGAAGGTCCCGGACAATCAATTCACATCGACCGACAAAGTCACGCTGCGCCGACTGTTGACGCATTCGGCCGGAACGACCGTGTCAGGATTTCGCGGTTACAGCAGCCGTGAGGACGTGCCATCCCTTCTGCAGGTGTTGAACGGCGCCAAGCCGGCAAACTCCGCACCGATCGTTGTCGACATCCCGGTTGGTTCGCAGTGGCGCTACTCAGGCGGCGGTTTCTCCATCATCCAGCAGATCGTTGAGGACGAAACCGGCAAGCCGTTCGCGCAGGCGGCCCGGGAGCTGGTGCTGGAGCCGTTCGACATGGACCACAGCACGTTTCTCCAGCCGCTCCCGTCCGATTTGCGTGACGATGCGGCGACGGGGTACCTGGCGTCGGGGCAGCCGGTGCCGGGGCGTTTCCACGTCTATCCCGAACAGGCTGCGGCAGGTCTGTGGACGACCGCCGAGGACCTCGCGAAGTTTGCAATCGAGCTGCAGAAGATCGCCGCCGGTAAATCCACGAAGGTCATCTCGGAGTCGCTCGCCGCTGAGATGCTCAGCCGTCAATTCCAGGGGTGGGGCCTTGGCGTCGGTGTCGACGGCGAAGGCGCAGCGGTGCGGTTTTCGCACAGCGGCGGCAACGAGGGATTCCGCTGCATTCTGCATAGCTATCGCAACGCGGCGTCCGGCGTCATCGTCATGACCAATTCCGATACCGGCTCAGCGCTCGCCGCCGAGATCGTGCGCGCCGTCGCCCGCGAGTACCGCTGGCCGGGGTTGGGCCCGATCGAGCGGACCCTCGGGGCTGCCGATCCTGCCAGCTACAAGGACTTCGCCGGCCAGTATGAGATCGGTACCCGTTCGCCGCCGGTGATCCTCAGAGTCGAGTTCGACGGCCAACAACTGTTTGGCGCGGTCGGCACAATCAGGTCCGAGTTGTTGCCGGAGAGTGCCGATACGTTTTTCTCGGTCGACACCGACGTCCGCGTCCAGTTCGTGCGGGAGTTTTCCGGCCGGGTGACCGGCGCGCGAATCTGGCAGGGTGGCGTCGAGCGCAAAGGCTGTTCGCGTCGGAACCTGACATCGTGGGTGCCGTCCTGAAACAACTGTTGCAACTCGCCGTCACGTCTTTCTGTCTTGTCGCGTGCGGAGGATCACCATCGCAACCGTCTCAGGCTGCTCCGCCTCCTCCTGCCCTGCAGCTCACGACCACCACGTTCAGCATCACCTATACGGCGGCGGATGCCGGATCCGTCTCCGCCATCGCGAACAGTGCGGAGGCGAGCGTCGCGCGAATCAGGGAAGCGCTCGGCGTCAGCCAGGGTCCGCGAGTGCGCGTCACCTACTACGCGACGCACGCGGAACTTGCGGCTGCGGTCCGACCGTTCGTCGGGACGATCCCGTCCTGGGCGACTGGCGTGGTCACTGCGGGCGATGCCATTCATCTGCTGTCGTCGGCAGCTGCGGGACCGGATCAAATTGCCGCGGCCGCGACTACGCTGATCCACGAGTTCGCACACTGCGTCACCCTGCAACTGGCGCCTGGCAGCGGCAACAATCCGCGGTGGCTCTGGGAGACGATCGCGCTCTACTACGCGAATCAGTTTCGCGACCCCGCAACAGTCGAGGCATTCCGTAGCGGAGGCGCGCCGACGTTGTCGACGCTCAACGGACAGGAGAACACGGTCGTTTACGAGGTGGGCTTCCTGCTTGGCGAGTTCATCATCGAACGTGGCGGCTCAGACGCGTTGCGCCGGCTGGTGCAGCTACGGGGCAACACGATGGCAGCCCTCGAGCTGAGCGAAGCGACGCTCGTGTCGGAATGGCGCGCCTGGATCAGAGCGCGACACGGCGTATAATCCAATAGTCTTTTCCATTTCCGTCTGCGGGTCCGCCGGTGTCTTTCGCATCCTTTCATCCCATCGTTCAGGAGTGGTTCACGGCGGCAGTCGGTGTGCCGACTGCGGCGCAGCTGCGCGGCTGGGAATCAATCAAGCGGCGGACGCCACACCCTGATCGCGGCGCCAACCGGATCCGGCAAGACACTGGCTGCCTTTCTCAGTGCGCTCGACGAACTTTTCCAGGAAGGCCTGCGCGGACAGCTGGCTGACGAAGTGCGCGTCATCTACGTCTCGCCGCTCAAAGCACTGAGCGCGGACATTCACAAGAACCTGGCGGAGCCACGGAGCGCGATTCACGCGAGAGCCGCCCGAGCTGGCCTCTCGGTACCTGGAATTTCAGCCGCGGTCAGAACCGGAGATACCACGCAGTCGGAGCGTGCGGCGATGCTCCGCACGCCGCCGCATCTCCTGGTCACGACGCCGGAATCGCTGTACCTGCTCCTCACCGCCGACCGCAGCCGCGAGATGCTGCGCAGCGTCCGAACGGTGATCGTCGACGAGATTCACGCCGTTATCGGGACACGCCGGGGTGCGCACCTCGCACTTTCGCTCGAGCGGCTGCAGGCACTGACCGGGCAGCCATATCAGCGGATCGGACTCTCAGCGACCCAGAAGCCGATCGAGGAGGTTGCCCAGTACCTCGTCGGAACGTGTGGCGGCGACTGCTCGATCGTCGATACCGGGCATCGGCGCGAGATCGATCTCGGGGTCGAGATTCCGCAGTCCTCCCTTGACGCAGTGATGTCGCAGGAAGTGTGGGAGGAGTACTACGACCGGCTCCAGAAGCTGATCGAAGCGCATCGGACGACGCTTGTTTTCGTCAACACGAGACGGATGGCCGAGCGGCTCGCGCGGCATCTCTCCGACCGGCTGGGCGAGGACGCGGTCACGGCACATCACGGCAGCCTGTCGAAGGAGACGCAGGCTGGCTGCCGAGAACCGTTTGAAAACCGGAAAGCTTCGGGCACTCGTCGCCACTGCGTCGCTCGAGCTGGGGATCGACATCGGTCACGTGGATCTGGTCTGCCAGATCGGTTCACCGCACCGGATCGCCATTCTTCTTCAGCGTGTCGGACGCTCCGGACACAGCATCGCGGGCACGCCAAAAGGACGCCTCTTCCCTGTTTCGCGAGAGGACCTCGTGGAATCGGCGGCGCTGCTCCGATCAGTACGACGCGGCGAGCTCGACGCCATCGTCCAGCACGATACTCCCCTGGACGTGCTCGCCCAGCAGCTCGTCGCCGAAGCGTCGAGTCGGGACTGCGATGAAGAAGACCTGTTTGCAATGGCGCAACGGGCGTGGCCGTATCGCAGCCTGACGCGTGAGGAGTTCGATGCCGTACTGAAGATGGCGGCCGACGGCTTCTCGACGCGGCGCGGCCGCCGTGCGGCGCTCCTGCATCGGGACGAAGTCAACGGGCGCGTTCGCGGCCGCCGCGGCGCGCGCCTGCTGGCGCAGTTGTCGGGCGGCGCGATCCCTGAAGTGGCCGACTACCGCGTCGTCCTGGAGCCTGGCGACACTTTCATCGGCACGGTCAACGAAGATTTCGCCATCGAGAGCATGGTCGGCGACGTGTTCCAGCTCGGGAACAGCTCCTGGCGCGTGCTTCAGGTCGCCGCTGGAACGGTCCGAGTCGCCGATGCGCGGGGCACGCCACCGAATATTCCGTTCTGGTTCGGCGAAGCCCCCGCGCGCAGCGACGAACTGTCGCGGGCCGTCAGTGACCTGCGCGCCGACATCGAGGCACGTCTGGTAGAGGCCGGCTTTAGCCGGCCTGACACCGAAAGGCCGGCTGACCGCCTCCGCCAAGGCTACGGCGAGTCTCGCCGAAGCGGTTTCGCGAAGGCGGAAGCCGGCCTCCACCAATGGCTCGTCGAAGAAACCGGGATCCCCGCGGGCGCTGCCGAGCAACTGGCCGAGTACTTTGCCGAAGGCCGAAGACTGCTCGGCGTCATCCCGACGCAGGCGACGCTGGTGCTCGAGCGGTTCTTCGACGAAGCGGGCGGCATGCAGCTCGTGCTCCATGCGCCTTTCGGCAGCCGCATCAACAAGGCGTGGGGGCTCGCATTGCGCAAGCGGTTCTGCCGTCAGTTCAACTTCGAACTTCAGGCCGCCGCCACCGAGGACGCCATCCTGCTGTCACTCGGACCGCAGCACTCGTTCCCGCTGGCCGACGTCTTCCGCTACCTGCATCCTGAGACCACGCGCGACGTGCTCGTCCAGGCGTTCCTCGATGCGCCGGTATTCCAGACCCGCTGGCGCTGGAACGCCACGATCTCGCTGGCGGTGCCGAGAAACCGCGGTGGCCGCAAGCTGGCGCCGCAGATCCAGCGCATGCTCGCCGACGACCTCATGGCCTCGGTCTTCCCCGACGCCGCGGCCTGTCTCGAGAACATCCCGGGGGATCGCGAGATCCCGGATCATCCGCTGGTCAACCAGACAGTTCGCGATTGCCTGCAGGAAGCGATGGACTTCGACGGCTTCACGCGCGTCCTGCAGGGGATCCACGAAGGCAGGATGCGCCTGGTCGCACGCGACACGCCGGAGCCTTCCGTATTCGCCCACGAGATTCTGAATGCCAGGCCGTACGCATTTCTGGACGATGCGCCGCTGGAGGAACGCCGGGCGCACGCGGTCCAGTCCCGGCGTGCCGGCGAGCCGTCCTCGAGCGGAGACCTCGGAGCGCTCGACCCGGCGGCGATTGAACGTGTCCGCCAGGAAGCGCGGGTTGAACCACGTGATGTCGACGAACTGCACGATGTGCTGATGACGAGCGGATTCCTGACGCCGGCAGAAGCGCGTGCCGTGCCACCTGCCTTGGTCGCGTCGTTGATTCAGACCGGTCGCGCGACTTGCGCTGGCCAGCTGCTCGTGGCGACCGAACGCATTCAGGAAATGTCGGCCATCAGTCCGGCTGGATCATTCCGTCCGCCGGTGATTGTTCCCGCGTCGCGCACGACGCGTGAGTGGACCCGGCCCGATGCCATCGTCGAAATGCTGCGGGGACGGCTCACCGTGGAAGGACCGGTCACAGCTACTGCCCTGGCGGAGTCGCTCGAGATTTCGACGAGTGATGCTGACGCCGCGCTGCTGGTCCTCGAGGGAGAAGGGATTGTTCTGCGCGGGCGGTTCACCCCTGGCGCCGCCACGATGGAGTGGTGCGACCGTGCGTTGCTGTCGCGGATCCATCGCTACACGCTCAATCGGCTCCGCGCGGAGATCGAGCCCGTCAGCGCAGCCGACTACATGCGCTTCCTGTTCCGATGGCAGCACGTCGAACCGGCGTCGCGATTGACCGGCGCTGGGGGCCTGCGCGAGCTGGTCGTGCAGCTCGACGGATACGAGGTCGCCGCAGGCGGCTGGGAGCGTAGCGTCCTGCCGGCGCGGCTCGACGCCTACGATCCGTCGATGCTCGACATGTTGTGCCTGGCCGGTGAGATCGGATGGGGGCGGCTGTCGGCGCCCACTCCTACGCCAGGTAACACGCCGCGTCTCGTGCCGGCCACGCCGATTGCGCTGTTCCTCCGGGAGCATGCGGGGGCGTGGCGGCGCGCAAGCCCCGGAGACACTCCGCGTGACGGGTTCCTGACCGATGACGCCCGGGATGTGCTGGAGACGCTATCCCGCCGCGGCGCGAGTTTCTTCGCCGAGTTGCGGACGGCGACGTCGCTCGATGCTGACCGGTTACGAAGTGCGATCGGCGTTCTCGTCGCATGCGGACTGGCCGTGTCGGACGGTTTCTCTGGTCTCCGCGCGCTGGTGTGGGCGTCACGGGCTCGTGCCTCCACCGATCGTCGCACCACTTTCGCGGGACGCTGGAGCGCCGTTCCCGAAGCAAACGCCAGCGGGATCGTGGATGTCGATCTCTTCGCACGAACGCTGCTCCGCCGGTATGGCGTCATCTTCCGCCGACTGTTGGTACGCGAGACCAACGCACCACCGTGGCGCGACCTCTGTCGCGCTTACCGGCGGCTCGAGGCGCGCGGTGAGATCCGCGGCGGCCGGTTCGTCGCCGGCATGTCGAGCGAGCAGTTCGCTCTGCCGGAGGCGGTGACGATGCTCCGCGAGGTGCGTCGGTCCGCGGCGGACGGCCGTCTCGTCACGATCGGGACGTCCGACCCGCTGAACCTCGCCGGAGTCGTGACACCCGGCGACCGCGTCCGTTCTGCCGGGCGCAACCGGATGGTCTACCGCGACGGCGTTCCACTCGCGGTCATGGAGGGGGACGTCCTCCGCGAGCTCACTCCTCTTGATGCCGCCCTCGCCGCCGACGTCGCGCGCGCCCTCTCGCGTCGCCGAATGCCCTCCCTCCTTCGTACGTAGTCCAGCCCTTTAGGGCTGCCCATCGTCAGGACGTCCAGCCCTTTAGGGCTGCCCATCGCAGGACGTCCAGCCCTTTAGGGCTGCTTTCGATTTCGTATCCTGGACTTTATGGCTGCCACGTGGTTGCTGGCCTCTCCACCAACTCACTCACCAATTCATCACGCTCCATCACCGCCGACCCGAGAAACGGGTACTGCCGAAAATCCTTCACGATGTTTGCTCGGACCGGGTTCATGACGATGTAGCGGATCACGTCCCAGGTTTCCTCGTCGTCGCGGATCACGCGATCGTAGTAACTCGGTTGCCAGAGTCGCCGGTGATAGGACCTGGCATGTGCGTAGCCGGATTTCTGTTTGGCGAGGTGGGCGAACGATTTCAGATCCGCGTCCTCTCGCTTGCCTTCGACGAGCAGGTGCAGATGATCGGGCATGAAGACGTACGCAAGTATTGCGAAGTGCTTCGTATGCGCGGCGCTCATTATCTGCACACGCACACACGCAACCTTCTCCGGGTTGGTGAAGACCTTCTGCCGCGCGTCAGTGCAAAACGTCAGGAAATAACGGTGAAAGCCGGTATAGCCGAATGTCTGAAGGCGCGGGCGCTGCGTGTACATGCGCCCGCATAGTGCAAATGGGAGCCCGGTGTACCGGCAGCAGCCACAGCCCTAAAGGGCTGGACGCCCTTGCGAACGGGCAGCCCTAAAGGGCTGGACGCCCTTGGCGAACGGGCAGCCCTGAAGGGCTGGACTACGGCAGCCACAGCCCTCAAGGGCTGGACTACGGGATCAGGAAGCGCGCAACGCGCTTGGCTTCGCCAGCCGTGGAACCCTTGGCAATCGCCGCTTCGATCGCCGCGGCATCTTTGTATGGACGGCCGGCTTTGATCTTGGCCACCAGCGCGGCGTTCGCCCCGGGGATCGTCATCAGGATCTCATCGGTCGCGGTGTTCGCGTTGATCGGGATGAAGGTGTATTGCGCCAACTTGGAGGTGGCTTCGGCGCCGACGTACTTGCCGATCTCCTTGTCGAACTGCGCGTACGAACGCCACGGACGGTATTCGTCGAACTCGTGCGCCATGCGCTTGCCGGCATTCGGCACCAGCATGATCTCCGCAGCAGTCGCCGTATTCAGATTGATGTGGACGAACGCCTTTGCGTAGAACTCGGTCGCCTGCGCCTGCGTCAGGCCCTGTCCGAGCAGAAACGTATTCAGATCGGTAATCGACATGAACGGGCGTTTGGCCGCCAGCGCTTTCGCGATCGCGGGCGTCATGTTCGGGAACGTGGCCAGCTCCTTTTCCGCGACCGTGTTCACGTCGACGACACCGAGCGACTTGCCCACCTGGGCCCGTATCTCCACCGAGATCGCGGCGATCACGATGGCCGCGAACACGACCTTCACCTTATTCATCTCTGTTCTCCTCGAGAATCCGTCGACCCGGCGCGAACGCCGGATGTCGATAGGCATATGCAAAACCAATGAGTCCGAGCTGCGCCATCACCCCTGGTGACAATGCCGGCGGTGTTTTTGCCTGCAGGACCTTCCATAACAGATTATTGCCGGATAGCTCCGGCTCCAGCTCGCGCTGAAACTCGACGTTCGCCCGATAGTGCAGGAACATCCCCAGAGCTCCGGACACGATGTACAGCAGCATCACGACCTGCACCGCGGCGATGCTGCCTCGCGAACGGCGGATACCGTGCCAGCCGAGCACGAGGTAGCCCGCTCCGATCAGGCCCAGCGGAATCAGCTGCCAAAGGTCTTCGACGTGATCCAGCAGGAAAAGCTCGGTCAGCGTCCCGGTCATCCCGACCACCAGGATCAACAGGAGTAACTTGCGCAGCGCCGCCAGCGTCGCCGCCGTATCCGAAATCATTTCAGCACGCGCTGGACGGCATGCAACAGGTCCTGCGGCGCTGCCGGCTTCCCGACAAAGTCGGTGAATCCCGCCTGGTACGCCGCGTCACGATCCTCCAGGCGCGTATAGGCGGACAGCGCGATCGCCGGGATGTCTCCGCCTGACGCGGCGCTTCGGATACGGCGGATCAAGGACAGGCCGTCCTCTCCTGGAAGGCCGATGTCGGCAATCAGCACGTCCCACACTTGCCCTTCGAATGCGACCAGAGCCGAGGCGGCTGAATCCGCCGTCGCAACACTCGCCTCCGCACGTTCGAACAGGTCGCACACCAACTCCCTCGTCGCCGCATCATCGTCGACGACCAGCACGCGCTTGCCGGCGAGCCGGATGGCGAACGCTTCAGCGACGGTCGCGTTCGGACGCTCGGTCACCTCGACGCCGGGCGATCGCGGCAACACCACCGTGAACGTGGTGCCGCGTCCGACCCCGTCGCTGCGCACATCGATCCTGCCGCCGTGCAGCTCGACAAGGTGTTTGACGATCGCGAGACCAAGACCGAGGCCCCCGTGCCCCCGCGTGACGCTCTGGTCGGCCTGGCGGAAGCGGTCGAACACATATGGCACGAACGCCGGCTCCAGACCGATGCCGGTGTCGCCGACCGACACACTCAGGTGTCCATCGGTCAAAGTGACGCTGACAGAGATGGTGCCTCCCTCCGGCGTGAACTTCACGGCATTCGACAGAAGGTTCCAGAACACCTGCTGGAGGCGATCGACGTCGGCTCGCACCTCCGACTGGGCCGGCGGAACATCGAAGATCAACCGGATACCCTTGGCCTCCGCGGCCGGGCGGAATGCTTCCACCGCTGCTTCGACGACCCCGTCGAGCGGCACGCGGTGGAGCTCGATCCGGAGCTTGCCGGTGATGATGCGCGCCATGTCGAGCACGTCCTCCACCAGCTGCGCCTGCGCCCGGGCGTTGCGGTCGATCACCTCCAGGGCACGCGTCGTTCTCGCCGGCTCGAGCTGGCCGTGCCGGAGCATTGCCGTCCAGCCGAGAATCGCATTGAGGGGCGTCCGCAATTCGTGCGAAAGCGTCGCGAGGAACTCGTCTTTCATCCGGCTCGCTGCCTCCGCATCTTCACGCGCCGCGTGCAGCGCGACGAGCAGGTCCCGCACCTCGAGCTGCCGGGCGCGCGCACGGATCGCCGCACGAACAATGCTGATTGGGATAGCCACCCGAATGGGGCGGTCGAGCAGCGTCACGTTGGGAAAGGCGTCCAGCAGATCGGGCGTCTGGAGACCCGGGTGCCCCTCGCGGCCGGCAAACAGGATGATGGGGATGTCTGACCACGCCGGCTGATCGGCCAGCGTCAATGACAGGCGCGCGAAATCGGCTGTTCGAAGACCTCCTCGGTCAGGATGACGGCCGCGCAGCCGTTCTCGATCTCGGTACAGAGCCCATTCACCGAGGGACAGATCCGCGCCTCGATCTTCGCTCGCGACAGGAGGTCGTGCGTCAGCATGGCGTCCCGTCCCACGGGCGCGAAGATCAGTACTCGGGAAGAACCATCAGTCGCGGCGGGCATCAGACTTGAGCAGGTTCGACGAACCACCGTGATACGTCGGCACGCCGGTCATCACGCCGTGGAAGGCGGAAAGTGGCTCGCCGACACGGATGCCGTCTGATCCGATCGCGAATTCCCTGATCGTGTTCTCGTGCGATCCGGTGCGTTTCTTGACGACGGAGATTGCCTTCCGCACCATGCCGCCAGCCTCGAAAAAACGGAACAGCATGACGGCGTCGGCAAGGTAGGTGACGTCCACCGGCGACGCCATGTTCATCCCCATGATGCCGTGCTGGGCCGCGACCAGAATGGTCGTGACGTCGCGTTCGTTCAGATAGGCGATCAACTCGTGCATTCGCACCAGAGGCGAATGCTGCGTGGGGATTGCATTCAGGTAGCCATTCAGGCTGTCGATCAGCACCAGCCGCGCCCCACCATCGACACGCTCGCAGACGCGATAGGCGAACTCACCGGGAGACAGCTCTCCGGGCTCGATCTGGTCGAGCGTGAGCCTGCCCTCTGCCAGATGGGGAGCGAAGTTCAAGCCCAGCGCGCCATTGCGCTGCAGGAACGTTTTTCGCCGCTCGTCGAACAGAAAGGCAGCGGCGGGAGCACCACTGGCTACCATTGCGGCAAGATACTGAGCGGCAACCGACGACTTGCCGACTCCGGCAGGCCCCATGAGAAGGGTACACGTGCCTGGAGTGAGGCCACCGCCGGTGAGCGCATCGAGCTCCACGATGCCGCTGAGAACAGGGGGGAAGGGCGGACCGTCAGCGCGAGCCGTTGGCACGAGCTGGGGATAGACGACCAGGCCGCCTGTGCGGATCTTGAAGTCGTGATGCCCCTCGATGCCGGGGACACCCCGTACTTTGACTACCCGGACCCTCCGGCGCGACCTCCCAAATTCGAAGGCCATCTGCTCGAGCTGAATCACACTGTGCGCAATACTCTGCAGTTGCTGATCCTGCTCGTCGGACGTTCGGTCGTCGAGCATCAGAACCGTACAGCTGCGGCCGGCGAAGTACTCCTTGAGGGCGAGGATCTGGCGACGGTAGCGAAGCGCGTCGCGCGCCAGCAGCCGCATCTCGGACAACGAATCAAGGACCACACGCGCGGGGTTGACGCGTTCAGTGGCCTGCAAAACCCCCTTGACCATCTCGGCAAGTTCAATTTCCGCAGGGTGATAGAGCGTGTACTGCTCGTCGGCCAGCGCCCCCGGAGGGGTCAACTCATATATGCCAATCCCGTCGAGCGTCCACCCGTGAGATTCGGCAACCCCCTGCAGCTCGGCCTTTGTTTCTGATAGCGTTACGTAGAGACAGGATTCCCCTTTTGCCAGTCCTGTTCGCAGAAACTGCAACGCGAGGGTCGTCTTGCCGGTCCCTGGGTCGCCCTGGATGAGGTGGAGGCGGGCTCTGGGAAAACCACCCCGAAGCAGGTGATCCAGTCCCGAAATTCCACTGGCGGCACGCTCAACCAGAGCGGCAGGATCAAACGTCAAGGTGCACCTCGCCGGCTATCGTATACCGCTGCACCGGACTCGATTATGCTTACGGGGCCTAAGTGGCGTAAGGAGCGTCTAAGGAATTGACTATGAATATGAAGGTTGAGGCTATTCGCCGGGCCAAGCAGGGCATGCTGGAGGATGAGGATCTGCAGGTTCTCATCGCCGAGCGAATCGAAGAGGACGGCTCGTTCTGGGTCGCGGCAGGTAAGAACCGGACCGTCATCAATGTCGAGGTCACTGACGGTCACGTGACCCTCACCGGCAACGTCCGTACTGCGCTCGATCGCCGCCGTGCCGATCTGCTTGCGCGCGCACTCGGCGCAGCCGGCGTAGAGAACCGCCTGCGTGTGGCCGAAGGCACCCCGCAGCCGAAGCGCGTCGCCTGATTCACGGCCGGCTGAAGCCGGCGTCCACCGGATCGTTATCGGTAGTTTTCAATCCAGCCTGGAACGGCGGGTTCACCAGCAAACGTGGACCCGCCGTTTCCTTTTGTCAGGGCCCACCGATGCAGCCACGTGATGCCCGCCGGACCTATGTATTCGTCCCTGGACGCATAAACCGGATCTCTCAGGGCTTCCGAGAGTGACACGAATCGATAACCGCGTGACTGCAGCATCGCCGCCAGCACATCGAACGTCGCAGCGTTCAGGGCGTTTGCGTGCAGCAGCAGGATCTGTGCGATCTCTCGTCCGACGATCTTGACCGACTGCTGCTCGTAGTAGTCGACGACCGCGCGCATGTAGTCGACGTACTCGGTGGCGATTTTCTGCTGTTCGGCAGCGCCGCGCGCACCGGCACGATCGTAGGCCGCGGCAAACATGTAGTCGTAGTTGTCGACCGATACCGGCGCGACTCGATATCCATGTTCGCCGAGAAATTTTTCAAAGGACCGCTTGGTCTCCAGGCTGCGGCCGGTGTGCAGGAACGGGTGACGAAAGTAGGCCGGCTTCTTTCCGCGCGAGGCCAGCAGACGCCGGGTCACCGCCTCGCCGAGCACCACTTCCTTCGTAAATGCCGGGAGTGGAGTGCCGTGAAGGTCCGGATGCGAGTAGGTATGGTTGCCGAGCTCGAGCCCCGCGTCGAGCCACCGTTCCAGTAGTGCGACGCGTCGAGGTTCGACCATCCCCGATGGCTGGAGCTTGCGTTCGTTGACGAAACCGATTGCGGGTACGCGATGCCGTTGAAGTGCCGCAACGAGATCCGTAGTCGTCCGCTCGGCCGCCTGGATTTCGTCGCCGAGAACCGATGCGGTGGGCAGATCGTCGATTGTGATCGCGATCGTACGCGGCGGCGGCTGCCAGAACATGGCAGCCGCCAGGAGCACCGCCCCGATCAATGGTCGGCGCCCACCTTGATTTTGTTCACGACCGACTTTACTCCGTCGGTCTCCTTCGCCACCGAAACGGCATGCGTGCGTTCGGCGGCAGTCGGCACTGTGCCGGACAGGGTCACGACGTTGTTCTTGGTGTCGACGTCGATCTTCAATCCGGAAATCTTCGTGTCGGCCAGGAACTTGGTCTTCACCTTTGCGGTCAGAGCGGCATCCTCGACCGTCGCGCCAGCACTGTCGACAGCGTCGCCCGCTTTTTTCTGGGCGGCGTCCGTCTTTTCGTCAGCTTTGGCCGCAGCCTCCCTGCCGGTTGTGGCTGCCGCGTCGTCGATCCCTCCAGGAGGAGTTACGCCCGCCACAATCGTCGTGTTGTCGACCACCTCACGAACGCCTTCAGTGGCCCGCGCCAGCTCGACGGCCCGAGCCTTGGCGACAGGACTGTCGACCTGGCCGGAAAGCGTGACCACGGCGTCCTTCGTGTCGACATCGATTCGATATGACTTTACCGTGTCATCCGCCGCAAGCTTCGCTTTCACCTTGGTGGTGATACCTGGATCAGACGCCGAACAACCCACTGTCAGGATCGCGAGCACTGCCGTTCCGAACAGCGCGCGCACATTTCCTCGAAACATTTCTATTCCTCCTTGCGATTCGCGGTCGCACTCCGGCTCTGGTGCACGCCATGTGCCGAAATCCACAGTCAACGATGAGGTCGTAGCCGGGCCGCGCAGCCTTTTGTAGCCACCGGCTACCATAGTTGCGGCTGTGGTCCGGATGGTCTATCTTCCAGCCTCGCCACCAACAACACGTCCCGATGAGCCTTGGAGCGCCCGACGTTCGCCTGTCGAACTACCGTCTAGATCGCCTCCTCGGTTCCGGGGGGATGGGCTCGGTCTACCTGGCGCGCGACCTGGCCCTCGATCGAGACGTCGCCATAAAGTTCATTTCTCCCGACAAGGCCGATGACCCCTCGGCACGGCACCGCTTGGTCCGGGAGGCGCGGGCCGCCGCCGCGCTCGAGCATCCAAACATCTGCGCCGTCCATGAGGTGATCGTCGAGCCCGACGGACGGGCTGCGATCGTCATGCAGTATGTCGAAGGGGAAACGCTTGCCGAGACCCTCCGGCGTGGCCCCCTCGACGTCCGCTTCGCGATTTCGGTCGCCACCGACGTGGCCAACGCGCTGCTGGCCGCGCATCGCCGCAACATCATCCACCGCGACATCAAGCCGCAGAACATCATCATTACGCCCGAGAAGCAGGCCAAGATTCTCGACTTCGGCGTGGCGCGCCAGCACGACGTCGCGGCGCACGGCGCCGACACGACGACGCTCCTGACCACGCCCGGCATCATCGTCGGTACACCCGCCTACATGTCGCCGGAGCAGGCGCAGCAACTGGAGATCGACGGTCGGAGCGATTTGTTCTCACTCGGCGCGGTGCTGTTCGAGTGCCTGAGCGGGAAACGGGCATTCACCGGCCGCACGTCGATCGACGTCCTCGGCGCCGTCCTGCACCAGGAGCCCCCGCCGGTGTCGTCGCTGCGGCCGGAGCTCGGGCCGGAGCACGACTCTCTGATCGAACGATTACTCGCGAAGCATCCGGATGATCGTTTCAAGTCCGCCGACGAGTTGCTTGGTGCGCTGCGGCTTGTGGCGCCGGGCACCGCGCGCATCACGAACCGGACGGCTCGCCTCCCTGAGCGGGCGCCGTGGCCGCTGATCGTTCCCCGGCGGCGGTTGATCGTCGCAGCAGCACTGGTGCTGGCCCTCCTGGCCGCTGGTGCAGGGTGGACTCTGTGGCACGCAGATCAGGCCTTCGGTGGCGCCATCCTGATTGCAGATTTCGAGGACAACTCCGGTGACCCCGTGCTGGCCGAAGCCGTGCGCGAGGGGCTGACAGTGAACCTGCAGCAGTCTCGTTCCCTGAATGTGCTCTCGCGCGAACAGGTGCTGGGGGCGTTGCAACGCATGGATAGGAGTAGCGGCGCCAAGACCCTCGACCAGTCCACCGCGGTCGAGTTGTGTCAGCGTGAAGGCATACCTCTGCTTCTGGCAGGCTCGCTGCACAAGCGAGGCGGCGCCGTATGGGTGACGGTCAATGGGGTCGACCCGGTCAGCCGGGCGGGCCGGTTCACAGTCATGACTGAATTCCGGACCGAGAGCGATGTTTTCAGGGGCCTCGACGAGCTGGCTCGGCGCGTGCGGCGGCAGCTCGGCGAGTCTGTGATCGGTATCGCGCAGAGCAATCAGCCGCTGGAAGAAGTCACGACTGCCTCGGTCGAGGCTCTCAAGCTGTACACACGCGCTCGGGAGAATCACATCCGGGGTGACGCGGACGCGGCCCTCCCGCTGATCGGCCAGGCCTTATCGATCGATCCGAGGTTCGCAATGGCGCACCGGCTGATCGGGCGCCTGTATGAGACCCGCGGGAACGCGGTCAAGGCCCGCGAACATCTTTCTCGGGCCTTCGAGTTTCGCGCCAACCTCACACAGAAGGAGCGGTTCCAGGTCGAGGCCAGCTACCTCAAGGGACGCGGCGAGTACGAACAGGCCGTGCAGACGCTGACCGCGGCAACGAACTTGTTTCCCTCAGACGGCGACGCGCGTTACGAATTGGCGCTTGCGTATCGAGACGCTGGTCAGGCATCGAAGGCCGTGGAGCAGCTGGAACTCACGCTCAAGAACGCGCCCCTCACGACTGCTGCGTACGGCGACCTGGTGCTCCTGCTCGCGCGAGCGGGCGCGTACGATCGCGCTCGGGCCGCCTGCGATGCGGCTCGCACGAGAAACGTCAGCAGCCCGAAGCTTGATTGGGCGTACGCCATGGTGTTGCTCGGCGAGGGCCGCACCGCAGAGGCGCGTAAGCAGCTGGATGCGGTGAGAAAGGCCAGCCCTGTGTACGCCGGGACCGCGAGTCTGTACCTGGCCACGGCCGACATCCTGGACGGAAAGCTCCGCGCTGCCTCGGAGCGGTTGGAGTCCGACGTTCTCCTCGACAGCAAGGACGCGAATGAAGTCGCAGAGTTCATCCGACGTCATCTACTCGCACGCACGCTCATGCTGCAGGGCCGGCAGGAAGAGGCACGCAAGCACGTCGCCACGCTGCTGAAGATGCTCGAGTCGCAGCCGTTGGGCACGTGGTGGCACGAACGCCTGGTTGCAGGCGCGCTGCTCGTCAGGCTGAATGACCTCACTCGGGCGAAGATCGTCCTCAACCAGCTCGAGCCGGGGCGGTCGAGTGCATTCGCGCAGAACTGCTACAGCACACTGGCCGGCGAGATCGCACTCGCCGAAGGGAAGCCCGAGGAGGCGGTCCAGCAGCTGGCGTCCGCAGCCGCACAGTATCCACGCGTCATTACTACCGAGGCGCGCGCGCGCGCGTTCATGCATCAACGCGACTGGCAGCGCGCGGTCTCGGAGTGGCGCAAGGTGATCGATTCCAAAGGGGAGGTCCTGCGGGAGCATTTCGCGCCAGAATGGGTCCTGGCCCATCTGGAACTGGCCCGCGCGAGCCGCGCACATGGTGATCTCGCTGGCGCCCGTGCCTACTACGACAGGTTTCTCGAGTTGTGGAAGAACGCCGATTCGCTGCCGATGGTTGAACTCGCGGCTCAGGAGCGCCGCGCGCTGACGCACGCGCCGTGACTACTCACACGGCCACACCGGACAGATGAGGAAATCGTCTTCGGCAAATGCCTGCGCATCCAGCGAGTCCTGCCCATTCTTCTTGATCTTGATCTTGTACTTGTATTTTCCCTTGTCATTCGCGGTGACTGTTTCTGTGATGTCGCCGATCAGTAGCTCGTACGGCGTTCCCAGGGGCGGGAGGGGCCGGCTGAGTACGGAACTGTTCTTGAACGGTTCATAGTCCTTCGCCCCCTTCACGATCTTTTCGATCTCGATGGTGTGCTGACCCCCGACTGCTGAACAAGACCCGATCACGATCCAAGCCACCTGGCTATTCGCGTCAGTTCGTATCACGCTATTCTTTTTCTTCAATACACAGTTCCCCGCGTCGTTGAGGCCAACCTCCAGAAGGCCCCAGTTCTTCTGGGGCTCGGACGCGAGACCACCGAGAGCAGGTGGGGTCGAGCGGCAGGCGATCACACCACCGAGCAGGGTGAGCCCCGCGATAGCGACACTGACTGTCCATCTCATGTTTGATTTGACTCCCTCGGGTCAACCCACCCCGTCAAAGGTTGCAGGGTCACACCGGACGCACGTACACAGCACCATCGGCGGCTCGCGCGAATTGCACAGGTCGATCGCCGATATGAATCCTACGATCAGTGTTAGTCGAAGTCCCCGCACGGCCAGACGGGACACAGGTAGAACTCCCCGTCATCGGCACGGGACCGCCACTGTGCATCCTGCCCGTTGATAAGGATCGTGTACTGGTAACGTCCCTTCTCTACAACGTCTTTGAGCCTTCCCCTCAGACGAATGCCTGCGCCTTGGTCGGTCGGGATATCGTCCTTCAGCTTGGAGCCGGCGTCGTTGAACGGCTGGTAACCCTGGCTCTGACCGTGTTTGACGAAGGTTGGTTTGATCTCGATGGACTGTGGTTTGCCGTCTTTCATGGGGCAACTGCCAACGACGATCCACACTACCTGACTCTTTGCCTCGGTTCGCAAATCACCGGGCTGCTTTTCCTGAAGGGCGCAGATACCCTCGGCGTTGACACCGATCGGCAGGACAATCCATTCCTTCTTGTCGAGATGAGACACCTTGACCTTGTGACGGCAGGATGATCCGGCGGTGAACACCGCGAGCACGGCGACCAGGATGGCGGCAATTTGTCTCATGTTGCGCTCCGATCAACGAGCCCACAGAATCCGCCGTTGAGGAAGGACGGCAGTGGAGAATAGCTGTGCTCATCACCCGCGTCAACAACGAAGCAGCGTCCGGCCCGAGCCCCGAGCCCCGACTCAGTTACTCCCGCCCTTCTTCGGCACTCTCACTTCAGGTGCCGGACGGGTCGGCGGCTTCGGCGCCTTGGCGATGCGGTCCTGCACTTCTTTGATCGCCCGCGCGAGTTGCGGGTCGGTGCCATTCGCCAGTGCGGACGGATCCTCGATCACTTCGATGTCGGGATCCACACCGTGGCCCTCACGGAACCAGTTGCCCTTCGGATCGTACATCCGGAAGGTCGGCACGCTGATGCTGCCGCCGTCGACGAGCGCGGGCGCGCCGCTGATCCCGATCAGGCCGCCCCACGTGCGCGTGCCGATGAGCGGACCGAGGCCCGCCTGCTTGAAGTAGGTCGGGAAGGCGTCGCCGCCCGATCCGCTCCAGCCGTTGATCAGCATCACTTGCGGACCCCGATGTGCCACCGGAGGCCACTGCCAGCTCTGGCCGTCTCGGACCGCCCAGTACGCGAGGACTGGGCGGTTGAGCAGCTCGATGAACCGGTCGGGGATCTGCCCGCCGGCGTTCCATCGCTCGTCGATGATCAGCCCCTCTTTCTTCCACTGCGCCATGAACTGCTTGACCAGCTCGTTCTGCGCATCGACGCCGGTGCTCTGGACGTAGATGTACCCGACCTTGCCGTTGGTCGCCTTGTCGACGATCTGTCGCCGCTCCTCGATCCAGGCGCGGTAGCGCAGTTCCACTTCACTCGAGAGCGTGCGCACCACGACCTGCTTCGCGCCGTCGATCGACGGCTTCGAGTTCACCGTCAGCAGCACTGTCTTGTTACCGAGCCCCTGGAAGGCCGACCACGGATCGTTCCTGGTGTCGATCGCGACGCCGTTCACCGCGAGGACGTAGTCCCCTTCCTTCACGTTCACGCCGGGTTCATCGAGCGGCGCGCGCACGCCAGTGTCCCAGGGACCGCCGCGAATGATCTTCTTTATCCGGTAAGCCGCCTGCCCTGAGCCTGTCGAAGGGTCCGACAGCTGCCAGTCGACCCCCAGCATGCCGACGTTGCGCGGTGGCGCCTGCTCCTTGTCGCCGCCGCCGTAGTAGGTGTGCGACGCATTCAACTCACCGATCAGCTCGCCGATGATGAAATCGACGTCCCAGCGGGTGACCGCGTCGTCCAACACCTTCGCGTAGCGCTGCCTGATGGATGCCCAGTCGACGCCGTGCATGCCTTCGTCGTAGAAGTAGTCACGGTAGAAGCGGTAGACGTCGCTGAACATCTGCTTCCATTCCGCGCGTGGATCGACTGGCGACTCCATATCAGCCGTCGTGATCGGTTTCTCGAACTTCTGCGGCGTCTTGATGTCGAGGATCGCGTAGCGTCCCTGGAAGGCGACCAGCATCTTCTTGCCGTCCGCGGTCACGTCGAACGTGCCGGCGTCTTCGAGCACGGTTTTCTCTTCACGTTCGGTGAAATCGAAGAAAACGATCGGCCGCTTGGTCTCCGCGGACCCGGTCCGCGGTTGACGCTGGTAGAGCAGTTTGCCTTTGATCGCCTGAAGGCCCGCGTAGTTCCCCGCCGCCGGTGGCAGGACGACGGCACGTGCCTCGAAGCCGTCGAGATCGATGTCCACGTTCTTGACTTCGACTGGTTTCTCCGGCGGCTGAACGCCGGCCTTCACCGCCGGATCCTTGTCGGGCTCCGGCCGTTTTGCCTCATCCTTCTTTGGTTCGTCTTTCTTCGATTCATCCTTCTTTGCATCCGACTCGGCGTCGTTGCGCGCGTGCAGCGGCGAGAGGACGTCCTTCCTCAGCGGGACGGCGACGATGCGCGTCGGATTCGGATAGGTCCAGCTGTTGTCGAAGCTGCCGTAGACGGGATCGAACTCGCGGTCGGACGCGTAGAACAGATACTTCCCTTCCGGATCGAACGTCGGCTGCGTGTCGTTCAGATATCCGGTCGTCGCGCGTGTCAGCTTCGAGTTGCGCGTGTCGTAGAGAAAGATCGAACTGTTCGCGTCACCGGTCGGCCGGGAGTACGACACCCACCGTGAGTCGGGAGACCAGGCGAAATTGAACCCGGCGAGACCGCCGTGATTCAGCCATTCGGGGCTCTCGTCGATTTTCGTGGTCTTGCCCGACGCGATGTCGGTCAGGTGAATGCGCATGGCCTGATCGATGAACACCACTTTGCGGCTGTCAGGCGACCAGTGCGGCGCATAGCGGAAGCCGGCGCCGATCGACGTCACCTTCTTCTCGGCGCCTGTGCCTTCGGCGTCGCGAGTCGTGAGCTCGTACTCACCGCTACGGTCGCTCCAGTAGGCGAGCGTCTTCCCGTCGGGCGACCAGCGGGGATACCGTTCGGCAACTCCCGACGAGCGGCTGACATTGACGACCGGACCGAACTCCGCCGGCGCGGTGAACACATCGCCGCGTGCTTCGAACAGTGCACGCTTGCCAGTCGGCGAGACGGCCGCGTTCTGAATGAGCGTATCCGCCTTGGCGGTCCGCTGCCGGAGCGTGGTTTCGTCGGTCAACACCCGCACCGGGACCTCGCGCTGCTTTCCCGACGGAACGTCGAGGAAGTACAGCCGTCCGCCCGCCTGAAAGACGATGCCGTCCGGGCCGATCGAGGGGAAGGTGATGTCGAAGTCGCCGAACTCGGTGACCTGCTTGATCGTGCCCCCCTTCGTGTCGTAGGACCAGATGTTGTTGCGCTCGTTCGCGCCGCGATCCGAGATGAAGTAGATCGTGCTGCCGTGCCACATCGGCTGCGCATCGTTGGCGGCATTCGACGTGATGTTCTTTGCCGACTTGCTGGTGAGATCGAACAGCCACAGATCGGGAGACCAGCCGCCGCGGTAGCGCTTCCAGTTGCGGAAGTCCTGCGCCATCGGCATGTAGACGAACTGCCTGCCATCGGGTGAGAACGCGCCGAACTCACCATAGGGCACCGGCAGCTTGTCGGGCAAACCTCCCTCGAGGCCGACGGTGTAGAACTGGCTGTATCGCTGGCGGCCGCTCTCGCGTCCGGAAGCGAAAAGCACTTTACGACTGTCCGGCGTCCAGCCGACGACACGGTCGGGCATGGGGTGATGCGTCAGCCGGCGCGGCTCGCCGCCGGTGCTCGGGATCACGTAGACGTCGATGTTGCCGTCGTACGAGGCGCTATAGGCCACCCTCGTCCCATCCGGCGAAAACCGCGGGAACGTTTCCTCTCCTGGAGAAGAGGTCAGGCGAAACGCCGCTCCCCCTTCCTTGCCGACCAGCCAGATATCACCGGCATAGACGAACGCGATCTGTGTTTTGGAGACGGCGGGATAGCGAAGCATCCGCGCATCGATCTGGGCGGACGCCGGCGCGGCAGTGAAAAGAAGCAGGACGAGACACAGGACGACACCGACAATCTTCGAAATCATGAGGGCTCCAGAAAGTTCGGGACCCCCCATTGTACTCGTCGGTTATTTGTCGTCATCGCCGTTCGTCACAGTCAGATTCAGTGCCATACAATCGTCGGCGTGCGCGACGAACTCGTCCGCAGCGCGGGGCTCGCAGTGGCAATCGGCTATGGCGCGCTGATCGTGTGGACGTATGCGCGTCAGCCGGCGACACTCGCGCAAGTCACAGGTGGTCTCGCGGCGACGGTTGGCGCCTACCGGATCGACCAGCAGGCATTCACCGATGGCTTGACGTTCTTTCGAAAGGATCAGTTCGCGGCCGCACGAGCCGCTTTCGCGCGCGCCGACCCGGCCGAGCGCGATGCGCGGACGCAGTTCTACATTGCCTACAGCTATTACCGCGAAGGATGGCACCGGCTGTACAGCGACGATCAGCTCTACGGCGAGGGCTTGAAAGTAATAGACCAGGCGATCGCGCTCGCGCCCGACGGACGCCTCGTCGTGGACGACCCCGAGCTTTCCATGCACAGCGCCGACGAATTGCGGGCAGAGCTGACCGCCGGCTTGAAACGCGACGCGTCGGATTTCAATCCCCTGCGGGTGTTCGGGACGCGCAAATGAGCGCGGTGCGCGAGGCGGTGATACTCCCGTTGGCTTTTCTGACCGTGGCGCTTGCCGGCGGCTTCGAACCCGGTGGAGCATTCACCTGGACGGCTCCTTCGCTCTTTTCGCTGGTCCTCGCCGTCATGCTCGTCGGTGCGCTCGTCCGGAGCGGCGCCCTCGCGCCGGATCGTCTGCTTCACGCCGCGCGGCCGATCCTGGCCAACGCCAATGGCGCAGTGGTACTGGTTGCGCTCTTCGCGGCATCGGCACAACTGGTCAACATGCTGACGCCGAGGTCCGGTCTTCCCCTCCTCATCGTTGGTGTGGTTCTTTTTCTGCTGGTCGTGAACACACTCGTCATGTCGCCCGATCGGATCCGGCTCCTGCGCAGTCTTGCCGTCGTCACCGGGTCCGCATTCATTCTGAAGTTCATCGTGCTGGCGGCACTGGCCGATCCCGAGGGCAGCCGGACGAAGCGCGTGCTCCTCGCACTGTTCGACGCCGCCACGCTCGGCACGATCTCACAGGCGCCGGTCCAGGCCGCCGCGGGTTACATCGCGTTTTTCATCTGCCTGCTCTACCTGGTTGCCGTCGCGATGCTGCCGCGCGCAGAGTCCAGAAGCCAGTCGCTGGAAATCAGTACTCACGATATTGAACTGAAGACACGGAGATCTGTATGACATCACGGTGGTTCGTCACGGTTGTCTTGGCGGCGCTGTCATTCGCAGGCGTGTCGGCGGAGAACCCGCGGGTGGACCTGAGGACCCAGGGACCCGCCTTCGCCCAGGCTACGGCGGGCAGGCCTGCGGAGCCAGGGAGCCGCTTTGGTACGCTCCGCGAACAATCCGCGATGCAGCAGGAGTGGCTGAAGAAGCGCCTCGATACGTTTCTGCCGGCGCTGATGCGCAAGCACGGCGCGGACATGTGGGTCGTGCCCATGCGCGAGTACAACGAGGACCCGGTGTTCTCCGCGATCACTGCTCCAGAGACATTTGCCGCGCGGCGGCGGACGATCTACGTGTTTTTCGACAAGTGTGCCGTAACCGCGGCGCCGCCTGCTCCCGCGTGCGTGGAACGCATTGCGCTCGGCGGATCCTCACAAGGGGGCGTGTTCGAGGCACGTCGCTCGATGAAAAAAGCAGCCGGGGATGTCGGGCGCGGCCAGCAGGCGGAGCTCTGGGGCGACGAGCAGTGGCAGGCGCTCAAGACTGTCATCGAGGAACGAGACCCGCGAATCATTGCCATCAACCGCTCGACCGTCTTCGCGTTCTCGGATGGATTGTCGAGCGGTGAGCTGCACGGCATGACTGCCGCGCTCGGCGAGAAATGGACCGCACGGATGCGCAACGCCGAAGCGCTGCCGCTCGAATTGATTGCCGTCAGACTGCCCGAGGAGGAGGCGTTCTTCCGGCGGATGCAGGAGCTGGTCTGGTCGATGACGCAGGAGATGTTTTCGTCCCGGCGGGTCACTCCGGGCAAGACCAGGACGAGCGATCTCGTGTGGTGGTGGCGGCAACGGGTCAACGATCTCGGCCTCGGCACCTGGTTCCAGCCGAGCGTGAGCGTCCAGCGGCAGGGAGCGACCGCGGAGAAGCTCGGCGCGGATCCGGTAATTGAACCGGGAGACGTGCTCCACTGCGACGTCGGTATCACGGTCGCGCGCCTGAATACCGACACGCAGCACAACGCATACGTGCTGAAGCCCGGTGAAACCGACGCTCCCGCAGGCCTGCGCCAGGCGCTGGCCAACGCCAACGCACTTCAGGACATCGTCATGGACGAGATCCGTCCGGAGCGCTCAGGCAACGAGATCCTCGCAGCGTCGCTCGCCCGGATGCGTGAGAAGAAGATCGATGGGACCGTCTATTCGCATCCGATCGGTCTCCACGGCCACGGCGCCGGGCCATTGATCGGTCTCTGGGATTATCAGGAGGGCGTCCCCGGACGCGGCGACGCCAAAGTGATCCCGAGCATGTGGTGGTCGATCGAGCTGCAGGCGACCACGCCGGTTGCGGAGTGGAACAGCCAGCCGGTCCGGATGGCGCAGGAAGAAGACGCGATCATCGGCGCCGACGGCAAAATTCGCTGGGCTTTGCGCCGCCAGGACAAGCTGTTTCTGATCGGGGGTCAGGCCCCTTAAGGGGCCTGACCCCGATTTCGCAAGTCACTGACAGACCAGCGGTTAGCGGTACGAATCTGCGGTGGTGCAGGCCGTAACGCGGGCGAAATACCGCGGTGCCATACTTCTCGCAGGAGGTTGACATGTCAGCACTTGTCATCGTGCTCACCCTGGCCTTCATCGTCGGAATCGTGGCAATCGTCAACAACGCACGTAGTCCGTCGCCGAACATCGCACGTAATCCGTCGCCCGCCCGGAGACGCTTCGCAGCCCGCGGCGGCCGCGACAGCGGCGCCTGGTACGGCTATGGGGATAGTGGCGGCGCAGATTGCGGCCCCGGGGACTCCGGCGGAGGATGCGACGGCGGCGGTGGGGGGGACGGCGGCGGTGGCGGAGGCGGGGACTGACGCGTGGCAACTACGTCAACTCCTAACGCCTAACTCCTAAGATCTTTAGGAATTAGAAGTTAGGAGTTAGCAGTTAGGAGTTATCACGCGTAGTACTTCTTGTACATTCCCCGCCTGAAGATCCAGCCGCCGAGCGGGCCGAACCAGCCGAGCACGTAATACATGTGGCGGAGGTCCATCAGCTCGATCAGGTTGCCGTCGAAATCCTTGCAGAAGAAAAACCAGTGCCCCCGTGGCGACTGTTCCGGTTTGCTGACGCACTCGACGCCTTTGCTCTGCAGATAGTCGTACCACTTCGGCAGATTGCGGACGTTGAACGAGATGTGCGTGAGACCGACGCGGTTCCACGGGATCTGCACTGGCGGCTGCTGCGGCTCGAAATGAAAGATCTCGAGCACGGCGCCACCGGGCACGCGGATCCAGCCGATCTTGCAACTTGGCGCTTGCCTCGCCGTAGCCGCAGGCGAAGGCGGGTCGCCCTGGACACCGAAGAACGATTTCACGCGCTCGGGCGGCGTGTCGGCGACACCAACCAGCGGACAGCCGAAGACCTCCCAGTAGAACTTCACGCAGCGGTTGAAATCCGAGACGGTGATGCCGCAGTGGCTGAACGATCGCGCTTTCACGTTAACTCCTGTCAGGCCGGCTAAAGCCGGCCTCTACCATCAGGCCGGCTGAAGCCGGCCTCTAAGGCCGGCGAGCCCCTACACGGGCCGGCTGAAGCCGGCCTCTAGCGATTTGATGTGATCCGCCACGCGCAGCGCCTGCGCAGCAATCGTCAAGCCCGGATTGACCGCCGCCGAGGATGGAAAGAATGACGCATCCACCACGAACAGGTTCTCGACATCGTGCGTGCGGCAGAACGTGTCGAGCACGGACGTTCGCGGGTCGGTGCCAAATACCAGCGTGCCGCACTGATGCGTCGTATTCCGCGCACCGTGCGAATGCGTCACCACGATGAGAAGGCCGAGACGCCGCAGGATGCGCTTCGTCTCGCGGACGAGCCGCCGATGCGCCCGCAAGTTGTTCGGCGTGTAGTGCAGATGGATCCGGCCGCGGTCGTCTACCATCACGCGGTTCGAGGCCGTGGGAAGGTCCTCGGACATCACCAGCCAGTCGACGCCACGCGACACCCACCAGTCGTACGCGCCGACCGGGACCCACGGAACGACGGTCTGCGCCATCACTCCGTGCGTCCTGCCCTGCGACTGGATCGCACCAAGCGGATATTTCGTCCGCGCCCCGGCAAGATAGAAGTCGTTGACCGCGACGGTCTTCTGAAACACGGTCGAGTTCTTCCTGAACGGATGAAACCCCTGCATCATCGTCGCGAGATGCGCCATGTAGTGCTTCCCCACCAGGCCGGATGAATTGGCCAGACCGGCCGGGTGCCGATCATTGCGGGACCGGAGCAGCAGCGCCGCCGAATTGATCGCCCCCGCGGCGACGATGACGAGCGGCGCTTCGACCCGGACGTTCTCGCCGTTCCGTTCCACCTCCACCGCGACCACCCGTGTGCCTGCCGCATTGGTGATCAGGCGCCGCGCGCACGCGTTGGTCCACAAGGTGACATTCGGGCGCCGCAGCGCAGGACGAATGCAGACGACGTCCGCTTCGCTCTTTGCGTGGAGCTTGCATGCGAAGGAATTGCAGGTGTTGCAGAGAATGCAGCCGTCGCTCTCGCCGGGACGGAGCAGGCCGAGCGGCAGCGGCGAGGGATGAAGACCCATGCGCCGCAGCTCCGCGACAATGCGTTCCATGCCTTCCGCATGCGGCACCGGCTCGTACGGGTAGGCCCCGCGCGCCGGCTCCGTCGGGTCGAGGCCCTGTTGGCCGCGAACCTGGTACAACCGCTCGGCGCGTTCGTAGTACGGCGCGAGTGTGTCGTAGTCGATCGGCCATGCCGGCGAGACGCCCTCGAGGTGCTGGACGGCTTGAAAATCCTCGCGACGCAGGCGGTAGAGCACGCTGCCCCAGAATTTCGTATTGCCGCCGACGCAGTAGTGCGTGTACGGACGGAACTCACGACCTCGGTCGTCGACCCACCGCTCGGCCGTCTGATACCGGAGATGCTTCCAGACGGCCTCGGGATTCCAGTTCTCGTCTTCCTGCGGAACGAAATCGCCGCGCTCGACAATCAGGATGCGGGCCCCGGTGTCCGACAGCGCGTGCGCGATCGTCCCGCCGCCGGCGCCGGTCCCGATGATGATGATGTCGAATTGTCCGTTCACTCGTGGGTCCGTATGTTCACTTCGCTCGGTGGGGCCCCTTCAGTTTCCCCACCTCGCTGCGCGCTCGCGGTCGCCTGCGGCGACTGCCCTCCGGCGCTCGCTTGCGGGTCCTGAGATCCGTGGATCCTCAGGTCCTGACGTCCGCGATGGTGGCGTAGACCTGGTCCATCAGCCGATGATCTTCCTGCGCACGCTCGAGACTCATCTCGGGTTGCGTGCCTTCCCTTATAGCCCGGAAGAAGTCCTTGTACATGGCCTGATACCCACGAATGTCCCGGAACCCCGGGAACAGCAGGCGGGGCAGGCCCTTCCCGCGCGCAACCACAAACCCTCCGTTCGATTCGAAGGTGATGATGCCGTCACGGCCGAACAGCTTCGAGAGGCGGAGGCCTTTCAGCAGCGACGGCACCTCGCGGGAGTAATACAGGGAGCCGACCGCGCCGTTGTCGTAACGAAAGGCGACCATCATGCTCTTCGCGCGCCTGTCGTCTCCGGTGCGCGACACCACCGGACGGTATCCGTGCGCCTCGACGATGCGGGGACCGAGGCTGTTGGCGATGTGCAGCCAGTGGATCCCTTCTTCGAAGAAGGCGTCCCCACCTGCCATCGACTCGTCGTTCCGCCAGTCATCGGCTCCCTTCAAGCGATGCACCAGGGTCGTGAAATGCGCGAACACCATCTCGCCGATCGCGCCCTCCGCGACGAGCCGCCTCAAGGTGACCGCGAGCGGCTTGTAATGATCGTTCTCGCCGACGAGCACGGCGCGACCGGCGCGGTCCCGGGCAGCGCGCACGGTGTCGTAGTCGGCGATCTGCGGGAACGCGGGCTTCTCCACCAGCACGTGCTTCCCCGCCTCCAGCGCGTCGAGCGTCAGCTCGAGATGAAACCGCGGCGGCACGGCGACGACGACCGCATCGATGCCCGGATCGTTGATCGCCTGGCGGTAGGCCGCAAAGCTGCCGACCCCTTTGTGCCTGCGGCAGTACTCGGCCGCTTTCGCCCGGTCGCGGCTGGCGTAGCTGCAGGTGCTGTCCGTGCCGAGCCCTTTCAGGTGGCGGCTGTGGACGTCCGTAATGAAGCCGCAGCCCAGAAAGGCCAGTCGCACGGGGTCAGGCATGGAGGGTGAGTCCCTGATTCTATCGGAAACCCCCTGTTGAACCGTAGAGACGGCTGGCCTAATATGTCGCTCACAATGCGCAGTCTTTCCATCCTTACCCTCGCTTTCTGCCTGATCGTCACCGCCAGCGCTGTTGCGCAGGAGACGCGGGCGGAGGAGATCGCGGCAAAACAGAAAGAAAAAGCGGCCGTCCTCAAGCCGTATCAGCCTAACGCCTTCGAAAAGATCATGGCGAACCTGGAGGAGAGTTTCGTCAGTCCGCCAAACGGCTTTTACCCGGCATTCGGCAGCATCTACCCCGGCGGAGGTTTCACTTTTGGCGCCGGATATCGACAGTTCTATGGGCGCACTGCCGTGTGGAACATTCTGGGCCTCTACTCGCTCAAGAACTACAAACAGGTGGAGGTCGGGACCAGCACCCCGTGGCACGGCCGAGGGCGCTTCGGCTACGAATTCAAGGGGGGATGGCTCGACGCTCCTCAGGTCGGCTACTACGGGATCGGCATGGGGGAAGGGCCTGGCAGGGCGAATTACCGTGTGTCGAACGGTTACGCGGCGTTCACGGGGCGCATGCGTCCGACCTGGTGGACGCGTCTGGAGGGAGAGGTCGGCTTCGACGGTATCGACACCAGTGAAGGCAGTGGCCGTCACCCCTCCATCGAAACGGTGTACGACGCGGTCACCGCGCCTGGTCTCGGTTCGTCGCCGTCCTACATCCGCACGGAGGGCCTGGCGGCGATCGATACGCGGGCGTCATCAGCCTACGCTGCCAGGGGGGGCTTCTACGGCATCAGGCTCGCGAACTACGCCGACACCAGTGACGACTTCTCATTCCAGCGGCTCACGGCCGAAGCGATCCAGCACGTGCCGCTGCTGCACGGCAACTGGGTGATTTCCCTCCGCGGCCGCGTGCAGTCGATCCTCGATGAGAACGACACCGTCCCGTACTATCTGCTGCCCTATATCGGAAGCGGGAGCACGCTGCGCGGGTACCCGACGGGACGATTTCGCGACCGCCACAGCCTGCTGACCTCGGCCGAATTCCGCTGGGTCCCGAACCGCCTCGGTCTCGACATGGCGATTTTCTACGATGCCGGCAAGGTGGCGCCAGAGTTCAGCGAGCTCGACTTCAGCGACCTCGAGAGCAGCTGGGGCTTCGGCGCAAGGTTTCACACGCCCTCGGCCATGATTCTGCGGCTCGAAGCGGCGCGTCCAAAAACTGGAAAGTGGCGCCTGATCTTCTCAACCGGCGCAGCCTTCTAAAGGACATCCCGACATGATTCATCGACGAGTACAGCAGGCAATGGCCGTCGCCGCGGTCGCGGCAGTGACAACGATAGTCCAGGTCTTCAGCCCAGCCGCGATTGACGCGCAGCGTGTCAAGTTCTTCTCCGACGATCCGCTGCAGCGCGAGCCCGAAACGCAGGATGCATCCAAGGTGGCCGAATGGGACATCGGCCTGGCGGCGGATCTGCTCGAGAACCTGTTCACCGAGCGTGGCGACCGCCGGACCGACGTGAAGGCGCAGAACATCAACACCATCGACGAGGTGCCCGACTCGAGCTGGTTCACCAACCGGATTTACACGCGCGACGTGACAGTCGACGAGATCAGCCGCGGGCCCAATGTCAACGAAGCCCCCGCGTCCGGCCGGTGGACTGTAGTCCGCGGAAAGACTACCGGTGCGGCCCCGGGCTTTACGGCACGCGACGAAAAGGGTCAGCTCTGGTTCCTCAGCTTCGATGGCCGCGACGTCCCCATCGCACCCACGGCGGCGGCGGTCGTGGCAACCAAGCTGTTCTGGGCCATGGGCTATAACCAGGTGGAAACACATCTCACCACCGTTCGTCCCGAGAACATCGCGATTGCCGAAGATGCCACGCTGCGTGAGCATGGCAAGCGGCGGCGGCTGACACAAAAGGACGTGGACGAGGTGCTCGAACGGTCTGCGAAGAGCGCGGATGGCTCCTACCGTGCGGTGGCCGGGCGTGGGCTGCCGGGCAAGCCGCTGGGAGGCTTCCGTTACTACGGCACCCGCCCCGACGACCCGAACGACGTCATCGATCACGAGCACCGCCGCGAGCTGCGCGCGCTGCAGGTGTTCGGTGCCTGGACCAACCTCGTCGACATGAAGGCCGGCAACACGCTCGACATGCTGATCACCGAAGGCGACCGGGGTATCGTGAAGCATTACCTGCAGGACGTCGGATCGACGTTCGGCACCGGCGCCAACGCGGCGCGGGACGGCGACGAGGGATACGAATATCTGTACGAGGGTGGTCCCGCGTTCAAGCGCCTGGTCACCTTTGGCTTGTACCTGGCACCGTGGCAGAGGGTTGATTACGACGAACACCCGGAGATCGGCAAGTTCGAAGGGACGGAGTTCGAGCCGGAAGACTGGAGGCCGCGCACACCGATCGCGGCGCTGCGACACGCGCGCCCCGACGACAACCTCTGGGCGGCCCTTCGAGTCATGGCCTTCACCGACGAACAGATCCGCACCGCGGTGAAAACCGGAGGCTACTCCGATCCTGCCGCAGAAAAGCTGCTTGCGGACGTCCTGATTCAGCGCCGCGACAAGATCGGACGAAGCTATACGTCGCGGATCAATCCGCTGACGCGGTTCGCAATGACCGACTCCGGCCTGACGTTCCAGAACCCTGCGGTGAAGGCCGGATACGCAGAGGCTCCAAAGGGCGGTTACGAAATCACGTGGTCGTCGTTCAACAACGGCACCGGGGAATCAACTCCGATCGGCTCACCCGCGACGTCGCAGGAAGAGCGCGCGCCGGCGCCTTCGAACGTTTCGGGTGATTTCGTCAAGGCCTCGATCCGCGCGATCGATCCGCCGCACGCGCCGTGGTCCAAGCCCGTCGAAGTGTTCTTCCGCCGTTCCGGTGGCAGCTGGAAACTCGTCGGAGTCGAGCGGTAGTTTCGCGGGATGCGGGATGCGGAGATGCGGAATGTCGATGCGGTAGAGGCCGGCTTCAGCCGGCCTGAGGCGCGCGGTGCGTCAGCTATCCTTTAGCATCGTCGCGATTGTCCTTTCCATTGCGTTAGCGCCGGTTGCTCGTGAGCAGCCGGCGTCCTATCAAGACCTCCTGGCGCTGTTCAAGGAGTGGCGCACATTCCAGTCACCCCGGCTGATCCAGGGAGTTCCCGACTACAGCGTCGCGGCAATGGCAGCGCAGCACAGGGCGCTCGCGTCCTTCAAGCGCCGCCTGGAGGCGATCGATCCCGCGCGGTGGCCCATCCCGCAGCAAGTCGACTGGCACATCGTGCGCGCCGAGATGAATGGCCTGGACTTCGACCATCGCGTCCTGCGCCCCTGGGCGAACAATCCGGCGTTCTACGTCACCGTCTTTCCCAGCCGAAGTGATCAGCCCGCCCGCGAAGGCCACAACGCGCTCGGCGCGGTCGAAATCTGGAGCTATACGCTTTCCGCTGTCCACGGCGGATGCGGAGCGAATGGCAGCCGGCGTCCGGGCGATCCCCGGGCTCCTCGAGCAGGCGAAGAAAAACCTCGTCGGCACTGGCAGGGATCTCTGGGAGTTCGGCACCGGCAGCATCCGACGGCAAAGCAACGACCTCGAGCGGCTGGCATCGCGCGTCGGGACCACGGCGGGATCGTTGCCGGAAGACATCGCACGGGCAAAGCAGGCGACCGATGCGTTCGCGGCGTGGCTCGGGTCGGAGGTTCGTTCGAAGAACGGACGCTCCGGCATCGGCGTTCAGAATTACGACTGGTACCTGAAGAACGTCCAGCTCGTGCCGTACACCTGGCGGGAGGTGGCAACGCTGATGGAGCGCGAGCTCGGGCGGGCGCATGCGTTCCTCGCCCTCGAGGAGAAGCGGAACGCCGCGCTGCCCCAACAGGCGCCGATCGCGAGCGCCGAGGAGCACGCCAGCCGTTTCGACCGTGCGATCAGCGAGTACATGGCGTACCTTCGCGATCACGACATCCTCACCGTCAAACCGTGGATGGAACCCGCGCTGCGTGCGCAGGTCGGGCGCTTCAATCCAGGCCCGCGGGAGTTCTTCTCCGAGATCGATTACCGCGACCCGGAGATCATGCGCACGCACGGCTATCACTGGTTCGATCTCGCTCGGATGGCCAACGAGCCGCATCCGAGCCCCATCCGCCGCGGGCCACTCCTCTACAACATCTTCATCACGAAGACGGAAGGACACGCGACCGGCTGGGAAGAGATGATGCTGCAGGCCGGCATGTTCGACGCGCGGCCGCGCTCACGCGAACTGATCTACATCCTGCTCGCGCAGCGCGCGGCGCGCGCGCTCGGCGATCTGCGAATGCACGCCAACGAATGGACGCTGGAAGAGGCGGCGAAAAACACGTCCGCCAACACGCCGCGCGGCTGGCTGCGGCTGGAGGCGAATCTCGTCCGCGCCGAACAGCACCTGTACCTTCAGCAGCCCGCGTACGGCACCAGCTATCTGGTCGGCAAGATGCAGATCGAGCAGATGATGGCCGCCCGACGCCGTCAGCTCGGCGACCAGTTCACCATCAGGCGATTCATGGACGAATTCGACGCAGCCGGATTGATCCCGGCGTCGCTCGTCCACTGGGAGCTGACCGGAGAAAAACCCGCGTTCCTTCGGTAGCGCAAGTACCCTACGCACCGCGCACTACGCACCACGCGCTACGGTTTCGGCACCTTGACGGTGCTGATCATCAGACTGCCGCTCGCGAAGAACAGCAGCGAGAACGGGTGGAACCCCTTGCCGAGGATCACGTGGTGCCCGCCCCAGAAGTGCGGCCCGGTGAATCCGAAGTGGAAGAGCGCAGCCATCAGCATCACGAGCAGAATACTGGTCGGGATCGGCGTTCCTTCAAAGTAACGGACCTTTCCGGTCTCCGCGTCGGTCATCGCGGCAGCGGTCACGTTGAACCGCGCGAGACGGCTGATGCCGCAGCAGACGAAATAGGTCAGGAAGATGACGTCCCAGAATCCGCGCAGCCCGAGCGTGTATCCGAGTACCGCCGGCGCGACGCCAAACGACACGATGTCGGCCAGCGAATCGAGGTCGGCGCCAAGGCGGGACTGCCGCCGCAGGTCGAGCCGCGCCACGTATCCGTCAGCGGCATCGAGCACCAGCGCAAAGATCGGGAGTACGAACGCCGCCCAGATCTGGCGCGAGCGGTCCCCCTCGATGTAGCTGAGGCAGGCGAAGATCGATAGCGTTCCGCAACTGGCGTTCGCCAGCGTCAACAGGTCGGCCGGCGTATACGACCGAAGCATCGATGCCCGCATCTTCTTATCGCCGGGGCCCCCTGCACCCCGGCTGGCGGCATCCACTCGCTCTCTCCGTTCCGGCCGCATTACTTCAGTAATCAGTATAGTCAGTAGTCAGTAATCAGTAATCAGTAACAGTACTGATTGACTGGTTACTGCTTACTGCCTACTGCTTACTGCTTACTGCCTACTGATTACTGACTACTCGGCGCGCAGCGCATCCGCTGGTTCGATGCGGAGGGCACGGCGCGCCGGCACCCAGGCGGCGAGGAGACCTGCGGTGATCATCAGGACGCCGAGGAGCGGCAGACCCCACGGTCCGCTGCTGTCTGGCAGGCGGAAGGCAAAGATGCCGCGCGCGGCGACCAACCCCTGACCGAGCGCGATGCCGGCGGCGGCGCCGAGCGCCGGCGGGAGCGCCGTCTTCCCCATCAGCGTGCGGAGAATCCCGGCAGGCGTCGCGCCGAGCGCGGTACGGATGCCGATTTCACGGGTGCGGCGGGTTACCGATAGCGACAGGATCGCGTAGGTGCCGATGACGGAGAGCAACAGCGCCATGCCGCCGAGCGCGGCGAGGGCGGCGCCGATCCCCGCGAACACGGCGCGATCCTCCTTGCCGACCTCGTGAAGCGGACGCACCTCGCGGATCTGAATCGTGGGATCGACGGCCCCGAGCGCGCGGCGAAGCGGGCCGGCCAGGCGACGTGCGTCTCCGGTGGTGCGAAGCGCCACGTCAAAGACCTCTTCTGCCTGCATCGGAACGTAATAACCCGCCGCCATCGTCTCGTCACCGGCACTCAGGCCAAGCTCCGGAACGACGCCGACGACTTCACGCCACGGTTCGGGCGCCGTTCCCTCTTCAGGCGTCAGCGCCCTGATTCGGCGGCCGATCGGGTTTCTGCCGGCGAAAAACTTCCGGACAAACGGTTCGTTGACAATGGCGACCGGCGCGGCGTTCTCGGAAAAATCAGCAGGGCCAAAAAGACGGCCGGCGCTCTCCTTTGCGCCCAGCGTCTCGAAGAACTTTGCCGCGAACCGATACCACCGGCGCCGGGCGAGCCGGCACCGGCGACTCACCGTCGACCTGTTGCAAGTCGGTCATCACCGCGGCCGGACTCAGGCCGGGGAGGGAACTGGCCGCGCCCGCAGCGATCACCCCGGGAATAGCCGCCAGGGCGTCAGCCACCGCCGCGGGGGTCGAAGACTCGGTCCACACGCGCGCCGTGAGTACCTCGGACGGCGCCACCGGCAAGTTGGGGGTCATGTACCCCGAGACACCACGTGCCATCAGGAGCGCACCGTTCAGCAGGGCAATCGAAAGCGCGACTTGCACCGCGACCATGAAACCGCTCGCCCAGCCGAAAGCGCCGGACGTGCCTCGGGCGCCGGCTGCCAACGTTGCCGCCATGTCGCGGCTGGTCGCCTTGAGCGCCGGCACGACACCGCCCACCGCGGCGGTCAGCAGCGTGGCGCCGACGACGAAGAGGATGGTGCGCGGGCTCGCATTGAAGTCCACCCAGAAGGGCATGTCGGTCATCGTCGTTCGGAACCAGGCCAGAACCGCCTGCGACACCGTCAGGCCGATGACCGCAGCGACCACTCCGAGAAGAAGAACCTCGCAGAAGATCTGGCCCACCAGCCGGCTGCGCGTTGCGCCGAGCGCGGTGCTGACCGCGAGCTCCCGCGATCTCGCCAGCGTTCGTGCGAGCACGAGATTTGCGATGTTGGCGGCAATTACGAGCAGCACCAGGACGAGGGCGCCGACGAGTACACCGCTGAGAAGCTCGAGCCCGCGCGATAACGCGTCGGTGAACCGAAGGACGGCCAGGCGGAGTCGCGGCGCGGCTGGAGACGCTGCCTCGAATTGCTGCGAAAGAGCGGAGAGCTCGGCGCTGGCGGCGGCGACACCATCCGCGTGGCGCAGCACGCCGAAGGTAGACCGCCGCTCAGTACCGTCGTCGTGCAGCGGCAGCCAGATCTCGCCGGAATTGGGGAACTTGAAGTCGTCCGGCATGACGCCAACGATCATTCGTCTCACGCCGGACATTTCCACCGTGCTCCCCACCGCACGCGGATCACCGGAGAAGTGACGGCGCCAGAGACTTTCACGAAGGAGCGCGACAGGTGGAGCGCCGGGGACGCCGTCGGCCGCAGTCAACATCCGCCCGACGACGGGCGCGTGGGGGAATACCGCGATGGACGACGGTGTGACCAGCGCGCCGGGTACGGGAAGGATCTCACCCGACGGCAGCAGCAGATTGACTTCGTTGTCACGGAATGCGCCGAGATGTTCGAATGTCGAGGCGCGCTCCCTGAAGAATCTGAACCGTTCCGCCTCGACAGTGCTGCGCTGCGCCTCCGGTTCGGTATGTACCTCGACCAGGACGAACCGATCGCCGTTGGGATAGGGCAACTTGCTGAACAGGACCGAATCCAGCAGGGTAAAGCCGGTCGTCGCCATACCGATGCCCACCGCCAAGGCGAGCACGGTCGTAAGTGTGACAACGGGTTGCCGGCGAAGGAGGCGAACGGCCAGACGCAGCTCGGCCGCACTGATCGAAAGACGCGGGAAAGGCATACCTTCGTTATACGGCGTCGAGGCGGCTGCCGTTCGGTTTCAGCGCGCGGGAGTGCGATTCGAGAAACAGCTCTGAGGGGCTGGCCTAGGACGCAGCATTGAGCGCGTACCATACGCCGAAGAGCAGACTGGCCGCACCAAATGCCGGGACTGCGCGTTCGAGGCGCGGCGCAATCGGACCCCGGACCAGGCCGTAGCCGACCACGGCAGAAACGACTGCCATCGACGCCGCCGTGGCCGCGGCAAACAACAGCAGGCCGGCGACCGGGTTGACTCGATCCGCCGCCGAGGCCACGAGCAGGATCCCGACACCCGCCGACCCGCCGACTCCATGCATCAGTCCGATTGTGAATGCAGTCGCCGGCGTTCGGCCGATACCGTCCACGTGACGATGTGAATGGGCGACCGGATGCCCGACGCGCGAGGCATGCTCGTGCACGTGAGGGTGCGTATGTTTCACGTCGCCGTGGCGATGCGGATGCGCATGAAAGTAGCCGCGGCGCCATCGCAGTAAAAGGCGAATGGCGAGCACGGCGGTGACGACACCGATCAGGAACTCTGCGATGCGTCCAACGGCGTCCGGCAATTGCGCCCCGAAGAGCACGATCGGCACGCCGAACAGGAAGAGCGTCGTGGCATGCCCGAGGCCCCAGAAGAGCCCGAGCACACCGGCACGTCTGCCGCCACGCTTGTCGTCTGAGAGGATCAGCGTCGAAACCGCGGTGAGATGGTCGGGATCGGTGGCGTGGCGCGCGCCAAGAAGCAGCGCAACGACGAGCCCCAGGGTCAGCCCTTCACCACCGAGACCGAGTATCCAGCTGTCAAGAGAATGCATACCTGGCAAAAGTCAGCGTAACGTACTCTTGGCACAAACCCGGTCGTTGCATAATCCGGGCGGGAGCACAAAAGCATGATTCGCAGTCAGATTCTAGTCATCACATTGCTCGCCCCAATGCTGCTGACGGCTTCTTCAGCGGGAGCGCAAGGGAGCGAAGAGGCCGCCGTGCGGGCGGCTGTGAACCAGTACTTCCGCGGCCACTCAACCGCCAGCGGCGAAGAGATGAGAAAGGCATTCCTGCCCACGGCACACATCGAAGGGATGCGCGACGGGAAGTTCGTGTCGTGGACGATCGAGGAATACGCGTCACGCTTCACCGGCAAGCCGGCGGCTGACGAGGCCGCCCGCAAGCGGACGATCGACAGCGTCGACGTCTCCGGTACGGCGGCGATGGCTCGCGCGACGCTGGTGCACGGCGGCACGACGTTCGTCGATTATTTCGTGCTGCTGAAGGTCGACGGCGCGTGGAAGATCGCCAACAAGGTGTATACCTCGGCGCCGACCAGGAAGTAACGGCGTCCTATCGGGCCGCTCCAGCGGGCTTCAGGAATACGCGCATACGATCGAGTTCGGCATCGAGTTCCTGCTGGAACATCCGTTCGCGCGGTGGTCCTCCGGAGACGTAGCCAACGTCTGCCTGCAGTGCGCCATGGGTCAGCGCCAGATTGGCCCATCCAATAACGCGGTCACGCCACAACAGCGGGAGCGCGTAGTAACCGAGCTTGCGCTTCGAAACAGGTGTGTAAGCCTCGAACCGATAGGCCCATCCCCATAGCAGCTCGAATTTGCGGCGGTCCCACACCACCGGATCGAAGGGGGCAAGCAGTCGCACCGTGTCCGGTGGCGCCCCCCTGGAGGGACGCTCGCCGGCGGGCCAGTACCAGTCGATCCCGTCGACCTGGGAGTGCGCGAGTCGCCGTCTGGCGCGATCGAGCGCCGCCTTCAGTTCCCTCCGCCACTGCGGTGCCGCGTAACGCAGGCGGCCAATGAGGTTCGACAGGCTGAGCGCGGGCAGCGGCGCATACTGCCGGACCGCGACGTCGACAAGAGCATCGACCCGGTCTCGCGGCGCAGGAGCACCCGTGACTGCCGCGTCTTCGCGAACCGCGTAGATCCGGATGCCCCGCTCCCGACGGGCGATGCGCAGCAATCCTGTGTAGTGCATCTCTTCGAGCAGGCGCGTGGTCGCGCTCGAAGAACCGCCCCAGTAGTTAGTCACCGTGCCGTGCGCGAAGTAGCCGTCCACTTCCCGCGGATGCACTTCACCTCGCTCGCGAACATATGTCAGTACGCGCTCGGCACGCGTGCGCGGCGAGGTGGCGGGCGGCCGCCGCTTTGCGCGGGGGTGCATCAGCGCGTGCACCGCGCTCGACACAAAGCCATAGTTCACGAAGACGTCTTCTTCGATGCCGAGACTCGCGTATCGACGCTCCAGGTCTCCGGCGCGGTATCCGTTGACGCGGTGCCGCAGGATCAGATCCTGCGCTCTCGCCGGAGCGCGGATGGGATCAGCCTGCACGAAACCCAGTTTCTCGACCGCGCGTTTCAGCGTGACCGGCTCGAAGAGGCTGCGGGTCACGGCAAAGCGGCGGAGGTCGTCAACGGTCATGTCAGGTCGTCGAACGCTGTGATTCACCCGGTGTTGCGCATCCCGGCGGCAACGCCGTTGATGGTGACGTGCAGCGCAGCGCCCACCTGGTCGTCGGGGTCGCGGCGGAACCGCCGCAATAACTCGATCTGCAGCAGATTGATGGGATCGACATAAGGGTTCCGCACGTCGATCGATCGTCTGAGGACCGCGTTGGACTCGATCAACTCGCGATGCCCGGTCACTGCCAGGACGGCGTCGATCGCTCGCTCCAGACGCGCGCGGAGCTCACTGCCGATCGGCTGCAGCTGAGATGCGACCAGCCGCCGGTCGTATTCCCCGGCGATTCGCGCTTCGGCCTTGGCCAGAACCATCTCGGTCAGATCGATCACGGAGTGGAAGTGCGGCCACTCGCGGTACATCTCGCGAAGCCGTTCGATCTCGCCGCGCTCGATCGCGCTCGCGAGTGCGTCTTCGATCCCCAGCCAGGCGCCGAGCAACAGGCGGGTCTGCGTCCAGGCGAACTGCCACGGAATCGCCCGCAGGTTCGCCACGTCCATCCCCGCCTTGCGACGCGCGGGTCGGCTGCCGATGTTCATTTCGGCCAGTTCCGACTCTGGCGTCGCCTGCCTGAAGTACTCCAGAAAATTCGGATTTTCGTGCACGATCCGTCGATACGCCTTGCCGGCATCGTCGCGCAGCCCTTCGATCAGCTGTCGCCAGTGCGGCCGCGGCGGCGACGGAGGAAGAAGCCACGCCTCGAGAGTCGCGGTGGTGTAGACGTCCATCGTGCGGGCGGCAATCTCCGGCAATCCGAAGAGTGCCTGCAGCATTTCTCCCTGCTCGGTCACACGCAAGGTGCCGTCGATCGACCCTGGAGGCTGCGACATGATCGCCAGGTAGGTCGGCCCGCCGCCCCGTCCGACGCTGCCCCCGCGCCCGTGAAACAGCGTCAGCTCAACGCCGTGGCGGCGGCTGGTCGCAATTACCTCCTCTTGCGCGGTGTAAAGATCCCATGCCGCAGCAAACCGCCCGACGTCCTTTGCAGAATCCGAGTAGCCGATCATGACTTCCTGCCGGCCCGGGATGTGATCCCTGTACCAGCTGCTCTTGAATAGAGCGTCGAGGACGACGCCGGCATGCTCGAGATCGCGTGATGTCTCGAACAAAGGGACGACCCGCAGTGGCTCGCGAACTCCGGCCATCTGCTGCAGGAGCGCGACCGCAAGGACGTCTGACGCCTGGCTCGCCATCGTGATGACGTAGGCGCCGAGGGAGCTCCGCGGAATGGCGGCAATGACGCGAAACGTATCGAGGACGTCTTGTACTTCCGGCGACGTCTCAAACGGCCGCAGCGTCAGTCGCGCAGTGCGAAGTTCGTTCTCCAGAAACTGCAGGCGGGCGGCTTCGTCCCACTCACCATAAGCTCCGAGACCGGCACTCGCGGTAATCGCTGAAATGGCCTCGGTGTGGCGCGAGGCCTCCTGCCGGATATCGAGACGCGCGAGCGTCATGCCGAAGGTAGCGAGCCGACGCATCACGTCGGCCAGCCGGCCGTCCGCCAGCTCTCCGTATCCGCTGCGTTCGAGCGAATCCGCGCAGAGTTGCAGCGGGGTCAGCAGGTCGGCGGCCTCGAGGACGATATCGTCCGGACGTTCAGGATCGCTCTCCGCATCGAGGGCGACTTCGATCCAGGTCCGCGTCGTCCTGAGTCGGGCGCGAACGCCCCGCAGCAGCTCCCGGTAAGGCTCCGGGGCGTTGCCGGCGGCGGCGCTGAGTTCGGGAGTTGCCTTGACGATGGAGAGTTCGTCGCGCAGCGCCTTGATCTCACGCAGGTAGAGCGTCACGGCAACCCAACGCGCCAGCAGGCAGGCACGGCGTGTGACGTCCGGAGTGACGCTCGGATTCCCATCGCGGTCGCCGCCGATCCAGGAGCCGAAGGTGAGCGGCGCCGCATCGATCGGCAGCCCACGGCCGGTCGCTTCACGCAGGGCCTGGTCGACGCCGCGCAGATAGCGCGGCACCGCGCTCCAGAGACTCTCTTCGAAGACGATCAACCCGCTACGCACTTCGTCGAGCGGCGTCGGGCGCGCGTCACGAACGTCACTCGTCCCCCACGCGCTGAGGACTTCCCGCAGCAGCGTCCCTTCGATCTCGTCGCGCTCGGGCGCCGTGAGGTCATCACGATCGCGCGTCGCCAGAGCGGCGGCGATTCTGTTGTACTTGTGAGCGAGCGTGCGGCGGGCGATTTCCGTCGGATGTGCCGTCAGGACCAGCTCGATCCGGAGCGTCTTTACAGCGTCGTAGAGCCGATCCGGCGAGACACCTGCGGCGAGCATGCGCTGAAAGACTTCCGCACACGAACCGCGCTGCGGCGGCGCATCGGGATCGTGTTGATACGCCCGGCGACGGCGGATCCGATGATGCTGCTCGGCGATGTTCGCCAGGTGCAGGAAGTGGGAGAACGCCCGCGCGACTGGCAGCGCGGCGCTCACCGGCATTCTCGAGAGCTCGTCCGCCAGCCTTTCGAAATCTCTCTCCGATCCGCTGCGGGCGCTCTTTGCCAGTGCCCGCACCCGCTCGACGGTGCCGAACAGCTCGTTCCCTTCGATCGCTCGCAGGGTGTGCCCGAGCAGATCGCCGAGCAACCGGACGTCCTCACGAAGAGGTTTGTGCGGATCGTCCATGCGGGGTGCGGGACGCGGAACGCGGGATGCGGAGTGCGGGATGCGCTATCCGGCTACCGCAATTCTTTTTTGAAGAACGCGACGGTGCGGTCCCACGCGAGCTTCGCCGCCTGTTCGTTGTAGCGCGGCGTCGTGTCGTTGTTGAAGCCGTGCCCGGCGCCTGGATATTTGTGTGCTTCATAACGCACACCGGCTGCTTTCAGCGCCGGCTCGTAGGCCGCAAATGAATCGGTGACCCGCTGATCGTTGTCCGCGAGTTGGACGAGGAGGGCGGCCTTGACCTTCGGCGCCTCTGCCGGCGCCGGGGCTGGGCCGTAGAACGGGACCGCGGCGGCGAGGTCGGGCATCCTGGTCGCGAGTGTGTGCGCCACGCCTCCGCCCCAGCAGAAACCGACGACGCCGATCTTGCCGGTGGACTCGGGGCGGGTCTTCAAATAGTTCGCTGACGCGAGCATGTCTTCCGCCGTCTTCGCGCGATCGAGCGTCGGGAACAGCTCCCGCGCTTTGTCCTCGTCGCCTGGATAACCGCCGACCGCGGCCAGCGCGTCGGGCGCGAAGGTCAGGAAATTCTCGAGGGCGAGCCTGCGTGCAATGTCCTCGATGTGCGGGTTGAGGCCGCGATTCTCGTGGACGACGAGCACTGCCGGCAGTTTGCCGGTCGCATTTGCCGGGCGCACGAGATACCCGTTCGTTTTCTCGTTCCCGGAAGGGGATGGATACGAGACGCGTTCTGTCTTCAGCCGTTTGTCCTCGGGAGAAACCTGCTGCGCCTCGACGAAGTTCGGACTCAGTTGATCGAGCAGCATCGCGGCGGTCAGGCCGCCGACGGCGTACTTCCGCGCCTTGTCGAGAAACCCGCGACGGTCGATCGCGCCGTGGACGTAGGCATTGAAAAGAACCAGCAGATCCGGATCGAAATCAGCTTCAGTCTTGCGTGCCATTAAATCCCTCCAGCCGTATTCGCGTGTCGCAGAATCTTTCATCGCCGGCCCGCAGGTGTCAATTCGTCATCCGCGGCAGCTCGACCACGAAGCAGGATCCCTGGCCGGGTCCGTGGAGGCCAACGCTACTTCTTGTTCAGTTGAGCGATTGTCGTCTTCGGGACCTTGGCCGCGACGCTCACCTGTGTCCCTACCGATGCGCGTGGAAAATTCGGATCATCGAGGACGTTTTCGATCCACGCTGCCTTACCGCTCTCCCACACCCGTCCCGGAAGACCAACCCCGCGCGGAAAACAGCCTTCACTGCTGACCGTGATGAAACGGGACTCCGCCGGGATCAGGTGGGCATGGACGGCGAAGACATCGCAGACGCTCGTCGGTGCCGATCAACCAGATCGCGCCGCTCGACCAGTCGAGTCGTTCGCAGATGGCTCGCAGAATCGCCGGCGCCGCCTCTGCGAGCGTCCCTGCGCGTGAGCCAACACCTCGGTGACGGCGTGCGCCGCGGCACGACGGCGCTCGCTCGTTTCGCGCTCTGCGATCGCCGCGGCGAGCACCACGCCGGTGCCGCCGACGACTCCCATGAAGACCTGCAGCAGCACCAGGCTCGGGTGGACTTCAGCATCCGCAAACGGCCCCGATCCACGAAGGGTGTTAGCTATAGCGGCAGCTGCCCCGCCGAGGACGACGAGAGCTGTTGTCGGCTGGCCGTAGCGGACCGCCGCCGTAATCAGGAAGGGAAAGATGACGTACTCGAGCGGATTGTGCCCGGCGGTCGGTCCGAAGAGCTCGCCGAAAACGACGTGCGTGGCGACGACCGAACCAATGAGAAGCAGCACCTGCGGCGCCCAGTGGCGTACCCGCGCGGGAACATGCCAGCGGACACTCGTCAGGATGGCTGGCCCGACAATGATGGCGCCGATGGCGTCGCCGAGCCACCACGCCCACCATAAATCCGAGAAGCGGGTCCACGGCTGCACCTGTGCGGCGCACAGCGTCACTACGCCGATCGTGGCGCTGATTGCCGGAGTCAGCCCGGCGGCAACGAGAATGAACGCGACCGCGTCGCGTGTACGTCGCAGTGCGGGATCGAATCCGGCGATTCGCGACAGCAGCCAGGCGGCAGTGACGGCTTCGAGGGTGTTCCCCGTTGCTACTGCGGCCGCCGTCCAGAGCGGCGCGTGCGTGCCGGCGTTCACGGCGAACGCCGCTATCCAGACCGCCGGCCAGAGCGATCTTCCCCATAGCAGCAGTGCGGCCTGGGCGATGCCTGTCGCCGCCCACACGGTCGTCACCTGCTCGGCGACGAATGCCGCTTCGAACCCCAGGCGCGCTGCCGCGACGTAGGCAAGGAATACCGCGCCGCCAAGCGCGAGCTGCCGGCGAGTGGGGGCCACCGCTATTTCTTGATCAGTTGAGCGATTGTCGTCTTCGGGACCTTGGCCGCGACGCTCACCTGTGTCCCGACCAGGTCGACGATGTCGTACTTCACGGCGAAACCGAGAATCATCGCCGCCTCATTGGCGGTGAGCTTGTGGTCGCGTTCGAGCCATCGCACCATCCCGCTGGTCGCCTGCTGCAGCGCCTGATCGAGGGAACCGCCGATGCCGATGCTGATCAGGAATTCCGCAGTTCTCGGCGAGTGGATGACCAAAGTTCTGGTCTTTGAGAACATCGACCGTGAACTCGATGTCCATGGAGGTCTCGAGCGCGTCTCCCGTCAGCTCGCCGTCCCCCTGCGCGGCGTGGCCGTCGCCCACGAACAAGAGCGCGCCCGGATGGGAGACCGGCAGGTACAGGGTCGTTCCTTCACGGATCTGGTTGTAGTCCATGTTGCCGCCGAAGCGTCCTGAGTCGGTGGTGCGAATCGACGAGGTGCCTTGCGGCGCCGTCGCGACGCAGCCAAGCATCGGCTGAAGCGGGACGGTGAATCCCTTCAAGGCCTCGGTCGGCTTTTCGAGATAGGCGATGTTCTTCGCCGCATCCAGCTTCCAGCGGCTCGGGAAATCCTGCGCCCACTTGATGTTGCCGAGGCTGCCGGGCTCCAGCGCGTTCCTCATGATGGTGTTGCCGCTGCCGGCCCAGTCGCGATTCGTCCGGACCTTCGTCAGCCGTACCACCAGCGTGTCATTGGGCAGCGCGCCTTCGACGTAGAAAGGGCCGGTCTGCGGGTTACCGCCCCCCGACCGAGGGGTGCCGGCCTTGTCACGGCCTCCGGCGTCGACGGCCCACGTGCGGACGGTGTCGCCGGGATGGATGCGGAGCGCCGGCTTGATGCTGGACGAGAAGTACTGGTGAAACTCCTGCGGCTCGAAGTCATGTGTCCGCGGCGTTGCCGGGCGCGCCTGGACGCGTATCGCCGTCCACTTGATCACACGGTCCGGAAATACGACGTCCCCTTTCAGCTCACTTCCCTCCAGCGCACCCTTCACCTTGGAGTTCTGGAAGGTGAACTCGATGGCGTTGCCTTTCACCGTTCCCTCGATGGCGCGGCCGCGCAGCGACCCGGTCAGTGCCTCGCCATTGACGGCGAGCACGAGTCGACCGACGTCGGGTCCGAACGGATTGTGCAGCGTGATCATCCACTCGCCGGCAACGCCCCCTTGCGCTGCCAGGGAGAGGCAAGCAACTGTGGCGAGAGTTGCGGCACAGAGGATGGACCTCATGGCCGCGATGATATCTGAATGGAGCGAAACGCTGCTGCTGATGTCTAGCGAGGCTCCGCCTCAGACCGTCGAGGCTCCGCCTCGCTAGACCGCATTACTCAATAACGCCGCGCTGACGCGCGGACGGCCTTGACCGAAACGTGACTCAAGAACTCAGATTCGACTCGGCCGCCGAGCGTAGAACGCTGCTCTGACGTTTACACGAACAGGTCGCCGGCCAGATACTTCAGTCCGGTGTCTACCGCCACCGTGGCAACGCGATGGCCAGGCCCCAGCTCGCGTGCGAGCTGCAACGCGGCGACGACGTTGAGTCCGGTCGACACGCCTGCAAAAATACCCTCCTCTTTCGCCAGCCGACGCGCCATCGTCCGCGCCTCCTCTTCATCGATCGCACGCGCCTCGTCGTAGTCGGCCCGAGTGAGATGCGGCGGCACGAAACCGGCAGCCGTCCCCTCGACGCGATGTGCGCCGGCACGACCGGTGGTCAGTACCGGAGACGTGGCGGGCTCGAGAGCAACGATCCGGGTGCGAGGGGCAGTGGCCTTGAGTGCACGAGAAACGCCGACGAGCATGCCGGCAGTGCCGACCGCCCCGCAGAACGCGTCCAGGGATCCGAGTTGCTCCAGGAGCTCGACGCCGATGTCGCGATAACCGTTCAATGCATCAGTGTTATTGAATTGATCGGTCCAGAACGTGCCCGGGTCCTGGTTCAGCGTCGCGATCCGCGCCTTGAAACGGTCGAACAACGCCGGCGTTACCTTGCCGCCATCGCTTGGCACGATCTCCACCGCGGCGCCGAACGCCTCCATCGTCCGGATCTTCTCAATGGCGAACGCGTCGGACGAGAGCGGCACGAACGTATACCCTTTCACCGCGCAGACCATCGCGAGCGAAGAGCCAGTACTGCCGCCGGTGTACTCGACGACCCGCATACCGGGGCGCAACGCGCCTCGCGCCTCGGCACCCTCGATCATCGCGAGCGCCATACGGTCCTTGTAAGAGCCGGTTGGATTGAAGTATTCGAGCTTCACGAACACGTCGGCGCTGCCAGGCAACGTCAGACGATTGAGTTTCACGACCGGCGTATGCCCAATCGTGTGGAGAACACCGTCAGCGACAGAGGAAGATGACATTTCGTTGCCTCAGACAATTACCGAACGAGCGCGGATCAGAGCGTCGGCGAACTCCTGGCGTCCTTCGACGTGCATCGCCTCGGCGGCTGCACCGGCCGGTAGCGCGTTGAAGAGAAGTCTCCACGCGGCGTCGTCCGGGAGTGACACGCGAGTTGTCGGACCTGCGGGCGCGCCGGCCTGGAGCGTCCAGCGTGCGCCGTCATGTGTCAAGGTCCATTGACCGCCTGCCCGTCCAGTGACCTCGAGCAGGACACTCTGGCCAGCAGTTCCGCGAACGTCACGGAAGGCGTGCGGAAGACCCCGGACCGCTATTTCGATGAGGGCCGCGAGATACCGTGGCTCTTCGAGAGAGGGGGCGTTCACGGCCAGCCGGATTTGTTGCTGGTGGTGCCAGAGCTCGGTGAATTCGCGACCGACGTCGAACCATCCTTCTGACACCTGCTCGCCGGCCCATGAGACGCCGAAGAGCGCCGGCGCTTCGAGTGGCAGATTCTCGAACCAGTCAGCGAGGTCGCGGCTCCCTTTTTCCAACAGGTCCGTGAGCATTCTCGGACTCAGCCGGCGTGACGCCTCGACCCACTGTGCGTTGATCGAGTTGATGAACTTTACGAAGTCGCTCTCCGAGTTGATGGGGCGCGGGGGCGGAGGCGGGGGCATCGCATCCCGATGAAAAGACAGGCGACGGAACGTCACGTCGACGAGATGTGCGACGACGTCACGAACCACCCAGACGCCGGCAACCGTCGGCCGCTCCCAGTCGCCCGGCTCGAGGCTCCGCAGCAGTGTGACGAGCGCCGAGGACACAGGACGGAACAGAAATCGCGTATCGGTTGGCGGCAGCGGAGACAGCGGCATTGAACCTATTCTGACAGAAGGACCGCGCACGTCTGCACGTCCGCACGTCCGCACGTGGCACGTCCGCACGTCCGCACGTGGCACGTCGCACATCGCACGTCGCACGTGCTCCCGGTTGTGTTTTCATTGCCTGTGGAGTTCCCGCATGCGTTGCGCGCGCTTCGGTCGCGCAACTATCGATTGTTCGTCGGCGGCCAGCTCGTCTCGCTCATCGGTACCTGGATGCAGATGGTCGCGCAGGCCTGGCTGATTTATCGTCTTACCCACTCCGCCGTCTTGCTTGGTGTCGCCGGTTTCGCATCCCAGATTCCGGTCTTTGTGCTGGCGCCGCTCGGTGGGGTGATCGCGGATCGAACCGATCGGCGGCGGGTGTTGATCGTGGCGCAGACCGCAATGATGCTGCTGGCACTGGCGCTCGCCGCGCTGACGCTCGGCGGCGTGATTCGCGTGTGGCAGATCTTCACGCTGGCGGCGCTGCTTGGCGTGGCGAATGCCTTCGACATCCCCGCTCGGCAATCCTTCGTCGTTCAGATGGTGTCGCGGGAGGACCTGCCGAATGCGATTGCCCTCAACTCCTCGATGGTCAACGGCGCGCGACTCGTCGGCCCGGCTGTCGCCGGCCTCGTGGTCGGTGCCGTCGGCGAGGGATGGTGCTTCCTGATCAACGGCGTCAGCTACGCGGGGGTGATTGCAGCGCTGGCGCTGATGCGTGTCACGACAACAGGAGCGGCAACCCGTGCGACCGTCTCGGCGTGGGAGAGTGTCGTCGAAGGGTTCGCGTTCTCGTGGCAGACGCGTCCCGTGCGTGCGCTCCTGCTGCTGCTCGGCCTCGTCAGCCTGATGGGCATGCCGTATACCGTCTTGATGCCGATCTTCGCTGATCGGTTGCTCCAGGGCGGTCCTTATGCTTATGGAGTGCTGATGTCGTCGGCTGGACTCGGAGCGCTGGCCGGATCGGGGCTGTTGACGATGCGGCGTGATCTGCGCGGGCTGGGCCGGTGGATCGCGATCTCGGCGAGCGGCTTCGGCGCCTGCCTCGTTCTGTTCTCGCTGTCTCGGTCGCTCTGGCTCTCGGCGACGTTGCTGATACCGGCCGGCGGCTTCATGATGCTCGAGATGGCCGCCTCGAACACGCTGATCCAGGCGATGGTGCCGGATCGTCTCCGCGGCCGGGTCATGGCGGTGTACTCGATGATGTTCATGGGCATGGCGCCTCTCGGCGCGCTGATGGCGGGCGCACTCGCAGTGCCGATTGGGGCCCCTGCCACGGTGGCGTTCGGCGGTACGGTGTGCGTGCTCGGCGGCCTGATTTTCGGGAGCAGGTTGCCGGCCCTGCGTGGACCGGCGCGTGACCTGATTGCGACGCAGCAAATGTCGGCCGGTGCGCCACCGGACGAAGCACTCCGGGCGGAAAGCTGAACGCGCCTTCAGGATACGATCTCCACATTGCAGGAACCGACCGACCTCGGCCTGACGGCCTCCATCGTCGACGACCTGTTTCGAAGAGCGGACGCCGCAAAGTGGGCGCTCACACGCGACGAGTTCGCGGCGGTGCTGAACGCCAGCGTACGGCGTGCATTCCCCAGCGGAACGCGGTCGAGGGGCGAGGTGGACCAGCACTTCGCCGGCGTCCATCTTGCGGATCTTGCGCTGGCAAACGCGTGCGCCCTGGGACGAGATGTAGCGTGGGACCACTTCGTCCTGGAGCATCGGCCGGTACTGTACCGTTCCGCCGATGCGCTGGATCCGTCCGGCACCGCTCGTGAGCTCGCCGACTCCCTGTACGCCGATCTCTACGGCATGGCTGGAGGAAGCGACAACCGCCGATCGCTCTTTCGTTATTTCCACGGCCGAAGCAGCCTCGCGACGTGGCTTCGCGCAGTACTGTCGCAGCGGTATGTCGACACGTTGCGATCGCGCCGTCGAACCGAGCCGCTGCCCGACGAAGAGGTCGCCGGCACTACGGATGCATCGGTTGGTGATCCGGATCGGGCCCGGCTCATGCCTCTGGTGGACGAGGCGTTGAGGACCGCTATCGATGCCCTTGCCGCGAAGGATCGGCTCCGGCTGCGCAGCTACTATGTGACTCAGCTCACGCTCGCACAGATCGGCCGAGTTACAGGTGAGCACGAGGCAACAGTTTCTCGTCATCTCTCGCGCACGCGGCGAGCTCTTCGGCAGCACGCCGAGCAGCACCTCCGCGACTCGGCGCAGTTGAGCGGCGCGCAGATTGCGCGCGCGTTCGAGCTCGCACTCGAGGATCCAGGAGCTCTGGATCTGAAGCAGGTGTTCGAGATGTCAGCCGATCGCAAGGAACCGGCGCAAGATCGTTCCAATGAAGAGCGATGAATAAGGACGAGTCCATAGATCCTCTGCTCAGGCGTACGGCGCATAGACGCGCAGGCGCCCCTCCGCAAGGCGACTGCCTCGATGCGGAAACGCTCGCCGCGTGGACGGACGGTTCGCTCACGGCAGTCCAACGCTCCGCAGCCGAAACACACGCCGCGGACTGCGACCGGTGTCTCTCGGTGCTCGCAGCCATTGCCCGGACGAACCCGCCACCATCTGCGACTCAACGTCCCGCGTGGCTGTCCTTTCGATGGCTGGTGCCTCTGACGACAGCCGCCGTAGCGATTACCGCGTGGATCCTGATACAGGAACCCTCTCGTCCTTCCCCACCGCCGGCCGCAACAGCAGCGGCACCCGCGGTGAAGCCGGCGGAACCGACCGTTGCACGCGAGCGTGACGTCAACGAGCAGGCTCGCGTGGACGCTCCTCAGGAGAAGGCTGGGCGGGCGGCGCCGTCACGCTCGAAGGATCAGGTTCAGTCGCGACGGCCCGCGCAGTCAGCGGACGCGAAACAACGCGTAGAGTCGGGCGCGGTTGCCGAGCAGGTGCGGGTGCTGGCGCCTCCCGCACCCGCAACTCCACCTCCTCCCGCCGCGGCGCCGCGTCCGGCGGCAAAGGAGGAACGCGTTGATTTTCTCGCTCGAGCGGCGGCGCAGGTCGCGGGCGTCGTCGTCCAGTCGCCGGATTCAGCCATCCGCTGGCGTTTGATCCGCCAGCAGGTCGAGCGCTCCACTGACGGTGGCCTCACCTGGAAGGCGCAGCCGACTGGGACCGCCGTCGATCTCCTTGCCGCTTCTTCACCCGCGCCTTCTGTCTGCTGGATCGTCGGCCGAACCGGCGTGGTTCTGCTCTCAACCGATGGCCAATCGTGGCGACGGCTATCCTCCCCGGACGTGACGGCAGATCTCGTCGCCGTGACTGCTCGCGACGCCGTCGCAGCCACTGTCATGACCGCGGATGGCCGCCGCTACACAACCATCGACGCCGGTGGCACCTGGACGCTTGACCCTCGGTAGGTTCGCGGACACAATCGCCTTCCCCGAAAAATTGAGGTGTCTATGAAAATTCGCATCCCGCTGGTGCTTTGCGGCGTTGCATTGGTTTCGGTTGTCGCGTACCCGGCAGCCCGGCAGCCGCCGGCCGTCCAGTATCGAGTGCTCGCGACGAACAAGACATCGACGATGCAGAAAGAAATGCAGGAGGCGGCGGCGGCAGGCTTCCGGTTCGGAGACGTGATGGGTGGCGACACCGCGTTCGGCGGGTCGGAAGTCGTCGTCATCATGCATCGCAATGATTCACCGGGTCGATTCGACTATCGCCTTCTCGCGACCAGCAAGACGTCGACGATGCAGAAAGAGCTGCAGGAGGCCGGCGACGCTGGATTCGAGTACCGCGGCCAAACCGTCTTCAAGAGCACCTTCGGCGGCGAGGAAGTGGTCGCGATACTCGAGCGGGCAGTTGAAGCGGCAAATGCTACGAAGTATGAATATCGGCTGGTGGCGACGAACAAGACCTCCACCATGCAGAAGGAGCTGGCGGCAGCCGGCGACCAGGGATTCGAGTTTGTCGGGATCACCGTTGGCAAGACGGTGGTCGGAGGTCAGGAGGTCGTCGCGATCATGAGGCGAAAGCTCTAATGCAAGAAACTGCCGCGACTCCGTTCTAGAGGAAAGGCGGGCGAATCCGCCATTCCAAGGAGTCAGATCGATGCGCGCAGTACTCGCCACCGTCGCCATAGCGTTCGCTGCTGCCGGCGGACTGTTGTCCCGGCCGACAACCGCCACTTCTCGAGACGTTCCGCCGCCGGACACGACCGGACAGCACGTGACCACGCTGGCGGATCAGTCCGACCTCTCGGTGACGGTCTACAACTCCGACATTGCGCTTATCCGCGATGTGCGAAATCTGCGAATCCCGACCGGAAGCTTCGATCTGCAGTTCATGGACATCGCCGCCACGGTGAATCCGGCCACGGTGCACTTTCGCTCGCTGACCCAGCCCGCGGCGCTCGGCGTGCTCGAACAGAACTACGAGTACGATCTGCTCGAACCGGAAAAGCTGCTGCGGAAGTACGTCGGCCGCGAGGTCACACTGGTGCGGACGCGCCAGGACGGGGGGACGTCGCGGGAAGAAGAAGTTCGCGCGCATCTCCTCAGCTACAACAACGGACCTGTGTGGCGGATCGGCAACGAGATCGTCACCGGTCTTCATCCCGACCACATTCGCTTCCCCGAGCTTCCCGGCAACCTGCATAGCCGGCCGACGTTGATCTGGACGCTGCAGAACAGCGGAACGGGCACCCACCGCGTCGAAGCGTCATATCTGGCCGGCAAGCTCGCCTGGAACGCGGACTACGTCCTGACCGTCGGCCGCGACGACAAGGCGGCCGATCTCGACGGATGGGTGACGCTGACCAACGGCAGCGGAACCGCCTTCAACAACGCGAGGCTGCAGCTCGTCGCCGGCGATCTGAACCGCGTTCGCCAGGTGCTGCAGGAGCGGAGGGACGCGGTCGAGAGCGTGGCGCGGATGGCGGCTGCCGCGCCCGATGGCACAGGAGGCGTTCTCTGACTACCACCTCTACACGCTCGGCCGTCGTACGACGATCAACAACAACGAGACGAAACAGGTATCGATGCTCTCAGGGACCGGCGTTCCAACGGTCAAGCGCTACGTCGTCAACGGACAGGCGTTCTACTACCGCAACGCACAGTATCCGGGCGCGCCGCTGAAGGATGTCGTTCAAGTGTTCTACCAGTTCAAGAACGAGCAGAAGGGGGGCCTCGGGATGCCGATGCCGGCCGGGACGATCCGGGTGTATCAGGCGGATTCGAAGGATGGCGTGCACTTTGTCGGCGAGGACCGCATCAACCACACGCCGAAAGATGAAACGATCAACATCAAGATCGGCAACGCCTTCGACGTCGTGTCGCGAGAGGAAGCAGACGGACTTCCGCAAGATCGCGACCAACGTGTACGAGTCCGAGTACGAGATCACGCTGCGCAACCACAAAGCGACTGCGGTATCGGTGGAAGTGAACGAGCCAATCGGTGGAACCTGGGACATGATCCGCTCCTCGCACCAGTGGACGAAGACCGACGGCATGGGCCGCGCAGTTCACCGTGCCCGTCGCGGTGGACGGCACCGCCGTTCTGAAATACCGCGTGCGCGTGACTTACTAGCTATCAGCTTCATCAGCTCTCAGCTATCAGCTATCAGCTTTCTGGCTGGAAGCTGGTAGCTGGCAGCTCGTCGAACTCATCAGTCATGTCAAGGTTCGAAGTCACATGGACCGGCAGATGGAACGGTTCCTGCTGACGAAAGGACCGTCATGCCTGCTGATACCAGTCGAAAAGAGCCGATCCCATACCGCCAGTTCGGACGTCACTCCGACCAGGTCTCGATCATCGGGATCGGCGGGTTCCATCTGGGGCAAGTCAAGACCGTCACAGAGTCGGTTCGAATCGTTCACGAGGCCATCGACGCCGGCATCAACTTCCTCGACAACGCCTGGGAATACCACGATGGCGAAAGCGAACAACGGATGGGGCGGGCGATTACCGACCGTCGAGAGTCGGTGTTCCTGATGACGAAAGTCTGCACGCATGGCCGAGACGCCAAGGTTGCCATGCGGCAGCTCGACGAATCGCTGCGACGGTTGCGGACGGATTATCTCGACCTCTGGCAGATTCACGAGTGCGTGTATTACAACGATCCCGAGCACCACCTTGCGCCCGGCGGTGTCGTGGAGGCGCTGGCGCGCGCGAAAACGCAGGGGAAGGTGCGGTTCGTCGGATTCACCGGTCACAAGGATCCGGAGATCCACCTGAGGATGCTCGCCTCCGGATTCGATTTCGACGCGTGTCAGCTGCCGCTGAACGGCCTCGACGCGACATTCCGCAGCTTTCAAACCAGAGTGCTCCCAGAGCTGGTGCGCCGCGGTATCGCCCCGATCGGCATGAAGAGCCTCGGAGGCGACGGACGGATCGTCAAGAAGAAAGCCGCGCGGATCGGTGACGCGCTGCGTTACGCGATGAGTCTTCCGGTGTGCACGACGATCTCAGGCATCGATTCATTGAAGGTGCTTCGCCAGAATCTCAAGATCGCGCGGGGCTTTGTGCCAATGGACGCCGGCGAACGGAAGGCATACGAGCAAAGCCTGCGTGACTACGCAACGGACGGGCGTTTCGAGCTTTACAAGACCACCGCCGAACACGAGGGAGAGGTCGGCCGCAAGCAGCATGGGTTCCCATCGGAGGAGGAACTGGCGCTCTGACTGTCCCTTCCCGGTAGAATCACCGTGCAATGTCATGGACGGCGGGCACTCAAGTCTCGGGATTCGAGATCACGCGGCTGCTTGGCGTCGGCGGGATGGGGGAAGTGTACCTGGCCCGCAACCTGCGCCTGCAGCGCGACGTCGCGCTGAAAGTCCTCCCCGCCGCGCTGATTCAGGATGCTGAACGCCGCTCGCGCTTCGAGCGCGAAGCGCGCATGCTCGCCGCACTGAGCCATCCAAACATCGCCGCCATCCACGGCATCGAAGACATGAGCGGACCTGGGGGGCATACACCGGTCCTGGTCCTCGAGTTCGTGGACGGCCAGACACTCGCCGACAGGATCAGCGGCGGTCGTATTCCGCTGGACGAGGCCATCCCGATTGCGTTGCAGGTCGCCGAAGCGCTCGAGGCGGCGCACGAGCGCGGCATCATCCATCGCGACCTGAAGCCGGCCAACGTCCAGGTCACCCGCGACGGCGTCGTCAAGGTCCTGGACTTCGGCCTGGCCAAGGCGCTGGACGCTGACGTGAGCGGCAGCCACTCCGATCCGGCGCAATCGCCCACTCTGACCTCCGGCTCCGACGCAACTCGGCGTCATCATGGGCACGGCGGCGTACATGGCGCCCGAGCAGGCTCGCGGGAAAACCGTCGACCGGCGCGCGGATATCTGGGCGTTCGGTGCGCTGCTGTTCGAGATGCTGTCAGGCCAGCGCGCCTTCCCCGGCGAGACGATTTCCGACACGCTCGCAGCGGTACTGACCGGGACTCCTGACTGGACGGGACTGCCGCCTAACACACCGCCGCCGATCCGTGCCCTGATCGAGCGCTGCCTCGAGCGCGATCCGCGGCAACGGCTGCAATCGATCGGCGAAGCCCGCATCATTCTGTCGACTCCGCCGCGCCCAGTGACGGTAGATTCTCCGCGCCGTGCGAGTGGTGGAATCTCGCCGTTGATGGCTGGCGGCATTGCGATCGGTGCCGTCACGCTTACAGTGCTTGCGATGACGCTGTGGATGCGAAGTGCCAGCGCGTCGTCGCCGTCAGCCATTCGCAAGCTCGATCTGGCGCTCGACGGGGCGCACACGCGGCTCGACCGCACGCCGGTCTTGTCGCCTGATGGCACACGTATCCTCTACGTGGCGAACGGAAAGTTGTGGACGCGCGCATTGTCGGAGTTCACCTCAAAGGAGGTGCCCGGCTCGACCGATGCTATCTATCCGTTCTGGTCCCCTGACGGACAACAGCTGGCGTTCGTGAGGGGCTTCAAGCTATGGCGCGTTTCGGCTGCGGGTGGGCAACCTGAGCTCGTCGGGCCTGTTCCCGGTGATATGACCGGATCCGGCGCGGGTGTGTGGACCGCCTCCGGTAACTTTCTGGTGGTCGGCAGCGACAGCAACGGGATCACCGAGATCTCCGGCCAGGACGGCAGCTCGCGCGAGATCCTCCCCCTCGATCGCAAAGTCGAATCCGACTTCCACGAGCTGTCGGAGCTGCCGGGAGGCCGCGGGCTGCTCTTCACCGCCCACGCCGCGCAGGGAGCGGACACCATCGGACTGTTTGCCGACGGCAAACGCAGCGATGTGCTGAAGCTGCCAGGGGAGAATCTCCGCAACCCGGTTTATGACCCGTCCGGCTACCTTCTTTACGGGCGCGAAACGACACGGCGAGGTGTGTGGGCCGTGCGCTTCTCTCTGCAGTCGCTGCAGACCAGCGGGGCCCCGTTCCTGGTCGACGCCTCGGGGAACTCACCGAGTGTCGGGAGCGATGGCACCCTCGCGATGGTGCGACGGTCGGATCTCCCCGGCGAGTTCGTCTGGATCGATCGCAGCGGCAGCATCAGTCCGCAGGGAACAGTATCGGGCCAGGTCCCAAACGTCGGTCCGTGGAGGACGATGCGCCTTTCGCCTGACGGACAGAGGGTGGCGGTCGGTGTCTCCGGCGAGGCCGGAGATGACGTCTGGCTCTACGACTTGAACCGCGGGGTCATGTCTCCGCTCAGTCGTGGTGCGCAGATGGCGGTGTGGCCGACCTGGACGCCCGATGGCAGACGCGTCCTGTTCGGCGGATTCGTCGGTGGCCGAACCTGGAGCGTCCACAGCGTGTCCGCTATTGAAACCAGCGCGCCGCAGCGCATCCTCGCGCAGGTCGATGAGCCGCAATGGCCGTGCTCGATCTCGCCAGACGGCAAATGGCTCCTCTACGCCCAGATGTCCGGCGGTGGCGACGACATCTGGATCGCACCGCTCGACCGTCCGAGCGAAGCGAAGCCTCTGATGGTGACTCCAGCGCGGGAGCAGGAGGCCCACTTCTCGCCCGACGGCCGATGGATCGCCTACATCTCGGATGAATCGGGCCGGTACGAGCTCTACGTCAGACGGTTCCCGGTGGGCACCGACCGGGTCCAGGTCTCGACCGGCGGTGCGGTCTCGGTAAGCTGGTCGTCAGCCGGGCGCGAACTCGTGTACCGCGGCGGCGCCGCGGTGATGTCTGTGCGGCTCACCGAGAAGGCAGGCCAGCTCGAGCCATCGCCGCCGCAGCGGCTCTTCTCGATCTCGGATCCCGCACTGAGCCAGTCGTTCGACGCGGCCCCCGATGCGCAGCGCTTCCTGTTTACGCGCGCGACCGGGAACGACCGCGTCAGTGTGATCCTCCACTGGGCAAGCGCGTTCGCGAAGTAGCTATCAGCTGAAGACTGATGACTGATAACTGATACACTTCCGTCGCCTTGGATCCGATCTCGCTGACCGGCGATTCATTCGTCCTGCTCGTCGACGACAATCCCGAGACGCTGAACCTGTTTGCCCTCGCGCTCGGGCTCGAAGGGATCGAGGTCCGCACTGCCAACAGCGTCAAACGCGCACTCGAGGTTCTCTACGATGGCTCGCGCCGGCCGGCGCTGATCATCACTGATCTGCTGATGCCGCAGACGACGGGCTGGGATTTTCTCAAGCATCTCCGGGCAGAGCCCTCGCTGAAGTCAGTGCCGATCATTGTCATCACCGGCGTCGAGCCAGGTGAGAGCGAGCAGCTTGCGGACACCGTGCTGCAAAAGCCGATCGACCCCTTGCAGCTGGCAGAGATGGTCCGCGCCCGTTTGCGTCCAGTCCCCGGCCCAACGGAACAGCCCTGACCGCCTCCGCCAAGGCTACGGCGAGTCTCGCCGAAGCGCTCGCGCGAAGGCGAGGGCTGGACGACCTTCGATGGGCAGCCCTAAAGGGCTGGACTACGGAGTGGCATCGCCTTGCCTCTGACCCGGTATCGGATGGTACGATTCCATTGTGTTCCGGCCCCTCGTCTCCCTCTCGTTCGCATTTCTCGCTGCCGCATGCTCCGGCGGTGTTCGCGCGGGTGACGGCGCCGGCGCCGAGGTCAGAAATTTCACCAGCGCTCACACCCGCATCGTCTGGGCCCAGGGGGATGGCACCGATCCAGCGGCCGAGGGAACACAGCTCATCCTCATGGGATTCGATAGCGACGATGACAAGGGGGAGCGGATCATTCTCGGCGACCGCCGCAGTTATCACAAACCCAAACTGACCTCACGCGCCGATCGCATCGTCTTCTCCAGCTTCATGATCCCCGGCCCATCCGAAACCTTCATCGTCAACTGGGACGGGACGGGGCTGCGAAAACTGGCGGACGGTTTCGCATTGACGCTGTGGCAGAACCCGGTAGACGGTCAGGACTGGGTGTATGTCGGCACGGACGCCGTCAAGTACGACTTCAAGACGGTGTCGCGATTTCCACTGAATGCGCCCGAGAAACGTGAACTGGTGTGGGATACCACGCTGGTGAGCATGGAAGGTTTCGAGGTTTCGCCCGACGGACGGCATGCCGGCGGAATGTTTCCGTGGCCGGGCGCCGGGATAGCGGACCTCAAGAACAAGACCTGGCGGAAATTCGGCGAGGGCTGCTTCACCTCGATGACCAGGGTTCGAGGCCCGCTTTTCTGGTACTTCGACGGGGCGCACCGCAACGTCACGATGGTTGACGCCGAGGCCGGAACGAAATGGATGGTCAATCTCAACGGCGCGCCAGGCTTTGACGGCGCGGAAGTGAGCCATCCGCGCTGGACGAACCATCCGCGCTTCCTGGCTATCACCGGCCCCTACAACCAGGGAGGCGACAACCAGTCGCGCACGGGAGGAAAACAGACCGAGGTGTACCTCGGCCGCTTCACCGAGGACTTTTCAAACGTCGAGGGGTGGGTGCGGGTGACTAATAACGGCGGCGGCGATGCTGATCCTGACGTCTGGATCGATCTCGACAAGAGCAAATACCCCAGACGGGCGCCGGGACGGATTGGGCCATCCGCCGCCGCGGGCGCTTCGACTGCGGCCAGCGCGAGTTCGGACCAGGCCGGGCGCCTGGTCGTGAACGTCCGGCTGAAACGGCCCGGGACGATCCCGACGCCTGCCTCGATACTTCCCTATCGACATGGCCTCGTCGTCAGCGAGTTCGAGGTGATGGATGTCGTGCAGGGCAGGTATGCGGAAAAAGAAATCCGGATCGCCCAGTGGGCGATTCGTGACGGCAAGGTTCTGCCGGGCGCTCGCCAGAGTGCTGGATCCGCGTTCACGCTGACTGTGGACCGCTACGATGCTCATGGTGAGCTCGAAGGCGAGCGGCTGCTCTCGAACAGCGAGGCCTCGAAGCTGCCTTTGTATTACGACGTGACCGGCCGCTGAGAGCAGCAGCGCGAAGGTGGTTTTCAGCTCGTATCTCTTCCTCTTCTACTTCCTTCCTGCCGCACTCGGCGCGTACTATGCGGCGCCCACGCGAGCCAGGCACCTGATCCTCACAATCGCCAGCTACGTTTTCTACGGCTGGGCGAATCCGCTCTTTCTTCCGCTTCTGCTGTTCTCGACCGCAGTCGACTACTTCGCTGGGCTTGCTCTCGCCCGCTACCCGGCCGTCGAAGACGCGACCGGCCGTCTGCGCCGTCCGACCGGCGCAAAGGTGGCGCTCATCGCGTCGGTCTGCAGCAACCTGACGCTGCTCGGGTTCTTCAAGTACTACAACTTCGCAGCAGAAAACATCGATGCGCTCGCCGACCGGCTTGGCTTGCCGGCGCTCGGTCTCGACGCCGCCCTGAGAGTAACGCTGCCGCTCGGGATCAGCTTCTACACCTTCCAGTCGATGAGCTATGCGATCGACGTCTATCGCGGTCATGCGAAGCCGATCCGGAGCTTCATCGACTTCGCCTGTTTCGTGTCGATGTTCCCGCAACTGGTCGCCGGGCCGATCGTGCGCTTTTCAGAGGTCGCCGATCAGCTGCGATCCCGCACCCACACCGCGACCAAGTTCGCACGAGGGATCGCATTCCTTTCGCTGGGTCTGGCCAAGAAGGTGCTGCTGGCGAATCCATGCGGCAAGATCGCCGACCTTGCCTTCGACGCCGGGTCCCTGGGGCCGCTCGAAGCGTGGTATGGGGTCGTCGCCTACGCGTTCCAGATCTACTTCGACTTCAGTGGCTACTCGGATATGGCGGTCGGCCTCGGTCTGATGTTTGGATTCGTGTTCGCCAAGAACTTCGACTCCCCATACCGTGCGGAATCAATTACCGAGTTCTGGCACCGATGGCACATCTCGCTGTCGACCTGGTTGCGCGACTACCTGTACCTCCCGCTCGGCGGCAATCGCAAAGGAACGACTCGGACCTACATCAATCTGTTCGTCGTGATGGTGCTCGGCGGGCTCTGGCATGGTGCAGCCTGGAACTTCGTGATCTGGGGCGCACTACACGGCGCGTTTCTCGCCGGTGAACGTCTGCGCGGAAAAACGGCCCTCTACGGCGTCCTGCCGCCCCCGTTGCGGGTGGCCATGACTTTCACGATCGTTCTCATGACCTGGGTCTTCTTCCGCGCTCGTGATCTCCCGCATGCGTTTCGTTATCTCGGCGACATGTTCGCGCTGGGGATGCCTCAGGATGGTGCCGCGTTGCTGAGCGGCATCGTGTATCAACCGTACTACCTGGGAACATTTCTGCTGGCCGGAACGATCGTCTGGAGCGCGCCGCAGACGTGGGAGTGGACGCGGACTCTGACCCCGGCGAAGGCCACGGCTGTTGTCGCACTGCTGGTGCTGTCGGCGCTGGTGCTGGCGACGCAGGCATTCAATCCCTTCATATATTTCATTTTCTGATGGCGACATCCGATCCTCTTCCGGCCGGCGGCGCTACTCGTGAGGAGATTGCGCAAATCGAAGTGGGTCAAACTACCGTAAGCCCGGCGACTGCTCGCGTGCTGGTGGTGCTTTTCCTGACGGCTATCTTCGCGGTGCCGATCGTCGAGTGGTTCGGCACGCGATCGGCACGCGCACGCGGAGAGTCGACGGCCTGGGCCCACCTGACGAACGTCCCCGGCCAGATCCGCTCGCAGTTTGCCCGCGCCGCGGAAGGGGACGGGGCGTGGCGGGGAACCGTCCTCGCGAATCGCGCCGTCCTCGGCGGGCTGAGCGGCTTCGAGCGAGCCCTCGAAAACGACTCCCTTCTCGGGCAGGCGCTGCGGCCGCCAGCTCAATTGCTGATGACGGGCTGGCTTGGCGCCGGTAACGAGCGTGTCTATCCAGGACGGGAGGGATGGGTCTTTTACCGTCCCGACGTAGAGCACGTGACGGGCCGCGGCTTTCTGGATCCGCGCGAGCTCCGCCGACGCATTGCGGCGGCGCCCGAATGGACCGACCCGCCCGAGCCGGATCCCCGTCCGGCAATCGTCCAGTTCAAGAGCGATCTCGCAAATCGCGGTATTGCACTCATCGTCGTGCCGGTGACACTGAAGCCATCAGTCCATCCCGAAAAGCTGACTCGTCGCTACGACGACGCATCCGCGTTGCCGCAGAACCCTTCCTTTACAGCATTCATTGAGGATCTGCGACGCGAAGGCGTTCTGGTGTTCGATCCCGGCAGCGGTCTGGCTCGTGAACGCTCGGCCGGCGCACAGTATCTGGCGACCGACACGCATTGGCGGCCCGAGGCGGTCGAATCCACGGCCGATGAACTGGGGCGGATGCTGAGCGGCGTCGCGCTCCCGAGTATGACGGCGCCTGGCTACCGGATCGAACGTGTCGAAGTGCGTAACCTCGGCGATGCTGCCCGAATGCTCGATCTGCCTGAAACCGCCTCTCTCTTCCCGGCGGAGACCGTGTGGCTTCGACGAGTGCTGAATCCGGATGGAACGCCGTGGAGATCCGATCGTGCCGCCGACGTGCTGTTGCTGGGTGACAGCTTCACCAACATCTATTCGCTCGAGTCGATGGGCTGGGGAACATCGGCCGGGCTCGCCGAGCAATTGAGCTACGTCCTCGGCCGCCCGATCGATCGCCTGGTCCAGAACGACGAAGGAGCGTTTGCGACACGCGCCATGTTGCAGCGCGACGCAAGCCGGCTGAACGGCAAACGCGTAGTGATCTACCAGTTCGCCGCGCGCGAGCTTTCGTTTGGCGACTGGAGGATCATCCGAATGAGGGACGATCGCTGACCGGCGCGCGTATCCCGGCGCTCGATGGTGTGAGGGGGCTCGCCATCCTTCTGGTCATCCTCTTCCATCACACCCTGATGCGGCCCGAAACGGTGTTCGACCGGTTCTACGTTAACGGGGCGCGCCTCGGCTGGTCGGGCGTGGATCTGTTCTTCGTTCTGTCAGGATTCCTGATCACGGGCCTGCTCCTCGACGCTAAAGGGGGGCCGCACTACTACCGCAACTTCTACGTCCGCCGCACGCTGCGGATCTTTCCGCTCTACTATGCGTTCCTCTTTTTCACTCTACGTGTGGCTCCATGGCTGTGGCCGGATACCCAGCTCGCCACGATGGCGCGCGAGTCGATGGCCGGTCGCAGCGAAGCGTGGTACTGGCTCTACGGCTCGAACATCCTTTTCGCGCGAGACGAGAACTTCGGTCATCCCAATCTCGCCGTCACATGGTCGCTCGCGATCGAAGAACAGTTCTACCTGGTTTGGCCGGTGGTCGTCGCCCTTACGAGCCGCCGCTCACTGATCTGGGTCTGCGGGGGACTGATCGTCGCCGCCTTCGCCGTGCGGACTATTCTCGTGCTGGGGGGCGCGCACGCGATACTGCCGTACGTGCTGCCGTTCTGCCGCATAGACCCGCTGGCCGCGGGCGCACTCGTCGCGCTCGCAATGCGCGGAGATCGGACTGGACCGCCGGTGGCGACCGCACGGCTGCTGACGATCGCGAGGATTGTCGCGGCGAGCGCCGGCGTAATTGTTCTGGCGATCTGGTTCGTCGGAGATCCGTTCGACAACGCGGACTGGGGCGAGCCGCTGATGCAGACTGCCGGTTATTCAGCGCTCGCGCTCGGCTACGCCGGCATCGTTACGCTGGCCGCAGGCGGTCCGGCGGGCTCGTGGCTGGACCGGTTCTTTCGCTTCTCTGCGCTACGCACACTCGGCCGTTACAGCTACGCTCTCTATCTCTTCCATGTCCCCGTGCGACGATTCATCCGCGACGAGTACTTCCCCGTAGCATCGTTCCCGACCTGGCTCGGTTCACCGCTGCCGGGGCAACTCCTGTTCTACGTCGCCGCAACCGCTCCGGCCCTGGCGCTTGCCTGGATTTCCTGGCATCTCTACGAACGACAGTGGCTCGCAATCGCCCGGTACTTCCCGTACCCGCGAGTGCCACCAACCCGGCATTGTTGAGAACCCATTCGTCCTGTTCAGTTGCGCCGTTTGTATTTGGCGTCGATCTTGAAGGTTTACCCCTCGTTCCCCCACGTATCAGTAATTGCCGCTGAAGGCCCTTACCAAGGAGAAGGAAAAAAATGCACATCAGTCACAGAATCGCGCCGTGCTTGTGGTTCGATCGTCAGGCCGAAGAGGCTGCGTCGTTTTATGTGTCGGTCTTCAAGAACTCTCGAGTCGTCGGCGTCTCTCGATATCCGAAGGCTGGACAGGAAGTGCACAAACAGCCTCCTGGCTCGGTGATGACCGTAGAGTTCGAGCTCGACGGCCAGCGATTTACCGCACTCAACGGCGGGCCGGACTTCAAGTTCAGCGAAGCCATCTCGCTGCAGATCTACTGCGAGAATCAGGAACAAATCGACTACTACTGGGACAAGCTGTCACAGGGTGGCGACCCGAAAGCGCAGGTGTGCGGGTGGCTCAAGGACAAGTTCGGTCTGTCGTGGCAGGTGATCCCGGCCGTGATCACTGAGATGTTCAAGGACCACAACTCACCGGAAGCACAACGGACGATGGAGGCGATGCTGCAGATGAAGAAGATCAATATCAAGGAGCTGGAGCGCGCTGCCGCGGGCGACAAGGTCACGGCGTAAAGCGGCTATTTCTTCCCTACCGCAAAGAGGCTCGACGCCGCCCGCACGTACATCACGCCGTCGGATAGCGCGGGTGTCGCCATCAACAGCTCTCCCATCGGGTTGGCGCCGAGCTTCTTGAACTCGCGGCCGGCGGCGATGACGATGATGTCGCCGTCCTCGCTGGAAAGGTAGATGCGGCCGTCGGCCTCGATGGGCGACGCACTGAAACCGCTGCCGACTGGTTCCAGGCGCTGGCGGTAGATCTCCTCACCCGTCTGCAGGTCGTATGCGTCGAGGACCCCGTTGTTGGCGAGTACGTATAGGATGCCGTCGTGCGCGAGCGGTGTCGGCATGTACGATCCGCGGCCGGTCTTGCTCCAGGCAACCACGGGGCTGCTGGTCTGGTCTTTCGGCAGCGTGACGTCACCATGCGCGCCGGGCCGCAGGGCAAAGATCGGTCGTTCGGGGCCTCGGCCACTCGCGACGACAATCAGGCCTTTGTGCTCGATCGGCGTCGGCGCGGTGATCTTCGAGCTGCCGCCGAGCCGCCACAGCTCCTTGCCCGTGCGCGGGTCGTATCCGCGGATGTAGTTCGATGCGTTGGTGACGAGCTCGTCGCCTGCCTGCGTCGTGATCACTGTCGGAGTGCCCCAGGAGGGAATCTCTTCGCGGTCGGTCTTCCATACCGTCTTGCCGGTCGATGCATCGAGCGCCAGTAGAAATGAATCGGCCTGGGTGTCGCACTGCACGATCACCAGATCGTTCCAGATGATCGGCGAGCTGGCGGGTCCCCACTCGACCGCGGGAACGTCGTAGGCGCCCATGTCCACACGACCGAGGTCAACCTGCCAGAGGCGCGTGCCGTTGACGTCGTACGCATGGATTCCCTCCGAGCCGAACCACGCGACGACGATCCTGCCGTCGGTGGCCGGCGAGGCGCTCGCGTAGGTGGATTTGATGTGCCGCTTGTTGCGCGGTTCGCCCGACGCCGCGGTCTGCTCCCAGGCAATCTTCCCGGTCCGCTTGTCGATCGCGTAGACCACCCATTTCTGCGGTGAGCGATCGTCGGACGCATCACCGTCTCCGTACAACCCCGGCTTGAACGTCGCCCCTTGTTTGCTGCTGATCGCGCTGGTCACGAACACGCGGTCGCCCCACACCACCGGGCTCGAATGCGCGAGACCAGGGATCGGCGTCCGCCACAGGATGTTCTCGCCCGTCTTGCCATCCCACTTCTCCGGCAGCCCCTGGCCGTCGACGACGCCTGAGGCGTTCGGTCCGCGGAACGATGGCCAGCTTCCCTTCGCCGGCGCGGGCTTCGGCAATGCAGGTGCGCGATCGGGACCCGTCCGAACGATGCGCCGCTCAGCCACAGGCGCAGCTTCGCCTTCGGGACGCCACATGCTCCCATTGAGGATCAGGCGTCGGGGTGGGCACTCGTCCTGCACCATCGCGAGGGTCACGCGCGTGCCTTCGATTTGGAACTTGTAGCGGCCGGGTGCAGAACATGCCGGTGGCCCGCCTGTGGTGACAATCGTCAGCTCGTCGCGCTCGGCCTTCCACGTGCCCTTGAAAGGCGGCCAGCCCTTCCCGGTGAGTGTGAAACCACCGTCAGAACCAAACTGAATCTGGAACGCGCCGTAAAGGAGCGTGGACGATGGAAGCGCCGGCTGCTGAGCGAGCGGTGACGCTATCGTCAACAACAGCGCGACTGCGCCGGTACCGGCGGCGCGAGCGATCAGCTTGATGCACATGATGCGGCGGATGGTACCACGCGTGCACACGCGTGGAAATGAGACCCGGGCCTGGAGGTTTGGCACGATAAGATCCGGATGACGAGGTGACCGATGGATTCCGATGATGCGCTGGTTGGCTCGGTCCTGAGCCGTCGCGAAGCGATGATGCTCCTTGGTGCGGGAGGATTTGCGGCGCTGTGCAGCCCGGCATCGCTCTTCGCGCAGCCGCCGGGTGCGACAACGCCTGGGTGTGTCGTACGCCCCGAGATGACCGAGGGACCGTACTATGTCGACAAGCAGGCGATCCGCACCGACATCCGCAGCGGAAAGTCAGGACCGCCCAGAGCTGGCGCACCGCTCGCGATCGCGTTCGCGATATCGCAAACCTCCGGTGGAAAGTGCACGGGGCTTCCGGGAGCCACGGTCGAGCTCTGGCAGTGCGACGCGCTGGGTGTTTACTCTGGTGTGTCCGATGCCCGCTACGGTTTCCAGACACAGGGAGAGACGTTTCTGCGGGGCGCACAGGTGACCGACGCGCGCGGCGCCGCGCGCTTCACCACCATCTACCCCGGATGGTACGGCGGCCGCGCCGTCCACGTGCATTTCAAGATCCGGACGCAATCGAGCCGCTCGTCGGCCTACGAATTCACCTCGCAGCTGTTCTTCCCCGAGGACCTGACCGACCAGGTGCACGCGCAGAGTCCGTATTCGCAGAAAGGCCGCCGCGACACCACTAACGAGCGCGACGGCATCTTCCAACGAGGCGGCAGCAGTCTTGTTCTTCAGCCGACGAAAAACGGCGCCGGTTACGACGCACAGTTCGCGATGGCGCTCGACCTTGCCGACGAAGCTGTCGGGCGATCGGACGCGGAGGGCATGCGGCGGGGCGGGCCGGGCCGGCGAGGCCGCAGCGGCCTGTAGGTAAACGATCGTGTTCGTCATCGAACTGATCTACAAGGCAAGCCTCGCCGAGATCGACGCGCACATGACCGCCCACGTGCGGTTTCTGAAGAAGTATTACGCGGCGGGTAACTTTCTGGTCTCGGGTCGTAAGATCCCGCGCGATGGCGGAGTGATTCTCGCCGTGGGCGACAGCAAAGAGCAAATCGAAGCGATCATGCGGGAGGATCCGTTTTGCGCTCGGGGCCTGGCCGACGTTCGGATCATACAGTTCCGCGCGAGTCAGCGCGCCGAAGACATTCAGAAGCGGATCGGATGAATCGCGCCAGCGGCGCCTGATCTCGTCACGAGAGGCGACAGTCTCGAGCCACTTGGGTCCTTACCGCGTCGGCGCGGATGGGTTCCTTGCGAGGTGGGCACTGCCGCGAGGGATCCTCGACGCTCTCACGAACAGCACGGCGATCCCGATGATCACAGCGATATCCCATAAGCAGACGTTGCCGTAGCGGTAGAACGGCAGCAAGTCGTCCAGTCCGTACCGGTCGATTACAAACTCGGCGATCAGAACCCAGGTATTGAACAGCGTGAGCGCGGCGGCGATCCGGACCCAGCGCGGGAGCTGATGGAATGCGATGCGTTCCACGGCGAACCTCCGGTTAACGTCAGCGAATTGTAGATCGCCAGCTCAACTCGGTCCGCTTTTTCGGCGCAGCAACGCGATGATTCCAGCTGCGAATTGAAACGCAGCAGGAGCTGAAGGACCTCTCGATGGGGCGCTTACTCGGAGCGCAGCGCGATGGCAGGATCCGTAGCGGCGGCGCGACGGGCGGGCCACCAGATCGCGATCAGGCCGGCGGTTGCGAACGCCGCAACGGCGGCGGCCAGGGTCGCCGGATCGCGCGGCGTGACGCCGTACAACTGACTTTCAATCAGTCGGCTGCCTGCAAGGACACCGATCAATCCAAGGACGAGGCCGGCAAGAAGAACCCAGCTGCCTTGTCGCATGAACAAGCGCGTGATCCGGGACGGATCGGCGCCGAGCGCGAGGCGCACGGCAATCTCCCGTTCCCGCTGCCGCACCGCATACGCAATCACACCATAGGCGCCGACGAGCGCGAGGAGCGCGGCGATTCCGGCGAACGAACCGAGGAGCCACGCAAGGAAGCGCGGGCGCGACGTCGCTTCTTTCATCGTGATCGACAACGGCCGGCCTCCCTGGACCGCGATCTCCGGATCCAGTTCGCGAAACGCCGCGCGCACCGGCGACAGCCAATTGGCTGGAGCGCCGGCGGTACGCAGGAGCAGGAAGGCGAAACGTCCCGGCGTTTGCAGGATCGGCACGTAGACGTCGGCAAGATCCTCGTCGGCGGGTATCTGTCGGACGTCACGGACGGTGCCAACAACCATCCTGGTGACCGCAATCGGCTCTCCCTCATCCTGGTCCTGCGGGACGACGATGCGCCGGCCGACAACGTTGCCGTCCGGCCAGAGCCGGCGAGCGAGCGTGTCGCTGACGAGCGCCACCGGTTCGGTGCCGAGCCGGTCCGAGCGCGTAAAGGCACGTCCGGCGCTGACCGGGATCGCCAGCGCGTCAAAGTAGGTGTCGTTGACTCCCTGGATCGCTGCTCGCGTGGTCGCAACCGATGCCTCGGGAGTGCCGACGGGATGCAGCCGCGCCTGCTGCAGCGGCCACGCCGTCGTCATGCCCACCGACTCCGCGCCTGGCAGGGAGCCGAGCGTCGCCGCCATTCTCTCGAACATCGCCAGCCGGCTCGCGGCATCAGGGTAGCGGTTCTGGCGGAGCGTGACCGAGGTGTTCAGGATCCGTTCGCCCGAGAACCCGAGGTCGGTGCGCAGGAGCGTGATGACGGTCCGGACCATCAGAGTCGAGCCGGCAACGAGCGTGAGCGACGCGGCAATTTCGAGTGCGATGAGCGCGGCGCGGATACGCTGGGGGCCGACACCGTCGGTCGTGGTGCGGCCGCCGCTCTGGAGCGCGCCGAGCAGGCGCGGGCCAAGCGCAGTCGTCAGCGGAGCCAGCGCGCAGATCGTCGCGGTCAGGAGCCCGGCGCCTGAACACCACGAGCAGGACGCGTGTATCGATAGCGAGCGCCGTGGCGCCACCTGGAGCGGTGCGCCCGAGTTGCTGCTGTACCAGCGGTGTAATTGCGTCGAGTGTCAGCCCCGTGGCGAACAACGCGAGCAGCGACGCGGCGGTGCCGAGCACCAGCGCCTCCGCAAGGAGCATTCGAGCGATCGCCCATCGCCCGGCGCCGAGCGCGTTACGCACGGCGATCTCCTTCTGGCGGCGCGTGGCCCGGATCAACAGCAGCGTCGCAAGGTTGCCGCATGCGACCAGGAGCACCAGAGCCGCGGCCGTGGTCACCGTGCGGAGCAGGGGCCGGACGGAAGCTACGTACTGCGCATGCGCTGATACCACTTCGGCGCGCCAGTCCTGCGGGACGTTGGCGGCGCCGGTGCGGACGAGCGACGTGATGCGCGCAGCGGCGGTCTCGGCGGTAACACCCGTTCGCAGCCGCACCATGTAGGGATATGTCGGCGCGCGCAGCGGCGCGAGGATGTCGGTGTAGTTGTTGAAGTGCCACAGCCCCTGCGGCAATACCCCGATTATGGTGAAGCTCTCGGCCTCCTCCGGACGATCGCTGACGTAGGCCATGAATGTACGGCCGACGACGGCGGGGTCCCCTCCGTAGCGCGACTGCCAGAGGCGGTGGCTGATCAGCGCGACGTTGCTGTTGCCTTTCAGAAAGGCAGACTGGTCGAAGCCACGGCCGATCGCCGGATTGATCCCGAGCCCCTGCACGAATCCCGGCGTCACCCACGCGCCTGGTGTCATTTCGGCATTTTCTCCGCCGAGCAGATAAAACGCATCGAGATCCCAGGCGACCGGATGCTCGATGACGTCGTTCAGCGAGCTCCAGTCGAGCGCTTCCATGTCTTCGGGCTGGGCCTGGCCTGGTGGCGCGTAGCGGATGGTGTACAGCCGGTCGGCGGCCGGGTACGGAAGGTCGTTGAAGAGATAGGCGCGGACGACAACCATAGCCGACGCGCACAGCGTCAGGCCAAGACCGAGCGTCAGGATCGCCGTGGCGGTGAACCCCCGCGCGTGTGTAAGTGATCGAACGGCGAGTCGGAGGTCGGCCAGTATGGCGGTCATCATACTCAGGACGCTGCGCGCCACCGAGCGTTAACCGGGGCCGATTGACAACCGGCCATCAGGGCTGGATAGTTCTAGCGAGGCTGCGCCTCAGACCCTTGAGGCTCCGCCTCGCTAGTGACATTCTTGCTAACGCCGCGCTGACGCGCGGACGGTCTTGACCGAAAAACTTGACTCAACCGGTTGAAGTTTCTCGGATCAAGACCTCTGGCGCGTCGATCGCGCGCTTCCCGGGAGGGCGTGATGTCGTCGAAAGAAATCGTTGCGTCGGCGGCCAGTGCAGCTGGGATCCTACTCTTCGTCCTGTTACAGACAATGCCTGCCGTCGCAACCACGATGAACGGCGCGGATCAGGCTGAAGCCCGCACTTCAAATTCGCAGTCGCAGCCGCGCGATCCGCGGCCAGCTGCTCGAGACCTTGCGGCGGAACGCGCGCAGTTCGACAAGATGATGGCCGCGCTCGAGCAGGCGGCGGCGGACAACCCGACCGACGCGGCAGCTTACCAGCTCATCGCAACGCACTATTGGGAGAAGGCCTATAAGGACACTGCCCTTTCGCCCGCCGACAAGCTGACCTACATCGACGCCGGAATCACGGCGACCGACCGCGCGCTGGCGCAGAAGCCCGAGTACGTCGAAGCCCTGGTGTACAAGAACCTTTTGTTGCGCCTGAAGGCAAACATGGAGACGGATCCGGTGCGCCGCCAGGCATGGATCGCGGAGGCGGACGCGCTCCGCAATCAGGCCATGGAGTTGAACAAGGATCGGTCGGGGGCAGACGCCAACGGGCAGCAGCCGATACGTGTGGGCGGGACCATCAAGACGCCGACGAAAACCCATGATGTTCGTCCGGTCTACCCGCAGGAAGCCCTCGACGCCCGCGCGTCTGGCGTGGTGATCCTCGAAGCGGTGATCGACGAAAACGGGAACGTCCGGTCCGCCCGGGTGCTGCGATCGATCCCGATGTTTGATCAGGCCGCGATCGACGCCGTGAAGGGATGGCGGTACACGCCCACGCTGCTCAATGGAGTACCGGTCCCTGTCATCATGACGGTGACGGTGAACTTCACGTTGCAATAGACCGAGCGGCGCGATCAGCGCGCATATAATCGGCAGTTCGATCAGTCACTCAAGGAGCTCCCCACGATGCACGGTCACCGCCGACTGCTGGTCGGCCTCTGCGTCCTCTTCCTCTCTGTCGGATGGCACACCATCCAGGTCCCGGCGCAAGGGACTGCACCGGCGGCTCAGTCCGGCGCGCAGATCGTCGATGCGATCCGCTTTCGCGAGATCGGTCCGACCGCGCAGGGAGGCCGTTACGTGGAGTTCGCCGTGGTCGAAAGCAATCCGCGCATCTTCTACGCGGCGACGGCGACCGGCGGGCTGTGGAAAACGGTGAACAACGGGATCAGTTTCACACCCGTCTTCGATGATCAGCCCGACTTCGCACTCGGTGCGGTGGCGGTCGCACAGAGCCGTCCGGATGTCGTATATGTCGGCACCGGCGAGTCGAACAACTCACGATCGACTTACGACGGCAACGGCGTCTACAAGTCGATGGACGCCGGCAAGACCTGGACGAAGGCGGGGCTTCCCAACGCGGGACGTATCGGAAGGATCGTCGTCCACCCGAAGAATCCGGACATCGTGTTGGTGGCCGCAAGCGGCAGGCTCTATTCGGAGAATCCTGACCGCGGCGTCTACCGCTCCACCGACGGCGGCAAGACGTGGACGAAGACGCTCGATCACAAGGTGGATGGCCGCGAGATCGGCGCGATCGACATCGCCATGGATCCCGCGAACCCCAACGTTCTGTATGCCTCGACCTACGACAAGGTGCGCCGGCCCTGGACCTTCGGCGAGGGCGGCCCCGGCAGCGCGCTCTTCAAGTCGACCGATGGCGGCACGCACCTGGCGCCAACTGACCAGCGGGCTTCCGACCGGAATGCTCGGCCGCATCGGCATCTCCATCGCACGCAGCGATCCGAAGACGGTCTACGCAGTCGTGGAAAACGCGAACTCCCGAACGGTTCCGCCCGAGGAGCGCCGCAAGCGTCTGGCGCAGGGATTTGGTGACGGCTCGATCGGCGATGAGTTGTATCGATCCGACGACGCGGGCGCGACATGGCGGAAGGTGGCGCCGCCCGAAACGACGACCACACCGGCGACTTCACCGGGACGAGGAGCGGCACAGCCACCAGCAGCCGCTGCGCCGCAAGGGCGCGGCGCTCCTCCGGCGGTGGCCGCAGAGCCTCCAGCCCGCGCAGGGCCGTGGGCGCGGCGGGTGGACGGGCGGCAATCCGCCCTACTGGTACGGCCAGATCCGCGTCGATCCAAAGAACAAGGAGCACGTCTATCTGCTGAGCGTCGGCGTGACGCACACGACCGACGGCGGCAAGACGTGGTCGTCGCCGTTCGGATTCGGCGGCGACAACCACGCGCTCTGGATCAACCCGAACGACAGCGACCACATGATCCTCGGCCACGATCACGGCATGGGCGTCACGTTCGACGCCGGCCGCACCTGGCTCAGCCCCGACAACAAACCGCTCGCGCAGTTCTATGCGATCGGCTACGACATGGAGCAGCCGTACAACGTCTACGGCGGGCTGCAGGACAACGGCTCCGCGCGCGGCCCGAGCACGATGAAGGGCGGCGGCAGCATTCCGTTCGAGGCCTGGTATCGCGTCGGCGGCGGTGACGGCTTCTACAACGTCGTCGATCCGACCGATTCGCGGTGGCTGTACAACGAAAGCCAGTTCGGCGCGATCCAGCGCATGGATCAGACGACCGGGCAGTCACGCTCGATCCGCTACACGCGGCCGCAGGGGCAGGATGCGCTGCGATGGAACTGGTCGTCGCCGATTCTCATCTCGCCGCACAACCCTGAGGTGGTGTATCACGGTGCCAACGTGCTGCTGCGCTCGAGCAACCGCGGCGACGACGTGGACCGAGATCAGCCCGGACCTGACGAAGAACCTGCCCGACCGCCGCAACGGGTCCGGCAACATCCAGTACGCCACCCTCACCACCATCGACGAGTCTCCGGTCGTCGGCGGCGTGATCTGGGCCGGGACCGACGATGGCAACGTGCAGGTCACGCGTGACGCCGGGAAGACGTGGACCAACGTCACCGAAAAGATCACGGGCCATCCCGGTCACTGGGTCAGCCGCGTGATCGCGTCGCACCACGATGCGGGCACCGCGTTCGTCACTGTCACCGGCTACCGTAACGACGATTTCAAACCGTACGTCTGGAAGACCACCGACTACGGCGCAACGTGGACGTCGATTGCGGGCAACCTGCCGAATGAGGCTATCAACGTGATCCGCGAGGATCGCCGGAATCCAAACCTCCTTTTTGTCGGGACCGACTTTGGCGTTCTATGCGTCGCTCGATGGCGGCAAGGCGTGGCAGCGGATGAAGAACGGCATCACCACCAACCCGGTCCACGATCTCGCCATCCATCCCCGCGAGCAGGAGCTCATCGTCGGCACGCATGGCCGCGGCATCTACATCGCCGACATCTCTGGACTGCAGGCGCTGACGCCGAGCGTCCTCGCAGCGGATGCGCACCTCGCGCCGATCGTGCCGACCGTGCAGCAGGTGGCGGGGCTGCGCCCGATGGTCGCGGCGCTCAACTACGACGGCCAGAGCCGCCTGCCGGGCGTGCACATCAACTACTACCTGAAGTCCGAGGCAAACGGCGTGACCGTCCGCGTCTACGACGGCGCTCGCATGATCGCCGAAACCACCACCGCGCCGGGCAAGCCTGGTCTCAATACGGTGCGCTGGACGATGCAGTCGGTGCGGCCGATGACGGAAGCCGAGCAGCAGGCCGCGTCAGGACGTGGCGGACGCGGCGCCGGTGGATTCGGGGGCGGCTTCGGCGGGCGCGGCGGCACTCCGCCGGCGATTCCGCAGTTCCCCTCCGCCGCGACAAACACGGTCACGGCCACCGTGCCGCCAGGCGAGTACCGCGTCGTCCTCAGCGTCGGCGGACGAGAGTACACGCAGACTGCGCAGGTCAGGGCAGATAGTCAGTAGTCAATGGTCAGTAGTCAGTGGTCAGTGGTCACTGGCTTACTGATCACTGGTCAATGGTGAGTGGTGAGTGACGAAGAGCGCTGCGCGTCGGCGCGACAATTCGAACTGATCGACGAGGCGTTTCGCAAGGGAGACCTGAACGCGTTGCGTGCCGCGGTCGAGGACCCGTCGATCGTGCCGAACGGGCGGATGCCCGACGGGATCGGGCCGTGTCTGACCTACGCGATCTACCACAGCCCGCTGCCCTTCATCCGCACGCTGCTCGAGATCGGGGCCAACCCGAACGCACCGGCGGACGACGGATTCCCTCCGCTGATCGCCGCCCTGAGCACCGGGCGTGAGGTGGCTGGCGCGACGAAACGAACGGACGTCGACGCTGTAATTCGGCTTCTGCTCTCGTTCGGCGCGGATCCGAATCAGCGCGGCATCAACGATTACACGCCGCTCCACATGGCCGTCGCTGAGCGCAACGCGCTTGCAGTGCAGCTGTTGCTCGACGCCGGCGCCGATCGTGAACTGCGCACCCGGATCGACGCCTGCGAGACGCCGCTCGAGATGGCACAGGCCGCGGGGCTAACCGCGATCGCGACGCTGCTCGATCCCGGCGGATATACGCGCAAGCGGCTTCGCTCCGGTCTGACCCTCCTCGCTGACATACCCGGGACCGGCGAAGTAGTCCGCCGGCAGCACAATTACACGATCCGGCTTCGAGTGTGGCTGCACCGGGGTGAGGCAGTTCGTTGGTCCGACGCGTGGGGCTCAGGGGGAGTTGCGCGGCTCGAGGACGATGGCACGACACTGATTTACGAGGCCCGGATCCATCGGGCCTCGATCATCAGCGGGCTGTTTTACGGAGTCGAAGGCATGCGGGTCGGCGGTACGCGACGCCTGGAGATCGCGCCGCATCTGGCATTCGGCGAACGCGGCATCCCGGACGTCATTCCGCCCAACGCCGTCCTGATCGCCGAAATCACGATCCTCGATGGTCCTCGGACTGCGCCCCTCTGAACCTCACGAATTCCGCAATGCGACCGACGGATCGATTCGTGTTGCACGCCACGCCGGTGCAGCGACCGACAACGCGGCGGTCACGCCGAGCACGATGATCACGAACGCGAACGTCATGAGATCCAGCGGCCGCACGTCGAACAGCATCGTCTCGATCAGCCGTCCGAGCAGCGCCGATAACGCCAGGCCGATCACCGCTCCAGTGGCAACGACGCGAGCGGCGTTCGCAATCACGATGCGAAGCACGTCGCTGGTCGTCGCGCCCAGGGCCCGGCGCACGCCGAAATCACGCACGTGCTGCTGGACCGAATAGGCGAGGATCCCGAACACGCCGACCATCGCCAGGACCAACGCCAGCGTCGCGAAAGCCACGACCATGACGGCACGGAAGCGGTGGCGGCCCGTAGCCGTCCAGGCGATGTCTTCGAGCGTCCTCACTTCCCTCACGCTGACCAGTTGCTCCTTGTCTACGCGGGAGATGGCGCCGCGGACGGAGGACGTCAACGCCGATGCCGGTCCGGATTTAGGACGTATCAAGACATAGATGTCGTCCGAGAGATCCTGCGCCATCGGCACGTAGATCTGGACGAAGTCCGCCTTTTCATCGGGGCGCCCCTGCACCTGTCGGGCGACCCCAACGATCTCCTTCACGATCGGCTTGGCTTGTGGTGACGACGTCGGGCGCAACACGATTCGCTGGCCGATCGGCGATCGACCCTGAAAACTCCGCGCGAACGCCTCGTTGACGATGCACACGGGAACACCGTCGCGCCGATCGCGCCCGTCGAAACTGCGTCCCGCGACGAGCGGGAGATCGAGCGTCGAGAAGTATCCCGGGCTGACCACCTGATATTCAGTCCGTGGACGCAGGGTCTCGTCGACGGGCGGGTCGCCAACGATCTCGAAGGAGAATCCTCCTTCGTCGAAGAAATCGAGCGGCACGGCGCTCGCCCACGCAACGCCCGCGACGTTCGGAAGCGCGGTGATCTCGGCTTCCACCTGATCGTAGAACTGCTGGAGCGCCTCATCGGTCGGGTACTTCGAGCCCAGCGGATCGACGAGCATCGAGAGCACGCTTTCGGCGCGATAACCCCGATCGAAACCCTCGACAGCCGCCAGCGTCCGAAGCAGGAGCCCGGCGCCAAACAGGAGAAGAACGGCCGTCGCAACCTCGCCGACAACGAGCAGCCCACGCAGCCGTCCGCCGCCGCCGGTGGTCGTTCGCGTGTCAGACGCAATCACCTCCGCGGACGAAAAATCTGTCGCCTTCCAGGCCGGGACGGCGCCGAAAAGAAGCCCGACCAGCAGCGCGGCGCCGGCACAGAAAACGACGACACGCATGTCGAACGTGGGTGTCACGGTGGCTGGCAGGAGGCCCTGCGGGATCACCGCGGGGGCAACGCTCAGGATTGCCGCGCCGACCGCACAACCCAGCACGCCACCCATCAGCGAGAGCAGGACGCTTTCCGTCAACAGCTGCCGGACGATGCGCCAGCGGCCCGCTCCGAGCGCCGAACGCACGGCAAGCTCCCGCATGCGCACCGTCGCGCGCGCCAGCATCAGGTTGGCGACGTTCGCGCAGCAGAGGAGCAGAACGAATCCGACGACGCCGAGGAACAGCATCGACGTCAAGCGCAGATCGCTGCCGATCATCGAGGTGTGCAGGTCTTCGAGCGTGACACCGCGTCCCTGGTTGGTCTGCGGGAACTCGCGCGCGAGACCATCCGCGACAGCCCCGAGGTCAGCTGCCGCAGCCTTGATTGCAACGCCGGGTTTCATGCGTCCGACGACCTGCAGGGCGTAGACACCACGAACGCGCGGCGGAAGGTTGACGAGGGATCTCATCGCCCAGATGCTGGTCTGCCCGAGCAGCTGAAAGTCCTTGGGGACGATGCCGACCACCGTGAATAGAGAGCCGTCGAGGCGGAGCTCGCGGCCGACCACGCCAGGATCCGAGTTGAACCGGGTGCGCCAGAACCCCTCGCTCATGACGACCACGTTGGCGCGCTTTGCTTCGTCCTCGGCGGAAAACGTCCGGCCAGCAATGGGGGTGACGCCAAGCACATCGAATATCCCGGAGGTAACCCACTGTCGGGATACGGTTTCGGCGTTCCCGTCTGCGCCGGCCATCACCATGCCGCCGACGCTCGGAGTGAACCCGGCGATCTTCTCGAATGTGCGGCTGCGGGAGTTCCAGTCGAGCATATTGAGCGGCGACACGTAACCTCGCGGGTTCTTCGCGTTGCTTTCCCAGATCGCGACCAGCCGTTCGGGATTGCCAAAAGGAAGCGGCCGGAGCAGGGTGGCGTCCACCAGGGCGAAAATCGCGCTGTTGGCGCCGATGCCGAGCGCCAGGGTCAGCGTGGCAACGAGCGTGAACGCCGGCGAGTTCTTCAGCTGGCGAAAGGCGTACTTCAGATCTGCCCGGAGTTCCTCGAAACGAAGTTTGATGCGCATCCTCACCTTTGACGAAAACTGCGGTTCGGAAGTTTGTGAGCCGCGCCTTGCGCCCTGCGAACCGCGCCCCGCGAACCGCGCCCTGCGAACCGCGCTGCGCCCCGCGAACCGCTTCCCCTTGACAGAGGTCAGCGAATCGCTGTATTCCATAGCCTGTCTATGGGAGCTGGCCCGACTCGAAAGAACCGGCCTCGGTGAGACCCCTCCAGAGACTCTAGGTAAACACTATGTGGTCAGCGCTGCGCCGTGTCGTTGCCTATTTTCGCCGTGATCGTCTCGACGACGACGTCGCGGAAGAAATCCGGCTCCACCTGAACCTGCGAGAGCGGGCGCTCATCGACAGCGGCCTCGCACCGGCGGATGCCTATCGCGAAGCGCGGCGGCAGTTTGGCAACGCGACGCTCATCCGGGAGCAAACGCGGGACCAATGGGGCGGATCGTCGATCGACATGCTGATCCAGGACGTGCGCTACGGCCTGCGAATGATCCGCAAGGCGCCGGGGTTCAGTGTGGTTGCGATCGCCTCGCTGGCCGTTGGCATCGGCGCCTCGACTGTGCTTTTCAGCTTTGCGAATTCCTTCCTGTTCCGTCCGGTATACGCCGCCAATGCGGAAAAGGTGATGGCGGTCTTCACCAGCGACTTCGATGGTCCGCTCTACGGGGGTTCGTCGTACGCCGACTACGAGGCCTTCCGCGCAGTCCCGGTGTTCAGCGGCCTGCTCGCGTGGCAGCGCGCGGAGGCCACGCTGAGCAGCCAGGAGCGGCCGGACGTCATCGACGGAGTGCTGGTCTCGGGGAATTATTTTGACGTCCTTGGCCTCCAGCCCTCACGCGGAAGGTTCTTCGGGGACGAAGAGAATCGTGTGCCCGGGGCTCACCCGGTCGTCGTCCTCAGTCACGACGCGTGGCGCCGGCGATTCGGCGCCGATCCTGCGATTGTCGGGCGCACCATCGAATTGAACGGCCGAACGTTTACCGTCGTTGGCGTCGGGCCGCCGCGCTTCGCGGGGACGAGTGTCGAGCACGCGGCTGACTTCTTCGTGCCGGTGATGATGCACGAAGCCCTTTCACCGGGGACCGATTCCTGCGAGACCGCAAGCAGCGGACGTTCAGGCTCCTCGGCCGGCTTCAGGACGGGGTCACGTTGCCCGAGGCGTCCACGGCGCTGCGCGTGCTGGCGGCGGACCTCCTCCAGCAGGATCCCGTGGCGTGGCGCGATCACAGCGGCCAGGGGCGCGTGATCACCGTGCTCCCGGAGACGGAGTCACGGTTCGTTGGCGCGGGCCCCGGGACCGTCATGGTCATCTTCTCGAGCGTAATGGCCGGTGTGGTGGCGCTTCTGGCGATCGCCTGCGTCAACGTGGCGACGGTCCTCCTGGCGCGCGCATCGACCCGGCGGAAGGAGGTCGCCGTCAGGCTCGCGATGGGCGCGTCGCGCCGGCGCGTCGTCCGGCAGTTGCTGACCGAGTGCGGGCTGCTGGCGACAGCGGGAGGCGCGCTCGGATTGATGCTCGCGCAGTGGGTAGCGGCCCTCTTTGCACGCTTCCGGCCGGACGGCGTGCCGCCATTCGATCTCACCCTCGACTCCCGCATCCTCATCTTCAGCCTCGGCGCCTCGCTCTTGACCGTTGTGCTCTTCGGCCTTGCGCCGGCGCTTCAGACGACGAAGCCGGATCTCAACGCGGAATTGAAGGACACGGCGCGAACCGTCCGGGTTCGCGGATTTCGATTCGGCCTGCGCGCCGGGCTCGTCGTGACCCAGGTCGCGCTGTCCCTCGCACTCATGATCGGCGCCGCGCTGATGCTCCGCAGTGCCAACGCCGGCCGCACCGAGGACCCCGGCTTCCGACGTGCTGGCGTCGTGAACGTCCACATCAACCTGTCAGCCATCCCGGACCGCAACAACGCGCACGCGCGTTTCTATCGGGATGCCGCGGACTCGGTCGCGACACTACCCGGAGTCGAGCGTGCGGCGCTGGCCGGGTTGCTGCCGATGGACGGCTCGAATAGCCAGGTGAGGATTCGAATCGCCGAAGGTGGAAACCCAATCTCGACGTCGCCGGATGTCAACATTGTCGGCGCCGGCTATTTTGCCCTGCTCGACATACCTGTGAGGCAGGGCCGTGAGTTCACGGCCGCTGACCGCGAATCATCGCCCAGCGTGGCGGTCGTCAACGAAACGATGGCGCGGCATTTCTGGAACGGTGAGCCGGTCGGCAAGACCTTCACCGACGAAGCCACCAACGAACAGGTCCACATCGTCGGCGTCGTGCGTGATCTGAGGCACCGATCGTTCGCCGAGGACCCGATCCCGATGGTGTACTTCTGCGCGGGGCAGCGAACGCGGACACGAATGACTCTGCACGTGCGGACGGCGGCGCCTCCAGGCGTCATTGCTCCCGCCGTACAGCGGACCCTGCACGATCTCGAACGCTCGGCAGGTCTTACCCGCGCCGAGACGATGGACGAATTCTTCGACCGCATAACGCTGCCGCAGCGCGCCGGCGCCGGCGCCGCAATGGCGACGGCGATGGTCGAGCTGGGGCTCTCGGTCATGGCGTTGTATGGGGTCATCGCATTCGCCACGACACAACGCCGACGTGAGATCGGTCTGCGGATGGCACTTGGTGCATCGAGCCGATCGGTGATCGCCCTGATCATGCGCGAGGGTCTGCTGCTCACCGCGGCGGGTGTCGTTTTCGGCGTGGGCGTGGCGCTGCTGGGTGGCACCGCACTACGCAGCTTGCTGATTGGCGTCGAGCCGGCCGACCCGGTCAGCTTCGGCGCCGCCATTCTCGTGCTCTTCGTCGTGGGCGCCGCCGCGAGCTACGTCCCCGCGCGTAGCGCCTCGAACGTCGATCCAAGTACGGCGCTCCGCAGCGAGTGATCCCGGCGGACCTCTTCGCCGATGCTCGCGTTTGTCACATTTGGCCTGCGTGGATTATCTGGATCACGATCTCACGGGTCCGCGGCCGAGTGTCGAACTCGAGAAGCATGATCTGCTGCCACGTGCCGAGCGTCAGCTCGAAGTCCACGATCGGGATGGTCAGCGAGGGGCCGAGCAGCGCTGCGCGTACGTGACTCGATCCGTTGTCGTCCCCCCACCGCTCGTGATGCCGGTACTCGGCGTCGCGAGGGGCGAGTTGCTCGAACACCGCGTTTAGATCCGCGATTGCGCCTGGTTCGAATTCGATGGTCGTCAGCGCCGCGGTGGAGCCAACGACGAAGATCGTGGCGATCCCGGACCGCACGCTCACGGCTTCGGAAACCATCTTCGTGATGTCGTGCGCGTCCCCCTGACCCCGGGTCTGGACGGTGTGCCGCACCGTGGAAGCCATCAGCAGGTCAGTGTAACCGACCGGTAGCCGGATGAGCGCCTCGGCTGACCGTCAGCCGACACCACTCAGCTCTCGCGCAGCGTGTCGAGCGGCGATCGGCGGATTGCCCGCCAGGCTGGCAGCACCGTCGCCAACGCAGCCAGCAGCATCGCGGCGAGCGCCGCGACCGTGAGGGTGGCCGGGTCCGCGGGCGAGACACCGAAGAGCAGGGACGACAGCCCACCCGCGACTGAAACCGCAATCACGCTGCCGATGACAATCCCCACCGTTGCGTAAAGGGCGGCTCGTCGTACAAACAGACCGAGGATGCCGCTGGTGCTGCTCCCGAGCGCCAGCCGGATCCCGATCTCGCGCCTGCGAGCGGCGGCGTCGCTGGAGAACACACCGAAGACGCCGACGCCGGCGAGCAGCACAGCGATCAGCGCGAATGCGGCGAGCAGGAACGCAGCAAAACGATCCGTTGCCAGCGAATCATCGACCACTCGCCGCATCGTCGTGACCCGGTGCACCGGGACGTCGGGATCGATCGATGCGATTGCCGCCTTGATCGCCGGCACGGCCGAGAGCGCATCCCCCTCCGTACGCACCACGATGTCGCGGGCGTTGTCGGTGAATGCCGACGTGGAGAGGTAGAGGGCGGGGCGCGGCGGCGTACGGCTATCGGCCAGATGTGCGTCCGCAACCACGCCGAGGACCTCGGCATCGAGACCATCGAACATATTCAAGTGAAGTTTTCGGCCGACGGCGTCAACCGTACCAAACACGGTCCGGGCGAGTGCCTCGGTGATCACGACCACTGGCGGGCCGGCGACCGGATCGATTCGCGTGAAAGTTGACCCGTGCAGCAGCCGGATGCGCATCGCAGCGAAATAGCCGGCATCCGAAAACCTGACGTCTGCCACCAGCCCCTGCCCTGGCGCGGGCGCCGGCCCGATCGCATCGTACACATTGGTCGCGGGGCCGAGTCCGCCCAGCGGACGCGTGCTGACCACACCGGCGCGCGTGATACCGGGTACGGATTCGAGTCGCTCGACCAGCGTGCTGAAAAACAGGCGCCTTCGATCGGGTCCATCGTACGACCCTGGCAGCGCGACGCGGATGGCGACGACGCCGGCGGGATCGAAGCCGAGATCGACGGTCCGCAGGTGGACGAAGCTGCGGGCGGTGAGCAGTGCCAGCACCCCGAGAGCAAGACCGAGCGCAATCTCGGCAGCCACGAGCGCGCCGCCACGGGAGGTGCGCGCAACACGCGCCGACCCGAGGAGAACCGTTGCCCCGTACGCTCTTCGCGCCTGTCTCGCGGCGACACCCGCGAACGCCAGCGTCGCAGCCATCGCTGTCGCCACCGCGACGAGCAGCACCGGCCGGTCGAGCGCGATTGAGCCGGCGCGAGGAAGGTCGGGCGGCAGCAGCGACTGGAGGATCCCGAGGGCCGGGAAGGCCGTGAGCACGCCGAGCGCGGTCCCTACCAGTCCGATCAGTAAGCTTTGCACCAGCAACTGGTTCCGCAGTCGCCGATCGGTTGCGCCGATCGCCCGCCGGATTGCCAGCTCGTGGACCCGACGACGCATCATGGAAATCGTCAAGGTCCCGACATTGGTCACCGCCAGCAAGAGCAGAAGGGCGACGGCCACCAGTATCGCAATCAGCGGCGTCCGTGCGTCACCAGTCAGTTGGTCCCGCAGCGGAATGGCTGTCGCCGACCATCCCTTGTGGACCGGTGATTCCTGCTCGAGCTGCGCCGCCACAGACGCGAGCTCGGCGCGCGCCGCTATGACCGTCGCCTCCGGTCGCAGGCGTGCGATGACGAGGAGGAAGCGTCCCCACGAGCGCGATTGCGCGGTTTCGACCAGCGGAAACCACGCATCCTGCTGCTGCAGCCACGCGAATTGTGGCGGGTCGAACCCTGCCGGCATGACGCCGGCGATGGTGTATGGATCCCCGGAGATCAAGATTGACCGTCCGATTACTCGAGGATCCGCGCCGAGGCGCACACGCCAGAATGCGTCGCTGAGGATCACCGCAGCGCTGTCACCATCCAGGAAGTCACGGCCGAGAGTCGGCTGTACGCCAAGCAGCGCGAAATAGCCCGGCGAGACCTCCGCGCCCATGAGTCGTTCCGGCGTAGGCTGCGCCGCGAGCGTGAACGGGCGGGGGACGAGCGCGGCCATTCCGCTGAACGAGCCCGTTCTTTCCCGCCACGCATTGAAGGTCGCGAACGACACGACGTTCGGCTTCGTGCTCCGGCTGATGTTCTGTTCCCACAGCGCGACGAGCTGCCGCGGCTCGCGGTACGGCAGGGGCCGCAACAGCACGCCGTAAACGACACTGAAGATTGCGGTGGTGGCGCCAATGCCGAGCGCGAACGTAATCCCGCTGGCAACGGCGAAGCCGGGGTTCCTTCGAAGCACGCGCACGGCGTAGCGGAGGTCACGAACGAAATCTTCGACGCGACGTGTGCCGCGCGCGTCCCGCCCTTCTTCCTTGAATCGCTCGACCCCGCCGAAATCGATCAGCGCTGAGCGCCGCGCCTCGTCCGGCTGCATGCCGGCCGCGATGCGCTCACGGATCTCGCACTCGAGGTGGTGGCGCATCTCGGCGTCCATCGACGCGTCGACCGCGTCACGGCGCACCAGCAGCCGGAACCTGCGAAGCCAACGGGTCATGACGTCCACGCGTTCAGCCCGGACGGATGACCAGGTTGATAGCCGACGAGAACGCGCGCCAGCTCTCGATCTCGCGATCGAGCTGCCGGCGGCCGCTCGGCGTCAGCCGATATACCCGGATCCGGCGTCCCTCGTCCGAGAGTTCCTCGGCGCCGGCGATCCATCCGCGGTCCTCCAGGCGATACAGCGCTGGATACAGGGATCCCTGGTTGACGGTCAGGACGTCGCGGGAAAGCTGCTGGATGCGCTTGGAGATGCTCCAGCCGTGCAGCGGCCTGGCTTGCAGCGCCTGGAGGACGAGCAGGTCGAGCGTGCCCTGAAGCAGGTCGCTGGGGCCGCGGCTCACCACCACCTCTGATACTTGGTCATTCGACAATCAATCTGTCTCGATCGGTTGTCGAATGTCAAGGTATAAATATCTGGTGCGAGCCCTAAATGCGACGCAACCGGCCAACCCGGTAGCGTCTCTCGCGGCCGGGTCCGACGAGCAAGGACAATGCGAAGCTGACCACGGTGATTATCAACGCCCCGACGAAGGCCGCGCCGAACCCGTCGACGTGGAACCGCAGACCAAACAGATCCGAAGTGGCGCTCGTGAGCCACAGCATGATGGCGTTCAGCACAAACGTGAAGAGCCCGAGGGTGAGGAGCAGGAACGGCAGCGTCAGCACGAAGAGAATCGGGCGGATCACGGCGTTCAGGGCGCCGAAGACGAGGGCGACCGCGAACACGAGCCACCAGTCCCCCTCGAACGAGATGCCCGGCACGAGCCGGATCGCCGCCCAAAGTGCCGCCGCATTGATCAGCAGACGCGTGACGAAGCGCATTTGTTATTCCCTACGATAGATCACCCCGGCGCGTTCAGTTGAAACGGGCCGGGTGGCGGGTGCCGGGGTGCCTGGCACCCGTGCTTGACATCGTCGGAAGGCAACCGGTTTACTTGGCTGAAAATGACGATCCAGGTTGCCGCCGGCGACGGGGCGCCAGAGACCCGGAAGGGGTTCGAAGCGTATGCGCTCGGTGAGCCGTACGACGAAATGTTCGCCAGCCATGGCGTCGCGCGGAGCCAGTACGCCGAGATCTGGGCGCGTCTTCGCGAGCTGGATCCCGCCAGGCTGCACGAGCGCCAGGCGGCGGCAGACCTCGCCTTCCTGCACCAGGGCATCACGTTCACCGTCTACGGCAAGAGCGAAGGCACCGAGCGCATCTTTCCCTACGATCTGATTCCGCGGATCATCACCGCGACCGAGTGGCAGGTGATCGAGCGCGGCCTCACCCAGCGCCTGACGGCCCTCAATCTTTTTCTGAAAGACCTCTACAGCGAGGCGCGCGTGCTGGCCGACGGGATCGTGCCGCGGCATCTCGTCTACAGCTGCAAGCACTTTCGCCGCGAGATGCAGGGCGTCCGGGTACCACGCGACATCTACGTCGCTGTCGCCGGCACCGACCTCGTGCGGGTGCCTGACGGCGGATTCGCCGTGCTCGAAGACAACCTCCGGGTCCCGAGCGGCGTCAGCTACATGCTGACGAACCGGCAGGTGATCAAACGGACCTTCCCGACACTCTTCAACCGATACAACGTCCGGCCGGTGGACCACTACGGCCAGGCACTGCTGGCCTCACTCAGGGCGCTGGCGCCACAGCACTGCGTCGATCCGGAGATCGTCCTGCTGACGCCAGGCGTCTTCAACTCGGCGTACTTCGAGCACACGTTCCTCGCCCGCCAGATGGGCATCGAGCTCGTCGAAGGACGGGATCTCTTCGTTCACGACAATGTCGTGTACATGCGTACGACGGCTGGGCCGCGGCGCGTCGACGTGATTTACCGGCGCATCGACGACGACTTCCTCGATCCGCTGGCGTTCAGGCCGGACAGCACGCTCGGCGTCCCGGGACTGTTCAATGCGTATCGCGCCGGCAACGTCTCGCTGACCAACAGCATCGGGACCGGCGTGGCGGACGACAAGGCGCTTTACGCATATGTGCCGGCACTGATTCGGTATTACCTGGGCGAGGACGCGATTCTTCCGAACGTCCATACCTGGGTTCTGTCCAACGAGAGCGATCGGAAGTACGTGCTCGAGCATCTCGACGAGCTGGTCGTCAAGGCGGTCGGCGAATCCGGGGGATACGGCATGCTGATCGGGCCACACAGCACGGCAGCCGAGCGCGATGAGTTCAGACGGTTGATCCTTGACGATCCGCGAAACTACATCGCGCAGCCCACGCTCGCGCTCTCGACTGCACCGTGCTTCGTCGACGGCCGAATCGAGCCGCGCCATGTCGATCTGCGCCCGTACATCCTGTGCGGCGAGAAGGTGGTGATCGCGCCCGGTGGCCTCACGCGAGTGGCGCTCCGCAGGGGATCCCTCGTGGTCAACTCATCGCAGGGGGGCGGCAGCAAGGATACGTGGGTCCTGAGCGAGCACTGAAGATGCTTTCGCGCGTCGCCGACAGCTTGTACTGGATGAGCCGCTATCTCGAGCGGGCGGAGCACACCGCACGCGTGGTCAGCGTCAATCTGAACCTGACATTCGATCGGGCGCCAACCGAGCTGGCGCGTCACTGGGGCCGGCTGCTCGCGAGTCTTCGTCTGCCGCCGTCGGTCGCCACGGCGGGTCCTCTGGTGGACGCCACCGTGGGAACCACACTCGATCTCGCCAACCGCGATTCCATCGCCGCATGTCTCGCAGCGGCGCGCGAGAATGCGCGGCAGGTCCGAGAGCAGATCAGTTCCGAGATGTGGGAGGAGCTGAACCGGTTGTATCTGAACGTGCAGCAGACCGACGTGATCGACACATCCCGGCCGGAACGCATGGACAGCTTTTTCCGGTCCGTGATCGACGGCATTCACCTGTTTCAGGGTGTCACCGATGCCACACTGCCCCACGGCGAAGGCTACCGCTTCATCGAGCTGGGTCGGTATCTGGAGCGAGCGGGCGCGACCGCGGCGCTCCTCGACCTGCATTACCGCGACTTCGCGGACTCGTCGAGGCACCCAACCGATATCGGAGAGCTGGTCGAGTGGGCGGGGCTGCTGAAAGCCTGTCACGCCTTCGAGGCGTACTGCCAGCGGTTCACCGCCGATATCGACGCGGCACGCGTCGCGGAGTTTCTCATCCTCGACGAAGACTTCCCGCGATCGCTCCGCTTTGCCGGAGCTCGTATCGAAACGGCCCTGGCCGCCGTGCTCGAAGACACCGCCCGCCCGCGAGGCGACGCCGAGCGGCTCGCCGGCCGCCTGCGGGCGTCGCTGGATTTCTGCCAGCTCGACGAGGTGCTGGCGAATCCCGCCGCGTTTCTGCAGGACATCGCCCGTCAGACCAACGACATCAACGAGGCGGTGCACCGACAATACGTCGACTACCCTGTCGAGGCTGGTCTGCCGGCCTAGGTCCACGTCCGACACACGAACTCGCATGCGTTACGCGATCACGCACCTCACTCGGTTCGACTACGACTCGCCGGTCAGCGAAAGTCACATGGAAGTACGGATGCAGCCGCGCACCGGCGAACGGCAGACCTGCCTGCGATACCTACTCGACGTCGAGCCGCGCGCCCGGCCGCACGCCTTCCGCGACCATCTTTCGAACTGGGTCGATTACTTCAGTGTTCCCTCGCGCCACCAGTCGCTCAGTATCACGGCGCGCGCCGACGTTCAGGTCGAGCCTCCCGCGGAACTTCCTCAGTCGTTGGACACCGGCGCATGGCGCGAGGTTGACGAATGGTCCCGGCATGACGCGCATTGGGACCTGCGTCAGCCAAGCAGCTTCGCGGTGTGGAGCGCCGGCGCTGATCGCCTATGCGGACTCGATCGGTGCGGCGCGCGGGCGATCGACCGATCCGCTGTCGACGGCGCGGGACATCACGTCCGCAGTCCATCGGGATTTCCAATATGAGCCCGAGAGCACCCGCGTGAATTCGACCATCGACGAGGCGCTTGGCTCGCGCAAAGGCGTCTGCCAGGACCTCTCGCACATCGCGGTCGCGCTGCTTCGCCGGCTGGACCTGCCGGCCCGCTATGTCAGCGGCTACCTGGCGCCAGCGGCGAGCGACCTGGATGGAGGCGCGGCGTCCAGCGCAACCCACGCATGGGTCGAAGTGCTGCTGCCGCAACTCGGATGGGTCGGGTTCGATCCCACGAACGACATCGAGGCCGGCGAGCGGCACGTTCGGGTGGCGGTCGGACGCGACTATGCCGACGTGCCGCCGGCGCGCGGCGTGTGCAAAGGGATGGCCGGCAGCACGCTGACCGTCACGGTCAGCATCATTCCGAGCGAACCGTCGGAGTCGTTGCCGCCGTTCATACCCGGCGCGGCGACGTCGATCTCCCAGATACCATCCGGGATCGAGATGACCGATCGGCAATCCCTACAGCAGCAGCAACAGCAGCAGTAGCGCCAACCATAACAATCATCACCTCGGTCAGGTGATCCGACCGCTTACTTGCTCCAGGGGGGCACGACGTTGTTCGAGCGCGCGTAGGCGATCAGCTGCCCCAGATGTTCGTGCAGATGGCTCACGGCCATGATCCACATCCCTCGGTTGGTGTTCTTCTGCCCGAACATCTCGATCGGGTCGTTCAGTTTCGCCTCAGGGACCGCCGCCAGCGTGGACTTCAGGAACGCGAACGACTTCTGGACCTCCGCTAAGAGCGTCTCACCGGTGAGCGGCTTCTTCTCGTATGCGGCGGCGGTCTTGTACTCCTTCGTGATCCCGGTCTCGGCGGGGGCGGCAGTCCCCATCACCGCCGGGAAAAAGTAATTGTCGGCGGCGACGTGCATCAGGACTTCTGCCGTCGATCGCACGCCCTTCGCCGGCCTCCACTCGTGCGCCGGAGCGGGCATCGCCTTGGCCAGATCCATCATCTTCTTTTCCACATCGGCAACGTCGCGAATGAGCTCGCCCATGACGCCTTCGCGCGACTGCGCTCCGGCCGGAACGGCAAGACCAAGCAGCATCGCTGCAACCGTGATCAGGTAGCTGAACTGACGCATAAAACCTCCAATGAGAATCCCCGGACTCGAGGTGAGGATTCTATATCGACCGTGGTGCGCATCATTTCGCGTACGATTCGGGGATGCCTGACGTGAAGTCGCCTGGAGTCGCTGCGGTGCTCAGCGCGCTCATCCCCGGTATCGGACAGTTCTATAACGGTGATTTTCTGCGCGGCATTTTCTGGCTGATCGTCACGCCGGGACTGTGGATCGGCTCTGGCGGGATGCTGGGATGGATCTGCCACGTCATTGCCGCGATAACCGCACACAGCCGAGCGCAGAAGAAGAACCGCGCGCTGGTGGCATAGCCCCATGCCCATCCTGCCGCACCGGCGCCTCCCCTTGTCGCTCGCGACTCTCCTCGCGGTCACATCCGTCTCACTGCTGGCACAGCCTCGTCAGGTATGGCCCACTGCCGGCTGGACGAAAGCTGCCCCGCAGTCGCAGGGGATCAACGCCGCCCGATTCGCCGAGCTCGATCGAGATGTCGAAAGCGGCGTTTACGGCAACATCGACCGGATGCTCGTCGTCCGCGGCGGCCACCTCGTCATCGACGAGCGCTACGCTCGCGACTATCGGGCGATCAGCCGCGGGCAGAAGGGTCCGCTCGGCTGCGGCGAAGGATGCAGCGATCCCGCGGCGATGAACGAGTTCAACTACCTGCATCCCAACTGGCATCCCTACTACCAGGGACGCGACGTCCACACGCTCCAGTCGGTCACGAAATCCATCGCAGCCACGATCGTCGGGATCGCCCTCGGGCAGAAGGAGATCGCGAGCGTTGAGATCCCGTTTCTGTCCTTCTTCAAGGATCGCAATCTCTCGAAAGTGGACCCTCAGCTTCACCAGGCTACGCTTCAGGATCTTCTGACCATGCGGTCGGGTATCGAGTGGCACGAGAGCGATCGGCCGCTCGACGAGACGAACACGACCTACCAGCTCGAGAAGAGCCCGGACTGGATTGCCTTCACACTCGCCCAGCCGATGGACGCGGCGCCCGGAACGAAATGGAGCTACAACAGCGGCGGCAGCCAGTTGCTGTCCGGCATCATCCGCACGTCGACCGGACGGTTCATTGACGACTACGCGACCGAGATGCTGTTCCGTCCGCTTGGCATCCGCGAGTTCCACTGGAAAAAGACGCCGACAGGACATCCGGATACGGAGGGGGGCTTGTACCTCTCAGCCGAGGACCTGGCGAAGATCGGACTGCTCTACCTCCGCGATGGTCAGTGGGAAGGCAAACGCATCCTGCCGCGAGGATTCGTCCGCGCCGCGACAACGCACCACGTGACCGGCTTGCAGGGAGGGTGGGACTACGGCTATCAGTGGTGGCTGACGTCACGCGGCGGTGAAGAGGTCTGGGCCGGCCGCGGCTTCGGCGGACAGTTCCTCATCGTCATCCCCTCCCGCGACATCGTCGGCGTCATCCACTCATGGAACGTCTTCGGCGCCAGGGCGCGGCCGATCTTCGAACCATTCCTGTCGGCGCTGATGACTGATAACTGACCACTGGCCATTGACCATTGACCACTGACTACTGAGGTACTCTCTTCTCCCATGCCCGTCGGTACAAGTGAGTCTCCCCTGCGCGTTGCCGTCATTGGTTCGGGCCCCGCCGCGTTTTACGCTGTGGAACAGCTGTTCAAGAAACCATCGCTGGTGGCCGAGGTCGACATGTTCGAGCGGCTGCCGGCGCCGCACGGGCTCGTGCGCTACGGGGTCGCGCCCGACCACGCCAAGATCAAGAACGTCACACGCGCCTACGACACCATCGCCGGTCATGCGCGGTTCCGCTTCTTCGGCAACGTCGAGTACGGCCGGCACATCACGCTGGCGGATCTGTCCCGCCATTATCACCAGGTAGTTTTCGCCACGGGCGCGCAGACCGACCGCCAGATGGGCATTCCCGGCGAGGACCTCGCCGGCAGCCACGCCGCGACGGAGTTCGTCGCCTGGTACAACGCCCATCCCGATTACCAGAATTGTCAGTTCGATCTCTCGGTGGAGCGCGCTGCCGTCGTCGGCGTCGGCAATGTCGCGATCGACGTGGCGCGTATCCTGATGCGCACACCAGAGGAGCTCCTGAAGACCGATATCGCCACGCATGCGCTCGACGCGCTGCGGCACAGCAACATCCGCGAAGTCTTCCTCCTCGGGCGCCGCGGGCCGGCGCAGGCAGCCTTCACCAACCCGGAGGTAAAGGAGATCGGGGAAATGGAGGATGCCGACGTCATCGTCCGGCCCGACGAAGTGCAGTTGGATCCGCTGAGCCAGGCACAGGTCGACGCCGCGAATGACCGGGAGCTCACCCGGAAGATCGAGATCCTCCAAGGTTATGGTGCGCGGACGCCGGAGGATAAGCGGCGGCGTTTGCACGTGCGCTTCCTCGTCTCTCCCGTCGAGTTGATCGGCAACACAAGTGGCCGTGTGACAGCCATGCGTCTGGTGCGGAACCGGCTGGTGGCATCAAACACGGGATCGCTGAACGCCGAGGCGACTGGTGAGTTCGAGGATCTCGAGGTGGGCCTCGTGTTCCGCTCGGTCGGATATCGCGGTGTGTCGCTGCCCGATGTGCCGTTCGACGAGCGCAAGGGCGTCGTCCCGAACGACAAGGGACGCGTCATCGACCCGGAATCGAAAAGCCAGGTACCTGGTGTCTACGTCACCGGCTGGATCAAGCGCGGGCCGAGTGGCGTCATCGGCACCAACAAGCCGGACGCTGTAGAAACGGTGAACTCGATGATCGCCGACGTCGAGCAGCGGATGCACTGGCAACCTGCTCAGCCTGAACCTCAGGCCATAGAAGCCGTCGTCCTGGCACGCCAGCCGCTCGCCGTTACCTACGCGGATTGGCGCAGTCTCGATGCGCTGGAGTGCAGCAACGGTCAGGCCTGCGGCCGCCCGCGGGTAAAGTTCCCGTCCGTCGAAGAAATGCTCGCGGCTCTCGGACGGGCGGGAACTTACTAATCGCGTCCCCGCGGACGCGCTTCGATTTAAGGACGGCCTTCGAGCTGCGCGCGAAGCACCGCATCCACATCGTCCACTCCGGTTGGCAGGTATTCTGGGCGGACGCGTTCGCCGGCTTCGATCAACAGCTGCACCGTCGCCGGGTAATCGCACGCAGCGCTGTCGCAGCTCCAGCCGTGGAGAGCGCCGTAGAGACAGTTGTCGAGCGGTGTGCCACCGTAGCTCCGATCCGGGACGTTGATCGGTGGATCGTGCTGCAGCAGCCGACGCGTCATCTCCGGGTTGCCGTGAAACCCGGCCCACCTGATGGCTTCGAAGTCATCGGGACCGGGAACGAGCGCATCGAACCCCAGATCGAGCATCAGTACGACGGCGGCCGTGTCGTTCGCGTGCGCCTTGTCGCCGATCAGCCGCATCTGATCTGGCGTCAACGACGCGACCACACCTGGGTGCTCCGTAACGACGGCCTCGGCGGCCTTCCGATCCGCTGCGGCGCAGGCTGCCAGCAGCCGCTGTGTGGGGGACGCGTGGCGCAACAGCAACGCCACCATGTCGTCGAATTCCAACATCCGGGCCGCATCCACAACCGACACGTTGTGGCCGAACACCCACCGGTAGATGTCGCCGCGGTGGTCGCCGATCTCCTCCGGCGTCGAAGGGCGCCCCTTGTGCACCGTCGTGTACTTCCCCTGCCACGTGCGATGGTCGAGCGCTTCAAGATCATCCCGAAGGCAACCTTCGACCAGTGCGCTGTCGCGCAACCCAACTGCGATGAAAATGTCGTACCACGCGCCGCGATCGACGAGGAGCCGCGCCACGTCCGGCGCCTCGCGCACCAGGTATTGCGCGGGAGTCGATTCGTGATCGACGTCCCGCGCATCGATCTCGGCGCCGCGATCGATCAGGTACTGCGCGATCTCGACGGTGCGGGCGCAATGCAGCGCCGTCCTGCCGTCACCACCGCGCGCCCTGACCAGCGAGGGATCCGCTTCGACGAGTTCCCGGACACGATCCGCCATGCCAAGGTGCGCGGCGGCGAAGACGTCCACCGTCGCGCCGCGCGCGATCAGCGGAGCGGCCTCCTCTGGAGTGATGTCAAATTCGAGGATGCCGAACGGGCCCGCCCACCATTCGCTTTTCAGGTTCAGGTCGGCGCCGTACTCGAGCAGCACGTCGAGGACCGGCAGGTTCTTCCGCACCATGCTGACCGGGCGTCCGCCGAACGCGCCGATCGGCGCGTTGATCGCCTCGCGAACCTCCGCGTGCGCTTCGAGCAGCGCGCGCACGCCCTCGGCATCGCCGTCGCGGACGGCGCTCCGGAACTGTTCGATCGGCGTTTTGGTGAGCGAATCGATCTTGCGTCGCATTGCGGCCCAACTCTCGAAGCCGTAGCCACGTGCGACGACGAGCTGCGTGTCCGCGAGTTTGAGCGCGTCGGGTGCGGGGGGCTTCGGATGCAGAGCTTCGATGCGCTGGCGCGCGTCCGCGTGGCCCGAGATTGCGGCACGGAGCAGGTTCTTCGCCCGCTTCTGCTGCATCTGGAGGCTCGGTTGTGGGGGAAGGGGTTCGATGAAACGGGAGCGATCGTGTTCGGACGCCATGACGACACCTCTCATCCGTTGTTGCCCGCGTCCGCGAGTACGGGCAGAGGTTCGTCAGGCCGAGCTGATGTCGTCACCGACGACAGGTGGGAGCATCCCTTCCCGCGGACGGGGAGCGTCCTGCACGCCCCATCAGAATACTGCCTTCCGGGCGCGCCGGTCGCGTCTCGTACCGAAAAGATGATGCCGGAGGGAGCTAACGGGTCGGGGTGCCCCGCGTGGTGACCGCGCTGGCAGCCAGGCTTCCGTCGGATTGGCGTGACCCTCTCACGACGGCGCTGACGCCGGTCGCAAGGCTGGCGCACCCACCGCCGACGAAGGTCGTCGCCCGGTCGGTCTGCACGGTGACGCGGCCGAGGATGAAGCGGACGGCCGGGCAGGAGCCGCCGATCCGCGACACCGCACCGCTGATCTGGACTTCCCGGCCCGTCGCAGCGTCAGGGGCCGAATCCGCCGCTGTGGCTGCCGGCGAGGTCGGCGCCGGAGAACTCGAGCTGCAGGCAGATGCCGCGCCTGTGGCCAGAAGGAGGGCAAGACAGAATCCGCGAGTCAGCATGGAGCGCAGCATAGCAGATCGGCGCCGAAGAGACGGACGGACTAGCGCTGAAGAACGCGCACCAGACTCAGGGCAACTCGAAGATTTGGGTCAAAGCGAGCGAGCAGCCGGGCAGAACCGGTGTGCTGAGGCTGTCTGCCTGTTCCAACGACAACTCCCCCGACTTCTCGTAACGGCCTTCGACCAGCCGATAAACCTTGACCGCCTCGAGATCCGGGTCAACGATCCAGTATTCCGGCACGCTGGTCCGTTCGTAGAGGCGCCGCTTCAGGACTTCGTCGCGCCTGCGGCTCGATGGAGAGAGTACCTCGATCGCGAGATCAGGCGAGCCCGCGGCATTCTTTTCGCCAACCACCGCCTTGAACCGTTCACGCGAGAAGTAGATCAGATCCGGCTCGACGACGTCGTGCTGTGAAAAAACTACGTCGAACGGCGCGAGCATGACGACACCGATTGGTTGCCGGCGCAGGAATTCGCGGATCAGCACATACAGGTTCCCGACAATGAGCTGGTGTGCTGACCCCGGCGCAGGCGACACGAAGTGCTCCCCATCTATCAGCTCGTGCCGGAGCCCATCGTCCGGGAGCGCCAGCAGATCGTCGTACGTCATTCGGATTCGCTCAGCGGCGCGTTCCATCCGGTGATCCTCTCCCACGAGCCGATTCTACCGCTGAGTGCAACGCCCAGCCTCCGATGGAGAATCCTGGGGGCGGATACGTATATGTAGGTAAGGAGTGAGTTCGATGCTACTGACCACCACAACCGTTGTCGAAGGCAAGCCCGTCAGCCGCTACCTCGGCGTCGTCACCGGCGAGGCGATCATCGGCGCCAATGTGTTCCGTGACATCTTCGCGTCCGTACGCGACATCGTCGGCGGTCGTTCGGCGACCTATGAGAAGGGTCTGGCTGAAGCCCGGTCCGTTGCGATGAAAGAGATGGAGCAGCGCGCCAGCGAGCTCGGTGCCAACGCCGTCATCGGGATCGACCTCGACTACGAGGTGCTCGGGCAGAACAACGGGATGCTGATGGTTTCGGTCAGCGGCACGGCCGTGGTCTGCTAACAGCAGACCACGGAGTCGATAGGGTCGGACCATTCATCCAACCCTCAGGGCAGTGATGGTGTGACGATCGCGGACGTAGAGGATCGGACCGATGAGCGTCGGCGGCGTCCATGCCGGACCGCGCAGGATTTCCGCTCGCGAATGGACGACCAATCCCTTCGGAGAAACCTCCGCCAGGCCCAGCGTGCCGTCTTCGTCCAGGATCAGCATCCGGTTGCCTGCGTGCAGGAGCATCGCGTGTGAGAAGCCGCGGTCCTGCCAAAGCACGCGACCGTCACGGACGTTGAACGCCGTTAGAAACGCCGGTCCCAGATGTCCGGTGGACGCGTAGATCGTGTCACCGATCCGAATCGCGTTCTCGTGATGGATGCGCGTCCGCTCGCTCTGCCACAGTTCCTTTACGACGGCGCGTCCGCCGGCAGAGGTGAGGTTGAGGACGCGTCCGCCGACGCCGTAGGCCGACGAAGCAAACAGCAGGTTCCCCTCTCCCCACACTGGCGTCGCGATGTTGAAATGAAAATTCATCGTCGCGGCGACCGGGTGCCGCCAGAGCAGTGCGCCGCTGGTGGGATCCACGCCGACGATCTCGTTGTGCATGTAGGCGATGAGCTGTTCGACGCCGTCGACACGGATGAGGATCGGCGACGACTGCGAATTGCGGAGACTATGCGCCTGCCAGCGGACCTTCCCGTCCACGGCGTTGAAGGCGACGAGGCTCTTCCCAGATCCGCCGACCTGGACGATGACGGTGTCGCGATAAGCGATCGGGCTGCTCGCGTATCCATTGATGATGAAGGAGCCGTTGAAGTCGCGCCACAGCTCGTGGCTCCAGAGCAGCGTGCCGCGCTGCTGATCGAGGCACAGCATGCGTCCGGTCGTGCCGACCGCGTAGATCCTGCCGTCATGGAGCAGCGGCGTCGCAGTGTGGCCCGCGACCGTAGGACGGATCCAGACGCTCGTAAGTCAGCGGCGTGTAGCCGAACTCCCAGATCGTTTTTCCAGTCGCGGCGTCGAGCGCGATGACCAATTCCCGATCGTCCTTCCGGTACATCGTCACGAGGTGGCGGGAGTCGCCGACGATGGAGGAATGCCCTTCGCCGAGGGGACGTTTCCAGATGACCGGAGGGCCCGCCGCGGGCCAGCGCTGTGCGACCTTTGTGTCCGGAAGGGTGAAGTTGCGATGGGGTCCGCCCCACTGCGGCCAGGAAGATGCGGATACCGCGCTGCTCTGCAGGAGCCCGCCGATCAGGAGCGCACACGCTGCCGCAAGAGAAACCATCCGCTATGGTGGCACTTCTGAACCTCGCATTGTCAGCGCTGCAGACTACTGATCAGAAACAAGTCTCCAGAGAACTGCATCACCGAGTACGCGTAGCGTCGACCGTCGAGCGTCAGAATTGGCATGAGCACAAGCGGAGCGCCGGCCGGATCGCGCGGACCGAGCTCCGCCAACATCTGCCTGCGCCCCGTCAACAGGTCGACCTTGAACACTGGGCTCAGGCGCGTCATGGCCGCGGCCTTCGCGAAGACTGATTGCGAGGTCTCACCCCAACCAATTGGCCTCAGATCCTGCCCAAGGCCTGGAATTGGCCGGGGGCGGCCCACCATCGATCGGATAGAGCGCCGGTTCCTGGTCCGGACCGACCGCGATGACGAAGCGGCCGTCCGGCGATACGACACGCGCCACATATGGCATCAGGCGAACGCCTTCAGCGGTAAAGGCGCGAGGATCGCCGCCGTCGACACTCTGGAGATAGAGGCGTGAGCCACGCCCCGGCTCTGACGCTGAACCAACGACGCCGCGGCCATCGGGCATCCACGCCGCGGAGGTGTGGGTCTCGAGAGCGCCGCGGGGCAGCGTCCGCGTGCTGCCAGGGCCGCTGGGCAGAAGGACGATTCGCGTGGGGACATCCGGCGTGAGTGCGAGAACGAATCGCCCGTCGGGGGACAACCCGGCGGGTATCCCGTCGCCGAGCCGCACCGGCGGACCACCTTCCAGCGGGCGAAGGTTGATGCCGTAACCGATGTCCCCAAACAGGAGGCGCTTGCCATCGGGGCTGAACTCGAGCGGGTAGGCGACATCCAGCCATGACAGATCGACCTCACGTCCGCCGACCTGACCTGCCGCAAGATCGACGCGGATGGCGTATGGCGCGGCAAGTATCCGGCCATCGCTGGCAATGTCGTGCAACACCAGGCGCGGCGCTCCTTGCAGGGCGAGACGGACCGCCTGAGTCTGAATGGCGACGCAGCTGATCGCGCGGACGACGGCGTAGCACACCTCCTTGCCGTCCGGCGTCCAGGCCAGGCCCATAAGCGAGACCTGCTCCGGCATCAAATTCTGTTTGGCGCGCGTCGCGACGTCAACGACGGCCGGCCATCCCCGGTCGTCCTCGTGCAGTGGATGCTCGTGGAAGGCGATCCGATCACCAGCGGGTGAGAAACGCGGCGACGAGAGCCAGCCCGCCGTCTCGTACAGGACCGTTCCGATCGGGAACTCGAGCCGCATTCGCCCGCCCTGCGGCCGCACGACGGCGATACCCCCATCCGGAGCAAAGGCGGCCCCGACGACGTGCTCGAGGACTTCCCGTGGAGCACCACCGCCGAGCGGAATCTGCGCCAGCGTTCCAGAATGGATGAAGAGAGCCCGACGCTCGGGGCGGGTCGCGATGGCCATCTCACCCGATCGAGAAACCGCGAGCAGGGCGGCGTCGGCAATCGGAGGAGTGGCCGACCTCGGATTGTCCAGACGAAACGAGTACACGCGGTGGGGCTCGCTGTCCCAGACGGCGCTGTAGACGACGCTCTGGCCGTCGGGTGTGAAACGAGCGGTATGAACCTCGCCGCGGCGGAAGGTCAGCCGGGTATAGCGCGGGAGATCGTCGGGAATCGTGCGCGGTGCGAGGCTTCTGGCGACCATGTAGCCGCCGGCAGCGGCGGCCACCAGCAGCGCGAGGCCCGCTGCGAGACGAGGCCAGTGCGGACGCGGTTTGACTCCAGGCAGGCCGGCGCCACGGACGCTCGACACGTCGCTGCCTGAGACTGCATCCAGCGCAATCGCGATATCCCGCGCCGACTGCATGCGTTCGTCCGGATTCTTTTCAAGGCAGCGGCGGACGATCCGGTCGAGCCCCTGCGGAATGGAGTTGCCACTCGTCGAGAGCTCCGGTACATCGTCCTTCAGGATCGCGGTCATCGTTTCAGCCGCCGTGTCGCGCCGGAACGCTCGTCGTCCGGTCAGCATTTCGAAAAGGACAGCACCGAGCGCGAAGATGTCGGTCCGCTGATCGACTTGCGTCCCGCGAACCTGCTCCGGCGACATATACCCGACCGTGCCGAGGATCATGCCGGGCTCGGTGCCGCCGGCGATGGTCGACGAATCCGGCGAAGCCGTGCCGAGCTCCGTCGCCAGGCCGAAGTCGAGGATCTTGACCCGCCCGTCGCGCGTGACGATGACGTTTTCGGGCTTCAGATCGCGGTGAACGATTCCTTTCTCGTGCGCGGCGGCGAGGCCGTTCGCGATCTGTACGCCGATCTCGACCGCCTTGCGCGGCGGCAGGCGCCAGCTTCGAGCCGCTGGCGAAGCGTTTCGCCTTCGAGGAGCTCGGTGACCGCGTAGGTCGTGCCCTCGTGGAGCCCGACATCGTGAATGGCCAGGATGTTCGGATGCGACAGCGCCGCGACCGCCCGCGCTTCGCGCTCGAACCTCGCGCGCCGGTCGGCATCCTGTGCGAGCGGCGCCGGAAGGATCTTGATGGCGACGTCGCGCTCGAGCCGGGTGTCGCGTGCCCGATACACCTCGCCCATTCCCCCTGCGCCAAGCGCCTCGGTCACTACGTAGGGACCGAGACGGGCGCCTGCAACAAGGCTGCTCATGTGGGTTGTCACTTGGTCGGCAGGTCCGGGGCGTAGAGCAGCGTCGCCGCACGGACCGCCGCAGGTTCACGGACGGCGGTGATCGCCATGATGCGGACGCGATCGTTGGCCGGTAGCACCAGCGTCTTCGCGCCGGGCGGCAGATCGAGCGGATACATGAAGAGGTAACTCGCGACGTAGATCTGGTTGCCGTTCGCTGCGTGGCGGTGCGTGCCGATCCAGGCGATCTCGTCCCGCTTCACGAATCCGGGGCGGATGTTCTCGATGCCGCTGACCTCGCCGGTCTGCGCATTCCACGAGACAACAAGACCGGCCTGGATCTCTTGCTGCGTCGGCGTGCCACCCTGGCCGGCGCGCTGCGGCACGAATGGCTCGCGCAGCGCGCTCGGCTCTTTCAGCCGGCTCCACCACTGACCTACCGGGCCCTGCCATTCACGCACGAGGACGTTTCGCGACGTCGTGGTCGCTGACGATGACTCGCGCCCCACGCCCCGCGCACCGATGGTCATCGGCACATCGCCATCGATGGCAGCCGCGAGAATGTATACGCGGTTGAACGAACCGGGTGGAAGGGTGAGGCGATCGCCTTTCGGCACGAGGACGTTCTTCGCTCCAGTCGCGCCGGATCCGAATTCGAATCGCACGGAGTTGATCGTGATCGCCTTCGGCAGGAGTTCCGCCGCGATGGTTCTTTTGCGGCCGTCGAAATCTCCGTCGCCGCGGTCCTTGTCGCTCGTCACGCCATCGAGGTTGAACGGCAGTGCGACCGGCACCGAGATGCGTTCCAGCGCTGCAATCGGCTGTGGCGCGGGGGACGGCTGCCCCTGCGCTGGTGCTGCCCCCCGCCCGGCCGGGAACATCGTCGCGTTCGCGCCAGCGACCGCGGGCGCCAGACGCAAGGCAAAAGTCCGTGGCTGATAGGGCTTCAGCTCGACGTTCGCCAGCAGCGGACGCGGCTGCGCAGGCTGGTTGCCTCGCCCCTGCGGCGGTGGCTGCGCGAACGGTCCGACTTCCTCTTCGGCCGCGTTGATTTCGCGAACCGCGGTGACGCCCGCCGGCAGCCGTACGTTCGTGCGCGCCGGCAGCCCGTAGCGCTCCTGGAGGCGGACGACGAGCTCGTCGCTGTCCTCGGCTTTCTTCAGGGCGACAACGGCGACCTGACCAGCCTGATCGTCGATGCCAATCATCGAGAACGAGCGGCCGAGCGGCCCGGGATGCGTGTCCGCCTGGAACGCGATCGGCGGCTGATTCACCTGGGTCGCGCGATGCGGCATCCGTCCCTGTCGCCAGTCACCCTGGTGTCCTGCGATCGAGAACAGGAACTGATGCCGTCCGAGATCGTTGCTGCTCTGATAGGTGTAACTCCCGACCGGACGCGGAGTGTGGATCAGCGTCAGCCGCAGTGTATTGTCGCCCGGCTTGTCCCATCCGTGCTTGCTGTCGTTGATGATGCCGACGCCGAAGCGGCCGCTCGCGTCGGTGATATCGGCCCACTTCTGCGCCGGCACCTCGTACTTGTCGGGCTCGTTGTTCGTCCGCTCGATCGTGCCGACGCCAAGGTCGTAGGTCGCCTTCGAATTGGCGGCGGCGAGCGGGAACGACGCTTTGAGCAAGGAGTTCGGCGATTTCCAGTCGACAACATTATCGACGTCCACCCGGTCGCCACCCTCGCTGACGCGAACCCGCTGCACGAACGTCGATCCCGAGGCGCGCCTCGTGATCTCGAGCGCCACGCGCACCGGCCCCCGTTCGATGATCCGTATCGTCGGCTTCGACACGTACTCACGGGCCGGTCCCTGGACCGTGTCGTACAGCACTTCCCACGCCGGCCACGGCGGCGAGAGATTGTCCCGCAGCTCCAGCATCACCGGTGCGCTGAGCAGCTCGTGTTTCGCGTCCTTGTCGTAGATCGACGCGATGTCGCCATTGCGGTCGATTCTGACCATCAGCCGGTTGTTCTCCAGCGTCGTCCCCGTGACCTCGAGTGAGGAGATTTGGGGTTAGGAGCGGAGTTGGGTGTTGACAGCGGCCGGTTTCCGGCGACGAATACCTTGTAGCCGACCGACGGCAGCTCCGGAAGGAACAGCACCGTCGCCTCGGTGCCGGAGCGATCGAGAACCTGCGACAGCACCTCACGACCGCTGGACGCGTCGACCACTGCAACCGATGCCGGCGCGAGACCCGTGAACTTCACGGTGGCCTCGACCGGATCGCGGCGCGACGACGAGATCGGGTTGAAGACGACGAGCGGAATACCAGTGCCCTGCGTGTCGAGCACCTGCGCCACGGCGCCTGCCGACGAGGTCAGCACGCCAGCGAACTGGTTGAGCGATGCGAGCTCGTCATTCCACGAGAACTGGTACGCCTGGGGGATGCACGTGCCTGTCAGGTCATCGTGGAACTGATGCCACAGGACGCGCACCCACGACTCGCGGAGCCGCTCGGCCGGATATGCCATCCCGGTCAGCCACTGCGCCGCTACCGCGGAACGCTCGGCTGCGTCGCCGAGCAGTTCGTTCTCGCGGTTGAACTTCTTCATCGCCGCCTGCGACGTGTAACAACCGGTGCCGTGCGTCTTCAGAATCAGCTCGCCGTTGTGTTCGGGAAGCTTCGCGAACTGCGACGGCGTCAGATCCTTCGCCAGCTGGTCGGCTGAAGTGTTTAGCACCTTCACCGGCGCATTGGCCTTCGTCATCGCCTTCTGGAGGTTCTGCACGGTCTCTTCGGTCGGCGCACCGCCGGTGTCGCCGGTGCCGACATACCGGAACGCGACCGACTTACCATCGCCGAGCGGCGTGAACTGGTTCGTCCACGACGCATCGGTGGTGATGTCGGTCTCTCCTGTGATGCGTGACGTGTACGACTTCGGATCCAGGTTGGCGAGGATCTCGTTGCCGTCCACGCCTTTCCATCGGCCAACCGGGAACGGGATCGGACGCCCCCAGGTGAGCTTCTGAGTCGAGAACGACGACAACCCGGACGCCCTGGCGATCGCCGGCAGCGACCACGGGAAGCCGAAGCAGTCGGGAAGATAAATGTCGCGGCTGACCTTATTGAACTCCTCGCGGAAGAACCGCTGACCATAGAGCGCCTGCCGAAACAGCGACTCCGGAGATGGCATGTTCACATCCACCGCGTTGATCCACGATCCCGAGACCCGCCAGCGGCCATCGGCGACGTACTTCCTGCACGCGGGCCCAGTCGTCCGGGTAGTACTCCTTGAACCACATGTAGTGGATGGCGCCTTCCCAGTTGAAGACGTAGTTCGGGTACTTCTCGAAGAACTCGAAGTTCGTGTAGAACGTCCTCGGCACGAAGTCGCGGATGGTGTCCTGCACGGTCCAGTTCCACTGCGAGTCGAGGTGGGCTGTGGCGACAACGTAGGTCGTCTTGTCGGCGGGCACCTGCGAGTAGAGCGTGGCCAGGCTGACGATGGAGGCGGCGACGGTGGCGGTCGTGAGTCGGCTGCGTATCACGGCGGGATGCTATCAAGATTCTCCGCCTTCGCGCGGAGCGCTTCGGCGGACAAGCGGGGCGGGAATAGCTAGCGGCTCACGGGCAGCGGCGCGGCGGCGTCAGGGACGGCTGTTCGATAGTCCTCACCCACGAACGAAGCGATCGTGGCGGCGATCTGTGACGTCGTCACGTTCACGTCCCGCCGAACGCCGAGCGGCGCCACGTCCGGCCCGAGCACGGCGATCCAAGTCCGCTCCGCCGCCGGTACTTCTCGACCGTGGTTCATCCAGTCGGTGGTGGTTGCTCCGCGTCCATGGTCGGTTGTCAGCAGCAGTGAGGTTCGACCTGCGTACTCGGGAATCGCCTGTACGGTCGTCCAGATGCGTTCGATGAAGCGGTCTGCGCGGAAGGTCGCATCGAGGTAGAGGTCATAGCGGCCCTGGTGCGCCCACTCATCGCCTTCACCGAGCATCACGTAGAGAACGCGAGGCTTGCGCGTGCGTAGGGTCTCGATCGCGGCGTAGACGATCGGCGCATCGACTGGACCGTAATCCCAATGCCGCGGCAGATCGGAGGCCAACTGGTTGATCTCCCTCTCGCGGTCGGTTGCGCCGGGCATCACGGTCCAGCCGGAGCCGACCGGAATCCGACTCCGTTCGGCGTTGAGGATCGAGGGCAACACGTCCCACGATCCGAACGCCGCGACGTGGCCCTCGAAGCCGGGGCGGCGATTCAGCCATTCGAGGACTGTGATGTTGGGGTTCGGCACCTTGTCGTTGCTGTCGACCCGCGGATCGGCCCGGCCGGCGAACATTTCGCTGTAACCCGGATATGAGAAGAAGAGCCCGTTGGTCAGCCGCGTAGTGCTGCCGGCGGTCGCGTCGCCGAAGATCTGGCCATCACGCGCCAGCGTGCTCCACACAAACGGCATCAACGCCAACCGCCGTTCCTCCGGCGTCTCCTTCCAGAACTGGCGCTCCGGGTGTCCTCCGGACCCACTCTTGTCGCGCTTGAAGTAATCTCTGGCGGCGCCGCCGAAGAACTCCTGCCAGCGCAGGCCGTCGATGGTGATGATGATGACGTGGCGCGGCGGAGCCGGCTGCGCGCGCCCAGTGAGGTTGACAGCGAGGGCAGCGACGAAGAGTGCGAAGACGCGGCGCGGCACGGCGCGATGCTAGTGCCTTTTGCGGTCCGCCTCAAATAGCATGTTGAACATGTCACCGGTGCTGATCGGCGTCCCCTGGGACGGCTCGTCCTCTTTCATGCGCGGCGCCGCCGGCGCTCCGCCCAGGATCAGAGCGGCGCTGTGGTCAACGTCCAGCAACTCGTGGTCGGAAAGCGGTGTCGATTTGTCAGCACCCGGGGCGCTGGACGATGCCGGCGACCTGGAACTGAGCGATGATGCGGCGGAGGCGCGCGCCGCGATCGAATCCGGAGTCGCCGGTCTGCTCGCTCGCGGAGCAACTCCCATCGTGCTCGGTGGTGATCACTCGATCACATATCCCGTCCTTCGGGCGTTTCACAAACACCTCACCGGCCTCACGATTGTGCACTTCGACGCGCACGGCGATCTCTACGACGAGTTCGAAGGGGATCGTTTTTCGCACGCCTGTCCGTTCGCGCGGATCATGGAAGAGGGGTTGGCCGTCCGGCTGGTGCAGATCGGCATCCGCACGCTGACTGCTCACCAGCGCGAGCAGGCCAAGAAGTTCGGCGTCGAGATCTATGACGCCACCCGGTGGTCAGAAGCCCCGTTGGAAAGTGTCGGTGCGCCGCTCTATCTCTCAATCGATCTCGACGTACTCGACCCGGCGTATGCTCCCGGCCTATCGCATCCGGAGCCGGGGGGCTTGTCCACGCGCGAGGTACTATCGCTCATCCGTCGGCTTCCCTGCCCGGTGTCCGGAGCGGACATCGTCGAATACAACCCGAAGAATGATGTGCGCGACCTCACGGCTCGTGTGGCGGCCAAAATGATCAAGGAGATTGTCGCGTGAGCCTCAGTCCGGGAACGCGACTTGGCGTCTACGAGATCGTCGGCCTGATCGGCGCAGGCGGGATGGGCGAGGTACATCGCGCGCGCGATATCAAACTCGACCGCCAGGTCGCCATCAAGATTCTGCCGCCGGTCTTCGCTGACGACTCTGATCGTCGCCCTCGCTTCGAGCGTGAAGCACGGAGCCTCGCCTCGCTGAACCATCCGAACATCGCCCAGATCTACGGCGTCCAGGAGACCGAGGGCAATGTCGCGATCGAACCTCGGACTCTGGGGCGTGCCATTCAGCCAGACCAGGCTGGATCTGTCACGTGCCGCGTTCGTGTCGCCTGGTGCGAGCGCCTACAGTGTCTCGAACGACGGCACGGCCATCGTTCAGGCTGGAGTGCTTCCCACCTACACCCTCGAATGGATGTCGCGTGACGGGAAGTCTTCAGCCGCGGCTGGGACGCCGATCGAGGATCTCTATCCATGGATTGCGGTATCGCCCGATGCCGGTCGCGTCGCCTATGCGGCGGGGCGGGCCCGGCCCAGCATTTTCGTTCGCGACCTCGCGACCGGCGCTGATACGCGGCTGACATCCGAGACGGTGCGGGGGTTCAACGCGGCGTTGGGAGGCTCTCTCTTGATGATGCATCCCTCGTGGTTTCCGTCGGGCGATCGCGTGCTCTATACGAGAGGGCAGATCGAGGCCGCCGAGCTGCTGGCGTGGCGCGCGGACGGATCCGGCGAGCCCACCACCATCACCAAAGGCAGCTACGGCCGGATCTCTGCCGACGGTAAATGGTTGCTGTGGCTCGAGGACAATCGCGGGCTGGGCCGGCTGCGCTACGCGGCATTCGACGGAAATGCGATCGTCGGCGAAGCACGCACCCCTGCCGGATTGGAGAAGCTGAATATCCGCACGTTCGATCTGTCGCCCGACGGCAGCCTCCTTGTCTTTGCCGCCAGCGAGGAGAACATGCAGGGAAACATCCTGGTCACGGCATTTCCCGCCGGGACCCCGCGGCGCCAGGTGACGAGCAGCGGCGGGACGTTCCCGCAGTTCTCCTCCGACGGCCGCGAGCTGGTACTTCTTCAGCGGCGGCCGCAATGAATCCGGTGCGTTCGAGGGGCGGATGATGGCGGTGTCGCTGACGCCGGGAGCGGCATTGGCGACCGGTGTCCCACGCACGCTGTCCACGGGTTCAGGCGCGCCGAGCGGCTTCGACGTCGCCCGCGACGGCCGCCTGCTCGTGGCGCGGCGCGTCATACGCGCCGGCGAACGTCCACGCGCGCTTCTGGTGGAGAACTGGCCGCTGCTGTTAGGAGTTCACAGTGGGGATAAAGGATTATCAGTAAGCAGATCAGTAGGCAGTTGGCAGTAGGCAGTAGGCGGTAGGCAGGAGACAGGCGACGATCGATGCCCGCCGTCCGTGGGGCCGCTTATTTCGCCCGCGTCAGATTGAAGAACCCGGTCGCGTGCGCGCTGGTGTAGAAGCCGATGAACTCGTCGTTGGTCGCGCGGCCTACCCAGTCGTAGACACCACCGTCCTGAGCGCCAAGATCGACGGTGCCGGTGAACAGGAGGACGCCGCCAGAATGACGTCCGTTCATGCTGATCTTGTATTTGTAGGATGCCGCAGTCACCCTCGAAGATCGCGACCCACGTGTCGCTAGTGCGCACCACGTCCGCGTCGAGCTGCTTGCACAGTTCCTTGGGTTGCGTCGTCGCCTTGGCAGGATTGAAGCTGCTCCAGGTACCTGACCATTTACCTGCGATCTCGGGAGGTCCCGGCGGCGTCTGGCCCCGGCCACTCTGACCGTGGGCTTGCCCGATCGTCACAGCCACCATTACCAGCGCAAGCAGCCATCCGATTCCTGGTCCTGCATCTGTCTCTCCCTCGAGCTAATTAGAACCCTTTTTCATGAACCATTACTGCTACTCTTGGCCCGCTGTTCCCCAAACTGTTCAAGGAGTGATGATGACGACGCGCCGGGATTTTCTGGCGGCTGGAGCTGCTTCGTTACTGGCCGGCCGTGCTCTGCTTGATGCGAGTGCCGCCACCGAACTGCCCGGACGACGCGCTCCTGCCCGCGACGACAGAGGGCGTCGGCGATTATCTGCTGTCGCCCGGACTCGTGTATCTCAACACCGGTTCGACCGGCCCCTCCACTAAAGCGGTGCTCGAGCGCACGATAACGGCCTGGCGCCAACTGGAGACCAATCCCGTCAGGCAGGCCTATGGCATTGAAGGGCTGCACGCTTCTGCGGAGAAGGTGCGGGAGCAGGCGGCGGCGTTCCTCGGCTGCAGCACCGAGGAACTGCTGATCACGGTGCATAGCCGTAGCCGACGGGATGAACACCGTCGCCCAGAGCATGAAGCTGAATGCCGGCGACAGGGTGCTGTCCACCGATCAGGAGCACGAAGGAGGCACTGAGTGCTGGAAGTATCTGGTCGAGCGCCGCGGGATCCTGCTCGAAACGGTGGCGATCTCCGGGGAGATGGATGATCCAGCCATCGTGGCAAATATTGCCGCCGGAATCCGAGTAAACAAAGGTGATCAGCCTCAGTCATGTCCTGTGGACGACTGGACGGAAGATGCCGGTCGCCGAAATTGCCGCGATGGCGCGGGCGAGGGGCGTCCTGTGCGTGGTCGATGGCGCACAAGCGGTCGGCGGCATGCCAGTGGACGTCAAGGCGCTTGGCTGCCATGCTCGCCGCCACCACCGGGCACAAGTGGCTCCTCGGGCCAAGGGCATCGGCCTCCTCTATATCAGCGCCGATGCCGCCGACGCGATCAAGCTGGTCCAGTGGATGAGGGGCAAGAGGTTCGTGTCACCTTCCACCGGCGTTGGGCCACTGGTGCTGGTGATGGGCCTGGGCGTGGGGCGCATCGAGGCTGCAAGTGCGCGTGGACTTGCCGACATCGAGCGTCACAATCTCGCGCGCCGCCAACGGCGCCTATGCGGCACTCTCGAACATCGACAAATGACGAATGCGGAGCGGAGGGCCAGGACCGACCGTCTCGGCGCTGGTGTCGTTCGAATTGCCGGCCACCATCGTCAGCCGCACGCTGATGCTGACCCTGATGACCAAATACGCCGTTCAGGTGAAGAGCTTCGCGAGGCCGTTCAACGGCATGCGAATGTCGCCCCATGTGTTCGAACACCACCGCCGACGTGGACAAGGCGCTGAACGCCATCAGCGAGGAGTTGGGCGCTATGCGGCGCGCCGCGGGCGGATAGGCGCGAGGCGCCAGCGCGTGGACGCCACGAACGTGGCCATCGCGAGCAGCAGCATCGTGATCAACGCCGAGGAGGACCCGCACGCACGAGATGGTAAACCGTGGCGGAGATCATCACGATCATGATGCCGACGGCCGCAGCCGGAACCAGCCCTGGCAGGATGCGCGTGGCGGCGGGGAGCGTCAGGCCGGCGGCGGCGAGGATCTCGGCCCATGCAAGAAACACCCAGAACCCCCGCGGCAGCGACGCGTTCATCTGTACGGCTATCTCAGGCGGCGGCGCCAGCAGCAGCCATCCATGCGCGAAAAACGCCAAGGCCAGCAGGATCTGCAGCACCCACAACGTGATTTTCATCGTCTCTCCTCCGCTCGCCCGCGGGCGCAGCGCCACGAGGCTATGATCCCACCGTTGAAGGGAAACTCGCGAATTCAGAATCCTTCGAGAATATGTCCCCAGGCCACCAGGCGATGGAGAGACTCGCCAGCGACGCGCGGCGGGCGATCGAGAAATGAAGGCTCAATTCACTCGATTGAGCGTGTCGATGAAATAGTGATCGCCGACCTGGCGGCCTAGACCTGATAGTCCGCCAAGAAAGTGTGTGGCCGGTCTGCTCGATGCCAGTTCTCTGGAACATCGTCCCATGCTTCCTGCCGCGAACTCTACCCACAGGCCGCGTTGCCACCGCCATCGCGACGATAAATAGCGCAACGTTGCTGTGGTTTCGCTCCACTGGTTTGTCCGTCTGATTATCCGAGTGACGACCGTGAACACTCCCGGATGCATGCGATCAGTCAGCATGACTGAGGAAGTATCCGGCCTCGGCGCAACCAACGTTCGTCGATTGGCTCGGGTCGAACTCGACAAGCGGCGGGTTCGTCAGGCGGCTTGGACTCACGAGTCAACAGTTACCGCGCGTCTTGAACA
>CAWEMY010000019.1:0-212698 GCA_963810305.1 uncultured Acidobacteriota bacterium
CACGGTGAGCCGTCGCGCGGCCAGGTCGGTATCGCGCCATTCGAGCGCGACGATCTCGCCTAGCCGCAGACCCGCTCACCGCCCAGCAACACCATCAGGTACGCCTCCACGTCCACGCTTCCGCGCGCTGCTCAACAACCGCTCGTACTGGTCGAAGTCGTGAAACCCCATCGTCTTCTTCGGATTGGGCAACAACTTGATCGCGCACGGCAGTCGGTCGAGCTCGCCCCATTCCACCGCCTTCTTCAGCAACGTGCTCAGCACCGTGAGCACGTTGTTGACGGTTTTCGGTGCGCGCTCTGACAGCGCCAGTTTCAGCCGCTGCACCTGTTCGTTGGTGATCGCGTCGAGACGCTTCGGACCGAGCGTCGGATCCAGATGCCATTTCAGGATCGATTCGACCCTGGCGATCCCGCTCGGTTTGTGACGGTTTGCCCGTGCGTGACCATCGACAAATCTCGGCGCGAAGGCTTCGAGTGTGGGCGCCTCCTTGGTCGCCGTCGGCGGCCCATGCTGCAGCAGGTATCGCTCACGGTCCTGCGCCCATCGCTGCGCCGCCGATTTCGAGAAGCGGGACGCGCGTTTCCGCTCTCGATATTGACTGCCGTCCGGAAGCCGGATCGTGATGTCCACTTCCCAGCCACCGCTTCGATATGGTCGTAGTGTGATGCTCATCGCCGTTTACTCCTCCGGCGATGGCGCGCGCTTCTGATGCAGCCAGTGTAGCAGGTCGTCCGAGCGGAAAAGTACGCGTCGACGAATGCGGATGACGCCCGGCAATTGACGACGTCCGATCATCGCGTAAATCGCGCGCCGTGTCGTTCGCAACAACGCCGCTGCTTCGTCGACGGTCAGCAGGACAGGAAGCGACTCGCGAGCGCGACGCTGAAACGCCCGCCCGTCACCCAAGTTTCCGGCGCCGTTGTCGACAGTGAATTGCACGGCACACCTCCGGTCGAAAACGAATCATGACGCCGGGTCTGGCGCTGTGACCTTGGGCCACAGCGCAAAACCGGATCGTTTGCACGATTGCGGACGTGTCACCGCGCGAATGAGCCAACCAGGGGATGAGAGGAGAAAAGGATCAAATCGCGACCTGTGATCGGCGACTTGTTCCGGCACGCATCGGGCGATGCGAGTCAGGCTGCAATCAGCAGCCGGTGAAGACGATTCGACAATAGCGCCGTCGAGGGCCCACGTCAAGGGGTTCGCGAGGCATTTTTTGTACGCGCCCTTCAACAGGATCGAATGGTCACGTCGGGGGCCGTCGATAAATGTTAAATCAGGTTGGCGTTTTCACGTCGTCAAGGCCGTCAGCCGCGCTATGCGCGGGCGGAGCAAAGCGGAGCGCCTTGACGACGTGAAATGCCAACCGCATGATCGCGCATCGACGGCCCCGTGATCAGCGCACCATCACTGCGTCGGATTACCATTTGTTTGTCGTTGCCATTGCCGTCGCGAAAATGCGGCGCCATATGAGGTCAATTCTGGGCGAATCAAACAGCAAGAAACCGCGCGAGTCGGACACAGGTACGCGCGGCTGCACTGGCACCTGCAAGCGTGGCGTGAGCGACCAGCTCTGGTCGCGGACGAGACGGCATCCATCCCAAAAGTGCTGGTCGCTCACGCCACGGTACTGCTATTGACCGCCGCGCCGACGGCATCGAATCATGGCGGGCGGCAAAGAGCGCCGCCCGACGCGCTCGGTGAGCAAGTCGCAGTAGCGATTGAAGTTGGCGCGTAGCGTTGATCGCGCTTCAGGTCATTCGCGCCTGCCGGACCGCGCGCTGAACTCCCGTGCGGGGAGGGGGAACACCCCGCACTGAGCCCTGTTCCCCTCCCTGTTCCCCCTATGACGTCAATGTGGCGCAGCAATTGCGCTTGCGATCGAGTGCCAATTCGCGCCCCATCCCTAAGGCGCCGGCGTGGTTCTGGCGGCTGGAATCTGACCAATGAAACGCAAGAGCCTGGGAGATCCTGGTTGAGCGCCGGAGACTGCGCGATGAGCCGGGCAAACTCCTTCCGATCGTACGGATCGCGTCGAACAACCGATGAATCTGCATCGGTGTTCACTGTTCCAACTTGAACCTGGTCCCGACGGAGTTGGAGCACCCCGTGCTCGTAGGATTGCCGTTTGCATCGAAAAGCGCTGATGAACCATCCGTCGTAAACTCGTCGCCACTCTCGCCCAAGACCAGGGGTCCTCCGCCTTCCTGTCTTCCAATGAACACGCCCGTCGTCAGGCTGTAGCGCAGGTGAACGAATTTGAACGAGTAATCGCTCCAACCGTTGTCGCGCTTCCATAGTCCGTGATTGGGACTGCGCGTGGTCGTAATCGTTGAATTCTGAAGCCACGCCGACATCGTTCCGTCGTTGTGAAACGTGTACAAGGCTTCAAATGCGGCTGTCGGAATAGGAACGCCTGTCACACAATTGCGCGGTGTCACCGTCACTCGCCAAACACCTTCGATGCTGCGTTCCGGTGTGTGTTGCTTCGGTATCGGGGGGAATCCTGGAATGTCCATGCCTGCGGGCCACCAACCGCCGTGCGCGCACGTCCAGTCGGGCCCGGGTCGCACCGTCGGACAATCCTGCGACGAATCGCGGCTGGGTTCCGGTAGGTCCAGAGCTGTAACTGCCGCTTGAGTGACCGCCAGGCCGATGACAATCGCCGCGATGCAGTTCCTTACAGATACTGGTTGTTTGAATTTCACTGGTTTTCTCCTTGGTTGTTTCGTTAGTTCACACCTGATCGCGGGGCCGACACGAGCAGCCGGATATCTCGCGGGAGGCCGTAAAACCTGACCGATCGATTGCCATCCGTCGCTGTGGCCTGGCCGGCGCTGGTGCCGGAGACGAAGGCGATTCTGGCGTCGGATACTGGCCCTGAGACGCGGCAGTAGGCTACCTCCACAACTTGAAGTCCATGGTCTTGTCGGCAACGACGAAGATGCTCAGTCGGGAGGACTGATATCCGTTTCTCGAAAACCGGATCTCGAATCTACCTGTTCTGAGGTCGGCCAGCGTGAACGCGCCGTTCTGATCGGTTGTTGTTCTCCGGTCGGCGTCCGGCCCATTCAGCACTTCAACCAGCGCGTCGGGAATCGTCCCGGTGTTGCTGGCGTCGCTGACCGTACCCTTCAGCGTGACCCTGTCGTTTGAGGGTGGTCCCGGTCGTGGCGGCGTGAGGGCCCCGAGCTCGGTGCGACTTGGGGCAGTGCCGTCGGAGAACGTAATGATCGCGCCTACATCGCTCGCGTAACCGTATGGCGACTCGTCACTGATCGTCAGCGGCTTGGACGCCAGCGTGCCATGTGCAGCCATACGATTCTCGTCGCCGCTCCAGGCCTCGGGTCCAGAAACCGCGAGCCACCGGCCCCAACCGTCATCGGTGTACAACTCGAGTTTCGTGACAGTGACCGCCACGCCGGCGCGCTCCGTGAGATGGACCTGCATCGTGTACTCGTAGCCACCCGTCGCCGTCAGCCGGGATGTCACGCTGATGGTCCCCTCCACCCCCGCGCCGAGGGGCGGGGGGGGCGGTACGGGCGGTGCGGGCGGCTGCGGGGCCGGCGCGGGTGGCGGAGACACTGGATTCCTGTCCGTCCGCGCAACCATTGAGAACAAGGGCGAGAATCATCGCGCCGGCGGCGAGTCGTCGCTTCATGGATGTGCCTCCAATTCGCCTGGAATCCGCCCAGTGACTCACTGGTCCCTATGAAGAGGCGGTGATTCGTGATTTGGCCCCTCCCGGAGTGCGGCAGGACTAGGGAACGCGAGAAGCGGGAGGAAACTTGCTCATGTCGACGAGACGGGAGACGCTCCCGGGGAGGTTGCCCTATACTGCGGGCAACACATCGTGAACCTGGTCATACCCCCTGGGAGTGGAAGAAGGGCCGTGAAGAGACACGGCTCGTGCGTGGGCGTGCTGGCGATGCTCGCGTGCCTTGCCTTTCCACCCCGCCTGGCCGCACAGTCCACGACCGGCACGATCCAGGGAACTGTCAGCGACGAGCAGGAGGCGGTGGTGCCCGGCGCTACGGTGACAATCCGGAATGTCGCGACGAACGCAGTCCGAACGGCGGTCAGCGAGAAGAATGGATTCTATCGGTTCCTCAACGTTCCGGTGGGCGAGTACGAGCTGACGATCGAGAGGGGCGGCTTCTCGAAGTACGTGCGTTCCGGGATCACCGTCTCGCTCAATCAGGACGCCGTGGTGGACGTCCACCTCCAGCGGGCAGGATTGACTGAGAGCATCGAAGTGCGCGCCGACGCCCCCCTGATCAACAGGACGACGCCAGAAGTGGGCGTCCGGTTCGATACGACGAGGATCGCCGAGCTGCCGGTGCAGGGCGCAACGTTCCGCGACGTGTTCGCCCTCGCGCTTTCCGCGCCTGGCGTCAGCGCGCTCGGCAGCGGCCAGCTGCGTTTCGCCTTCGGAACGAACTTTTCCGCGAACGGCATGCGCGTCCGCTCGAACAACTTCACGATCGACGGGCAGGACAGCAACCATCCCGGGAACACCGGACAGCAGCAGCCGATCAACAACACCGACATCATCCAGGAGGTCCGGCTGATCACGAATCAGTTCGCCGCCGAGTTCGGCCGCGCCGCGGGAGCCATCGTCAGCGCGGTGACCAAGAGCGGCAGCAACAGCTTCAGGGGGTCGGCGTTCTGGTTCCACAACGACGAATCGCTGAACAGTCGGACCAATCTCGACAAGGCCGCGAAGTTCGCGTCCGCTCCCTTCCAGGAAGAGAATCAGTACGGCGGCACCCTCGGTGGACCGGTGTTTCGCGACCGGACGTTCTTCTTCGGGTCGTATCAGCGATGGACGGATCGTCAGCTCGGCTCCGGCTTCACGCTGAGCGGCGCGCCGACCGACTCCGGGCGCGCAGTGCTGCAGTCGGTCGCCGCCGGCCGTCCTCAGATCGCGGCGCTGCTCAGGTTCGTGCCGGCCGGAACGCCGAACGGCAAGAGCGCGTCGTTCGAGCTCGGCGGGCAGACCTATACCGTGCCGCTCGGGGACCTCACCGGCTCCTCGTCCATCGTCTTCAACAACGATCAGGCGATGGGCCGGGTGGATCACGTGCTTTCCAGCAGCCACACGATCACGTCGCGGTACCTGCTCGGACGCACACCGGAGAATTCCGGTACGGGACAGGTGACGCCGCCGGGGCTGACGACCGTCAGCAGGTCGAATGAGCATTCGCTGAACACGTGGATGAACAGCGTGCTCGGCAAGAGCCTCTCGAACGAGTTCCGGGTCGCGTGGTCGCACCGGGGCACGTTCAGGGGCGCGCAGGATCCCGCGTCGGAGGAGATCCCGTCGGTCGAGATCGCCGAGTTGAACATGGCCGGGTTCGTCGCCGCCGAACAGCCGGACCGCGATCGGGCTGGCCGCCAACCTGCCGAATTTCGGTGACAACGATCTCTACCAGATCCAGAACAATCTGACCTACCTGCGCGGCAACCATCTGCTGAAGGCCGGCCTGGACATCCGCCACAACTATGTGAAGAGCTCCTTCTTCCCCATGATCCGCGGGCTGCTCAGCTACGACAGCCTTCAGAGTTTCGTGCGCGACCACGCCGCGGCCACGACCATCAACAAGCCGCTACCGGGTGGGCAGGAGATCAACTACTACCGCTGGTGGGACCAGTACTACTTCGCGCAGGACGAGTGGAAGCTCCATCCGACGCTGACGTTGAACCTCGGCCTGCGCTACGAGCTGCCAGGCAACAACATGTCAAGTCTGATCGAGCTGAACGAGGCGCGTGCTCGCCGCCAACGGCAACGACGCCGTCTTTCGTCTGACGCCTGTTCCCACGGCCGATCGGAACAACCTCGAGCCCCGGGTCGGCTTCAACTGGGTCCCGAGGACGAGCGACACGGGACTCATCGGGTTCCTGACGGGCGACGACCGTCTGTCGCTGCGCGGAGGGTACGCGCGCGACGCACGATTACGCGTTCCTGACCATCGCGCAAAACATCGCCAGCTCGTTCCCATACGTCGCGGCGATCAGTCGAAGCAACCTCGCCAACGCGTTCACGGCGCTGCAGAACACCCCGGCGGGCGTTCCCGCCGGAACGGATCCCAACCTCCTGACGCGGTCGATCGTTGCCGAAGATTTCCGCTCTCCGTTGGCCGACCAGTTCAGCCTCGAGATCCAGCGGCAGATCGGGCAGAACCTTGCGTTCAGGATCGGCTACGTCGGAACGTTCGGGAAGGATCTCTTCCAGACGATCGACGGCAACCCGCGTCCCGAGTTCTGCGGCACGTCATGTACGACGCGCCTGGATCCGACTCGCGGCGTGATCCGCTGGCGCGCGAACACGGCGAAGTCCTGGTATCACTCGATGCAGACGGGCGTCGAGAAGCGACTGAGTCTCGGTCTCAGCGCCGCGCTGCACTACACGTGGAGTCGATACATCGACACCGCGTCGGACATCTTCAATCCATCGACCGGCGAGATCGGGGTGGCGCAGGATTCGTACAACATCGGCGCCGATAAAGGACGCTCGTCCTACGACCGCCCGCACCGGCTCACTGGCAACTTCGTCTGGGAGCTGCCGGTCATGCGGTCGCAGCAGGGAATCGCAGGGAAGATCCTCGGCGGCTGGCAGGTGGGGTCCTTCTTCACGTTGCAGAGCGGGGCGCCGTTCACGCCGCTCAACGGAGCAGATCCAACCGGTGCGCTCTCGGGGATCGACAGCCTGATCGGGAACGCCATCCGGCCGAATCTCAACACCAACCTCGATCTGTCGAGAATGACGATCCCGGAGATCATTGCCGCAGGCGGTGCGGCAGGTCCGGCAAGTCTGTTCCGTCGCCTCTGTGGCATGCCGAGCGCGACGTGTCCCGGCGAGCGCGTCGGCAATGCTCCGCGCAACCTGCTTCGGGCTGATGGCATCGGAAACGTCGACTTCTCGCTGATCAAGAACACGAGATTCCGCCGGAGCCAGAATCTCCAGATCCGCGTGGAGATGTTCAACGCGACGAACACGCGGAATTTCGGGATTCCCGACAGCCGGGTCAATTCTGTCGGTTTCCTCAATCAGTGGGCGACCGACGGAGGAGCCCGGAGGATCTGGGCAGCCGTCCGGTACACCTTCTGAGGAAGGTCTGAGTGACAGAACGCCTCGATATCAGTCCCGATCGTTGGCCCGACGTGAGCCGCGTGTTTTCCGCGGCAGTCGGTCTCGAAAAGAGCGCGCGACACGCGTATCTCGACGAAGCCTGCCGCAACGATTCGGCGTTGCGGGTGACGGTCGACTCGATGCTCAGGGCACACGACGAAGCCGGATCGTTCGGCGACACGCCGGCATTCGCCCCATCAGGTACGGTGAAGCGACTGGCGCCGGGCACGCAACTGGGTCCATTCCGGATCGAGACATTGCTCGGTGCCGGCGGGATGGGGGAAGTCTATCGCGCGCACGACACGAAGCTCCAACGTGCGGTCGCCATCAAGGTATTGCCTGACTCGTTCGCACACGATCGCCGACCGCCGGTCTCGCTTTGAAGAGGAGGCCCGAGCGCTCGCAGCCCTGAATCACCCGCACATCGGGGCTATCTACGGAGTGGAAGAGAGCGAAGACGTCGTGGCGCTCGTGCTCGAGCTCGTCGACGGTCTGACGCTCGACGAACGACTAGCCGCCGGTCCAATCGCGTTCGATGAGGTCCTTCGGATCGCGCGTCAGCTGGCCGATGGGCTGGAGGCGGCGCACGATCGCGGCATCGTCCATCGTGATTTCAAGCCCGGCAACATCAAGATCACGCCCGACGGAAACGTCAAGATCCTCGACTTCGGGCTCGCGAAAATCGATGGCTCGCAAATCGGTGCCGCGACGGTGGGGTCGCCGAGCGGCTCGCGGCATGCGACGCAGGTCGGTGTGGTCGTCGGAACCGCGGGTTACATGAGCCCGGAGCAGGCTCGGCGGGCTGGCGGTCGACAAGCGTACGGACATCTGGGCATTTGGCTGCGTGCTGTTCAGGATGTGCGCGCAACAGCCGCCGTTTACTGGCACCACGGTGACCGATGCGCTGGAAGCGGTAATCGCAGGTGAGCCCGATTGGGACCTGTTGCCCGCGAGCACGCCACCATACCTCGTTCGCATCTTGCGACGGTGTCTGACGAAGGATCCGAAGTTGCGGCTGCGCGACATCGGCGAGGCGCGGATCGCACTTGATCTCGGGGACGACGCCGACGCGCCGGGGTTCAGACGCGAGCGCGGAGATATCTCCTACCAATTGTAGCGATTGCGACCACGATCGCGCTGGCGGCATCGTTGGCCTTCATCATCTACCGTCCGACGCCTTCGATTCTCTCCGACGGTACGCTTTCATGTGTTCCCGCCTGAAGGCGCCCTCTTCGACTTCCAGCCGGGGCAAACGTTCTTGGCGCTGTCGCCCGACGGATCGCAATTGGCGTTTCTCGCGTCTACAGAATCCGATCGCGACGGCCCAAGCCGGATCTGGCTTCGTGGCGATGGCGGATCTCGAGACGCGGCCGCTGCAAGGAACCGACGGCGCCACGTCGGTGTTCTGGTCGCCCGATGGCCGTTCGCTGGCCTTCTTCGCGGACGGGAAGTTGAAGCGCTTCGACCTCCCCGCCGGACCTGCGCTGACAGTCTGCGACGTGTCCGAAGTGCAGGGAGCCATGGAACCTGGGGCGCTGAAGGTGTCATTCTCCTGGGACACACCGCACGGAAGGACGATCTCCGCGGTGCCGGCCACGGGGGGCGCCGCCCCGCGCGAGATCCTCACCGCGAATCGCTCGACAGGGCGACGTTCGCGTGCACTGGCCGTGGTTCCTCCCCGACGGCAAACGTTTTCTGTTCACAGCACGGCGCGACGATGGCGAGGGAGAGCTGCGGATCGGTCAGCTCGACGGCGCCAGATGCAGTCAGGCGTGGCCACTAGACTCATGCGCGTGAGCTCGAACGCGCAGTGGGTCGATCCCGACATCGTCGTGTTCGCTCGTGAAGGCGTGCTCATGGCGCAGCGGGTGGATCTGAAAGCGAGCCGGGCCCGTCGGTGAGCCGTTCTCGATTGCAGATCAGGTCGAGTACTTCTTCACCACGTCTCGCGCAATGTTCAGCGCGTCTCCAACGGGCACTGTCGCCTACCATCCGGGTGGAGACATCCAGCAGCTGGTGTGGACCGACCGGAACGGCAACGAGAGTGGCACCATCGGCAAGCCCGCGGACTACGACTCGCGTCCGCGCGGCTCTCTCGAGATGGGCGGAAGCTGCTCACGGCGCGCAGGCAGCGGGGCTTGGGCGGGTACGACATCTGGCGCCACGACCTGGTCCGCGGGACCGAAGAGCAGCTCACATTCGGCCGCGGCAGCGAGGTGACGCCTGTCTGGATCGATGACGAGCGTGCCATCATCTTCGCCGGCGACAGCCCCGGTTCCCTGCCACACCTGTTTCGCAGGGACCTCGCTACCGGGTCGGAAAAACAACTTCTGCCTGTCTGGATCGCAGCAGCTCGTGATGGACGTGCTTGCCTGGAGGCCGGGCAGTCGCGTACGCCGAACGCCAAGCTGGCGGCTTCAAGCTCTTCCAGCTGCCGCTGACGGACGGTGCATCGCCCGCCCCTCTGCTGCCACCGCAGTTCAACTCGTCTGAGATGCGCGTGTCGCCCGATGGCCGCGCGATCGCATTCCGCGCAGGACGCCAGGGGCGCACGAGGTCGCCTCTACGTCGCACCGTTTCCGTATAACCAGCGAGCCCGATCTGGCCGCGACCGGAGTCCGGAGCGCACCACGTTGGAGCGCGCGATAGCCGGCAGCTGTACTATGTGGGCAGCGACGGCAGGATGATGACCGTTCCCGTCGGCACCGGCCCTCCCATCTCGGTCGGAATCGCACAGCCGCTATTCGCGCTGAAACCGTCCGCGTCGCTGCTCGAAGTGTCGCGCGACGGCCGTTTCCTGCTGCTCGTCCCGCAGGTGCGCGCGGCGGAGCGCCCGATCATCGTCGGCACCGCGATCATCAATTCCGCGGGACAATGAACGGCCGCCGCGCCTCCCGCACCAAGCATCCGGCCACGGCCCAGTCAGAGGACGTCACTGCCCTTCTCGCGGCCTGGAACGACGGGAACATCGAGGCCCGCGATCGCCTGATGCCGCTGGTCTACGACGAGCTACGTCGCCGCGCCGGCGCGTTCATCCGGCGCGAGCGGTCCGGCCACACGCTGCAGCCGACGGCGCTGGTGCACGAGGTCTACCTTCGGCTGGTCGATCAGGACCGCGCGGTCTGGCGGAACCGGGCGCAGTTTCTGGCTATCGCGTCGGAGATGATGCGCCGCATCCTGGTCGATCGCGCACGCGCCCGGAAAATGGCGAAACGTTCGGGAGGGCTGACTCGCGTCACGCTCGTCGAAGACGCCGCTCGCCGCGAACCGCGCGAGGTTGACGTGCTCGATCTGGATATAGCCCTCGACGAGCTCTCCTCCCTTGACCCTCGAAAGGCCCGCGTCGCCGAATTGCGGTTCTTCGGCGGCCTCTCGCTGGAAGAGACCGGTCAGGTGCTCGGCACCTCGCTCGCAACGACGATGCGCGACTGGCAGGCCGCGCGGGCGTGGCTCTTCAGACGTCTGACGCGCGCCCGGGCAGCCCCGAGAGGCGGTTCCTAGCTACTCGCCGTTCGCGTGAGCAAGTTTGTTCGTGCTTCTCGCGTTCCTCATACGGAGGCACGCTCATGAACCGACGGCTCGCCGGAACCTCGATCTTGGTCTTTGCTCTGACCGGCTGCGGTGACAAAGCTTCTACTCCGCTAACCTCACCCTCGTGCACATCTGCCGTATCACCGTTAGCTGTTTCACTCGGACAAAACGGCGAGCCCGGAACTGTGGGTGTGCAGACCACAGCCGGCTGTCCTTGGACTGCGAGAAGTAATACCAGTTGGATCACGGTCACCGCTGGCACTTCCGGGATCGGCAACGGATCGCTGAGCTATTCGGCGCAAGCGAACTTTGACACGAGCGCGCGGACGGGAACACTTACTGTCGCGGACGTGACTGTCACCATGACGCAGGCCGCTTTCAGTTCTGCTTTCACTTCTCCTTTTGTCGGCCGTTGGCGAAACGAAGATCCTGAGACGGACGGAATTACCAGAGTATCGATTCGTGAATCGGGCAACGCTTTGGTTGTCCACATGTGGGGGGCCTGTATCCCGGTGGAATGCTACTGGGGAGAACTGCAGACCTCACTGGCTGATGCGGACGATGGCGTGTTGGCCCTTGTTTGGAACCCCACCTTCGCACAAAGAACTCAGGAACTACAGGTACTTCAAGACGGCCGCCTCCGGGTAAAGACTCACACTCGATTTACAGACGGTTCTGGGCGTCAACCGTACGACAGCGTCCATTACTTCAGCCGGTCGGCTGAGTAAATGGTTAGAACGGCGGAAATCCATACTCCTTTCTTTCGCGTATCGGCGCGGTGCTTTGCGACGGTGTGTGTACTTCACCGTTTCCGAAGTACTCCCCGGGGATGATGTGCGAGCCTTGGCCCACCCCCACCGGTGATCGTCTCGCGATCGCACACCGCGAAACGGACCTCAGGCCCCTCCGAGCCCGTGCCGGACACAACCTACCAGATCCGCTCTCGCGCGCTCTCCGGCCGGACATCCGATCGCCGGCCTTCACGTCAAACGCCTCATAGAATTCTGGCAGGTTGACCACGACCCCGTTCACGCGTTCCCACTGCACCAGACGAACTCGTCTCGGTATCGGGGCCGGCACCGCGAGGCTGACGGCACGCCGCTGAGCGCCCGGCGAGGGGGATGGAAGCAGCCGGAGGGCTCGCCTGCAGCTCGATACGCTCCCACCACATTTCTGGCAGGTGAAGCTGAAGGCCAAGGGCCGACGCCGCCCCACGCCGCTCTCTGGACCACTGATCAGCCCGGTTACACCGCCTACGTGAGCAAGTTTGCCCGCAGTTCTCGCGTCTCTTGGTAGCGAGAAGACTGAGCTGGCGCCCCGCTGGTTCAAAGCGAACCGACGGAAGGACTTCAGCCTGTCCGATATGAGCATTCGCGCCACTACAGGAGCTGAGCATGTTGCGATACCTTCGTCTCATCGCGTTTTGTCTGGGCATCATGGCGAGCGTCGGATGCCGCGGCGGAGAGCTGATCGCCCCCGCTCCGCCTCCGCCTCCGTCTCCGCCGCTTGACACGGCGCAAGTGAATGCAGGGGCCGATGTATGGCTGCCTCTACCGGCTACTTCTCTCGTCTTGTCAGGGTTTTCCACACTCTCACCGGTAGCTACCGCCGGCTACTCATGGAAGAAAACTTCCGGCCCTGCTTCATATTCCATTGAAAGTCCCGAGTCTCAACGCACGAAGGTGACAAACCTGGAGGAAGGAACGTACGAATTCGAATTTGCGGTGACAAATAAAGGCGGTTGGACTGGTAAAGATTCGGTCAGTATTTCTGTCTACGACCCACGCGTTCAAGGTGCAAACGAGTTTATCTTCAGGAACGTCCCATGGATGTGCCCCATGGGTTGTAACGCGACGATAGAGAACTTCCCGCTCTCAGCTCCAACCCCGATCAGAGTACCTGCTGAAGGGGAATTCCGCAGAATGGATTGAAGCAAAACCAGTAGCGCAATGGCAAACAGGTGATAGATACGTGTACACAATCGGGAATGGCAGGTTCTGGATTTACGCAGACGATGAACAGGGTGCTGTGGATATTCGAATTATCTTTTAGAATGCCCGCCTTTTCTTGTTTCCGGAGAGGAGGCCTGGGGCCTTCCGGACGGCCCACGGGAAGTTGCGGTGCTCAAAATCGAGCTCGACGCGGCGCATCGTACCCATGGCCGGCACGCCACGCGTTATCCAGTTCGGCGTCAGATATACGTTCCAGGAGGATCGACGCAGCTGTAAAGCTCGCCTGCATCTCAGTACGTTCCTACCCGATTTCTGGCACGTGAAGCCCAAGTCCAAAGGTCCGACAGTCACCCGCCGCCGCTCTCTGGACCACTGATCAGCCCGGGTACACCGCATAGCTGAGCAAGTTTTCTCCCGTCTCGCGTCTCCTGGTAGCGGGATCGGTTCCAGCGTGGGCGTGCGGCGCGCGCGGCGGCGCACTGCGTACGGAATCACACTTGCCCCAACAGGAGTTGACCATGTTCCGACATCTTCCTCTCACCGCGGTTTGTGCGTGCATCATAACCAGCGTTGGATGCGACGGCGGAAAGGTGACCGCCCCGCTCCGCCGCCCGCGCCATCGTCGGATCCGAATACGCGGGCGACGGTCGAATTCGGCGGCCAAGTGGTCAATGCGGATACGGGAGGCCCCGTCGAGGGCGCGCGGGTGTCGCTGCTGGACGGTCAGGGATTGCCCGGCGGCGGGCCTAGCGCGGCAATTCCCTATGCGAATGACACTGCAACGTATGACGAAACCGCCAGACGGGCCAGAGACGTTCTCACCCGCTGCATTGAACAGTCGCATCTCGCTAAATGAGCCCGCGCCGTCGACAAGCGTAAGCACCCCGGAATATCGGTGCCCCGTGAGGTCGCCCCATGCCGGATCGAAGCTTTCCACCGTCATCGTCAAGTCATACACTCCCGCAAGGGCCGCGAATTTCTGCGGGATCGTCCCTTCTTTGGGCCGCACGAATATGCCCGCGCTGGCGTGGTTGCGTCCGGCGAACCGGGCGTAAACAGTCGTTGCGCCGCGGTTTTTGCCTGTGGCAAGACCCCTCGAGCTCACCTGCAGGACCGACGTGTCACTCGTCGTCCATTCAGCCTGGTCGCTCACGTTCTCGGCCGAGCCGTCCGACTTGATGGCCTTCGCCGTCAGTTGGACCGATTCACCCGGCGCGATCTCCGCCGGCGCGACGAGCTCGACTCGGACGGTGTCAGGTCCAAGAACGATCAGGCCGCCGGGCGGGGGCGGGGGCGCGAGCAGCGGCGGCCTGTCGGCGCCATCGCATCCGATGGTCAAGACGGCGCCGGGACACAAACCGATGAACCGCAGCTGTGCTGACATGATCCCCTCGTCAGTCGGCTAGCGCCGCACCATTTCAAAGCCGTGCGTCGCCGACTCACACTCGGAGAGGGACGAGTCGAAGGGATCGCTGGTGCGGTTCGAGGTCAGGATAGATCCGGTCGAGCGTCCCTGCAATGCGTTGCGGGGTGCCGCTGGCGGTGACGGTGCCACCGACCAGCAGCGCCCCGACGCTGAAGCGCTCCACGATGTGGAACCGAATGATTTCATCGCCCCAAACGTCACCGATCGGGAATGTCATCGTCCCGGTCGGATCGGTAAACCCAGAGAAGCGATTGCCGTAGCCATTGGTGACGATGAAGTCCGCGTCGCTCAGCGTGACCGTCAAACGCCCGCCGTCCTGTTCGACGTTCGCGGTGTAGACGCGGCGCTTTGCCTCCTCGGGGAACGTGCCCGACGTCCAACGGCACGCCGAAGCCGCGGAGATCGTGAGCGTGTAGGTTCCCCTGTAGTCCGTCCGTGGCCGTTCGGTGACCATATTGAAATCGTACGTGCGGTGCGCGGTCACGTCGAGCGACTGGATGGCGTTGCGATAACCCTCTTTCTTCACCTCGAGCTGCAGCGACCCAATGACGCCATAGAGCGCGTAGAATCCGGTGGCGTCGGAGAGTGTCGTGAGACCCTCTCCGACGCCGGAGGTCACGGTGACGGTGACACCCGCGAGTTCAAAGCCGCTCTCCTGGATGGTGCCGGTGAGCCGGAACGTCCCCTTGGGCAGCACGAATATGTGCGCCTGGTGGCGTTCTGTCCGGCGAAGCGGGCGGAAACGATACCCTGCCCGCGGCTTTTGCCTGTGGCAAGCCCCGTCGAGCTCACCTGCAGGACCGGTGAGTTCGTCGACGTCCATAGTGCCTGGTTGCTCACGTTCTCGACCGAGCCGTCCGACTTGACGGCATTCGCCCTCAGTTGGACAGATTCACTCCGGCGCGATCTCCGCCGGCGCGACGAGCTCGAGACGGACGACTGAAGCCGTCGGCGTCGGACGGGGCGGCGGCGATCGGCAGGACTCGTAGGACTCTTCTTCTCGCAGGCCGCGACCACGAGTACGAGTCCAGTGGCGGCAACTACCGCGACGTAACGAGATCGGATGCGCATCGGTATTCCTCGCCGAGAGACATGTCTGATTTCCTGAAGTCGGGCCGGCGGAAATCGGACGGCTGGGCTGTCACCTCGTCCGGAGGTAAGCACCGTCCTCAACTTCCGACAGCTGCATGATCAGAAACCTGCCGTTAGACAGGAACGCGAGAACGGCGAGCAGACTTGCTCAGAGGGCCAGCCACGGCCGTGAGTCGAAAGGGGGACCGGGAAATTTCAGTCGAAGCGAAACTTGATGCCCACTTGCATGACGCGGGGCATGGCTGCCACGAGGTGTTCCGGCCATGATCCTGAACTGAGATTGGCTCCGTTCTGGCCGGCGCTGCTAATCGGGGCTCCCCAGTTGAAGCTCACAGGTTTAGTCGACCTGCGCTGGAATCCAAACGCTTGCTGATACTGATTGGAATTGCGTGTCTTCGCGGGTCTCGCGTTTCGCCCGCTGATGTAACCGCGTGCAAATGGCCGAGCGTGTCCAAAATGTCTCCAAGACGCTGGGAGAATGCAGGGGAATCGCGAGAACGCGAGTGGACGTTCGGGTACCGCTAAAACACTGCGGATCAAGCGCTTGTCACCAGAAGCCGCGCGCCATCACCAACTTAGAAAAACTGGTTAATCGGGTTCGATCCCCGTAGCCCGCTCATTCAATATTGATCTGGGGGCTTCGCCCCCAGACCCCCTACTCGCTTACTCGCGCGCCGCTTCGTCGGCGCGCTCCGTTCGCGAGGCTCGTTCGCGCGCTCACTCGCTTATTGACCTGGAGACTTCGTCCCCAGACCCCTTACGCTTCCGTCTCGGCGCGGAGCGCTACGGCGAGACTTCGCCGAGGCTCGAAGCGTCCATCGAGCAAGCGGCTCGGGTCTTCCGTTGCCGCGGGACTCAGGTGTATGTAGCGTTGCGTCGTCGGCCCAGACCAAGTGCCGCTCAGAACGACAGCGAGACCCCGAGCCTGATCGAGCGCGGCGCGAGGAAGCCGCTGTCCAGAAGGAAGCGCGCGTCGCGCGCGAGCTGTTGTTCCTCGATCAGGCGCTGGGTGTCGGCCCCCTGGAAGAAGAACGCCTGCTCGTCGACCTTGACGAACTGCCCGGGGAAGAGTTCCTGCGGGAAGTAGTTGGTGGCCGTTCCCTGGTTGAACACGTTCGTCACGTTCGCGCTGAACCCGAGACGAAACCTGGACCGGAGGCGCAGATCGTGCCTGACATGGAGATCGAGCCGTGAGAGGAAGGGCAGCCGCCCGTCGCTCTTCCGTCCCCTGTACATGACCGGGATGATGTCCAGGTTGTACGCGGCCTGACGCGTCCGCGGGATGCCGGTCGCGCCGTACCACGCGCCGCCCACGCTCGTGCCGAACGGCCAGATGTACTGGCCCTGCACCTTCACCTGGTGGGGACGGTCCGTGGCGAGCACGCCGTACACCGGTTGGCCCCGCTCGTCGAACAAGCCGATCGGGTCGTCGAACACCACACCGAAGTTCGGCGCGACACGCCCGTCCTCATCGGAGAGGGCGAGACCCGAGTAGTTGCCCGACAGCCGGCTCCACGTGTACGCGGCGCGCGCGGCCCAGCGGCCGGAGAGACGGCGATCCAGCGTGACCTCGAACGCGTCGTAGTCGCGCACGGCCTTGGGCAGCGCCAACGGGGTGGACCCTCCGCCCGGATAGAACTCCGACGCGGCGCCGAAGCCGGGGTTACCGATGAGGATCAACCGCTCCGTTTCTCCCGGCAACTGCGTCGAGAGGTCTTCGAGCGCCCGATCGATCTGCTTGTGGATGTACCTCGCGCTCGCCGAGAGCGCGGGGGCCAGTTCCCGTTCCACGCCGATGACGAGCTCCTGCAGCCGCATCGGCGCCAGCGCCGGGTCGATCCCGTGCTCGTCCGGGTGGTTAATCGGGACGATCGGGGTGAAGTCGCCGAGGATGTGCGAGCCCGGACACGCCGGCGGGCACGCCGGGTTGTCCACGATGGGCCGGAAGTCTGGGCTGTCGAGCGTGAACCAGAACCAGTTCGACCTGAATCCGCCGAAGGCCTGGGTGATCTGCATCTTGGTGATGTCGTAGAACACGCCCCACGATCCGTAGACCTTGGTCTTGTGGTCGCCGGTCGCGTCCCAGGCGAGGCCCAGGCGCGGCGCGAGCTTGTCGGCGAAGCCGAAGTGGATCGCGGTCGGCGGGATGCCCGGGTCGCGGGCCAGAGAGGGCACGTGCTCGTTCTCGGTCCGCAGCCCCACCTGCAGCGTGAGCCGGCTGCCGAGCGTCCATTCGTCCTGCAGGAACAGGCCGACGTTGTTCACCGTCGCCTTGCCGGCGGTGATGAAGCCGCGGTTGGGCAGGAGGTCGTTGCTCACGACCGAGTAGTAGCCGTACGCGCCCGCAACGCCATCGAACGCTTGCCCCCAGAAGAGGTTGATCACGTTGCCCGTCAAGCCCGAGAGCGCGTCGATCCCGACGCGATCGAACTGCACGCCGCCCTTCACCTGGTGCCGGCCGGCCGCGGTGAACGTGACCGTCCCGTCTACCTGGAGGCTGAAATGCGGCCCGCGCGCACGATCGCGGCTGAAATTCGACGGCACGTTCGTGAAGTTGCGCGGATGCTGGAAGTCGGGGGGAACGCCGGGGACGTTAAGCGAGGAGGTGCGGTAAGCGAACAGGTCGCCCTGATAAACGCCCTGGTTGAAGGCGTCGCGGAAGAAGTACCCCGTGCGCGCGCTGAGATACGCGCGGCCGCTCGGCATGTAGTCGACGCTCGCCGACGCCGAGTAGTTCGGGATGATCTCGTCGATCGAGTAGCTTGCGGCCGGGTTGCCCGTCCCGTCCTCCACCGGGAGCAGCCCGCGCTGCACGTCGCGGCCCGAGCTGAACGCCGCCTTCGTTCGCCAGCGCGGCCCGAGCTGCGCGCTCACGTTCGCGGCGGCGTGATGCCGGGTGGCCCGCTGCGAGAACGTGGACGGCCTCGTCTCGCCCAGAAACGTCAGCGTGCGGTCGGTATCGCGCAGCGACGGCACGTAACCGGCGAAGAACCACGCGCGGTTGCGCACCACCGGACCGCCCAGCGTGAATCCGGGCTCCACCTGCGTGTAGTCGTCCTCGGGATACGTCACGTACTCGGCGCGCGTGGTATCCGACGGCACGAGCCGCAGCGTCGGCCGGAGCCCCGCGTCGAGCGCATCGCCCGAGAAGAGCAGCAGTGCCTGGCCGCGCCAGTCGTTGCTCCCGCTCTTCGTCACGACGTTCAGCACACCGCCAGTGGAGCCTCCGTATTCGGCGCTGTATCCGGACGACTTGACTTGCACCACCTCGACGAAATCGGTCGCCAGGTACTGCCCCGGCGTGCCGATCCAGGTGTCGGTCGTCTCCATCCCGTCGATCATCACGCGGTTCTCGGCGCCGGTCGATCCGTCGATGGCGATGCCGCCCGCCTTGCGCTCGTCGTTCGCGCCGGGCGCGTGCGCCGCGATCGTCGTGAAATCCCGACCGCGGGGCAGCCGCTCGAACACCTCGCTCGAGAGGCTGGTCGCCCGCATCGCCTGCGTGATCGCGAGGCGCGGCGAGCCGGCCACGACGTCGACCCGCTCGGCGATGCCGGCGGGCTTGAGCGTGAGGTCGATCGTCAACTGCGCACCGGGCACGAGCGCGACATCGGCGACACTCGCAGTGTCGAACCGGTCGAGCCGGGCGGCCATCTGGTACCGGCCGGGCGGCAGCGCGGGATATCGATACCCGCCGGCCGCGTCCGTCACGATCACCAGCGCGAGGCCGTTGTCGTTGGAGATCGTCACTGCCGCGCCCGGCAGGACACCGCCTTGCACGTCGCGGACGACGCCCTGGACCGATCCCGTCTGCTCCTGGCCTGCTACCGTTGCCGCTGTGAGAAGGCAGCAGGTGACGGCGGCCGCAATGAGTCGTTGCACTGGGGACCTCCAACTTCGATTACAGACTTCAGACGGATCCCTGCGGAAAGGTGTCATCGCCACGCCGGCACGTCGGCCCATCCGGGGAACGGGCCGAGTTCGAGGACGTATCCGGTTGACGACGCGGCGTTGGGCACCGCCTTGAGGTTCGTGTGGCTGCGCAGCCAGGTGAGCAGCGCGTCACGTGGCAGGAGATGCGCGCGGGGGCTTCGAGACGTCGGGCACCGGCCAGACGCGGATGGCGAACGCTTCTCCGCACGCGGCCAGCCAGCGGCTGTCGGGCGAGAACGCGAGCGAGTAGATGGCGCCTTCAGCGCCGAGCAGCAGGTGGGGCGGTCCGCCCGACACGCGTGAAACCCGGACCGTGCGGTCGGCGCTGCTCGTCGCTACCAACGTGCCGCCGGGATCAAGGGCAATCGCGATCACATCGTCTCCGTGCTCGAGGACCTCCGTGCTCCCACGCACGAGGTCGAACCTGACCGCGCGGCCGGGCCCGGCTTGCGGCTGGAAGCGATCCCGCTCGATGGCCACACCCCATTTCCCGTCCGGACCCAGGGCGAACTGGTCGATGGGGAGCGGCACGACTACGCGCGCGACGCCGCTCGCCAGGTCGAGCGAGATCAGGCCGGCGTAGCGGACGGCGGCGAGCAGTCGGTCGGGGCCAGCGAACGCGACCTCGGCGATCCCGCCCTGCATACCGGGTCCGGCGCCGGGCAACGAGCCATACGTACGGGATGTCCCCGTCTCCAGATTCCAGACCCGGATCGTTTTCGCGTCCTCGTACCGGACTCCGTGTACGCCGGCTGCGAGCAGCCGCCCGTCGCGGCTGAAGGCGGGTCGACCGATGAGGCTCTGAAATGGAAAGCCCTCGAGTGTCTCGGCCGAGGCGCCGTCCGACCGGACGAGGATCAGCCGGCCGCCCAAACCGCTGACCGCAAGCCGACGGCCGGACGGGTCGACGGCCATATTCGACAGCACAGGCGTTTCGCGCGAGGTAAACAGCGTGCGCGACTCCTCGCCGGGAACCAACGGGACCGTACGGATTGTCTGATCGCCCAAGAGCGCGACGAGCCGACGTCCGTCGGGCGCAAACAGCACCGCGTGCGCTGGGGCCGCCGCACGGACCACGCGCCCACGCGGCATCGTGACGGGCCAGAATGCCGCTTCGGTCCCGTGCGCGGTTATCAGCCACTGCCCGGTCGGGTCGAAATCATAGGCGCCTGCGTCGGCTTTTTGCAGCACGAGCGGAGCGATACCTGATGCAGCCGCCAGGTCGAAAAGCCGAATGGTTGGCTGGCCTTCCTCGGCGGAAAACGCGGACAACCACCGCGCCCTGTGGTCGAAATCAAGTCCGACGACGCCTGGCACAGTGGCAAGGACGCTGGCAGCGCCTTCCGAGGGCCGCTCGGCGGACCCCACCCGTATCGCGCCGCTCGCGTCGGCGGTCGCGACCTGGGCGGCGTCACCCGAGAGGCCGACCGTCGTCACCTCGGTGGGTTGCTCGAAGATCCGGCGGGGCGGCGCAGTCCAGTTCGCGAACGACCGGAAGTACACCGCGCGTCCGACCGCGTATGCCAATCCGCGGGGGGTCACTGCGCTCAGTCCCCGAGTCTCGACTGGCCCCAGCGCACGTGGGCTCCCCGGCGGGAGTGGCCAGTCATGGAGTTCCACTCGAGACCCCAGCATGGTGAGGGTGTAGAAGTGGCCGTCCGCCATGAGCGTGTACGACCGTCCGTCCTCGACGCGATCGCGGAATACCTCGCGGCCATCCGGAACAGACCACACCCGGACGTCGCCGTGGCGATTGGCGACGAGGAACGCGCCATCGCGGGTGAAGCCGACATCGATGGTGCCCGCACCGCGGGAACTGTAGCCATCGAGCCGCAGTCGCCGTTGTCCACGGCGATCCAACAGCTGCACGAACTGGTGTCCTCCCCACGCGACCCATTCGCCCGTGGGATGGAACGCGACACCGATGGCCCAGTTCTCCGCGCCTCCTTCCCGGACGTCAGATGCGCGGGCGATGCGGGCCACCGGGTTCTCCTGCACCAGGCGCAGGGCCAGCAGCCGGGCTGTCTCGGTATCGGCCAGCTCGAGGCTCTTCATGATGTACGCGAGGGCGCCAGTCGGGTAACGGAGCAGCTCCCGCTCGCCGATGACCTGCAGCTTCCCTGCCTCGGCGCGCAGACTCTCGGCGGCGGCGTGCTGGCGCGCGATCTCGCTCCGCCGCCAGAGGACGGCCATCGTCACCGCAACGATCGCCACGGCGGCCAGCAGTGTGGACACTGCGAGCTGACGGATTCTGCGTCGTCGGCCGGTCCGCCGTTTCGCGGCCTCACCAAACGCCTCCTCCATAGCCGTCAGGCCACCGGGATAGCGTTCCCGCCACAACGCGAAATCACGAAAGGCGACGCCCGACCACAGCAGCTCTTCCGGCCTGCCCCGGTCGTGCCAGAGCTGCGCGGCCTGCCGCAGCTGATCGCGCAACTGCGCGCCATCGGCGTCCTGCGTCTGCCAGCGGACGAGACGCGGCCACGCCGTCAGCAGCGACTCGTGGATGATCTCGATCTGCTGGAGCCGCTCGCCGGCGTCGCCCGTGCGCTCGTACGTGGTGAGCAGGCGGGCATCGACGAGCGTGTTGAGCACCGCTTCGGCCGCTCGGGTCCCCTGCTCGCCTGCCTCGCGCGCGAACACCGACAGCAGGTCGTCGCGCCCGCGCACGGCGCGTGTGCCCTGCGAGGTCACGAGGTTGCGGAACAGCTCGCGCACGAGCGGGATTCGCTCCGCGCCGATGCGCTCGAGCGTCGACTCCGCGTGCTGCGCCAGCGCACCGGCGACGCCGCCGATCTCGTGATACGCGGCGCGTGTGAGCACGCCCTTTTCGCGGTCGCGAGCGTCCCACACCTTCGAGGCCGCAAAGGCGAGCAGCGGCAGCGCGCCGCGCTCGCTGACGACCTCGTCCACCATCTCCTGGACGAGCGCGTCGTCTTCGAACTGGTAGCCGCACGAGAGGGCCGGCTGCACCAGGGCGCGCCGCAGCGCGCCCGGGCCGAGCGGTCCGAGCAGCGTGAGGTCGCTCAACATCGGTGCGAGCGCCTCTTGCGCGTGGCAGTGGATCAGGAAGTCGTCCCTGAGCGACAGGACGACGTGGGTATCGGCTTCGAGCACGAGCCGGGCGAGGAGCTGCGCGAAAGCCGCCTGGACCGGAGGCGCGTTCTGGGTGAACAGCTCCTCGAACTGATCGATGAGGACGAGCGCGTGCTCGTGCCGGGCGCGCCATCGGGTGACGGCCGCCACGGTCGCGTCGGTGTCGTCGACTCGGACGAGCGCCTGGAGCGCCGCGGTGTCGTCGGCGCACACTGGCACGAGCGCCTGAGCCAGCGCCTGGAACGGCTGCGTGCCCGGCGTTGCGAGCACCGCCTTCCAGGACGGAGGCAAGGTCGGCAGCAGGCCAGCGCGGAGAAACGAGCTCTTGCCCGCGCCCGACGGTCCGATCACCCCCAGCAGCCGCGGCCGCTTCAGCTTCTTCCAGACGGCTTCGACCTCGACCTCGCGACCGAAGAAGTACTCCGCGTCCTGCTCGGTGAACGCCGCGAGGCCAGGATACGGCTGCCGCTCCTCCACTCCGGGCAGCCGAAGCGTCACCTCTTCGAGGGCGCGCGCCAGCGCGTGGGCGGACGGGTACCGGCCGTCGCGGCTCGATGCGAGCGCCCGTTGGAGGACGGCCGACCAGGGACCCTCGGGTACTTGCGGCGGCGCCTGCCGCACGCTGCGCCACAGCGCCTGGCGGATCGCCAGCCCGTCGCGCCCTCCCACCGCCATCATCTCGGCCAGCACCACGCCAGCCGAGAAGACGTCCGCGCGCGCGTCGACCTCTTCGCCGCGCGCCTGTTCGGGGGCCATGTACGCCGGCGTACCGGCAATCGTCATGGCGTGTGCGTCGCGTGCGGCGCGCGCCACGCCGAAGTCCATGACGACCACGCGACCGGCACGCGTGATCATCACGTTCTCGGGCTTGAAGTCCCGGTGCACGAGCCCGGCCGCGTGGATCGCCTCGAGCCCGGCGAGGAACTGCGCGGCGATGTCGCGCGCCTCGGCGAGCGGCAGGGGGCCGCGCGCCTGCAAGGTTTCGCCGAGCGTCGCGCCGTCGATGTACTCCATCGACAGCAGCTCCTCTCCGCCCTCGTCTACCAGATCGAAGATGCGGCACACGTTCGGCGAGAGCACCTCTCGGGCGGCACGGACCTCGCGTCGCAGCAGGTCGCGGGCACGCTCGTCCCACGCCTGGCCGGGACGCACCGCCTTCAGCGCCACGTCCACCCGCAGCTTCAGATCGAAGGCGCGGTGCACCTCGCCCATGCCGCCGCGGCCGAGCAACTCGCGAATCTGGTACCGGTTACCGAGAAGGCGTCCGGGAGCGGCGCCGTACCGCGTCGTCGCGTCGGCCGCGTCGTGCCAGCGGGGGGATTCGAGGAGCGCCAGGCTCAGCAGGCACTGGGGGCAGAGGCCTTCGACCGCGTCCGAGACGCTGCCTGACCCGCACTGCGGACACCGCGCCGGCATCATCGTGTCGCCACAATCAGGTGGAAGAGACGGATTGCCCGTGGGAGGTTACTCGCGGCGTCCGCCCCATGGCGCCAGGACTCCCAGCAGGTGCCGCACCTCGTCGTCCACATCGTCGGGGTCGGCAACCGTCTCGGCGATCTCCTCCCGAAGCGCGGCCCCGAACCGCTCACGCAGCCGATGGACGGCCGTCTTCACGGCCGACTCCGTCAGCCCGAGGTCCGCGGCCGCTTCGCGGTACGACGTCGTCGGCTCGTCACCCGTCAGGTACGGCTTCAGCCGCTCGAACTCGCGGCCGCGGCCAGCGGCGGCGTGCTCCGTGCGCAGCCGTGCGAGCACGCGTTCGAGCAGCGTGAGCGCCCAGCGGCGTTCGAAGACGTCTTCGGGCGTGAGCCGATCGACAGGCTCGTCGCGATAACGGCCCTCGGCATCGGCGTCGAGCGACAGCACGGTCGCCCGGCCGCCTCGTTTCCATGTGCGGGACTTCTCCCGTTCCTTCGACAGGAAGTTCCGGATCGATGTCATCAGGAACACGCGGAAACGGCCACGCGCAGGATCGCAGTCCTCGAGGTAGTCCTTCTCGAGCAGCTGCGCAAAGTAGGCCTGCGTGGCGTCGCGGGCGTCCTCGGCGTCGAGTCCCTGTCCGCGGACGAAGGTGTAGATCGGGTACCAGTAAGCCTGGCACAGCGTCTCGAGGGCGAGCCGCGACGCGTCGGTCGGCGCCTCGCGTGCCGCCAGCACCTGCGTCCAGTTGGTCGTCGCCCACCGCATACGGGTTGAACCGGAGGGTGGATCGTAGCACGGGCCGGTTACCGCCAACCTGCCCCCGCCGCCCCTCCGGTATCCAACCTGAGCACCCCCGCCACCCAACTCCGCCTTTCACGAGGCTCCACCGAGCGCGAGTGACGCCTTGCCGTCCGTGACGGGGCACATGAAGGGCACCGCCATTGACTCCTCGCGCCAGCGGGGTTCGGATTGGCCCTCCGGGTTATCTCGAAATCGCGAGGAGTCCGCTACCCTTATCTCGCGGCCAGATCGTCAACAACCCGAAGCAATTCGCTCCCGCGGCACTCCCACTGACTCCTGGCGCCAGAGGGAGCCGAATCTGGCCTCCCGGGTTAGCGCGACATCGCGGGGCGTTCGCTACCCTGACGCTTGAGACGCTTTGACGAGGCTGAAGCGTGTAACCGGGCAAAAGGGACACAGGCTCCAGAAGCCTCGCGGCGGCCTCCTCAACCTGTGGGGAAGGGCCCGCAGGCGGCGACTCCCAAAACAAGCAACAGCGCTGCGCGCGATCCACTGAGATTGCGACTCGACCGCCTGGTGAGGCTGCGCGCCCTTCAGCAGCTGCGCTGTGCCGCTGACGGCAGGAGATGACGATGACTGAGACGACGACTGAGATGACGCTCGAAGCGTTCACGACCGAACGTGGACACGACATGACTGAGACGACGATGACGGCGTCTGTCACACACAACGCAGATTCCTCTGAGAACCTCGCTGCTCCTGCCCTGACGTATGTGTTCCGAGTCTTGGCCGTGCTGGTCGGCGGACTAACGATATGCAGCAAGCTGTGGCCCGGCGATGCGGGAATCGGCTACGACTGGAAACCGGTGGCCTATGTGGCGGCGTTGACCTGGCTGACCGCGGGGCTGGTATTCGGGTTCCTGTTCTGGGCCATCGGAGATGTCCTGCGCTATTTGCGGGACATTCACCGCCGCCTGGAACGCGGGAAGTGACGGACGATTCAGATAAACCCAAGCCAGACGGCCGATAGAAGCGCAGAAAGGCGATCGGGGCGGCTTAGGTCTGGCTGACGAGGCGCTCCAAAGGTCGTCCCTGCCGGCCCCGGGCCCCGCTCCGTTCGCGAGTTCTCTCGCTGAGCTCGTTCTCGCGGCGCGTATTGCTCACCTTGCGAAAGACGGCCACAGCTGAGAGAATCCTCCCTCCGCTTCAGCTAAAGAATCACCCTATTAACTCGGAGTCGTGCCATGCCTGCCGTCGGGCTATCACGCCCCTCGATTCGGCCCAGCGTCTCACGGCGGGACCTAATTCCCGAGCTCGGTATCGCCGTTGCCGCCGTAACCCTGACCGGAGTCGTTCACTCGGTCATCACGCTCCGGCTCGGTCAAAATCCGCTGTTTCTCTTCCTGCTCACGGCCGCGGTGTTGACGTTCTGGCGCGGACTTGGCCCCGGCATTCTGGCGAGCACACTCGGTTCCTGGATTGGTTCGGCGCTCTACGCCTTTCCGTTCAGTGACGCCGCGCCGAGCCAGGGAACCCTCCTGGTCGAGATGCTGCTGATGTTTGCCGGCTCGATGTTCACCTGCTGGCTGATCTACCGGCTCCGCGTCGATCAGGAAGACGCCCAGGCCGTTCAGGGTCGCCGGGACAACGCCCTTGCATTCGTCTCGCATGAATTGCGGCAACCCCTCTCCACTATCAAGCTCGCCGCCACTATCCTCGAGCGGGACCGCTCCGAGGCGATGGTGGAGCGCGCCACGACGCTGATCATGCGCTCCTCGGCTCGACTGGGCGCGGTCATCGACGATCTGGCCGATGTGACGCAGCTGCAAGTGGATGGGCTCAGGGTCGATCGCACCGTCATGCCTCTGCAGGACAGCATCCTGGCGGCGGTCGAGGCGGCCCGTCCTGCGATCGAGCAGAAGCAGCAGTATCTGGAGATCGACGTGCCGCGCGATCCGCCGATGCGGGTCAGCGGCGATGCGATGCGTCTGGAACAGGTGTTTGCCAACCTGTTGTCGAATGCGTGCAAGTACTCGCCTGAAGGCGCAGAAATCCGGGTTTCCGCACGCGAGGAGTCCGGACAGGCGGTCGTTGCCGTTCGTGACACCGGGCTCGGCATCCGACGCGACATGCTCGAGGCGATCTTCGATCCGTTTGTCCGCGATTCGACCGGCGGCGCCGAGGGACTTGGCGTCGGGCTGACGCTGGTCCGCAGCCTGGTCACGCAGCATGGCGGCCGGATTGTGGCTCGGACCGACGGCCCCGGCCGTGGCAGTACCTTCGTGGTGGAGCTGCCGCTGCTGTCTTGACCTGGGGGCGTCGCCCCCAGACCCCCTACTTCCGCCTTCGCGCGAAGCGCTATGGCGAGACCTCGCCGAAGCCTTGGCGGAGGCGGGCGCTCGCGCGCCGCTTCGTCGGCGCGCTCCGTTCGCGAGGCTCACTCGCGAGGCTCCCTCGCGTGTCCAATATGCTGGAAAGATTCCAGCGGCGGGAATCGTGTCAGGCCCCACGTCGCGCGCTGGACGATCGACCCAAGGTAAGGGCCAGCAGGCCCGGCGCCCAGGCCACCACCCAGGCGGCGAACTGCACGGCGTAATTCCTGCCGGTTGCCGGCGGACGTCCCCATAGCGTGTTCATGACCAGGAAGAACGCGACGCCGCTCAGTACCGCGGCGAGCACGGCGCGGATCGCAATCTCCCGCCATTGCCGGCGTTCCGGCGCACGGAGCCAACGGCCATCGAGCACGGCGACGATCAGCCACAGCGCAACCCAGGACGCAGGAATCGCCGCTCCATACGTGCGCCGATCCACGAGCGCGACCAGCAAATAGTAAGTGAGCGCGCCGCCGACGCCAGCCAGCGCGCCGATCGGCAGCCCCTTCACCACGCGGCCCGCATCCAGCCCCAGTACGGCGCCGACGGCGGTCAGGAGCACCGCGCCGTGGATGATGCCGGTTGTCATGCTGTGACGGACGCCCAGCGTGTACCAGGTGTAATCGGCGAGCGTCGCCACGAGCGCCACGCCGAGAATGCCGACGACGATCCTCATCGATCCTCCCGCAATCCAGCCAGCCGCCAGTGGCGAAGGGTGCTCCCTATTCAAACCCCTCGATCATCATGATGTCGGAGCCGTGATAGTCCCGTTGACCGAAGACGAGCCAGCGACCGTCAGGCGAGACGGAGAAGCCGCCGCCGACATCGAACACCCCCGAAGGCGTGACCGCCCGAGTGATACGACCCGTCGCAAAGCTGAAGAACTCGATGGCCGTACGGGGCGAAGCCTTCCCGTTGACCCAGTAGATTCCGTTATCGGCAAGGACCCACTCGCCGCCCCACGCGGTCCAGAGGGGCAGCCGGAAGACAAGCTCCGGCTCGCCGCGGCTGGTCGCCACGCGCCAGATCGCAGGCGCAGGCTGGCCGGTCGAGTAGTAAACAAAACGGCCGTCGCGCGATTCCCATGCCTTCAGCCCGCCTCCAGTGGTGACCTGCTCGGCTCGGCCGCCGCCGGCAGGCATTCTCCAGATTTCGTGGATGCCGCTTCGATCCGACATGAAGTAGATCCAGCGGCCGTCCGCTGACCAGGTCGGCCACTCGTCGTTCGAAGCTTCGAACGTGAGACGCTGAGCGAGCCGGCTGGCCGCGTCGACGACGTGAATGTCGGCGTGGCTCGCACCCGGGACCTTTGCGCTGAAGGCAATGTGACGACCATCCGGAGACCACCGCGGGTGTGCAGGAGTTTTCAAATCCGTTACCGGAACCGCATTCGTGCCGCTTACGTCCGTCACCCAGATCTCGGCGTGACCCGCGCGATCCGACACGAATGCGATTCGTGAACCGTCGGACGAGATGTCAGGGTTGGCGTCCTGACGAGTCGTGGCGGCCAGCCTGGTCACCGACCCAGCGGCGCCGTCCAAGTCGGCTCGATACAGATTCTGATCCATCTGGCTTTGCACAAAGACCAGACGGCCATGGAGCCGCGCCGTCGCCGGATCGCTGGCGCCTTCTCCCGTGCCGGTGACCGGTTCTGGCTCACCCCCATGGACAGAGACTCTCCACAGTGAGTTTCTGATCCCGCCCCGGTACGTCGTGAAGATCAGGCTCTGACCATCCCGCGTCCACGCTGGTCGTCTGACTGGGGACGGTGTCGTCATCAGGCGCCTTGGCGCTCCGCCTGGAAGGTCGAGCAGGTAAAGACCATTCTCTGATCCGGTTTCGCGGACGAATGCGATCGAGCGCCCATTCGGCGAGAAGGCCGGATGGCTGTCGCCGACGCTCCCGGGCGGTGGCGATGTCAACCACCGGCGCTCGCCGCCGGCGACCGAGACCAGCGTAAGCCGGCATGGTTGGCCGAGTTCGCTCGTCGTGCAGAGCACAAGGTGTTCCCCATCTGGTGACCAGTCGAGTCCGGAGCCGATAAGCAGGCCGGGGTCGCTGAACAGCGTGCGTTCCTGGCCCCCGAGGACAGACATCACGAGGATCGCATCCAGCCTGCGGCCGGGGGCGGAGTGAAAGCGCCTGATGAAGGCGATGGACCGCCCGTCGGGGGACCAGGCCGGGAACGAGCCGCCTTCCCCCGGCCGCGTGAGCTGAAGGGTCTCATCGGCGTTCAGGCTCTTGACGTGGAGATCATAGAATTCCTCGCCACGATCCCACGCGAACACCACCCGGCTGCCATCGGGCGAGAGTGCCGGGTACATTTTCCCGCCTGGCAGGCTCGTCACCGGAACGATCTGCACGGCCGGAGCGCGCCGTTGTCGTCTCGCGAGCGGCAGCCGTGTTCGAACGGTTTGTCCAGACGAGCGCGCCAGCGCACACCACGAGCACGGCTGCCACTCCGAGCGCGTAGGCGAGCCGCGCTACTCTCGGGCCCTCTTTCAGCGCTGCCAACTCCGCTCCCAAAGCACCCGCATCCTTGTAGCGCCGCTCCGGCTGCGGATCGATCGCACGCTCGATGATGCGGGCGAGCTTCGGTGGCACATCGCTCCGCGCGATCCGAACGGCAGTCCGCTCGCCGCGCTCGTGCGCAACGCGGACTTCCCGCACGGTCCGTGCCTGCACCGGATACGAGCCGGTGACGAGGTGATAGAGCAGGACACCAAGACTGTAAATGTCACTTTGAACCGTGGCTGGTTGCCCGTTCAGAACCTCGGGTGCCAGGTAGAGGGGCGTGCCGGCGAGATCCGACGATGCATCGTCGGCAAGCTCCCTGCCCGAACCGAAGTCCATCAGCACGATGCGACCGTCTTCAGCTCGCACGACGTTGCTCGTCTTGATATCCCGATGGAGCAGCCCGGCACCGTGCACGGCGGCTATCGCATGAGAGAGCTCGAGACCGATGCCGATGGCTTCGACCGCACTGACCTTTCGTTGATGGAGGACGTGCTCGAGGGTATCGCCGCGAACGAACTCCATCCAGAGGCCGATCTGATTGGAAATCTGCTCGGCGCCGTAGATGGTGACAACGTTCGGATGCCGTACTCGGGCGAGCAATCGGCCCTCGTGGAGGATCGCGGACGCTCTCCGATCGCCGGCGGAGCAATCGGCCGGCAGGAGCTTCAGTGCGACTTCCCGATGGAGCCGCGTGTCCCACGCGCGGTAGACCTCTCCGAAGGCTCCCCCGCCGATCCGCTCGACGATCTGAAGGTGACCCCACAGCATCGGCGCAGCGGACGCGTCATCGCTGCGAGCGAAGGCAGCAATCGCTGCCACCACCTTGAGTTGTCCAAGGAGTGGCCGCAGGGCTTGGTCAGAGCTCGACTCGGCAGCTGTCCAGTCGATCGGGCTGCCCTCGAGGATCGCGTCGACGAGATCGTCACCGACCCGGTCACTCGACGGCATGTTCCATCTCCTGCGCCAGTCGGAGGAGGGCTCGGTGGACGGCCTTGCGGGCAGCCTCAGACGTCGGTTTGCCGAGCACCTGGGCCAGCTCGCTCATAGGTGTAGCCCATTTCCACCTTGGCGATGATCGCTTCCTGCTCTTCTGCCGTCAGGCGCTGAAGTGCCCGTTCGTAGCGCTCGACCGCCTCCCGGCCGATCGCTTGTTCGAGAGGTGACTGGGCGGCATCGACTTCGATGCCCTCGAGATCCGTAGTAGGCGGCTGCCGTCCTTTCCGTCGCAGTTCGTTCCGGATGCGATTGAGCACTGCCTGACGCAGGTACGCCTGCAGTGCACCGACACGGCGCGGTTCGAAGTCGTCGATGTTCTTGAACGTCTGGACCAGCGTGTCCTGGACGAGATCGTCGGTGTCCGCGAGGTCGCGGGCCCACCGTGGCAGGCGTCCTCTGGCCCATCGTTGAAGCGGTTTGAGATGTCGCGCGAACAGACGCTCGAGTGCCTCTTGGTCACCGGCCCGGGCACGCTCGATCAGGTGAAAGGTGGACTCGACATCGGCTGAGCGCTCACCCGGAAGTCGATCGCCGGCAGCTTCGTCTGGCATGGCCCTGGGTCCGGTGGCTGACTTCGCGGATTCTACCCCACCAATGACGATCCGACGGCGGAGGTTGTCCGGATCGGCGGCGGGCGGTGTTTACAGAAATAACGGAGGCCGCCATGCAGATCTGCATATTGATTGTCGTGCTCGCGCTGTTGCTCAACGCCGGCTGTGAACGGCAAACCGCCACCGCGCCCGACCAGGTGCCCGCCCCGGGCGGCGCGCAGCTGGCAGCCGACACTCGGCAAGAACGGACAGTGTCCGGTTTCTTGCACCCGCCGGGACACCAGCATCCGACCGTCGAACTGACTTCGGAGATGCGGCGGCAGCTCGCCGCGCTGCACCCGTTGTTCGCGAAGTATCACGATCAGGACAAGGCGCTGGAGGATGGCTATGAGTTCGTGGGGCCCTGCGTCTCCGACCCGGTGCTCGGTGGCATGGGCGACCACTACAGCCTCAATGCAGAAGTCGACTTCGGACGCGGCGACGGCACCTACGCGCTGGAAACGCCGCAATATCTGGTTTACGCACCGCAAAAGAATGGACGGCGACGGCTCGCCGCGCTGGACTACACCGTCCCTTACGAGAAGTGGCAGGGCCAGGAGCCGCCCCAGTTCTTTGGCATCCCGTTCACCCGGAACGATGGCTTTGGGGTCTGGATGTTCCACATCTGGCTGTTCCAGCACAATCCCGCGGGGACATTCGCGAACTTCAATCCCAAAGTGCCGCTGTGCTGAGGCTACGGGCGCGCGGGGGCAGGAGACACATCATGATCCAACTGAAGCACTGTCTAATAGCCACCGCCGGCCTCGTAATGCTCATCACAGCGATGGCCAGGCTGAACGCGCTCGACGCCGACAGCTCCTCGCCGAACGGCGCCGTCCACGCGCGTCTTCGACCTTGACCATCCGGACACGGGACCATTCCCATCGGACATCTTCACGGTCGCGGATCGCCACGCACAACACCGGACGCAGGGTGAACCTCCCCTACCCTGACTGCTCGGTTAGAGTCTCCGACTGCGAAGATCTCGACGTGATCAACACGTTAGATGGGTTCGGCCTTCAAACCCGCATTTCGATTCCTTTCGACGGCGCGATTGATCCGAACACCGTCACGAGTGAGACCGTGTTTCTGATCAGTCTCGGCAGCACGCTCGGCGGAAAGGAGGACGAGACCGCCAGGGTGGTCGGGATCAACCAGATCGTCTGGGATACCTTCACGAACACGTTGCACGTCGAATCCGACGAGTTGCTCGCCCAACACACCCGCTACGCGCATCATCGTCACCGATGGCGTGCGGGACGCCAGCAGGGCGGCCGGTCGAGGCGAGCGAGGCCTTTCGCCGGTTCCGGCAGACAGTGCGAGGAGAATACAAACATGCGCTCCTCGAGGCGATTCACGCCGCGAGGCGCCTCGGCGTGCGCGAGCGCGACATCGTGACCGCCAGCGTCTATACGACGCAGAGCATCACGTCGGTGATGGAGAGGATTCGCGATCAGATCAAGAACGAGACGCCTGCCCCCGCGAATTTCCTGCTCGGTCCCAACGGCGAGCGCGCGGTCTTCAATCTGGCGGACGTGACAAGCATCGTGTGGAAGCAGCAGACGAGGGTGAACCCTCCAGGCTGTTCACCGACGCACCCATTGACCTTGCACTTCTTCGCTATATCCCTAATGCGGTCGAAGCGGTCGCGTACGGAGACTACGTTTCGCCGGAATACATGGTGCCCGGGGAGTTCATACCAGCGGTGGGGACGCTGACGGAGACTCCGCCGGTGCAACGCTACAACAAACTCTCCTTCACCTTGTTCCTGCCCTCTGGCCCACGGCCGCAAGCCGGATGGCCTGTGGCGATCGTCGGCTCGGGCGGCGACCAGCACTTCGCCTCGGGAGCGGTCGCGGCCATGCTGGCCTCCCATGGAATAGCGACGATCGGCACCAACGCCGTGGGGTGGGGATTCGGGCCGCTGGGCACGCTGGCAGTCCGACTGACGGACGGCCGTTCGCTGGTCATCCCCGACGCCGGGCGTGGGATCGACCAGAACGGCGACACCGTCATCGGTATGACCGAGGGAATGTCGGCGGCGGCCCCTCGGCTATGGACCATCGGTGTGCGTGATGGCAACCGCCAGAACGCGATCGACCTCCTGCAGCTCGTTCGCGTCATCGAGGTTGGAATGGACGTGGACGGCGACGGAAGTCCGGATCTCGACGCGAACCGCATCTCCTACTTTGGCAACTCGGCGCGGCGCGAATGTATGGTGCGATCTTCCTGGCTCTCGAGCCGAGGATCTACGCTGCAGCGGAGGGAGTTCCCAGCGGGTTGTCCCCGGAACATGGTCGATGGGCGCCGGGCCAGCGAGCCAACATCGGAGCGCAACTACGAGATCGACTTCCTTCGCTGCTCAACGCTCCGGGTATCACGATGATCGATGGGGTTGCGATCAACCCGCCACACTTCAACGAGAACAAGCCGCTGCGGAACCAGCCGCCGGTCACGAACGAGATCGAGGGTGCGATTGCTATCCAGGACGCGATGGAAGTGCGCGAGTGGGGACAACAGTCCGGACAGTCACCGCTGCCCTGGGTGCGGCATCTCCGCGAAGCGCCGTTGCCAGGCGTCCTCGCCAAATCGCTGCTCATTCTCTTCGCACACGGCGACCAGCAAGCGATCAACCCGGGGACGAGCGCGATCCTGCGTGCGGGCAACCTGGCCGACCGGACGGTCCACTATCGTCACGACCTCGCGTTCGCCGAGAATCCCACGATTCCAAAGAACCCGCATATGTTCATCATCGTCTCACCGACCAGCCCGAACGCTCTGTTTCGCTCGATCACGCAGGGCGTGCAGCGCCAGATCGCGAGGTTCTTCGCGTCGAATGGCACGGTGGTCGTTCATCCAGAACCTGCACGTTTCTTCGAGGTGCCTGTCGTGGGGCCGCTCCCCGAAGGCTTGAACTACATTCGGTAGCTCGATCTGCCGACCGTAGTAAATTCTATGAGCCGTACGGAGGACCAACGTCATGAACACCACTGTTCGCCGTAGCGCAGTCGTGGTACTCCTGGTGTTTACCGTGGCCTGCGGAAATGTGCCGCCCATCTCGCCATCTAGAATAACGCCGCCAACGCCGCCCCCATCCATTCCTCCGCCGAATCCGTTAACGTTTCCTCCGTTGTCTGGACCATCGCGCACCTTCATCTACGATGAGGAAGAATCGTCTCCCGCTAGCAGCTTCACGAAGGGGTCGCGCTTCGTCCTTTACGATAACGGCGCGTTCCTGCTGCAGTACCCCCCGAGCAGTTATGGTGGCGGCGCGTTTCGGGGACAGTACCAGAGCACAAACGGCGTCCTCATGTTCCTGTTCGAGTTTAGTGGGCGGAGCGTCGGCACCCCATTCGATGATGCGACTGCCACTCTTAGAGGCGATTCGCTGACGGTCCAGTACACGGAGAGCATGCAGCACGCCGACTTCGAGAACGCGGTGTACGTGCTGGCGCGATAATGTCACCGGCCGCCTTCATAGTCTCTCGGTGGTTCGCAGCTACTCGTGCTGCAGCGCTCGCAGAGGGTCGATACGCGTGGCGCGCCGTCCGGGGGCCAGGATGGAAAGTGCGACTACCGATGCGAACAACGCCAGGGCCACCAGATATGGAAGCGGATCGTAGATATCGAGGCCAGACATCGTCGGGATGCCGCTGCGCAGGACTGCGGCGACAGCGGCCCCGCCGAGCGCGCCGCAGACGAAACCAATGACGATCGGGCGGCTCATCGGGGCGAGAATCGCGCGGACGACGTGGAAGGGCCGGGCTCCGAGCGCGATGCGCAGCCCGATCTCGTGCGTGCGCTGCGTCACGGTGTAACCGGCGAGGCCGCTCAACCCGATGACCGAGAGCAGATTGGCGACGGTCCCGAGGATCCCGATCACCGCGAGGGCTGCAGTGGCTTTTTCCACTTCCTGGTCGTACGAATCCGCGACCACCTGCACCGTCGGTTGCAGGCGCTCGTCGAGGCTGAGGGCCGTGGTCTGAAGATGTCGGACGACATCGCGGGGCGAGCCTGAGACCCGCACGAGCACTCCGGAATCCGGCGCGTCCTTTGGCGATGGCGGGAGGTAGAACTCCAGAGAGTCGCGCTGCCCCACGTAGACGGTCGAGGCGTTGCCGACGACGCCGATAACAGTCTGATGCTGAGGCCCCCATGGCAGCGGTTTTCCCAGGGCATCCTGGTCTGGCCACAGCATGCGCGCGGTCGCTTCGTTGACGAGTGCCACTCCGCCTTCACCCGGCCGGAAGTTGCGTCCGCGCACCAGGCGGATTCCCATTGTGTCGAGGAACTGCGGATCCACCTGATTGCCCGCGTACTGACGCCCCATCCAATTCGCCCACATATGGAGGTTGTTCCACGGCGTGAGCCAGACCCGGGATGTGCCTTTCACATTGGGCAAGGTGGCCGTCCGCTCACGAAGTTGTTCGAGATACGCCTGCGCGGCGGCTCCCTCATAGCCGTGGGCCCTGAGGTTCGGCGAAATGGCGACGAGATTGCGGTAGTCGAACCCGGGGTCAGTGGCGCCAAGCTGTTGCCGGCTGCTGACCAGAAGGCTGGACACGACCAGCAGCAGACAGCTCACGGCCACCTGTGCGCCCAGGAAGATCGTCCGCGCTCCGCCCTTACGGGGGACCAGGCTCGCGAGGCGAAACGCCGGCGGCAGCCCGAAGACCACGGCCGACAGTAATGCCGCGCCGAACGTGGCGACAACCGCGCGCCAATCGGGGACCAGGCTCGCGGTCGAATTCTGCTGCAGCTGCACTACCTTCAGGAAGACGGTGCTTAGAAACAGCGCACACAGACCGCTGAGCATCGCCAACAGAAGCGATTCGGTAAACAACTGGCGCACGACACGCAGGCGACCGGCACCGAGCGCCATGCGGACGCGAATCTCGCGTTGGCGCGCCACGCCGCGGGCCAGGACGAGTATCCCGAGGTTGGCACAGGCCGCGACGAGCAGCAGCATGACGAGCGCTGCGGCGGTCAGGAGAACCTTGAACTCCTCGCTGAGAGCGTCGAGTTCGAGAATCGGACGCGCCTCCAGATACTCGTCCTTCAAGACGTTGTCGGGCCACTGCTCACGCAGCCTGGCCGCGAGAGCCAGCGTTTCCTGTTGCGACGCCTGCGGAGAGACGCCGGGCCGGAGACGTCCATATAGAGTGAGGGCCGAGTTCCAGTCGGTGAACAGCGTGCTGCCTTCGACCACATAGGGCTGCTGGACGAGCGGCATCCACACGTCCTCGCGCGTCCTGGACGACCGCGGCATCACACCGACCACCCGGAGCCGCTTGCCGTTCACACGGATGCCGCGGTCGATAACTGCGGGATCCCTTCCGAACCGCCGCTGCCAGAACGATTCGCCGATGACCGCGACTGGCTCGGCATCCGGGCGCTCATCGTCGGGAGTCAGCACACGCCCGAGCGTGGGAGCCACGCCGAATTCGGGAAAGTAATTCGAGGTGGCGAACGCCACGCTTATCGACTCTGCCGTGGCGCCGGCTGGTTCACCGAAGACTGCCTGATTGGCCTGCGATACGCCGATGACGTTGCGGAACGACGTCGCGTTGGCGGCATAGAAGGCTAACTCGGGATAGGTCAGGTGGGTCGTGTGCGCGCCGGGGGCGCGGCGGGTCAAGCGCACCAGCGTATCGGGGTCCGGCACTGGTCCTCCCCGCAGGTCGTCCAGCACTACACGAAAGGCGGTGAGCGGGACGCCGATGCCAAGAACCAGAACGAGCATCGCCGTGAGCGTGAAGCCGGGGGCATTGCGGAGCACGCGGGCGCCGTAGGACAGATCCTGATGCAGGCGATCGAGCCAGGTCCAGCCCCACATCTCGCGAGCGTCTTCGCGAAGGCGCAGATCGTCGCCGAAATTCGTCCGCTGATCCGGTGACATCAACTCGCGGTGGTAGGCCATCTCCTCAGCCATTTCCCGTTCGAGACGGCCGCGGTTCCACAGGTACGAAATACGTCGGAGCAGTTCTTTCATTCAATAAACCCGTAAGGCGCGCATCGATAAACCCGTAAGGCGCGCATGGGCGGACTTCTATCAGGCGAGCTTCAGGACGGCCTGGATCGCACGGTTCACATGGTCGTAGCCGGCGCGTTCGGACTCCAGCTGCGCGCGGCCGTCGGGAGTGAGCCGGTACGAGCGAACGCGGCGTCCAGTATCGGAGAGGCCCCACTCAGCGCGGACCCAGCCCTTCCTGAGCATCTTCTGCAGCGCGGGATAGAGCGATCCTTCTTCCACCCGCAGCACCTCTCCGGAGACCTGCCTGATCCGTTGCGCGATCGCATAGCCGTGGAGCGGCCCGGTGTCGAGCACGCGAAGCACGAGGAGAATCAGGGTTCCAGGAACGAGTTCGGTCCTGGACGCAGGCTCAGGTGACATATGTATAGTCTAACTATGCCTATGGGGCAACGTCAAGGAGTTACGAACCACAGAGTCACAGAGTTCACAGAATTCTTTTTCTTAAGAGTTCTGTGTCTCCGGGCCTCTGTGGTGAGCGCGTTTTCAGCGCGTCACTCGGAATGCCGCGAGGACCTTCTGGGCAGCTCCATCCGCCGTTCCTGACAGCTCGATCAGGTACTCCCCCGGCGCGAGTGCGGCAAGGGTGACGTCGGCTGCGGACCAGCGCTGGCCGCCATCGTCGGTGCGTTCCGAAACCGCGACGGGGACTTCGATCGCGTTGCCATTCCTGTCGAGCACGCGGGCGCCCGCGATCTTTGCGGCTCCAGCGAGCGCTACTTCGAAGCGCGCGCGCTCGGTGCGGCTGAACTGCGGCTGCCCGGCAGGCTGCAGGCGATTTCCGGTGGCCGGGCCACGCCGGAACAGCAGCGGCGATGAAATTGCCACCGCGGGATCGATGCGGATTCCGTCCGATAGCGGCAGCGGCGACCCGCCGGCAATCCGCAGGCGAACGTCAAGTGGACCGGTCGCGTCGGTCTTCAGCGGTATCGACGCACTGAAGGCGCGCTGCCCGGGCGCGATCGGCATGTCGACGGTACTCGTGGAGCCACCGGCGGTCACGGTCACGCTGGCGTTCATCGCCGCCACCGCAGGTTGTGCGAGCTCGCCCGCCAGCCAGACCGTGCGTGGCAGCGCAACCGCGTGCGTGAAGAGAGGCGCGCCGGCGCGGATGCGGGATAGACCGGCAATCGCATCGCGGGCGGACGAGATGGCCTCTGAGACCGGCGCTGCGGCTGCGGAACGCGCCGCGGCGACTTCGTCCGCTGTTGCCGCCTTGTAGCCGCGTCTGGCACGGACGTCGATGCCGGGCTGCCTGATATTTACCTTCAGCGTTCGGAAGCGTCCGTCCAGCTTCGTATTCGTCGAGTAATAACCCAGGAGGTAATAGGACGTCAGATCGTCAGAGATCCGCTTCAGCCCCTTGTCGAGATCGTTGCTGTTGACGACAGCGAATCCATCGGTGTTGTTCGCGAGCACGTGCAGGCTGTCCAGTCTGTTGCGCAGATTCGCCTGATCGACCTCCAGCCGCGGAAAGGGCTCGGGACCTATCGGTGAATCAAACACGACAAGGCCGCGCGGATCGACGGTGTAGAAGCTGGCATTGGCGCGGTTGGCCGAGGCGATCAACTCACGAAGGTAATACTCGTCGTCGATCTCGGCGAGGCGAATGCGGTCGGCATCACATTGCGACTTGGTCACGCCACTCGAGTTGTTTTCCCGGCCGCCGACTCTGAGGCGGCCGTCAGGACCTACACCGATCGGCTCGGGCCCCGGAATCGGTTCCTTCGCACCGTTCTCCCCGATGGTGCGCAGCCTGGTGAGGTCGCTGCTTCGTTCGTACAGGAGCCAGCCCTCAGTTACGGTGAGAACGGCCTTCCGCTCCTCGCGCTGATTACGGAGCCAGGCGACCAGCTCGTGCAGCGCGTCCAGCGTCTCCCTTTCACGCTTGCGCGCGATCATCTCCCTGACCAGCTCCTCCGTCTGCTTCCAGGGGTAGCACGCCTCGTACATGTGCTCCCGTTCGTCCCTCTGCAGCGTATGCCGCTCACCCCATGGCCACCGGTCGCGAAGTCCGCCTTCGATGACGGCCGTCTTTCGCGCAAAGACGACATCAGCCGCGGACATCCTGGGGGTCATGATGCCGACCAGATCTTCCGGTCCCATCAATCGGTCCACCAGGCGGATCAGCGGTTCCCGAATCGTCCAGCCGCCGGCCATCGTCACGTGCGGAACGTCTAGAAAGAGAACGAAGACGCGCGCCCGTGGATTCTTGAGCGCGTCCCGCGACTCCTGAACGGTGTTGGGTTCCTGACGCAGTTCCTGCGGCGCGCCGGTGCGGACGTTGACGTACTCGATCGTCGAGACCGTCTGCGGCGTGCCGTCCTCCAGGATCTGGAAGTCCTCGAGCTTCAGGTCGTGGACCGGCGTCCCGTTGCGGGTCGCGAAGACGTCCACTCGCACGAAGTTCGCCTCCGTGCGGAATTGCGGGGGCTGTCTCAGGTCCGGTTTCTGGTCTGATTTCTGGGGCGGTGGCGATTGCGGCGGCGCCTGTGCGGGCAGTGTGACAAGACAGAGCGACACGAACGCGGTGACGCACATCGAGCGGCTTGGCAACGTCGCGCTCCCTTTTGGATGACAGAGGCTGGCTCCGTCAGTTTACGCCGATGTGCACACGGCTGCATATTTTCGCGACGCGATCGTTCAGGAATCATGCGTTCGTGCCGGCCGTTCCGGTGAGCGGATGTGGATTACGCCGGTTCTCGCGACCCCGGCCGTGGCAGACGGCTTGCCTTGAACGACGCGTCCGTGGAGGTTGAATACCGTGCGCACCCATGACGAGTGGACGATCGATCGGTGGCGGACCGAACCGCCGCTGCAGATGCTGGATGTCGACGTCGAGGATGCGGATCAGAATCCGCCGCTCTGGAAGGACCTTACCTGCGCCGCCGTGATCGCCGTGCTCCTGTGGGTGATGGCGGCGGTCGTGCTCCCCTAGCCAGCCTCGAGCGAGGGTGTGTCGTGCCATCCCTGCTGCTTGAGCCGATCACCGTACACCTGCGCCCAGCGCAGCGCCAGCCGCTCCTCAGGGAACATCTCAGTCAGCACGACATCGCGGTCCTGCAGCACGCGGACTTCGACCGGCATCCCGTCGTACATGACACATCGGACGTCTGAGAGACGTCTCCGAAGACACCAGAGGACGCGAGCGCCCGGCTGGACCAGTGGCATGGACAACGAGAACGCGCCCCTTTCTGCGCGAACCGTGAGTTGCGAGGTGTAGTGCAGTTGTAAGCCAAGAGCGGCCGCGCGTCAAGTAAACTCGCTGAGCCAACGCCTAACGCCTAACTCCTAATCTCTTTTAGAAGTTAGAAGTTAGAAGTTAGAAGTTAGGAGTTACACCCGGAGCGGAGCGGAGGGTGGGATGAACAAGGTAGCCAGGGTGTCCTGGTGGTCGGTGCTGATACTGATCGCGATTGTGGTGCTGGCGATCGTGCTCGCACGGCGTTAAGACTGACGTCGTTAGCCCCTAGCGGCGGATTTTCATGACCAGGAACAGCACGAGCACCGCCCCCAGCGCGACGACGATCAGACCGACAGTAAACCCGGCCTTGAAGATTCCCTGCGCGAGATCGCAGCCCGTGCTGGCAAGCGCCAGCAGCAGAAGCACATACAACTGAATCCCGGCTCGCCTCATTGATCTCCCTCCCGGTCGCAAAAACGATGAACTATCGTGCCGCGCGCAACTTCGGGGTGCTCGAGTTCCGATTGTGGTTGGCTTCGATGTGGTCGACGCCCTCGGCAGTGATCTGGATCCTGGACTGGTCGTCCCGCGTGATCATTTTCATGGAGGCGAGATACCAGATGGTGAACTCGAGGTGCTCGCGCGGACGCCCCATCATCTCCGCAAGGTCCCAGTTCGACAACCCGGGGTTGCCCGGATCGACGCGACGGCGGCTGTAGAGGATCTCGAGCAGCGTGCACCGCAGCTCCTTCTCCATCTCGAAGTCGTTCTCGGCGGGCGGCCCGGTACTGACGAACTTCCACCGCTCCTGCCGCAACGCCTCGTACTTGGTGTCGTACTGCGCGCGTTTTTCCGGATCGCTGAGGATGGTGTACGCGTCGTGCAGCTTGCGGAATCGCGCGGCGTCGCCGGTGTCCTGATTGTCCGGATGATAGCGCTGCGCCAGCAGGCGGAACACCCGGTGAATGGTGTCCGGGTCGGCGTGCGGGCTGATCTGAAGGATCTCGTAACAATCGAGCGGCTGATCGTCGGCCATAACGGTCTTTTCGGCTCCTGAGACGTGTTTCATTGAGCGCGACGGGTGCCTGGGCACCGGCGCAGTGCTACGCTGGATAGAGATGGCAGCTCCCTGGTTGTTGAGACTGACGCCGATCCTGTCGGCGATCTGCCTGCTTAACGGCGCCGCCTCCGCCCAGGGCCCTTCCGCCGCTGGCCGTTGGAAGACGATCGACGACCGGAACGGTCAGGTGCAATCGATCATGAAGATCGAGGAGTTCGGCGGCGAGTTTCGCGGAAAAGTCGACCGCATCTTCTCGCCCCCCGCGAAGAACGCAAACCCCCTGTGCGAGAAGTGTCCGGGAGATCGAAAGAACAAGCCCGTCCTCGGCATGGAGATCATGTGGGGATTCCGGAAGTCGGGCAACGATTACAGCGGCGGCCGCATCATGGATCCGGAGGACGGCAAGATCTACCGCTGCAAGCTCCGTCTGATCGACGGTGGGAAGAAACTCGAAGTCCGCGGCTACGTCGGATTCTCGCTGCTCGGGCGAACACAGACCTGGCTGCGTGAGTAGCGGGAAGGCAGACCGGTCCGTCATTTAGCGATGCGAACGAGCAAAGGCCCGGCCATGGCATCGATGCGGAAATCGACAACAACGACGGGCCTCGACAGGCTTCCGCTGACCGGCGGCGATTACTGTTCCGGCATCTGATGACAGCCTTGTAATGGTTGCGCCCCGCGCGCCGCGCCTCGCGCGCCGCGAAACCGGCACCTACCTACTCCGCTCGCAAGGCGACTGATGGATTCACGCGGGCCGCACGGCTCGCGGGGATGAGCGATGCGACGAGCGCCACCAGACTCAAGGCACCAAGAGCGAGTGCGAACCAGCCGGCGTGGGCCGTCGTGATCCGCGGCACCAGGTACGGCAACCACTGAGAGAGTGCCGCCACCACGCCGGCCGCAAGAAAGAGTCCCGCCACGGCCCCGCCACCGGCATATCGTCCGGCTTCGCCGACGAATCCCGCCACGAGACGCAGCGGCGTGGCGCCGAGCGCCATTCGCACGCCCGTTTCGCGCTGCCGCTGGGTCACCGCGTAGCCGATCACTGCATAGAGCCCGAGCGCGGCCAGAACGAGAGCCGCCGCGCCCAACGCGCTCAGCACGGTCGCTCCGATGCGCAGCGGAAAAAACGGAACCGACGCATAGTTCTCCAAGGTCGTCGGGCTCAGCAGCGTAAGCCTCGGCTCCACGGCCCCAACTTCACGCCGGACGGCGGGAACCAGCGCGAGCGGATCGCCGGCCGCGTGGACGTGGAGAACAGGCGTGCTACTGCCCCACTGCGCGTAGGGCAGATAGATGAATGGCGGCGATGGATCGTCGAGCGGCGCCGTGTACCTGGTACTTACCATCCTTCGCAACACCCACGACGACAAGCTCACGCTCACCCACGCGGATCGTGCGACGTAACGGATCCGCGTCGTCCCAGAAGCGACGGGCGAAGGCTTCGTTCACCACCGCGACCTCCTGGCTGCCGGTACGGTCCGTCGCTTCGATCGGACGTCCCTGGAGGATGGGGATGCCCATCGTTTGAAAATAGCCCGTCGTGACCCGATTGGTGAGAAACGCCATTGATTCGCCGGGCCTCGGCGAGTAACCGTCTATCTTCACTTCGACCGAGAGGTATCCGAGGAACCCGAGGGGCACGAAGCTCCCCGCCGCGGCGGTGCTGGCGCCAGGAAGGGTGCCGAGCCGCTCTACGATGCGGTCGATGATCTGGGATCGCACGGAATCCCCGCGGATACCGGCAATCTCGAAGTCCACCGTCGCGACGAGAACGTGCGCAGCGTCGCGAAAGCCACGTTCGATCCGCTGCAGCTCATCGAGCCGGTGCAGGAAGATCCCGGCGGTCACGAGAACCGACAACGAGAGTGCGAACTGCGCGCCGACCAACGCGCCCCGTAACCTTGCGCCGGTCGCGGTCGACCCTCGCGTGCCGCCGGCCAGCGACACACGCCCCGCGGCCCGGGTCGCACGCAGCGCCGGAACGAGGCCGAACGCCAGGAGTGTCACCACGCCGACGAGCGCGACCAGAAACACGACGCGGACATCGACCGGTGTGTCGAAGACCACCGGTAGCGGTGATTCGGGAATCACCGAGGCCATCGAGCGCTGGCCCCATGCCGCCAGGACCAAACCCAGCGACACGCCGGCGATCGCGAACATCAGACTCTCGGTCATCAGCTGTCGCACGATGCGTCGGGGATGCGCGCCGAGCGCAAGCCGGACGGCGAGCTCCTGCTGACGTCCGGCGCCGCGGAGCAGAAGCAGGTTCGCCACGTTGGTGCAGACGATGAGGAGCACGAGCGCGTTGATGCCCAGCATCAGGACGAGAAGTGGCCCAAGTCGATCGCTGGGGCCCACGTCCAGCGTCCGCGCGGTCAGGCCGCGATCGCGCTCCGCCAGGTGAATGGTGGCGAGCCGGGAACCGATGGTTTGCGCCTCGGCTCGCGCCGATGCCAGCGTGCCCCCCGATTCGAGGCGGCCGAACACGGCGAGCCATCTCACCGCACGATCCGGCAGAATCGGCGCGCTGGACGAGAAGGCCGGGTGCATGGTCACCGGCGTCCACAGGTCGAACGCGAGTCCGTTGATTGTGCCGGTGAAGTCTGGAGGCGCGACGCCGACGATCGTGAGCTCCCGGCCATTTAACCAGAGCGGGCGTCCGAGCACTGCCGCATCACTCCCGAAGCGGCGCACCCAGAGCGCATGGCTGATGACCGCCACCGGCGCCTCTTCCGCCACCGCATCTTCCCCGGTGCGGAAGGCACGGCCAACGACCGGGTGGACACCCAACACGTCGAAGTAATTCGCCGACGCAAGGATGCCCCAGACCGGTTCGGCATCACGCTCGGTCGCCGCCGACGTCACCCGCAGGTTGAATCGGCGGATCCCGAATGCCGCCAGTCCGCGAAACAGCGGGGACCCGGCGCGAGTGTCATCCCGGATGTCCTGGTAGGCGGGATACGACAGGTTGGACTCGCCTTTCGCGAAGGTCGATTTGAGCGAGAACAACCGATCCGCGTCGGGGACCCCGGGCACGGGATGGAAGACCATCCCTTGCATCCATGCGATCACCGTCGCGGTCGCCCCGATGCTGAACGCCAGGCACAGGACGATTGTCGTCGAGGCCATGGCGGACTTCCGCATGACCCGCCAGGCGAAGGACGCGTCGGCGACGATCTTGCTCAGCATATGGGCACGTCCGAGGCACGAGGTTTGCGAGCGACTCTGCGGGTTGTATAACGGATGGGCATAGAAGAATCTGACAGACGGTCTATGGAAGCCATTCTTTAGACCCGATAGACTGCCCGTCGCACTCTTCCGTTGCTGCGTGCAGCCCGACAAAACTCATGCATGTATACAAATCCAGTGTGGGCGCAGGTGGATGCCCCTGCTGCGGCAGACAGAACTGTGAAGCCCTGCGTTCCCGCCTCCTTGATCTCGAGCACCGCATCCACGCACTTCAGGAGGAGAACGCTCGTCTCACCGAGTCCGCCAACACGTTCGCTGATCTCGCCGACAGACTGAATTATCAACTACAGAACGGCGCGTCAGACCGTCGATCCAGACCGCACGCTGACTGATCGCGCGCGCCGTGCCGGCGTTTTCGCGATGACCGGACGGACCACATCCATATGCCGCCGAGCCTCGGCTCGGTAGGACGTCGCCTCAATCAACTCTGCCGCGTCGATCGTGGGTCCTGTTTGGCGGACTACGACCGATGGTAGTAGACGATCTGGCCGCGTAGACTTCCTCGTCAGATACCGATTCAATCTCTCCCCCAACGCAGGAGCCTGGTGATGAGCTCGAGACTGGTGTCGACGGTGTTCTTGCTGCTGGCGATCGCGTCGGCCGCGGCCGCGCAGACCTCTACCCGGTTCGAGGGTCGCCTCGTCCGCGAAGACACCGGCGCACCAGTAGTTGGAGCCACTCTGTCGGTCGTCGGGGTATCCGGTTCCGTTCGCACCGACTCGGATGGGCGCTTCATTTGGGCCCCCACGCCGGCGGTGCCGTTTCAGATGATCATCATCCTGCCCCGGGGGCAGGTACTTCGCCCCGTACTGGTCGAGTCAGTGGAGGAGGTGACGACGACGATTCGAGTCGGAGGGCTGGCTGACGAGGCCGTCACCGTGCTGGGAGCCGCACCGAGTGTGAACACCCCCCCCGGATCGGCGACGACGGTACTTTCGAGTACACAGATTTCGCGACGCACTCCTGAGAATCTGATGCAGGCCCTGGAAACGGTCCCGGGCATCAATCAGGTCTCCGAGGGGCATGCTTCGGTGCCGGCGGTCAGAGGCCTGGCCCGAGGGCGGACGCTGTTTCTGATCGATGGCGGCAGAGTGACCGCCGAGCGCCGCGTAGGCCCCAGCGGTACGTTTCTGGACCCGTCGGTGATCGAAAGGATCGACGTCTCGCGCGGTCCAGGATCCGTGGCATACGGGTCGGACGCGCTGGGCGGGGTTATCTCGGTGAGCACGCGCAGGGCCGAACCCAATACTCCGCTGAGGGCACGTGTCACTGCGACGGCCGCTGCGGGCATGCCGGAGGCGGGGGGCGCGTTCGAGGTCGCCAAGGGCTTCGCGCGCGGCGGTGTCCTCGTTCAAGCCCACATCCGAAACGCGGAGGACTACGACGCGCCTGACGGTGAAGTGTTCAATTCCGGCTGGGAAGACCAGGGCTTTCTCGTTCACGCCACACACACGCTCGGGTCAGGGGTCTTCTCGGCAGCCTGGCAGAGCGACTACGGCCGCGACTTCGAGCGGCCACGGAACAATTCACGAACTGTCCGCTTCTATTACCCCTTCGAAAATTCGCACCGCTTCACGGCGTCATATGAGATCCCCGGCGTCGCCGGCTTTCGCAAGATCGCTTTCACGGGATTCCTGGGCGGATATGAGCAGCGAACCGATCAGGATCGTTTCGCCACTGCGACTACCGGGCGCAGCATCGAACGCGCCGATGTGTCGGCGAACGACTTCCATGTCAAAGGCAGCGCCGATCGGCTCTTCGGCTCGGCCCGAGTCGAGTTTGGCGTCGACGTCAACGGCCGGTTCGATCTCGAGGCTCTGGACATCATTCAGGCGTTCGACCTCGCCGGGGGCGTCACGCGCGATACGACCAATGTCTCAATCGAGGATGCGCGGCGAACCGACACCGGAATATACCTGGAGGCCGAAGCGCCGATCGGTCGCTATGTCCGCGTCTCAGGCGGCATACGAGGTGATCGCGTCACCACGAAGAACATCGGCGGCTTCTTCGGCGACCGATCCACCGACAACGGCGCAGGGTCGGGCTTCGGTGCGCTGACCGTCGGTCCTTTCGATGGACTGTCGGTGACGGCGCAAGTCTCGCGAGGCTTCCGCGACCCGGTTCTGTCGGATCGATACTTTCGCGGGCCATCAGGACGCGGCTTCATCACCGGGAATCCGGACCTGGAGCCCGAAACGAGTCTGCAATTCGACCTGGCGACGCGCTACTCGTACCGCCGCACCCAGCTTGGCGTCTACTTCTATCACTATCGGATCACCGACCTCATCGAGCGGTTCCCGACGCAAACCGATTCCTTCGAATTCCGGAATCGCGGGCGCGCGCGGCTGCGCGGGTTTGAGGTAGAGGCCAGTTCCAATCTCGGCAAGGGGTATTCGATCGAAGTGGGTGCTCAGATCGCGCGCGGCCACGCCCTGGATGACGATGCGTTTCTCGACGACATCTCGCCGGCGACGTTTTTCATCGTCGGTCGCAAGGAATTCAGTCGCCGCGGCTATGCCCAGACCCGCGTCGCCTGGTACGGTGAGGACGAGCGGCCAGGCCCGAGTGAAATTGCGGCGCCCGGCGCGACACTCGTCGACGCCGGGGGCGGCTGGCGGCTGCACCAGAATCTGGAGTTGCGCGCTCTCGCTCGCAACCTGCTGAACGACACGTACTACGCAAGCCCCGATCCGCGATTCGTACTCGCCGCGGGACGTTCGTTCAGTCTTACCGCCGTCGTGCAGTTTTAAGAAAACCAACTCCTAACTTCTAACTTCTAACTCCTAACTTCAAAATCCTTAATCCTCGGTTGTAGTTCGAGGCTGGCGCCCCTCCGTTTCCTCCTTAGGAGTTAGGCGTTAGGCGTTAGGAGTTGACACGCGTAAGCACCGCGACTCAGGGCAGGTAGTTCACTACCAATTCGAGCGCCATGTGAACCGGTTTCCAGGTCAGGGGAACCAGTAACAGAATCGCCGGTGCGAGAAAGCCGGTGCGCCTGTGTCCCTGTAGCGGTGCCGCGGGCACGGAGAGGAGAGCCCGAACGCGGGCTTCGACGCACCCGCCATCCTGCACGCCGCTCACCGCCACATCGTCCAGCCGCGGGGGCGCCGCAACGGTCGCAACCTTCAGGAGCGCGCTGGCAAGGGCGAGGCCCCGCCTTGGGTCACTCCCCGCCGATCGATCCGCATCGATCTCCGCGGCATCTCGCCAGGCCGCGAACAGCCGGTGCCCGGTGCCGCAGGTAGCGGCCAGAAGCAGCCGCTTCCAGTTGTCCCGCGAGTGCACGTGCGCCAGCTCGTGTGCGGCAATCGCCTCGATCTCATCGGCCGAGCACGCTTGAAGTACGCGCCGGTCGATATAGAGCGCCGCGCGCGCGAATCCAGCGACCGCGACGACCGGATAGCGAGCATTCACGCTCAGGGCGCGCATGGTCGTGATCGAGCTGAGCGGCTCGGCGTGCTGCCGCCACTTCCGCACCAACCGGTGCGATGCGAGAATCATGCGCGCGAGCCGCACCGTCGTCCGCATCAGCAGAAACAGCCCGGCGGCTGCGCCTGCGAGCAGAATCGTGCCCGCCGTTTCACCCGTGTCGATTGGCTCGTAGATCAGCACGGCAGGGATCACGAGCAGAAGCACCGCCATGACGGCAAGTGCGAGAGGGGCGATGCCGGCGGCGAACGCCGCCCGCGCGGATTCCACGCCCACCCTGCCATCCAGGCGGCGCGACAGCAACAGGCCGGCCAGCCACGCCACAGCAAAAGTAAACGTGCAGAGGGAGGCGGCGAGGAGGAAGAAGTTCATCGGTCCTGATCCTCCAGCGCGCGCCGGCGTTGACGAATCAGGCGTTCCAGCGCCGCCAGCGCCTCACGGTCCTGCATCGCTCCTTCTTCGACCAGGTGGGACAGAACCGGTTCTATGCTGCCACCCGCAGACACGAGGCTGCGAAGAGCGCCGAGCGCGGCGGCGGCCTGCAGTTGTCCGCGACTGATCCGAGGCCGATACGCGAAGGCCCGGCCGGAAGCGACGCGGTCGAGCATCCCTTTGCGGTGCAACCGCTCGAGCGTGGTCATCAGCGTTGTGTAGGCGACGTCGGCGAAGTCGGGTTGCAGGTCGCGGACGCGCGCGTCGTGTGACCGCTGCCAGAGCGCTTCCATTACTCGCTGCTCGAGTGGGCCCAGTCGGACGTTCGACACTGCCGGGATTATAGCTGTTCAAGCCGTTCGCCGGGCCGTGCACCTACGTCGGCTCCGGCTTCAGCCCCTCCGCCTTCGTGAAACTGAATCGCCCGTGGTCGGGGCAGCGGTAATAATGTGCATCCTCCCTCGGCACGACGGAGGTCTGAGGGTGATGCGGCAGATACATCACGGTCGTCAGGTACTCCAGGGGCCGCCCGCAGGTTGGGCAGCTGAGAGCGAATTCGGCATCCGGCGCGTTGCCGGACCAGCCGCTGTCGGGGTCATTTCGTCGCGGCGTTTTCACGCAGCCGCCTATTCAACCTGTCCGCAAGGTCTGCGAACGTGTTTGCGGAAGCGATGAGAGCGGCGTTCTCCGCTTCCAAGGCTGCGATTCGCTGCTCGAGCCGTCGGACGTGCCAACGTGCCAGTTCGGGAATGCCACACTGGGAGGAGGCTAGATCGGCTGGTTCGGAAACGGTGTTTTCGTCTCGCATCGGTCACCTGCGGAGGAAATGATGCGGGGGAAGTCTAGCGATACACGTGGGAGGAAACCATATGCCGTATGCCACATCCTTCTATTCCCGCCGAGGCATAGAAAACTAATACCGCCTGGCGAACGGTCCCAACTGTTCGCAAGTTCGGCTCCTGGCTGTTGCGTCCGCGACAGCCGCACACCTCTTTCCGCCAGCCCGTCTCCAGCGCGCGACCAAAGTTGAGGCCAACTGATGAACTGCCCGTACTGTCCGATTCGTGACCCAGAGCAAAAGATCATCTTACGAAACGATCTCGTGCTATTCCTGCAGGATGAGCGGTACCAAGGCGCCTTGAAGCATTCCGGCGTCATCATCCCCATTCAGCACAGAGAGACAGTCTTCGATCTCAGCGATGCGGAGATCGCCGCGACGTTCCAGCTCTTATCGCGTGTCAAGAAGTGGATGGACGGTCTCTTCTCACCGGACGGATACAACATCGGCTGGAACTGCGGCCTTGTCGGTGGCCAGGAGGTGTTTCATGCCCACATGCATGTCATCCCGAGGTTTCGGCAGGAGCCACTCGCGGGCAAAGGCCTCAGGTCTTTGCTCAAATCAGAGGCGAACAGATGGTGACCAGTGACTGCCGATCATCGGACCTAACATTACAAGACATTACAATGTATGGCACGTGCAGTTATGGCCGACGAACTCACGGAGCAGAGTGAACGACTGAAGCAGATAGGCGCGGTCCTCACTGAGGCGTTCGCGCGCGCCGGCTGGGTCGACCGAAACCTTGGAGGTGCGGAGGCGTTCGCCCGGGCGATGCGTCGCCTCGAGCAGTCGGCCCACAGTCTCGCGCGCGTTGGATGGATTATCCCGATGTCCATGACTGCGGCCGAAATTAATAAAATCGTCATAGCTAAGACGAAGAGCCAGATTGACGCCAGCTTTGTGAAGCTGTTTGAGGCGAATCGGCGTCGCCACTTCAACCGCACCATCCGGGAGATGCTCGCTCGGAAGGAACTGAAGCCTTCGCACCGTTTGATCCGCCAGGCTGCCGCAGCGTATCGACGTCGCCACTACGCCATCACCGTCCCCGCGCTATTGACCGTCATCGAAGGCGCGATCATGCGCGGCCGCCGCGAAACGAAGTTTCTAAAGGTAACCGGCCAGCACGTGCAGCGCTTAGAGGTGGACAAGCCGCAAGCGTTTGAGTTGGTGCTTTGGCGCATCGTTCAGAACTATCTCGTCCGCCTTTTTGGCTCGAAGGACTTCGGAGGGCCGGACCCGTCCACCCTGAACCGGAACTGGGTCGCGCATGGCCGCGCCGCGGCCGACTGGACACAGGCTGATAGCCTGCGGCTTTTTCAGGCGACCGATACGGTGTCGTCGTTGATCGAACGACCGCGGTATCTGCCGTGACACCCACCCTCCATTCAAACGAGAGCAGCGCCGCACACGCCCTGTTCTTAGCCGCAGCGAATGAGTGGCTCGGCGAGGACGTAGACGACGACCACGCGCCCGTTGCGGTTTCAGCCAGCGTGCCGATTGGACCGCTCGGCGGGGCAAAGCTGGCACGGCGGAGCGAAATTAGTTCGACGAAGAATCTGAACCGGCGGGTAACGCCGTTGAGGTATAAGAGTGCGATTGCGACTCGCGGAATCTAGGATTAGGAAAGCGAGGGTGATGATGGCAGCGGTGATCGTTTTTGGTCCGTTCACCTGGGTGAAGCCTTTCGGACAGAACGCTATGATGCCCGGCGACGAACATGGGTGGTCAGCCGGCAATTTCAGTCCACCAAGCTCAGTGGTGTTTCAGGTTTCAGCTCATCCGACTCGAGATGCCCATGTCCAAACGCTTGAAGTGGTTCGCCTGAATACCTCCTACGCGCAGACTGGTGGCCCTTCGATCAATTTTGGAGTCCGCAATGTGGGCCCTACCGCGATTTTCAGCTATCGCGTCTTCATCACGGGCGTTGGCTTCTAATTCGGACTGAGGAGGTTTGCGATGAAAGTGTTCGCGATTCATGACGCCACGGGCGCCATCTCATCAATTGTCACGGCTCCTGATGCAGGCGCAACGGTTCGAGTCGACACCGGGGCAGGATCGATGATGACCGAAGTGGCTTTGCCAAAGGATGTGAAGATTAGCGACGACATAGAAAAAGACGGGAAGAAGATAGCCGAGCTGGTCGAACAATACCGTGTCGTGGTTGAACCGAGAATGGCCAAGTTGGAGAGGCAAACCGACGCATCGTCGAAGGCCAGTACCACGACGCGTCGCGATTAGCGCCGTTGAACAGTATTCAGTTGAGAAAGAGACTTCGGATCAGAGAATCGTCTGTTCCGCGCGCAACAGCCCTTTGATCCGCTCTCATTCTGCTTGGCCGTTCTTCAGTTGCAATCTCGTTGCAAAAAACAAACGGCGTAACCCCGCGGTCACGCCGTAAGTTGCTGATTGTATTGGTCGGGATGACTGGATTCGAACCAGCGACCCCCTGACCCCCAGTCAGGTGCGCTACCAGGCTGCGCTACATCCCGTTTATCGGCCTATCGGCTCATCGACCTATCGGTCTATCTACGACGCGCGGCGCTTTGTTGCCTTGACGGCGCGCCCCTTCGCCTTCTCCTTCGTCTTGGACTTCGGCGAAGGTTGTTTCAACTGAAACGGCTCCGGCCGCTGGCCCGTTCCGGGGGATGCCGCGAGCATCGTCTTCAGCTCGCGAAGGCCCTGCTTCACCAGCATGATGCGCTCGCGGACGTCGCTGCCGATCAGCTCGTCGAGATCCGTCTCTTCGCTGACCGCCGGACGGCCTTCATCAGCCAGTTTCCGTCGCGCTCCCGCGAGCGTCAAGCCCTCAACGAACAGCAGGTGCTTGAGCCTGAGGACGCGCTCGAGATCGGCCCGACGATAGACGCGCGGGCCCCCCTTCGTCTTGGCGACGCCGAGATCAGGAAACTCGGCCTCCCACGACCGCAAAACGTAGGGTTGCACCTGCGCGATGTCGCAGACCTCTGGTTGCCGGAACAGCGAGCGGTTCGGGATCTCGACGGTCGGAGGCGACATCTGGGGACCGAGCGGCAGTATACCAGAGAGTTCCGCTAGAATGACCCGAACCAGCTGACTTCCGGCGATTTAGCGGCCTCGACCGGCGCTTCGATCGTCCGGAAAACGCCACGTGACCAAGCCCTTCACTTCCCCGCCCGGCGACGATGGTGCGGACCAAACCCGTCTGGCCCCGACGGCGCCGGCGAGTGCATCGCCTTCACCAAGTAGCGGAGGCCAGAGCAGCGGTTCCACCAGCGGCGGATGGCTCTCCTCCTCCGGCGCTATCGACCACGGACGATTTCAGCCGGGCAACATTCTCGGCGCCAGGTATCGAATCGTCGGCCGTCTCGGCCGCGGCGGCATGGGAGAAGTGTTTCGCGCCGACGATCTGAAGCTCGGGCAGCCGGTGGCGCTGAAGTTTCTCCCGCCGGGCGTCGATCAGGATCCGGCCCGCCTGACACAGCTGCACACCGAAGTGCGCATGGCGCGCCAGGTGTCCCACCCGAATGTCTGCCGCGTCTACGACATCGATGAAGTCGACGGGCACACGTTCCTCTCGATGGAGTACGTGGACGGCGAAGATCTCTCGGTCACTGCTTCGCCGGATCGGGAGATTCCCCGAGGAGAGAGGCCTGGAGATCGCGCGCCAGATCTGCGCCGGGCTCGCCGCCGCTCACGAGCGCAACGTCGTCCATCGAGATTTCAAGCCCGCGAACGTGATGCTGGATTCCGCAGGGCTCGTGCGCGTCACCGACTTCGGTCTCGCCGGCGTCGCAGGTGAAGCGCTGCGTGCCGGCACCCCGGCCTACATGGCGCCCGAGCAACTCGCCGGCGCCGAGGTCACGATCCGCAGTGACATCTACGCACTCGGCCTCGTGCTCTATGAGCTGTTCACCGGAAAGCGCGCACTCGAAGGGCCGAATCTGGCCGAGCTCATTCGAAAACGCGAGCAGCTGGGGATCACACCTCCGTCGGTCATCGTCCGCGAACTGAGCCCGGAGATCGAAACCGCGATCATGCGATGCCTTCGCCCGGATCCGGAAGCGCGGCCCGCGTCGGCTCTTGCCGTCGCGGCGCTTCTGCCAGGCGGGGATCCACTCGCGGCTGCCCTGGCAGCCGGGCAGACACCCTCGCCCGAAATGGTTGCCGCGGCGGGCAGCAACGAGGCAATCTCCGCCCGCGCGGCATTTGTGGGCGCGGCGTGGATCGTCCTCTCAATCGCGGCTGTCATCGTCATGTATCAGCGCGTGATGCTGATCAATCGGATCGCGACACCGAAGTCACCGGCGGCATTGCAGGATCGCGCGGAAGAAGCGCTCGGCAAGATCGGTTATGGGACCTCTGAAGGCGTGCCGCATGGAGACAAGGCGTTTGGCCTCGGCATCTCACTCGACTACGCTCGCTATCTTGCCTCAACGTCGTCAGAGCCTGACCGATGGAGCCATCTGCGCGGCTCGCGCCCTGAGACGTTGGTTTCCTGGTACCGCACCAGCCCGCGTGCGTTGATTCCGTTCGGCAGCGAGCATCCGGTCACCGGCGGAAATCCCCCGCTCAACATCGCCGGCATGACGCTCCTCGTCCTCGACGCGTCGGGGCGGCTGTCGGAGTTCGTTGCCGTCCCCGCGCCACTGCAAGAGGGGTCCGTCGCCGCTCCACCCGTCGACTGGAAGATTCTGTTCGACACGGCGGCGCTCGACATGAGCCGATTTCGCGCCGTCGATCCGAAGTGGGTGCCGGTCACGTTCGCCGATCAGCGGTTCGCCTGGGAGGGGGAATTCGCGGAGCAGCCGGGACAGACGCTGCGCGTCGAAGCGGCATCGTTTGCCGGGAAGCCTGTTTCGTTCGTCATCACAGGCCCGTGGAGCCGCTCGGCGCGGACTCCCGCACCCGCGCCGCCGAACACGCTGCGCACGCAATTCATGACCGGCTTCACTTCGCTGGTGATCCCAGGATTGATGATCGCTGCAGCGGTGCTCGCGCGCCACAACGTCAAGCTCGGGCGAGGAGACAGGACGGGCGCGTTTCGCGCGGCCGCGGTGCTGTTCTGGGTGCGCGTAGCTGCCTGGCTGATCGGTGTCCGCTCGGTTGGAGTGCTCGCGCAGGACATCACGCGGTTCTTCACAGCCGTGAGCAGCGCGACTCCTCGACGCCGCACTGCTGTGGGTTACCTACCTCGCCGTCGAACCATACATCCGCAAATTGTCCCCGGGGAGCCTGATCGGATGGACACGTTTGATCGGCGGCCGTTGGCAGGATCCGCTCGTTGCGCGGGACGTTCTGATCGGTGTGTCGGCTGGACTCGCGATGACGGTCGTCTACGGTTTACACAACCTGATCCCGCCGCTCTTTGGACGGCCGGAGCCGATGCCGCTCGTCTTGTCGGACACCAGCGTCCTGCTCGGCGCACGCTTCGTGCTGTCGCGAATGGCGAGTCAGTTCGGGACGGCGCTGCTCCAGGGGATGTTGTCGGTGGTCGGCCTGGTCGCACTGATGATTCCACTGAGACGCAAGTGGGCAACTCACATCGTCGGGAGTCTGATCTACGTGTGGGTCGTGATCCAGGGGATGTTCAACCCGGGTACCCCGGTCCTCGATTTCGTCACTGGTCTCGTCATCATCGGCATCTTTACCGGCGTCATTCTCTACGGCGGCCTGCTGGCGACGATCGCCGCGCTGGCGACACACTTCATGCTGCTGCGCGCGCCGCTGACGCTGGACCTCTCGAACTGGCGCGCTACGCCGGGAATCACCTACGTGATCGTCATCGCTGCAGTGGGGCTCGGGGCGGCATATGTCGCGCGGACAGCGGCGCGTGTCAGGCCGGCTGAAGCCGGCGTCTATCGACAGGCCGGCTAAAGCCGGCCTCTACCGACAGGCTACCGACGGCTGAAGCCGGCCTCTACCGATAGCCGGCCCTACCGGCTGCTGGCTTCCTCTCGCGCCTGCGGACGTGCAGCCGGATCGGTGTGCCCGCCAGCTTGAACTCTTCGCGCAGCCGATTGACCAGATATCGCTGATATGAGAAATGGAACTCGGTTGCGACGTTCGTGAAGAACACGAACGTCGGCGGTTCGACCGACGTTTGGGCGGCGTACATCATGCGGACGGCGCGCCGCCCCGGGCTGATCGGCGGATGTTCGGCCGTGATCTGTTTCACGAACCGGTTCAACTCCCCCGTGGGCACGCGCGACGAACGTGCGTCAGCGACCTGGTCGACGGTCTCGAGCACCTTTGTCGCCCGCTCCCCGGTCGCCGCCGAAATGTGAAGAATCGGGGCGTAGTCCAGAAACTTGAGCTGGCGCCTCAGTTCGTCGTCGAACGTCTTGTAGTAGTCAGCGCCGCGATCCTTGACGAGATCCCACTTGTTGGCGGCGATGACGATGCCGCAGCCGGCTTTTTCCGCCTCGCCCGCGATCGCCCCGTCCTGATCGGCGGCACCAAGCGTGGCATCGATCACGAGCACCGCCACGTCCGCCTGCTGGATCGCCCGCCGCGCAAGGATCACGCTAAGGGACTCGAGCGGACCGCTTCTCCCTACTCGTCCCGGCCGCCGGATCCCCGCCGTATCGACGATGCGGAACGTCCGCTTGTGCCAGCGCAGCACGGCGTCAACGGTGTCACGCGTCGTCCCGGGCACCTCGCTGACGATCGATCGCTCCTCCTTCAATAACCGATTGAGCAGCGACGACTTACCGACGTTCGGTCGACCGACGATGGCGATGGCCGTCTCTTCCGGCGTGTCGATGGACTTCCCCGCCTCGCGGCCGAGTTGGCAGCCGGCGAACGACCTCGTCGAGCAGATCACCAACGCCTTCGCCGTGCTCCGCAGCAATCTCGACCACCGGATCGAATCCGAGCTGATAGAACTCGAGGACGCGGCCCCGCGTTCGCTTGTCGTCGGTCTTGTTCACGGCGAGAAGGACCGGCGCAGTCCGGCTGCGCAGCTGCTGTGCGATCTCTTCGTCGCCGGGGACCAGCCCCTCGCGTCCGTCGACGACAAACACAATCACATCAGCAGCTTCCAGCGCCGGCCGTCCCTGCGTCATGACGAGATCGTGGAGCGGATCGGTGCTCGCGCCGAACATTCCGCCGGTGTCGATCAGGGTGAACGGCGTGTTCTGCCAGTCGGCAGGTTGATCGATCACATCGCGTGTCGTCCCCGCGATTGGCGTGACGATCGAACGTCGCGTCTTCGTGATGCGATTGAAGAGCGTCGACTTTCCGACGTTCGGACGGCCTACAAGCACGACCGTCGGACCGTGGGTTTTGCGTTTCAGGGGCATGCGAAAAGTGTATTTAGCAGGATGCTTGACAGCGTAAGTGTAGATAAATATGCTAGTTACAAATCCTCAGGAGCCCCTAAGCATGATCAAGGTCGACATCGTAAACGAGGTGTCCAAGATCGCCGACATCACCAAGGTTAAGGCCGAGGTGGCGGTGGATGCCGTGTTCGACGCGATGCGCCTCTCGATGCAGCGCGGCGAGCGGATCGAGCTGCGCGGCTTCGGCGTGTTCCAGGTGAAGCCCCGAAAGCGCGGGATCGGCCGGAACCCGAGAACCGGCAAGGAAGTCCGCATCCCCCCGGGGCGCACGATCCGCTTCAAGCCCGGGAAAGACCTGCAGAACATCGGAGGGTAATTGTCCTTCCCCTCCGGCGTCCCGGGACCATGGCAGCCGCCCGGGCCGCCGACGACCTTTTCGATTGCGCCCCCCCGACCCAAGTTTCGCGACAGGCTCTCGAAGCACATCGTCCTGTTCCTGGTGACCCTCGCGACGACGACCGGGGTTGGCGCTCTTCATTATCACGCGTTCGTGTCCGAGTTCGGCCGTATCGATCTCCCGTTGCGTTGGGGGCTGCTGCTGCCTGGCCTCTGGTACAGCCTCACGATCCTCGGGATATTGGGGGCCCACGAGATGGGCCATTACGTTTATTGCCGGCGATACAACGTCGACGCGACGCTGCCTTTCTTCCTGCCGCTGCCTCCCTGGCCGTTTTTCACGGGCACGCTGGGCGCGGTGATCAGGATCCGCGAACCGTTTCCGACCCGGACAGCCCTGTTCGACATTGGCGTCGCGGGACCGATCGCCGGGTTCATCGTGCTCGTCCCTGCGCTGTTCATCGGTTTGACGATGTCGCAGATCGTTCCGGTGCCGACCGGAGAGAACGTCCTGCTGCTCGGGCGCCCGCTCCTCTTTCGCGGTGCGGTCCGGATGATGTTCGGCGATCTGCCGGCCGGCATGACGCTCAACATGCACCCGATGGTGTTCGCCTCGTGGTTCGGCATGCTCGCGACGGCGCTGAATCTTCTGCCGTTCGGCCAGCTCGATGGCGGGCACATTACCTACGCGACGCTGAAGCGGTACTCGACTCCCCTCTCGCTGGCGACCGTGGCGACGACGGTGGTGATGACGTGGATCTCGGCCAGCTGGATGTTCATGGCAGTGATGATGATGGTGATGCTGTTTCTGCTCGGCCCGCGTCATCCGCGGGTGATCCACGAGTGGGAGGCGCTGCCTCGCGGGCGCTACGTCGTGGCCGTCCTGGCATTGATCATTTTGATCATCTGCTTCACCCCGGTGCCGATCACTCCCTTCGTTTCTTAACTCCTAACTTCTAACGCCTAACTCCTAACGCCTAACTCCTAATCTCTTTAGAAGTTAGTAGTTAGAGGTTAGTAGTTAGACTCTGCTACACTGCTCCATCCCCAGCGGAGGACTTGAGATGAGACAGAGAATCGTGGCGGGCGCGCTCGCAGTCTGCCTGCCGTTCGTTTCGGCGTGCTTCGACGTCGAACAAGCGATGAAGCTCCAGAAGGATATGTCTGGAGAAGTCGGCTTCTCGATGACTGTCAACATGGAGCCGATGGTGCTCTTCATGCTGAAAATGCAGCGGGAGATGTCCAACCAGAAGGGGGAGCCGACCGCCGCCGAGATCGAGAAGGCGAAGAAGGAGTTCCTCGCGTCAGGGAAGACGAAGACCACCACCAGCACGGCGCAGAAAGAGCAGATGGAGAAGAGCCTGCCGGCCGGAGTGAAGCTTCTGAGCAGCTCGGTCAAGGAAGACGGCCTGAAGATCACGGCCAAATTCAATCTCGCCTTCGATCACGTCTCGAAGCTCGCCGACATCCAGATGCAGGGCAAGCCGGATCCCGCGGCCAAGCCGGGCCCGCCGAATCCGTTCGACCGTCCGTTCCCCGGCTTGAAGGTGACCGACGAGGGGAAGACCCTGCTGATGACGATGGAGGCGACCAATCCTGCCGCGGAGCAGAAGGAGCAGTCGTCGCAGATGAACATGTCTGCAGAGGACCTGAAGCTGATCGAGGATTCGTTCAAGGGCCTGCGCGTCGCTTTCCGCATCGATACCCCGATGGACGTCGTCGAGCACAATGCGACGCGTAAGGAAGGCCAGGCGCTGCTCTGGGAGTACGACCTCAAGACGCTGAACAAGATGACCAAGGAGCAGCTCGCCGAGGGCATCAAGGTTCGCTTCAAGAAGTAGGTTACTAGGCGGCTAGGACGCTCATCGGGTCGACATCGATGAGCGTGCGGCGGCGGAGATCGGGGCGCGCCTCGAGCGCGATGACGAGCGCTTTTCGCATCGACGCGCGGTGCGTGCCCTTGATGAAGAACTGAGCGCGGTGCTCGCCTTTGAGGCGGCTGAGCGGCGCGGGCGCCGGCCCGAGCACCTTGTAGGGCTCTCCTCCCAGGCGCAGGGCGCGCACCAGCTCCCCGGCGTCGGCCAGTGCTCCGTCGCGCGTGCGTGCTTTCACCACCGCGTTGATCAGCGCGACCGCGGGGGGATATCGCATCCTGCGCCGGAACTCGAGCTCGTCGGCGTAGAAGGCACCGTAGTCCTGCCGGCAAGCGTGCCGGATGCTGTAGTGACCGGGATACAGCGTCTGAACGAGCGCCTCTCCGGCGAGCTCTCCCCTGCCGGCGCGGCCGGCCACCTGTGTGAGCAGCTGAAACGTCCGCTCGCCTGCCCTGAAGTCCGCGAGGCCAAGCCCGACGTCCGCCGAGATCACCCCGACCAGCGTGACCCGCGGGAAGTCATGCCCCTTTGCAATCATCTGCGTGCCGACGAGGACGTCGAGCTCGCCGGCGGCGAAGCGCGAAAGCAGCGAGGTGATCGCCCCGCGCCGCCCCATGGTGTCGCGGTCCACGCGCGCGATCCGCACATCCGGATAGGTCGTCCGGATCTCCGCCTCGACGCGCTCGGTCCCGAAGCCAAGCTGCTCGAGGTACGGACCGGCGCACTTGACGCACGCCGTCGGCAGACGCCATCGAATAGTTGCAGTAGTGACAACGAGCCCGGCGGATCGCTTTGTGGACGGTGAGCGAGACGCTGCAGTTCGGGCACTCGAGCGTGTGGGCGCACTGCCGGCAGAACACGACGGTGGCGAACCCGCGACGATTCAAGAGGACGATCGACTGCTCGCCGCGTTGCAGCCGCTCTCCCAACGCCTTCACCAGCGGGGCGCTGAGGATGACATCCGGGCCATTCGCGGCGTACTCCTCGCGCATGTCGACGATCGTCACCGAGGCGAGCGGCCGATCGAGCACGCGACGCTCGAGGACCAGCAGGCGGTAGCGTCCCTTCTGCGCGTTGTGGAAGCTCTCCATCGACGGCGTCGCCGATCCCAGGACGGCGAGCGCGACCGCCTGTCGCGCGCGGACGATCGCGACGTCCCGCCCGTGGTATCGCGGCGCTTCTTCCTGCTTGTACGAGCCGTCGTGTTCCTCGTCGACGATCACCAGGCCCAGCGCTCGCACCGGCGCGAACACCGCCGAGCGCGTGCCGACGACAACGTCCACGTCACCGCGGCGGATGCGCTGCCACTGATCGTGGCGTTCGCCGTCGGAGAGTCCGCTGTGCTGGATGGCGACGCGCTCGCCAAAGGTGGCGCGGAAGAGCGCCGCAACCGCGGGGGTCAGCGCGATCTCCGGCACGAGGAGGAGTACGCCGCGACCGCTGCGGTGCACGATCTCGGCAAGCCGTAGATAGATCTCGGTCTTACCGCTGCCGGTCACGCCGTGCAGCAGCGCAGTCGTGAAGACGCCGGCTTCGAACCATCCGCGAAGGCTGTTCAGAGCTGCATGCTGTTCAGCGGTGAGGGTCACGTCCTGGCGCGGCGCGACTGGCAGCGTCGCACTGTGCTCGAACGGATCCCGTTCGATGGTACGCCGTGTAATCGCGACAAGGCCTTTCTCCACGAGCCGCCTGAGCACCGCCGGACTGATGCCGCGTCTGGCGAGTTCGGAAGTATCGAGTCCCAGCGGAGTGCCCCGCAAGAGATCGAGCGCTTCGGTCGACACCCTGCTGGTAGAGGCCGGCTTTAGCCGGCCTGTCACAGGCCGACTGAAGTCGGCCTCTACCGACACTGTCATGCCCCTGCGCCGTCAGCGTCGCGACCCGAACGGTCCTGAATGCGGACGCCTGCCCTGGAGCGGACGCGTGACGATCACCAGCCCGTCGCGCTCGAGCGCGGCGATCGCCGCGTACGAGCCGCTCCTGCGCGCGATCGAGTCGAGCCGCTTCGGCTTACCGTGACTCAGTGCCTGAAGGATTTCACCCCGTGCGCCGCTCTCTGTCGCGGACCGCGTCACACCTTCGGCCGTGATCTGGGCGTGGCGCTCGCTCTCTATCCAGGCCCTGGGGGGCATCGCCGCGGCGAGTGCTTCCCCGGCTCCGCAGGCGTAGTACTCGGACGTCCACTGGACCAGGCGCAATACGTCCTCCGGCAAGAACGGCTTGTCGTCCAGAACGTCGATGATTTCCTTGATGTCGGGGCTGGGGGCTGTCCGCCGTAGCCTGCGGCGGAGGCTCGGCGGAGGTCGGGAGGGCTCGGGGCTCGGGGAGGGCACGGAGTCAACGGAGGCAACAACCACACCCGTCATGATCCGAGTGCCGAGCGGAACCAGGACGCGGGCTCCGGCGACGGGAGTGGCGAGCGCGTCGGGAACGCGGTATGTCAGTGCCGGAAGTGAGGGCACTGGTACGGCGACGCTGATGAACCGCAAGAGCGTTTACGCCGGGTTCGACGGCTGTCGCGGCGGCTGGCGGTCGAGAAGCGCCAGGGCCTTTTTGAGATCGTCCCAGGCGTACTTCTTCTGGTTCGGGCTGCGGAGCAGGAACGACGGATGAAACGTCGGGATCAGTTGCACGCCGTGGTAGTCGTAGACCCGGCCCCGCAGGCGCGAGATCGAGTCCTGGGTCTTCAGCAGGGTCTTGGCCGCAAACGAGCCGAGCGCGACGATCACTTTCGGCCGGATCGAGTCGATCTGCTTGAAGAGGAATGGCTCGCACTGTTCGATTTCGTCCGGTTCAGGATTGCGGTTCTCCGGCGGCCGGCACTTGATCACATTGGCGATGTAGACCTCGTCGCGCGCGAATCCCATCGCCTCGATCATCTTGGTCAGGAGCTGCCCGGCGCGGCCGACAAACGGAATCCCCTGCACGTCCTCATCAGCGCCGGGCGCCTCTCCGATGAACATGAGATCCGCGTTCGGATTGCCGACCCCGAACACGATCTGTCTCCGTCCCAGCGTGTGCAGCTTGCACCGAGTGCAGTCCCCGATATCCTCGCGAATCTCCTGAAGGGTGAAGATCGTGCCAGCAACTGGCACCTCCGTTACCTCTTTAGGAGTTAGAAGTTGGGGGTTAGGAGTTGATTCGATCGCAGCCGCGCGCGAGCGCCAGCGAGCGTCTCGGCTAATCCCACTCACTCCGAGTTCCTGGAAGAGACGAAGGTGCTCGGCGAGCTGTCGCTGATCCATCTGTGCGCGGGGTAATCAGGCCGACCGTACGGGGACTCGAGCGAGCAGCTTTTCGGCGCGGTCGAGGATCATCGATGCGATCTGCGACTTCGGTGCGAGCGGGATCTCCTCGTCGCCGGCCGCTGTGAGGATCGTCACGGCGTTGGTCTCGCTGTCGAATCCGGCGTCGGTGCGGGAAATATCGTTGGCCACGATCATGTCGGCCTGCTTCGTCCGGAGCTTCAGGCGGCCGCGTTCGGACGGCGCGCCGCTTTCCGCCGCGAAACCAATGAGCACAGGCCGCGCGGATGCACCGCGCGCACGTCCGGCGTCAGCGAGGATGTCAGGCGTGCGCACGAGCGTGAGCCCCAGCGGGCCATCGGTCTTTTCGATCTTTCCCGCGGTGCGCCGTTCGGGCGTGTAATCGGCGACGGCAGCGGCCATCACCAGCACGTCGGCGGACGCCAGGTGCGTGTTCACGGCTGCCTGCATCTCCGTAGCGCTGCGGACCGCGATCAGCTCGACGTTCGCAGGTGGAGAGAGCGCCGAAGGCCCGGAGATGAGAATCACCCGCGCTCCACGACGCGCGGCTTCAGCCGCCAGCGCGTACCCCATTCGGCCGCTCGAGCGGTTCCCGATGTAGCGGACGTCGTCGATATCTTCGTAGGTCGGTCCGGCGGTGACGATCGCGCACCTGCCGAGGAGGCTGCCCCGAGGAGCGAGGATCGCCTCGGCTGCGTCGACGACCTGCTCCGGCTCGGCGAGCCGTCCTTTGCCGATCCATCCGCACGCCAGATAACCTTCACCAGGATCGACGAACCGCACGCCGCGCGCCGCGAGGGTACTGAGGTTGGTGCGCACGGCCTCGTGCTCGAGCATGTTGGTGTTCATCGCCGGCGCCATCAGGACCGGCGCACGCGTGGCGAGATACAGCGAGGTGAGAAAATCGTCGGCGATGCCGTGGGCGAACTTGCCGATCACGTTCGCAGTCGCCGGCGCCACCAGCAGCAAGCCGATGTCAGTCGCGAGCTGGATATGCTCGATGTCCGAATTCGCCCCTGGCGCGAACTGGTCGGTAATCACTCGCCGCCGTGAAATCGCCTCGAACGTGACCGGCCCGACGAAGCGGCGCGCAGACCGCGTCATGATCACGGCCACCTCGTGCCCGCGCTTCTGCAGACCGCGCGCGATCTCGACCGCCTTGTAGGCGCCGATCCCGCCGCATACGCCAAGAGCGATCAGAGCCATGGAACAATTATCAGATGGCAGTTATCAGTGATCAGTAATCAATAATCAGTTGTCAGTAGGATCAATGAATCGGTAACTGATAATTGATTACTGACTATTGATTACTGATTACTGACTACTGATTACTCCTTCTCTATCTTATTCACCTTGCCCGCGGTCACTTCTTTCTGCGCGAGGCGCGCCGGCTTGCTGGTGCCCTCCACCCGGGGCGTGCAGCCGCGCAGCAGCTGGCGCGCACGCGCGCCGGCAATCGTTACGAACTCGAAGGCGTTTCCTGTCACTGCTCTGTCGTTTACTTTCACTTGTGATGCCCTTTCATTACCCGACAGGCCTAAAGGCCTGGACTACGGCTGCCGGCAGGCCTAAAGGCCTGGACTACGGCTGTGCTCTTTCGTTGAAACTCTCCACGATGCGCTCGGCGTCGGCCTGTACTGCTCTGAGCCTGGCGCGTTCTGCCAGCACGATCGCCCGCAACCGATCGACGCAGGCGTCCAGTGCGTCATTCACGACGACGTAGTCGTATTCCGAGAACGACGCGACCTCGTCGCGCGCCGTGCGGAGGCGTCGCTGCATCACCTCTTCGGCATCCTTGCTGCGGCCGCGGAGCCGCCGCTCGAGGACGTCAAACGAGGGTGGCAGGACGAAGATGCCGACCGTGTCTCGATACCGCTGCCGAACCTGCCTCGCACCCTGCACGTCGATGACCAGAACGACGTCCTGCCCCATCGTCAGATCGCGCTCAGTGTCGGAGGCACACGTGCCGTAGAGGTTGCCGAAGACGTCCGCCCATTCGAGGAACTCCTCGGCGGCGATCATTTCTTCAAAGCGGGAGCGGGTAACAAAATTATAGTCGACGCCGTTCAATTCACCCTCACGAACCGGCCGTGAGGTGTAGGAGCGCGACAACGCCAGGTCAGGGACGACCTGCACCAGCCGCTCGACAACGGTGGTTTTTCCGGTTCCGGACGGCGCAGAAACGACGAACAGATGTCCCCGTCTCAGCCCCGAGCCTGTCGAGGGGTTATTCGACATTCTGGACCTGCTCCCGCATCTTCTCGAGCTCGGCCTTCAGCGCCACGATCAACTCTGACACTGACGTTCCCTCTGCCTTCGAACCGACGGTGTTGACCTCGCGGTTCATCTCCTGGAGCAGAAAGTCCAGCTTCCGGCCGCACGGCTCCGGGCCGTCCGAGAGGGTTCGCCAGTGCTCGAGATGGCCTCTGAAGCGAACGACTTCCTCGGTCACGTCCGAGCGCCCCACGAACTTCGCGATCTCCTGCGCGACGAGTGTTTCGTCGGCCAGCGGATCCACGCGGAGATCACGCACTCGTTCCTCGAGTCGCGTGCGAAGCGTACTCATGCCGTTCTCGGACGCGGAGTACACGCGTTCGAACAGGTCGCCGAGGAGCCGGCGCCGGCTGTCGAGATCCGACCGGAGGAACTCCCCCTCCCTGGTCCGCATGACATCGAGATCATCGAGAGCCGCCGCGATGGCCTCCTCGATGCGAACCATAAGCTGATCGTCGGCCCCGGCCGGGACCTCCTGCTTCTCGCGGATCGCCAGCGCCTGCGGGAATCGGAGCAGATCTCCCGGCGTCATCGTGCCGGCGATGTGGCCACGTTCACGAGCTCGCTCGAGCGCACCCGTGAGCGCGTCGAGGAACGGTTCGTTCAGTTCCACCTCGAGTGACGGGACGCGCCGCTGCTGGACGTTCACACTGACCTCGACACGACCGCGCGCCACGCGCTGCTGTACCAGCGCACGAACCTTCGACTCGAGCATGCCGAGCGAGGGCGGCATCCGGAGCTGGAGATCCAGGAACCGGTGGTTCACTGACTTCACCGTGACCCCAATTGTCGCCGCCTCGTCGTCGCGCGTCAGCGAAGCAAAGCCGGTCATGCTCTTGATCATTGAATCGTCGGATGCGGAGGCACCTGGCCGGGACGGCCTGCTTCGAAGATCTGGAGGGAATACAGCCTCGCGTACATCCCCGCATTCGCCAGCAGGTCGTCATGCCTCCCGACCTCCACGATCCGGCCTTTCTCCAGGACGATGATCTTGTCGGCCCGGCGGACGGTGGACAGCCGGTGGGCGATGACGAAAGACGTCCGGTCGCGCATCAGGTTCTGCAGCGCTTCCTGGACGAGCAGCTCCGATTCGGCATCGAGTGACGACGTGGCTTCGTCGAGGATGAGGATCGGTGAGTTCTTGAACAGCGCCCGCGCGATCGCGAGACGCTGCCGCTGGCCGCCCGACAACATCTGGCCGCGCTCGCCGATGCGGGTCTCGTACTTCGCCGGCAGCGCGCTGATGAATTCATGCGCGTGGGCCGCACGCGCCGCCGACTCGATGTCGTCCGGATGCGCCTGCGGCGCTCCGTACGCGATGTTGCTGGCGATCGTCTCGTCGAAGAGGACCGTCTCCTGCGTGACGATGCCGACCTGCGCTCGCAGCGACTTCAAGGTGACGTCACGAATATCCGCGCCGTCGATCCGGATCGCGCCCGCGGTCACGTCATAGAAACGCGGAATCAGGTTGACGAGCGTCGTCTTGCCCGCGCCGCTCAGGCCGACCAGGGCGATCATCTCCCCCGCCTCCACGGAGAACGACACGTCACGGAGGATGAACCGGCTCGGCCGGTCGGCGTATGCGAAGGCCACGTTCTGGAACTCGATCGAGTGACGCAGCGGGCGAATCGCCAGCGCATCGGCGCGTTCCTTGACCTCTGAATGCGTGTCGAGCACCTGGAAGATCCGCTCGGAGGCGGCCATCGCCTGCTGAAGGTTGGCGTTGACGCGGCTCAGTTTCTTGACCGGCGTGTACATCATGAATGCGGCAACGACGAACGTCGTGAATTCGCCGACGGTGAGTTGCGGTGGCTGCGCGGTGATCTGACGGCTGCCGTACCAGATCAGCAGGACGGTTGCGGCGCCGCCGAGAAATTCCATCAGCGACGGCAGGATGGCCAGCGTCCGCGTCACCCGCAGGTTGGTTCGGTAGACCTGGTGCGCCGCCCGCTTGAAGCGCCCTTCCTCGTGTGCTTCCGCGCCGAACGCCTTGACGATCCGATGACCGGTGAACGCTTCGGCGGTGACGTGGGTCAGATGTTCGAGCTCCTCCTGGCTGCGTCGCGTGGTACTGCGAATCCGCTTGCCGAAGCGAATCAGCGGATGAACGGCGAGCGGCGCGATGAAGACCGTGACCAGAGCGAGCCGCCAATCGAGGATGAACAGCAGCGCGCCGAAGCCGACCAGCGACAGCCCTTCACGGAGCAGGTCCCCAAGCGTTTCCGAGACCGCCTGCTGAATCTGATTGACGTCGTTGGTGATGCGCGACAGTAACTGGCCGGTCGAGCGGCGCGAGAAAAAACTGGCTGACTGGTCGATGGTGTGGCGGAACAGCTGATTGCGGACGTCGCGGACGACCTTCTGGCCGATGTCGGTCATCAGGAAGGTGCCGAAGTATGCGCCGATGCCTTTCAGCAGGTAGCCGCCCATCACCGCGGCGGCAAACAGCGTAAAGCCGAAGCTGCCGTTGAGGACCCCGTCGATCATCGGCTTGATCTGGTAGGTCACGCCGGCATTGGCGGCCGCATAAATCAGCATCGCCACGATTGCCGCGGCAAACCGCCCGCCGTAAGGCCGGGCATACGCGATCAGACGGTAAAGTGGATTCACTCGGTAAATCGGAATTTCAGGAGCACCCACACCGCGACGATGCCGTCGCGCCAGGTGATCTTCTTGCCTTCCTCATATCCCCGCCCGTCGTAGGTGATCGGGACCTCGTACACGCGGTAGTGACGCTTGAAGATCTTCGCCGTCATCTCCGGCTCGATACCGAACCCGTCCGACTCCAGCGTCATCGACCGGAGGACCTCCGTGCGCATCACCTTGTAGCACGTCTCCATGTCGCTCAACATCGTGTTGTAGAGGACGTTGGTCATCAGCGTGAGCAGGCGGTTGCCGGCATAGTGCGTAAACAGAAACACGCGGTGCCGCCCGAGAAAGCGCGAGCCATACACCACATCGGCCCGCCCCTCACAAATCAGCTCGATGAGGTCGGGGAATTCCTCTGGAGAGTATTCGAGATCCGCATCCTGGATGACGACGAGGTCGCCGTTGACTTCCTGGAAGCCACGCCGGAGCGCGGCTCCCTTCCCACCATTCTTCGGCTGAAAAATCAGCTTGAACTCGAGCTCGCGCTCGAGCTCGGTCAGGATGTCGCGGGTCCCGTCCTTCGACCCGTCGTCGACGACGATCAGCTCGGTGCGGACCGGGACGGCGAGCACGCGGCGGATGATCTCCTCGATCGTGGTCCGTTCGTTGTAGACGGGCATCACCACCGACAGCAGCGGATCGGTGAGCTGCCCTTTGAGCCGCGACATCAGCCGCGGGCCCCATGGCCGTACCCCGACGGATGCGCCTGGCGCCAGCGCCAGGCCGTCGACACGATCGTTTCGACGTCTTCGAACCGCGGGCGCCAGCCCAGTTCGGACTTGATGCGATCGCTCGAGGCAAAAAGCACCGCCGGATCACCTGCCCTTCTTGGGGCGATCGTCAGCGGGACCGGCGTCCCGGCCACCCGTCCGACGGTATCGACGACCTCCCGTACAGATGTCGGCTTGCCGTTGCCCAGGTTGTAGTGGGAGGAGTCCGCCCCGCCGCGGAGGCTGGCCAGGGCCAGAAGGTGCGCTTCGGCCAGATCGGTGACGTGGATGTAATCGCGAAGGCAGGTGCCGTCCGGGGTCGGGTAATCGTCGCCGAAGATCTGGAACGTACCGCGGCCGGCCGCGGCGTCGAGCGCACGCGGGATCAGGTGCAACTCGGGCGTATGGTCCTCGCCAAGCTCGCCATCGGGATCGGCACCGGCGGCGTTGAAGTAGCGCAGGACCGACGACCGGATCTCATAAGCGCGCTCGAAGTGAGGCAGCGCGCGCTCAACCGCGACCTTGGTCTCTCCGTAGGAGTTGATCGGGTTTTTCGGATGATCTTCCTTGATCGGCGTCTCGATCGGGTTGCCGAAAACCGCGGCGGTCGACGAGAACACAAAGAACGGCACGTGTTCGGCGGCCATCGCCTCGAGCACTGTGAGAGTGCCGGTAACGTTGTTACGGTAGTAGCCGATTGGATCCCGGACGGAATCACCGACCGATGCCCACGCCGCGAAGTGCATCACGGCGTCCGCATCGTATTGCCGCAGGACGTTGCGCAAGCGTTCGACGTCGTGGATATTTCCCTCCACCAGCGAGGTGGCAAAACGCGCCGCCGTTCGGTGGCCCGCCGACAGGTCGTCGTAGACGACCACGTCCTCGCCTCGGGCCCGGAGGGCCTTGACCACATGGCTCCCGATATAGCCGGCGCCTCCGATGACCAGCACGCTTTTCGGCATTACGAGGGACGGCCGATCGAGAAGTAGCTGAACCCTTGCGCCTTGATCTGCTCCGGATTGTAGATATTGCGGCCGTCGAAAATGACCGGCGCTCGCATGAGTTTTCGCATCCGCGCGAAGTCCGGCTCGCGAAACTCGTTCCATTCCGTGACCAGGACGAGGGCGTCCGCCCCGGTCAACGCGGCGTAGCCGTTCTCAGCGTAATGAACTTTCGATCCGAAGATGCCGCGCGCGACCTTCATCGCTTCCGGATCGTAGGCGTGGACGGCGGCACCGGCATCGATCAGTCCACTGATGAGGGGGACCGCGGGCGCCTCGCGCATGTCATCGGTGCGCGGCTTGAACGCCAGGCCCCAGACCGCAATCCGCTTCCCCTTGAGTGAGCCGAAGTGCGCCTTGAGTTTTTCGAGAAGCCGCAGCTTCTGTTTCTCGTTGACCGCTTCGACCGACTTCAGGATCTGGAAGTCGTACTTCGCGGAGTGGGCGAAGCGCAGCATCGCCTTGACGTCCTTCGGAAAGCAGCTGCCGCCGTAACCCACCCCCGGGAACAGGAACGACGGGCCGATCCGGCGATCTGCGGCGACCGCCCGCCGCACCTGGTCGACGTCCGCTCCCATCGCCTCGCAGACATTCGCGACTTCGTTCATGAACGAGATCCGCGTCGCGAGCATCGCATTCGCGGCGTATTTGCAGAGCTCGGCGCTTGCACAGTCCATGTTCATGATCGGCGCACCGGTACGAGTGAAGGGGGCGTACAGCTCCTTCATCAGTTCCGCGGCTCGCGCATCCTCGGCGCCGATGACGACGCGATCGGGCTTCATGAAGTCGTCGATTGCCGCTCCCTGCTTGAGGAATTCAGGGTTGCTCACGACGCTGAAGGGGTGGGTGGTTTCCTGACGGACGATGTCGCGGACCTTCGCGGCGGTACCGACGGGTACCGTGCTCTTGTTGACGAGGACTTTGTAGCCGTTCATCGCGCGGGCAATATCGCGCGCGACCCCGGTGACATGTTGCAGATCGGCTGAGCCATCTTCGCCAGTGGGGGTGCCGACCGCGATGAAAATGATTTCGGACGCTCGGACGCCCCTGGCCAGGTTGGTGGTGAACGTCAGCCGGCGCTCGGTCCGGTTCCGCTTGACGATTTCCTCGAGCCCTGGCTCGTAGATCGGGATCTGGCCCCGCTGGAGCTGTCGGACCTTGGCCGGATCCTTATCAATACAAACGACTTCGTTTCCATTTTCGGCAAAGCAGGCACCGGCGACCAGTCCCACATAGCCACTCCCAACGATTGCGATTTTCATGCGCGACGATTCTCCGCTGGATACAAAACCCTAACGCTAGCACAGCCGAAAAAACGCTGTCAATCTATTGAGCGTAAAGGATTTGTTGGTCTTTGACCGGTGTGGTACGATCCCGCCGCGTGCGGATTCTTCTCGACTACCGTCCCGCGCTGCGAAATCGCACGGGCGTCGGCGAGTATGCGCACCAGATGGCCGTCGCCCTGGCACGTCAGAAAGGCGCGCAGGACACGATCACGCTTTTCTCGAGTTCCTGGAAAGATCGCCTGGCGAGTGATGTCGTCCCTGGCGCAACGACACTGGACGCCCGCATACCCGTTTCCGCACTGAACTTCGCCTGGCACCGCCTCGGGTGGCCGGATCTGGAACTGCTGGGAGCCCACGCCGACGCTGCGTGGTCGATGCACCCGTTATTGATGCCTTCGCGCCGCGCGGCTCAGGTCGTGACGATTCACGACCTCTTCTTCCTCGATCGGCCCGAGACGACGGTCCGCGAGATCCGTCGCGATTACGCCGCTCTTGCCGCCGATCACGCGCGGCGTGCGGATGGCGTCATCGTCGTGTCGGAATATACGAGGGATCAGGTCGTGAATCGACTGGCGGTCCCGGCGGATCGGGTCACCGTCTGCCCCAACGGTGCACCCGAGTGGACGCCGCGGGACGAGCCCGCCGGCATCGGTCCGATTCTTCATCTCGGCACGGTAGAGCCGCGCAAGAACGTCGCGTCCCTGATCAAGGCGTACGCGGCCCTGGTGAAGCAGTCTGCGACCCCGCCTGATCTGGTTCTCGCCGGCCGCATCGATGAACTGCCCAGCCTCGCGGCCGATGATCGCGCGCTGATGGGGACGCGCATTCATACTCCCGGGTATGTCACGGACGTTGAACGGATGCGGTTGTACAGGGAAGCCTCGATGGTGGTGATTGCGTCGGCGGACGAGGGCTTCGGCCTGCCCGCGGTCGAAGCCATGGCGCTCGGCGTCCCGGTTGTTGCCGCGGACCGCGGCGCCCTTCGGGAAGTCGTCGGTGACGCCGGCGTACTGGTGGATCCGGACGACACCGCGGCGTTTGCTGCGGCGATGCGCCGTGTTCTGGAGGACGGTTCGTTGCGGCGTGACCTGACCGCCCGCGGCATTGTTCGTTCGCGGACGTTCAGCTGGGACCGCTCGGCAGCGAAGGCGCGTCAGGCCCTCGCCGCCGCCGCGGCGAGGCGTCAGGGAAAAGGCTGATGGCGCCAACAATCGGGATCGACGCCCGCGAGTTGCTCGGAGCCACGACCGGAGTCGGTCGCTACCTCGGCGAGCTTCTCTCGCGATGGACCGCGCGGCCCGACGCCGGAAATCGGCGACTCAAGCTGTATACGCCGGAGCCGCTGCCGGAGGAAGTGTCGGCGGGGGCGGAGATCCGGCTCGTGCCAGGTGGCCGCGGCACCAGCTGGGAGCAGCTGGCGCTGCGGACCGCGGTCAATGGCGATGCCCCCGACGTGTTCTTTGCCCCGGCTTACACCGCTCCGCTCGGCCTGAAGATGCCGTATGCGGTGACGGTGCACGATGTCTCGTTCTGCGCCCAGCCGGAATGGTTTCGGCGGCGCGAAGGCCTGCGACGCCGCTGGCTGACCCGCCGCGCCGCTCGGATGGCGCAGAGAGTGTTCACCGATTCGCAGTTTTCACGTTCGGAGCTCGAAAAGCATTTCGCGCTGCCCGCGGCGAAGATCGAGGTCATCTATCCGGGTTTCACGCCGCGTCCTCACCCGCCGACCAAACGAGAGCGGATCGTGCTGTTTGCGGGATCGCTCTTCAACCGAAGACGATTGCCCGACGTGATCGCCGCCTTCGCGCGCGCATCCCGCGGCCTCCCCACTTCCCGTCTCATCATCGTCGGCGAGGATCGTACCTGGCCGCCGCAGGATCTGTCCTCAGTCGCCGCAGCGCACGGAGTGTCGGGCCGCACCGAGCTTCGCAGCTACATCAGCGACGAAGAGCTCGCGTCGCTGTACGCGCGGGCTGCGGTATTTGTCTTTCTTTCGGAATACGAGGGGTTCGGTCTCACGCCGCTCGAAGCGCTCGCCGCGGGGACGCCGGTGATCGTGCTCGACACGAGCGTCGCGCGCGAAGTGTACGGCGATGCGGTGAGCTACGTCGCAAGGGGGGACCTGGACGGCACGGCAGAAGCCATCGCGCGACGTCTCGCTGCCCCTGCGGCCCCGGATCAACATCTGGCCAACGCTGCGTCGGTCCTCGGCCGATATTCGTGGGATGCCACGGCGGACAGAACTTTGTCTTCCATCGAGGGTCTCGCTCGGAGATGACGCCGGAGCTCTCGATCGTCATCGTGAACTTCAATGGCGGGACGCACCTCGAAGGCACCCTCGAGTCGCTCGCCGTCCACCCCCCTGCGGTCCCTTGTGAAATCGTGGTTGTGGACAATGCGTCCACGGATGACAGTCTCGCGGCGGCCCGGCGTCGGCACCACGTACGGGTAATGGCGCTGCCGCGGAACTCCGGCTTTTCCGCAGCGAACAACGTCGGCATCGGGGCGACCACCGGACGGCTCGTGCTGTTGCTCAACAACGACACTCTCGTCGGCGAAGGGGCCCTGGACGCCCTGGTTTCAAAACTGGATGCGGATCCGAAAGCGGCCGTCGCCGGCCCGCGTCTGGTGGACGCCGACGGACGTGCAGAGCTCTCGTTCGGGCCGATGATCTCGCCACTCGGCGAATTGCGACAGAAGGTGGTGGTGTCGCTGCACCAGCGCGGTGTCCGCGGCATCAGCCGGCAGGTCGAGGCGATGACCCGTCGCGAGCAGTACGTGGACTGGGTGTCCGGCGCGTGCCTGCTCGTGCGGCGGGAGGTGGCTGCGAGTGTCGGACTGCTCGACGAGCGGTTCTTCCTCTACACGGAGGACGTGGATTTCTGCGCGTCGATCCGGGCCCGCGGCTGGCGCGTGCTCTTTACCCCTGCCGCCGAGATCGTTCATTTACGCGGCCGGTCCCGGGCCACAGTTCCCGAGGCGGCCAGCGAGGCGTACCGCCGAAGCCATCTCGCCTTCTACGCGAAACACCACCCGCGGTGGTTCCCTCTCCTGCGGGCCTACCTGCGGGTCAAGGGGGAATTGCCAGGGCCCAGGAATCCGTGACTCGAGTGCGAATCGCCATCGACGCTCGCAAACTCCGGGACTACGGGATAGGTACCTATGTCCGGAATCTGCTGCGACATCTCGCGCGGATCGACAAGACGACCGAGTACGTGCTTCTCTGCCAGCCGCCCGACGTTGCGACGCTCGAGGGCCTCGGGGACAACTTCCGGACCGTCTCGGAACGGGCCGGCAACTATTCCTTCCGCGAACAGATCAGCGTGCCGCTGGATCTTCGGCGAGAGCGGATCGACCTGTTTCACGCCCCCCATTACGTGCTGCCGCCGCTGGTGACGTGCAAGTCCGTCGTTACCATCCACGATTGCATTCATCTGCGATTCCCGCAGTACCTTCCGAACCGGTTCGCGTATGCGTACGCGCGGTCCTCACTGTGGGTGGCAACCCACCGCGCCAGCCGCGTGCTGACGGTGTCGGAAGCCTCGAAGCGCGACATTCTGAAGTACTTCAACGTACCCGAATCGAAGATCGACGTGATCTACAACGCCATGGACGAGCGCCTCGGCGAAGCGCCGACTGCCGAGGAGATGCAGAACGTCCGCGAGCGCTACCAGTTGCAGGATCCCTTCGTGCTCTACGCCGGCAACATCAAACCGCACAAGAATCTCGAGCGGTTGATCGAAGCGTTCCATTCACTCAGGCGAGGCGGCCTCGAGCAGGTGAAGCTGCTGATCATCGGCGATGAGATCTCGAAATACGCGACACTGCGGCGAGCCGTGCACCGTCACAAGCTGCACAAGCACGTCCGCTTCCTCGGGTTTGTCCCCGACAAGACGCTGGCGTGCCTCTACCGTCTCGCCGGCGTTTTCGTCTTCCCCTCGCTCTATGAGGGTTTCGGCCTGCCGCCGCTTGAAGCCATGGCGAGCGGAACGCCAGTGATCACGTCGAACGTCTCCTCGCTGCCGGAGGTCGTCGGCGAAGCGGCGCTGTTGATCGATCCCTACGATGCCGCTGCCATTGCCGCCGCGATGCGCCGCGTCCTCACGGAACCGGACCTGGCTGCGGGAATGCGCGAACGGGGCCTTGCCCGGGTCGGGCATTTCTCGTGGGATCGTTCCGTCCGCCGGATCCGACAGATCTACGAAGAGGTCCTTCACGGTGGCTGACGCCAGCCGCGATGCGCTGTGCGCTGTGCGCAGCGCGCAGGAGCTCCATTCGCACCGCGCCCCGCGCACCGCGCCCCGCGTGGCTATCGTTCACGATTGGCTTACCGGCATGCGCGGGGGAGAAAAGGTCCTCGAGGAAATCTGCCTTCTTTACCCCGATGCGACGATCTTCACCCTCGTCCGCGTAAAGGGTTCGGTGTCTCCGGTCATCGAACGACACACCATCCGGACGTCGTGGGTGCAGCGGCTGCCGCGGGCCGGGCGCTGGTATCGACATTACCTGCTGCTCTATCCGTTCGCGGTCGAGTCGTTCGATCTCGACGGTTACGACCTGGTCATCAGCAGCAGCCACTGCGCCGTCAAATCGGTGATTCGGAGCGGCGGCGCGACCCACGTCTGCTACTGCCACTCCCCGATGCGGTATGCCTGGGACCAGTTTCCGTCATATTTCGGGCCTGAGCGGGTCGGAGCCCTGCCGAGCGCCGCGTTGCGGGTAGTCATGTCCGGGCTGGCCCGGTGGGACGCCGCCACGGCGGGGCGGGTGGACCGCTTTCTCGCTAATTCTCAATATGTTGCGGGCAGGATACGCCGATACTATAATCGCGGATCGACCGTTGTGTATCCTCCAGTAGACACCCAGTACTTCCAGCCACCGCCCGTCAGTGCGACTCGAGAGCGGTCGGCGCTCGTGGTGTCCGCCCTTGTCCCCTATAAGCGCATAGAGGTGGTTGTCGAAGCCGCCAGGCTCACCGGTATTCCGGTGCGGGTGGTTGGCCAGGGTCCGGATGAGGCCCGGCTCAAGGGCCTCGGGGCTGGCGCCCCGGTTGAATTTCTCGGATGGCGAACCACTGAGGAGATCCGCTCGCTGTATCAATCGGCCTCGATGGTCCTCCTGCCCGGAGTAGAAGACTTCGGGATCGTCACCGTCGAGGCTCAGGCTTGCGGGACCCCGGTCGTCTCGATCGCTGAGGGCGGAGCCCGAGAGACCATCGTGGAAGGGGTCACCGGGACGCTGGTCGCCGACGGGGTGGCCGCGTTCGCGGACGGCATGAGGCGCGTGCTCGACACGCCGGTCGATCGCGATGCGATCCGGGCGAATGCCGAGAAGTTCTCCCGCGAGGCGTTTCGGGACCGCTTTGCGGCGTCAGTCGCCGAAGCCCAGGATGCAACCTCATGATGCGCCGGTATAACCGGCTGCTGGTCGCGTATTACATCGCCAGCGACGCCGTGCTGGCCGCTACGTCTTTTGCGCTCGCCTACTGGATTCGGTTCGCGGCATTACCGGCGCCGAAAGGCATTCCCCCTTTCGACGAGTACCTCACCATCCTGCCGTTTGTCGCACTGCTGGTGCCGGCGGCATTTCACATCCAGGGCATCTACCGCCTGCGTCGCGGCCGCTCCCGGGTGGATGATTTCTTCGCCGTTTTTGTCGGCACGACGCTCGCGGTCGTGTTGAGCGTCGGCGGCACGCTGTACTACCGGACTTATTACCTCCCGGACGATCTGAAGGACGCCGGCGCCTACGAGATCTCGCAGTGGGTGTGGGTCTTCTTCCTCCTGACCAACGTCGCACTGACCTATCTCTCGCGCGAAGTCGTTCGAGAAGCCCTCGAGCGGCGGTGGAAAGCGGGGATCGGGCTCAAGCGCGTGCTCATTGCCGGGGCGGGAGACCTCGGGCGCATGGTGGCCGACAAGGTGCTCCAGCATCGCGAGCTCGGTTTCAGGGTCGTCGGCTTCATCGACGATCGCGCGTCTGGCGATCACATCGGGTATCGCGGGCTCCCCTTCCTCGGCATGCTCGCCGACGCCCACGACATCATCAGAACCGAGCGCATCGATCATGTCTACGTCGCGCTGCCCCTCGAGGAGCACGTGAAAATGCTCGGCGTGGTCGAAGCCACCAACCGCGAGGGGGTGGACGTACACGTCGTGCCCGACCTCCTCCAGTTCATCGCGCTCCGCGCCCGGCTCGAGAACCTCGATGGCGTGCCGATCATCAGTCTCAACGACGTACCGCTTCGCGGATTCAACTCCGTCCTGAAGCGGGCGGTCGATGTCGCGATCTCCGGCGCGGCGCTGATGTTCCTGTCTCCCGTGCTCGGGATCATTTCGTTCGTGATCAAGCGCACGTCGAGCGGCCCGGTGTTCTACACCCAGGAGCGGATGGGCCTCGACGGCAAGGCATTTCGCGTCTACAAATTCCGGTCGATGTACCAGGGGGCCGAGGACAGCACCGGGCCGGTCTGGGCGCGCGAGGACGATCCGCGGTGCACCCCGGTCGGTCGATGGCTGCGGAAGGTCGATTTCGACGAGCTGCCGCAGCTGTGGAATGTCTTCCGCGGCGACATGTCGCTCGTCGGCCCACGCCCCGAGCGTCCGTATTTCGTCGAGCAGTTCAAGCACCGTTTCCCGCAGTACATGCTGCGGCACAAGGTGAAGGCGGGGATCACGGGGTGGGCGCAGGTCAACGGCTGGCGCGGCAACACGTCGCTCGAAAAGCGCATCGAGTACGACCTCTACTACATCGAGAACTGGTCGGTCGGCCTCGACATCAAGATCCTCTGGCTCACCCTCGTCCGTGGCTTCCATCGGCATGCCTTCTAAGCGCGTCGTCATCACTGGAGCCGCCGGCTTCATCGGGTCCCATCTTTCGGAAGCACTCCTCGATCGCGGCTACGCCGTCCTCGGCATCGACAACCTGCTGACCGGGGACACCGCGAACATCGCGCACCTTGCAAATCGGGATTTCGTCTTCGTCAAGCACGACGTCACCAACTACATCAACGTCGAGGGGCCGGTCGATGCGGTGCTCCACTGGGCGAGCCCGGCGAGCCCGATCGATTACCTCGAGCTGCCCATCCCGACGCTGAAGGTCGGCGCTCTCGGCACGCACAAGGCGCTCGGTCTTGCTAAAGCGAAAGGCGCACGGTTCGTCCTCGCGTCGACTTCCGAGGTCTACGGCGATCCGCTCGAGCATCCGCAAAAAGAAACGTACTGGGGCAACGTGAATCCGATCGGCCCGCGCGGGGTCTACGACGAAGCCAAGCGGTTCGCCGAGGCGATGACGACCGCGTACCGGCGTTACCACGGCGTGGACGCCAAGATCGTGCGCATATTCAACACCTACGGTCCGCGGATGCGCGTGAGGGACGGGCGTGCGGTCCCGGCGTTCATGAGCCAGGCGCTGCGTGGCGAAGACGTCACGATCTTCGGGAGCGGGGAGCAGACGCGGAGCTTCTGCTACGTCAGTGACCTCGTCGACGGCATCATCCGCTTGATGGAGTCCGACGTCCACGATCCGGTGAACATCGGCAATCCTCACGAGATGACGATCGAGGAGATCGCCAGGCACATCATCCGCATTTCCGGCTCGAGCAGTCAGATCGTCTACCGTCCGCTGCCTGAAGACGATCCAAAGGTACGGAAGCCAGACATCACCCGCGCCAGAACACTGCTCGGCTGGGAGCCGAAAGTGCCGCTGGAGGAGGGCTTGCTGAAGACGCTCGACTACTTCAGGTCGAAGGTCCAGCCTGCCTGACTGGAAAAACCTGCGTCAAGTAGTGCGCCGCTGAAATCACGGTGATCACGAGTGAGGCGTAGATCAGCACCGTGACCACAGCCGACGGCCGCCCGAGATAGTTGAAGTAGAGCGTCACCACCCCGGTGACGATGTAGGTTGCGGTCGCGATTTTTCCAAACACCGACGGCCGGAACGTTCGAGGACCCACCGCCAGGTTGATCACCGCCACGGTTGCGACGATTGCGACATCGCGGCTGATGACGAGGATCGTGAACCAGAGCGGAAGGCGGTTGGCGGACCCGATATTCGGCAGCGTGAGCACGATGAACATCGTGACCAGCAGCAGCTTGTCGGCCATCGGATCGAGCCACGCGCCGAGATCGGTCTTCTGCCCTGTCGTCCGCGCGATCAGGCCGTCGAGCATGTCGGTCACGCCCGCCGCGAAAAACGTGATCAGCGCCCATCCACGGTAGCCATACAGCAGCAGGATCACGAAGGCCGGTATCAGGAGCACCCGAAGAATGGTGAGCTGATTGGCCGCCGTGAGGTACTTCATTACTGTCTGCTGCCGGCGAGCTCACGAACCCGGGCGATGGCGGCCAGCGCCTCGACGCCGCTCACCGGACGCGTCAGCTGGAAGCTGCCGTCCTCGTTCGGCGCCATCACCCCCGCCTCGACCGCGACCGATGCGGCGGAGTGCCGCAAATGCCCCGCTGGCAGGTCGGGGAACTTGCGGCGGGCGTTTCGCAGTCGCGCCGCAAGCTGCGGCTTGCCGACGGCAACGGCACTGAGCATCCGGCTGACCGCCAGCGCCAGATCTCCTCGTGAGATGGGTGCCTCCGGCTGAAAGGTGTGGTTGGGAAGCACGTCCATGAACCCGACGCGAGTGACCGCCAGGATCCATTCCGAGGCCCAGTTGGCACGAACGTCGGTAATCAGCGCCCCGCCCCGCTGCGGTGCGCGGGCGACGACGTCGGCGAGCTGTACGCCGATGAGCGACGCCAGCTGCGCCCGGGAGATTGCCGGTGCGCTTTCGATAGTGCGGTATTCCTCCGGGAGTGCCGCCCGGGCCGATCGCTCGCGGAGCGACTCGATCCGTCTAGTGAGCGCCTCGCCAGGTTCGAGCGCAGCCGCGGCGGTCAGCGCCTCGAGCGCCTGCGGCATATCCCCGAGAGTCTCGAGCACATCGGCGACAGCGATGTGATTCCGTGGATCTCCTGGCTCGAGCTCCACCGCCTTGCGCGCATGCGAGAGCGCCGCGGGCAATCGGCCGTCCTTCAATTCGACAACCGCAATCTCGCGGAAGAGGAACGGACTCTGGGGCGAGGTCATGATCGCCTGCTCGTAGGCTCGGCGCGCCTCGGTGAGCCGCCCTTCCTGCGCCGCCTTGCGCGCCGCTCCTACACCACCCTGCATGACCTGCAGGCGAAGGACATCTGCGCTGTGCTTGACCGCCGCAAGCGTCGGTTCGACGGCGACGGCCGCATCGAAGTTTTCGAGTGCGCGCCCGGGCTCGTTCATCGCCAGGAACGCCTGGCCGCGGCCGACAAGAGCCGGTGCGTACTGCGGCTCGACCGTCAATGCGCGATTGAAATGCTCCAGTGCGGCCTTGAGGTCCTTGCGCGCGAGCGCCGCATAACCCAGGCCGGCATGGGCCGGATACAGGTCGGGCGACCGCTTCGTGAGCTGCGCGAAACCACGCTCGGCGCCCCTGAGGTCCCCCGCCTGCAGGAAGCGCCAGGCGTTCTCATGCTGCAGCAGCACTCCCCCCGACATCTCGGGTGCGGCCTTCGGGAATACGTACTCCGGGTAGCGCGGCAGGCCGGGAGTGGCGGGTGGCGGCGCGGTCTTCGGCGCGCAGGCCGCGGCGAGCGCGAGCATCAGCACGATCAGCAGCGATCGGGTTGCCCTCATGCGCCACGCGCCTCCAGGCGCGCCGGAGACTGCAGGCGTGAGAGGACCCGCCGTGGTACTTCCGCCTCGATCGAGACGTGGCCGTCCGATGCGACGTGGCTGAGAATCCGGCCGAGGCGGTAGACGAGACCGATCCGCTCATCGCCTGGCTCGAACTGCAGCCGCACGACGGTGGTGTCGAGCGCGAGATGAGCTTCCATTGCGGCGATCAGTTCTTCCCGACCCTCACCGCGCAGCGCCGAGACGCATAGCGCGCCCGGATAGAGAGCCTGGAGCCGTGCGCGCTCGGCCGCATCCAGCCGGTCGCATTTGTTGAATGCGTCGATGGCCGGCACCCGCCCGGCGCCTACTTCCTGAAGGACGCTCCGCACCGCTTCCATGTGCCGTTCGCGCGACGGGTCAGACGCGTCGATGACGTGAATCAGAAGATCCGCGGCGGCAACCTCCTCCAGCGTCGCGCGGAAAGCGGCGACGAGCGAGTGCGGCAGCCGCTCGATGAAACCGACAGTGTCCGACACCAGCAGCTCGCGCCGGTCCGGCAGCTTCACTTTTCTGACGAGAGGGTCGAGCGTCACGAACAGCGCGTCCGAGGCGACCGCATCATCACCGGTCAACGTGTTGAAGAGCGTTGTCTTGCCGGCGTTGGTGTAGCCGACGAGGGCGACGGTCGGCACGGCGGTCTTGTGACGGCGCTCGCGCAGCTGCGAACGGCGCCGCCGGACGGTGTCGATCTCTCCCGACAGAATGCTGACGCGATGCCGGATGCGCCGCCGGTCGGTCTCGAGTTTTGTCTCACCGGGGCCGCGTGTGCCGATGCCGCCGCCCAGCCGGGACAATGCGGCGGACCCGATCAGTCTCGGCAGCAAGTACTTCAACTGCGCGAGCTCGACCTGCAGCTTGCCTTCGCGGGTCTTCGCCCGATTGGCAAAGATGTCCAGAATCAACTGGGTGCGGTCGAGCACCTTTACGCCGACGGCTTCCTCGATATTGCGCAGCTGTGCGGGAGACAGCTCATTGTCGAACACGACGACGTCCACCCGCGCCTCGTCGCACGCGGCAGCGAGGGATTTGATCTTGCCGCTGCCCAAAAACATCGCGGGATCCGGCTTGTGCCGTTCCTGCAATACACGCAGCACGACGTCCGCCCCGGCAGCAGTCGCGAGGCCCGCAAGTTCATCGAGAGAATGTTCGGGATCGAACTGGCGTGAGGATCCGCTGAAGAGCCCGACGAGCGCCGCACGCTCGCGGGCGCCGTTCGCCACGGAGCGTGAAGCGGAACCGCGCATCACTTGAGCGATTCTAGCACGCGGTCCCACGCGATCGGGCCGTGGCGGACGAGCCGGGGCACCCGGTCGGTGAGATCGACGATCGTCGAAGCCGCCAGCCCGGGCGTCGGGCCCCCATCGATGAGGAGGTCGATGTGCGCGAGTAGCACAGCATCGATGGCGTTCGGCAATTGCGCTGGCGGCCCGCCTGACCGATTGGCGCTGGTTGCGGTGATGCAGAATCCTGAGGCGCCGGCGAGGGCCCTCGCGATGGAATGGTCCGGCACTCTCACGGCCGCTGTTTCCCCGCCGCCGAGCACGGCACGCTGAACCGAGGGTCGCGCCGGCAGAACCAGCGACAGCGGTCCGGGCCAGAAATGTGTCGCGAGAATCCGCGCGGCGTCGGTGAATTCCACTGCCTGTTCGGCCTGCGCCGAAGTCGCGGCAATCAGCGGACTCGCCTGGTCGGGTGAACGTCCCTTCGCGTCGAACAGCTTCCGCACGGCCTCAACGTTCTGCGGATCCGCGGCCAGCCCGTAAAACGTATCGGTCGGGTACGCGACCAGGCCTCCGGCGGCCAACACTGCGGCGGCGCGTGCGATGGCGGTCGGGTCGATCGCGCCGGGATCGATGGTGATGCGGTCCACCTACAGTTCCTCCGGCGCGGGGGTAGTGGGTTTCGGGAGAGGCTCCGCGATCATGAGCCGCTTGACGGCGATCGCCAGGGCGCCAAGGATGACCGCGTCGACGGCAAACACCGCGCGGATGCTGGTCGCGCCGAGCAGACCGCTCGCAATCGGGCTCACCGCCAGCCCTACCAGCGACGCCGTGGTCAAGAGCCCGAACCCCGTGCCTCTCGCATTGCTCGGGATGACCGCCGTTGCCGCCGTATATGCCGCCGTCGTTGCCGCGCCGATCCCGACCCCGAATACAGCGGTGGGCAACATCAGCCACCAGGCGCTCCGGGTCACCAGAAATCCGGCGACTCCCGCCGCTGCCACACCACAGGTCGTCGCAATCGCCGACCGCGCCGATCCGTTCCGCAGCAGACGTCCGCAGAGCTGATTGCCGGCGGCCGCGGCCCCCGCAGCGATCGAGAACAGCAGCCCCGCGATCAACGGGACGGAGTGGCTGTCCACACCGAGGCCCGCGACGAATAGCGGCAGCACCGGTCCAAAGCTCCGGTCGACGAACTGCAGCCCGAAGACGACCACCATCAGGAGGACGAAATTCTCGAAGGCGAGAATGCTCTTGAAGCTGACGCGACCGTCGCTATCCGCGTCTCCATCCCGCTTCACGACCGTACGTTCGTCATACCCGACCGCCATGAGAATCACCGCCAGGGCGTAGAAGGCTGACGTCACGAAGAATGCGCGACGCAGGCCGACGGCCTGCGCGATCAGACCTCCGAACACCGGTCCGAGCGCCGGGCCGAGCCTCTGCGCCGTCTGAACGAACCCGATGGCATACGCCGTATGCTCCTTCGGCGCCGAATCGGCAGCCATGGTAAGCGCCAGCATGCCGTATCCGGCAAAGAGCCCCTGGATGGCCCTGAGGGCGAACACGTGCCACGGGCGGGACACGAACGCCATCGCGGCCATCACCACAACGAAGCTGACCAGCGACCGCTCGACCATGATCTTGCGGCCGTGGCGGTCGCCGAGGCGTCCCCACAGTGGCGCCATGAACGCGGTGATGGCCGGCGTCACGCCAAGGCTCATTCCTGCCCACAGCGAGATTTCACCGACGTCACTGACGCCGAGCTGTTCGAAATAGAGAGGGAGGAACGGCATCACCAGTGTGAAGCCGGTGAAGCCGATGAAACTCGCGGCCGTTACCGAATAGAGGTTGCGCCGCCAGGGGAAGTTAAGTCAGCCAAGATCAGGAGTCATCGAGGCTCAGTTCTCAATGCCATTCGGATGGTAGCTCCTGATAACTGAACTCCGGATCAGAACCTCACTCTCACCATCCGCGTCTGCTCGACGTGGATCGTGTCGATGAAACGAATCCGCGCTGGCTTGCTCTGCATGATCAGCGAATGAGTACGAACGCCGTCGCCGAAGAACCGGACGCCTTTCATCAACGTGCCATCGGTGACGCCGGTCGCGGCGAAGATGATGTTCTCGCCTGAGGCAAGGTCCTTCGACGTGTAGACCCTTCGCAGATCGCTGATCCCCATCGCATGCGATCGCTCCTCGTCCTCGCGGGTGCGAACGACGAGGCGCGCGAAGATCTCTCCGTTCAGGCAGCGCATTGCGGCGGCCGTGAGAACTCCCTCCGGAGCGCCGCCCGTCCCCATCACGGCATGAACACCGCTGCCGACGACTGCCGCCGCTATACCAGCCGACAGGTCACCGTCGCCGATCAGACGGATCCGTGCGCCGGTCACCCGGATCTCCTCGATGAGACTCTCGTGCCGCGGCCGGTCCAGCACGATGACGACGAGATCGTTCACGTCCCTCTCGAGACATCGAGCGATCGCACGAAGGTTGTCGGCTACCGGCGCATCGAGGCTGACGGCGTTTTTGGAGCTCGGGCCGACAACCAGTTTCTCCATGTACAAATCGGGAGCGTGCAGCAGGCCGCCGCTTTCCGACGCGGCCAGCACGGCGATGGCGTTCGGCGCGCCGGTCGCGCAGAGGTTGGTGCCCTCGAGGGGATCGACGGCGATATCCACCTTGGGGAAAACCAGGCCCTTGCTGCCGTCGGCCTTGGCGCCGAGACCGACCTTCTCGCCGATGAACAGCATCGGCGCCTCGTCGCGCTCCCCTTCCCCGATCACGATGGTGCCGTCGATCGGCACGCTGTCCATGCACTTCCGCATCGCCTCGACCGCAACCTGGTCCGACTTGTGCCGGTCCCCTTGCCCCATCGTGTGGGCGCAGGCAATGGCGGCCTGCTCGACGACGCTGAGGAAGTCGAGTGACAGGTCCGAGTCCGAGAGGGTTACTTGATCGCCGGCAGTTCGCATCGCGTCGCCTTGTCCTGGCGGAAGCCGAGCACGTAGTCCGCCTGCATCAGTTTGTGAATCTCGCGCGTGCCCTCGTAGATCACGGCCCCTTTGCAGTTTCGATAGAAGCGCCCGACCGGGTATTCGTCGGAATAGCCATTCGCACCGTGAATCTGCACCGCGTCCCCGGCGGCCCGCTCGGACGCGACCGTCGAGAACCACTTGGCCAGGCCCGTTTCACGCGTGTTGCGGCGTCCGGCGTTCTTGAGGAACCCGGCGCGAAGCCAGAGCAGCCGTGAAGCCTGGTAGTCGGATTCCATGCCGGCGATCATTTCCTTCACCAGCTGATGCTCGGCGATCCGCTGGCCGAATGTCTTGCGCTCGAGCGCGTATTTCGCGCTCGCGTCCCGGCAGGCTCGGATCAGGCCGGTGGCCCCAGCCGCCACGGTGTAACGCCCCTGGTCGAGCGCGAACATCGCGATCTTGAAACCTTCGCCTTCCTGGCCGACGAGGTTTTCAGCAGGCACTTCGACGTCCTCCATCTTGAAGGAGCCGGTATTGCCCGCCAGGATGCCCCACTTCTCTTTGAGTGTCGCGCTGGTGAATCCCTTGAAGCTGCGTTCGATGATGAAGGCGCTGATCCCGGCGGTGTCGCGCTGCCGCTTCTTGTCCAGGTCCGTCCAGGCAAAGACGAGGAAGTTGTCGGCGACGTCGGCCAGCGAGATCCACATCTTCTCGCCGGTCACGAGATAGCGATCCCCCTTTTTCACCGCGATGGTCTGAATGCCGCGGACGTCGCTGCCGGCGGCCGGTTCGGTCAGGCCGTAGGTCGCGATCTTCTTGCCCTGCGCCTGCGGCACGAGGTAGCGCTGCTTCTGGTCCTCCGTGCCCCAGGTCAGGAGCGACAGGCAGTTGAGCCCGGAGTGCACCGACATGATCACGCGCAACGACGTGTCGACGTATTCCAGCTCCTCGCTGACGATGCCGAGGCTGATGTAGTCCATGCCGGCGCCGCCGTATTCCTGCGGGACCGAACATCCCGAGGAGGCCAAGCTCGGCCATCTGAGGAAGGATGGCCGGGTCGAATCGATGCTCGCGGTCCAGCTCGCGAATTCTGGGCGACGACCGCGCGCGCCCCCCATTCCCGCACCGACTGCTCGAGGAGCCGCTGCTCCTCCGTGAGGTCCAGATCAATCATGAAAGCCCTTTGCTGCTGAAATTGCCGAATAAAAGAACGCACCATTCTATTTCAAGGTCCCGGGGTCGCCGGGTCCTTAGATCGCTGGGTCCTGCGGACCTGGGAGTATTCTTGAAAGATGCGGCCGGTGATAGCCCTTCTCAGCGACTTCGGGACTCGGGACCATTACGTCGGCACGATGAAAGGCGTGATCCTGGGGATTTGCCCGGATGTGACCCTGGTCGACATCACTCACGACGTGGCTCCCCACGACGTGCTCGAGGGCGCCCTGGAACTCGCGGCCAGTTACAGGTTCTTTCCAGCCGGGACGATCTTTCTGGCCGTCGTGGATCCCGGCGTCGGGTCGTCGCGGCGAGGTATTGCGGCTGAGATCGGCGACTATCGGTTCGTCTGCCCTGACAACGGCGTCCTCACCGGCGTCGTCCGCGAAACGCCGCCGAAGAAGGTCATCGAACTGACCGAGCGGCGGTACGCAAGACCCACCGTCAGCCGCACGTTCGAAGGGCGCGACCGCTTTGCCCCGGCGGCCGCATGGATGGCCAAGGGAATCCAGCTGACGGCGCTCGGACGGAACCTTCCCGATTACCAGCGTCTCGACATCCCGACACCGGTCGTCGAGAACGGTCAGGTGAGCGGCGCCGTTTTGCGAGTGGACCGGTTCGGCAACCTGATCACCAACATCGACAGGAAGACATTCGAGAAGTTCGGTCAGGGAGGAGCATTGCAGATCGACGTCGGAACGGCGACCGTCGGACGGCTCGTCGCGACCTATGCCGACATGCAGCCCGGCGAGGTCTGCGCGCTCTTTGGAAGCACCGACCACCTCGAGCTTGCGGCCAACTCCGGCAGCGCCGCTCAGATGCTCGGGCTCGCCCGCGGCGCAGCCATCCAGCTTCGCCGAGGATAATTCCTAACCTCTAACTGCTAACTTCTAACTTCTAAAAGAGATTAGGAGTTCAGGCGTTAGAAGTTATTTCTTGCGAAGCAGGATTTCGCGGGAGTTGTTCTTCAGCAGGAATGACTCTGCGACGGTCAGTCCTTCGAACATCCGGATGATCTCTCGATTCGGATGCGCATGCCGCGCACCGCTGCCGACGTGCTGCCTGTGGCGCATCGACTGGTCATCGACGATCTCGTATTTCATGAAGTTCGACCGCTCGACGTCGGAGATGGCGAAGTAGCCCATGATCGCGCCGCCGGGGCGCAACATGTCCACCAGGTGTTTCGCGACCTTCTGCGCCGCCGGTTTTTTCAGGAAATCGAAAAAGTCCCAGCACAGGATCCCGTCGACGCTCGCCTCGCCGTGGCTGAGCCGCAGCTGCACCGCTTCCGGCAATGCCTCCATCGTCCCCGTCTTCAGGTGGCGGCTCAATTCGCTCGTCAGGTCCTCGATGAACAGCTTGCAGCCAAGCCGTTCGCCGAGGTACGCGACGTTAGTGCCGATAACCGGACCGAAATCGATGACTGCCGCGGGCGACGGTTGGCCCGAGAGCGCCGCAAGAAACTTCGGCAGGCCCTTCGAAGTAATAACGGTCTCGACCCCCTTGGCAACCGGCGGCTTCGGCGCAGCGGCCTCGGGCGCACGTCGGGTGCCCCAGCGAAGCAGGTCGGAGAACATCGGTCTATCGCTATCGGCTCATCGGTCCATCGGCTCATCGGTCCATCGGCCTGTCAGCCGATCGGAGATGGGTTACCGGGCGGCGCCGGCGGCCGCGCCAGGCGCCGACGGCGAAGCCGGTGACGCGGATGCCGCTGCCGGTTTCGTGTCAGCTTTCTCGCCGGGCTTGGCGCCGGCTTTCTGCATGTCGATGCTGCCGCGGAAGTGGGCGCCCTCGGCAATCGCGACGCGTGGTGACGCGATGTCGCCGTCGACCGAGCCATTGTCACGGATGTCGACCTTTTCGGTCGCCGTCACGTTGCCGGTCACTTCACCGAGGATGATGACCGCCTTCGCGAACACCTGTGCCTTGACGCGGCCGTTCGGGCCGATGGTCAGGATGTTCTGGCGCAGCTCGATCTTGCCTTCGACCTGCCCCTCGATGGTGAGGTCTTCGCTTCCGTTCAGCTCGCCTTTGACGACCACGGATTTCCCTATGTTCACGGCAGTTTTCTCCAGTCCTCGCTGAGCGTCACCGGCCATTGGCCGAGTTGCGGCCGCGTCCGCGGCCGGCGATGTCGTTACCGTCTGGGTCGGCACGGCTGCGGGAGCCGCCGGCGCAGCCGGCTTCGCCGAATCATCGCGTTTCCACATGGTCACTCTCCACCAATCCGAAACAATCTTCGCAGGGTGTCTCTCGAGGTGCTGGGGTAGCTGGTCGCGCGTCAGTATACGGGACAGGTCCGGCCCTGTCTAGTGTGCGCTACTCCTTTTCCTGCTGAGGGTTAGCGTGAATGTTATCATCGAAGATCCGCATGCGCGTGTATTTCGACCATAACGCCACGACTCCAGTCGATCCGGTGGTCGCCGAGGCCGTCGTCCGAGCGTTGACCGCTGAGTTCGGCAACGCCTCGAGCGTGCACCACTTCGGTCAACAGGCCAAGGGTGTGCTCGACGACGCCCGTACTGCGGTGGCGAAGCTGATCGGAGGGGAGCCGTCCGAAGTTGTGTTCACGAGCGGGGGCACCGAGGCGGACAACTTCGCGCTTCGAGGAGTGGCCGAGGCGCTCGAGCCAACGGGCCGCCGCCACCTGATCGCCAGTTCGATCGAGCACGAGGCGGTTCTGACGACGTTCAAGGCACTGGCGCGACGCGGATGGAACACTACCCTGCTGCCGGTTGGGACGTCTGGTGTCGTTTCGCCGGACGTGTTGAGGGATGCGCTCACGGACAAGACCGCTCTGGTGAGCGTCATGCACGCCAATAACGAGATCGGGACAATTCAGCCCGTGGCGGAGCTGGCGCGCATCGCGCACGAGCGAGGGGCCCTTTTTCACACTGACGCCGTCCAGTCCGCTGGCAAGATCCCGATCGAGGTGCGGGCGCTCGGCGTCGACTTGCTGTCGCTGTCGGCGCACAAGTTTTATGGGCCCAAGGGTGCAGGTGCCCTGTGGATCAAGCGAGGGACGCGCATCTCCGCAATCCTCACCGGCGGCAAGCACGAGCGCAACCGGCGCGCGGGTACTGAAAACGTTCCGGCGATTGCCGGATTTGGCGTGGCCGCGCAGCGTGCCATGTCGAAGCTCACCGCGGACGCGAACCGGCTCGGCGCGCTGAGGGACCGGCTCGAGGCATCAGTTCTGTCGAGTGTGCCCGGTACGGCGATCAACGGCGCGAAAGATCAGAGGGTGCCCAACACCACGAACATCAGCTTCGAGGGGATCGAGGCGGAGTCGTTGTTGATTGCCCTCGATCTGGAGGGGATCGCCGTCTCAACCGGCTCCGCATGCTCCTCCGGCACTCTCGAGCCGTCACACGTGCTGCGGGCAATGGGTCTCCCCACCCACCGCACGCAGAACTCGATCCGCATCAGTCTCGGCTCAGGGAACACGGACGCCGAGGTCGACTATTTTCTCGAGAAGCTGCCGAAGGTGGTCGAGAAGCTGCGGCTTGTCACCGGCGTCCGGCGCTGATTGACCACTGATTACTCCACTGGATTACTGACTCTGATTATTGATCTGATTATTGATTACTGATATACTGATTACTGAACGTGCGTATTGTCGTAGCAATGTCGGGCGGCGTGGATTCTTCCGTGGCTGCGGCGCTCCTGGCTCGGCAGGGGCACGAGGTTATCGGTCTGTCCATGCAGCTCTACGATCAGTCGGGTGGTCGCGATAACCTGCGGTTCGGCACCTGCTGCACGCTTGACGACTTGTACGACGCGCGGCGCGTCGCGGCCTCGATCGGGTTCCCCCATTACATCGTCAACTTCGAGGAGAAGTTCGCCGAGACGGTCGTCTCGGATTTCGTGCGGGAGTACGCCGCCGGCCGGACTCCGATCCCCTGCGTTCATTGCAACGGCGACCTGAAGTTCTCGATGCTGGTCGAGCGCGCTGCCGGGTTCGATGCCGCCTATGTCGCGACCGGGCACTATGCGCGAGTCGAGCGGGATGAGGCTACCGGAAGATACCGGTTGCTTCGCGGCGCCGATGAGGCAAAGGACCAGTCGTACTTTCTCTTCACGCTCACACAGTCGCAGCTTGCGCACGCCGTATTTCCGATTGGCGCGCTCGACAAGATGCAGGTGCGCGAGCATGCGCGTCAGCTCGGTCTCGGGGTTGCCGAGAAACCCGACAGTCACGAGATCTGCTTCGTGCCGGACGGTGATCATGCGGCGTTTCTCGCCGGCCGCGGCGCGGCCGCAGGCGAGGGTGTCATCATCGATGGCGCCGGGCGTCAGCTCGGGCGTCATGACGGCATCCACCAGTTCACCGTCGGCCAGCGAAAGGGCCTCGGTCTTTCCACGGGGATCCCGCTCTATGTGGTCGGGCTCGACGCCGCGGCGAATGCCGTTACCGTCGGTCCGCGCGCCGATCTCGAGAAGACGACGGCGCGCGCGTCTGGTGTCAACTGGATCGCGGGAACGCCTCCGCCTTCAGGCGCTCGGATCACTGCCCAGATCCGTCACCGCCACACCCCGGCTGTTGGCAGCGTCCGTCACGCCGACGGCACTCGTGTCGAGGTGGAATTCGACAACCCGCAGTCGGCGATTGCACCGGGGCAGGCGCTTGTGATTTACGCGGGAGACGAGGTGGTCGGGGGCGGGTGGATCGATTGAAACGATGAATCGTTCATAGTTTCCTCGCCGAGGTGTTGCGGCACGCCTTCGAGATACTTCTCGGCATCGATGGCGGCCATGCAGCCGGAGCCGGCGGCGGTAACGGCCTGGCGGTAGACGTGATCCTGGACGTCGCCGCAGGCGAATACGCCGGGGATGCTGGTCTTGCTCCCGGAGTGCGTGATCAGGTAGCCGTTGGCGTCCATCTCGAGCTGCCCGGTGAAGAGTGACGTGTTCGGCGTGTGGCCGATCGCGACGAAAATGCCTTCGACGGGCAGCACCTTGCGTGCGCCGGTCTGGTTGTTGCGGATCACGATGCCGTCGACTTCCCCGCGCGCCACGTCGGTCATGTCTTCCACTTCGGCGTTCCACTCGAAGGAGATCTTCGGGTTGGCGAACGCTTTCACCTGCATGACCTTCGACGCGCGCAGCGTGTCGCGTCGATGGACGACGGTGACATTCGAGGCGAAGCGCGTCAGGAAGAGGGCCTCCTCCATCGCGGTGTCGCCGCCGCCGACGACGGCGATGGGCTTGCCGCGGAAGAAGTAGCCGTCACAGGTGGCGCACGTCGACACACCGTGGCCGAGGAGCGTTCGTTCGGACGGAAGACCGAGGAGGCGCGCCGATGCGCCGGTCGCGATAATCAGGGTGCGGGTTTCGTAGTTTCCTTCCGAGGTCGTTACCTTGAACGGCTGGGTTTGCAGATCGACCGAGGTGACGTTGCCGCGGATGATCTCCGCGCCGAACCGTTCCGCCTGCGCGCGCATCTCTCCCATCAGATCGGGCCCGTCGATGCCGTTGCGGTAGCCTGGCCAGTTCTCGACCAGCGTCGTCAACATCAGCTGACCACCGGCCTCGAGCCCTTCGATGACGAGCGGATTGAGATTGGCGCGCGCCGAGTAGAGCGCAGCGGTCAGCCCCGCAGGGCCGGAACCGATGATGACGACATTACGCAACATGCTTGTCGATCAGCTTCTTGAGCGAGTCCTTGTCGGCGAGGCCGACGACCTGCTCGACCAGCTGGCCGCGCTTGAACAACAGCAGCGTCGGGATCCCCCGGATGCTGAAACGCATGGGAGTCGACGGATTCTCGTCCACATTCATCTTGGCGACAACGACACGGCCGTTGTAATCATTGGCGAGCTCGTCCACCGTAGGTGCCAGCCGGCGGCACGGTCCGCACCATTCCGCCCAGAAATCGACGAGCACCGGCTTCTCGCCGTTGATCGTCTGTTCGAAGGTGCCGTCGGTAAGAATCGTGACCTTTTCAGATGCCATTCAGAATCCCCAATCGTCGTATCATAATCAATCACTAATCGTCACTGCCTACTCCGATTCGCTACTCCTGCACGCCCTGTACACTTTGACATACTCCCGAGCTGAAACGTCCCAGGAGGAGTCCCGGGCCATACCGGCGCGCTGGAGCCTGGCCCACGCCTCCTTGTCGGCGTAGGTCTCGACCGCCCGCCGTAGTGCTGCAACGAGCGATCCGGGGGAATAATCGCTGAACTTGAAGCCGTTTCCGTCGGGGTCGGAGGCGTCGATCACGGTGTCCTGGAGACCACCGGTGGCCCGCACCACCGGCACCGTCCCGTAGCGAAGGCTGTAGAGCTGATTCAAGCCGCAGGGCTCGAATCGCGAGGGCATCAGGAAGATGTCTGCGCCCGCTTCGATGAGGTGGGCGAGGCGTTCGTCGAAGCCGATCGTCGCCGATACACGGTCCGGATGACGGGCCGCCATCGCGCGCAGCAGGTTCTCGTATGTCGGCTCACCGCTCGCGAGCATCGTCCAGGTCGCATTCACCGCCATGAGATCCCCGGCCGCCGCGGCGATCAGGTCGAACCCCTTCTGATCGGTCAGGCGAGAGATGACTCCGATCACCGGACGGTCTCGTTCCGCGCCACTGGTGGTCAGACCGGTCGCCTCGAGCAGCACACGGCGCGCCTCCTGTTTGCCCGACAGGTCGGCGGCGTTGAACCTCGCCGGCACGAACTCATCCTTCTCCGGATTCCACCGGACGGTATCGATGCCATTGAGAATGCCCGCAAGATCTTCGGCCCGCCTCCGGAGCACGCCGTCCATGCCGAAACCGTAGTCCGGCGTGAGGATCTCGCGCGCGTAGGTCGGGCTGACGGTGGTGATCTTTTCCGAAAAGTTGACGCCCGCCTTGAGAAAACTCACCTGGCCCCAGTACTCCATCGCCTCGAGATGGAGCATCTCGGGTCCGAGACCGATCTGCCGCAGCACGCCCGGCGGGAAGACGCCCTGGAACGCAAGATTGTGAATGGTGAATACACAAGGAGCCGCGCCGACCACAGGGTCGTCGGCGAAGTCCCTCTTCTGATACACCGGCACGAGCCCGGTCTGCCAGTCGTGGGCGTGGATGACCGAAATGCGTGTGCCTTTCAGACGCGCGTACTCCAGCGCGGCACGACTGAGGACGGCAAAACGCAAGGCGTTGTCCGGGAAGTCCCGTCCGCGGGAGCCGTAAAGTCCGTCGCGATCGAACAGCTCCGGGACGTCAACCAGAACGGCCTTCACGCCGTCGCCAAGTGTCCGTTCGACGAAGTCGACGGGGATCGCCAGGTCGCCGAGCGACAACGTGTGAGGGATTCGCGTGGCGCCAGAATCATCGACGCCGCGGTACCTGGGCAGAACGACCGTGACGTCGTGACCCAGTCTGGCGAGCGCCGCGGGCAACGCGCCGAGCACTTCGGCGAGGCCGCCCGTCTTGGCGAACGGGTGTGCTTCGGACGCAACCATCAGGACGTTCAGACTGTCGGCACGCCGCTCGACTTTTTCTTCGGCCGGCTTCGTTCGACGCACTCGGGGAACCCGCGCCGGACGTTTCGCCGCCTCGGTGGTTACCGCAAGAGCCGGGGGTGTCGTCTTCTTTGAAGTTCGGCGCCGCTTAGGTTCGGTGGATGTTTCGGGAGAGATCTTCGACTGCTTTTTCGGAGGCATCTAGTTATGGGAGAAGTTCAGGGTCGCAAAAACTCCAAGTTTATCACCCCTTCGACTCGCTCTGCTCGCTCAGGGCTGGCCCTTCGACTCGCGGCTCGCTCAGAGCTGGCCTTCGACTCGCTCTGCTCGCTCAGGGCTGGCGTTACGAAGCGGGGCGTGAACGTCGCGCGCGTAGTTCGGCTTCGAGTGCGCGGCCTCGATCCGCCTCACGCTGCCCTTCCGCGCGCTGCCCGCGGCGGTTGTAGAGATCGGCGAGGACGTAGTGACCGAGCGGCGCGAATTCACTTTGCGCGCCGATCAGAAGGCCCTGCTTGGCAAGGTCGACAGCCTCGTCGTAATTGCGTCCATGGTCCAGATAGAGTTTCGCGAGATAGAAGTACCCCTCGGCGAACCGTGGGTTGAGCTCTATCGCCTGGCGAAACGCAGCCTCCTGCTCCGTGACCTTCCCGAGCTGCTCGTACAGCTTTCCGAGGTTGAACGCGGCCTTGAATGCATTCGGTTGCGTTTCGATCTCGGTTCGGTACTCGCGGATGGCGGTCTGGAAGTCCTTGCGGCCCTCGGCCACCAGCGCGAGATTGAAGTGCGCGAGCTTTACGTCCGGTTTCTGGGCGATCGCGGCGCGGATCTCCCGCTCGGCTTTCGCGAGGTCGCCGCGCTTCAACGCCACCACACCGAGTGCGTTGCGTGCCGACGCGACGCGCACATCGTCGGCAAGAGCCTGCTGGAAGGCGGCCTCCGCCTTCTCGAGCTGGTTGAGGTCCACGAACAACTCCCCCAACTGATAGCGGACCCAGGCGTTCTTCGGGTCGTTGCGCAGGTAGCGCTCGAACCCCAGGATCGCGGCGTTGTAGTCGCCCATCGATCGGTAGGTCGCCGCCATGTTGATCGTGGCGAGATCGTAGTCAGGGCGCAGGGCGAGAGCCTTCTTGAACTGCTCCAACGCGGTCTGGAACTCGCGCTGGCGGAAATACTCGTTACCGAGCATCACCCACGCGTCGAGGATGTTCGGGTCCATGCTCACCACGCGACGCAGCCGGTCGATTCGGGACTCCTCGCTCGTGCCGCTGCCTGATTCTTGTGCGGCAGTCATGAGATTGAAGATGTCGATCTTGTCCTTCGGGTCCGGGAGCGCCGCTCCGGTCGCGCCGGCGACTGGTGTAAATGACCCGATGTACCCCAGCGCCGCCAGGCGCTCGCGGGTTTCAGGATCGACTGCTGACGGGCCACGCGCCGCGTCGGGGGTTTCGGCCGACAGCCGCTGAAGCTCGCTCGCCATCCGGTCCGCCAGAGAGCGGCGCTGGTCGTGCAGGTTGTCCAGTTCACCCGGATCGCGCTCGAGATCGTAGAGCTCTGGTTTCGGCGCTGCGATGTACTTGAACCGCCCTGCCCGAAGCGCTCGCAGTTCACTCCATCCGTAGTGGTGCCGCGGGTAGAGCGATTCCGAATAGGCGTCGAGGTTCAGGTCCTGAGCGGCGCCAGTCATGAGCGGCACCAGAGTTCGTCCCTGTATTTCTCCCGGGACCGAGCGGCCGATCAGGTCGAGCACCGTCGGCAGCACATCTTCTGAACGGACCGTGCTCTGGACGCGCCGGCCGGCGGTCTTGCCGAACGGCGCCCGGATGATGAAGGGGACACGAGTCGTGGATTCATAGATGAAAAGACCGTGCGTGCCTTCGCCGTGCTCGCTGAGGCTTTCGCCGTGGTCGCCGATGGCGACGACGATCGTCCGGCGTGTAAGGTCGCGGGCGTCGAGCCACTGAAGCACCCGCCCGAGTTGGGAATCCACAAAGGCGATCTCGCCGGCGTACGGCTGCTGCTTGAAGCGCGATCGATACGGTTCTGGAGGATCGTACGGCGTGTGAGCGTCGTAGTAATGGATCCAGGCGAAGAAGGGATCCTTGCTGTTGTTTTCAAGCCACGACAGGGCGGTGTCGGTGACTTCGTTGGCTCGACGCGCGACATTGCCGATCGACGCGGTCTTGTATTTTGCGACGTCGAACTCGTCGACATAGGTGTCAAATCCCTGGTCCAGACCCCACCGCCCGTCGAGCACGAACGCGCCGATAAAGGCGCCGGTCTTCCGGCCGCCATCTTTCAACATGCGTGCGAGCGTTACGTGCTTCGGATCGAGCACGTAGCCACCGTTGTCGCGCACGCCGTGGCGTGGCGGCAACAGCCCGGTGAACAGAGTCGAGTGGGCCGGTAACGTCAGCGGCACGCTGGTGATCGCCTGCTCGAAGAGGACCCCTTCGGCAGCCAGCCGATCGAGATTCGGCGTCTCGGCCGTCCGGTCGCCGTAAGCACCGAGCCGGTCCCACCGGGTAGTGTCCAGCGTCACGACGACAACGTTGAGCGCCTCCTGGCGGAGACCCGGCGCGAGGGGGCCAAGGGCGGCGCCGCTCGCCGACGTCGCGGTCCGCGATGGCCTCAGGCCTACCCACATCGCGAACACGAGCACTGCTGCGGCTACCAGTGCCACCGCCCACCACATTTTCTGTGGTCCGCCCTTTTTCCTGGTCGCTGCCATTGGCGTACTACTTCAACTTCGCCAGCGCCTGCTTCGCAGGCATGAACGCCGGGTCCGCGGCTAGCGCGAGTCCGTATCGGCGCCGCGCTTCCTCCAGGTCCCCCCGCGCCGCCGCGAGAAGCCCGAGATTGAAGTGCGCCGGGGCCAGGTCATGGTTCAGAGCGACCATCGCTTCGTAGTTCACACGTGCGACCGCGAAATCCTTCAGGTGCATGGCGGTGCTCGCCAGGCTGGCCCGGGCGCGAGGATCGGCGCCGTTCAACTCCACCGCCCGGCTCAACGCCGCGAACGCCTCACGCCATTGCGACGCCCGCCGGTGAATGACTCCGAGAGTGTAATACCCGTAAAACGACGCCGGATCCAGCTTCAGACCTTGCTCGGCGCGGGTGACCGCAGCGGCGATATCGCCGCGGTTGGAAAGCGCCTTGGCGGCCTCGAAATGCGGCATGGCAAATGAAGGATTGAGCTGCGAGGTAGCGTCGTACTCTGCCAGCGCCGCGTCATGGCGCCCTTGCATCAGATAGGCATTGCCGAGATAGAGGTGCGCTTCGAAGGTACGAACGTTCATCTTCAATAGACGCTGCAGGATCACCTGTGCCTCGCGAGGGCGCTCCTGGCCGAGGAAGCCGAGCGCACGATTGAACTGATCGCGATAGGCCTGGTAGTCCTTCAGTCGATCTTTGGGATCGTCGGTTGCCGCCGCGTCCGTGACCGGCGCGAAGGTGCCGACATAGCCGAGCGCCTGCAACCGCGCCACAGCCGCCGGGTCCGGCTGCGCCGCAGCCGCCGGCGCCTGGGGACGGCTCGATCTGGCGGCATTTTGCAGATCGGCAGCCAGGCGTCCCGCCACCGCCGGTTTCTCTTTAATAAGGTTCTTCAATTCCCCGGGGTCGGTCCGCAAGTCATACAGTTCGGGCTTGGGAGCCGCCACGTATTTCCATTCCCCTACCCGCGCGGAGCGCAGCTCGCTCCAGCCAAAATGCAGCCGCGGGTACCAACTTTCCGCAATCGACACCGGGGGATCACGCCGGGTTTGACCATCGAGAAGAGGACGCAGGCTCTCTCCAGCCAATCCTGTAGACACGCCAGTGGCGCCGGCAAGATCGAGGATCGTCGGGACGATGTCGACGCTGCGAACCTGCTCGGCGACGACTCCGGGCTTCACACCTGGCGCCGATACGATCAGCGGCACTTTCAGTGTGGCGTCGTAGAGAAAGAACCCGTGATCCGATTCGCCGTGGCTGCCGAGCCCCTCGCCGTGATCCGAGGTCACGACGACAGCCGTGCGTGTCAGATCGAGTGACTCGAGGAGTACACCAAGCTGGGAGTCGACGTAGCTGATCTCAGCGTCGTAGGGACGGCCCGGCGCCGCCGCGTTGAAGCCGTCCGGTGCGGAATATGGCAGATGGGGATCGTAGTAATGCACCCACAGGAACCATCCAGCTCGTTGTGACGCGAGCCAGGCCTTCGCCGCTGCCGTAACCGCGGCGGCCGGCCGCTGCAGATCCGCCAGTGCGACCGTCGACCGTGGAGCCGCGGCGATTGTGTCGTCGTACCCGTCGAAGCCCTGCGACAGTCCGGTGCTCCTCCCGAGCACGACGCTGCCCAGAATGGCGCCGGTACTGTAGCCGCGGCTCTTCAGACGCTCCGCTATCGTGAGCGCTCGGTCGGGAAGCGGATCCATCCCATTGACCCGAATACCGAATGCACTCTGATACTGACCAGTCAGGATGGTCACGTGCGACGGGTATGTGAGAGGGGCATGCGCGGTCGCATCGGCGAATCTGACGCCGCGCGCCGCAAGACCATCGAGTACGGGCGTCCGCGCACGCGCATAGCCGTACGACCCGAGGCGGTCAGCACGAAGCGTGTCGATGGTAACCAGCAGCACGTTAGGGCCGATTGGCCCGGACTGCGCTGGGATCGATGGTGCGTTGAATGCCACGCCGAATGCAGCGGCAGTGATCGCCAGCAGGCGTCCAACTGTCAACGCCGTTCGGACAGTCCAGCTTTCAAGCTTTCGGTTATCGGAATTCATCCAGTTGGATTTCACGTTCAGTTCACCAGCACTGACGCAATTTTCTAGTCAATCCCTGCATCACGGTCTAACATGAGCGCGGCGCAGCGTTTGCTGCTGCCGACCTGCCCGGCCCGGCGGCCGGGTTTCGACCAAAGGAGTGACTCTTGATGAGAAAGAAGTTGCTCATCCTGCTCGGAGCGGCACTCCTGTTCAGTCCATTGCCGGCGCTGGCGCAAATAGGCCAGATCTCAATCCTGACAGGAACCGTGACTGACTCGAGCGGGGCCGCCCTCGTGGGTGCAACAGTAACCGCATCCAGCGAATCGCTAATTGGCGGCTCGAGAACGATGACGACCGACGCAAACGGCGTGTACCGCTTCCCGGCACTTCCGCCTGGCACATACACCGTTGCCTTCGAACTATCCGGCTTCAAGACCGCACGGCGCGAAGCGCGCCTGCAACTCGGACAGACCATCAGTGTTGATACCACACTGGAAGTCGGCGGTGTCACAGACACGATCATGGTTCGCGGCTCCGCGCCAACCATTGAGGTCACCTCCTCCGGCGCCCAGAAACATCTGTCCCAGGAGGTCCTCGAGTTCATTCCCTACTCGAGCCGCTTCGGACCTGATGCGATCATTCTCGCACCCGGCGTCAACCCGAACACCACGTCCGCGTTCGGCAGCGGCGGCGAATCGTCCAATGCCTGGATGGTCGACGGCGTCGACCTCAGCGACCCGCGCGGCGGCACGCCAGTGGGTGTTCGCCAACTACAACTGGTTCCAGGAAGTTCAGTTCGCAGGCCTCGGCGCGCCCGCGGAATCCGGCGGCTTCACCGGGCTCGCCTCGAACAGCCTGATCCGGTCGGGCGGCAACCGCTTCTCCGGGTTGTTCGAAACGCTGTATCAGAACAAGGGAATGACCAGCGACAACATCAGCGACGAGGTTCTCGCGGAGAACCCCTCGCTGACGGCCGACAAGCTCGATTACGTCACCGACACCACCGCTCAGATCGGCGGCCCGTTCAAGAAAGACAAGCTCTGGTTCTTCACGTCGTTCCAGTACTATCGGCCACAGAGCTCGCCCAACGGCTACCCTCCCCCGGGAACCGATGTCGGCATCGGCCCGAGCCAGCGAAAGGAACACTCGCCGCGCTTCATCTTCAAGCCGACCGTGCGGCTCGGCGCGGCTGACCAGCTGACCGGCTTCTTCGAATGGGAGGACTACCAGGTCGAAGGGCGCGGTGCGGCATCGAATGTCGCACCGGAGGCGACCTTGAAGCAGACCGGCCCGGGAGTGGCCTGGAACGCCAACTACACCAAGGTGCTCTCCTCCAGCAGCCTGTTCGATATCCGTTATGGCGGATTCGACGGGTACTTCCAGCTCGATCCCTACAACGGCAAAGACACGATGGGCTGGTACGACGACGACACCGACTTCTATTCTGTCAACAGCTACTTCTACCTGCGGTCAGATCGCCAGCGGCATCAGGTCAACACCAGCCTGACGAGATTCGCTTCCGGCTTCGCCGGTGAGCACAACCTGAAGTTCGGAGCGGAGTTCGAGCGGAGCTTCGCGAAAACCACCAATACTTACCCCGGCGGCGGATACGTTACGGTCTTCGACGGCTATCCGTTCGCCTACCTCGGGGGGGATTACGTCCTCGACGGCACCAACAACCGCGTGTCTCTGTTCGTCCAGGATTCCTGGCGCGTTGGCAAACGGCTGACGATCGAGCCGGGCCTGCGGTTCGACATGCACCGAGGATCCCTTCGTAACTTCGACGGCAGCAGCTTCGACAATCCGGTACTCAACACCAACGTCTTTGGGCCCCGGATCGGGTTCGCATTCGACCTGACCGGCAAGACGAAAACCGTTCTCCGCGGCCACTACGGGCGCTATTTCGACGGCGCCAAGACCACCTACTTCACATTGCTCGCGGATCGCGAGCCGGTGTTCGGCGCCTACATCGACCCCGTCACCCTGCAACCGCTCGACGATCCCTACCTGATCGACCGCGGCATCTCCCAGACCACCATCGACGACGATCTGAAGCATCCCAAGATGGACCAGTTCATCCTGGGAGTCGAACACGAACTGTTCCGCGACTTTGCGGTCGGCGCGAACTTCATCTACCGCAAGAACTCGGACTTCATCGACGACGTCCTCACCAATGGCGTCTTCACCGCCACGACCCGGCTCGATCGGGGTGAGGACAATGTCGCCGGCACCGCCGACGATGGAACGCTGACGGTGTACAACCAGTTGAACGATCCGGCCGACGATGCGTTCCTGATCACCAACCCGGATTCGCTATATCGGAAATATCGGGCCGTCGAATTGAGCGCCAACAAACGGTTGTCCGATCGATGGATGGTGCAGGCATCGTGGGTGATCTCGAAGATCACCGGCACGATCGGTAACGGCAACCAGCTTGGCAACAGCATCGAGCTCGATGCGCCGAACTACGATCCCGCGTTCGCAGCCTTTCAGAGACGGACGCTTGACGTGGCGACAATACGCACATCGCCAAGGTCCTCTGGGCCTATCAGGCGCCGTGGGACATCAACCTGTCAGGGGCGTACTTCTATACCTCCGGAAGCACCTACACTCGGGTGGTCCGATTCACCGACCTCAATCAGGCGACCACCGACATCCTCGCCGAGCCGCGCGGGTCGCGGCGCCTCGATGGCCAGCCGAAGTTCGACTTCAAGGCTGAGAAGCGGTTCAGGGTGGCAACGGTGGCACCTTAGGCATCTCGTTCGAAGGCTTCAACCTGTTCAACAACGGGGCGGTGAACGACCGGTTCGACCGAACCGGCGCGAGCTTCAACCGACCCGATGGTGTAGTGGCGCCGCGACAACTGCGGTTCGGAGCGACCTACCGCTTCTGATCGCGACCGCTGTTCAACGACGAAGCCCGCTTCTCTTTCGAGAGGCGGGCTTTTTCGTGACGCTTGTCATCCGCAGGGATCCTTAAGGATGAGCGATTAGCGATAACATCGTGCGCGTGCCGCCGCCCGAACGCCCAGCCCCGCCGCAGCGGCCTGAAACTCGCGAGATCGTTGAGCTCCGTCGTCTGAAAGAAGAGCAACCGGACCTCGGGTCCGCGGTGGACCTTCAGATCGAGCTGCTGCAGCTTCAAAAGCGCGTTCAGGCCCGTGTGCCGCTACCGTCGATCAAGCTCGAAACCGAGCATCTGAACTCGCTTCTCGCCGGTGGACCGATCCTGCAGTTCGACCACCTCCCGATCGAATGGAGCGACGTTCGATTCCTCCTCCGGGCGACGGCGGAAGCCATGCGCAAGCATGATGCGCTCGAAGATGCCGAGATGCGCCGGATCGACGCGCTGTGCCGCGACGCCTCAAAGCTGCCGCCGGTCATCCGCTCGTGGTACGAGGCGACCCGGCCTGGCGCCGCGGTCATCGATCCGGACGGTGCGGGCCTGGAGGTCATCCTGCAACAGGCGATGCGGCCGGTGCTGATCCGGTGCGCCGACGCCGTCATGGCCAGAACCGATCTGGCGACGTGGGAGCGTCACATCTGTCCGCTGTGCGGCGGCGAGCCCGATCTGGCCGTCATCACCCCTGCGGCGGAGCGCTGGCTGATCTGCGGACGCTGCGCCGCGCGCTGGCGCTTTCATCAGATCTCGTGCCCGTTCTGCCTGAACGACGACCGGACGCGGATCACATCGCTCGCGAGCCGCGACGGCAAGTACCGGATCAGCGCCTGCGACGTGTGCCAGCGATACATCAAGGCCTACGACGCCCGACGCTCCAGCCGTCCCGTACTGCCGGCGGTGGATTCGATCGCGACCCTGCCGCTCGACGCGGCGGCGATCCAGCGCGGCTACCACTGAAAGGACAAAGGGCCGGGCAGCTTCCACTGCCCGGCCCTCTTAATTGTGCAGCCCTAAAAGGGCTGGACGCCCTTCGATGGGCAGCCCTAAAGGGCTGGACTACGGTCTTATTCCTGTTCCTGTTCCTTGCGGAACAGATCGGCGGCCTTCAGCGACATCCAGTTCACCAGGTGCCTGGTTTCGTAGAAGCGGCCGGGATTCGAGCGCGCGCCGAGGATGACGACGGCAACGGGGTTGCCGGTCGGGAGTCGCAGCAGCGTGGCGAGACAGTAGCCGGCCTTGCTGATGAATCCGGTCTTGCCGGCCATCACTTCGACGCCATCGCCGCCGAGCAGGCGGTTTGTGTTGTGGATGTTGACCGTGCGGCGGCCGACCGACGCGGTGTAGTTCTGCGTCCGCATGATCGGCGCCATGACCTCGTTGCCCGAAGCATAGGAGATCAGGCGCGACAGGTCGTACGCGGACGAGACGTTCGCCGGATTGAGACCGGACGGATCGGCGAAGGTCGTGCTCTCGAGACCAAGCTCGATCGCCTTTTCGTTCATTCTTTCGACGAAGGACGCGGTGCCGCCATGTGAGACGCGCGAGAGCACCCGCGCCCCGGCATTGTCGGACGCGATCAGCGTCAGATGCAGCACGTCTTTCAGCGACACCCGTTCGTTCGCCTTCAGATACGTCGTCGAGGCGGCGTAGACGTCGCTTCGCTCGACCGTCACTTCGGTCGACAGGTCGGGAGAATCTTCGAGAAACACCACCGCGGTCATGACCTTGGTGATGCTGGCAATGGAGCGTTTGTCCTGCGCGTTCTCCTGCCAGAGAATCTCGCCGGTTTCGGGGTTGAAAATGATCGCGGCGGCGGCACGCACATCCGGCACCTGGGCGCCGGTGATGGCGTCGGTCTTGTACCGCGGGGTCATCGCCTCGCGCAGGCTCGCCATCCGCGCCGCTTCGCGCGCCCTGGCGGCCGACCGTGCCCGCGCGAGACGCGCCTTGCGTGCCCGCGAGGTGCTAGCGGAATAGGTCTTCTTGACCGGCGCCTTCTTACGGGCGGTGGTGGTCGCGCTCGTGGTTTTCTTGCGGGTTTGCGGCGCCGCCTCCACCATGACCGGCAGAGACACCGAGAGACCCAGCAGCAGGGCCGCACAGACGCGGGCAAAATTCAGAGGGCGAATTGAGCGCACGGATCCTCCGAGAACGACAGCGGTTGGCTGGGATTCAACCGATGTAGTGAATTTGGAACACGTGGAGTGTACCAGCAAAGTCCCTCCCGTGCAACCACTTATGCGTTATTCGCTACTTGTGTGTGGCTTTTTGACCACAGGGACACCGCCTGCTGGGTTCGTATTCAAGACATAGACCATAGACCCATCGGCCGATCGGCCTATCGGCTCATCGACCTATCTCCCGATCGCCTGATCCCGGCATCTTCTTCCATCGGCTCGAGATCGAAAGATAATCAGATGGGCCGATTGATAGGCCGATAGGCCGATTGGCCGATAACCGGGCGATGAACGAGCGACATTCGAGCGAATATACCGCGCTGCGGGAGACGATCCGTCAGCGGGGAACCGTCAGGATGGCGCTGGTACCCGTCATTTTCATCGGCTGGGCCGCCACCGCAATCGCCACGGCGGCGGTCATTACCGTGGCAATCAGTACCCTCGTCCCGCTTTTGGTCCTCGTCGCCGGTTTCGAAACTGTATTCGCGCTTCACATAAACGTCGAACGGATCGGGCGATATCTCCAGGTCTTTCACGAACAGGACGGCGGATGGGAGCAGGTGGCGATGACGTTCGGGCAGCGCTTCCGGCCCGCCGGTCCCGACCCGCTCTTCACACAACTGTTCGTGTTCGCCATCTCGATGAACTTCCTGCCAGTGGCCCTCGGCGGTGAGCTGCCGGAGGTCGTCGTCCTTGCGGCCCTGCATCTGTTCGCGATCTTCCGGATCCGCATGGCGCATGGCGCGACGCGTCGACAGCGGGCTGAGGATCTGCAGCGCTTCCAAACGCTCCGCGAGGAGATGTCAGCGCAATCCAAATGATTGGTGCGGAGCTTCAAGAAGCGTGATGTTCTTGACACCTTAACAGGGCCGACGCTCGCCGCCGCTTGCATCATCCCCGAAAACGCCGCGCATTAAACGACTTCCGCTGCGGTCGCACGCATCGGTGCATCAGGTACGTGAATTGCTCAGCCTCGCCATCGGGGGAAAGGCGATGATGAGTCTCGTAAAATTCCTTGGGTTCAGGACGCTTCGCTGCGGCTGCGTCACCGGGCACTATCGCGAGGTTGGCACCAACCGCGAAGTCACCTACGTGGAAGAAAAAGGTCTGGCCTGTGGCGAAACAGCGCACCGGCAGAACCACACGCTCGCCGGTTCGCGTGTCGGTTTCGGAGCATTCGCCGCCAGGGCGTCCTAGCCAGTAGTCAGTAGTCAGTAGTCAGTAGTCAAATAGTCAGTAACCAATAGTCAGTAACCAATCAATCGCCGACTGACCGTTTCGTATTCGCACCCCGATTGATTGACAATTGACCATTGATCATTGCTGACTGACCTCCCCCGACCCCACACCACCATCAGGAACGGCCGTACGACGCTCCGGTTCTATCTCGGCGACTGCGTCGAGCTAATGCGGGCGTTGCCGGCGGCCTCCGTGTCGGCGATCGTGACTTCTCCCCCCTACAACCTGGGCATCCGGTATCGGACGTATGCCGACGCGCTCCCTCGCGAGAGATATCTCGAGTGGACTGGTGAGTGGGTGGCGAGCGCGCGCCGCGCCCTTGACGAACAGGGTTCGCTCTTTCTGAACGTCGGAGCCAAGCCCACCGATCCGTGGACGGCCCTCGACGTTGCGCAGGCGGCGCGGCCTCACCTCGAACTGCAGAACACCATCCACTGGGTGAAGTCGATCGCGATCGACCGCGAGGCAGGCGGCGGAGTGGATCTGGCGGTCGGTCACTACAAGCCGATCAACAGCGAGCGGTTCATCAACGACTGCCACGAGTTCATTTTTCACTTCACGCCCACCGGACGAACGCCACTCGACCGGACTGCTATTGGTGTCCCCTACCAGGACGCCTCGAACGTCACCCGCTGGCGCGCCGCCGCGAAGAACCTTCGATGCCGTGGCAATACCTGGTTCATCCCCTACGAAACGATCCAGAGCCGCGACAAGGACCGGCCGCATCCGGCCACGTTCCCACCTCGCATCCCGGAGTTCTGCTTCCGCCTCCACGGTGTCGAACGCGTTGCGCTCGCCGTCGACCCGTTCCTGGGTCTCGGCAGCAGCGCCGTCGCCGCCGCTCAACTCGGCATCGAGTTCATCGGCGTCGAGATCGACGCGCATTATCTGGAAGAGGCGATCGCGAGAGTCCGAGCCGCGATCGCACGAAGACAACTTCTAACTCCTAACGACTAACTCCTATAAACTCTTTTAGAAGTTAGAGGTTAGAGGTTAGGAGTTGACAAGGTGCTGCCAAAGCAAAGAGCCCGGTTCCCCAGAGGAGAACCGGGCTCTCGATGAACCCGAAAAACCGATCGAATCAATTGATCAATTGAACGTGTAGCGGAGGCTGAACATCACTCGGTAGACGTCGGTGATCAGCGTGGTCGGTTCGAACGAGTTCCTGATCAGCTCCGGACCGGTCGCCGTATTCACGGTTCGCAGGCGGTAAGCAGACCTGCCACTCGTGTCGATGGTGGGGTTGGTCAGGACCTGCCCGGTAATGGCGACGGTACGTTGGCTGACGCCCCAGTCGCTGTTCAACAGGTTGGTCAGGTTGTCGATGTCGACGCGGAACTGGAACGCATTCTTCTTCCCGAAGACGTTGACGAACGCGTTCTGCGCGATGCTGAAGTCGAGCCGGTGGACCATCGGTAACCACAACGCCCCGCGCTCCGCGTACTGGCCGCGGCGTGTGCTCAGGTACTTGTCCTGATTGATGTAGGCATCCCAGGCGGCCGCCTGCTCCGCGGGCGAGAAGGTCCGGGTCACACCCGCCGCGGTGGCCGAGAAGCTGGTGAAGTTCATCTCCGACTGATCGCGCGGCACGTAGACCAGGTCGTTGATGCCGGAGTCTCCGTTCATGTCGGCGGCGAACAGGTAGCTGGCATTTCCGATCGTTCGGCTTTCCCAGAACGCCGACACCGTCGTCCCCCCCCACCCGAAGTAGTTCTTCGTGTACGCAGCGCCGACGAAGAACCGATGACCGGGCGCCTGCGCGGAGATGCCGAGCCCCGGATTGTTCGGATCGCCGGAATGCGGATTGTTCTGCCATGAGCCGGCGGCGATGGAGCCCGGATCGATCGTGTTCTCGGCCTCCCCGTAGCTGTACGCAGTCTTGACCCAGAGACCGCTACTGAGATTCTTCTCGCCAGAGAACGCGAGGTTCCATGATTCGGCGATGTTCTGGTTCTTCAACACGATCGCGGTGGTGACCGCCTGGTTGATGCGATTGTTGGTATACCGTGGACGGTCATCGGCTCCCGCAAACGCGGTCTGTGCCGGAGGCAAATTCGCGTTGATGTAGTAGATGCCGTTCACGTCCTTGTTGTAAATGAACTCAACCGTGCCGGACCAGCCCCAGGGCAGCCGTTGATCGACGGCCACGTTGGTCCGCCACAACTGTGGAAACTTGAAGTCCGGGTTCGTCACCGCCAGGGCGAAACTCGCCGCCGGTGCTCCGGTCGGCTGTGGCTTGTAGTGTTCGGGATCCGGGTTGAACGGCCGCGTTGTCGTGTTGCGGATATCGGAGAAGCCGGTGAGCATGCCGGTGTTGCCGACCTGGTTGGAAATCCAGACGTACGCCGGGCGGCCGGTGAAGATGCCGGTGCCGCCCCGGACCTGCGTTGTGCGGTTGCCGCGCGCGTCCCAGTTGAATCCAAATCGCGGCGACCACAGGATATTGGCGTCCGGCAGCTTTCCGCTCGAGTACTGAACCGCATTGCCGTCCTCTTCGCGGAAGGTCATTGCATCAGCGTTCGGGTTGGGGTATCCGGTTTCGCCGAAGAAGGGCACGTCGAAGCGGAACCCGAGATTGAACTTCAGGTTGTCGCGGACGCGCCAGTCGTCCTGAACATAGGCGCCGGTGTAGAACACTTCCAGCGGCTGGATCGGCTTCTCCTGGCCGGGGATGTTGTTGTATCCGACCTGGAAGCGTTCCAGCGTCACCGGCGATGTCGTCCGATTCGGATTCGCCAGGAATCCGTTCGCGTCCGCATAGAAATCGTCGAGCGAGTTGTAGACGTAGACGCTCTGGGCGCCCTGGAAGAATACGTTCTCGGAGACGTATCGCTCGCCGGTCCACCCGAAGTTCCAGGTGTGCTTGTTACCGAAGCGCGTGAAGTTGTCCTGCATCTGGAACGTCTTGTAGCGGAGCTCGTTGTTCGGGGTGAACGGTTCGAACCCGAACGACGTGTAAACCGATCCATCTCTCAGGATATCGACGAAGGGGAAGAATGAGCCGCGCGACGCCCGGCTCTCGTCCTGGTAGGTGTATCCGACGATCAGGCTGTTGGCCATCCGGTCGGTGACAATCGAGTTCCACTCGCCGACGATCGAACGGATGTTCTCGAGAATCTGATAGTTCGAGTTCTGGAAGTTCAGCCCGGTCGAGTTGGTTCGGCGGGTGCCGAATCCGAGTGACGACGAGTTCGACAGGATGATATCGGTGTTCGAATCCAGGTGGTTGTAGCGGACGCTGAGCTTGTTGCGGTTGTTGAAATTGTGATCGGCCTTGATCAGGTACCGCTTCGCCGGTGTTTCGTGATCGTAATCCTGGAATGGCCCGGTGCTGTAGTCGAAATTCGTCTCGAGGAAGCTGCTGAGGGCGACCAGGTCGGCTTGCTGCACGCGGGTTGTGCTGCCGGCTACCGCCTCCCCACCCTGATTCGCGCGGAACGTCGTCCCCGGCTGGGTGAACGCTTCGTTTTCATGGTTGAAGAAGAAGAAGGTCTTGTTCGGGATCACGGGTCCGGAGGCCCAGCCGCCGGTGTTCCTGAAATTGAACGTTCCCGGGTTGAAGACGAGGCTCTTGGCCTCGGTGCCGACCACACCGTTGTCCCGGAACGAATGGTAGAAAGAGCCGCGGAGCGCGTTGCCACCGCTGCGCGTGACGGTGTTGACCGCAGCGCCGACGAAGTTCCCCTGGCGCACGTCGAACGGCGCGATGCTGACCTGAACCTGCTCGATGGCGGCCAGCGAGATCGGCGCCACGCCCGATGTGTCCCCTGGTGAATTTCTGAGGCCGAACGAGTTATTGAAGTACGAGCCGTCCACCGTAATGTTGTTGAGGCGGCTGTCCTGGCCGGCGAACGACAACGTGCCGCCCGATTGCGGGGTGAGGCGCGTGACGTCATTCAGTCGTCCTGAAATTGTCGGCAGTGACGCCAGCGTCTCGCGGCTCAGCACCGTCGAGGCGCCGGTGCGTTCGGAACTGAAGATCGCGTCGGACTGCGCCGTCACCGTCACTTCCTCGGCGATTGACCGCACGGCGAAGTCGAGATCCGTGGCAACGCCGAGGTTGACGACCACTTCGTCCTGCGTCTGCGGCTCGAAGGAGGCCGTGCTCGTCGGACCCTTGGCGACGGTGACCGAGTACGGTCCGCCGACGCGCATGTTCGGGATCGAGTAGCGGCCGTCCGCACGGGTGACGCTTTCGTACGTGGTTCCGGACGGCACGTGGAGCGCGACGACGGTCGCGCCGGCCAGCGGCTTCTGCTGAGCATCGGTGACGATGCCACTGAGCGCTCCCGTGGTCACGCCCTGCGCGAACAGTGCGGTTGGGAGCATCAGTGCGGCCAAGAGGATCAGGGCGTGCGCGCCGCGAGACAGACACACGAGCGCCGTCGAAAAACAATTCATCAAGCTCTCCGGAAAATTGTTGAGGTGTGCGGGCAAGTATAGCGCAGAACTGTGCAGGCGCAGGCGACACAAGCGTAGAAAAGCCCGGACCTCAAACCGAGGTCCGGGCTCAGACAGACACGAGTAGGCGTCGACGAGTGCCTCTAGAACTTCACCCTCACGCCGAACTGCATCTGCCAGCGTGAAAGCAGGTCGCTGCGTGTGAACTGTTCCTCCGGAGTCTGTCGCACGCCGTTCAGGAACAGGTTCTGGAGGTTGTAGTTGATCTGGGATCCACTGATGACAGGACGGACCACCAGCAGGTCGTTGAAGTTGGCGTAGCGAAGCACGCCGTTGTCAGGATCGATCAGATTGATCAGATTGAGTACGTCCCACGTCAATTCCACTTTGGCCCGGCGAACCGGCAGGCCGACCGCGAGCTTCATATCGAACGTATTGACCCACGGACTGCGGCAGGCATTGCGCTCGTGGATCTTGCCGATGTAATCCGAGAGGCACTCCTCCTCATTCACATAAGCAAGGAGATCCTGGTAGGTTCCATTCGTGTAGACGATATTGTCAGTGGCGGTCGGAATGTAGAGGAGGTCGTTGGTGCCGCGCACGTCGCCGTTCGCGTCGAACGCGAAATTCGCCGACCACGGCCGCCCGGACTGCCCGCTGTAGAAGATGGCGACCCGTGCGGTCAGACCCGCCGGCATCGGAATGTCGTAGCCGCCGGACATCGTGATGCGGTGACCTGGATCGAAGTTGGAGCGCGCGAGCGGCGGCTCGTTGGGATCGCCGGGCACGTAGACGTTGCCCCAGTTCGACGACGCCTGTGACGATGTGCCATCGAGAATCGAGCGCGAGCGGCCGTAGAGGTACGACGAGTTCCAGAAGAACCGGTCTCGGTACGGGCGCTCCACCTTGAACGCGATGCTCCACGCGTCACCTTCATCGCTGTTGGTCAACAGAATCAGGTCGGTCACCCCGGCGACGCGGTTTCTCGTATAAAACGGCCGCCCATCCGGCGTGCGAGTGCCGGCCGGAACCAGATTCAAGTTCTGGTACTTGATGTCATTGACGTTGCGGGAGTACAGGAGCTCCGCCGTGCCGATCAGACCAAGAAACGGTAACTGGCGGTCGTAGGCCAGGTTGCCGCGCATCAGCGATGGATATTTGTAGTCCGAATCGATGAGATCGATTTCGGTACTCGCTACGCCGCCGACGTTGATCGGCTGCGCATTGGCATCCGGAACGAACGTGAATCGGTTGTTGACGTTGAAGCCGGTGGCCAGTCGCCGGAATTCGACGCCGGTATTGCCATACTGGTTCGACAGCCACACGTACGGGGTGCGGCCGGCGAACAGGCCAAACCCGCCGCGCAGCTGCTCCCGGAGGTCGTCGGACAGCGCATAGTTGAAACCGATCCGGGGGGACCACAGCACGCCAGTCGGCACTTCATCAGTGCGCAGACCGATTGCTGCGTCAACGCTGGGGTTGTAAGTCGGCTTGTCCGGAAACGTCGGGATGTCCGCACGAATACCCGTCGTCAACGTGAAGTTCGAGGCTGGGCGCCACTGATCCCCGGCGTAGAAGCCGAATTGCCGTACGCGGAATTTGGCCGCCTGCAGCGGATCGCCGGTCACCGAATAGTCGTAGTCGAACGATTGCGCCAGCCCCTGTTCGAACAGGTCCAGAGTGTTGAATTGGTAGTTGCCAAACGAGTTGCGGATGAACAGGTTCCTGAACTTGAAGAACTCGTTCTTCGTGCCGAGCGTGATGGTGTGCTTGCCCTTCAGCCAGGTGAAGTCATCACTCAACTCGAAGACGGTCTGGTCCAGCTCGTTCGCCGTTGAGAAGTTCTCGCGCCCCGCCCGGACCGTGCCGGAACTGAGATTCACCTGGACCAGAGGGAACGGCCGATCCTCGAACGGCTGTGCACCGCGTCGGTCCTCGATGCTCTGGAACGTGAGTCGGGCTTCGTTCACCTTGGTGCCAAACGCGCTGTTCAACTGGAAGACAGTGGAGTTCGTCCGGTTCTTGATCCGATAAAAGCCGTCCGGCATGAAATACGCCGTTACCGTCGGCCGGCCGATGTCGTTGAGGCTGTCGGTCAGATTGTGTCGGGCAATCAGCTGATGCCGGCCGGTCAGGTTGAAGTCGCCACGGATGAAGAACTTGTCGCTGTTGATCGTCCGGATGAATTCTTCCTTGCCACCCGGATCGTAGTCGTACCTGGTTCTCAAGATGTTCAGAAAGCGGTCGATCTCGGCTTCACGGCCGAACGTCTGTCCCGACGTGCTGACGGAAATGCCCGAAGGATTGTCACGTCGCTCGAAGTCCCCATTGCTGAAGAAGAATGCGCGGTTGGGGATGATCCGCCCGCCAAGGCTGCCGCCCATCTGCTGGTGCTTGAAGCTCGCAATCGGCGTTCGGCTGACTCCTTCGCCAACGAAGTCTTCGTTGCGTCCGAAGAAATATCCGGTACCGCTGAATTTGTTCGTCCCGCTCTTCGTGATGGCGTTGATCCCGCCGCCCGAGAACCCACCCTGGCGCACGTCGTAGGGTGAGACAACCAGCTGAAGTTCCTGGATCGCGTCGAGGCTGATCGGCTGCGTTTCGGTCTGACCACCCGGGGTGCCCGATGCCGCCAGTCCGAAGACGTCGTTGTTGACGGCGCCGTCGATCTGCACGTTGTTGTAACGGTTGTTCCGGCCGGCCACCGAAACAGACAGCGGATCTTCGTTGAGCCCGATCGGGTTGAAGTACGCCGACGTGCGCGCCAGGTCGGTCAGGCTGCGAGAAATCGTTGGCAGAGATTCGATCGCCACGCGGGAAACGCTGTCGGCCGTTCCTGCGCGCGACGGATCGATCGGGCTCGACTCCCCCGTCACTTCGACCGTCTCGGTGACGGCCGCGACCTGGAGCTTGAAACCGACGGTTGCCTGCTCGCCCAACCTGACCTCAATCGCCGAGAGCTTCTCAGGTCTGAAGCCGCTCATGTTGGCGGTGACATCGAAGGGGCCGACCCGTGTGTTGAGAATGACGAAGCGCCCTTCAGCATCTGTGACCGCCTCATAGGCGGTGCCGGTCGGAGTATGGACGGCCGTCACCGCCGCGCCGGGCAGTACACCTCCCTGCGCGTCAGTGACGACGCCTACCAGGCTGCCGGTTGTGACCGTCTGAGCCGCGGCGCGCGTAGCGCCGAGCAGTACGAGGCACAGCGCCAGCGCGAGGGTCCAGGGGCCCTTGGCAAAAATTCTCATGACATGGATCTCCAGAAACTGTTCGAACGAACAAATGGGTCGGATCGTATTCGCGGGCTTCGGCCCATGTGTTAGCGACGCCGGTGATTATACCAGCGGCGTCGCGACATCCGTGTAAAAGATGCTCAGCGCTTGTCGGGGGGACGCAGACGGTATTCCGAGCGGTGGAATAAGTTGAGCCCTTTGCGGCTGGAGATCTTCACTTCGATCTTCCGGCGCTTCTTCATCGGATCCGGATTGTTCGAGTAGTAGCCGACCACGTAGTAGTCGCTCGTCTCGGCGTCGATGCGCTTCAGCGCCTTGGTGAAATCGTTCGTGCTCACGACGGCGATGCCGCCCGTAAGCTCGGCCAGGGTCCGCAGGCTGTTTTGCGAGGCGGTGATGTACTTCTGCCACTCGACCATGTCGATCTTCTCATCGAGGTCGGGGCCGCCGACGAGACCACGAGGATCGATCGTGTAGAGCGACGCGTTGGCGCGGTTGGCCTGGCGCGTCAGTTCGGCGAGCTCCGCAATGAGGTCCGCTTCGGCGAAACGATTGCCGACCTGCGAGAACGGGTTGACGTCGCCGCTGGTGCCGTCTTCACCCGTCTGCGACAGCCGGGAGAACCGCTCGTTGACCGCCTTCTGCCGTGAATCCGCGAACGGATTGAAGTCGTATCCATTGCTGATGTAGATGAACGCCTTGCGCCGGTTATGGACTTGCTCGAGGCCCTTGAGCATGTCGTAGGCCGTTGAGAAGGCGACGTGCGCACGGTATTTCAGTTCGGCAGGGCCATCCGCCCCTTCCGGCGCCTCGAGGAGCTCCTGCGGCTTGAGCGCGTTGCCGGCGATCTTCTTCATCGCCTCGTCAAGCCGCCGGCGATCGTAGGTCATCTGAATCTCAATCGACGACGGCCCGGTCGAGACCACCGTGAACATGTCTCCCTCGTGAACCAGCTCCGTCGAGATTCTTTTGAACAGATCGCGAATCCGGCCGGTATTGCGGAAGTCCAGGTGGAGATCGTCGACGAAGATCACGAAAATCCGGCCGGCGGCGTCGTTGGTCGGCCGGGCGGCCGGCAGGATGATCCCTTCCCGCTGCCTCGGGGCCGCGGGAACTGTCTGGTTGTAAATACGGCCGCCGTGCGTCAGCACGAAGGAGACGACGTCCTGCTTGATGCCGTCTTCGTAAACCTCGAAATCCTCTTTTTTCAGATCCGCGACGAACTGCCCCGAGTTGTCACGGACGACGACGTCGGTCGTCACCAGATCGATTGCTCGCCTGATGACCTGGTCGGATCGCGCCGGCGGTTGCGCCGCGGGAGGATTCTGCGGGCTCTGCGGTGGCGTGCTCTGCGCCCCGATCGTCGCTGCCGCGAGCAGCGCCAGCGTAAGCACGGCTGGAGGGAGCATTCGCCGCCGGAAAACGGACCGCATGCCGTGATTATACAAGTACTTACTCCGAGTCTTCGACGGGACCGGCGGGTGCCGTGGCACCCGGATCTGGCCGGCGGCTGCGTCGCCGCCGGTGCCCGACGACGCTGCGGAGAGATTCGAACGTGGATTCATACGCGTCGAGCCCGGCGAGGACGTCCGCGTCGGTCACCCAGGCGTCTGGATTTAGACGTTCCGCGATGGTTTTCAGCTCTGACTGACGCTCGGCGTCGGCAACGCGGTCGCTGATCCGCGCGAGCATTTCGGAGTGTCGTCCGCGCAGGCGCGAGAGCCCCTCGGCGCCGAGCTTTCGGCCGGCTGCCGTGAGCGGTTCATCCGGATTGCGTTCCGGCGGCTCCGGAGGGAGAACGACAGCCACGGGCGTGGTTTCAACCGGCCGCGGCCGCGTCTGGGTTTGCGGCGGCGGAGCTGTTCGCTGGTGCTGGTGCGGCGGCTCGGGCCGCTCCGGGACGGGATCGCTCCCCTGCCCCTTGAGGATCCGTGTCCAGTCGAATTGCAGCTCGGGGTTGTGCTGCTCGATGAGGCGAATGGCGTCCTCATCGAGCGCGGCGCGGCCCACCGTCACGCCGGGCGGTGTCCGGAACCAGTAGAGGATCCGCTGCCCGCGGCCTTTCCGTCTCTCCGAATGAACGACGAACGTGTTTTCGTACCCGCGTTTGTCGCGGTTGAACCTGAGGAACGGCAGAAGCTACTTCCTTTTCTGCGCCGGTTTTCGCGCCGCGGGCTTCGCGGTGGCTCGCGCGCCGCGTTTTCTCGTGGACGCCGGCGGCGGCCGGTCCGGGTTGGTTCTGGCGCGCGTGGCCGCTTTGGCCTGGGCCGCGGCGGTCTTGGATTCGGCGGCGGAGCTGCGATGAACGAGCGTGAAACGTGTCTGATCGCCGATGGTGTGGAAGCTCCAAAGTTCGGCGATGTTCACCTGGTTCTCGGCCGCGAGTCGCCGCGCGATGTCGATACAGCCAACCGGGACGTAGAGGTGAAAGGGCACGCGTGCCCGTCCGAGATGCGCCCACTGCGCCATCGCTTCGAGATGGTTGACCGACTCTGCGGTCTCAACCTCCACAGTGCCTTCCAGCTTGTGCCCCTTGTCGGTGGCGGTGAGGACCAGGTCCGGATATATCTGGACTGGACCAATCTTGACCGGGACCGTCTGGTCATGGCCGATGTTGACCACGACATCGTGCCGACGCTTCAGGCGTGCCTGGAGCAGGCGAATCACGCGATCGTGCTCGAGTTGCTCGCGCACGGGCCGGACGAGTATCGGGCTCACTCAACCTCCCGCAGGAGACTACCGTTCACAGGCCTGGATGGAATCGAGGAATTCTATCACCGGGGAGAAACCTTTGTTAGGCTCAGGGAATGTTCAATCCAAGAGCCGTGCTCGCAGCGCCCGCGGCGCTGGTGTTGGCCCTGCTGACGGTCGTCCCGTCCACATCGGCGCAAGGCCCGGGAACTGATCCGGTTGTCGCCCGACTGCTGACCAGTATCAAGGCTCGGGATACCGGGCAGCTCGCCGTGTCGGAGGAAGATGGGCGATTTCTGCGGTTGATGGTGGCCTCGAGCGGCGCAAAACGCGCACTGGAGATCGGCGGCGCGAGTGGATACAGCGCCATCTGGATCGGCATGGGCCTGCGCTCTACTGGAGGAAAGCTGGTCACCATCGAATACGAAGCCGCGCGTGCGAAAGAGCTCGAGGAGAATATTCGCCAGGCCGGGCTGTCGGACATCGTGACTGTTGTCTCAGGCGACGCGTTCGCGCAGATTCCACGGCTCGAGGGGACCTTCGATTTCGTGTTCCTCGACGCGTGGAAGCGCGACTACAAGCGTTTTTTCGACCTCGTATATCCCAGGCTGGACCGCGCCGGGCTGTTCATCGCCCACAACGTGGTCAACAAGCGCAGCGAGATGGGAGACTTTCTCGACGCGGTGCAGAGGCACCCGGCGCTATGGACGACGATCGTCTCCCCTTCCGGTGAGGGGATGTCCGTCTCGCTGAAGCGCTGATATCAGTCTTCGACCGGTTCGGCGGCGGGTGTCGCGACCTTCTTCGGCGTCCGCTTCTTTCGGACCTTGCGAACGCCGGGAGGCGCCGGCTCATCGCTCGGTTCGAGCCGTGACATCGATGTGAGGAATTTCTTGATCCCGTGCTCGTCGAACTGCACGCGGGTGTAATTGTCTTCGACGGCGACTACGGAACCCAGACCATAGGTCGGCTCTACTACTCGCGACCCCACCTCGAACCGCTTCATCGATGCTCCTTCATAGACCGGTGCGTGACCGCTCCACGCACGGACCGGCGCATGCGCCGCCACGCTGGCGGGAGTACTCGTCTCCAGCCGCAAACCTCATGCTATCTGATACTTATGGCGGCAGTCAAACGCGAGTCGTTATGGTACATTTCTCGCGCTTGTCGCGCACCGTGCATCTTATCGGCGTATCCCTGGATCTCGGCGGGAATCGTCGTGGTGTCGACATGGGCCCATCCGCGTTTCGAATCGCCGGGCTGACGGAGAAGCTGACCGCGCTCGGCATCCAGGTGGTGGACGAAGGGGACGTGGTGGCGCCGATCCCCGAAACGAAACAACTCGGAGATCCGCGGAAGAAGTACATCCGCGAGATCTCGCGCGTCTGCGAAAAGCTGTACAAGACGTCGTTGAGCGCGTTCGAGAAGGGGGCGATGCCGCTTGTCCTCGGCGGCGACCACAGCCTCGCCGCGGGATCGGTTGCGGCGACGGCGGAGTTCGCGCGGCGTGAAGGCAGCCGCGTCGGGCTGATCTGGGTCGACGCGCACGGCGACATGAACACGCCCGCCAGTTCCGGCAGCGGCAACGTGCACGGCATGCCGCTCGCGGCACTGCTCGGCCCTGAACCCGTGGAGCTGTCGCGGATCGGCGGGTTCTCGCCGAAGGTGCTGCCGGAGAACACCGTCCTCATCGGCATCCGGAACCTGGATGATCGCGAGAAGGAGATCGTGCGCGACTCGCGCGTCCACGTCTTCACCATGAAGGACATCGATCGCGGCGGCATCGCGGCGATCGTCGAGCAGGCGCTCGCCCTGGCTGGCAAGGACACCTCGGGCGTTCATGTGTCGTTCGACGTCGACGTGTGCGATCCGTCGATTGCGCCAGGCGTCGGCACGCCGGTGAAGGGGGGGCTCGACTACCGCGAAGCGCACATGCTGATGGAGATGGTCGCCGACTCCGGCCTGCTGCGTGCGCTCGATCTCGTCGAGGTCAATCCGATCCTCGACGACCGCAACACGACGGCGATCCTGGCCGCGGAGCTGGCGACGTCCGCGCTCGGCCAGAAGATTCTCTAAGTTTGCAGTTCCGTACACAGCAAGGGCCGCACTGTGGCGACCCTGCTGCAACCTGGCCCTGTTTGGATTCGGCTCTACGCCCGCTTCTGACGCCAGCGCCGCACACCTGCGCCGAATAGACCGGTCCAGAGAAGGAGCATAGAGGCAGGCTCCGGAACGGGAGTCACACTGACGTTCAAATCACCGGTCGACGTTCCGGGGGCTGTGCGAGTGATCGTTACCCCGATGGTCAGGCTGTACGGGTTGACGCCGGCGGGGAGGAACCCGTTGAGGGTGACATCAAAGGGTGTCGCTCCGGTGGTCCCGGTGTCCGCCCGGAGATTGGCGCCGCTGATGTCCAGTTCAGTGTTGGAGGTGCCGCCCCATGCACGTCCACGGACGGTGTTGCCAGCGCCGAAGGGGGGCTGCGTGCCATCCAGCGAAAGTGCCAAGGCGCCGGTTCCGGTGAAGCCGGTGTCGCTCGCGTAAAGAAAGATGGTGTGCGAGAGATTGTCGCTCGACACGACGCTGAAGGTGAGATCCATTTGTGGCGCAGCGGCGCTCCCGATCAGCGGTTTGCTCTGCGCCACGTTGGTCATAATGGTGAAGCCAGCGAAGTTGATGGCGCCGGCGTTGATTTGCCCTACCTGCACGGAACCAGGGAAATTATCCCCTGGCCCCTGGTCGGTAACGATCGTGTCGTTGCCGCCGGTGCAAAGCATGTCATCGCAGATATACGCGATCAGCGCCGCGTCCGCCCGTGCGCTCGTTCCCGCGAGGCAGAGTAATGCCATTGCGCAGACCAGTAGTGCCGAACCCTTTTGGGTCATGTCTAGAGTCCTTTGGAATTTTGCGAGTTTGCAGATCTTGCCGAGGGCGCGTTTATAACGCGGATGATCGGTCAGTTGCAATCGCTGCGACGGGATTGGTGGAAATATTTTTAGTGAGGCTGCGCCGAAGGTCGCATTCGCGGTGACTTCCGTTCTCTGTCGGCAGACGGGGCGGTGATAGTCGCCGAAACCGCGGACTTTATGAGCGTCCTTCCTGCTAGTTTTGCGGTCGACAAACTAATCGGCTGGCGATCGTTTGACTGGCTCGATCGCTGAATGCGCCAGTGACGGCCTTCGTCACCGGAGATGTCGCTGCGCGAAAGCGTTGCCGGATCCTGACTGCGGGAGACATGCCCACCTTCGCGCTCTGCGCTACGGTGGGCAACCTTCGCCTGCGATCATGAGCGAAGGTTGGGCCGCCCGGGGATCGAACCCGGGACACCCTGATTAAAAGTCAGGTGCTCTACCACTGAGCTAGCGGCCCGCGGACGCTCATGGTACCACCGCACGGCGCCGCTGGAAGCGCCGTAGACGGAACGCGCATGGTGCATTGCGTCCGGTGGAATCATCCAGGCTCGGACACACCAACTGCAGCCGCTTTTGGAGGGGATCCGATGATGCTGAACTATTCGGTTCGGTGCCGCATGGATAGACGACACCACCGGCGACCTCTTCGCGGGCGACGAGCCCGAGAAGCCATGGCGCTTCTAGTTCGTCCCCGTCGTCTTGACCAGTTCCGACGTGAGCTTTGCCCCGCCCATCTGGGGCAGTGTTGCGGTCAGCTTCACGACCTTGCGCGAATCGGTCGCGACCCAAATCGTGGTCGAGCCGGGTTCTCCTTCGGCAGACGTGATCTCGACCTTGAAAGCTTTGAACGTGCCCGCCGGGACAGTGACATCCTCGGTTCCGGCCACCTTCAACTGTTTCAGCGCCACCTTCTGCTTCTGCACGTCGAAGTTGCGGAACGTCGTCGTGTAGCCGTCGGCCAGCGGCAGCGCGGCGAACGACGGAAACGCCGCTGCGCCGTCGCCGAAGAGCGGACCGCCGAGGTCGGCGGAGACCGGCTTCGGCTCGCCGCCCATGGCCATCGTGCCGGTGGCCTTGCCGCCTTCGAACGACAGATCGATCGCGACGGGTCCCTGCTTGACCGTGCGCTTCCGCAGAATGAGCGTGCCCTTTTCGACTGTTGCCGTGTCGACCATTTCCCCGTTCGGCAGCTTCACGGTCTCGGAAACGATCCACGAGCCTCCCTCTTCCCTGAGCTCGGTAAGGCTCGTCAGCGACACCGACTGGGCACCCATCTCGATCTTCGCGTTGTAAGCCGAGGTCCCGGCCTTGAGATCGACTGCCGGCTTCGGAGTGGTGACCGACGCCGGATCGACCTTCTTCGTCAGCGTGACGACCTTGGGATCGACCGTGATCTCCTTCAGGCGTGTCGACACTTCCGGCTTCATGTCCTCCTGGTGTCGGCCGTTCAAATGCTTCGCGAAGAACTTCTCGGCGGCGGCGAACATCGCCATGTTGTTCACCGGCCGCGCGAACCCGTGACCCTCGTCGGGCGCCACGATGTACTCGACCGGGAACCCGCGATCGCGGAGCGCGATGACGATCTGGTCCGACTCGCTTTGCTTGACGCGGGGATCGTTGGCGCCCTGGGCGACGAGGAGCGGCGTCTTGATCTTCGTTGCCGAGTTGAGCGGCGACTGGCGTTCGAGCTGCTTCCTGCCTTCGATCGTGGTGGGATCGCCCATGCGCTGGTGGAAGGTCTTTCGAATCACCTCCCAGTATGGCGGGATGGTTTCCAGCAGCGTAATCAGGTTCGATGGACCGACGATCGAGACGGCGGCGGCGTAAAGATCAGGCGTGAACGCGACACCGGCGAGCGTCGCATAACCGCCGTAGGACCCCCCCATGATGCCGACGCGCTTCGGGTCCGCAATGCCCTGGGCGATCAGGTGCTTGACGCCCCACGTGATGTCGTCCTGCATCTTGAAGCCCCACTCGTTGTTGCCGGCGTTCAGGAACTTCTTCCCGTAGCCGGTCGAGCCGCGGAAGTTCGGCTGCAGCACCGCGTAGCCGCGGTTTGCGAGGAATTGCGGGATCCCGCTGTAGCCCCAGCCGTCGCGCGCCCACGGGCCGCCGTGCGGGACGACGATCAGGGGGAGGTTCTTCGCGGCAACGCCCTTCGGCAGCGTCAGGTACGCCGGAATCTCGAGGCCGTCGGAGGACTTGTAGCGCACGGCCGTCATCGACGCGAGGTGTTCGCGCGCGAGCTTCTCGCGAACGCGGTACTGAAGCGTCAGCTGCTTCGACGTCCGGTCGAACAGATACGTTTCGCCGGGCTCGGTATCCGCGAATGCGCTGACGAGCCAGACGCGTTCGTCGCTCGTCGACGATGCGAAGCCGATTTCCTTGCCAGGCAGCTTGCTCGTGAGCAGCTTGTAATCCGCTTCGAGTGTCTTGTCCTTGAAATACCGCCGGAGCCGCTCGTCGATGTACGAGGTGAGAAGGATCTCGTCGGTCAGCTCCGAGAACCGTGCGCCGCCGAAGTCGACGCGTTTCAGCGGGTCCGATTCCACGGGTTCTTCCGTGCCGCTCGCGACATCGAACAGCACCAGCCCCGTCAGATCGGGCGTCCCCTTGTTCGTGGTCAGGTACACGCGCTTTCCGTCCTTGTGAAAACGGATCGGACCGCACGTCTCGAAGACGGTGCAGGAGTAAATCTTCTTGAAGCCGTCGCCGTCGACACGGAGGATTTCGTTGTCCCCGTTGTCAGCGGCTCGGACGGCCAGCCGCAGCTCGCCCGCGTTGTCGAACATCCAGCCGGCGATCTTCTCGGTGTTCTTTCGGAGGAGCGTGCGCTCGCCCGTGGAGATCTTGACGCGATAGAGGTCGTGCCACGCGGCGTCGCGATCGTTCAGGCCGACGTGGATGACGTCCGGATCCTTTCGGGGCACGTCGTAGATGATCGCCCGGACGCTCTTCGCCTCGGTGAGGTTGCGCGCGGTGGGCGCGTCCCCGCCGGCGGCCGGGCTGTCACCAGGATTGACGGCGTAGACGTTGTAGTTCTCATCGCCGGCCTGATCCTGAACGAACAGGATGTATTTGCTGTCGCGGCTCCAGAAGAAACTGGGGATCGGCCGCTTGGTGTCGGCGGTGATCAGCTTCGCAGCGCTGAACGGCTCGCCGGTTTTCTTCACCCAGACATTGAGCGTGTCCTTGTACGGCTTGACGAACGCTATCAACTGACCGTCGGGCGAAATCTGCGCTCCGGCTACCTCGGGGTTGCCGAAGATCAGCTCGCGATCGATCAGCGGTGGCAGGCCAGCGCCGGCAGACCTGGCGGGCGCCTGCGCCTGCGCCGCCACCGGCGCCAGCAGCGCCGCGACAAACAACAGGGAGACGAAGCGCATCACGTGACGACGCGTACTGATGGGGTGCATGCAGTTATCCTCGATTACTGGCGATACCCGTTTTGGCCACGAGAGATCGACGGGATGCTACACCCGACGGACGGCTCGCGTGAAGCGCATCGGCTCACGCTCAGTCGAAGGGCCGCGTGCATCCGCTGACTCTACGGCTGCGCAGTCGCCGAGGTTCCGAGGCAGGAGGTAACGTCGGTTGTTTGGTCACGGAGTCAGCCGGGCAGGTGGACGTCTCGCTATTCGGCGATCGGCAGCCGTACGGTAAAGGTCGATCCGCGATTCAGGCCGGGGCTCTCCGCGTCCAGCGTTCCGCCCATCAGCTCGACCAGGTTTTTCGCGATCGACAGGCCGAGCCCCAACCCTCTGGTGTCGCGGGTCACCGACGAATTCGCCTGCGTGAAACGCTCGAACACGCGCGCGACGAATGCCCGCTCCATTCCGACTCCCGTATCCTTGACGACGATCACCGCCATCTGCCGCCCGCGCCAGTAGCCACACGTCGATCCGTCCGCCGCTCGGCGTGAACTTCAGCGAGTTGCTGAGCAAGTTCCACAGCACCTGCTGACATCGCATCGGATCGACCCGGACACAAAAGGGAGTGGACGGCAGATGGTAAGCGAGGTTGATCTGCTTCGCCTCGGCGCCGAAGCGAACGACTGCCAGCGCGTCGAGCAGCAGCGGCACGGGATTCACGACTTCCGGCTGCAATCGCATCTGGCCCTTGACGAGCATTGACACGTCAAGCATGTCCTCGACCAGGCGATCCAGATGCTGCACGCTCCGCGTAATTACGTCTGTTGATTTGTCGATGATGGAGGGATCGCGCACGCCGTGCTTCGTCAGCATCTGGCAGTAGCCGCGGATCGCGTTCAACGGCGTTCGCATTTCGTGCGAGAGGTTGGCGAAGAACTCGTCGCGGCGTTGATCGACGCCGACCAGCTGCGCCAGCAACGCCTCGCGGTTCCGGACGTGCCGCTGCATCCGATACGCGATCGTCATCGGAATCGCGCAGACCAGCCCGTACCACGCCGCCGAGAACGCAAACATGGTGACGGGCAGGTCCTGCTGCATCCCGTAGAGCGCCCCACCCATCATCCCTGACGCCACGGCGACCCCGCCGTAAACCGGCCCGAACCACCAGCAGCTCAGGATCGGCGGCAGGATGAAATACAGAAAGGGCGCCTGTGGAGAGCCGTTGGTGACGGTGAAGTAGGCGGCGCCCAGACACAGTAGCACCGTAAGCAGGAGCCGAGTGTCGAGGTCATCGCGCACCCAGTGGCGCACCGAGACATTATGCCGCTCGGTGGAATCCGCGCGGTGACTGATATCGGGATACACACTCGATGCTGCCGATGCGTTGCGGGTCATTTTCGAGGCGCTTGTCTCCTTGTCGGACGGCTCGTGCTCAACCGGCAGTGTGGCTGATCAGCCACACTGCGCTAAGGCCGCCGGCGTGCGACCGCGCGATGCGGTGTTCTGCGGGATTTTCATCCGCATCCCGCTTCTGATCTATGACGACCCGGCGCAGCGGTACGGCAACCTGGCATTTGCCACGCAGGTCGACGTTGCGCCAACCATCCTCGACCGGCTGGGTCTGAGTTGTACGATCTCGCCGCGGATCCGAACGAGCGGCAGAACCTCATTGGATCGGCCGACGGTGAGGTGTTGCGACGACTGCGAGACCAGTTGCAGCAGTATCTGCTCGGCCTCGATCTCGATCAGGCCGGAGGCACGTAAGAGGACGGCGTCGTTGTCTCCGCAGGTGGCTCGCCCGGTGAGGCAGGTCTGATTTCTCGCCGATTCGGACGCTCTTCGCGCGGAGCCAGGAACCACAACCAGGCCGCCTGCTGATCCTGGGTGGCCGCGGTGACGATCACCGAGGTCATGACCGGACGACGTTCCTTCGGCCGTAGAGTCAGGGTCGCGCGCAGTTGTGGTGCCACGACACTGAGCGCAGTCAGGATCTCGGCAAGCCGGTCGCGATCCTCCGTGAAGAGCAGCAGCTGCCGCTCCTTCAGCCGCTTAGGCGTCACGTTCAGCAACTCGCCCGCCGCGGCGTTCGCCTTGAGGATGACGCCGTCCGCGCTGGTCAGCAGACACGCGCTCGGCACGGATTCAAAGAGGTGCTCCCACGCATCCGATTCTGCCCGGAGCTCCGCTCGAAGTCGCTGGTTCTCGAGGTGCCCATCGGTCAGATCGCGCATCATGGCGTCGCATGCGGACAGCGCGTCGTCGGTGATTTCATCGACCGGTCCGCTGGCAAATTTCCGGCGGACTTTCACAGCCCGCATCCGTAACTGCCCAAGCTCGCGTGTCCAGCGTTGTGTGGGATCGGTGGTGCCGGTCACAGGGAGCCGCCAACGCGGCGACTCACCTGCCGTTCAGCGAGTATCGCAGTCATATCTGTAATCGGCCCTCAGCCGGGTCAATAATCGACGAAAGGACGTGTGCCAGTTCGTCCGGGAGGCAGGGCTTGAGGAGCACTGCCGCGCATCCGGCGCGGCGCGCGGCGGGGACGAGAGCCGGATCACTCCGACCGGTCAGCACAACGACCGGGATGTCGCGGGTAAGAGGATCCGCTTTCAGGCCCTCGATGAGCGCCCACCCACCGCAATCGGGCAGATTGAGGTCGGTGACTATTGCGTTCGGACGGTCGAGCTTGACCGAGCACTGCGCCGACTCGACGTTGCTCGCTGTGAGCGGGCGATACCCAGCATGCAGCAGGCCGAGCGAGTACATCTCAGCCGTATCGACGCTATCGTCGACAATCAGGACAGTCCGCATTGCGTTTTGGGGGTTTGGGCACGTCGTGACCCTACCGCAGCCGAGGCGGCGTATCTGTCCGGTTCCTGACAGTCTCTAGTTGCAGGCCGTCGAACTGCTTCTTGATCACCCCGTAGCACTCACAGGACGAGGTTTCCAGCCGTTTTCGATCGATCATCTTGATGTGACCGTGCTTGTAGCTGATCATTCCGGCGTTCTGCAAAACGCCTGCGGTCACGGTGACAGTTTGCCGGCGGACGCCGAGCATCACGGCGAGGAACTCGTGACTCAGGTCGAACTCGTCGCGGCCGACTCTGTCATGTGTCGTCAGCAGCCATCTCGAGCATCGCTCCTGGATGTGGTGTCTCGCGTTGCACGCGACCGATTGCATCATCAAGGCAAGGGCCGCCTGCGCGTAGCGGCCCATCAAGTCGAACAGCACTCCCTCCCGCGCCAGCTCGCGCCTGAACGCACTGACCTCGAGCCTCTCCGCGTTGGTGTCGGGCACCTGCATCATCGTCTCCCCCACGGCGACCGGGCGTGCGCTGAGGAACGCTTCGAGGCCGACGACCCCTTCCACTCCCACCGTCGCGGTCTCTACCATGGTGCCGTCGCCCAGCAGCGCCGTCACTGATGCGACCCCACCGTTCGGAAAGTAGACGTATTCGAGCGGCTCACCATATTTGTGAAAGACATGGCGGGCCTCGACCGGGATTGTTTTCAGGTGTGGGAGGAGTCGAGCGAAATCTTCGGGCGGCAACGAACGCAGCAGGAGATTCTTTGGACGTTCGGACGGTGGCGGACGAGTGTCGACAGAATTGTTCGGCATAACCCCTCGACGCTGTAAAGGCTTGGTCGAGTCTGGGATTGCCGATACCCGCAAAAGCGGCAGTGGCAGGCTCAAGGAAGCGTGACCCGGTCAGGATACCAGAGCCGGGCTGAATTAGCCCGACTATAGAGACAATCCAGGATCGGAGACCGGCCGTAGACCTTCATGGCGGGCGCAATGCTCGCCAGGGAGGTGCATGTGGCAGCAAGATTTCGTTTCGCGGCGCGGTTGATGGCGATCACAGCAGTCGCCATCGTCGCCGGTGGCCAGGGCGCGGATCCGTCGGCATCGAGCCACAGGGAAGCGCCCCTCATCAGCCAGGACCCCCTTGCGGACAACACGGACGTTTACGCGTTCGTGAGTCCCGCCAGTCCGGACAAGGTCACCCTCATCAGCAATTTCATTCCGCTGCAATTGCCGGCGAGCGGGCCGAACTTCTGGAAATTCGACGACAACGTCCTCTACGAGATCATGGTGGATAACACCGGTGATGCCGTCGAAGACATCACGTTCCAGTTTCGTTTCCGCACCGAGACCAGGAATCAGAACACGTTCCTCTATAACACGGGGGTGATCAGCGGCCTCGACGACCCGGACTGGAACGTGCGGCAGTTCTACTCGGTCACACGGATCGACGGTCCGCGGCGGCGGGGTCGCGGTCAGCTGCTCGCCGACAATCTGCCGTCGCCACCGGTCAACGTTGGGGTGCGTTCGATCCCCGACTACGCCACGGTCGCGACACAGGCCGTGCGCGCGCTGCCGAATGGCATCAATGTGTTCGCCGGTCAGCGCGACGAGGGTTTCTACGTGAACCTCGGCGTGTTCGACCTGCTCGGCGTCCCGCCGGCCGATAACGACACGCCGGATTCGACCGCCGGCCTGAATATCCACTCGATTGCCATCGAACTGCCCATCACCGCGTTGACGGCGAATGGCACGCGACCTGGCGCCGGGGATCCGAACGCGGTCATCGGGGTGTGGTCGACCGCCTCGCGACCGTCGGTCACCGTGCGCAACGGCGGCGAGGAACGCCACAACGGACGGTACGTGCAGGTCTCGCGCCTCGGCCAGCCGCTGGTGAACGAAGTCGTGATCCCGCGCGCGCTCAAGGACGCATTCAACGCCATTCCGCCGACTGAGGATGCGGTGGCGCTGCCCGTCGTTCTGGATCCCGAAGTCCCGAAACTGCTCAAGCTTCTGTTCGACGTCGATTCACCCCCGGCGCCACGACAGGATCTCGTGACGATCTTCCTCACCGGCATTCCGAATGTGAACCAGAGGCCGGGAGCAACGCCGTCTGAAATGTTGCGGTTGAACGTCGGCATTCCACCGTCGCCGGTTCCGAATCGCCTGGGGGTGATCGGCAACGACGGGGCGGGCTATCCGAATGGACGCCGAGTGGGCGACGACGTGACGGACATCTCGATCCGCGCGATGGCGGGAGCAACGCCTCTGACGCCGAATTTCAACACCGGCATCAACGCGACGCTGGGCGACGGCGTGATCGGAAACGACGTCCCCTATCTGACCGTGTTCCCATACCTCGGGCTGCCGCATCCCGGCAACCGGTAGACGGCAATGCTCAGCGCACGCAACTTCTTGATGCTGATCGCTGTGTCTGCCGCTGCCGGCGCGGTCCTCCTCCATGAGCCCTCGCGTCCGCGTGCGAAGGCTGGCGACGTGGCGCTCGGGCGGGCGGCCGCGCTGTCCACGGCGCCCGACGCACTCGAGCGACTGATTGCCGACAGCCGGGCGCGCGTCGATCGGGATCCCGCCGACGGGGAAGCCGCCGTGCTCCTCGCCGACGCGCTGATGCGGGCGGCGCGCGTACGGTCCGATGCATCGCTGCCGCTCGAGGCAGAGCGGGCGCTGCGGGCGACGCTGCGGCACAATCCCGCGGACTATCCCGCGCTGCGCATGCTCGGCGTGGTGTACCTCTCGCAGCATCGGTTCACCGCGGCGCTCGAGGCGGCGCGAAAGTCATCACGCATCCGGCCCTCGGACGCCTGGAACCACGCAGTGGCGGGCGACGCTCTGCTGGAGCTCGGACGATATGACGAAGCGTTCGACGCGTTCGACGAAGTCATGCGGCTTCGTCCGGATGCCGCAGCGTACGCGCGTGCGGCCTACGCCCGCGAGCTGCAGGGAGATCTGGACGGCGCCGCGCGTTTGATGACCATGTCCGCCGAAGGCACCGGCGCGCACGATCCAGAGGCACAAGCCTGGATCTACGCCCAGCTTGGATCCATCTACCTGCAGCAAGGGCGCCTGGATCAGGCATCGCGCGAATTCGACAGAGCGGAGTTCACGTTTCCATCGCATCCCTACGCCCGCGCCGGGCGGGTTCGGCTGCTCATCGCCCGCTCACGGTTCGGCGAGGCGCTAGCGCTTGTCGAGCGTGGTCCCCAGACGCCTGAAACGGCTGCGATCAAGGGGGACCTCCTTGCAGAACTCGGCGATGCGCCGGGAGCCGAAGCGGCCTACCTGGAGTCGGAGAAGCTCGAGCGCGAAGGCTGGGCCCGGGAGCAGCCCCAGCCAGGGGCCCTCGCGCGATTCATCGCGGACCGGGGCCGCAAGACTGCCGACGCGGTCACACTGGCCGAGACCGCGGCGGCGGAGCGGCAAGACATCCACACGCTCGACGCGCTCGCCTGGGCCTACTACCGTGCCGGCCGCATCGACGCTGCCGTCGCGGCCATCGCGAAGGCGACCCGCACAGGCACCGTGGACGCGCGTATCCAGTGCCACGCGGGAGTCATCAAGGCGGCGTCCGCCGGTTTCTCCACGGTGGCTGCTGAGTCGTGCCATCCAATCGCGCTTGCGACGCGTAGTCATCAATCAATAGAGGCCGGCTTCAGCCGGCATGACGATCAGCGGTAGAGGCCGGCTTCAGCCGGCCTGATGATCAGCGGTAGAGGCCGGCTTCACCCGGCCTGATGATCAGCGGTAGAGGCCGGCTTCACCCGGCCTGATGATCCGCGGTAGAGGCCGGCTTTAGCCGGCCTGCGATTAGGTGTAGGGGGTCAGAAGAGCGCGACGATGATGCCGGCGGTGAGTGCGAAACCGTCGGCCTTCCACCGAGTGCGGATTTCTCCAAGTGGAGTCTGCACGTCGAATTCGGGGCGATTGAAGAGATAGCCGCTGAACGCCATCACGCCGAAGCGCTCGGTGAAGGCGTAGTTTGCGCTGATGCCTGGGCGGATCGCGACCGACCACGTTGTTGCCTCGTTTTCCCCATCCACGGCAAAGATGTCTCTGAGGTTGCCGGCAACTTCCAGCCGGTTCCATGCGGGCCCGCCGACGATCGATGGTGTCGTTGCGAAGCGGCCGCGCATCACGGTGTATTGGATCCCTCCCATGAGCGGACGGCTGGTGAACTCTCCAAACTGATCGGGGATGTTGACGAAGCTTCCATCGACGTCGGCGTTGAACCAGTTCAACCCGACAGCGACGCGCCACCCTTGCCTCGGCACGCGGCTGATCGTCGGGATGAAGACCACGCTTTTGGTGGAGAGTTCCGCCGCGGACGGCTGGAACGTCCCGGCACTGGCGCCGACCGCGATCTTGCCGCGGAGCTGCGCGTGCACGGGCGCGGCGCTCACACCGAGCAGGAGCGCGGCGCCGAGGATGACGGTTCGGACAAAGGCTGTGTTGAACATGCTGATATCATACAGATCAGCACGCCCGCCCGTCCCCATCGTCCAGAGGCCCAGGACGTGGCCCTTTCAAGGCCAAAACACGGGTTCGAATCCCGTTGGGGACGCCAGCCTTCGCTCGCCTGCATTCGTGAGCGAGCTTCGGCTGGGCAAGCCAGCGAGCTCACGTCGCCGCAGGCGAAGGCTGTCCCGCCGGAGCTGCGTAGCAGCGAAGGCGGACTGATACTCTTAAGCCCGCGAGCTTCGGCTGGGCAAGCAAGCCAATCCGATCTCGGCGAGACCCTCTGCGTAGTCGCAATCGCTGCCACCTGACGACGCAAACAGCGCGCAAAATGTACAACGGTCCAGGACCAGATACTGCTTCTACACAGTATTCTCCGGTCTGCGGTGTCCGGTCTGGACTATTGCCGGCAGCAGGACATGGCCACAAGGCGCTCCGTTTAGCGCCTTCTTTACCCGTGGCGACGATGCCGGGCCGCATTGGCCGCGACCGTGGTGTTCAGGTGAGCTGCCTTGTCACGGGATCGAATGAGTGTCTTTCCGCAGCGTTCCGATAAGGCGTTTACGCCGCCCAAAGTCTCCTCCGCGTGTTACTCCCGAGGCGCAATCACCGCGGGCTCCGACTTTTGTCGCCAGTCTTTCCAGGAATATTTTCGGAGCCTCTTGTAACCAGCCATATGGTTGGGGTACAACCTCGACCATGATGCGAAACATGTTCAGGTGTCTGCTCGTGGTCGCGTGTGCCCTGGCCACCTTCGGTGCACCGGTTTCAGCCGAACCAATCTTTGTGGGCGGCACCGGCACGATCGTGTATGGGGTGGCACCCTACGGCGGCGCGCCAGTTCCTGGTGCTCCCACCTATATCGGCAACACCTTCAACGGCCTTACCGACATCCTCACCAGTCCAGGAGGCGGGTACCTGACGGCCAACCCCGTTGTCACCAACAATATCTATGGATCGGGCATCAACGCCTTGCCCCTGTCCTTTAGCGCGGCCGGCGGCGGCAACGGGAATGGTGCTTTCGGATCCGCCAATACGCTGGTCACCGGCCCCACCTTCGGTGGCAACCTGACGGACAGCATCGTTGGCGACGGCGCGGTGTCTTACACGATCGCATCGTGGACCTCGACCTGGGTTGAGTCAGTCGGCTTTAACGGGCTAATCGGCGCCTCGATTGCGGCGGGCGGGACTTTTGGAAGCGCGGCGTCTTCGGGTGCCCTTTCCCTCCGCGTTCGGGTGCAAAGCGCCAGCGTTGGTAACCTCGACCTCGGACAGCTCGTGCTGGCGCCACGCGCCACTGGACCGTGCTTTGGGATCAACGGGATCGTCAGCTGCACTGGGAATTCGTTTGACGGTGCGGCCTTGAGCGCCTCGCCTGTGAACTTCGTCGCAGGCGAGGTCGTGACGGTGTATGCCACACTGACGGCAATCGCCGATGGGATGTCCTTCGAGACGATTGCCCTGACGGACACGCCCCCTCTCCTACTTCAAGATGTCCTAACTCAATATGGCCCGCTCCCTTCGTCCAACCTCGTCTCGTCTACCGCAGTGTCGTCGGTGCCGGAGCCCACGTCCCTGCTCCTCCTCGGCACCGGGCTGCTGGGCGCGGGCGTACGGCGCTGGAGACAAGGCCGAGCCTAGAATCATCCCTTACTCCGCCCGCTGATACCGTCGTTTAACCAGCTGTGCGTTTCGTGCGCCTTGCTTTAGAGTAGCCGACCTTCTACGCCACGCGCCGCATTACGCTGCCGCGTAACACGGGCAGCAGGTTACGGCTAATGTTGCAATCCCCGTTGGGGACGCCACGCTTTGTGGTAACACCCGATCGAGGGGTCATTCCTCGGGTGAGCCATATCATTTGATTCCTGGTGCGAGCAGTGGGGCGCACTAGAGAGCCATCCGAAGTGTTGGGCGATGGCCCCGAGCGCCATCGTTAATTCGAGCAAGACTGGAGCTATCCACCGAGACCTTTTGCTCATCCCTTTCAGCCTTTCTTCTTCGGCTTAGACACCGTCCCCGTGCTTTGTCCTGCGAGCTCAATTTTTGATCTCACGGGTCTTGCTCAGGCGCTCTACCTTTCCCGCCAGATCGCGAACGAGGTGCCGTTGCATCACGCTCCGGGTTTCGGGATTGGCGGCCAGGTACTTCTCTAGCGTAGCCACCTCCCAGCGCAGGGCCCGGACCGACTCAGTCGTCACGGCATCCACGTCAGGCCTGACGCCGCTGAGAATGAGGCTCGAGCCAACGAATTCCCCCGAATGCAATTCCCCAAGGATCTGTCCGTTCCTCGCCACCTGCACCGTTCCTCGGAGGATGAGCAGGACCGCATCAGGAAGCGTCCCGCGGACGATGAGTCTCTCCCCCGCTGCAGCCGTCGTCCAGGATCCCATGTTCAGAACCTGCAGGACCTTTCGATGGGGCAGATCGCTGAACACGAGCCGACGGACTTCCTCCTCCTCCGGCGAGAGTTGCACCGGACGGCGCTCGATAAAGAGGCGCCACGACTGGAGCAGGTTGATTCCGGCAAAGACCACGGTCCAGACGAGCGGCGCCCGCAGCGTCGTGGGTTGCAGCAGGAAATACGGGATCGAGATCACCGACGCCCCGACGGCGAACAGCCGCAGCCACAGGATGTCGCGCACGCTATAGGCCACGAGCAGCAGGAGGTTTGCGGCGTGGATGAAGTAGTCCGGGCTGAAGGCGATCATAGTGCCCTGATCGTGCCATCTAACGATGGGAGATGCCAGACCAGACGGCGCTATCGCTCAGCGTGGGAACCATCTGCCGGTGAGCGGACGTCCGCAGGTTTCGCACCGCACGAAGCCGCGAAGCGGGAAGTCCGGATGCTTCCGCTGACGTGGCGCAGCCACCGGCACGCGGCCGTCGAGCACGGCCTGTGCCCGGTAGAACGTGGCCTCGTCGATCAGCGGCTGGAAGTCGCCGCGCGCCGACACGCCGCAGTCCGGGCTCTCGACCTGGCCGATGCAGATCCGGTTCCGGAGCATATTGCCGAAGGTCTGCGGGGAGAGCGGGCGGTCAACGCGTCCGCAGGCCGGCGTGCGCATGGGCCTTTCGCGTAGGTCACGCCGCCGACGCGGAGGGCGTTCAAGGCGGCAGACAAACGATCCGAGGCGGGGTCCTGCACCGTGAGCTCGGCGAGCGTGCAGCCGCCGGGCGCCGCGCGTCTGATCTTCTCGAACGGTCTCGGTGGCGCCCTTTTGGTCAGATCTTTGGCACGCGTGCCCGCATGGCGTCGAGCTTCGCGCGCAGGCCCGCCGTGACTTTCAGTCGGTCGTACGTCTGTTCGAACACCCCTTGATCGACAATGCCGAAATCCCTCCCGACCTCGTCGTACTGGACCAGCCAATCGCCGGGCTTTCCTTCGAGGCGTCCCCACGAAGCGGTGACCGCGAACGGCTCCTTCATCTGCACGGCCAGGACTGGCAAGGGCTTCTTGAAGAACTTGCCGTCCTGCCCCATCCGGCTTCCCGCGGCTGGCGCGTAGGTCGTTTCGAATGTCGCTTTCGCGATTGGCCACGATTCCTTCGCCGCTCCGGTCAGGATCGCGTCGCCAGTCGTGAACGCGACGCCGGCATCGCCGGCGGGCGTTTCGCGCGTACGAATGTGTCCCTTGCTGTAAGGAGGATCGGTACGCGTCACGTCGCTCTGGACAGCAAAGTGAACGTCGACAGGGATGGGTCGTTTCTGCACCCAAGTCGGCGATGGCAGTGATGCGAGGCCGCCACGCGTCTTGAGGGCGTCCATGTTCCGACGAGTAAGCGGCTCGAATTCGTAGATGCCACCATCTGCCATCAGCGAGAGGAATAGATGACCGTCTGTGATCACGTACGAACGGATGTTGCCCCACTGCTTCAGGATCTGATCGTGCAGCGACCAGGCGGGACACTTGGCGCGCGTCAGCGCGAGTGGGCCGAGCTCGACCTGATTCGTGCCGGCCGCCTTCCACGTGCCGCGTCCCCGGTTGCAGTCGACGCGTGCGTTCAACCGCCCGCCGGCGCCGAACTCAATCGTGTACTTCGCGCCGTCGTCAGGCGTCAGCGCCGCCCCATCACTGCCTTGAAACTTCACGAGTTGCCACGACGTCCCGGCGAGTGCCGGTAACTTCGGCTGCGTGGACGCCTGGGTGGCTGCCGTGAAAGCCGCTACACGGCTTCCAGCCGCGTCGTACAGCTTGGCGTCCGCTGGATTCGGTGATGGGGTCTGTCCCGTTCCGATTCTCCGCAGCATGAGTGAGACGGTCGTCGGACTTCCACGGGTGATCACCGGAGTCGCTGTATCACTACTGAATAGCGGGTTGTTGTCGACGAGAATCCTCGCGCGAACAACATAGCGGCGATCCGCGAGTATCCTGGCCGGATCGTGGGTGATCGCAAGCCGGCAACCTGGAGGGGGACCAGATTCGCGAAACTCCCGGTCACCATTCAGGATCTGCAACGAGCGCCAACGGGTCAGACCTCGCGCATTCGCTGACTCGATCAAGGCACAGGCGCTTTGTGCGCGTCCCACGATCTTCGAGGAAGCGTTCGCCGCGGGACTGACGTCGGTGTACGCGGCCATGAAGGGCTACGAGCGCAGCCCTGGACCGACTCGATCTATTGCGAGGACGCCCGGGCGGCGTGCGACCGCACCCTGCGCGAGCTTCGCGCTTTTTTCCAGGGGCGCTCGCCCGGTCTCATGGTAGATCTGGATGATGACGTGACGGTCAAAGTCAGATGAGAACTGCTGCTCAACGAAGAAAGAGGAGAGTCTAATGAAGATCCTGCTGGCTACCGTGACCTTTTCGCTCGCGCTGACTGTTGCTCTATTTGGAAGAGCGACTCTCGCGGCCCCTAACGAACAGGAGCCTGGCGTTCCGTCGCTTCCGCTGCGTCTCTCGGCGTTCGCGGTCAACATGGGCACGGCGCAGCGTGCCCGGAACACCGCGGTGATCGATATTCGCATCACTCGGTGGTCCACGCCCGAGGACCGCGAGCGGCTCATTACGACGGCCGTCGAACAGGGTCAGGACCGCCTGCTCCGCGCGCTTCAGAAGATGCCGGATCACGGGAGAATGTCGATCCCTGGCTGGCAAGGTCCCGATCCCCACAATGCAAGACTAGGCTGGACGCTGCACTACGCGGCCGCGACACCAGCCGACGGCGGTCTGCGCATCGTGATCGCGACCGATCGATACATCGGCATGTGGGAAGCGCGCGAACAGCCGCGGACGATCGACTATCCGTTCACGCTGATCGAGATACGGCTCGACGCTGAGGGCAAGGGGGTCGGAAAGATGGCCGTGGCCACGAAGATCGAATTCGACAAGAACAAGAAACAGATGGTGCTGGAAAACTACTCCAGCGAACCCGTCCGGCTCAACGAGGTCAAGATCCAGAAGTAGGTCACTTCGGCCGTTCCTTGCCCGACTGCTCCGCCACCATGTGCGCGGCGTACCAGTCGGGCCAGTTTTCGTCCCTGTGACCGAGGCCCGCCTCGTACTCGCCGTGCGCGCGCTCCGCGCGCCGGAACGCGCTCGCCAGATCGTTCGCCGACGCGAAGGTCGTCGCCGTGGAATCGATGCGACCCGCCAGGCGCGTCGTGACCTCCTGGAACAGCCAGCCGTTGCCGTCCGGATCGCGGAACGACGCGAAGGAGCGGTAGCTGCCGTGCTCGGGATCCGGACCGCTGGCGCGAACGCGCCCGAACAGGTAGGGCTCGTCCGGACCGTCGTACACACCGGCGCTGTGGAACACCTCACTGACCGCGACGCCACGATCGAGCAGCTCTCTGCGTGCGGCATCGATGTCGGAGACGACGAGGTACATTCCCTGGGCGGAACCGGGTGCCGCCGCGGTGACGTTCGTACCGAAGATGACCGAGCACCCGGAGCCTGGCGGCGTGAACTGGAGCACGCGGAAGGTCTTGCCGGCGTCGAAGTCGGCGTCGAGCCTCCACCCGAGTCGCACGTAGAACTCCTTCGCGCGGTCGACGTCCGACACGGGGATGACGACGATCTCGAACTTCATGTCGTTGTTGCCCTTCGTCGTGCTCATCGCGGCCTCCTGGGTTGTGGGCGCGGTTTGTGACCTTGTGACTATCCAGCAGCGCGCTTCCCGCCGTCAAGACATGTGTGAGCGGCGGCGAGCGCCTGTCCCTGACCGCTCGCCGTTGCGGTAAGCTGCACTCGCTGATGCCGAGATGGGAGCGCCTCGGGCGGGGCTGGGACGCGATCGGCCGGCGGAACCCGCTCGGCGCGATCCTGGTGCGCGACGAGCTGCCCGACTGGGACGTCGAGGAGTTTCTGGCGACCGGCCGCCGCGACGTCGAACGGTTCGTGGCGGACCTCTCGCGCATCGTTCCGGCGGCGCCCCGCACGCGGGCGCTCGACTTTGGCTGCGGCGTCGGCCGCATCACGCGGGCGCTGGCAGATCATTTCGACCAGGCCGTCGGCGTCGACGTGGCGCCGTCGATGATCGCGCGGGCCAGGGGGATGCACCGCGGCTGCCGGCGCTGCGTCTTCATGGTCAATCGTGCGCCACACCTTCGCCGATTCGCGGACGAGTCGTTCGGCGTGGTGTACTCGCGGCTGGTGCTGCAGCACGTGCGGCCGGCACTAGTGCGGCGCTACGTGCCGGAGCTTGTTCGCGTGCTCAGCCGCGGCGGCGCGCTCATGTTCCAGTTGCCGGAAGTGCTGCAGGTGGATCCCGAGGAGGCCTTCGAAGCCGCGCCGGTGCTGGGCGGAACGCTGAAGCGCCGGCTGCCGCCGTCCCTGGTCGTCCTGTGGCGCCGGCTCAAATATCGGATCGTCGCGCCGCCGCGCGATCCAACGGAAATGTTCGGCATGCCCCGCGGCGAAGTGCTCGCGCTGATTCGCGGCGCCGGCGGGCGTCCGATCGAGCTGCGCACCGATCACAGCCACGGACGCGAGGACGCGGGTTTCGAGTACTGGGTCACGAAGTAGCGCCGCACCCATCGTCGAGCCCGCGAGACGCATTCGTGTCAGTCACTGACTTCGTTTCGCCCTTCCACGCTCATCAGGGTTGCGGTCAGCAGGGCAACCAGCTTCTCCTGTCCGCCGCTTTCGGCAAAGACTTCCGTCTGGGCCAGCGTCAGGCTGCGACCGGCCTTGACCACTTTGCCACGCGCGCATATCCGATCTCCCACCGCAGGCGCGACGAAGTTGATCTTGAACTCGGTCGTCAACACGCCGCGTCCGGCAGGCATGACGCTAAGGGCGGCATACCCTGCGGCGCTGTCGGCGATGGCGCTGATCGCCCCGGCGTGAATGAACCCGTGCTGCTGCGAGATGGAGGGCTGAGGATGTAAGGAGATCTCAACGGCGCCAGGTGATACGTTGTCCATGGTTGCGCCGAGCGTGGTCATCAGCCCCTGCTTCGCGAAGCTTCGGCGAACGCGCTCTTCATAGTCTTCGCTGTCCTTGAACATGCGCAGAGTTTATCGCGCGATGTACGGCTCACTCGCGCTCGATCGAAATCAGCGGCTCGTAGATGCGGGTGCCCCGGCACTGCGGACACTTGCCCGGCTTCGACAGCTTCTCCTGATCGAACAGGAACCCGCAGCTCTTGCACCGAGCCGGAGCGATCGTGACCCGCTCCCCTGCCGCGCGGGCCGAACGGATCGCATGGCGCAAAGCCTCTTCCACATCGCCCCGCTTCAATCCGAGCTCGCGGGCGAGAGAGGACGCCGTACGTGGCACGGCGAGCACATCACGCAGCTGTCGACGCAGCGTCACCAAAGCCTCCCGCGGGTCATTCTAACGAGCCGCCGTACAAACAGGCAGCCCTAAAGGGCTGGACGACCTTCGATGGGCAGCCCTAAAGGGCTGGACTACGAGTGGGCAGCCCGTGGTCCGCCATATGATTGCGAGCGCAGATGCGCGGAGAGGAGCTTGACGATGCGGATGCGCCGGGGGCGCGGGAATTCTGGACGGCGACCGGCGTCTTCGCGATCCTCACTGCCGTTCTCACCTACCCACTTTCCGTCCGCCCCGGCAGCGTAATCCTCGGGGATTACCCGGATTCACATCTCTTTCTCTGGACGTTCGCCTGGCTGGCCCATGCCTTTGCGAATCAGCCGCTGCATCTCTTCGACGCCAACATCTTTTATCCGCTGCAGAACACCCTCGCGCTTTCGGAGAACCTGGTCGGCAGCGGACTGATCGCGGCGCCGATCATCTGGGTGACCGGCAATCCCCTCCTCGCGCTGAATGCCGTCTCTCTCCTGTCGGTACTTTTGTGTGGTGTCGGCGCCTACTTTCTTGCGCGGCGCATCGGCATCGGTGTGGCAGGCGCGTTCATCTGTGGGGTCGTCTTCGCCTTCTCTCCCGCTCGCTTCTTCCGGCTTGGGCAACTCCACCTCACGACTGTCCAGTGGATCCCCTTTGCGCTCGCCTACCTGCATACGTATGTCGAGCGCGGACGTTCGCGAGATGTGAAGATCGTCATCGCGCTGTTCACGCTGCAGGCGATCACGACCGGGCACGGAGGAGTCTTCCTCGCGGTGGCAATGTCTGTCGTGATCGCGTATCGGTTGATCACGGGATGGCGTCCATCGCCGAGTCGAGTTTTGAAAGACGTGGGGTTCAGCGGGGCGCTGCTGTTCGTGCCCACCCTTCTGATCGCGATCCCCTACCAGATCGTCCAGCGCGAGATGGGGCTGCGGCGGTTTCTCGAGAACTGGACGGTCGCAGGGGTCAGCTACATCGCGTCCCCGTCGCGGCTGCACCAGGCGATCATCAACCTGTTCGTCCCGGTCGATCAGGTCAACGCGGCCGCTCATGCCTACCTGTTCCCCGGTTACCTGCCGCTCCTCCTCGCGATCGTGGCAGTCGGCGCAGCCGGTCGGCGAAGCGCCCCGATGCGGCATCTCACCGTTTGCTACTCGTTACTCGCGGTTGTCAGCGTCCTGCTCATCACCGGACCGCCGTTGAGCCTCTGGCCGCTCGTGTATTGGCTGCCGGGATTCAACTTCATTCGCGTCCCGTCACGGTTCGTCATCCTGGTCGTACTGGCGCTGTCAGTGCTAAGCGCCCTCGGATTCGAATGGCTGACGCGCAGGGTTCCGGCCGGAAGCGGCTCGCGACGGTGGAGCGTGGCAGTCGTTGCCGGTTGCCTGCTGGTGGAATTCGCGGTCGCTCCTCTCGACGTCGCGCCGTTCTCGACGCGCCCGCCGGCGGCGGATCGCTGGCTGGCCGATCAACCAAAGCCCTTCGTCGTCGCCGAAGTGCCCGCCTCGGGCGCCCCGCGTGACCAGACGCGCTACATGCTCCATGCCATGGTCCACTGGCAGAAAACGGTCCACGGTTACAGCGGCCTGGAGCCGGCACGGCACATGGAGCTCTACGCGGCGATGCGGTCTTTCCCTGACGCGGCAAGCCTCGAGCGTCTCCGCGCGTTCGGGGTCACCTACGTGGTCGTCCACGTCGACCGGTTTTCCCCGGACCGCTGGCCGGCCATAGATAGTCAGCTGTCGGGTCATCCGGCGCTGGAGCAGGTGTTCCAGGAGCAGCGATCGCGCGTTTACCGGTTAAAACGATGAACTATGAATATTGATCGTTCTTAGTTCATAGTTCATAGTTCATCGTTTCTTGAGGAGTGGCTATGACGACGACTATGCGTGTACTGATCGCGGAGTTCCTCGGGACGTTCTTCCTCTGTTTCAGCGGGATCGCCGCCATCCTCAGTTCCACGCCCGCGGTGGGGGGCGGCGGCGGTCTCGTCGCCATCGCCCTGGCTCACGGGCTGGGGCTCACCATCGCTGTGCACACTTTCGGGGGGATATCCGGAGCACACGTCAATCCCGCGGTGACCATAGCGATGCTGGTGACGGGCCGCATCAAGCTTCCGCTTGCCGGGTTGTATATCGTGGCGCAGCTTGCCGGAGGAGTCGTCAGTGCCGCCGTCTGCCGCGCGGTGTTCCCCGCGGACGCGATCAGCGCGGCGATGCTCGGCATCCCCTTGCCGGCCGCATGGGCCTCCACTTCCACCGTACTGCTGGTGGAGTTCGTGCTCACTTTCCTGCTGTTGATCGCGGTGTTCGGCACAGCGGTTGACGATCGCGGCAAGACGGTGAAGATCGGCGGCTTCGGGATTGGCCTGATGGTCGCCGTCGACATCCTCGCGGGTGGCCCGATCACGGGAGCGTCGATGAATCCGGCGCGCTCATTCGGCCCGGCACTGGTAGCCGGCCACTGGCAGTTCCACTGGATGTACTGGGTCGGTCCGGTTCTCGGCGGCTGCGTTGGCGCACTTCTCTACCATCACGTGCTGCTGGAAGCGCCGCAGACGCCGCCGGTCAAGGAGGAGTGGCTCGACGCCGGACGCCGTTAGTGCGCGACAAATAGGGCGAGGCGCCGGTGGCCGCAGAACAGATTGCCGTCGTCGGCGCCGGCGCGGCCGGTCTCGCAACGGCGATCTTCACGCGCCAACTCAATCCGACGCGATCCGTTATCCTCCTCGATGGCGCCGCACGGCCCGGCGCCAAGATTCTCGTCAGCGGCGGCAGCCGATGCAATGTCACCAACACTGTGGTGACTGACGAGGATTACTGGGGCGGCAAGCGGACGATCATCCGGCGTGTCCTGCGGGCGCTCCCGGTGTCGTCGACCGTCGCGTTCTTCGAACGCATCGGCGTGTCGCTCAAGGAGGAGCCGGACGGCAAGCTCTTTCCGCGCTCCGACCGCTCGAAAGACGTGCTCCACGCCCTGCTGCGTGCCGCCGAAGACGCCGGCGTGACGCTGGCGTCCTCCACCCGAGTGCATTCGGTTGCGGCCGGCAAAGATTTCACGCTCGAGACTTCGCGCGCGACCATGCACGCGCGGGTCGTCGTACTGGCGACGGGCGGTCTATCACTGCCGAAAACCGGGAGCGACGGCGGCGGCCTGGCCATCGCGCAATCGCTCGGGCATTCGATCGTTCCGACAACACCCGCGCTGGCGCCGCTGGTCGTGGCGGACGGCTTTCATGCGTCGCTGTCCGGGGTGTCACACGACGCAGAGCTCACGGTCTGGATCGACGGCCGCGCCGCCGTCCGTCTCCGCGGCTCGATGTTGTGGACCCACTTCGGCATCAGTGGTCCGGTCGCGCTCAATGCATCGAGACACGTGCTTCGAGGGCAGCTCGAGGGAGCCCGCACGAGCGTGACCGTCAGCTTCGTGCCGGGTCAGTCGTTCGAGACGGTAGACGCGCGCTGGACGACAGAGGCCGCTGCCAGGCCGCGCAGCTCGGTGAAGAACGTCCTCGCCGAAGCCCTCCCCGCGTCGCTGACCGACGCGTTACTCGCCCACTCGGACATCGGGAGCGGCACTCTGCTTGCTGACTTCTCACGCGCGGAGCGACGCCGACTGGTGCACGCGCTGACGGCAATGCCGGTGATCGTCCCGGGCAGCCGTGGGTACAACTACGCGGAAGCGACGGCCGGAGGTGTTCGCCTGGAGGAAATCGATCCGTCGACGATGGAATCGCGACGCTGCAAGTCCCTTTTTCTCGTTGGCGAGATGCTGGACGTTGACGGACGGATCGGCGGCTTCAACTTTCAGTGGGCCTGGTCCGGCGGACGAGCGGCCGCGGAGGGAATCACGCGAACGCTGTCGGCCTGAGATTCAGATCGGCGGCGCGGTTCCGGGGAACGGCAGCAGGTTGAGCGCCGCGACGACGTCGAGATTACCGAGGATGAACCAGCTCCAGAATCCGGATGGCTCGGTTTTCACCAGCAGGACGTTGAACCCGAACTTCAGCGGCAGGGCCACTCGCGTGATGGCGCCTGGGTAGCCGCGCCACACGTCGGGGTGAGCCATCAGCATCAGAACGGCGAAGACAGCGGCCAGCCGCCACCACGGCTCCTTGAAAAGGCGTGACGTCGCGATGAAAGCAGTCTGGACGGTGAGGGCGACGAGGACGAGGAGCGTATAGCTCGCCGTGGTGAACGGTCCACGAACCGATACCGCCCGGATCGTGATCTGCCACTTCTCCAGATACGCGGTGAACGGCATCGTCAAGTGATCCACGCCGGCGGACGCACTCGTGCCCCGGTAGATCGACCAGATGTAGTCCTGCCAGACCAGCAGCGGCAGCGCAACGAGGGCCACAGCGGCAATCGTCTTCATCCACTCTCGCCAGCCGCGTGGCCACGGGAGTGAGGCGGCGCCGAGCACGTTCGTCTCGCGGCCGAGGCCGGCGAGGCCGACGGTCGCCGCAGTGAGCCAGCGCCGGCCTCCTTCTGCGAAGACCACAGCCACCGCGAGCAGCAGCAGGCTTGGGCCGTCGAGCAACGCCATCCGGACCGAGATGATCAGGCCGTGGCTGAACATCGATGCGCCCCACACCGCCACCAGTCTCGGCGTGCGTGGCGGAATCCAGCGCACGAGCAGCCACGCCAGCAGCAACCAGCACAAGACGTTCTGCAGGGCGTAGGTTTGCAGGATCCACGCTGGTTTCCCGAAGCCAAGGGCGTACGCCGTCCAGCAGAAGAGAATCCTGCGCGTGCGATAGGCTGGCGCATCGAGCGCGCGATCGATCGCCGGATCGCGCAGCAGCGGATCCATCGCGATCTGCACGTACAGCGAGCCGTCGTACTCCTGGCGGGATTTGTATTCGAAGTGAGGGACGCTGCGCAGTGCCTCGATCTCATACTCATGCCCTTCCGGGATCACCAGAAGCGCCGAGAAGCCAAATTCCGGATGGTAGAATCGCGCGACCGATGCGAGGAACAGCGCGCACAGCAGCAGCGCCAGCGCCATGCATCCCCGCCGGACGAGCGCGTTCGGGTCCGGTCTCCTCCGCGCGCATTACACCTGGCCGCCGTCGCCGCCGCAGTGGTGATCGGGGCATGCGACGCCCCGCACGATCCGCAGGTGCGCGTCATCGACCTGCTGAAAACAGGCATGGCCGAACAACGTCCCATCAAGGCCGAGTTTCACGTCGACGAGCATACCTTCGGCACCGACACGCGAGCCACCCTGGTCGTTCCCCCCGACAGCAGGGCGATCTGGCAGATGGGGCTGCCGCGGCGCGCGACACTGAATACGTCTGTCGGGGTAACCGGCGCGTCAGAGAGCGACGCCGCAACGTTCAGAATCGGGATCAGCGACGAGCGGGTTTACGAGCCGCTCCTGGAACGCTCCGTGACCGTCGGCGATTGTGCAGGTGGATGGATTCCGCTGTCAGCCGATCTCTCACGCTATGCCGGCTGGCAGTGGAGCCTTTTCTACAGACCGGGCAGGCGACAGTGGCGCATCGTCCTGGCGGTCAGCCGCGTCGGCGGCACGCCCGACAGAGCGTTCTGGGCTGCGCCCGGGATCGATACTGACCGAGCGGCGGCGCGTCAATTCGCGCGTGCATCCGAATAGCCATCCGATCACACCGCGCGGCGTGCTGGCCCGGCATTCTGCGCGCTCTCGGGCGACGCCGTCTCGTCGCGAGGAGCTTCGCCGCGCTCGTCCCACACATCGGCTTCCGCGATCGCACGGATCTCCGGTTTGTTCCGCGCCTCGCGTACGAACTCCGATCGCGGATCCGCAAAGCCCCACTCGCGGACGTCGATGGTGAAACTGAATCGGGAGATCATCGGGCCGCGCGTGAAGTCGACATCCTCCTCTTCGCGGGCGAATTCCTCGCGCGCGAGTCCCATCAGATGTTCCGGCACCCACGCCGGGATGTTGCTCTTGTACCCCGGATACACGTAGGTGAACATCAGCACCTGCGACAGAAGCAGCGGCCAGTTCGGCCCAACCCGATCGACGAGCCGACGCCAGTCCAGCGCATCACCGAGACACAGAATCAGATGGACGATGTCGGACATGTCGTGGCGATGGCGCTCGCTGATGAACAGACGATGCCAGATGAGTTCCTCCGCGGGAGCGATGCGCACCGGAGTCGCCGCCAGAATGCTTTGATGGCTGTTCTGAATCCATCCATCATCGATGAACGAAATGCCGTTGCCCATTCCATAGATCAGATCAACGAAGTACTCCCCCATCGTCGCCTTGGCGAGCCAGTGCTCATCCTCGAGCCGCGTCACGAAACCGACCTCCCGAAGCGCCTGGGCCGCGGCCACTACCGCCGACGGCTGGAAGAAGAGATCGAGGTCCTTCGTCTTGCGGTAGATGCCGGTGTGCTCGTAGATCGCGTACGCACCGGCAACGACATACGGGATTTCTGCGGCATTCAGCGCCTCGAGGGCGCGTCTATAGACGTCCCGCTCGGCGTCGGGAATCCAGAAATCGCCATGCGTCAGCGACTTCCGCTCTTCGGGGGTGATCCGCCTCGGGCGGCGGCTCCTCGGATTTGGCAATGATTACCTCGTCAGTGGCCGCACGTTTTGCGGTGTTCTGCGCTGCGACAGCAACACTCGCGCCAGATGAGGCTGGCTTAGCGATCTGCAAGCAACGCCTCGTCGCGGACGGCGACGGGAGATCCAAATAACGCGAAGCTCGTTGTAGAGTGGTGAAATGACGACCGCGGATGATCGAAAAGCGGCCGAAACCCGGATTCAGGACCTCATTGCCCTCGTTCAGCAGCAGCCGGAGAGCGATCTGAGCAACGCGTTGATCGAGGAATGCGAAGCGCTGGCCCGGGCCGTGGCGGCGTTCCACATGGAAGGCATCCGGTTCCGCAGCTATAACGTGGACCGGTTGCTGCGCCGTCCGGAGCTGCACCTCCCGCCGGCGGCCGCCGAAGCGTTCGCGGACATGCGGCGTTCGCTCGAGGCGGCCGGCTTCCACACCCGATCGCACCAGGCTCCTTCGTAAGGGTGACGGTCGCGGTGGCACACAGCCGTTCTGGCGTTTACAATATGACTATCCGATGAAATTGAAGCCCCTTGCCGATATCGCTGCGCTCGACGCGGCTATTGCCGAGTCGCGCCAGCGGCCCGTGCTACTTTTCAAGCACAGCCGTCATTGTGGCATCAGCTGCGAAGCCCTCGACGAGCTGAATGCCCATCTCTCCGAGGCCGGGGTGGAAGCCTCCTACAACCTCATCACCGTCCAGAGTCATCGTCACGTGTCTGACGAAGCCTCCGCCCGGCTCGGGGTCCGTCACGAAACGCCACAGGCGATCCTGCTGCGTGACGGCCGTCCGGTCTGGAATGCGTCGCATTTCCGTATTACGGCGGACGCCCTGCTCGCGGGCGGTTCAGCGTCGGTCCAGCCCTCAGGGCTGGCGCCGTTCGATGGGCAGCCCTAAAGGGCTGGACGCCCTTCGATGGGCAGCCCTAAAGGGCTGGACTACGGCGTCCTCGAAGATCAGCGACAGAAGCTCCGGTGTCGGCTCGAGCGAGGTGATCACCGCGACCTCATCCCGCATTCCGCATCCCGCATCCCGCGGATTGAACCAGATTGCTCTGATTCCCGCAGCCGCCGCGCCGAGCACGTCAGCATCCCACGAATCCCCGATCATCACTGCTTCCTGCGGACGGCAGCGCAGTCGATCGAGGACGATTTCGAAGATGCGCGGATCAGGCTTCGAAATCCCCGCTTCCTCGGAGACGACGAGAACATCGACGTACTGATCGAGCTCGCAGCAGCGCAGCTTGTCCTGCTGCTCCTCGAGCAGATTGTTCGACACGATCCCAACCTTCGCGCGTTCCCTGACCTTCATCAACAGCGCCGCTGCCCCACTCACTGCACGACGCTCCGCGAGATAGCGCTGCCGGTAACTCGCGGCTGCGCGAGAAGCCAGCTGCTGTGCCGCGTCGACACCGGCCACGGCAAACAACCGCCGGAAGCGCTCCGTTCTCGCCGCGTCCAGATCCAGACGACCGATCATCACCTCGCGGTGGAGCTCTTCAAGAATGTCACCGTGCGAACGCTCGAGTGCAGCCGCAGTAATCGGCGCGAAGCACTCGTGTGACGCGCGCACATCCTCGAGAGCCGCCCGCGCGCAGTGGCTATGGTCGAACAGCGTGTCGTCGAGATCGAAAAGGACCGCTCGAATCATGGCTGAGGCGGCTTCGCCGCCGTGCCAACTCCAAACTCCTAACCTCTAACTCCAAACAGTTTTGTAAGTCTCTGGAATTAGGAATTTGACGAGTTAGGAGTTAGGAGTTAGACGTTGTCAGGGAGCGAACCATTTCGCCGCGACTGACTCCTGTCGAATAATCGTGTCCTCGCGCGCCGAGCCGGTGGAGATGATCGCCGCCGGAACGCCGGTGATCTCCTCGAGCCGCGAGACATACGCGCGCGCTTCCCGCGGGAGATCGTCGTACCTGCGGACGCCTGCGGTCGGCGACGTCCAGCCGGCGATGCTTTCGTACACCGGCTCGCAGGCTGCGAGCTGCGCGACATCGCCGGGCATCTCGGTGAGGCTCTCGCCGTGAATGCGATACGACGTGCAGACCTGCAGCTCGGGAAGCCCGTCGAGGACGTCGAGTTTGGTCAGCGCCAGCGCGTCGAGGCCATTTACCCGGACCGCGTATCGCACCGCCACCGCGTCGTACCAGCCGCACCGTCGAGGACGTCCGGTCACCGCACCGAATTCCTGTCCGCTCTCGCGCAGCCGGTTCCCGAGTTCTCCCGTCAGCTCGGAGGGCAGCGGTCCTTCACCGACGCGGGTCGTGTAAGCCTTCGCCACACCCAGGACGCCGTCGATGGCCCGCGGCGGAACACCGAGACCGGTGCAGACGCCTCCGACCGTGGCATTTGAAGACGTCACGTACGGGTATGTGCCGTGATCGATGTCGAGCAGCGTCCCCTGCGCCCCCTCGAACATGATCGGACGGCCCGCGGCACGTGCACGGGAGAGGAACAGGGACACGTCGGTGACCCAGGGCGACATCCGCACCCAGGCGGCCTGCAGCTCGTCGAGCACCCTGGCCGGGTCCATCGTCGTATCCCCGATGATCCGGTTGCGCGCGGCGACGTTGTGCTCCACGGCCTCGCGCAATGCTTCGCGGTTGGCGAGGTCGCCGACCCGTACACCGCGGCGCGCGATCTTGTCTTCGTACGCCGGACCAATCCCGCGCGTTGTCGTCCCGATCTTTCGCTCGCCGCGCCGGGCCTCGCTCAAGAGATCCAGCTCGCGGTGATACGGCAGGATCAGGTGCGCCTTATCGCTGATGATCAGCCTGTCGCCGATCGTCACACCTGCGGCAGACACCTCGTCGATCTCCGCGAAGAGCGCCTGCGGATCGACGACGACACCGTTGCCGATGACGCAGGTGATGCCGTTGTGAAGAATCCCCGAGGGCAGGAGGCGCAGCACGAACTTCCGACCGTTGGCGTAAACGGTGTGCCCGGCGTTATGGCCGCCCTGATAACGGCACACGACGGAGAAGTTTGGCGTGAGCAGGTCGACGATCTTCCCTTTGCCTTCGTCTCCCCACTGTGCGCCGAGCACTGCGATGTTCATAACCGCTGTATTCTACCTGCTCGATGGTGCTTCTCGATGGGAACTCGCTCACGATCGAATCGCTTCTCGACGTGGCCGACGGTTACGCCGAGGTAAGTCTCACGCCTGACGCGCGGCGTCGCGTCGACCTCGCCCGCTCCGTGGTGGATCGCATGGCGGCCGGCGACGCGCCGGTGTACGGCATCAATACTGGATTTGGCGCACTTGCCGAGACGCCAATTCCCCGCGAATCGCTCGGTGCGCTGCAATCGAACCTTCTTCGCAGTCATGCCGCCGGCGTCGACGCTCCGCTGCCCGACCGCGCAGTCAGAGCGTCGATGGCATTACGGGCAAACGTTCTTGCGAAAGGCTTTTCGGGGATTCGGCTGGAGACACTCGATCTACTCCTCGCGATGCTCAATCGCCGCGTGCATCCCGTGGTGCCGAGCCGCGGATCGGTCGGCGCGAGCGGCGACCTTGCTCCGTTGGCGCACCTGTCGCTCGTGCTGATCGGTGAAGGGGATGCAAGTGTCGCGGGCGGGGTCGTCCAGCCTGGCGCCTCCGCGCTTGCGGCTGCCGGGCTCAACCCCGTGACACTGGCGCCCAAGGAAGGGCTCGCCCTCATCAACGGCACGCAGCCGTCCACCGCCGTCGCGGCGCTCGCCTGTGCGTCTGGCGACATGCTGGCCAGATGTGCCGATATCGCCGCGGCGATGTCGCTCGACGCCCTTCGCGGCTCGTTTCGACCGCTCGATCCGCGCATTCACGATGCACGACCGCACGATGGGCAACGGGCGGCGGCGGCCAACATGCTCGCGCTCCTCGGCGGCAGTGCGATCAACAAGTCACACGAGGACTGCGGCCGCGTCCAGGACGCCTACTCCCTGCGCTGCGCGCCGCAGGTTCACGGCGCCGCGCGCGACGCGCTGTCGTTCGCCCGTCGGACCCTCACGATTGAGGCAAATGCCGCGACCGACAATCCGATGGTCTTCGGTGATGATGATGAGATCGTGTCCGGCGGAAATTTTCACGGCGCCCCGATTGGCATCGCAGCCGATCTGGTCGCCATCGCCGTAACCCACCTCGCGACCATCAGCGAACGACGGTCGGATCGGCTGGTGAATCCAGCGCTCAGTGAACTGCCCGCCTTTCTCACGCCTGACAGCGGCCTGCAGTCGGGCTACATGATGGCTCAGGTGACGGCAGCGGCTGTCGCATCAGAGTTGAAGACGCTCGCCCATCCGGCATCGGTCGATACGATCCCGACCTCGGCCAATAGAGAGGATCACGTCAGCATGAGCATGGGAGCGGCGTTGAAAGCGGAACGCGCGGTCACACTCGCCGCACGCGTCATCGCAGTTGAAGTCCTGTGCGCCGCACAGGCGCTCGACCTCCTCGCACCGTTGAAGACGTCGGGCGCGCTGCAGAAGGTGCACGCATTCGTCCGTTCGATCGCGCCGACACTGACTGCGGACCGTCCGCCATCGCGCGACATCGAGGAGATTTCGCGCGCATTACTCTCGGGAGCGTTTATTCGCGCATGCGACGCAGAAGTCAAGTAAGAAATTTTGCAATTTCAATTTGACAACGGCTCCGTACGTTTTTAGATTTCACCCTTCGCCCCACATCGGTCCGACATCGTCCATGAGCATCATCAGTCGTCACGTCAGCGCCCCGAGAGGCACCGCACGCTCCTGCAAGGCGTGGCCTCAGGAGGCGGCGCTCAGGATGCTGATGAACAATCTCGATCCGGAGGTCGCCGAGCGTCCCGACGATCTCATCGTCTACGGCGGTAGCGGCCGGGCGGCGCGCAGCTGGGAGGCATTCGATACGATCGTCGAGACGCTGCGGCGGCTCGAGAACGACGAGACACTCGTCGTGCAGTCGGGCAAACCCGTGGCCGTCTTCAGAACGCACCCGTGGTCGCCGCGCGTCATCATCGCCAATGCCCTGCTCGTGCCGGCATGGGCGACATGGGACCACTTCCGTGATCTCGAGGATCGCGGCCTGACGATGTACGGCCAGATGACGGCCGGCAGCTGGATCTATATCGGCACCCAGGGCATCCTGCAGGGCACCTACGAGACTCTCGCGGAGCTCGCGCGCCGGCATTTTGGCGGCTCGCTGGCCGGGCGCCTGACCGTGACCGCCGGCCTCGGCGGAATGGGTGGCGCGCAGCCGCTGGCCATCACGATGAACGGCGGGATTGCGCTGGTCATCGAAGTCGATCCCAAACGCATCGAGCGCCGGCTGGCAACGCGGTACGTCGACGAGCGGGTCTCGCATCTCGACGATGCGCTGCAGCGTATTGCGCAGTACCGCCGTGACGGCGTCGCCAGGTCGATTGCACTCGAGGGCAACGCTGCCGATATTCTGCCGGAACTGGTCCGCCGTAACGTCGTACCGGACGTGTTGACCGACCAGACCAGCGCGCACGACGCACTCCTCGGGTACGTCCCGGCCGGCATGCCGTTGCGGGAGGCGGACTCGCTGCGTCAGACCGATCCTGACGAGTACGTGCGCCTTTCTGTGGCCTCGATGGCGATACACGTACGAGCGATGCTGGAGCTTCAGCAGCGCGGCGCGGTCACTTTCGACTACGGCAACAACATCCGCGCACAGGCCGAGAAGGGAGGCGTCCAGAACGCCTTCGACATCCCGGGGTTCGTGCCCGAATATATCCGCCCGCTCTTCTGCCGCGGCAAGGGCCCGTTCCGGTGGGCTGCGCTCTCGGGGGATCCAGCGGACATCGCCGCGACCGACGAACTCGCGCTTCAGATGTTTGCCGACGATGAGCCGCTGTGCCGCTGGATCCGGCTGGCGGCGGAACGCGTCGCATTCCAGGGGCTCCCCGCTCGAATCTTCTGGCTTGGTTACGGGGAGCGGGCGCGCTTCGGCCTGGCCATCAACGAGCTGGTGCGTCGCGGTGCGGTGAAAGCGCCGATCGTCATCGGCCGTGATCATCTCGATGCCGGCTCGGTCGCATCCCCCAACCGGGAGACCGAGGGTATGCGGGACGGCAGCGATGCCATTGCCGACTGGCCGGTCCTCAACGCCCTCCTGAACGCGGCGTCTGGCGCCACCTGGGTCTCGGTGCACCATGGCGGCGGCGTCGGGATCGGATACTCCCTGCACGCCGGCATGGTGATCGTGGCCGACGGCACGCGTGAAGCGGACGAGAAACTGCAGCGCGTCCTCACGTGCGATCCCGGGCTTGGGGTCGTGCGCCACGCGGATGCGGGATATCCTGACGCCATCCAGACGGCACGCGACCGCGGTATCGACATGCCTTCATTGCGCCCCGAGGGACCTCGATGATGATCCCGGAACGTCCGTCGCTCGAGCGGCGGGTGCTGTCAGCGCTCGACGGCTCCCAGGGGAGCGGAGCCCGTATTCCCGTGCTGCTCGGTGGCTGCGGCGCAGGCAAATCTTCGGTTCTCCTCCGCCTTCGCGACCTCCTCGGCCGGACGTCGTCGCAGTACATCGATGTCGAGCGCGTCGCGACAACCCCCGAACGCTTTCTAAAGACGGTGCGCGACGCCTCCACCTTCCCTGCCCATCCGTACGGTGGGGACGCCACCAACGGCGGAGGCGCGCGTGAGGCGTTCGACGCGTGGCTCGCGTTCCTCGATACCTCACGAGCGCCCGGTAATGCTCCGGCGACGTTCCTGCTGGATGAATTCCTCGAGCTGCGGACGTTCGAAAGTTTCCCAGGGCTTCGCGCGGTGCTGCGTGATCTGGTTGGCATGCTGGCGGCGAGTGGCAACCGGTTCGTGCTCACCACTCGATACGTCGCGCGGGCGCACCGATTGCTTCGCGATGCGCCGTCCCAGTTCGAAATCATTCACGTCGCCCCCTTGTCGCACGCCGAAATCCGCGCCACGGTCACCTCCGGCCACGAGATGCACGACAAAGAGGACGACCAGACGCGTGAGGACCTGGTGCGCCTCGTCCACGCGCTGTCAGACGGCCGCCCGGCATACGCGCGATTGATCGCGGAGATGGCGGCGGTTATGGACGCGCGCGGCACTCACGATCCGGTGAGCGCGTTGGCTGCGCTCCTGGCGCCAGGAGGCGCCCTCTCGAACGCGTGCCGTTTCTGTTACGAGCTGCGCCTCCACCGCGCGCGCGGCTACGGCGCGCTGAAGGCAATCCTCGACGTGCTTGCCGAGGAGGAACCGCTCACGCTCACCGAGGTCGCCCTCCGCCTTCGCCGCACACCAGGCTCCACCAAGGACTACCTGTCGTGGCTCGAGGACGTCGACCTGATCGTCTCTCGGCAGAAGCGTTACAGCTTTGCCGACCCGATGCTGCGCCTGTGGGTTCGGCTGCACTGCCGCCCGACCCCCCCGGGCGACGAAGAAATCGCCCGCGAGGTACACGCGTACGTCCTCTCGCATCTGCCGATGGCTGAGCCCGCCCCCGCGCCCGCCCTCGCGCTCTCCACGCGTGAGACCGACAAGTCCTGGGGAATCATCGAAATCGACTAGGACAGTGGGCAGTAATCAGTAACCAGTCATCAGTATTCAGTGCTCAATCGGATTGCTGAAAATGCAAACCGGCAGCGGCTCAGACGTTGCTGAAACATCAACGGCTGGGGGTTTGCTCCGCCGATTTCCTTGTAAATCGCTGGCATGGCATGTGTAGACGCACGCCATGGACAAATACGCCAATCTGAAGAAGAGGACGATGAAATTTGCCCTGGACGTGACGCGATTCTGCCGGACCCTGCCACGTCACAACTACGAGGGCTGGCATGTCCAGAGCCAACTGTTTCGAGCTGCCACCGGCACCGCAGCGAACTACCGGGCCGCTTGTCGTTTCAAGTCGCAGCCCGATTTCATCTCCAAGATCGGCAGCGCGATCGAAGAGGCAGATGAATCGGATTTCTGGCTGGAGTTCTGCGTGGAGGCGGGGCTTACGAAGCGGGGTTCGGAAACCAAGCTTCGATCAGAGGCGGATGAACTGCTCGCGATCTTTCATCAATCGCGAACGACCGCTCGGGCAAACCTGGAAGCCGCCGCCAAATCACAGGCTACTTGACCACTGCCCCACAGATTACTGCCCACTGACTACTGATTATTGATTACTGGTTACTGATTACTGCCCACTGATTACTGATTACTGATTACTGCGATCTGATTACTTCCAGCGCGAGCTTCGCGGCGTTCTGAGCTGCGTCTTTCTTGCTCTTGCCTTCGGCTTTGGCGAGCGGCTCGCCGCCGACCAGGACTTCGACTTCGAAGCGGCGGCGATGGGCGGGACCGATTTCGGCGGTGAGGCGGTACCCGGGCAGGCCTTTGCCTTGCTGCTGCAGCAGCTCCTGGAGCGCGGATTTGTAGTCCTCGGTGAAGCCGGCGCCGGTGCGGCTGGCTTCGTCGATCAGTTCCTGGAACTGGCGGCGGAGGAACGCGCGTACTGGTTCGAATCCGCCGTCCAGGTAGATGGCGGCGATCAGCGCCTCGTAGCAGTCGGCGATGATCGCGTGCTTGCGGCGGCCGCCGGTCTTCTCTTCGCCGCGGCCGAGGATCAGGTACTCGCCGAGATTGATGCGTTCGCCGAGCCGGGCGAGTGACGCCGCGGAGACCAGCGATGCACGGAGCTTCGACTTCTGGCCCTCGTTGTGCTGCGGGAACTGCCGGAACAGGAGGTCGGCAATCACGAATCCGAGAATCGAGTCTCCGAGAAACTCCATCGATTCGTTGTCGAAGACGCCACCACTCGCGTCTTCATGGACGCGCGACCGATGTGTGAGCGCATGCTCGAGCAGCCCGCGGTCGCGGAACTTGTAGCCGATCGTTCGCTCGAGGGGTTCCAGCTCGCTGCCAAACGGTACGAGCTTGCCGCCGCGGCTGTCATCGCGGTGGCTCTCGATCAGCTGCTGCGCCTGATCCGCGTTCTCGGCGTTGACGGTGACGCGCAGCTCGTTGACCGACAGCGGGAACGGCGTGCGGGAAATATCGGCGTCGATCATGGTGGGGATGCCATGCGACTCCAGCAGCCCCCGCACGACGTCCGCTTCGATCGGCGACGGCGTGCGGAAGACGACGGTCAGATCACCCATGCAGGGGTTTGCCCCTCCATCACGCCAGCACCGGCACCAGCGCCTCTTCGACCTTCACCAGGATCATCGTCATATCGTCGTGCTGGTCGGCGTCGCCGACGAAGGATTCGATCTCGCGGAGAATTCTCTCACGCAGCTCGGCGGAGCCGAGGTGCCCGTGCTCCTCGATGATCTCGCTCAGGCGCGTCTCGCCGAACAGGTCGCTCTCGGCGTTCATCGCCTCGCTGATGCCGTCAGTGTAGAGCACGACGACGTCGCCGACGTTGAGGTCGATGCGCTGCTCCTCGAGCAGCTCGTCGAATTTCTCCGAAGCGCCCGGGATGCGCAGACCCACCACCATGCCGTCGGGCGTCAGAATCTGGGCGCCCCGCGGCGCCGACGACGAGGGGCCAGGGAGAAAGATCAGCGGTGTGTGGCCGGCACGGCAGTAGGTCATGAACCCGCGTTTGCGATCGATGACCGCGTAGGTCATCGTGATGAAGCTCCGGCTGTCCAGGTTCTCGGAGATGATCCGGTTGACCTCCATCAGCAGCGCCCGCGGGGAATCGTGCGATTGGCTGAGCGCAAGCACCAGGCCTTTCAATTCCGCCATGTACAACGCGGCCGACGTTCCCTTCCCCGCGACGTCCGCGATCAGCATCCCGAGGCGCTCACCAGGAAGGTGAAAGAAATCGTAGTAGTCCCCGCCAACTTCACGGGCCGGGACGCAGAGTGCCGTGACTCCAAGCCCGGGCGCGTCCACCGGCCCGCGCGGGAGCAGCGACATCTGGATCTGCCGTGCGATGCGGAGTTCCTCTTCCATCCGCTTCTTTTCCGCCGCTGTCTGCAGCAGGCCCTCGATGCTGCCGGTCATCTGGTTGAACGACCCGGCGAGCTCGCCGAGCTGGTCGTTCGTCGTGACGTTGATCCGGTGCGTGAAGTCTCCCTGTCGGACCCGCTCGGTGCCCATGAAGAGTTCGTGGATCGAACTCGTGATTGACCTCGCCAGCGCCAGCCCCATCAAGAGCGCGACCCCCTGGATGATGAGGAACAAGATCGCGACGACGGCCAGCAGAATCAGGAACAGCTGACCGAGATTGGCGCCGGCGAGCGTTACGCGCTGCGATTGCGCGCGAGTCAGCCGGTTCCAGAGCTCTCCGACGTCGTAGGTCATGGCAATGGTTGCGCCGCGGTCCTTCCCGTTGCGCCAATCCGCCGTGTCGAGAAACGCCAGGCTGTTGCGGAAGAACGTGAACGAGCTGGTGGCACCAGTCGTCCCGGGGACGATCTGAAGCGGGGCGGCGTCGGTCGCCTCTGGCGGCGGCACGCTGAACCGCGGGGTCACCGCCTTGACGCCGGTGTTCTCCTTCAACGAGTCGAAGAGGCGATCGTCCACCGGCAGATCGGCCACGACGAATCCCAGAGCCCCCTTCGATCCGCGTACCGGCGCGACCGACCGGATCACCAGCTGAAGTTCATCGGGTTCATCACCCGGCACGGCAATGGTCCCGTAGAAGCCATCCGCGGGCGTCCATGGGGGAACCGTCACGGGTACCGCCTGATGCTCCCATCGGCCGGCGATCGCCGGCGATGCCGGTGAGCCCGTCGAGGCGATGAACGCCATCGCCACGCTTGGATGGCGGCGGCTGATCGCCCTCTGGGTGCGATTGAGCACGTCACCGGCCGACGCCGGCTGCTCGCCGATCTGGGTCGCGGCGGACTTGGTCGCCAGTTCGACGTCGGCAACGATGCGGTCGTAGCCATCCTTGAAGAGATACCCGGCAACGTTCATGGAGACCACGTTGGCGCTCACCAGCACGAAACCAACGATCAGAAGAGCCGGGACGAACCCGATGAAAATGTAGGACAGGATCAGCTTTCGCCGGACGCGCCACAGCAGCCGGCGCTTCATCAGCGTAAACAACCGCCACACGAAATATCCGAGCGAGATGAGCAGGCCGATTGTCGCGGCGCTGCTGAGCACTTCGACAAAGCCGGGAGGCTCGGCGATTCGGCGCACTATGCCGACCAGGACTTTCAGCAGGATGGAGACGATGAACAGACGGCCCGGCCACGAACGCAGAAGCAGATCCGCGGCGGTCTGGTGCGGGTCAGTGCCTGGCGGCGGCGCCGGCAGGAGCGGCACGCGAGGTGCGCCCGCCGTCGTCCGATCAGGAAGCCTGCGCATGCACGTTGAGAGTCGATGATAACAGGACGGGTGGGTGACGTGCGGACGTCCGACGTGCGACGTGCGGCGTGCTCACGTCCGGACGTGCCACGTGGGAACGTGCTGACGTGCCACGTGCGAACGTGCTCACGTGCTATCTTCCAGGAGCATGAAGCTGCCTGATAACGCGCGCTTTTCGACCATTGCCATCCACGCCGGGCAGGAGCCCGATCCCGCGACCGGCGCGATCATCACGCCGATCTTCCAGACGTCCACCTACGTGCAGGAAGCGCTCGGCCGCCACAAGGGGTTCGAATACGGGCGCACGCAGAATCCGACCCGGCTCGCCGTCGAGCAGAACATCGCCGCGATGGAAGGCGGCAAAGCCGCCTATGCGTTCGCCTCCGGGATGGCGGCGATCGGCGCCATCTCGACGATGCTGAAGTCGGGCGATCATGTTGTCGTCACCGACAATACATACGGCGGCACCTTCCGATTGTTCGACAAGGTGCTGACGAAGTACCAGCTGACGTTCAGCTACGTCGACACGTCGAAGATCGAGGAAGTCGAGCGCGCGATCCGGCCGGAGACGCGCATGCTGTTTGTCGAAACCCCGACGAACCCCGTCATGCGCATCACTGATCTGCAGGCCGTCGCGAAGCTCGCACGCGCGCGTGACATCCGTCTCGTCGTCGACAACACCTTCGCCAGCCCGTGCCTGCAACGTCCGCTCGAGCTCGGCGCGGACATGGTCGTGCACAGCACCACGAAATACCTGAACGGCCACAGCGATAGCGTCGGTGGCATCGTGGTCGCGGTTCGCGACGATGACATCGAGTGGCTGAAATTCATCCAGAATGCGGAAGGAGCGATTCTCAGCCCGTTCGACTCGTGGCTCGTACTCCGCGGCACGAAGACACTCGCGGTGCGCATGGCGCAACACAATCTCAACGGGCAGGCGCTCGCCGAGTTCCTCCAGTCGCACGCCAGGGTGAAGAGCGTGATCTACCCCGGTTTGCCGTCGCATCCGCATCATGAGCTTGCGAAAAAGCAGATGCGCGGATTTGGCGGGATGCTGGCGTTCGATATGGGGACGTTCAAGGAAGCCGAGCGCGTCTGCAACTCGGTGAGGCTGATGGCGCTTGCGGAGAGTCTCGGCGGAGTCGAGACGCTGATCTCACATCCGGCGACGATGACGCATGCGTCGGTTCCTGCCGACCGGCGCGCCGCAATCGGTCTGACCGATAGTCTCGTGCGGATCTCGGCCGGGATCGAAGATCCGCAGGATCTGATCGACGATCTCCGGCAGGCGATCGGATAGGTCCTGGTCCTCAGGTGCCGTCAGGCGTGAACGGATTCCCGGATCCAGTTCAAGTAGGTGTCGCCGCCGTCGATAATCGGAAGAACGAGGAATTCGGGAACGTCGTACGGGTGCAGTTCGTCGACCCGGGCGCGGAGCGCGCCGAGACACGCGCGCGTCGTCTTGATCAGCAGCTGGCGTTCGAATGACTCCTCCACAGTCCCCTGCCACCGATACATCGACACCATCGCCGGCATCACGTTGACGCACGCGGCGAGCTGGTCGAGCACCAATCTCCGGGCGAAGGCGTCCACGTCGCCTTCCCCCGAAGGCCAGGTGGTCAGCACGACGACAAACTCCTGCTCAGGCACTCCGTTCCCTCCGTGTCCTCCGTCCGAGCCCCCAGCCCCGAGTCCCTAGCCCCGAGACGCGGGCCCCGAGCCGCGACTCCAGGGCAGCTATTTTGATGCGGATCGCGATTTTGAGGGGTCGAACCTAATTTCCGTGTTGAGGAGTGCCGAAATCATTGTACAAAGGACGCTCTCTTTCCGAACATGCCTGCGCCGATCGATACACAGTCCGCGACGCGACGGGACCGGGCAGCCGAACCGCTCCGGCGCAAGCGCGCCCAGCCGGTTCCCTCTTCCGGCTCGCCTCGCCGGCGCCGAATCGTCAACGCCTTGCTGATTTTTTCAGCGGTCGTGCTGCTGGTCGATTCCCTGATTGGCGATACCGGGTTCATTCAGCGCATGCGAGCGCGGAGGCAGGTCGAAGAGGCGGAAGTCTCGATCAACAATCTGAAGAAGCAGAACGCGCAGATGGTCGAGTACATTCGACGCCTGAAGGACGATCCGTCCCTGATCGAGGCGGTCGCGCGCGAAGAGATGGGATTGATCAAACCAGGGGAACTGCTCTTCATCGTCCGCGACGCACAACCCGCCGCAGTCAACTAGCCCTCGTAGTCCAGCCCTTTAGGGCTGCCCATCGAAGGGCGTCCAGCCCTTTAGGGCTGCCCATCGAAGGGCGTCCAGCCCTTCAGGGCTGCGACCAGCGTCTCCACGTTTTTTCAATGCACTGGTGTCCCGCCGTCGCAGTAATCGCACACAACGTCCAGCAGCGTATCGACGTCGATGGGCTTCGGGATGAACGGGTCTGTCGCCTGACTGACGATCTCCGCGCCTACGGCTGAGATGACGACGATCGGAATATCCCGAAACCGCGGGTCCCGCTGCAGCGCCGATCGGAACTCCCACCCGTTCATGACCGGCATCATCAGATCGAGCAGAATCACGCAGGGACGGACGCCATTTTCCAGTTGCGCGAGAGCCTGACGTCCATTCGCAGCCGTGTACACCTCGTGCCCCTCCAGCTCGAGTGTGACGGTCATCATGTCGCGAACGTCGTCGTTGTCCTCGACAACCAGAATGGTGGACATTCCTCTCCCTATTTCTTCCCTCTCCTTACGGTCTGAAGCGGCTAAGAACTCAAGTGATGCACCACCAGTGCCGTTTGCCAGCTCGTCAGCAAGGATCTTGTAAGGAGTCGGAACGTTGACGGTGGTTGTCACCGCGTGTTACGATTTCGTTTTCCTGACGCGGGGTGGAGCAGTCCGGTAGCTCGTTGGGCTCATAACCCAAAGGTCGCAGGTTCAAATCCTGCCCCCGCAACCAATTGAACCGGCACGAGGAGGTCGCCTGTATCGGGCGACCTTTTCGTTTCTTGGGCGGCAGTCAGCATCGCAGCCAGATTTCCTCTCAGCTCGATCCGGAGCTGGCCCTTCTCCGGAGTCAGGACGATCGAATCGATCAGTCCACGGAGCATCGCTGAGGCCTCCAGGCGGGTGTCTTCGCGCTGGAGCGCCTCGGCGAGTTTCTCGACTTTCGAGCGGTAGAGGTCGGCCATGGTCGGGTGCAGGAGAGGCGCTGGTTCCTCCGCGGTAGAAAGCCTCACCAGCAGCGCTTCCTTGCGAGCCTGCAGCGCGTCCTTCTCCACCTTCAGTTCTGGAAGCGCGAATCCGGCTTTGATCGCCTCAAGGACCTTCTGAATGTCGCGCTTGACCCGCTCCAGTTCGCGCTTCGCACCGCTCAGACCTGCCCGTCGCTCCATGCGGGGTGTTGACATGTTCGATCGTGTCGGCCGCTTCGGTCGCGCCCGGCTTTGCGCATCGCGCGGATGGGGGCGAAGCTGGAGTGGGGATTACGGCAGGCCGAATTTCTTGCGGAGCGCCGCGAGGCGAGGGTCACCGCGAAGCACCGCCATCTCCGGATTGATCAGCATCCGTCCTACGTGGTGGGGCTGGACAACAGCCATCTGCTCCAACGCTTCAAAGGTGCGGTCCTTGTCCCCGAGGGCAGCATAGATGATCGCTAGGCCGGAGGGGGAGTCCTCATGCTCCGCGGCGAGCGCTTCCGCCTCTGCGCGTCTGCCTGTCATGACGTAGGCCTGCGCCAGCCAGGGCGCTCGTCGAGCCCGCGGAGCCTTGAAGCGGCCGAGGTTATGGCCGTCGAGTTTTTCCAACATGACCACTGCCTCCGCCAGTTTCCTCGCGAACGTTAGTGCTCGCCCGAGCCAACTCTCCACAAAAGGAAAGTCGGGATCGACCGCGCGCACGCGCTGGAAGGTGTCGATGGCCTCCCCGTACCGCCCGTCGAGGAACTGTACCACTCCGATCTCGCGCTGCACATCCAACGACAGGGGATCGTTTCGCAACGCCACCTGCAGGATCCGCAGCGCTTCGTCCAGCTTTCCCAGCGGTTGGAGCACCGAGGTTGAATAGTTGGTGTAGGTCTCAGTGAGACTTGGATTCAGTTCGATGGCCCGCTGGAAGGCCTTTTCGGCGTTGGCCCAGTCGCGCTCGCGCGAGTACACCCAACCCATAGCAGCATGTGCGTCAGTCAGCAGCGGATCGAGCTCACGTGCTTTAACTGCAGCTGGCCGAAGGATGGCATGGGCCGTCTCGAAGGGGAGGCTGCTGCTGATAGGGTCGGACATGAGCGCATAGGCGTTAGCCAGCCCCGCATGCGTGGGAGCGAAGGCAGGATCCTTGGCGAGGACCTGTTGGAACAAGTCCGCGGCCTTCTCGAGGTTGGGAATACCTCTCCGTCCGACCAACGCTCGCCCCTTGAGGTACAGCTCGTATGTCTCCAGATCGAGGTCGTAGCGCCGCTGGCCCCTGACCCATGTCAGGCGAAGCTTGTCGGCGACCGCCCGCGAGATCTCGTCCAGGATGGCAAAGACGTCACTGGAGGACTTGACGTCGCGATCGAACCGCTCGGCCCACAGGGGCACCTCACCCGCGACCTGGACCAATTGCGCGTTGATTTGCAGCTTCGTACCTGATACCAAGACCGACCCCTCCACGACCAGGTTTGCGCCAAGTTGCTCGCCGACATCGCGAAGGTTGCGCTTGTCCTTGAACGCGAACGAAGATGTGCGCGACCGCACCTCCAGTCCTTTAACGACGGCGAGGTTTCGGATAATTTGATCGGTCAGCCCGTCGACGAAGTAGTCGCTGTCGGGCTCGACGCTAAGGTTCTTGAACGGAAGCGCCGCAATGACGGGCTGTTCGACCGGGCTGACGTTCGGGGCGCTGACAGGGTTCCAGCCCGCCACACGCGCAAACAGTGTGCTTGGCCTCCTCGGAGATCCCACTTGCCGGCCGACTCCTTCCCACACCAGCCCTGTAACTAGCATGAGCGCGACTGCCATGCCCGTCGCATACGCTAACCGTACGAGTGTCGGGCGCGGTTTGAGCGCCGCCAAATCCGCGGCCAATGCATCGGCGCTCTGGTAGCGACGCTTCGGCCACGGATCGATCGCGCGCTCGATGATCCGGGCGAACTTCGGTGAGAGAGCCGCTCGCGCCGTACGGATGCTTGTTCGTTCGTTGCGTTCATGGGCAAGACGGACGTCAGGCAGGCTTCGCGCACGGACTGGGTACGAGCCGGTCACAAGATGGTAGAGAAGGACGCCGAGACTGTAGATATCGCTCTGGACAGTGGCCTCCCGCCCGCCCAGAATCTCAGGCGCCAGGTAGAGAGGCGTTCCGGCGAGATCGGAAGCAGAATCGTCCGCGAGCTCGCATCCCGTGCCAAAGTCCATCAGCACGATGCGCCCGTCGTCGGCTCGCATCACGTTGTGCGCCTTGATGTCCCGATGCAGCAGGCCCGCGCTGTGTACGGCGGACACCGCACGACAGAGCTCGAGGCCGATGTCCACCGTCTCAGCGACGGTGGGCTGTGTCGGTTGCTGAAGGATCTGCTCCAGGGTGTGGCCGCGAACGAACTCCATCCAGAGGCCAATCTGGTCGCCAATCTGCTCGGCGCCATGAATGGTGACCACGTTGGGGTGGCGCACGCGGGCGAGCAAGCGCCCTTCGTGGATGATCGAGGACGCCGCGCGATCGCCGCATGCGCGGCCGGCAGGCAAGAGCTTGAGCGCGACTTCCCGATCGAGCCGCGTGTCCCACGCCCGGTAGACTTCTCCAAAGGCGCCCCGGCCAATCCGCTCGAGGAGCCGAAGGTGACCCCACCGTTCAGCGGCTTCACCACTCTTGCGCTCTGACGATGACGAAGACGCCGCGGAGCGTGTGGGTGGAATCGGTGGAGTCCCGCGATGAACCTCGGAGAGAGCCGCCAGTACCTTAAGCTCCTTGATCAGGAACTGATCGGGCTGCTGCGCGCTGGCCTCGGCCGATGCCCAGTCAATCGGCGTGCCGTCGAGAATCGCCCCAGCGAGGTCGTCAATGGGCGGGCCCGCCTTCACGCTTCATCTCCTCCGCCAGCCGGACCAGCGCTCGTTGAGCCGCCTTGCGCGCCGCGTCTGGTGTCGGTTTGCCCAGCGCCTCGGCAAGCTCCTCGTAGGTGTAGCCCATCTCGACCCGCGCAATGATGGCTTCACGTTCCTCCGCCTTCAGCCGAGCGAGCGCCTGCTCATAGCGCTCAACGGCCTCACGACCAATGGCTTGTTCGAGCGGCGACTCAGCGCTGTCGACCTCGATGTCGTCAAGGTCGGTGCCATCGGGCCGCCGGCCCTTCCGCCGTAACTCCTCCCGTATGCGATTGAGGACCGCCTGTCGCAGATACGCCTGAAGCGCACCGACACGTCGGGGTTCGAAGTCTCCGATCCTCTTAAACGTACCAAGCAGGGTCTCCTGGACAAGGTCCTCGGTGTCGGAGATATCCCGCGCCCACTTTGGCAGCCTGCCGCTCGCCCATCGCTGAAGAGGCTTCCGATGCCGGGCGAAGAGCTGTTCGAGAGCCTCTGAGTCACCGGCGCGGGCTCGGGCAATCAGGCTGAAGGTCGACTCGACATCGCTGGATGCCCCAGATGAGTCGGTGTCAGGTCGCCGGCAAGAGGGACGGCTGTCTTCGGCCATACAAATCGCGAAGACGCGAGGCGCCCATCTTACTCCAAGCCCATTTGTCCGATCTTGCGCCGGGGACCGTTTACTGGATCAGACGCGCACATTCGTCAAGGAGAGACGATGAAACGCAATGCTGTCGTCGTCGCGTTGGCGCTCGTCGTTTGCTCTTCGGTCGAGACCCCAGCCAACGGCACTGTACACGCGCTCTTCAACCTTCATCATCCCGAGACGGGACCGTTCCCAACGGACATCTTCACAGTTGCGGATCACACCCACAACACCGGACACAGGGTGAACCTTCCGTACCCTGATTGCGCGATTCGGGTGTCCGACTGCGACGATCTCGACGTCGTCAACACTTTGGACGGTTTCGGCCTGCAGCCGCAGCTCTCGCTTCCATTCGATGGGCCGATTGATGTCGCGACGGTCAACAGCGATGCCATCTTTCTCATCAATCTTGGAAGTACGATCGACGACGGCGAGCGGTCCGCTCGGATCATTGGCATCAATCAAACGGTATGGGACACCTTCACGCACACGCTGCACGTCGAGGCCGACGAGCTACTCGCCCAACATACGCGCTACGCGCTCATCGCCACTAACCGGCTTCGAGATACCGACGGGCGGCTCATCGAGGCGAGCAAGACCTTTCGCAGGTTCCGGCAGACCGTGCGAGGGAAGTACAAGCAGGCGCTGCTCGAGGCTATTCACGCCGCGCGCCGACACGGCGTCCGCGAACATGACATTGTGACCGCCAGCGTCTTCACGACGCAGACCATCACGTCGGTGATGGAGAGAATTCGGGATCAGATCAAGGGCGGTACGCCGGACCCCGCCAATTTCCTGCTCGGTCCGATGGGCGAGCGCGCGGTCTTCAACCGTCTGGATGTGGCTAGCATTTCCTGGAGACAACACACCCGGGTCAACCCAACTGACTTCACGACGATGTCGATCGATTTGGGGGTTCTTCAGGTCGTTCCAGGCGCGGTGGGAACGATTGCGTATGGGTCCTACGTTTCACCCGACTACAACGTTCACCCGGGCGAATACATCCCTCCGGTCGGGACGCGCACCGGGAGTCCGCCCGTGCAAGGCTACAACGACATCTACTTCACCCTGTATCTGCCTTCTCGCCCCAGGCCGGGAGCTGGCTGGCCAATCGCCCTGATCGGCGGCGGTACGACCGGCAACCAGCATTTCACGTCTGGCAACTTCGCGTCCAAGTTGGCCGCCAATGGCATCGCCACGCTCGGCATCAACCACGCGGGGCAGGGGTTCGGACCGCTTGGCACGCTCAGGGTCAGCAGAACGGATGGTTCGTCCCTGACCATCCCCGACGCGGGCCGGGGCATCGATCAGAATGGTGACAACGTCATCACGAATACGGAAGGGAACGAGGCCGCCGCCCCTCGGTTATGGACGATCTCCTCCCGCGATTCCCACCGACAGACGGTGATCGATCTCATGCAGCTCGTGCGCGTCATCGAGCTCGGGATGGACGTCGACGGTGACTACGTGGCCGATATCGATCCGTCGCGCATCTATTTTGTCGGTGCCTCTGCGGGGTCGATGATCGGCACGATCTTCATGGCTCTGGATCCGAGTGTGCTCGTAGGCGTCGCCGCCGCATCGCCCGGCGTGATTCCCGAGCACGCGCGATGGCAACCGAACCGCCGGCCGCAGATCGGATTCATCCTCCAGGCGCGAACGCCGTCGCTGATCAACTCACCTGGATTGACCGAGATCGACGGCGTTCCCGTCGGTGGCCCCCATTTCAACGAGAACAAGCCGCTGCGGAACCAGGCAACCGTCATCAACACCGTCCAAGGTGCGATCGAGATCCAGAAGGCGTTGGAGTTTTCGGAAATGGTATCGGAATCAGGTCTCACACCGGTGGTGTGGGCGCGCCACCTTCGAGAGGTGCCTTTGCCAGGGCTTTATCCCAAGTCCGTTATCTATCAGTTCGCAACGGGTGATCAGCAGGCAGTCAACCCAGGTACTAGCGCGCTTATGCGAGCGGGCAACCTGGAGGATCGGACGCTCTACTACCGCCACGATCTCGCGTTCATGCAGGATCCCACCATGCCCAAAAACCCCCACCTCTTCGCTGGCTCGCCGAACCATCCCAACGCTCTGTTTCGGTCGATCTCACGCGGAGTGCAGGATCAGATCGGCGTCTTCCTCGCCTCCGGAGGCACCGTCGTCATTCATCCGGAACCCGCACACTTCTTTGAGGTTCCGATCAGAAGTCCACTTCCAGAGGACCTGAACTACATCCGCTAATTCGGGACGACGATTCTCTCGTCATGAGAGCCGTCCACGTCTGGTCAATGCAGCAATACGCTGCAGGAGGTGCGCATGTCGAAACGAGTCCTAATTGCCATTGGTCTCGCGCTGGCACTCTCTGCCGGTCTCGCGTGGTCGACGCCTGGCTCCGGAACCACATCGATGTTGGTCGGCCGAGGCACGTTCGACGAGGGCTTCAAGGTCAAGCGGAGCCAAGACCATTGGCGGGTGGAGGTCAAGGCGACGCCCAATCTCGACGTCGCCGCGCAGATCATCGATTTCAACCCCGGCGGTCAGAGCGGCTGGCACAGCCACCCCGGTCCTGTGTTCATCTCGGTGGTGACGGGGACGATGACGTTCTACGAGTCCGACGATCCAGACTGTGAGCCGATCGTGCGCACCGCTGGCCAAGGGTTTCTCGACGTTGGCGATCACCCGCACATCGCGCGCAACGAGAGCGGCGCGCCGGCCAGGAATGTCGTCACCTACTTTGCGCCGCCGGGTGCCCCGTTGCGGTTGGACGAGCCCAACCCAGGCAACTGTCAGTTTCGCGGGTTCTGACCCAGCGGATGCCCACGTCGGTCTGCCGCAGAGGAGGACGAGAGGACATGCGAACCCGGTCTCGCCATCGTCTGGCGTTGATGAGCGCAGCTGGTGCCCTCAGCCTCGGTCTCGTCTCGTGCGACAAGAGTCCGACCAGCCCCTCGCCGGGCCCCTCTGCCCCGCCGAGCGCGTTCGTTCGACTTGAACTTGTTGCGCCTCAAGAAATCGCCCCCGGCGAGTCCGTTCAGCTGACTGCGCGTGCCGTCAAGTCCGACGGCTCCGTCGAAAACGTGACCGGCCGGGTGGAATGGACGGTTCGCTCAGACGCAGGCAGCTCAGTGCTGTCAGTGACGGCAACGGGCCTCGCCACGGGCGGAGAGCGGGGAGAAGGAGTGGTGGCGGCTCGCTTCGACGGACGGACGGATCAGGCGACGATAGTCGTCCTCCCTAAAGGTACCTTCCGCCTCGCGGGCACTGTCTCGGAGAACGGTATCGGACTAGAGAGGGCTGCGGTAACCGTAATCTCCGGAGTCGGAGAAGGTCTTGTAGCGCCCACCGACGCCCGCGGTTACTACGCGCTTTACGGTGTTGCGGGACAGGTGGAGGTGCGGGCGACCGGAGATGGCTATCTCGATAGGACCCAACAGATCAACGTCACCAGCCATGGTTCCCACTCGTTTGAGATGGTGGCCAGCCGACCGAGAATCGACCTTAGCGGAACGTACACGCTGACCGTCAGCGCAGAGAGCACTAGCGGTCCCTGCCAGCCCGGGTTTCCGGAGCCGCTCAAGCGCCGCATCTATACCGCAACTGTTAAACAGACGGGGGCCGACTTGAGTGTGTCTCTCTCAGGAGTCGATTTCGTGATCGCTCGTGACGGTAGCGGGAACAGCTTTCGTGGCGTTGTCGCAGCGACGGGCGAGGCCAGGTTCTCGATCAGGCCGGCGACCGTCTGGGACTACGACGGTCCTGACGTCGTGGAACAGTTGAGTGACGGCACAGCGCTATGCGTGGCGGGAAGCATTACCGCCAGAAGCACGCCGACAGGCATTTTCGGCACCGTCGATCGGTCAAGGGGCGCGACGATCTACCGGTGTTCAGGTTCGTACATCAGCCATTCGGGTTGCTCGATCGAGCGTTTCGAAATGGTGCGGCGTTGACTCGGCACACTCCGGATCGCGCGATTGTTGTTGTTCTTCTCGGTGGAATTGGCCTCTGTCAGCGGGAGGGGCTGAGGCGTTAGGCTACCTTGGCGCGATACGCGCCGGCATTGTTCTCCGCCCTCAGCCGCTGGAGCGCCCGCTCGTAGCACTCAACCGAATCTCGGTCCAGTCGGTGGTCGCCCGTGCTGGGTGATGCTCGGCATCCGATGTCCTCACGACGGGGCGTGGAAGTTACCCTGCACCACCGTCCCAACCCCGTGGTCGATCAAGGTGCCGCTTCCGCCCGCGATCGTCGTGTTTTTGGCGACCGCGCCAATTTCCACCGTGGCGACCGTCGGCGCGAACTGCTGAACATTGTTGCCTTGGAACTTCGTTGCGGACGGATTCCCGTCGGTGCCAGTCGGCTTGTCGAGTGGGAAGTCCGAGAAGATCACCGAGATCGCGGCCCGACCGCGTCCCTTGATTCGATTCGCCCGGATCTCGTTGTCGTTCGCTGACCCCTGGACCTGGACGCCGGCGCTCTGCTGGCCGGGCAGCTTGCCGGGCGGCACTGACGCCACAATCTCGTTCTGACTGATTACGGCCTTCTTCGTGCCGCCGAGCCGCACAACGGCGGCGTTCTCGAAGCCGCAGTCGAGCTGATTCTTCTCTACCAGGTACTCCCCCGATCCGATCAAACGCAGGGCATCGACAAACTGGCCTGGCAAGCCACTCCGCCCCACCGTACCCGTCTCAACGACGTTCCGTTCGACGCGCGCCGGACCCTTGACATCCCTCAGGTCCATCCCATGCGATGTGGTGCCGGTGATCCGGTTGTCGGCGATCAGCAGGTGGTCTGCCGGTCCGGTCATGATGATGCCGCCGACGCTGTCATCGGCCGTGCCGCCAAGCTGAAAGCGGTTCTCGAGAATCGAGACAGCGCCGACCGATGCGCCAGGCAGGTGGATGGCCAAGGCCGCCTTCTGAACACCGGCGGGCGTGGCGACCGCCGAGGGAGTCAAACCATCGACCTGGCATGTGGCGATTCTGACATTGCCCGCTCGCGCGACTCGTATGGCTGCGTTGTGTGGGTTCACGAAGCGAAGGCCTTCAATCGTGACATCGCCACCTGGCGCGGCAATGAGGAACACCGCCTGCTGCCCGCCTGCTGCGGCCGAACCGCCACCGACAATCGTGACACCCTGCCCCCGGATGGTCACTGAGCGGGTCACAAGGATCACCCGGCTGCCAAGCGGCCCCGGCAGACTCACATTCACGAAGTTGAAAGTGCCGTGTAGAACAAGCGTTCCACCGGCGTCGACCGCCTGCTGTACGGCGGGAACATCAACGGTGGCGTTGTTCTGACCGATTACGTCGCTCATACTGTCCTCCAGGCTCAACCAGCGGGCTCACTGGTTCCTCGCAGCCGGCCTCACTCTAGATAAACGTGAAAAGTGCCGAATCCGGACAGTCGCCATCTAGGCTCAGCAGGGAAGATCAGTGTCCAACTACATGCGCTGACAACGGATACCCTGCCGACGGTAGAAACTGGTAATTGGGTGAGAACCATGTAGCCCAAGCCGGGCGCACGGTTCGTCCTCGAGACGCCGATGGTCCTCGAGAATCTCCTTGGCCATCTCAGAGCCGACTGTGGTGGAAGGTCGGGGAGATGTTTCTGCTCGTGTCGAACGGAGTACGACCACGCGCGAAGTCGTCTTCAACATCGAGTACACAGTTCTGTCGAAGGGCTCCTCCGAAGTGCGGTACGGCTCGCATCGAGCATGACGGTAAGCGAAATTGAGAACCGATCGAGAAGGCAGGCTTCGACGCTGCCGACGCCAAACCGTGGACGCGCGATGTGCACTCGGTCACGTTCATTGCGACGCGGCGATAGCAGCTCACGCAGTGTGATGCGTCGTGATACGGCCGAGCTAATAAAACCGCCGCTGAATGGCCCAACTACAATTGCGAACGGCTCTTGTACAGTTCTGACGCACCTGTGCGCGTGCCAGATGCTGAGGCGTTTCACCTGAAAAATGAAGTGTCTGCAATACTCGGCGCGGTTCGAATTCGCCGAAGTCTGAGGAGCAGACGCCGGCTCTGCGCCTGCTCCGCGGCGTCGCGCCAAGTGTTCCCGCCCATGCATACCGCCGGCATCTTAGCCGGAAGCACCGGTGAAGCATCTCCTGCTCGATGTGAAACCTCTCTCTCAGGGTCTCGCCGGGTTCGGTTGTTTGATATTCGAGGAAGCTCCGACCCGATCGCGGAGAGGAGGACCGCATGACCCGCTGCCGCCCGATCGCGTTGCTCGCCGCCTTCCTGATACTCGGCGTGAGCGCGACGCCTGGCACGATTGCCCAAAAGGCCACCGTCGAAGGCCATGCCCGCGCCGAAGACGGTGGCGCGCCGGTGCAGTTCGCGCTGGTGCGACTTGTCCGCGCCGACTCCAGCCCGTTGCCTTCAGACAGTCCACCGCAAGGGATTACGAACGCTGATGGGCGATACCGGTTCGATGGCGTGGCACCCGGACGTTATCGCGTGCAACTGCTGCGTATCGGGTTCCGACCGGTGCTGTCAGACCCAGTGCAAGTCGCGGCCGGCGAGACTGTACAGCTCGATCTCCGCGTGGCTTCGCAGCCACTGATGCTGCCGCCGGTCACGGTCACCGTCACTGCGGATGTCTGCGTGCCGGCAAAGGAACTCAAGGAACACCCACAGCTCCAGACGCTCTGGCAACAAGCGCGAGATGGAGCGTCGGTGCGCACGGAGCTCATGGCACGATTCCGCTACCACGTGTTGCAGCATGAGGAGTCATACGAACTGAAAGCCGACGGTCCCACGGCGCCGGGCACGATAGATCAGCCCTCCGTCAGCGACCCCAGGTGGGCAGTCAAGAACGCCGCGCGTAACCGGGCGCAGCGGCTCTCTCGCGGCTACTACGGTCCCAGCAACAAGTTCGGCGACGGGTTCTACGTGCCAAACGAGTTGGACGTCTTGCACGAGGACTTCCTGAAGGCGCACTGCTTCGTTCCGGCGGCCGCACGTGGCGCGGGCGAGGTGGGACTGCGTTTCCGGCCACTGCGCACGCGCCGGAACTTCCTCGACATTCTCGGCACGATCTGGCTCGACTCGGCGACGTATCTCGCGCGACGGCTCGAGCTCGAGTACGTGGACTTCGACGAGTCGCGCGGGACCGTCCGCGTGGACTTCGCCGACGTCCCGGTCGCCGGCGGCACGTTGCGGATGCCCGTCGGCGGGGCGTTCGCGATGCGGCCGTCGCGAAAGAATCCCACCAAGCGCACCGAGGGGAAGTTTACGTTCACGTACTCGGGCTTCGAGGAGGTGCCGCCGCGTTAGGTTCACGGGATCCGGTTGTGCGCCCCGCAACCAAATTTCGGTAGAGGCCGCCTTCAGGCGGCCTCTTCGTTTTCTGGCAGTCAGTATCGCCGCCAGATTTCCTTTCAGCTCGACTTGAAGTTCGCCCTGGCTCGGCGTCAGGACGATGGCGTCGATGAGGTCACGAAGCGCCCCAGAGGATTTCGAGCGGTCGGCGAGCGCCTCGTGCGCGGCTTTCAGATTGACCAGGGGTCTGAACCGGCGCGAGCCCAGGTCGAAGGCAGACGGATCGCGCGTATCCTGCGCCAGACACGCGTAGGATCGTTCCGACGCGGGTTCTCGAGCTCCAGACGAACACCGTCAGCGGAATACGACGAAGGGCGCCACAGCGTGAACTGTCGTGCCCTCGGTCGCTGTCCGTGGCCGCTACATCAACCTCGTTGCCTGAGACGGAACGACCGAAGAGTGAAACCTACCGCCAGCGAGAGCAACCCGGCCAATCCCATCGCCGGAAGGGGGCTCGCCGTCTTCGGCAGCTTCTTTGGAGCCTCTGGGGCTGGTGCAGGCATCGGCGCCGGTGCCTGTGCCTGTGGGGCCGGCGTCGGCCGCGGTTCGGCCGCCCGCGGGGCGGGCTCAGGGGCAGGTTGTGCAGCCGGGCGAGGAATAACGACCGGCACCAGCTTCGCCGTCAGCACGTCGAGTTCACGAAGATTGTCCGGATCCTTGTCGGTCTCGCTCTCGAGTCTGCCGCCGATCTCCACCCAGTGGCCGAGCATCGCGTCGGTCATGTTGGCCTTCTCCGGGTTATCGAGCGTCAGGGCATCGGCACCGGGGTCAGCCGTGCAGTTCGCCTCTGGCACGCTGGCAACGGGCCCTCTTCGGGGGCGCGCCAACGTGTACTTGTCCTTCTTTCCGCCGCGCACCGCATCGCCGCGAACCAGACATCCCACCGCCGTAACCTGCCCGCTTTGATTCTGCGGCAGGAGGCTCCCATCCCGTCGCTGCGCGTAGGCGGGTCCGACCGTCACCAGACTGACTCCGAAGACAAAGACCGTTGCTCGATGGACATACTTAAGGGTCATGCGAATCCTCCTGTCGCTGCGATGAGCAACAACCGATCCGATCGTGTGACACACGGCCAACGTCCCTTCTGTCGGTGTCGCAAACCAGTGGCGCGGCGGGACTTGCGTCGCCCGTGCGACCGGAAATCGTTCAATCATCACGTCGCGCCAGTATGGGTGGGGGCAACTCGCCCACGGTATTCCGTAGAGGGACACGGCATTTCGTAGTGGCGGAGAAGAGCGACTGACGCGTCAGGGGGGATTGTGGGACCCGCGTCCGGCTGACCGAATGGCGTCCTCAGGGGCGTCGACGATGCCACGTCTCGCGCCATGGAAGAACGCGGACATCGGGCAAGCGAGCGGGTCCAACACGCCGAAACAGATGTGCCCAGGCGCCGGGGCGGAAGGTCAAGTACCTGCCGTCATTACGGCGCGCAGCTCCGGTCGGCGACCTGCCGCACCTTGTCCTTGAAGGCGGCGACCCACGCGTCCACCCCGGTGTATTCGGTCCCGGTGCGGGGATCCTTCCAGGTTTGAGGTTCGGACATCTTCTCGACGCGGGCTGTGGTCAGGAGCGCACGCACGTGTGCGTCGGTCAACAGGAGCAGGCGACCCTGCAGGAATGCGCGCCCGGCCTCGCCAATGCGAGGGTTCCCCCGGCCGCCATCGCCGGCCGCCATCGAAACCGTGAGATTACCGCGGCATTCCGCCGCGCCCGACGACGAGTCAGACTTGGCCTCATCAAACACTGGTCGAGCGGTCCACGCCTTCAGGTTCATTTTCGACGACGCTTTGCTCATACGGCCCGCACCGCCGAACGTTGCACCGATGTCCTGAACAGCGATCACCGGTTCGCTGCACGCCGTGGCATCAGCGCGCTCGAAGAACACAGCCTGGCCGTTGTCTCCACGAAGCGGGCGCACCTCTCCCGCTTTCAGGTCGAGCGAGCTACGGCACTCCAGCCGCTGTTGCTCTGGCTTTCGATCGCCGTGCTGGATGAACACGCCCATGAGCGTCAGCGCGTCGAAGTGCGTGCGCTGTCGCGTCCGCACCGGACCCGCGGGCAGATTCGCGATGGCCTCATCGACCTCGCCCCAGCGCCATCCCTGGTCAGGCTTGTCGCCCTCGACCATGACCAGACGGTTGAATTCCGGTTGGAACGTTGCCAGGTACGAGCGTCTGGAGCGTGAGCCGTCGCCCGACATCGGGTCGGACGGGCAGTCGCGGCAGTCGATCGTGATCGGATAGATCGGATCCGAGATGAACCCGAGGGCCCAGAGGAGCTTCGCAGCCGCCACGCCAGAAAAGATCTCGCGGTTGCCATCCTTCGATCCGTCGCTGTATTTGACACGGATCGTCCTGCCGCCTGGGGTGATGCACGCGAATTTCGGCGTGGCGCCGCCGAGGTCCTTCCCCGGTTTAGCGAAGCTGCATTGCAGCGGCTGACCGCCAAGGGCAGCCTCGAGTCCCTGCGCCTGCTTCAGCGCCCGGCCCGCCAGCACCATTTCGGGGGTCACGTCTCCCGGGTCGGACCAGATCTTGGCGGTCGCCAGATACCGCAACCGCTGTTCTGCGCTCGCGACTTGCACGAACGCGATCTTGTTGTCGCTCTGGGCGACGAGACTGGTCGCGAGGACCAGCCCTGCGACCGCTAGCGCGGATGCCGAAAGGATCTTGGCTGACATGCTAGACCGCCCTTCCACTTTCGCCGTGGTCCGATACCGGAATCAAACCCGGGATTCACTTGAATTGGACGACCGACACAGCAAGGCTCGTTCCGTTCTACGCTCGACCTGGAACGCGGAAGGTGTCAACCGCGCTGCTGATGAGCCCGATGCGGAATCGTCCAACGTGGTGAAGGAAAGGCCTAATCTCGAAAACGGCGCCGTAATTCAGGGCTGCCCCATTAGCTGTACAGCATGCTAGAACCACGGCCAGGGACCGGTGATCGCGAACGTGATTCCCGGTGTCTGGATGTTGACGAACAACCATTTGCCATCGGGACTGAACACCGCGCCAGCCCATTCGTTTTGCCTCATGTTGCCGGTGAAGCTCCGTCCGGAGGGGCGCGTCAAGGTTCCTAATCCTCCGGCCGTGAAGTCGAGGTTGTTCAGGGCAAAGGTGAAGATCTTTCCACTCTTCGGGTAAAGCCAGACCAACCGCTCTCCTGGGTTTGGATTGACACCGCCCGTCCCATCCGCGTTGTCTTCGCAGAAGATGATGCTGCCGTCTGGTGCCACGACGATGTTGTCCGGGTTCTCGAGCGCCGACCGGGCCGGGGACACGTACCTGATTCTGAGCTGCTTGGACTTCGGGTCGTACTCGAAGAGCTGACCCTCTCCGATCCCGGTTCCGTTGGGCGCTGCGATGTCCGGACCTCCGTTGGTCGACACGAAGAAGATGCTGGAGTCTCCGTACCAGCAGCCTTCCAGACGCCGGAAGTTGGCGCCGCCACCCGCGTGGCCCTGCTGAAACGTCGAGAGGTCGCCAGCCACCAGGTCCGGGTCGGGCTTTTGAATCGTGACCCATCGGACCGGGAACGATCGACTCTCGCAACCCGTCTCCTGGAAATCGAACTGAGGATGTCCCTTGATGGCGAGCATCTGGAGCGTTCCACCGTGCTCGGCTTTGCCCGGAACGTTGTAGAGGAATCGATAGAAGCCCGACCCGATATCGCCTGGAGCGCTTCCCCCGTCTTCGGTCAGGTAGGTGATCCCGGTTGCGGGATCAGTCGCCATCGCCTCGTGAGAGAAATTTCCCATGTCGGGAAACGCCGTCGCGGACCCGCCGGGAAGCGGACCGAGGGGACCGACCTCAAATACGTACCCATGTCGATGGCCTCCTGCGGTGGTATTTCCGGTGTCGGTCTCTTCGCAGGTGTACCAACTGCCCCAGGGTGTCACGCCGCCGGAACAGTTTCGAATGTTCCCGCTGATGCTCGGGACTGACGAGATGAACACGCCCGTGGCCAGGTTGAACACGAGGTTGGACGTTCCTCCTCCGGCCAGCGGGTCATACCAGAGCGCCGAATCGCCAAATGCGGGGAGAACATTGTCCGGGGGATCGTGGTCCACCTCATGATTCCTCACCAGAATCAGATGGCTCGGGCCGAGCTCCTGGATCACCGCCATCCCGTCATGTAGTGGCGGCGTGGGTGTTCCAAGGTCATCGTCCATCACGTCTCCGGTCCATCCGTAGGAACGGTAGCTGAATCCATTCGGTAGTTGCAGGAGATTGAGGCTGGTTTCAAGATCCAGCTTCGGGCCGATGGCGCCCCAGGGCGAGAGGCTCGAGCCGCCGGCCGCACACTGTGCCGCTTCCAGGCGAGCAACCGATAGCGCCCCCAAGGTCTTCTCCAATGTGATGCCCCCGACCAGGGCCGCTCCGCCTCTCAGGAACGCCCTGCGGTTCACGACGTTGGACAGCGGGTTCGTCCACCCCGATGGCGACCACGGCGACTGTGCGCGCCGTTGCGCCATCTGCAATGCCTCGTGCAGGTCCCTTCGCTGATTGCGGGACAAGTTTTCAAACACTGAAAACCTCTCTTTCTAAAGGCGAGCTCAACGCAGAAACGTTTTTGACAACCGCGCCTCTTGACGCGCGCTTGGAGTGACGAACGCGACGATACTCACGCGTTGTCGCAGTGAAACGACGTCCCAATCAATTCGAGGAAACGTTCTGCTGACAGTCGTACGACTCGACCGTGGCCGTTCGGAACGGATTAGCTGGCCCTCCGGGACGTGGGGCTCTGATGCGACGCTCGTGACACGACGACAGCGGCTTGGCCGGTCACAGTCGATGGTAGATGGCTAACGGCGCATCGTCACTGATCTGAGGCAAGTTCAGAGTCGGCCGGCGCGAGCACAGGGAATTGCCGGGCGGAATCGCGAACATAGCGGCATCAACGATCAGTTCATGAAGGACTTGGGCGCGACTCTCACGTCAGGCAGTTCCGCGCTTTTCGTGCTCGTGCGCAACTCAACCCCCGACAAGGTTCTTGAAGGGCTCAAGCCGTTTGCCGGCAAAGGTCGGGTGCTTCAAACCTCGTTGACCAAGGACAAAGAGGACGAATTGCGCAAATTGATGGAAGGCGTGTAGATCCTTCGACAGCGACCGGAACAAACTCACGGAGGATTCCGTAGGAAGGTCAGGGCGAACTGTCCTCGAAACGGCTCGTGCGTCGGAACCACCATGAGCGGAGATCGTCAAATGAAGTGGCTCGAAGGGTTCTCGCTCGATCTCAAGCTCGGGGGCCGGATGCTCGTGAAGTATCCGGGCCTGACGATTGTCGGCGGCCTGGCGATGGCGTTCGCGATCTGCGTCGGCGCCGTCATCTTCGCGGTCCTGACGATGTTGGTCCATCCCACGCTGCCGCTCTCCGACGGCGAGCGCATCGTCCAGATCCGGAACTGGGACGTCGCCGCGAATGGTCCCGAGCCGCGCGCGCTGCACGACTTCATCGTCTGGCGCGGCGCGCTGCGGTCGGTCACGGAGCTCGGCGCCTGGCGGGACGTCACCCGCAACCTGATCGTCGCCGCCGGTAACGCGCGTCCCGTCGAGGTCGCGGAGATGACCGCCTCCGGCTTTCGCATCGCCGATGGTGCGCCGCTCCTCGGCCGCGTCCTCGTGGCCGCCGACGAGCAGGCAGGTGCGCCATCCGTGGCCGTGCTCGGGTACGAGGTGTGGCGAACGCGCTTCGGGAGCGACCCCAATGTGCTCGGCCGCACCGTGCAGCTGGGCAACGATTACGCGACGGTGGTCGGCGTGATGCGCGAAGGCTTCGCGTTCCCCGTCTCGCACGAGCTCTGGGTGCCGTTGCGAACCGACATCCTGGATCAGGCGCCGCGTTCGGGTCCCGCCATCACGATCTTCGGCGTGCTCGCACCCGGCGCGACTCTCGAGACGGCGCAGGCCGAGTTGACGACGCTCGGCCGCCGTGCGGCCATCGAGCGGCCTGCCACGCACGAACATCTGCAGCCGCGTGTGACGCCTTACGCGAAGCTGTTCTTCTCGGCGCCGTCTGGCGAGGACCTCGGGATCTTCTTCTCGATCTACTTCTTCGCGGTCATGCTGCTCGTGCTCGTCTGCGGCAACGTCGCCCTTCTCATGTTCGCGCGCGCCGCGACGCGCGAGAGCGAGCTCGTCGTGCGCACCGCCCTCGGAGCGAGTCGCGGCCGGATCGTCGTGCAGTTGTTCGCCGAGGCGCTCGTGCTCGGAGGCGTGGCGGCGGCGGTCGGCCTCGTCGCCGCCGATTTCGCACTCCGCAACTGGGGCCTTGAATTTCTCGAGGTGAACCTGGGCCGGCTCCCCTTCTGGTTCGACCTCCGCCTGTCGCCAGCGACGGTGCTGTTCGCCATCGGGCTCACCGTGCTCGGCTCGGCGATCGCGGGGGTGATGCCTGCGCTCAAGGTCACGCGCGGTATGGGATCCCGCCTGAAGCAGGCCGCGGCCGGAGCCGGCGGACTGCAGTTCGGCGGTGTCTGGACCGCGGTGATCGTCGTGCAGGTCGCGGTCACGGTGGCATTTCCCGCGGTCGTCTACGTCGAGCAGTGGGAATTGCGTCACATCCAGACGTTCGAGGCCGGATTCGCCTCCGAGGAGTTTCTGGCCGTGCGGATCGAGATGGATGCTCCGAATGTCCCGGTAGCAAACGCCGATTCGGCTCGGGTCGCCGAGCGCGCTGCGTTCGCGTCCAGCATCGAGGAGCTGCGCCGGCGCGTTGCAGCGGAGCCAGGGGTCGCCGGCGTCACCTTCGTGGACCGCCTTCCCCGTACCCCCCGCCCCGAGTACCGACATCGAGCTTTCCGATGACTCGACAATCACCGCCCAGTCGGCCCGCGTGGCGAGCGCGGATCCACGACCGCCGCTCCGCGAGGCGACTGTTGCGGGCATCGAGCCGTCGTACTTCGATGTGCTGGAGACTCCGATTCTCGCCGGTCGCGCGTTCAATGCCGCCGATCTCGCCCCCGGTTCGAGCGTCGCGATTGTCGATCAGGGCTTCGTCGACCAGGTGCTGCAGGGGCGGAATCCCATCGGCCAGCAGGTGCGATTCGTGCAGGATCCGGACGATGCGGCCGCCAAGCGCCCCAATCCCTGGTTCGAGGTCGTCGGGGTCGTGAAGGAGCTCGGGATGGGCGCACCCACGCGAAAGGGACGCGCGGCAGGTTTCTACGTTCCTGCCACCCCGGACCGATTCGACCAGGTTTACATGATGGTGCACGTGCGGGGCGATCCGATGACGCTCGGCCCACAGCTTCGCGAGATCGCCGCCGCGGTGGATCCGACGCTTCGGCTCTCGGAGCTGCAGCGGGTGAACGAGGTCACGAACAATCTCCTGTGGGTCGTCGGGCTATGGCTGCGAGTCACGATCGTGATGACCGCCGTCGCCTTGCTGCTCTCACTGGCGGGGATCTACGCGGTGCTGTCGTTCATCGTGGCGCGACGGACGCGCGAGATCGGGATCCGCGTGGCCCTGGGTGCCAGCCGGCGGCGCGTCGTCGCCGCCATCTTCCGCCGTCCGCTGTCACAGGTGGGACTCGGCGTCCTTGTCGGCGCCGCGCTCATCGCCGCTGCGGGCAGCGTCGAAACCGAGATGCCTGGGCTATCCGCTGGGTTCTCGCTCGAGGATGTCGCGATGCTCCTTGCCTACGCCACCCTCATGCTGGGCGTCTGCCTCCTCGCGTGCGTCGTCCCGACGCGCCGCGCCCTCGGCGTGGAGCCGACCGTCGCGCTGCGGGTGGATTAGCCCGCACCCAATTCTTCGGTAGAGGCCGCCTTCAGGCGGCCTTTACGTTTCCGGTCTGGTAGGATGATCAGACTGCCTGCGGACCGTGAAATCGTATGAGCGAGTACGACGTCATCATTGTCGGCGCGCGGTGCGCCGGCTCGCCGACGGCGATGCTTCTCGCCCGTCGCGGCTATAAAGTCCTTGCCGTCGACCGCGCCACCTTTCCGAGCGACACGATCTCCACACACCTGATCCACCCTCCAGGCGTTGCGGCACTTAGGGGATGGGGGCTTCTGGATCGCCTGCTGGCAACCGGATGCCCGGCTATTCACACCTACTTGTTCGACGTTGGGCCGTTCACACTTTCCGGCACTCCGGGCACCGATGACTCGCCGGTGGCGTACAGCCCACGCCGCACCGTCCTCGACAAGCTGCTCGTCGACGCCGCGTCAGAAGCAGGAGCCGAGATCCGCGAGTCGTTCATCGTGGACGATCTACTCTTCGACGGTGACCGCGTTTCGGGCATTCGCGGTCACAGCAAAGGAGGAGAACCCGTCACGGAACACGCGCGGATGATCGTCGGTGCGGACGGCGTGCACTCGCTCGTCGCCCGCGCCGTGTCGGCGGAACAGTACAACGACAAACCACCGCTTCAATCCAGCTACTACACGTACTGGAGCGGGCTGGCGATGGATGGACATTTCGAGGCGTACGACCGAGGCACTCGGGCGTTCGCGCTATGGCCCACCAATGATGATCTGACTCTCGTCATCGTTGGCTGGCCGATCGCTGAGTTCGAGGCTAACAAGGCGGACATCGAGGGTCACTACCTGCGTGCGTGCGCCTTGGCGCCGGTACTCATGGAGCGGATGGCCGCCGCCAGACGGGAAGAACGGTTCATCGGGGCTGCCGTGCCGAACTATTTCCGGAAACCTTTTGGCCCGGGCTGGGCGCTGGTCGGCGATGCCGGCTACAACAAGGACTTCATCACGGCGCAGGGCATCTCCGACGCGTTCCGCGACGCCGAGCGCCTTGCCACCGCACTCCACGACACGTTCTCGGGAACGACTTCCTTCGACGCAGCGATGGGAGCCTATCAGTCAGCCCGCGACGCGCACGTCACGCCAACCTACGAGTTCACGTGTCAGTTCGCGAGGCTTGCGCCGCCGCCGATCGAGATGCAACAGCTTCTCGCCGCGGTTCACGGCAACCAGGAGGCGATGAATGGGTTCGTGCGGGTTTTCTCAGGCGTGACTTCGCCCGCCGACTTCTTCTCCCCCGCCAACGTCGAGCGCATCTTCGCGGCGGCTGGATAGATCCGACTCCAACGCAACATGCCCAAGCCGCCGGCAGAACGGCTCCAGGTCGGCGGCCGGGAAGTGATGATCTCGAATCCGGCGAAGGTGCTCTTCGCTACCGCAGGACATACCAAACTGGATCTCGTTCGCTACTACCTTGCCGTCGCCGACGGTGCGTTGCGCGGGTCCGGTGGACGGCCAAATGTGCTGGTCCGTTATCCCAACGGGGTCGGCGATGAGTTCTTCTATCAGAAGCGGGCACCTGCGTCGCGGCCGGACTGGATCGAGGTCGTGGCGCTGAAGTTCCCCTCGGGACGCACCGCCGAGGAGGTTGTGCCGCGGGATGCCGCCGCCCTCGCGTGGATGGCGAATCTGGCCTGCCTCGAGTTGCACCCGCATCCAGTCCGCGCCGAAGACCTGGATCATCCCGACGAGTTGCGCGTGGACCTCGATCCGGTGCCTGGTATCAGGTGGGAACAGGTGCGCGATGTTGCCGAGGTGGTGCGCGCGACCCTGGAGGACCTGGCGCTCGTCGGCTGGCCGAAGACGTCAGGCTCCCGCGGCATGCACGTCATTATCCGGATCCAGCAACGCTGGACCTTTGACGAAGTGCGCCGCGCGGCGCTGGCCCTCGCGCGCGAAGTCGAACGTCAAGCGCCGGGCCTCGCGACCAGCAAGTGGTGGAAGGAGGAACGCCACGGGGTATTCCTCGACTACAACCAGAACGCGAAAGACCGCACGGTCGCGGCGGCGTACTCCGTTCGGCCGACGCCGGACGCACGCGTCTCGGCGCCGCTGACATGGGGCGAAGTCCCCGACTGCGATCCGCATGACTTCACCCTCGTAACGATGCCGGCGCGCTTCGCCTCATTGGGTGATCGACACGCTGCGATCGACGAGCGGCAGTTCTCGCTGGAAAGCCTTCTCGATCTGTCGGCGAAGCATGAACGTGACGGGCTCGGCGATGCGCCGTGGCCACCGCACTACCGCAAACAGAAGGGTGAGCCTACGCGTGCGCAGCCCTCCCGACGCCGCGCATCGTCTCAACCATTGATCGAAATCGGGCGTGCCCTCCGCAAAGATGACGCGCTTGCCGGATTGGAGCGCTGGCGCAACCGCCATCCGGAAGCCGCGAAGCAGCTCGCGCCTGAGGACGTGCTGGTTGACTCGATGCGAGGGCGAAGCTCGACGTGGTGGCGCATTCGCTTGAATCTGAAGAACGTACCGGAAGATCTCAGACCGCCGCAGGAAGCGCTGGATCCCGACGAGGATCCATGGAAAGGCGTGGACGTCAGCGCGTGGACGTCGCGCCGAACACCTTCGCGAGCTCGTAAGGAGTCGTGACTTCGAGCTGGTCGTAGCGGCAGTCGGCGGGCTGCTTGTCAGGGCGCCAGCGCAGGAAGATCGTCGCGTGACGGAAACGATCTCCCTGGAGATGGTCGTACTTGACCTCGCAGACGCGCTCAATCCGCAGCGGCTCCCACGAGAGATCCTTCCCTGCGCTCCACCGGCTCTGCCCTCCCGGCATCCGCCTGGCCTGGTGCTCCCCGGCGTCCGCCCAGGCACCCCACGGATGATCTTTCAACGCGTTCTTGCGCAGCGGTTCGAGTTCGGTGAGTAACTGGCGCCGCTTCTCCATGCTGAACGCGGACGTGACGCCCACGTGGTGCAGTGTGCCTTGGTCGTCGTACAGCCCGAGAAGCAGCGACCCGACGGCGTCCGGGCCGCTCTTGTGAAACCGGAAGCCGGCGACGACGCATTCCGCGGTGCGGGCATGTTTTACCTTGAGCATCGCGCGCTTGCCGGGCTGATAGATCCCGTCGTCCGGCTTCGCGATGACACCATCGAGCCCCGCGCCTTCGAAGCGCTCCAACCACTCCACTGCAGATGACCGGTCGCGTGTCATGGGCGTGAGATGGATCGGCGGACCGATCTTCCCCACCGCTTTTTCGAGCTGTCTGCGCCGTTCGTGCTGCGGTTCGCCCCGGATGTCCCGGCCGTCTACCGCGAGCAGATCGAAGACGACGAACGATGCCGGTGTCTCCTTCGCCAGCTTAGCGGCCCGTGAAGCGGCCGGGTGCAGCCGGAGCTGCAGCGCATCGAAGTCGAGCCCTTTCTTTGTCGCAATGACGATCTCGCCGTCGATGACGCTGCCGTCGGGGAGACGCTCGATCAGCGTATCGTGCAGTTCGGGGAAGTACCGGTCGAGGGGCCGCAGGTCACGGCTCTGGATGTAGACGTCGCCGCCGCCGCGAAAGACGATGGCCCGGAAGCCGTCCCACTTCGGTTCGAAGAGAAACCCCTCCTCGGACGGCAATTCATCCGCCAGTTTGGCGAGCATCGGCTCAATCGGAGGAACTATCGGAAATGGCGTAATATCAGGTCCCTTATTCAGCGTTCGCTAAGTCTGTGCTGGATTACATTGTAGATGTTCGGTTTTGGGAGGTTGGCAATGAAGAAGTGGTTCTTATGCTGTGTCGTAGGTCTGTTGGTGATGGCGCCGGTGTCTGCCCTGGCTCAAGCGGGTGCCGCCCCTGACCCGAAGAAAGTCCTGTCCGCCTCGGGGGTTGTCTCAGCCGTCACCGATACGACGGTCACCGTCAAGGGCAAAACCGCTGAATGGACCTTTGCCGTCGATAAGGATACGAAGGTGATTGGTACCGGCGCCAGCCGTAAGACCAGTGAACTGAAGAGCGAAGACAAGCCCCGCGTCATCTCCGAGTTCATCAAGGTCGGCGATACCGTCGCCGTGAAGTACCACGACATGGGTGACTCGAAACATGCGGCGGACATCCGCGTGACAAAGCCGGCACCGGCAGCCAAGTAACCTGCCGAGCTTCAGCGACCTAGCCGGAGAGCTGGCTCGTGTCGGGCGCCGCCTCGACGCTCGAGGATGGGTGCTCGGCACGAGCGGTAACTTCAGCGTCGTCCTCGGCCGCGACCCTCTGCGTCTCGCGATCACACCGAGTGGGGCGTTCAAGGGACAACTCACGCCTGACGACCTCCTGGAGATCGACGAACATGCCGCCGTCGTGAACGGTCGTCCGGGGAAACCATCGAACGAGGTACGGCTCCATCTGGAGATTGTGCGCGAGCGCGGGGCTGGTGCGGTGCTTCACACGCATTCGGTGTGGAGCACCATACTCTCCGATCGGCATGGGTCGGACGGCGGCGTGGCGATCGAGGGCTACGAGATGCTGAAGGGTCTCGAAGGCATCACCACGCACGAGCACCGCGAGTGGATCCCGATCCTCGGCAACGATCAGAACATGGAGCGGCTGGCCGCCGGGGTGCGCCGAGCCTTAGTGGCTGAGCCCGCCTGTCACGCCTTCCTTCTCGAGCGCCACGGGTTGTACACTTGGGGCCAGACCCTTCCGCAGGCAGCCCGCCATATCGAGATTCTGGAATTCCTGCTCGAGGCGGTTGGAAGGGCACGAGGCACCAGCCATGGCGATCATCAAGATACCCGCTGAAAACAGAACGCTCACCGATGATGGAACGGTGCGCGCGTTTCTTGCCGCTCGAGGGATCGATTACGAGCGCTGGACACCGAAGCACCCCGTCGGCGCCGACGCGTCCGCGGACGAAGTCCTCGCGGCGTACGCGCCCGAAATCGATTCTCTGAAGGCGCGCGGCGGCTATGTCACCGCCGATGTGATCGACGTGAAACCGGACACGCCGAACCTCGACGTGATGCTCGCGAAGTTCAACCGCGAGCACTGGCATGACGAAGACGAGGTGCGCTTCATCATCGAAGGCCGAGGCCTGTTCCACGTCCATCCGTCCGGAGGTTCGGTCTTCGCTATCGAGGTCGAGGCCGGTGACTTGATCCGTGTGCCGCGAGGCACGCACCACTGGTTCGACCTGTGCGGAGAGCGCCGGATCCGCGCGATCCGGCTATTTCAGGACACCTCGGGCTGGACGCCGCACTATACCGAAAGTGGCGTGGACCAGAGCTTTCAACCGGTCTGCTTCGGTCCGTCATATCTGATGTGAACGGCGGAGTCCGCGCGATTCTTCTGGACGTCGAAGGCACGACAACGCCGATCACCTTCGTCTACCAGACGCTTTTCCCGTACGCGCGACAAAAACTGAAGACCTACCTCGAGGCACACGGGCGTCTCCCTGAGTACCAGACCTTCGTCGATCTCATGGACCAGGACAGCAAGTCCACGGCTCTGAAAGACGTGCAGGGGCAGATCTGGGAGGAAGGGTATGCCAACGGGGAACTGGTCGGCGAAGTCTTCGAGGAGGTCGCGCCAGCATTGAAGCGCTGGCGCGCGCGCGGGATCGACGTCGGCATCTTCTCGTCTGGCAGTGTGCTGGCGCAGAAGCTGCTCTTCCGACATTCGTCAGCCGGCGATCTCACTCCCCTTCTCCGCTGGCATTTCGATACGACGGTCGGTCCCAAGACTGATCCGGAGAGCTATCGGCGCATCGCCTCGTCCATTGGAGTGTCGCCCTCGGACGTCCTCTTCATATCGGACGTTGTACGCGAACTCGACGCCGCGCGAACCGCCGGCGTGGATACAGCCCTGTGTGTCAGGCCCGGCAACTCAGATCCGCCGGACGGTCATATCCACTCCACCATCCACACCTTCCACGACCTGGCGATCTGACGACGCGCTGCCAGCCGAATCTCAGTGGCCGCCGCCCTCGCCCGATAGCGCCTTGACGACTTCTCCAAGCGCCGCCTTGGCATCGCCGAACAGCATCAACGTGTTGTCCATGTAATAGAGCTCGTTGTCGATCCCGGCAAAGCCCGGGTTCATCGAACGCTTGTTGGCGATCACGAACTTCGCCTTGTCCGCGTCGATGATCGGCATGCCGTAGATGGGACTCTTCGCGTCGTGCCGGGCGGCCGGGTTGACGACGTCGTTGGCGCCGATGACGAGGACGACGTCGGTCTGCGGAAGGTCGTGGTTGATGTCGTCCATCTCGACCAGCGAATCGTAGGGAATCTCAGCCTCGGCCAGGAGCACGTTCATGTGCCCGGGCATTCGGCCAGCGACAGGGTGAATCGCGAATTTGACGTCGATCCCCTTCTTGGTGAGCGCGTCGTAGATCTCGCGGACGCGGTGCTGCGCCTGCGAGACAGCCATGCCGTAACCAGGAACAATGACCACGCGCTCGGCGTTCCCGAGCAGGTCCGCCACGTCCTGTGGGGTCCCACTCTTCGCGGTCTTCGCTTCCCCTGCGGCGGCTGACGTCTGCACCTGCCCGAACGCGCCGAAGAGGACGTTGGTGAATGACCGATTCATCGCACGGCACATGATGATCGACAGGATCAGACCGGACGATCCGTCGAGTGCACCGGCGATGATCAGGACCTTGTTCTCCAGAACGAAGCCCATCGCCACCGCGGACAGACCCGCGTATGCGTTGAGGAGCGAGATCACGGTCGGCATGTCGGCGCCGCCGATCGGCACGACGAGCAGCACGCCGAAGGCCAGTGACAAGACAACGATCAACGGAAACAACGGCCAAAGGTCCGGACGATACATGAGCGCGATGCCGGAAATCACGGCGATCCCGAGTAACGAGAGATTGATGACGTTCTGGCCCGGGTAGGTGATGGGCCGGGTCGGAATGATCTCCTGCAGTTTGCCGGCCGCCATGAGACTACCGGTGAAGGTCAGATAGCCGAGGATCACTTCGACGGTTATCGCAGCGGTTCTGAACGTCGTCAGGTGTCCTTCCTGAAACCAGAGGATGTACTTCGCGGTACCGACGAGGCCCGCCGCCAGGCCGCCGAAGGCGTGGGACAGTGCCGTCCGCTGCGGCACCGCCGTCAGCGGCACGCGCGACAACGGAACGCCGATGATCGTGCCCGCGACTACCGCGAGAGCAATCCACTTGAAGGTGACGATCTCCGGATGGAGGAGCGTGCCGCCAACTGCGGCCGCCATCCCGAGGACGCCGGCGGCAAGGCCGCGTCGCGCTGTCTTGGGATGGCTCAGCCACCGTAGCGACAGGATGAAGAGAGCGGCGGAGAGCAGGTAACTCGCTTGTGTCAGATGCTCGGCGATCATGCGTGCGGCTCCTGCCTGGGAGCGCGCTCGCGGAACATCTTGAGCATGCGGTCGGTGATCAGGAAGCCGCTGACGATGTTGGTGACGGATGCGGCGACGGCGATGACGCCCAGCACCGTCGAGAGCGTCGTCTTCTGCTCACCGGCGATGATGATGGAGCCGACCACCGCGATGGCGGAGATGGCGTTCGTGAGCGACATGAGCGGTGTGTGCAGCAGCCGGGATACTCCCTGAATCACCTGCAGCCCGATGAATGTCGCCAGCACCAGCACGAACGCCATCGACCAGAGATCGATCGCAGCCACCGTCACTCTCCTCTCTTGCAGCCCTAAAGGGCTGGACATCATTACGACGACGCGATGCGACAGCCCGTAGTCGCAGCCCTTCAGGGCTGCATTACGACGACGCGATGCGACAGCCGTAGTCCAGCCCTTTAGGGCTGCATCACGACGACGTCGCGTTTTCGGTGCGCGAAGTGTATCAGGGTAGAATCGCCACTTGCCAGCATCGGAGGAGACTGAATCGAATGGCTCATTCAGAGGTTGAACGGGCGCCGCGGCGGCGCGGCTTCACGCTCACCCAGCAGATTTTCATAGGCCTCGCACTCGGGATCCTCGCCGGATGGCTCGTGCAGCGGTTCCACCCCGAATGGGCGATCTACTTCCGTCCGTTCAGCCAGTTATTCCTGCGGCTGATCAAGATGATCATCGCGCCGCTGATTTTTGCGACACTCGTCGCCGGGATCGCCGGGGCCGGCCACTTCAAGGTCGTCGGGCGGATGGGTCTCAGGGCCATCATCTACTTCGAGATCGTGACGACGATCGCGCTTGTGATCGGCCTGCTCGCGGTCAACATCACCAGGCCGGGCGACGGCGTCAACCTGCCGATGGGGCAGGGCTCCGAAGTCACCGCCAAGGCGCAGACCTGGGACCAGATCCTCCTCCACGTCGTCCCCGAGTCGGTTTTCGACGCGATGGCCAAAGGTGACGTCCTTCAGATCGTCGTCTTCAGCGTTCTCTTCGGGATCGCGTTGGGCATGATTGGCGAAAAAGGGCGCCCGGTCGTCGTCTGGTGCGAAGGGGTCGCCGAGACGATGTTCAAGTTCACGAACATCGTCATGCACTACGCGCCAATAGGCGTTGGGGCCGCCATCGCCTACACGGTCGGCCATGGAGGTCTGGGCGTCCTCTACAACCTCGCCTGGCTCGTCGCCACGCTGTACATGGCGCTTGCGGTGCTGATCCTGGCGGTGTTCCTGCCGATCGCGCTCATGTTCAAGGTCCCGATCCGCAAGTTCCTCAAGGCGGTGAAGGAGCCGGCGATCATCGCGTTCTCGACGACGTCGAGCGAGGCGGCCCTGCCACGCGCCATGGAAGTCCTCGAGCGCCTGGGCGTCCCACGCCGGATCGTGTCGTTCGTTCTGCCGCTCGGCTACAGCTTCAACCTCGATGGCACGACGCTGTATCTGTCGCTGGCGGCGGTCTTCGTGGCGCAGGCCGCTGGCGTCGAGCTGACCGTGGGACAGCAGATCACGATGCTGCTCACGCTGATGCTGACGAGCAAAGGGGTCGCCGGTGTTCCTCGCGCGTCACTGGTGATCCTCGCCGGAACGCTCGCCAGCTACGGCCTCCCCCTGGAAGGCGTGACGCTGATTCTTGGCGTCGACGAGCTGATGGACATGGCCAGGACGATGACCAACGTTATCGGCAACTGCCTGGCCACCGTCGTCATTGCGAAATGGGAAGGTGAGTTCGTGGAAGCGAGCGATGATGACCTCGCGATCGCTGCCGCTCGAGGCGAGATCTAGCTGCCCCGGACCCGCTCCTTCGCATCTTTGACTGCCTGAGAGAGCGCTGCACTCGGGGCTGGCCGTCGGCAGCCGCTCGACGCTGTCGAGGGCGTGTGAGTACCACGCCTTCCATGCGGCGATGACCTGCTGCTCGACCCGTTCCGCGGCGGCTTTGTCCGGCGCCTTTGCGACCAGCCCGCCTCCCTGCTTTCGCTCCAGCGCCAATCGCGCCTCTGACGCGCGCTCAATCAGCGCAACTACACTCATCGCATCTTCGGCGGAGGCGGAGGCCAGGAAATACGCCGATGTCCCGACCAGTGCGGCGACGTTCTCCATTTCGGCGGCGCTCACCTTGTCGAGGGTGTCCTGATTCGTATGGTAGAAGCGGTCGGTGAAATGCCAGTTGAGAAGAGACGGCACACCCGCTGACGCGAAGGTCGTGTGATCGCTGCCCCCCTCGTACGGGTTCGTGCGGACGACCCAGCCGGTATCGCGGGCGCGACGATTCGCGACCGCGATGTGCAGATCGTTGAGCAGGCTGCCTTTTAGTGTCTCGAGCTTGACCTCACCGGCACCCCATTCGCTATGCGGGTCCGACGGACGCTTCCAGACGGCGGACGGATCCGCTTCCTTCTCGATCAGAAACGTGCCCCCGGTCTTCGCCGTGTCTTCTCCGGTCATGTCCATGGAAAACATGTACTGGACGCCGCGAGCCTCGTCCGTCCTCGACGCGATCCACTGCCGGCTTCCGGTGATCTCGTCCCCCCAGAGAAACGTGAGAGTCCGCTCCGGCGGCGGCAAAGCCCCTCGCGAAACTGCGTCGGCTATGGCCTTGGCGATGCCAAGGAGGGTCGCGCATCCGCTGGCGTCGTCGTTCGCACCGGGCTCCTGAACGTGTGCGACCATCACGATCCGCTCATTCGGCCTCGTGCGTCCCGGGATTTCAGCCACGAGCGTACGGTTGGGACCCGCATACGAGCGGGCCTCGATTGCCACGCGAACGGCCCCAGCGGGGTTCCGGGCAAGCGCCGCTCGCAACCGCGATGCCGCACGCCAGCTGGCTTTGAAACCGAACGAACTCAATTTGGCGTCGTACGGAATGGCCCCCCATTGCAGGACGTCGCGCTGCTCGTCCGACATTGCTGCCGGATCCGAGGGGCGGATGTACCCGGCAATCTCCGTGGAGACGACTCCGGCCGCGCCGCGCGAGCGCACGGCCTGCTGCCACAGGCGTCCGATGGCTGCGTCGCCAAGGACGACGGCTCCCTTGACGTCCTTGCCGGCATAATCTCCCTCGTTCGCGCCGGCGCCGACGTCCACCAGGCGAAGCCGGACGCCGCTCCCAGGGCTCGTCGAAAATGAGTTGATCGCCAGCGATACGCGATCCTGTTCGCGCGAAAGCACAGGGACGGGATCTCCCTCGATCCAGACCGTGCCGGTCAGGTAATCCCAACCCGCCTGCCCTTTCGGGAACTCGTCGACACGGATGAACGGTGCGGAGGTGCTGGCGATTGATTGAAAACCGCTCTTCGTCAGCTGGTCGCGGATATGGTCGATCGAGGCGTTGAATCCCGGATTGGCAGCGATCCGCCAGAACTGCTGCATGAATGCGACGGTCTCCATGGCCGCGGCCCGATCGAATCGCGTCGCCAGTGCCGCGTACGCCCGTTCCGCGCCAGGCGGCAGTGACGGGTCTTGCGGCGTGACTGATGGAGCCAGCCGGGCGTCCCCAGGTGGCAACGAGCGTCGCCAGGCAGAGCAGCGTCCAGGCCCTGCCGCTCATGAGCCCGTTGCAGCAGGCAGGCACGAAACGTCCAGCAGTAGCTCGACTCCGGACGTGGCGTGATCCGACGGCAGCGCGCGGCGTCCCTGGCAGGTAATCGGAGTGGCGGATGCCTTGAGAGTCTCGAAGATGTCGGAAGCGATTTCGGGGGCGATGTAACCGACCTTGTTGCCGTTCACGACAACCGCTATGGCGTGGCGAAAATAGCGATTGTCGGGTTCCGGGACCAAGGTGGCCGAGAAGGACGCTGGAAGTTGCCGGACCCTGTCGATATAACCGAGGCTCCCGACAATCGGAATCCTGGGGTCAGATCTTGTTTCTTGCACGTTTGTCCTCAATCAGCAACGTTCCACAAAGTGGACAAACGTGCAAGAAACAAGATCTGACCCCCTCCTACAGCTTCGGCAGCGTGACTTCGAGCTGGCCGAGGTACTTCCCCTTCTTGTCGGCGTAGGAGACCTCGCACTGCTCGTCGCTCTGGAAGAACAGCACCTGCGCGATGCCTTCATTCGCGTAGACCTTGGCGGGCAGCGGGGTGGTGTTGGAGATCTCCAGCGTCGCGGTCCCCTCCCATTCGGGCTCGAACGGCGTGACGTTGACGATGATCCCGCAGCGCGCGTAGGTTGACTTCCCGAGGCATACCGTGAGGACATCGCGCGGGATCCGGAAGTACTCCACCGTCCGCGCCAGCGCAAACGAATTCGGCGGGACGATGATCGTGTCGGCCTTGATGTCGACGAACGAACGCGGATCGAAGTTCTTCGGGTCGATCAGCGCGTTGTTCACGTTGGTGAACACCTTGAACTCGTCGGCCACACGGATGTCGTAACCGTAGGACGACAAGCCGTAGGAGATGACGCCGGAGCGCACCTGCCGCGCCTCGAACGGCTCGATCATCTGGTGCTCGAGCGCCATCCGCCGGATCCATTTGTCGGACTTGATCGCCATCAAAACAACTCCTAACGCCTAACGCCTAACGCACTAAACCGGAGTTCGCGCAGCGCTCACCGTCGCAGAAAGAAAAACACGAGAGTCAGAATAATGCTCGCGAGGATCGATGTCGTGAGCGGAAAGTAGAACCCGAAATTGCCGCGCCGGTAGGAAATGTCCCCGGGAAGCCGGCCGATCGGAAGCCCCATGGAGATCAACACGCCGACGGTCGCGATGAGCAGGCCGACGACGATCAGAAGCTTGCCCAATCGTCCCTACCGCGCGAATTCGACACCCGGGAAGAAGTAGCCCAGCTCGAACGCGGCGGTCTCCGGCGCATCCGAGCCGTGCGTGGCGTTGTTTTCGATCGACGCTCCGAATTCCTTGCGCAGCGTGCCGGCGTCCGCCTTTGCCGGGTCGGTCGCCCCCATCAGCGTCCGCCACTTCTGGATCGCGTTATCCGCCTCGAGCGCCATGACGATGGCCGGCCCGGACGACATGAATTTCGTGAGACTCGCGAAAAATGGCCGCTCGCGGTGAACCGCGTAGAAACCCTCCGCCTCGGACTGCGTCAGGGATACCATCCGCATGGCACGAATGGTGAATCCTTCCCGCTCGATGCGCTGAATGATGCTGCCGGCGTGACGCGCCTTGACGGCGTCCGGCTTGATGATCGCAAATGTACGTTGCATAAGCTCTTCGAATTATGGCAGAAAAGAAACCGGCGTCAGGCGACGAGGACGAGCACATCGGAGCGGTCGAAGGCGATCGACCGACCGACAAGCCAAATCAGGGGAACCCGAATGGTCCGGGGATTGACGATCAGGGATGTCCGAATGATCCCGTCGCCACCGCCGAGGATCGGATCGGCGCGAATCTGGACGAGACTGAAGGCGGGTAGAGGCCGGTGTAGGGGCGGTTCGCGAACCGCCCCTACCGCGTCGCGGTGGTCGAACGTAGTCCCCGTCTTCAGATACTTGTCGTACCAGGCGAGATACCGCTGTAACCGATCGACCTTGTAGCTCGGGATCGTGATGCCGTGGAACTGGTTCGGGTAGATCACGAGCTGCGTGTCGACACCGAGGCTCCGTAACGCCTGGTACATCTGCTCGCTCCCCACGAGCGGGACGTTGAAGTCCTTCTCCCCCACCACGAACAGCGTCGGCGTCTTGATGCGGTCGGCATGGAAGAACGGATACGAGATCTTGATCCAGAGCGCCTGGTTCTTCCACGGCGGCCCGATCTCCTGCTCGTACTGCGTGATGTACATGTCGCTGCCGTACATCGCGATCTGGTTGGCGCTGCCGGCGCCGCTGATCGCCGCCTTGAAGCGCTGGTCGGTCGCAATCGTGTAATCGGTCAGGATGCCGCCGTAGCTCCACCCGCCAATGCCAAGGCGGTTGGAGTCGACCCAGGGCATCTTCTGAAGCGCGTCCATGGCGCCGAGCAGGTCGACCACTTCCTTGTTGCCCCAATCCGCGAAAATCGCCTTCTGAAACGCATTCCCGCGGCCGTTGCTGCCGCGGTAGTTCACCGCAATGACGACATAGCCGTTGGCGGCAAACAGCTCCCGCTCGAAGTTGAACGAGTGCGAGTCCTGGCCATTGGGTCCGCCGTGGATCCGCAGGAGGACCGGATATTTACGGGAGGCGTCGAATCCGGCCGGTTTGACCACGATGCTGTTGACCACGGTGCCGTCCTTGCTGGTTGACGTGAAGTCCTCGGTCGCACCGAGCTGGACGTCCTTCAGCCAGACGTCGTTCTGCTTCGTCAGGCGCCGCAGCTTGCCCCCTTCGAGCGCATGGACTTCCGGAATCTCGGTCGCCGTGGACGCGAGTACCGTCAGATGGCCGTCCGCGCCAAGCCCTGGATTAGAAACGACCTGGCGGCCCTCTATGACCTTCTCGACGCGCCCACCCGAGGCCGGCACCCTGGCAATGTGCTGGGCACGATCGTCGACAACGACGAAATACAGGGCCGAACCGTCCTTCGACCAGTTGACCGAATTGAGCGGACGGTCGATGGATTCGGTGAGGACACGAGGGGTACCGCCCGCGGCGGGAACAACCGCCAGCTTCAATTGGTCGTACGCCGAAAACTTCAGCTCGTCGCCAAGGAAGTAGGCGATGTTCTTCCCGTCGGGGCTCCACGCCAGCCGGCCGTTCTCTTCAGCGGTCGTCGTCGTCAGGCGCCTGGCTTGCGCGCCCACTTTCGCGTCGATGACGAACACGTCGCGATTGGGCATCTTGTCGACGTCCCCTTCGCCATGCTTCTGGATGAAGGCAATCTGCGTCCCGTCAGGCGACCACGCGGGGTTGTTTTCATCGAACTTCCCCGTGGTCAGAGGCTCAACCTTCTTCGAATCGACGTCGAACAATTGAAGGTGCGATCGCTCGCCGCGAAGAAAGCCGCTGACGTCCGCCTTGAAGTGATACCGGTCGATGACGATCGGCTTCGGGGTCTTCTTCTCGTCTTTTGTCTCGTCCGCGTCCTTCTCTGACGGGTCCGGATCCTCGACGACCAGGACCAGCCGCTTGCTGTCGGGCGACCACGAGTGCTCGGACACGCCACCCTTGATGTCGGTGAGCTTCACCGCTTCACCGCCGGCGCGGTTCAGCAGCCAGACCTGGCCCCCTTTCGCCCCCTGCCGGGACGAGACAAACGAGAGGTACTTGCCGTCCGGGCTCCAGCGAGGAGACGACTCGCCATCGGGCGTCGATGTGAGCTGGATGTTCCGGGTGCCATCCCAGCTCACCATCCAGACATCGGTGTTGTTCTTGTCCGTCTCTTTGATCGCCGTCGTAACGGTATAGGCGACCCACTTGCCGTCCGGGGAGCGCTGTGGATCCCGCACCTCGCGGAGGTTGTAGATGTCCTCCGCTTTTAACGGACGCTTCGCCTGCCCGAACGCCGGAGACGAAAGGATGACGAACGCGACACCGAGGCTGGTGAGTTTCATGATCGTTTACCGGAGCGACTCCATCACTGCGTCCAGCACCTCGCGTCCGGGTCGGATCCGTTCGAGTGGCAGTGTGGACAGGGGTTCGTCCACGAGATTGAGGAGCGTCGTGAAATCGTACTTGGCCGGTTCTACGTAAAGGATGCCGGTTGCGTACTCCTCCCGGTGGGCGGTATCCCTCAGGAGCCGGAGCGCCGCCCCTTTGTCGGTGGGATCGTAGTCTTCGGCCAGCTTCTTCAGGAACAGGCGCGAGCCGTCGTGCATTTTGACTTCGGTCGTGCTGCCGGGCTCGTACTCCACGGAAATATCCTCGAAGAACGGGACGAAGTTGATGTCTCCGACCGGCTCGTCGTGATCCTTCACGTATGAATAGCTCTTCGTCGATCCTTCGTGGTCGTTGAACGTGACGCACGGGGAGATGACGTCGATCATGGAGGTACCGCGGTGACTCATCGCCGCCTTCAGAATCGAAAGGAGCTGCTTCTTGTCGCCCGAGAAAGACCGGGCGACGAAGGAGGCTCCGAGCTCGATCGCCAGCGTGCAGGTGTCGAGTGGCGGGAGGTCGTTGACGACGCCGTTCTTCAGGACGGAGCCGAGGTCCGCCGTCGGCGAAAACTGTCCCTTGGTCAGGCCGTAGCAGCCGTTGTCTTCAATGATGTAGATCAACGGGAGATTGCGCCGCATCAGGTGCACGAACTGGCCGATACCGATCGCGCCGGTATCCCCGTCGCCGCTTACACCGATGGCCAGCAGCTTGCGGTTCGCAAGGAGCGCCCCGGTGGCCACCGACGGCATTCGTCCATGGACGGAGTTCAACCCGTGGGAGCCGCCGAGGAAATAGGCGGGGCTCTTGCTCGAGCATCCGATGCCCGACAGCTTGATGACGTCCTTCGGGTTGATCCCCATCTCGAAGAACGCATCGATGATCCGCTCCGAGATCGCGTTATGGCCGCAACCGGCGCACAGCGTCGTCTTGCCGCCGCGATACGGCTGCACCTCGAGACCGATGCGGTTGACCTTCTTACCGGGTTCAGGCGTTGATGTTGTGGACATAGGATTAAACCGCGATTGCTGCGCCTTCCTGCGCGAGGATGGCGTCGGTGATTGAGCGCGCGTCTATCGGCAACCCGTTGTAATGGCGAACGCTCCGTAACTTCGCGCTCAACGCCGGGTCGAAATCGAGGCGGAGGAGCGTCAGCATCTGCGCGTCGCGGTTCTGCTCGACGACGTAGACGCGGTCCAGCCCGGTGACGAATTCAGCGACCTGTTCGCTGAACGGATATGCGCGCAGCCGCAGGTACGCAGTGGACAGCCCGGCTTCGGTCTGCAGCTGGTCACGGCTCTCTTCAACCGCGAAATGGCTCGTCCCATACGCGATTACGCCAATGCGGGAGCCGGGAGCCGCGTCCACGATCGGCTGCGGGACATGCTGACGGGCGGTCTCGAATTTGCGCGCGAGCCGATCCAGATTATTGACATAGTCGTCGGGACGCTCGCTGTATTGACCGCGTGCGTTGTGGCCGGAGCCCCGCGTGAACGAAGACGGCATGCCATCACCCGGAATCGTCCGGTACGGGATACCGTCACCGTCGACGTCCACGTACCGTCCCCAGTCGTTGTTGATGCGCGTGAGAGTCGCCTGGTCGAGCAGTTTGCCGCGGTCGAGCGGCTTGTCGGGGTACTGAAAAGGATCCGACATCCAGGTGTTCATGCCCAGATCCAGGTCGCTCATCACGAAAACGAGCGTCTGGAACCGCTCGCTCAGGTCGAACGCGTCCATCGACATCGAGTAGCACTCCTCGACCGTCGCCGGGAGCAGCATGATGTGCTTCGTGTCGCCGTGCGACAACGTGGCTACCGAAAGGATGTCCCCTTGCGCGGTGCGGGTCGGCAGGCCCGTGGACGGCCCTACCCGCTGGATGTCAAAAATGACACCAGGCAGCTCGGCGTAGTACGCGAGCCCGGCGAACTCCCCCATCAGCGAAATGCCAGGGCCCGAGGTGGACGTCATCGACCGTGCGCCGGCCCAACCCGCCCCAATGACCATGCCGATTGCGGCAATCTCGTCTTCGGCCTGGACGATCGCGAACGTCGCTTTGCCGGACGCCTTGTCCATCCGGTACTTCTTCATGTAGCCGATCAGCGTCTCGGGGAGCGACGAGGACGGCGTGATCGGATACCAGGCCACAACCGTCACGCCGGCCATCATGCAGCCCAGCGCCGCGGCGGCATTCCCTTCGATCAGGATCTTGCCCGCCGTCTTGTTCATTCGTTCGACGGAGTACGGATCCTGCTTGACGAGGTTCTGCTCCGCGAAGTCGAACCCGCCCTTCAACGCACCGACGTTGAGCTCGACGGCCTTCAGCTTCTTGCCGAGCTGACGTTGCAGCGCGTGCTCCATCTCCCCGAGCTCGACGTTCAGCAGCTTCGACAGCACGCCGTCGTAGATCATGTTCTTGACGAGGCGGCGCAGCTTCGCGTCCTTGCAGACCTCGGCAACGATCTTGTCGAACGGCACCGGATAGAAGGTCAGATCGTCCCGCAGGGCGCTCAACTTCAGCGGCTCGTCATAGAGGACCGCCGAACCAGGCTGAAGGGAGAGGACGTCCTCTTTCGCCGTTTCCTGGTTCATCGCCACGAGAAAATCGATCTCTTTTTTACGAGAGACGTATCCGCTCGCATTCGCTCGGATCGTGTACCAGGTCGGCAGGCCGGCAATATTCGATGGAAACAGGTTCTTGCCCGAGACCGGGATGCCCATCTGGAAGAGGGAGCGAAGCAGGACGAGGTTCGCGGTCTGGCTGCCGGACCCGTTGACGGTCGCAACCTGGATGCTGAAGTCGTTGACGATACGCCGCGTCGAGGCTGCGGGCGTCTGCGCAGCCGCCGCGTCAGTCGGGGCCATTCACAGTCCTTATTGCAAGAGAATCAGCTGAAGAAGAAGGCCGGGCTGTCTCATTCCGTAGTCCAGCCCTTCAGGGCTGTCTCCTACCCGTAGTCCAGCCCTTTAGGGCTGTCTCGAGTCGTAAACCAACCCTTAGGAAATTATAGCGCGCCCTGCACCGCCGAGCCGATGTCGGCGGGGCTGCGGACGACGTGAACGCCGGCAGCGGTGAGAGCCTCCATCTTTTCGGCCGCGGTGCCACTGCCGCCGGAGATGATCGCTCCGGCATGTCCCATCCGTCGGCCTGGCGGCGCCGTCTGCCCCGCGATGAATCCGACAACGGGCTTTTTGAAGTTGCCGCGAATCCATTCGGCGGCTTCCTGCTCCGCCGAGCCGCCGATCTCGCCGATCATCACCACCGCTTCGGTCTGCGGATCGCCGTTGAAGAGGTCGAGGGCGTCGATGAACGACGTTCCGATCAGCGGGTCGCCTCCGATCCCGATGCAGGTCGTCTGCCCCAACCCGAGGCGCGTCAGCTGGTGGATTGCTTCGTAGGTCAGCGTGCCGCTTTTGGACACGATGCCAACGCGTCCTTCCTTGCAGATGTGGCCTGGGATGATCCCCGCTTTGGCCTGCCCTGCCGTAATCAAGCCCGGACAGTTCGGACCGATCAGCCGGGTCGTCGACTGCCGGACGATCGCCAGCGCTCGCATCATGTCCAGCACCGGGATCCCCTCGGTAATGCACACAGCCAGCGCGAGTCGGGCGTCAACGGCTTCGAGGATGGCGTCGGCCGCAAACGCCGGCGGCACGAAAATGACCGTGGCATTCGCACCAGTCTCCCTGACGGCGTCTGCGACGGTATTGAATACCGGCCAGCCCTCGTGGGTGGTCCCGCCCTTGCCTGGTGTGACGCCGCCGACCACCTGCGTCCCATACGCCTGTGACGCTTTGGCGTGGAAGGTCCCTTCGCGGCCGGTGATGCCCTGAACGATCAGACGGGTGTTCTTGTCGATGAGTACTGCCATTAGTGTCCCGTTACCGCCCCAGTGCGACCACGCGATCCGCGGCCTCACTCATCGTGTCTGCCGTTGTGAAGTTCAGACCGCTGTCGCGGAGCATCTGCTTTCCCTGTTCGACGTTCGTGCCTTCCATGCGGATCACGATCGGCACCGGCACGCCCAGATCCTTGACCGCCGCGATCACCCCTTCGGCGAGTACGTCGCAGCGGAGGATCCCGCCGAAAATGTTGATCAGCACGGCCTTGACGTTTTTGTCGGACATCAGGATCCGGAACGCATTCTTGATCTGCTCGGCATTTGCGCCGCCGCCGACATCCAGGAAGTTCGCCGGCTCCCCTCCGGCCAGCTTGATGATGTCCATGGTCGCCATCGCCAGGCCGGCGCCGTTGACCATGCAGCCGACCGTGCCGTCGAGCTTGATGTAGTTGAGGGAGTACTTCGACGCCTCGACTTCCAGGGGATCCTCTTCGGCCATATCCCGCAACTCTTTGATATCGGGATGCCGGTAGAGCGCACTGTCGTCGAAGTTCATCTTCGCGTCGAGGGCCAGCAGCTGGCCGTCTTCGGTCACGATCAGCGGGTTGATTTCGATCAGCGAGGCGTCGCTCGCCCGGAACGTATCCCAGAGGGCGTTCATGAGCTTCGCGGCCTGCGAGACCGCGTTCCCTTCCAGACCGAGCGCGAACGCCAGCTTCCGTGTCTGATACGGGCTCAGGCCGGCAGTCGGGTGGATGAATTCCTTGAAGATCTTTTCGGGAGTCTCGTGTGCGACTTTCTCGATCTCCACGCCGCCTTCGGAGCTGACCATGATCACCGGGCGTTCGGTCGAGCGGTCGATAACCATCCCGAGATACAGCTCGCGCTTGATCTTGAGCCCCTGCTCGACGAGCACGCGCTGCACTTTCTGGCCTGCAGGCCCCGTCTGATAGGTCACGAGCTGCATGCCGATCATGTCTGTGGCGGCCGCCTCGGCTTGATCGGCGTTCTTGACGACCTTGACGCCCCCCCCTTTGCCACGACCGCCTGCATGGATCTGGGCCTTGACGACAACGACGCCGCCACCCAGCCCGCGCGCCGCCTCGCGGGCCTCCGCGCCGCTGAGCACAACTTCTCCCTGCGGCACCGGTACGCCGTGGCGCGCCAGGATCGCCTTCGCCTGATACTCGTGGATTTTCATGATGTAGAGGCGCGCTTTCGCCGTGCGCGCAAGCTATTAATCATGTCTCAGGCGCGCGCGGGCAAGCAAGCGTGCTAACGGAGTAACAATTTCCTGTTCGCTCGCTGCGAACGGTCATTCTCATGCGCTCCCGCTTCCTTCGCGCGCTCTCGTCCTCGGTCGGCACCAAGCTTCTGATGGGACTGACGGGCCTGGCGCTCTTTGCGTACATGGTCCTGCACCTGGCCGGCAACGCGCTGGTCCTGGCTGGTCCGGACATCTTCAACGAGTATTCGCACACCCTGATCTCGAACCCGCTCATTGTGCCGATCGAGCTGGGTCTGCTGGCGCTGTTCCTGGTCCACACCTACACGGCGATCACGATGTGGCGGGCCAACAAGGCTGCCCGGCCCGTCGGCTATCTGAAGAAGGAGCCGGCCGGCCACACGAGCCGCAAGAGCCTGGCCTCCACGACGATGATCGCGTCAGGGCTGTTGCTGTTGGTCTTCGTGATCGTCCACGTGAAGCAGTTCAAGTTCGGCACCTGGTATCAAACGGTGGCCAGCGAGGAGATCAGAGATCTCTACCGGACAGAGATTGAAATTTTTCAACAGCCGCTCTGGGTGCTGTTCTATGTGGCCGGCACGCTGCTGGTCGGGCTGCACCTGCGGCACGGGATCGCGAGCGCCTTTCAGTCGCTCGGCATCGATCACCCGGTATACACGCGCAAACTGACCGCGATGGGTATCTTTTTCGCGATCCTCATCGCCGGCGGGCTCGCGGCCATCCCCGTCTGGATCTTCTTCACCCACTGAGTGTTATGACGCTGGACGCGAAAACCCCCGGCGGTCCGCTCGCGGAGAAGTGGGATCGGCACCGTTTCGAGTCGAAGCTGGTCAACCCCGCCAATCGCCGCAAATACACAGTCCTCATCGTTGGCACCGGCCTCGCCGGCGCATCCGCTGCGTCCTCGCTCGGGGAGCTTGGATACAACGTTCTCAGTTTTTGCATCCAGGACAGCCCTCGCCGCGCGCACAGCATCGCAGCGCAGGGAGGGATCAACGCGGCGAAGAACTACCAGAACGACGGCGACAGCATTCAGCGACTGTTCTACGACACGGTCAAGGGGGGGGACTACCGCTCACGGGAGGCCAACGTTTATCGTCTGGCCCAATTGAGCGTGAACATCATCGACCAATGTGTCGCGCAAGGTGTGCCATTCGCGCGCGAATACGGTGGATTGCTCGATAACCGGTCCTTCGGCGGCGCCCAGGTGTCGCGCACATTCTACGCACGCGGTCAGACCGGGCAGCAGTTGCTCCTCGGCGCCTACCAATCGATGATGCGCCAGGTAGAGCGCGGCACAGTGAAGTCCTTTGCCAATCGCGAGATGCTCGATCTCGTCCTCGTGGACGGCAAAGCACGCGGCATCGTCGTCCGCAACCTGATCACGGGAGCGATCGAGCGGTACGCCGGTCACGCGGTGCTGCTCTGCACTGGTGGCTACGGGACTGCGTATTACCTATCCACCAACGCGGTCAACTCCAACGTCACTGCAGCGTGGCGCGCACACAAGCGTGGCGCATTTTTTGCCAACCCCTGCTACACCCAGATCCACCCGACCTGCATCCCCGTTTCAGGCACCCATCAGTCGAAGCTGACGCTGATGAGCGAAAGCCTTCGCAACGACGGACGCGTCTGGGTGCCGAAGAAGCAGGGGGATCGGCGTCCGCCGCACCAGATTCCGGAAGCGGACCGCGACTACTACCTCGAGCGACGCTATCCGAGCTTTGGCAACCTGGTGCCGAGGGATGTGGCATCGCGGAACGCGAAGGGTGTGTGCGACGAAGGACGCGGCGTCGGCGAAAGCGGCCTCGCTGTCTATCTGGACTTCCAGGACGCGATCAAGCGCCTCGGCGACAACGTTATCCGCGCCCGGTACGGCAACCTCTTCGACATGTACACGAAGATCACCGACGAGGACCCGTACAAGGTGCCGATGCGGATCTACCCCGCGATCCACTACACCATGGGGGGTCTCTGGGTTGACTACAACCTGATGAGCACCATCCCCGGTCTGCACGTCCTCGGCGAGGCGAACTTCTCCGACCACGGTGCCAACCGGCTGGGAGCAAGCGCGCTCATGCAGGGTCTCGCGGACGGGTACTTCGTGATCCCTTACACGCTGGCGCATTACCTGGGCAGCACGACCTTGCCACCCGTCGCGACCGATCACGACGCGTTCGCGGAAGCTGCCACTGCTGTGCAGAGCAGAATCGACAAGCTCCTGACTGTGAAGGGTCCGAAAACGCCGCGGCAACTGCACCGCGAGCTCGGCCAGTTGCTCTGGGACGAAGTCGGGATGGCCAGGGGCGACAGCGGTTTGCGAAAGGCACTCGACGTCATCCCGAAATTGCGTGAGGACTTCTGGCAGAACGTGTCGGTGCCCGGCCCCGCCAACAACATGAACAAGAACCTCGAATATGCGGGGCGTGTAGCGGATTACCTCGAATTTGCGGAAGTCTTGGCGCTGGATGCGCTTCACCGCACCGAATCCTGCGGCGGCCACTTCCGGGAAGAGAGCCAGACGCCGGACGGCGAGGCCCTCCGCGACGATCAGAACTTCACGTACGTGGCCGCCTGGGAGTTCACCGGCGTCGGTCAGCCCCCGGTTCTGCACAAGGAACCGCTGACGTTCGAGTACGTGAAGCCATCCCAGCGAAGCTATAAGTAGCGATGCGAATCCTTCTGAAAGTGTGGCGGCAGTCGAGCCCCACGGCCCGTGGCGAGTTCAGGGACTACGTGGCGGAGAGCGTCTCGCCCGACATGTCCTTCCTCGAAATGCTCGATGTCGTCAACGAGGGGCTGATCGCGAAGGGCGAGGATCCGATTGCATTCGACTCGGATTGCCGCGAGGGGATCTGCGGGACCTGTGGATTCCTCATCAGTGGTGTCCCCCACGGTCCCGAGCCAGGCACGACGGTCTGTCAGTTGCACATGCGGCGTTTCAAGGACGCCGACCGCGTCATCCTCGAGCCGTGGCGCGCAAAGGCTTTCCCGGTCATCAAGGATCTGGTCGTCGATCGAAGTGCATTCGACCGCATCATCCAGGCCGGCGGCTATACGTCAGTCAACGTCGGAGGCGCACAGGACGCGAACGCGATTCTCGTGCCCAGGCCGCTGGCTGAGAGCGCGATGGATTCTGCCGCTTGTATCGGCTGCGGTGCGTGCGTGGCGGCGTGCAAGAACGCTTCAGCCGCGCTTTTCACCTCGGCGAAGGTCAGCCACCTGGCGCTACTGCCGCAGGGAGAGGTCGAGCGTTCGACCCGCGTGGTCGCGATGGTCGACCGTCACGATGCCGAAGGATTCGGCAGTTGCTCGAACGAAGGGGAATGCGAGGCTGTCTGCCCTAAGGAGATCCCGATCACCAACATCGCGCGAATGAACCGGGAGTATTTCCGCGCCATGCTGGTCAATCCTACGTAACGACGGCATCGCGTTCGCGAACGATGTAGGGGCGGTTCGCGAACCGCCCCTACACCTTAATAATGTCGGTCAATTCCTTGACCGCCGCGGCCGACTTCTTCAATGCCGCATCTTCTTCAGCCGTCAACTTGATCTGAATGATCTGTTCGACGCCGCGGGCACCGAGTTTGATCGGGACGCCGACAAACAGGTCGTTGATCCCGTACTCTCCCTGCAGGAACACTGAGCACGGCACGATCTTCTTCTTGTCCTTGAGGATGATCTCGACCATCTCGGCGGCAGCGGACCCTGGCGCGTACCAGGCGCTGGTGCCGACGAGTTTGGTGATCTCCGCTCCCCCGTTGGCGGTCCGCTCGCTGATCGCGGCGATTTTTTCAGCGGTCATGCCCGGGTAATCCGGCAACGGGATCCCTGCGATCGTCGAGTAGCGTGCCAGCGGCACCATGGTGTCGCCGTGGCCACCGAGCACGAATGCGTGGATATTCTCGACCGAGACGCCGGTCTCCATCGCAATGAAAGCGCGCATGCGGGCGGAATCGAGCACGCCGGCCATGCCGATCACCCGCTCCCGCGGGAACCCGCTCAATCGATACACGGCCTGGCACATGGCATCGAGCGGATTCGCGACCGGCACGATGATTGTCTTCGGTGAATACCTGATCACCTGCTCCGTGACCGACTGCATGATCTTGTAGTTCACGTTCAGCAGGTCGTCACGGCTCATCCCCGGCTTTCGCGGCATGCCGGACGTGATGACAACGACATCGGAGTCGGCGGTCTGCGCCCATCCTTCGTCGTTTGCGCCGTATCCGACGACACGTGAGTCGGATCCCTCGATCGGGCACGCCTCGAGCATGTCGAGCGCCACACCGGCGGCCTTCTGATCGGCGATGTCGATGATGACGACGTCGGCCAACTCCTTGTCAGCCACCGCGCGAGCCACAGTGGCGCCGACGTTCCCGGCCCCGCCTACAACCGTTACCTTGCGATTCATAGCCTCCCGGTCTCCCGTCTTCTCTGGCCGTCAGCCAAAGTTCTTAATAATGTGGTCGGCGAATTCGGACGTCTTCACCTCGGTCGCCCCTTCCATCTGGCGTGCGAGATCGTAGGTGACGGTTTTCTGACGGATCGAGCGGTCGATGCCGGATTCGATCAGATCGGCAGCTTCGTGCCAGCCGAGGTAGCGGAACATCATCACCCCCGAGAGGATCACCGAACTCGGATTGATGACGTCTTTGCCGGCGTACTTCGGCGCGGTGCCGTGGGTGGCTTCGAAAAATCCGATGTCCTCGCCGATGTTGGCGCCGGGCGCCATCCCCAGGCCGCCGACCTGAGCGGCGCACGCGTCCGACAGATAATCGCCGTTCAAATTAGGTGTCGCAAACACGTCGTACTCGGCAGTGCGGGTCAGGATCTGCTGAAACACGCTGTCGGCGATCCGATCGTTGATGAGGACCTGCCCCTCGCGCAGTTTCGCGCCGTTCCAGACCTCTTCCTCGGTCACGATGTGCTCGCGGAACTCGGCCTTCGCAACTTCGTAGCCCCAGTCACGGAACGCCCCCTCCGTGAACTTCATGATGTTGCCCTTGTGGACCAGGGTCACGGTCTTGCGTTTGTTGTCGATGGCGTACTGAATCGCCATCCGAACGAGGCGTTTCGACCCGGTTTCTGACATCGGCTTGATGCCGATGCCGGAATCCGGCCGAATCTTTTGCCCCATCTCGCGTTCGAGGAACTGGATGACCTTCACGGCCTGCGGTGTGCCACTCGCCCACTCGATCCCGGCATAGACGTCTTCGGTGTTCTCACGGAAGATCACGACGTTCATGCGTTCGGGGTGGGTTACCGGAGCTGGCGTGCCGGCAAAGTAACGCACCGGGCGCACGCACGCATAGAGATCGAGCAGCTGCCGGAGCGAGACGTTCAAGGACCGGATCCCGCCTCCCACCGGCGTCGTCAGCGGACCCTTGATGGCTACCTTATATGTACGCACCGCCTCGAGCGTGTCGTTCGGAAGCCATTCGCCGTGCTGTTCCTTCGCCTTCTCTCCTGCCGGCACTTCGAACCATGCAATTTTTTTCGTGCCGCCGTACGCCTTCGCCACCGCGGCGTCGAACACGCGGACGCTGGCGCGCCAGATATCAGGGCCGGTGCCATCCCCTTCAATGAAGGGAACGATCGGATCGTCCGGGACGACGAGTCGTCCGTCTTTTTTCGTGATTGCCGTACCGGTGGTCGGCGGTTGGAGAATGGAAAATGTCGGCATGCTGATTTAGGTCACCTCACCACGACGGCGTCGCGCGTTGTTCACAGATTGTGTGGAAAACCATGTGGAAATCGACCGCTCTGAGCCCATCCAGCCGCGTCATTCCACACGTTTGAGCGAATTGCACCACGCGAGTGCAGCCTGGCCCGCCTTGCGCGCAGCGCGAAGGCGGGAACACAACATTATACTGACTCACTGATGAAAATCGTCGTCGCCGACCAACTCCCCGCCTCCGCGATCGAGCTTCTGCGCAGCGTCACCGGATCGATCGTCGATGCTCGCGCGCAACGTCCGCTCGATGTTCTGAAGGCCGATCTCGCCGACGCGGACGCGCTCATCGTTCGCAGCGCCACTACGGTCGATCGCGCACTGATCGACTCGGCGCCGCGGCTTCGGGTGATCGCCCGCGCCGGTACCGGCGTCGACAACGTCGATGTCGAAGCGGCAACAGAACGCGGGATCCTCGTGATGAATGCCCCCGGCGCAAACAGCGTCAGCGTTGCCGAGCATGCCATCGCGCTGATGCTTGCGCTCTCGCGCGGCGTCGCACCTGCGGACGCGGCGATGAAACAAGGCGTGTGGGACAAGAAGAAACTCGTTGGCGCCGAGCTCCGCGGCAAGACGCTTGGCGTCGTCGGTCTTGGCCGGATCGGGCAGGAGGTCGCGGGGCGCGCGCGCGCCTTCGGCATGACGATCGTCGCCCACGATCCGTTCATCTCTGAACAGGTCGCCGCGTCGATGGGCATCACGCTGTTGAGCCTCGATGACCTTTGTGCCCGGTCGGACTACATCACGCTTCACCTGCCGGCGACGGCGGAGACGCGACATCTCTTCGGCCGCGAGCGGCTGGCTGGGTGCAAGCCGGGTGTCAGGATCGTGAACACGGCGCGCGGCGAGCTGATCGACGAGGAGGCTCTCGCCGACGCGATCGAGTCAGGGGCGGTTGCTGGCGCAGGTCTTGACGTGTTCGAAAACGAGCCACCGGGAGAATCGCGCCTCGTCAAGTTGCGCCAGGTTCTGGCAACTCCGCACATCGCAGCCTCGACGGTGGAGGCCCAGGAGCTGGTCGGTATCGAGACGGCCGCCGCCGTTCGGGATTACCTGGAGGCCGGAACAATCGCCAACGCCGTCAACTTCCCGTCAGTTCGTGGTGATGACGCGGCGCAGCTGCGGCCGTTCATGACGCTGGCGCAGCGAATGGGGGATCTGATCGCGCAGATTGCGACGGGCCGGACGCATGCGCTTGGTGTGCGCTATTACGGGCCACTTCTCGGCAAGCACGGTTCCCTTCTTGCCAGCGCGGCGATCGCGGGCGCACTGAAGCCGATTCTCTCCACGTCCGTCACGGTCGTGAACGCCCGTGCGGTTGCCGAGCAACGCGGCATCGAGATCATCGAATCCCACAGTTCCCGGCCACGCGACTACGCGAATCTCCTGTCGCTGAAACTTCACACGACTGAAGGGGAACGCTGGATCGAAGGCACGGTCTTCGAGACGGGCACCGCTCGCCTGGAATTGATCGATGGGATCGACGTCGAAGCACCCCTCGAGGGCACCATGCTCGTCATCAGCAATGAGGATCAGCCTGGCGTGATCGGCGAGGTCGGCACGATCCTTGGGCGTCACCGGATCAACATCGCCGGGTTTTCTCTCGGCCGCGGCCGCAGCGGCGCGATCGGCGTCGTCAATCTGGACACCGGGCAACCGGACGGGAACATCGAAGCGGCGGTCAGGGAACTGCGGGATGTGGCGGCGATCCGCCGCGTGTGCCTGGTGAGGCTAACGTAAGACCAGCCGCCGGATCGCGCCGCTGATGGAATGCTTCAACTCGATGGCGTCGTGGCCAATGGCCGCGACGTCGTAGAGACCCAGGATCCGCTGTCCGACGGTAACCATGAGAAGGTCGCCGGCATCGTTCGAGATCATCGCCGTCCGAACGACGGCTTCCCCGGCCTGCTTCTCCGCTATCCCAATCAGTTCCAGCGACGGCTCGGCGGGTTCGGCGGGCAGCGGGAGAGGGACGCTCGCAGCCACGACGCGCGCAGGACGCGCTACTGATTGAACGCGCGGCGCGAAGGCAAAAGGATTGCGCAGCGGCGCCTGCGGCGCCGGAGCAGTGTCGAGACGGTGCCGCAGCCGTTCGGCCTGCGCTTCGACGTCGGTCGCGAGATGATCGATTGGACTGGCAGCCGCCGGCGGCGACGTCCTGACCGGATGCCGCGGCCCCTGGTCGCTTGCGGCTGACGCGAGCCAGGCGCCGAGGACTGCCGCGCCAAACATCCACGCCGCCACACGCGAGGCGTTCATGCCCAACATCCTACTCCTGAAGACGCCGCGCGTCATCCGCCTTCGCACCTGCGGTGCTTCGGCGCGACAGGCTCCGACCCTGAAAGAGCCTGAATCGACTGTGGTAAGATTCGCCGTGCCCCTCGTTTCCAGCCCCGGGCCCCCTGTTAGTTCCGGTACTTTCTCCGTCGTCGCCATCATCCCCGCGCGTTACGACTCGACTCGCCTCCCTGGAAAAGCGCTCGCCGATATCGGCGGTCGGCCGATGATCGAGCACGTCTATCGCCGCGCCAGTGCCGCCCGCTCCGTCGGTGTTGTCATCGTCGCCACCGACGACGACCGGATTCGGGACGCCGTCGAAGCGTTCGGCGGCCGCGCACAAATGACATCACGCGCACATCAGAGCGGCACCGACCGGCTCGCGGAAATTGCCGCAACCCTGACATCGGATCTCGTCGTCAACGTCCAGGGGGACGAACCGTTGATCGAGGCGTCGATGGTCGACGATGCGATCGCAGTGTTTCGCGCCGACCCGTCGCTCGAGATGAGCACGGTGCGTCGTCGCATCGACGATCCGGCGGACCTCCGGAACCCGAACGTGACGAAGGTGGTGGTGGACCGCGAGGGGAACGCGCTGTATTTTTCGCGGGCGCCGATTCCATTCACCAGGGACGGATCCCCGCCCGCGCCGGCATGGAGGCACATCGGCCTCTACGTGTATCGCCGGGAAACGCTGCTGCGGTTGACGGCCTTGCCGCCGACGGCGATGGAGCAATCCGAGGCGCTGGAGCAACTTCGCGCGCTCGAGCACGGCATCCGGATCAAGACGGTCGAGACCCCGTATGAATGCATCGGTGTCGACACTCCGGAAGATCTCGAGCGCGTCAGACGACAACTTTTGATTCCTACGTCTAACTCCTAACTCCTAAGAGGTTGGATGACCGAGCCCGCACAACAAGACAGACAACGCACCCGGCCGGTGAAATATATCTTCGTGACCGGCGGTGTCGTCTCCTCGCTCGGCAAGGGACTGGCCGCGGCATCGATCGGAGCCTTGCTCGAAGGGCATGGCTACAAGGTCGCTCTCCAGAAGTTCGATCCGTACATTAACGTCGACCCCGGGACCATGAGCCCGTTCCAGCACGGCGAGGTCTACGTGACCGACGACGGCGCCGAGACGGACCTCGACCTCGGTCATTACGAGCGTTTCACCACCCAGGTGACGACTCGCAACAACAACTGGACGACCGGAAAGATCTATCTGTCCGTCATTCAGAAGGAACGGCGCGGCGATTATCTGGGGCGGACCGTCCAGGTGATCCCTCACATCACCAACGAAATCAAGGACAGCGTTCGCGCCGTAGCCAAGGACGTGGATGTCGTGCTGGTCGAGATCGGCGGCACCGTCGGCGACATCGAGAGCCTCCCCTTCGTCGAAGCGATCCGTCAAATGCGGCAGGACGTCGGACGCGATAACACCCTGTATATCCACCTGACGCTCGTGCCGTTCATCGGCGCTGCCGGCGAGCTCAAGACCAAGCCGACGCAGCACAGCGTTCGGGATCTTCGGGCGATCGGCATCCAACCCGACATCCTGCTCTGCCGCACCGACCGTTTTCTCGATCAGGACATCAAACGCAAGATCGCGCTCTTCTGCGACGTCGACGAAGAGGCGGTCATCACCGCCAAGGACGTCTCGAGCATTTATGAAGTGCCGCTGGTGCTTGCCGCGGAGGGGCTCGACCGGATCGTGCTGCAGCGGCTCAACCTCCCGGCGACCGAAGCCCGCATGGAGGCGTGGACCGACCTGGTCGACCGTATCAAGCATCCGAAAGACGACGTCACCATTCACGTGGTCGGCAAGTACGTGGGATACGAGGACTCCTACAAGAGTCTGAACGAGGCGCTGTATCACGGTGGCTTCAAGCACCGGCTGCGGGTGCATATCCGGTGGGTCGAAGCCGAGGCGCTCGAGCAGCCCGGGGGGGAACAGTTGCTCGATGGCGCCGACGGGATCCTGGTGCCTGGCGGCTTTGGCGATCGCGGCACACGGGGCATGATGCGCGCGGCGGAAATCGCGCGTGAGCGCAGCATCCCCTATTTCGGGATCTGCTACGGCTTTCAATGGGCGGCGGTCGAGTACGCGCGTCACGTCGCCGGATTGTCCGAGGCTGATTCAACCGAGTGCGCGCCGGACACTCCGCAGAAGGTCATCTACAAGCTCCGCGACCTCCTCGGTGTCGACGACCTGGGCGGTACGATGCGGCTTGGATCGTACGAATGTGTGCTGAAACCCGGGTCAAAGGCCCACACTCTTTATGGCGCCGACCTCATTCACGAGCGCCATCGCCACCGTTACGAGTTCAATTGCTTGTATGAGAAGGCGCTGACCGACACCGGGCTCGAGATCGTCGGTCGGTCGGAGGACGGCAAATTCGTCGAGATCCTGGAGTTGCCGTCCCATCCCTGGTACGTGGCTGTGCAGTTCCATCCCGAGTTCAAGTCGAAGCCGCTGAAGGCCCACCCGCTCTTTGCCGGCTTCGTGCAGGCGAGCCACGAGCACAAGCTCGCGACCCCGCGCCACGCGACTGCGTCCGTGGCCGGATGATCGCGGTGCGCCCAGTCGAATTCTCCGGGTTGAGTGTCGGGAGCCGGGCTCCCCTCCTGTTGATTGCCGGCCCGTGTGTCATCGAAAGCGAGTCGCACGCCGTCGAGACGGCCATGCAGGTCCGCGAGATCGCACAGCGCACCGGCGTCCAGTACGTGTTCAAGGCCTCCTACGACAAGGCGAATCGGACGTCGGGCCGGTCCTTTCGCGGGCCTGGCCTGCAAGAAGGGCTTCGGGTGCTCAGCCGGGTGAAGGAGAAGGCTCGCGTCCCGATCCTCACCGACATCCACGAGCCGTCGCACGCCGCGCCCGCCGCCGAGGTTGCGGACGTCCTGCAGATACCGGCGTTCCTGTCACGTCAAACGGATCTGTTGATCGCCGCCGCTCGCACCGGTCGTGTCGTGAACATCAAAAAGGGACAGTTCCTTTCCCCTGCCGACATGCGGCACGCGATCGACAAGGTCACGACGGCGGGCAACGCGAATGTGATCGTCACCGAACGGGGCTTCTCTTTCGGCTACAACAATCTCGTCGTGGACATGCGCGCCTTTCCGATGTTGCGCGCGCTGGGATATCCCGTGGTCTACGATGTGACGCACAGCCTTCAACTCCCGGGAGGTGGCGACGGCGTGACCGCCGGCCAGGCCGAGTTCATCGAGCCGATGGCGTCCGCGGGAGTGGCAGCCGGTGTGGACGGCGTGTTCATGGAAGTTCATCAGACGCCGGCCTCAGCCAAAAGTGATGCGCAGAATGCACTACAGCTCGATCGGCTGGAGCCACTTCTCCACCGTCTCGTCAAGATCCACGGCATTGCGAGCGGCGTCGGCGTATGAGTGACACCGTTCACACGCTCGACCTCGCCCGTAAAGTGCTTCAAACAGAGGCGGCCGCCATCCTCGGTCTCCTCGATCGCCTCAATGGCGACTTCGAGCGCGCGATCCAGCTGCTCTTCGACTGCCGCGGCCGGGTGATCGTCACCGGGATGGGAAAGTCCGGGATCATCTGCCGCAAGATTGCCGCGACACTTTCGAGCACCGGCACCTCCGCCTGGTTCCTCCATCCCGCCGAAGCCATTCATGGTGACCTCGGAGCGATCCGCGAAGAGGACGTCGTCATCGCGCTGTCGCACAGCGGGGAGACCGAAGAACTCGTGCGGCTCCTCGAGTCGATCAAGCGGCTCGGCGCTCGACTGATCGCACTGACCGGCGATCCGGACTCCACCCTGGCCAAAGCGGCCGACGTGACCCTGAACTGTGGCATTGCCGAAGAAGCCTGTCCCATGAATCTCGTGCCGACGGCCAGTACCACGGCGGCACTGGCGCTCGGCGATGCCCTGGCGATGACGCTTCTCGTCCGCAAGGGTTTTCGTGCGGAGGATTTCGCGTCACTGCACCCGGGGGGCAAACTCGGACGCCGCTTGATACGCGTCGAAAACGTGATGCATGCCGGCGACGCGGCACCGGTGGTGAAGCTCTCGACGCCGATGCATGACGTGTTTCACGAGATGTCGAGCAAGCGTCTGGGTATGACGTGCGTCGTCAACGATGTCGGACGACTGGCGGGCATCTTCACCGACGGCGACCTGCGGCGGCTGATGTTGAAATCGGCCGATGTTCTGGGGTTGACTGCCGGCGACGTGATGCGTCCGAATCCGCGGACGATCCGGCGCGAAATGCTCGCCGTCGAAGCGCTCAAGATCATGGAAACGCACAAGATCACTTCGGTCGTCGTCACCGACGATGATGGAAGCATCGAGGGTGTCGTCCACCTCCATGATCTGTGGCGCACGCAGATGTTTTGATGACCGTCGAGGAGCGCGCGCGACGGGTCCGGCTCGTCCTCCTCGATGTGGACGGTGTACTGACCGACGGTTCCATCGTCCTGAACGGCGACGGCACAGAATCGAAGACTTTCCACATCCGCGATGGCGCCGCCATCGTCTGGACGCTGCGGTGCGGTCTGACGGTCGGGCTGCTGTCGGCGCGCGAGTCCGCACCGACGCAGCGGCGAGCTGCCCAGCTCGGCATTCCGATCGTGTCGCAGGGCGCGGCGAGCAAGGCCGCGGAGTACTCCCGCATCATCTCCGAGCTCGGGATGACCGACGCGGACGTTGCCTACATGGGCGATGACGTCCTCGATGTCGCCGTTCTCCGACAGGTCGGATTCGCCGCGGTCCCGGCGGATGCCGCTGAAGAAGCTTCGGTGTGCGCGCACTGGGTGAGTACCAAGCCCGGCGGACGCGGTGCCGTCCGCGAGCTGCTGGAACTGATTCTCAAAGCCCAGGACCGCTGGGACACGCTCGTCGCGGAGCTGTCGTCCTGATGGCTCCCTACATTACCCTCGCCGCGCTGGTCGCGCTGCTCGTTGGCCTCGCCGCCGGAAAGGCGTGGGAGCGCTACAAGCTGCAGGACGGCCGCTGGATCGACCGGCGGCGCGCTCGGGAATCGCCGCACTTCATGCTCGGCCTGAACTATCTGGTCGCCGACCAGATCGATCACGCGATCGAGGAGCTCACGCTGGCGGCGGATGTCGCCGGTGAGCCGCTGGAGATCCGGTTGATCCTGGGGAATCTCTATCGCGAGAAAGGTCAGGTCGGCCGCGCGATCCAGGAGCATCAGGCCCTCCTGCAGCGTGCCAACCTGCGCAAGCTCGAACATGCCAGCGTTCTGTTGTGCCTGGGTCTGGACTACAAGGCCGGCGGTTTCGTCGATCGTGCGCTCGAGGCGTTCTCCGAAGTTCTGAGGCTCGATCCTGGCAACGAGTACGCGCTGTCCAATCTGGAGAAGCTCTACGAAGAGCAGCACCTCTGGACCGAGGCCTACGCCACCCGGCAGAAGCTCGCAGCCGCCTCGTCTGACAGCCATCGCCCACGGCACCAGACGATCCTTGCGTTCCTGGAGGCCGAGCTCGGAAGGGACGCGCTGAAGCGAATGGACTACGCGGAGGCGAGCAAGCACTTCTCCGCCGCGATCGAGCTGGATCCGAACAGCACGCCCGCGTACCTGAGTCTCGGCGACGTCCAGTTCTATCAAGGACGGACGGCTGATGCGGTCGCCACCTGGGAACGGCTCGTCGAGACCGCGCCCGAGCGCGGATATCTCACGTTCTCGAGGCTGGAATCCGCGTACCCGAAGGTTGGACGCGGCCACGCCTTTCCGGAACTGTGCCGCAAGCTGATCGCCGACAATCCTCAGGACTGGCGCGCACGCCTCGCGCTCGCCCGGCACCTTTCGTCGCTGCACTCGTCGCGCGAAGGCCTCGACCTCCTGTTCGAAGCGCTGGCGATCAACCCCCACGCCCTCGCGCTCCACCAGGCGATCTGGGAGACGTTGTCGGCGCTCAGCCTCCCGCAGGCACTCGTCGACCGCTATGTCGAGCTCACGCGCAGCTCGATCTTCTACCTCGATCCGCACATCTGCGTTCGCTGCCGCTATCGGAGCACCGAGCTGCTCTGGCAGTGCCCACATTGCCACGAGTGGAATACGTTCGTTGAGGAACGGATCTCGCCGAAAGACCAGGAGATCGCTTTAGTGGAAGCAACCAACGCCGACCATTAGTTGCGTTCACCGTTTAGCGGTCAGCGTTTCGTATACCGCTCTGATCTGGGACTCGGTTTCGGGGAAGCTCCCGTCGGTTCGGATGACGTGGTGCGCGCGGGCGACTTTCTCCGCAATCGGCCATTGGGCGGCGAGGCGCTGCCGAGCGGCTTCTTCGGAGAGATCGTTGCGCGCGACAATGCGGCGCACTTGCTCGCCGGGGTCGCAGGCGCAGACGATGACACGGTCGAAGTCGTGCTCCTGGCCGGTCTCGAACAGGAGCGGGATGTCGGCGATGGCCACCGGTGTCTGCGGCGGGAGGCTCACGAACCACTCGCGGATCCTGCGGCGCACCTCCGGATGGATGATCGCTTCGAGCGCGGCGCGCGCGCTTCGGTCTGAAAACACCAAAGCCCCGAGTGCGGCGCGATCGAGGGTTCCGTCCGGATGCATGACGCCCGGACCGAAGCGCGTGGCGACCGCTTCGAGCCCGTGAGAACCGGGTGCGACCGCTTCCCGCGCCAGGACATCAGCGTCAATGGTGGGGACGCCGAGCGCTGCAAAACGGGCGAGGCAATGCGACTTGCCCGTCGCAATGCCCCCCGTGAGCGCCGCGCGCAGCATCGGTCGCTTATCGGGACGCCGCTCGCGCCTCGGCGGCCGCGAGAGTGTTCTTGAGAAGGACGGCGATCGTCAGCGGACCAACGCCGCCGGGGACCGGCGTCAGTGCCCCCGCCACTTCCGCTACGGCCGGATGGACGTCCCCCACGACGATCGATCCGCGTTTCTGGAAGTCCGCCGCTCGCTGAGAACCGGCGCCGAAGAGCGACAGGACCTGCGCCGCATCGGTGACGCGATTGATTCCCACGTCGACGACGGTGGCGCCCGGTTTCACGAAGTCCCTGGTGACAAATCCCGCCCGGCCGATTGCGGCCACGAGAATGTCGGCCTGGCGCGCGACCGCGGGAAGATCCGCCGTCTTCGAGTGGCAGACGGTGACGGTGGCGTCCCGGTGCAGCAGGAGCATCGCCATCGGCTTGCCGACGATCTCGCTCCGTCCGATCACGACCGCGTGCGTGCGTGCCATGGCAATGCCCGAGCGATCGAGCATCTCGATGACTCCGGACGGGGTGCACGGTGCGAGATGCGCTCTCCCCTGAACCAGACGCCCGACGTTGACCGGATTGAATCCGTCGACGTCCTTCGCCGGGTCGATGGCGTCGAACACGCTCTGCGATGCGCTGCGGCCCATGGCGGAGGGTAATGGCGCCTGAACGAGGATCCCGTCGTGCTCGTCGCTCGCGTTGAGCCTTTTCACCAGCTGCAACAGCTCGTCGAGCGTCGCCGTGGCCGGCAGGCGCTGCAGGTCCACCTTCAGCCCCGATTCGGTCCCGGCGCGGACCTTGTTGCGGACGTAGATCTCCGACGCCGGGTCTTCGCCGACGAGCACGATGCCGAGCTGGGGCGGCCGCCCGGCGCGGGACGTGAACGCCGCAACTCCAGGCTGGACCGATTCGCGGATTTCGGCGGCAATTCGATTGCCGTCGAGCAGACGCGCAGACGATACGTTCACCTTTTGAGCCTCCTGAGCAGACGCTTTGCGTCGAGCAGATACAAGAGCAAGCCGGCCATCGTTCCGCGGACGGCGTCAAGGGCGGACCGGCGCGTGACACGGCGCGCGATGCCCATGGAACCCACCCGTCTCACGCCAGCGTAGCCGGAATTCCAGCAGATGCGGTGACGAAATACTCGTCTCGGTCCTGTGTACGACGCCGTCACGACGTCGTGCATCAGCACCACGGCGCCGTCGACCAGCCGAGGCAGCCACGTGTCAGCGTCCTGCTCCGCGCCGGCGTCGGTGTGATCTCCATCTACGAAGAGAACCTCGACGCCGCCGTTCACTCGAACCGCGGCTTCGTGAGACGACATGACGAGCGGCGTGACCACATCGTCGACTCCGGCTCGCCGAATGTTCGCGGCGAATTCGTCGAGCGTTCGCGCGGCTGGATCCTCGCGTGAATTCACGTGCGGATCGACCGCGAACACCCGCTGACCCGCCACCCGGGCGCCGTGCGCGAGCCAGATGGTCGAACGTCCCTTCCAGGATCCGATCTCAACGATCGCGCCCCGGCCCGAACAGCGGGCGGCCGCGTCGAACAGCGCCTCCCCCTGCGTCTCATTCAGCCACCCATCGACCGCCGCCGCGGCCGTCCGCGCTGCGTCCTTCAAGTCCGACGGCTCAGTGCGCGACCTGCGTCACGTCCCCGGCGGCAGCAGCGAGCTCGCGGAGGTTCTCCGTCCTGCCGAGAACCACGAGATGGTCGCCCGGCTGCATCGGCGTTTCCGGCTCGGGATTGAACTCCATCTTCCCGTCGGCGCGCTGAATGGCGACGACGACAACACCAAACCGCTGTCGCAGCGCCGCGTCTATGAGCGACTTACCGGCCAGTTCAGCAGACTGGCCGATCCTGACCTGCTCCATGTTCAACTCGAGATTGTCTGAGCCCGTCGCGATCTGGACGAAGTCCACAACGGCTGGTCGAAGGGCGGTCTGGGCGATCTGTAACCCGCCGATGTTGTACGGGGAGATGACCCGGTCGGCGCCGGCCTTCTGCAGCTTCGACTTCGCATCGTCCGTTTCAGCGCGGCCGATGATGAAGAGGCGGGGATTGAGCAGCCGCGCGGAGAGAACGGCGTACACATTCTCTGCGTCCGTGCTCACCGCGGCGATGAACCCCCGCGCGGCATTGATGCGAACACGCCGCAGCACCACTTCGTTCGACGCATCCGCTTCGACCGCGAGGTAACCGAGGTCCAGGGCGTCCTGCACGCGCTCATGGTTACGCTCGATGACAACGAAGGGCACATTCTGCCGTGCGAACTCCCCCGCGATGATGCGGCCGATGCGGCCGAATCCGCAGATCAGGAAGTGTTGTTCGAGCTCGTCGAGCATGCGTTCCCTGCGACGGCTGATCCAGCGGCCGTGGAGGTCACCTTCCACGACTCGCGCCATGAACGTCGTGAAAGTGTAGAGCGCGGTCGCGACGCCGCCGACCAGAAGCGCTGACGTGAAGGCCTCACCCGCCCGTGACATCGGGTGGACCTCTCTGTACCCGGCTGTGGTCACCGAGATGATCGTCATGTAGAAGGCGTCCCAGACGGACCAGCCTTCGATGACGACGTATCCGACGGTACCTCCGGCGATAACGAAGGCCAGCAGGGCGACCGACAGCCGCCAGCCGGCCCACCAGGGAGACTGGGCCGGTGCGCCGGTCCAGTCTCTCGCCCGCTCTGACTGCACCGGCGTGCGCTTAGCGGCGTCCCTTCGACGAGGACCGCGCCAGTACGAACCCGAGCGCGACCGCGACGGCGCCGGCGATGATGATCTTCAGCCCGAAGGCATCGGCGATCTCGGGATTGATGTGCATCCCGAGCGCGCTGAGCCGTTCATCGAGCTCATGCCACTTCGCCAGCTCCTCTTTCATCAGGCCCCATTGCGTCATGAACGCGAGCAGGACCATGCAGAAGCCGTTGAACAGCAGCAGGTACCCGGCAATCTTGAGGAAGTTGCCGACGTTTTCCGCGGCGGAGCGAGCCGCCGCTTCAGCTTTGTCGACGAGCGGACTGTGCGTGCGGCCGTAGAACCAGTAGATGAGCATCCCGATGTCGAGCCAGCCGAGGAACCGCACCCAGGTCATGATCGAAAGACTCAGCATCAGGTAGAAGCAGAAGACAGTGCCGAGTATCGGGAAGGTCGGGCCGCCCCAGACCTTGAACGGCCGATGCGCGTCCGGACGCTTGACCCGCAGCACCATGACCGCCGCACAGACGATCACGAACGCGAACAGAGTTCCGATACTGGTCATCTCACCGAGCAGCTGGATCGGTGTGAACCCGGCCACGATCGCGACGATGACACCGGTGATGATGGTGGTGATGTAGGGGGTCCGGAATTTCGGATGGACCTTGCTGACAGCCGCGGGGAACAGGCCGTCGCGGCTCATCGAGAAGAAGATCCGCGGCTGACTCATGAGCATGACGAGGAGGACGCTGGTGATGCCCGCGACCGCGCCGGCCGATACGAGACCCGCCGCCCAA